>CAXTYC010000035.1:0-55332 GCA_964248365.1 uncultured Chroococcidiopsis sp. | reverse complement strand
TACGCGAGTGACCCCCCTGCCCCCCTATCCCCAGTTCCTTCGGAACCGGGGACTCGGAGTCCCCCCTGCCCCCCTGCTACCTCAATAAGTATTCTTAGGATCGCAAAGAAGCACGGGCGGCTTCTAGGAGTAAACGTTGTTCGCTCGACGCGATCGCAAGATAAGTCTGCTCCACTGCTTCGGGTTCGACGGAAATTGATGTGATGCCCCAGCGTACCAGCGAGTCTATCAATTCAGGATAACGTACTGGGGCTTGACCGCAGATTGAGCAAGGAATATTCGCTTGTTTTGCCATCTGAATAATTTGGGCGATCGCACTCATTACTACCGGATGGCGCTCATCAAATGCTACTGCTAACTCACCTTCATCTCGATCTACTCCTAGCAACAATTGAGTTAGATCGTTAGTACCAATTGAAACACCTTGTACCCCTGCTTTAACATACTCAGGTAGCAAAAACAAGATAGAAGGTACTTCCGCCATAATCCAGAGTTGAAATTGCGCCACTTGGTATAGCCCTGCTTGTTCAACACAGCGACGGCAGAAAGAAAACTCTTCGACAGTGCGAACAAAGGGTAAGAGTAGGTGGATATTAGTGTAACCCTTTTGCTGCACAGCAGCTATTGCTGACAGTTCTAGATCGAAAATTGTCGAATCTTTTACATAGCTGAAGGTTCCCCTCGTACCCAGCATCGGATTAACTGCCTTATGACCGGATGCTCCTTCACCATTAAAGGATAAAAATTCATGCGATCGCCAATCTAGGGAGCGGTAAAAAACTGGTCGTGGGGCAAATTCCTGAGCAAATTGAATAATTTGTGCTTGCCAAAGTTCAACTAGTTCTGCTCCACGATTCTGCCCAAGCCATGTTTTGGGGTGTTGTCCTGCCAATACTTGCCAAGCCATTAATTCTGAGCGCAACAACCCAACTCCATCGACGGGCAAATCTTTCACCCGCGAGATCAAGCTAGGCTGACTCAAATTTAAGAGTAACTGGGTAGCAATTGGCACATGAGTAGGGATTCGGGAGTAGCGCGAAGGTCCAGATGTGGTTTCCTCCGATCGGAACGAGGTAAGAGAGGGATTCGGGAGTAGGGGAATTTTTCTGTCTGCGTTGTCTTGTTTGTCCGCCTGACGTGGGACTGCTGACGTGGGGAGGGGCGGGTTCATTAATAATTTAGTTTGTCCTAAAGATAACTCGGATAAACCCGTCCCTACAAATCCTGATGTGGGACTTTTGACGCGATATACTTCACCGCGATCGCCATCTAATAGCACTAATTCGCCTGTTTGAATTAACGAGGTCGCGTTAGCTGCACCGACAATAGCGGGAATGCCCAGCTCTCTAGCAAGAATGGCGCTGTGAGAAGTCAAACCCCCCTGTTGGGTAACTATCCCAGCAACGTGTTGGAGCAGTGGTAGCCAATTAGGCGCGATCGATAACGCAACTAATATCACATCAGGTGGTATTTCTGGTTTTTCGTCGGGATCGACCACTACCAAGGCATTTGCCACAACTCGCCCTCCAGCGGCTGCTAGCCCCCGAATTAAGGGGTGTGGGGTGAGGGAATTTTGGATTTTAGATTTTGGATTTTGGATTGTAGTTGCTCCCCCTGCTTCCTCTGCCCCTCTGCTCCTGGGCCCCCCTGCTTTTTTCTGACTCCTGAGTGCAGTAACTTGGGTTATGTACAGTTGAGGTTCAGTGCTATCGGTTGCTTGACAAAATGCCCAGTCTATAGTATACTTGGAATTTAAATCACCTGCAAGTTGCTGCCCCCTTTGAAGTAGTAGTTGAACATCAGTGTCATTAAGAGAGTACTGTTGTTGTTGGGTTTCGTTGAGAAGGTAAGCTTGCAAGCAATTTGTATCAGCGTGACAAAGTAGAGGTGTATCACAAGGGGTTAGATCTGGCAAGAAAGGAGAATTAGCCAGTCCATAAGCAAGGATTTTGTTGCCTAGATGTTGCGATCGCACTGCACCAGTTACAGCGTCAACAAGGTAGCAATCCGGTAGCACTTCGCCCCGTGTCATCGCCATCCCTAGCCCCCAACAAGCTTTGATTTCAATTTCGGGTGAGTTATAATTAAGCTTTCCAGAGGCTATTGCATTCCCCAGTGGTTGCACTAAGACTGCTAGATTAAGTTGTTGCCACTCAATGCCATGTTGCTGCCAAAAAAGCAGGCTTCTAGCTCGAAACAGTTGACTCCAAGTTCGCTTTAAGGCGGTGGCGATACCAACGGGGCGCTTCGCTAACGCCTGGGCATCACAGCTACAAATCTGCGCTGACAACAACCCAGATGTGGTTATTTGGGGTGTATTAATATTCAATCCCAAGGAAGGACGAAAAATCAGTGCTGGTGTTTGCCATTGCTGCGCTTGCTGCAAAAGTATCTCAAGCCACTCTTGAGACACCGTTGCATTTATAATTTCCTGTTGCAGGCGTTGGGCTATCTGCCCACGTTGTCGATAATTATTTATATCTATATGTAGAGAAGAATTTGGTAGTGAGGTTAGCGACTCTGTTAAATTAAGAGTTGAGAGAAATTTCCACAATACGTCAGCCGGAACTACAAAACCAGGTAGTACCGGATAGCCATGCTGCATAACTCTACTCAGGTAAAATGCTTTGTCGCCTACCTGAGTGCGTTGTGCAGGTTGAATTTGCTCTAATTTATAGAGTTCCAAAAATTTCCTCACTCTTTTATCAGTTACCAGTTATCAGTTACCAGACATAGCAGTGCTACGTCTGTACCAGTTACCGCTAATTGCTAATTGCTTTCATTGATAAACCGATTCGCTTCAATTTCTCATTTATTTCTAGAACTCGCACTTTCACAACTTGTCCGACTTTGACTATTTTTTTCGGATCATCTACGAATCGATCAGCTAGTTGTGAGATATGCACTAAACCATCTTGATGTACACCAATATCAATAAAGGCTCCAAAGTTAGCAACATTCGTTACAATTCCTTCTAATTCCATTCCTGGCTTGAGATCTGAAATTTCTTTGACTCCTTCTTTAAATGTGGCATATTTAAACTGGGCGCGTGGATCTCTACCTGGCTTTTCAAGTTCGCTGATAATATCGCGTAAAGTAGGTTCACCTACCTGCTCAGATACATATTTTTTCAGATTCATTGAACCCAGCTTGTTTGCCACCTGAGCTATCTGCTTTAACGATACATTCAAATCTGATGCGATCGCTTCGACAATTCGATAACTTTCAGGATGAACCGCTGTATTATCCAGTGGGTTCTCGCCACCACGAATTCGCAAAAATCCGGCAGATTGTTCAAATGCTTTTGGTCCTAATTTTGCTACTTTAAGCAATTGGCGGCGATTTTTAAATGCACCGTGTTCATTGCGATATGTGATAATATTGTTAGCAATGGTAGGCGTAATTCCTGAAACAAAACCCAAAAGTTGGGAAGATGCTGTATTGAGATCTACACCGACATAGTTGACACAACTTTCTACCGTTTCATCCAGCTTTTGCTTAAGTAGTTTTTGATCGACATCGTGCTGATACTGTCCTACACCAATTGATTTTGGATCGATTTTGACGAGTTCAGCCAAAGGATCTTGCAAGCGGCGACCGATACTAATTGCTCCACGAACTGTAATATCAAGATCCGGAAATTCTGCGATCGCAACTTTACTTGCCGAGTATATTGATGCACCTGATTCGTTTACCATTACCTTAATCGGTTTACGATCCATCGTCTCGATCGCTTCAGAAACAAACTCATCTGTTTCCCGTCCAGCCGTTCCATTACCAATCGCAATTAACTCAATTTTGTACTTCTCGATTAAATTCTTGATTGTCTGCGCCGCCTTTTGACGTTGTTCTGCTCGTTGATGAGGAAACACCGCCTGATATTCCAAAAACTTCCCCGTTTCTGACAGTACAGCCACCTTACACCCAGTCCGAAAACCTGGATCAATTGCTAATGTTGGGCGCATTCCCGCCGGACTTGATAGGAGTAACTCTCGCAGATTCGTTTCAAAAGTCTTGATTGATTCGATATCAGCATAGTTTTTCTTTTCCTGTCGCACAACGCTAATGAGAGAATCTTTCATTAAACGCGACCATGCATCTTTGAGCATAAGTTGGTAAAAGTTACGCACAGCAGGATTTTTAGTGCGAATTTCTTGCGACTCCAGGTAAGACAAAACCACTGCTTCATCAAAACTGATATCAAAGTCCAATACCCCTTCAGCTTCACCCCGATACAGTGCTAGCATATTGTGCGGCGCAATGTCTTTGACTTTGATTTGATAGTTCCGGTACATCTCAAACTTGGTAGTTCCTTCCTGGTAATCGTCTTTCACCCGCGAAATGAAAATCCCTGCATCCATTAAGTAGTCGCGCAGATAAGCGCGTAACTCAGCTTTCTCCGCTACCTCCTCAGCCAAAATATCCGATGCACCTTTGAGGGCTTCCTGTGCAGTCTTTACGAGCTTTTCCTCGCAGATATACTTTGCAGCTTCTTGATCAAGTGGTGCAGGTGTGGCATTTTTAGTATTAAGAGACTTAATAAATTCGGCTAGGGGTTCTAGTCCTTTTTCTCTAGCGATAGTGGCGCGTGTACGTCGTTTTGGTCGATAGGGAAGGTATAAATCCTCAAGTTCGGTTTTCTGCAAACAAGCTGAAATCTTGGCTTTTAATTCATCACTCAGTTTACCAACAGAGGCGATCGCATTCAAAATCACTGATTTTCTTTCTTCTAACTCGGTTAGATAGGTAAAGCGATCAAATAATTCGCGCAGCTGAGTTTCATTCATCTCGCCAGTACGTTCCTTGCGGTAACGTGCAATAAAAGGAACTGTTGCACCCTCTGCTAAAAGATCAAGTGCGTTTTGTACTTGATAGGGTTTAAGAGAAAGTTCCTGTGCCAGTATTTGAGGAATATTTAACATATTAAGGTGTTCGGTTCGCTGTTTGCAGCCTCACGGATGTAATTAACTAAGGGATAGGATAACAATGAAAAGCAGGATCGGTAGTTAACAAGTGCCGAGAAATTGATTTGACATTAGAGTATGTCCGCCCTCGTTTTTTGGTGAAGGGCGGATATACTTGATTGATTTCGCAACGCTCTTTTGAAGTGTTAGTCAAGTTACCAAATTAAGGATGAAGTATCAAGTATGCAGTCTGTATAGACGCAATATAGTGCGTCTATACAGAAGTTATTAATGAAAGATACGGTATTGTAAAGCTTGGGTGAAATCATTGAGTGTATTCGATAAAAATTCAATTTTTTTCATTAGTGTCAGTTAGTATATTTCTAGTTTACATCACCAGGAGGGCTAATCGATGGTTGTAACAATTAAAGAAGACAAACACAAAAGAACGTTTGAACAAATCAATATTCAATATGAGGCCGAAAAAGAACTAGCAGACAAATTGCTAAACTCAACTTCAGACGAAAGAAAAACATTATACACTTCCCTGTATGATGAATATTATAAAATAGCTCCCTTTGCACCGGAATTGAAATACAAAAACGATCCTGAAGCTGTTGCTTGGATAGTAGAGCAACGAATGCAACTACTAAGAGGATTACTCCAACCAGATTTAATTTATCTAGAAGTAGGTCCAGGCGATTGCAGTTTATCCCGTGAAGTAGCCAAATATGTAAAAAAAGTTTATGCAGTTGATGTCTCTAATGAGGTGACGAAAAACTCTAATTTATTTCCCTCCAACTTTGAACTAGTTATTTCTGATGGTTGTACTATTCCTATTGCTGAAAACACTGTCAATCTTGCCTACAGCCATCAACTAATGGAGCATTTACACCCCGATGACGCTTTTGAACAGCTTCAGAACATTTATAAAGCTTTAGCGCCTGGTGGAATGTATGTATGTATTACACCAAATCGTCTTTCTGGACCACATGATAGTTCGCAGTATTTTGATGAGATAGCAACAGGATATCACTTGAAGGAGTATACAGTTACTGAGTTATATAAGCTATTTCGACAAGTAGGATTTTCCCAAGTAAGCCTATATAAAAGCTACAAAAAAAACCATATAAAAATCCCCTTATTCCTAGTCACAGTACCACTATTCAAGCTGTGTGAAACCTTCCTAAGTCTCCTACCATTTTCACTAAGAAGAAAAATAGCTAGCACACCCATGCTATTTAGAGGCATGACAATAGTAGGTAGAAAGTAAAATCTTTAGAAATTATTGTAGTTTGCCACCCATGCCACCCTACTTTGATGGGCGTGTGTTACGTATTTACAGTAGGGTGGGCATTGCCCACCATTATCAGAAATGAGCAATGCTAGCTCATCTACTGTTCACAAATGTTTTAGGATTGCTATATTATTACTTTATTATTGCTCATACATTTGTTTATGCTTGGCTAAAAGCTGAAGATATTTATCATTTGTCTTTGCTTGCATCCATTTTTCTTTAAAGATTGCTGCCGATTGAGCTTTAATTGGATCTACTTCATTTGGTAATATATCTTTTCTAGCCTGAATTTGCTCTTCTTTAGAAGTTTCTTTTTGAGGATTGGTTTTATATTTTCTGCCACTTTTATGATTGGCGTAACGACGCGATCGCGTATAACCCATTTGTATAAACTTCCGCGCCATATCAGCACCTACAAAATCATCCTGCTCCAGATAAGCAAGAAACATATCATATATTTTTTGACTAGACTCTCTGGCAATATCTGGAGTTTTAAACCGCCAAAAAGGGAGAATTTCTGATTTATATGGCTCTACCAAAAGTACTCCCTGCTCACCCTTGCCAACTCGATAAAGTTCAGGGTGTTGGCGAAAATCAATATTTTTAAAATCTAAAGAATAATCAAACGGCATAATTAGTTTTTGGTTGAGTAGTTAGAGATTCAAAAATATCATAGCGCTTACCTTTGTTAAGAGAGGCTGTTTTGAAACGGGTTATAACAGACAATTTGAGTCTACTTTAGTAGACTTACACTATTAGCCTTGGAATTAATTCCAAGGCGGGCTATTGCACTAATTGTGAATACTGCAACCCTTATAAGAGGAATTGAGCTACCAGACAGGGAATTTATCAGCTAGGGTTGAAACACAGTGAATCAATTCTTTCCTTGTTAACAGCTGTTTAATTTGAGCAACGAACCGCCTTGAAATTAATTTCAAGGCTCATAGCATAAGTCGGTTCAAACCGACTAAAACTAACAATTGCTCTAATTTACAGTCCTCTTAAAAGGAATTGAGCTATCAGACAGGGAATTTATCAGCTAGGGTTGAAACACAGTGAATCAATTCTTTCCTTGTTAACAGCTGTTTAATTTGAGCAACGAACCGCCTTGAAATTAATTTCAAGGCTCATAGCATAAGTCGGTTCAAACCGACTAAAACTAACAATTGCTCTAATTTACAGTCCTCTTAAAAGGAATTGAGCTATCAGACAGGGAATTTATCAGCTAGGGTTGAAACACAGTGAATCAATTCTTTCCTTGTTAAGAGGAATTTATCTAAAATATACTGTGTTGGTTTATGTTTATTTTGTGAGAATAAACTTAAATATAGAAGTCTGACTTCTACCATAAGTAAAGCGTTGCAGTGAGTCCCATGATGTCTAGCACTACCCCAAGTATCCTTGTTCCTGGTAATCTACGTCGCGTTCACCACATTGCGCTAAATGTGAAGGATATGCAAGCTTCCCGTCACTTCTATGGGAATATGCTTGGTTTACACGAACTAACAGGCGATGAAGTTCCATCTACCTTAGCCCAGTTGGTAGCCTCTGGGAAAGTAGCTAACTTTGTTACCCCAGATGGTACAATCCTCGATTTGTTTTGGGAACCGAATTTGCTACCACCAGATTCAGATCCCGAACGCACCTTCACCCGTGCTTATCATCTAGCCTTTGATATTGATCCGCACTTGTTCGATTCTGCTGTCGAAGTGCTAAAACAAAACAAGATTGTGATCGCACATGGTCCGGTCACTCGTCCTACGGGAAGAGGTGTATACTTTTACGATCCCGACGGCTTTATGATTGAAATTCGCTGCGATCCACAATAACGCACCTACGAGTTAGGTTGATAAGTTTTCGTCTTTTCTAACTTATCACCACAAAGCTTACAAAACCGAGCATCAGCATCATGCATTGCTAAACCACAATTCGGACACATCATTTCTACCTGGTTAGATGTTTTAACCAATTGCTTAATTAGATCTCCCAACTGCCAAGGAATAAGCGCAATACCAGTTAAAATCATCAAAACTGTCAACAGACGACCTATTTTAGAAATTGGTGTAACATCACCAAATCCTACAGTTGTCATCGTCACTATGGAAAAATATACCGCATCCAAAAAAGTACTGAAAACCTTCGGATTTACCGAATGCTCAACTTGATAAATCAAACCAGAGTAAACAAAAATGATAGCAAATAAAGTAAATATTATTCGAGCATAAATTATGCTATCATCTGTACTAATTCTACCAAATATACTTTTACCTTGCAAGAATCGAACTAATTTCAAAATCCGAAACCAACGCAATAGCCGAATATAACTAACATTAATATCTACCGCTCCTAAAAGTACTGGTAGAATTGCCAGAAAATCAATGATAGAATAAATACTAAAAACATACTTAACTTTATTTTCAGCAACCCAAAAACGCACTAAATATTCTAAGGCAAAAAGTATTAAAATTATATTATCTATAACGTTGAGTTTAATTCTGACAGAGACGGGAATTGAGTAAGTTTCGGCAACAAAAATAGCTGAAGATAGTAAAACTAAGCTCGTAATAATTAAAGTAATTGCTCTACCTGCTGGCGTTTCAATGTCTTCTAAGTAAAATTCAACACGTTGTTTGAGTAACATAAGTAGTAAAAAAGTCAAGATAAGAGACGTAGCTCAGGGTTTTACCCTGTTATCCCCAGACAATCAAGATCATTAGTAAACCCTTAGTGCAAAAGTCAAAATGTTCTTATGAAGCCTGAAGATTTTATGAGCTTAGCCTTAGAAGAAGCAAAAAAAGGAGATGCCCCGTATGGTGCAGTAATTGTCAAAGATAACGAAGTAGTTGCCAAAGGTTATAACACTGTAAAGCGAGATAGCGATCCCTCTGCCCATGCAGAAATTAATGTAATTCGTAGTTTAACCGCTAAAATTCAGAATCCAACTCTTGAAGGTTATATTATATATACAACAGGCGAACCTTGCCCAATGTGTGCTACAGCTTGCGTTTGGACAGGCTTAGCTGAAATTGTCTATGGGGTATCAATTCAAGATTTGATAGAGCTAAATCAATCTCAGGTATGTATTTCTTGCGAAGAAATTATTGCTAAAAGCTCTAAGAATATCAAAGTAACAAAAGGAGTATTAAGAGAAGAATGTAGAGAATTATTTAAATAGTTGAATGTGTGAACAATCTGTAAGCAGCTACAAAATTTTAATTAGGAGCATTGAATGAAGTAAATAGTGGTAGCACGAGATGCCTTAGTTGTCCTTGAGGTAAGCGAAACCAGATAGCAACAGTAGGTTGATAGATTGCCATTGGAGTAGGATAGTGGCGTTCTAAACTTCGCACTAACAATTCAATTCGGTAATCGAACCAGCAGATATGGAATCGAGTGTTAGTCGCTTGCAACCAGGCTGTTTCATAACGCACTAAATCGACAATCCAACGTGGTTGAATTTCTTCCTTTTGAGCAGTATATTGAAGGAAACTAGCAAAGGCGTTAGCATCTTCCCAATGCTTTTTGATTCCTTGGGGTACATAAGTTTGGGCATAGCGCCAAAATAATTTAGAACAATCTTTACCCAACACCCGTGTAGTCAGCGGTATTAAATCTCGCACTTCGGCTAGCCGCTTACGCTTAAGTGAACCAGCAAATAGATTGACTTGTTGTGCTGATAATTGAGATATGTGCTGTTGTTCATCCCGACAAAATGCAACTGTACGACTCGCTCTAAAGGCAATTGCTCCAAAAAGGTATGAATATCATAACCGTGATTGACAGCATTGATATGCAAGTTCGTCACATCTAACAACAACCCACAATCAGAACGTTCTGCAACTTCTCCTGAGCCAGTGGATTATGCAAAATATTTATTGCTATTCATCCTCGTTTTGGTATAGCCCAGATAGCTAAGTGTCAACCAGTACACCCTTGTTCCAAGCATCTTGCAGAGCCATCATGTAATATATCTTACATTTACTTCTAGAAATTCTAACAGACACCCACACTTACACGCAACTACTACTAAGCTTCCTAAAGATACTAAATTACCTTTGGTCTTTCTTAGCGCCTACTCTACGAGAAGCCTTAGCGTCTTTGCGTCTTTGCGCGACATTATTCTAAATTTTTTACAACACCAAACGAGTTAATCGTGGGGTAAAAAAGAATTAGCAAAAATTGCAGCTTGAGTGCGATCGCGCAAATTCAATCGATTTAAAATATTAGTAACATGATTTTTCACTGTTCCCTCAGAAATATATAATTTCTGAGCAATTTCTTTATTACTAGCACCAGTTGCAATTAGTCTTAGAACTTCCATTTCTCTAGGAGTAAGTTCATGCAATGCGGTTGGAGGTGACTGTATTGATGTAGTAGGTGTAAGCAGTAGTTTTTTAATTATTCCTGGTGCTAATTGGGTATATCCTTTATGTACGGCACGAATAGCAGTTGCTAATTCTTCTAAAGGTGTATCTTTGAGTAAATAACCCATCGCCCCATAATTCATCGCTGATTTTACATACTCATCATCATCAAAAGTCGTCAATACTAAAATTTTAATATTGGGATCAGAACAAAGCTCCCGCGTGGCTGCAACTCCATCCATAATCGGCATCCGAATGTCCATTAATATGACATCAGGCTGTAATTGTCTAACTAAATTGATTGCAGCTTGCCCATTTTCAGCTTCTCCTACTACTTGCAATTGCTCATCTAATTCCAGTAATGCTCGTAAGCCTTGACGAATTAAACTTTGGTCATCTACCAATAAAACACGAATCATTGTGATAACCTTGGTAAGGGAATGTTAGCTGTAATTGTGCAGCCTTGCCCAGGAGTGCTATTAATATTAAAATATCCTCCTAATGCAACAGTGCGATCGCGCATACTTTGAAGCCCAAAACCAGTAGTATTCTGGCTTAAATTAAACCCTGTGCCATTATCCTCAATTATTAGCAACAAGTTTGTTGCATTCCCATGTAATTGAATTTTTACCTCTGTACTTTGAGCATATTTAGAGATATTTGTCAATGCTTCTTGGACAATTCGGTAAACAGCCCTGGACACATCGGAAGGAATCGAATGGGCGATCTGAATTTGGTAATCGGGTAAGATACCAGTAGAGCGGTGAAAATCTTGGGCAAGAGTGGCGATCGCAATTTCGAGAGAGCGCCCTTGTAGAGGATCAGAGCGCATAGTAGACACAGATTGCCTCACCTCTTGTAGTGCCTGAGAACCCAAATTTTTAGCCTGTGCTAGGAATGTTTGAGCTTTCGTTGGGTTAGATTGCCACAGTTTCAAGGCAATTTCTAGCTGGAGGTTAAGAGCAGTTAGCGAGTGTCCCAGCGAGTCATGAATTTCACGGGCAATGCGGGTACGTTCTTGTAGTGTGGCTTGGTTTTCGATCCGCAGGGCATATTGTCGCAGTTGATCGTTAGCGATCGCCAGTTTCTCCCGACTTTGACGCTCAGATATCGCAGCATTCATTAACAGCAACACAAATACTAGACTCAATCCAAACAACAGTGCAAAACTTAAAGGAACAAACCGCAATCGTTCCTGTAGCAGTGGCGGTGCTGATATGCGTTGAAACCGACGCATCACCGTTAGTAGGAACAACGTGAAAGATAAACTTGTAACTGCCAACCTACCTGGTAATTGAAAGATCAAGCAACTGCGGATAACTAAGATCAGGTGGAGCAACGGAAATAGTCGAATAGCTCTGATCCTAGTCATTCCAGTTGATAAAATCAGCAAAATTTCGATAGCAGTATAGATAATCTTGTCAGCCAGCCTACCAGTAGGCAATCTCAAACCCATTACCCCGAAGCCAATAATACCCGCTATTGTTGGCAGCGCAAAGCGTTGGACTCTAGGAAACGGCGGGGGTATAAGTTCAGTTAAAATGGCGATCGCCAGCAATACCCACTCTAGATAGAGCAGGAATTTAAAAGGATGATTGTGGATTTGAATTGAACGCACAAATCAATTATCAATTATCAATTATCAATTACTAATTACCAGACTATTGAGTGTAAATAGAGCATGACTAAAGTCATGGTTAAAATCATGACTTTTTACTCAAGCGTGTTGACTCGACCAATTTATATGATGGTAATAACAAATACAAGCTTTTTTCGGAGCAAGTCCAGATGCAACTTAAATTTATGCCGATGTTAGTAGGAGCGATCGCTCTCACTATAGCTACAACTCCCCTCGCAGTCAAAGCCGAACCCGCCTTAAGATCTCCACTTGCGCAGGCACAGCCACAAGAGACGCACGGATTTCAACGCTTGGGGCTGACACAGGAGCAAAAAGCGAAAATGGATGAGATTCGCCGTAATACACGCTCCCAAATTGAAGCAATTTTGACACCGCAACAACGGGAACAACTCCAAGCAGCCATGCAAGACTCGCGCCAGAATCAACGACAAGCTTTTTCTGCCCTTAATCTTACCCCAGAACAAAAAGCTCAAATGCGGCAGATTAGACAGTCGGCTAAATCCCAATATGAAGCAGTGTTGACTCCCGAACAACGGCAACAACTGCAACAGAGTCGGCAGCCCTGGCGGCATCATCGTAACCAGTAAAGAATTACGATAGCGCCACTAAAGCAATGACGAAATCGACAAACCCCTGTAAAAGCCAGTCTGCGCGGGTTTAACCAAGGTATCGGTGGGATAACAGGTAGTTCTACCCTCCTCGCCATACCAAAGTCAAAACACAAGGAGAAACTAGAGGACTTGGAGGACAATTACGAACCAATTACGAATTACGAATTATTCCCTCCCCTCCCCCAGTATTTTTTAATCCTTGTTGGATCAGTTAAGATAACTAGGCACAAGTGAACCGTAACAGTCTAGGGAAACTCCGGTGTAAATCTGGGGCTGTGCCGCAGCTGTGAACGAATTTTGTCCCTTGTCCCTTGTCCTTTGCTAAGAACCAATGACAAATGACAAATGACAAAGGATCAATCGTAAGCCAGAATGCCTAGCTGTTATACGCTCACGCTATTTCCTGCGTTGCACGGGGAAGGAGCTTGAAATTAGATGCCTAGCGTTAACATAAACGATCCGACTGAGTTGAAATATTCATCTGCCGATTCTATAGTTTTACCGCCTTTGCCTCTACAACGCCCTTTGTTAATGGTTGGTCATGGAACCAAGGATGAAGCAGGACGGCAAAGCTTACTAGAGTTTGCTTCTGTTTACCAAGCTTTAGACACTTCACGACCTGTTGTACCTTGTTTTCTCGAACTTACTGGTCCTACCATTGGGGAAGGGGTAGATCATTGTATAGCCAAGGGATATACAGAAATTTCCGTCCTGCCGATACTTTTATTTGCAGCACGGCATAATAAATTTGACATTACTAACGAACTAGACGAGGCAAGGGCTAGGTATCCCCAGCTAAAATTTCACTACGGGCGGCATTTTGGGATTACACCAGGAATTTTGGACTTGTGGCGATCGCGTCTTGCACAAATAGACTCGCCCCAGTGCGATCGTTCCGAAACTGTCCTGCTGTTTGTTGGGCGTGGTTCTAGCGATCCTGATGCCAACGGTGATGTTTGTAAACTTGCCCGAATTCTATGGGAAGGTAGCGGTTACTCGACTGTTGAAACTTGTTTTATCGGCATTACCCACCCTCGTCTAGAAGAAGGCTTTCGCCGCGCGAGGCTCTATCAGCCCAAACGAATTATTGTTTTACCCCACTTTCTGTTTACTGGTCTTTTAGTTAAAAAGATTTTTGATATCACTGCCCAACAACAGGAACAATACTCAAATATCGACATTACCTGTCTACCAGAAATAGGGCTTCATCCTCAGTTATTTTCTATTCTACGGGAACGGGAAATCGAAACCCAGCTGGGAAATGTGCAGATGAATTGCGAAATGTGTAAATTCCGCTTAGCAGCTGTAGCTAGTAGTAATGGTCATAATCACGGGCATCATCACGATCATGCACACCATCATCACCATCATCATGACCACTCCCATGCCCCTATAGATCCCTATGCAGAACCAGAGGCGTATCATCAGAAAATTTGGCAAGTCCCGTAATAATTTTAGATTTTGGAGCCTTGGATTTTGGATTGAAAATTGATAATAGGTAGAACAGACGTAGAAGGGCTACGTCTTTCCTGGTAATAGGGAGTTGGTATTTCCCCCTACTTCCTACTCCCTCTCTTACCTCGTTCTGATCGGAGGAAACCTCCGCGCTTGTCTTCGCGCTACTCCCCCATCCCTACTCCCTACTCCTATGTCCCAAGAATTTACGATTGGCGAGAAAGTCCGAGTCATAGCGCTACCACCCTACGTCAAAACAGCTGAGCCAATGCCCATGCTGCGTCCTCCTGATGTGATTCGTCTAGGTGAAGAGGGTATAGTAACAGATCGCCGCCCTGGAGGATATTGGGTTGTCCGCTTTGCCAAGGGAGCCTTTTTAATTGATAGCCAATACATCGAAGCTGCGATCGCACCTCAAACTGATCAGCCTTCTTCCCAACACTTAGAGCCTATACCGCCTACAGAACAAAATCAAAGCGGCAATTAATGTAAACTTGTGTTAACGTTGGCTCTCATACATTCATTATGTTATCCCGTCGCACTTTTCTAACCGCTCTATTTACCTGCTGTTTGGCTTTCCTTGCTCAGTTAAGTTTTGTGACTGAGGCGCTAGCCATAGGCGGTAAGCTCCCACCTGTAAATCAGCCTGCTCCTGAGTTTACCCTACCCACTAACACAGGTGATGGAGAAGTAAGGCTATCTGACTTTCGTGGATCGTGGCTAGTCCTCTACTTCTATCCCAAAGATTTCACTGCTGGTTGTACCTTGGAAGCGCGGCGGTTTCAGCAAGACTTACCAAAATATCAGGAAAAAAACACCCAGATTATTGGTGTCAGTGCAGACTCTGTTGATTCCCACGCCGAATTCTGTGAATCAGAAGGTTTGAAATTTCCACTTTTAGCTGATACAACTGGCGAAGTAAGTAAGGAATATGGCTCTTGGCTAAGTTTTGTATCCGTGCGTCATACTTTTATTATTGATCCAAACGGCGTTCTACGTGAAACTTTTGTTAAAGTCAATCCAGCAATTCACAGCACAGAAGTTTTGGCACGGCTAGAACAATTGCAGAAAACTACTGCCTAAATCAAGTGTGAAGTGTAAAGTATGAAGTGTGAAGTATGAAGTATGAAGTATGAAGTGTGAAATTTAATCTTTTTGCCTTTAGCCTTCAACCTTCAACCTTCAACCTTTTTGCCTTTCCCCTTTACCCTTTCCCCCTTTCCCCTTTGAACGGTGTGCTATGGATTTCGATCCTGAATCAAATAGCTGGAAAAAAGTAAAATATACAGGATTTGCCGAACCACCCAGTCGGAAGCCGTTGGAATTTCTGCGAGATACAGAAGGGCTGCTGCGCCGCCAAACCGTAGAGGCGTTAGTGCCGATTTTACCGCAGCCAGTGGCAAATAAGTTACAAGTAACTTCAGTAGTGGCAGAAGATTCTCTTAACGAGCTAGCAGACATTGACATAGATCAAATTAGTGATTTGGAGTTGCACCCAGCTCGGATTTTGATTGGATTAAGCTTTGTTGGCTTCGGAGCGCTAGCGATCGCCTTATTAATTCTTTACCTCTACACGCTGCACCCAAAACTCAGCCCATTTGAACAAATTCGGAAATATTGGCATCAATACATTTGGTTTGTTTGCCTGGGTGTTACCGGACTATTTATGCTGGGTCGAGAAGCTATGCGCGCACAGTTGCAGAATCACTTAAATCAGTTACCAGTTACCAGTTACCAGTTACCAGTTAAAAGAAAAGGGAAAAGGATAAATTCGTAATTATATTTATTGCCCCAGGAGCTGGGGGATCTGGGGGGGAAATTACCATGCCCGCCTTTACCCTTAGCCTTTCTCCTTTTCCCCTTTCCCTTTCTTCGGTCAAGAGTCACAAGGAATAAATTTACGTATTTTTATTGATATTTAGTCAGTACTAAGGTATGAATATTGACTAAAGTTAGAGTACTGTGGTTTAAGCTTTTACACTAAATCAATAAAGTTCAGGCAATTGTATAAAGTTTTGTTTAGCTCTATCAAATTACTTCTATCAAATAATTTAAATATTCATCAAAAGCTTTGAGGCTATGGAATTGCTCCTAGTTACTTTAGTGATTGCCTATTTATTGAGCAGTTGCTATCTGTTGATCTATTGTTTTAAGTTATTCAAGAAAGGGGATTCCTTGTCTCCAGAGGAGATGTTTCTATCTTTAATAGTTTTACTTGTAGTAACTATCTTCAAACCTTTGATAATTCCTATCTCTTCACTCTAGAGGAATTCAATTCAAGCTTTAAAAGTCAAAAAACTTGAATTAGCAAATATGATGCCTTTGGTTCTAGCAATATTCCTGCTAAGTTTGCTAACTGTATCTGGTTTGGCAGCATTGCCTGGAACTGCGCTGTAAAAACTTAGGAATGCCTTGATTTTAGATTTTCGATGCTCGATTGTAGAGACGCGATCACAAAAGCGTCTCTACAATGCAATGCCCAGATTTTAAGTGGTAGTACGAGGCAAGAAGTCTATTGATTTGGCTATTAGACATTAAACCGGAACAACATCACATCCCCTTCCTGCACAACGTAATCTTTCCCCTCACTGCGAACTAAACCCTTCTCTTTTGCCGCATTTATTGAGCCATTCGTAACCAGGTCATTATATGAGACAGTTTCAGCCCGAATAAATCCCCGCTCAAAGTCAGAGTGAATTACCCCAGCCGCTTGGGGTGCTAGCATTCCTGCTGTAATTGTCCAAGCACGGGTTTCCTTGGGACCACTGGTGAAGTAGGTACGCAAGCCCAAAAGCTCATAAGTGGCGCGAATTAATGATTTCAGCCCACCTTCTTCTACCCCTAAAGAGGCAAGAAATTCTGCCCTATCTTCTTCTGGTAACTCTACTAGTTCCGCTTCCACCTGAGCGGAAACTACAACAACTTGAGCCTTTTCCTGATTGGCAATTTGCCGCACCTTCTCCACCTGTTCATTCCCAGTTGCCAAATCATCTTCAGACACATTAGCAGCATAAATCACTGGTTTACTGGTAAGCAGTCCTAATCCCTTAATAGTCGCGGCTTCTTCTTCAGTTAAACTGACTTGCCGTATAGGTTTACCCTCGTTTAGGGCAACACTTAATTTTTCCAGAAGGGCTAATTCAAATTGTGCATCTTTGTTAGCACGAGCTTGTTTACGAGTGCGATCAATCCGCCGCTCAATTTGTGCCAAGTCTGCTAAACCTAGCTCCAAATTAATGATTTCAATATCCCGTGCTGGATCAACAGAACCAGCCACATGGATAATGTCATCATTTTCAAAACACCGCACCACATGAACAATCGCATCAACTTCGCGGATGTGAGATAAAAATTGATTACCCAACCCCTCACCCTGACTTGCGCCTTCAACCAAACCCGCAATATCGACAAACTCTACCCTAGTCGGTACAACCTGCACCGAGTTGGAGATATCAGCTAAAGCCTTTAACCGCTCATCCGGTACTGAAACAACACCAACATTCGGTTCAATCGTACAAAAAGGAAAATTTGCTGCTTCAGCTTTCGCATTGGCAACTAGGGCATTAAATAAAGTAGACTTTCCGACGTTAGGAAGCCCAACAATTCCGGCTCTTAGCATTTTGGGTTTTAGATTTTAGATTAGATGACTTTAGATTTTAGATTTTGCGGAAAGTTAGCGGTGTCGGTTTGGGTCCCGCCAAACTTTCCAAGACAGATTTTAGATTAAAATTTAGAAACCCAGCCGCTAAAGACGAAACTGGGTAGAATCAATTTTCAACTGGCAATTTTCAACTGATAATTTTCAACTAGCAATTTTCAACGGCAATTTTAAACTGGACCTGGAATCGGTTGAGGTACTGGTGCTGGCACAGGTTGAGGTATCGGTGCGGGTACGGGTTCTGGCACTGGTGCGGGTACGGGTTCTGGCACGGGAGCTGGAGTAGGTTGAGGAACAGGTGAGGGATTAGGAGTTGGAATGGGAATTTGTGGATCGGGAATATTTATCATGGATTTAAATTAAAGCATTTAATCTTATCAAGGTAGATAACAACATCTCTAATGACATCTTCCCTAATGCTTACACTTAGCCACCTATTCCTTTAATAATCATCGCCTTATAATTTTCAAGTTGCCAACATACAAGATTATCACAAATTAAGACCAATTGAAAAACCTTTACTTATAAACTTTTGCGCGGACACTTTACGGGGGCGGGGGGAACCCCCGCACCTGGGTGTCCTTGTCTTTGCATCTTTGCGCGACATAAATCCGAAATCTTATTACACCAAACCAGTCCCAAGTAACTAATGCTATTCAACTCTTCTCAAGCCTCAACCCCCTTACTAGATGCTCTATGGGAGTGTGCTAAAAAAAATCATGCACCCTTTTACACCCCAGGACACAAGCGAGGAAAAGGAATTTCTCAACGGTTGGCTGATTGTTTTGGTGCAGATGTTTTTCGTGCCGATTTACCAGAACTACCCCAGTTAGATAATTTGTACGCCCCCCAAGCGGTAATTCAAGAGGCTCAACAACTTGCAGCCCACGCATTTGGGGCGGAAAAAACTTGGTTTTTAGTTAATGGTTCCACCTGTGGAGTAGAAGCGGCAATCTTGGCTACCTGTGGGGCTGGAGATAAGATTATCTTGCCTCGGAATGTGCATTATTCTGCGATCTCCGGCTTAATTCTCTCCGGTGCTATTCCTATTTTCGTCTATCCCGAATACGATTGCTCACTGGACATTGCCCACAGCATTACCCCATCCGGCGTTGCAGTTGCGCTAGAGCAACATCCCGATGCGAAGGCAGTGATGATGGTATATCCAACATACTACGGTGTTTGTGGAGATGTGGCAGCGATCGCCTCTATTGCTCACAAACACAACATTCCTCTGCTAGTAGACGAAGCACACGGATCTCATTTTGCCTTTCATCCAGAATTACCCACCCCAGCCTTAGCGAGGGGTGCAGATTTGACTGTCCAGTCCATCCATAAAGTACTCGGAGCAATGACTCAAGCCTCTATGCTACACATTCAAGGCAATAGAGTAAATATTGACCGTGTAAGCAAGTCATTGCAATTACTACAATCTACCAGCCCCAGCTATTTACTTTTAGCTTCTCTAGATGCAGCACGTCAGCAAATGGCATTGCAAGGAAAAGAACTGATGGCTAGAACTTTACAGCTAGCTGATAGTGCTAGAAAGCGCATTACTAATATACCAGGATTGTCAGTTTTACAACCTTCAAAGCAAACACCAGGTTTTGTCACGCTTGACAGAACACGATTAACTGTCACAGTTTCTGGTTTAGGAATAACGGGATTTGAGGCTGATGAAATTCTGCATCAAAAATTGGGCGTTACAGCCGAGTTACCATCACAACAGCACCTAACCTTTATTATCACTTTGGGTAACACACAGGCAGATATTGAGCAACTGGTACAAGCTTTCACCACCCTTGCTAGAAGAAAGCTGAGGGAGCTGGGGGAGCTGGGGGAGCTGGGGGAGAGAAGAACAATGAACAGTTACCAGTTACCAGTTACCAATTCAGCCATCTCCCCGCGTGAAGCTTTTTTTGCTCCTACAGAAACAATGCTGATGCAACAGACAAATGCTTGCATCAGTGCTGAACTAGTTTGCCCTTATCCACCAGGTATCCCAGTTTTAATGCCAGGTGAAGTCATTACCCCAGCTGCTTTAGACTATCTACAACAAATTAAAGCAATAGGTGGAGTGATTAGCGGTTGTGCAGATCCCAGCCTCAAACAGTTAAAAGTAGTGAAAACTAGGGGCTAGAGGAACCAGAAGCTAGGGGCTAGGGGCTAGAGGAACTAGAGGAACCAGAGGAACTAGAGGAACCAGAGGCTATAAAAAGGAAAAAGGGAAAAGGGTAATTTTCCCCCCAGCTCCCCCAGATTTCCCCAGCTTCTAGCCCCCAGCCCCCAGCCCCTCACTTGAGTGGCAAATAACCTTCTAGCAGGCAATCAGAACCTACAGTACGCCAGCGGACTCGTTCTAGGGATATTGCCTGAGTCATGGTAGTTAAACCTAAATCGCCTACAGGAGTGGGAGCAGTACTACCACCGATAATTTTAGGGGCAATAAAGGCGAGGATTTTTTGCACAGATCCCTGGGCGATCGCACTTGCTGCTAAAGTACCTCCACATTCCCATAACACAGATAGCAAGCCTCGGTTGTATAAATAAGTCATCACATTGGCAGGTGTTACAGGGGACAACTCTACTACCTCTACTCCCTTTTGCCGTAGCAGTTGTTGAAATTCAGGATTAGCACCCTCCTGAGTCAATACCAAAGTCGGGACTTCATCTGTCTGCCATAGATAAGCTTCTTTTGGTAGATCAAGCGTCCGACTCATTACCACTCGTAGGGGATTAGCAGCATCTGCCATCCGGCTAGTTAAATGAGGGTTGTCTCGTCGGACTGTATTACCACCTACAATTACGGCATCACAAGCCGACCTTAGCTGATGCACTTCTTGCCGTGCCTCTTGATTAGTAATCCAAGCACTGTGACCGCTAGTTGTAGCGATTTTCCCATCTAAGGTCATGGCATATTTTAAAATTCCAAAAGGTCGCTGGTAGAGAATGCGATGGATAAATGCTTCATTTAGCTGACGACAATCAGCTTCTTCTACCCCTACTAGTACTTCAATTCCTGCCGCTTGTAATCGAGCAACGCCGCCACCCGCTACCAGTGGGTTCGGGTCGATCATGCCTACCACTACCTTCGCCACACCAGCAGCAACTACGGCTTCCGAACAAGGGGGAGTGCGCCCGTAGTGATTGCATGGTTCTAAATTGACATATAGAGTTGCCCCCAGGACGCGATCGCCTGCTGCTCTTAAAGCAAAAACTTCCGCATGGGGTTGTCCCGCCCCTGGATGGAATCCCTCGCCGACGATTTCTCCATTTTGGACAATCACAGATCCAACCATTGGATTGGGTGCAGTGCGTCCCCTCGCACGACGGGCGAGTGTCAAACACCGCTGCATCATCTCCCGATCAAAAGCAGTACCCACAATCTCCTCTGAATTTGTCCCAGAGATGGTTACTGATACTACTTGTGAGTCGTTGGTTGAGTCTGTCCTTTCTGATGCGTTTGGTTGAGAGTTCACACTAAGTATAGGGGCTAGAAGGGAGCCTAGGGGAGCCACGCGATCGCCTCGTGGAGCCTAGGGAAGATAAGAACAATTGCGCGCTTTTTAAATTGCAATCTGACAATTCCGAGGGCATAATTAATTGCGAATTCCGACAGTCTTTGCCCACCAATGATTGAGGGGATAGTAAATTATTGGAGCCCAAAGGCTACTAACAATTGCTGACGTAAGGGCAACTTGCTGGTGATCTTGCCAAATTTCAACTAACTTACCTAGTGTAAAGCTATCTGTACCTGCTGTGTTATAGCTTAAGAAACTGAATTGCAGGGTGGCAATAATTTCTGCCAAAATGGTCATACCAAATACAATCAAGGCAACAATAATAAAGTCTTCCTGTAGATAACGCTGCTTTTGCAAACGAGCACTCAAAACTCCTACCACCATCAAACTCAGGGCATGGGTAGGATAGGGTGATGTCATGCCATCTTGAATTAGTCCTAAAACCAACCCAGCGATCGCGCCTTGAATGGCTGTACGTCTAATACTCCATGCCACCACCCAAATCAATAGCCAGTTGGGCGCGATCCCCAGTAATTCCATTCCAGGTAAGCGCATAGGCAACAGTAGCAAACATAAAATTACAGAGCCAACTGTCACTACCCAGTTCACCACAGCTCGTCTAGGAGTATGAGTATTTCGACTCGGAACACGGCGACTCAAGGAATTAGTTTTTAGCATACGTATGAGGGGGATTTGCGAATTTTAGATTTTAAAGGTATTAGCACAAAAGCGGCTACTTTTAGCTAAAGCTTAATCAATCCAAAATCAAATCGCCCTAATAGAGGGGCTAGGGGCTAGGGGCTAGAGGCTAGGGAAAGAAGAGGGGGTGAGGGGGTGAGGGGGGGAAGTCCAGAGTAATTCTCACAACAGTCCCCTTGTCCCCCCTGCTCCCCTGCTTCCCTGCCCCCCTTTGCCCCCCCATCCCCACAACGCGAGTGAAGAGCGAGTCCCCCCTGCTGCCTTATTTGGGTGAGACAACAACCCATTCTAAGTAAGCGATGGGTGCTGACAGGGAAATAACCGCTTCTGGGGCTGGGCTTTTGTCCATATTCACAGACTCTACCCGTCCCACAGGTAAGCCAGGGCGGAAGATTTGACTATATTGCGAAGTAGCAACCACATCGCCGCGTCGCACATTGGGAACTTTATCAAAAAACTGCATTACAGCACGGCTATCAGACTGTCCGCGCAGAAAACCCATATCGCGGCTACGACTTACGGTAACACCTAAAGTACTTGTGCGATCGCTAATTAATAATACACGGCTAGTATTGGGAGTTACACTGACAACTCGACCCACTAAACCACCAGGAGCAGTGACAGTAAAACCAGATTGAATCCCAGCCGTTGAACCGCGACCCAAAGTTACTTGTTGCCACCAGTGGTCAGCACCACGCCCTACAACAGGAGCCACAATGGCTGATTGCGACTGTTTTGGCGTAGCAATGCCCAATAACTCTTGTAACTTTTGATTTTGGCTTTTTAGTTCTGCTAACCGCGCTTGTAGTTCCCGCGTTTGAGCATCACTCAACCGCTCTGGCTGGGTTGGTGCGCCAGAGAAAGGACTAGTAATTAATCGGTAAACTTCAAAAATTGCTGCTGCCTGAGTCTGGCGAAGCGTCCAGGCAGTAACAAGGGCTAAACTAACTATCACTGTGGGCTTTCCGTGTTTTTCCCACCAGTTACGACGTATTGTATACATAGTTTGACTGCGGTAAGCACTCAATATATTTGTGAGCTTTATAGATGCTGATTAACCCTGAAATCTGCCATTGAGGATCGAAGCAAATTAGGGGTAATTACTAATGTGCCTAAAATAGTGGCAACAAAACATACCCCTAGAGATTGAAACCCCGATGTATGAATATCTACACGCGACGAGAGCGATCGCTAAATACCCGTTCCATCTGTTTATACTTTTCTAGTGCTATACCTGTTCCCAGCACGACGCAGTTTAAAGGCTCAGGTGCTATATGAGTAACAATCCCAGTTTCATGGCTGATCAGCGTGTCTAGTCCCCGCAACTTAGCACCGCCTCCAGCCAGCATAATGCCTCGATCAACTATGTCTCCTGCTAATTCTGGGGGTGTCCTTTCCAGCGTCCGCTTGACTGCCTCTATAATCACAGACAAAGGTTCCGACATACTTTCCCGAATCTCTGGTTCCTTGATCTTGACTGTGCGCGGTAAACCAGACAGTACGTGTATTCCCCTTACCTCCATCATATTTTCATCATCATTAGGAAAGGGATAGGCAGAGCCAATGCGAATTTTGATGTCCTCAGCTGTGGGTTCACCAATCACCAAGTTGTACATTTTCCTCATGTACTGTATAATCGCTGCATTCAACTCATCCCCTGCAATACGTACCGATTCACAAATAACCGTGCGGTAGTAACTTAGTACGGCAATTTCTGTCGTACCTCCACCAATGTCAATCACCATATTGCCAATCGGATCAGCTACAGGGAGTCCCGCACCCATCGCCGCCGCTAATGGTTCATCTACAAAGTCAACGTCTCTAGCCCCAGCTCGTAAGGCTGCATCCTTAAGCGCCCGCTGTTCTACACTAGTAACGCCGCTGGGAATGCCAATCACAACACGGGGAGAAACAACTCTACCGCCGTGTACCCGCTCCATAAAATGCTTAAGCATTTGTTCAGCTGTATCAAAGTCAGCAATCACACCATCTCGCAAAGGTCGAATTACAGCGACGTTTGGGGGCGTTTTGCCCATCATTTTTTTTGCCTCTTCTCCTACTGCTATTGCTGTGCGATCGTGAAGATCGATCGCAATCACTGAAGGCTCTTGGAGAACAATACCTTTACCAGAAACATACACCAGGGTGTTGGCGGTACCTAGATCGATACCCATGTCCCTAGACAACGAAAACCGATTAAAAAAACTAAAAATTCCCACGCTCTTACTCCCACGCAAGTGCAATACGTTTTTATATAGCGGCAATCAGCAGCCGCTTGGATTTTATTAATGCTTCTGTTTTGAGTTTAGTCGAGTCGAGCTATTTCTTGGTTTAACTGGGTTTCATTTTTTAGATTGGCTTAAAAATGTACTCTTATAGTTAAAAAACTTTACGCTGGTCTACTTAAACATCCAAGGGTGCTTTCACTGATTACTTCACAATATTTTTAGCTAACAAACACAACTTTTAAGTAAATTTACTGTTGTACGAAAGCAAGCAGGCTGCTCTATAAAAGGAAGGTTGATGAACCTACTATCAGTATTTTTGCATTGGTATTTGCCCTAAATGTTAAGTTATTTAATGTTTAGAAAAAAAATTATATTTTTAGCAAATTTTTTCCATTTTTTCAGCAATTTCTTCCCATTGTGTGCATAATTGGCTATGATTATGGTGGGGTAAAAGAGTACAGTTGTACTAAAAGTAACACAAATGAGTCTCAACGTTGTAACTCTGGTAGGTCGCGTAGGTAGTGACCCTGATATGAAGTATTTTGAGTCGGGGAATGTGAAGTGTAAATTGACACTAGCAGTCAGGAGGCAATCACGTAATAGCGATGAGCCAGATTGGTTTACTCTGGAACTGTGGGGGAAGACAGCGGAAATAGCGGGGAACTATGTACGTAAGGGTAGCCTAATTGGAGTGAAAGGGTCGTTGAAGTTGGACAATTGGAGCGATCGCAGCACAGGCGCAGCCCGTTCCACACCAATCATCCATGTAGACAAAATGGATTTATTGGGTTCCAAACGTGATGCAGACTCGAATTTCGGCAACGGTGGTGCTGAAGAATTCTAGCTCGACAAAAGTAGAGGCGAGGGAAAGGGTAAAGAGGTATTGCGGTAAAGGGTAAAAGGAAAAGGGTAATTTCCCCTGAAGCTTCCTCAGCTGTGTTTTCCCCTACTCTCTACTCCCTACTCCCTCTCAATAGCTAATTTGCAGCGTGACTGAAGCTTCTACTTGCTGTTCGCCGCCCACGACGGGAGAGGAAGTAGTTTCATTGCTGATAGCATCGCGCGCCACTTTCAATATTGGTGGCGGCGAACTAGCGTTATTATTAACTTGAATACTTACTACTTCTTTTTGGCTCAGATTCAGGGTGCTTAAAACGGCGTTGGCTTGTTGTTGAGCGTTTTGGGTAGCTGCGCGTAAAGCCGCTTGTTGAGCGAGTGCGATCCCACTGTCTGAAGCAACAAAGCTAACACTATCAATCCGCGTCGCACCAGCTTTAACAGCCGCATCTAACACAGATCCAGCTTGCTGGGTTGGTAAACGAAAACTGACAATATTGCTAGCAGTATAACCCGTAAGCCGCTGTACATTGTTGTTGAAACTATAGACGGGATTGAGATTGATACCAGTAGTTTGTAATTTTTCGACTTTGCGCGATCTGAGCAACGCTACCACATCTGATGAACGTCGAGCTACTGCTTGCTGTACTTCCTGCGCTGTCTTACCTTGAACTTCAACACCTAAACTAACTTGAGTCAAAGTGGTAGGAATCGTTTCTACGCCTCTACCAGTAACAGTAATAGTTCGTTGGGTTAAACCTTGGATTTGCACTTTCTCCTGTGCCAAAACAGGAGTGGTAATGAAAGTCAATAAGCCCAAAATACCTACTGTAAAGATTGATGGAAACAGACAAAAAGCAGAAATCTTTTTACCTGTCCCAGAAAAAAGGGAAATCATCGATTGTATCTTCCTCACACTTAAATCCCGCTAATTTTCAGAAGCGCAAAGGATAAAATTTGTTTCTAATGTGACATCAAAGTAACAAAAATTTCTGTTTCGTTACATTTTTGGAAACTACAAATAGGAACTATAGCAATCGCGCATCATTCGTCAGAACTCTCTTTTCTCTTTCCTTTGCGCTCTAGCCTTCGGCTTGAAGCGAGTGCAGTATGCGCCCTTGTGCGGTAGCCAGCGGCAACGCTTTGCGAATGCGTCTACGTTTTAAATAAAATCACAACTCATCTAGAATTGCTATAGAAAGCAGATGAGTCGAACCTACAATTGCCTTTACTCACATCTTGCACCTGCCTCTTCACCCGCTTTTGAATTCAAATTCAAAAGCTAATAGCCCAAATCCTCTTAAGAGGATTGCTCGCGGCATTGTGTCCATTTTAATGGACTTGAGTTACTTGCTGTGGAAATTAATTTCCTTGCGGTCGAGAGCGATGGTGCAAGATCTAAGTTTATGCAAGCAACTGGTTTAATAAATCCAAAAATAGGCAACAACTAAGGTTAAAGCAGTAAGTGGTAAACCAAACCGCAAATGTTCCCAAAATGTTAACTGATACCCCAGTTTAGCGACAGCTTCAGCGACAATTAGGTTAGCTACAGAACCTAGTAGAGTTAAATTTCCAGCTAGGGTAGACGCAGCTGCCAGTAACAACCATGTTCGAGTATCTGGATGAGGAATTAAATGGTGTAACAGTAGCACGGCGGGAACATTAGAAACCAAGTTTGAGAGTAGAGCTGTTACCCCTAATATGCTTATAGGGGTATTTACTAAACTCGAAAATAAATTTAATATTCCTAATTTTTGCACGGCGGCAGTAATAATAAATAGTCCTGAGAACATCACCAAAAGATCCCAGTCTATTTTCTGCAAAATTCGCGCTGGTTTGACCCGCCGAGTAATAAACAGTAAACTAGCTGCTACTAGGGTTGCTTCAGCAGGAGATATACCAATTAAGAAGGCAACTAACAATCCCCCAGTTATTAACAGGCTTTTTGTTAGTAGAGGTTTGAAGACACGGTAGCGCAAAGGAGTTTGAATTAGACAAGACTTGGTAGAACGAACTTCAGGATATAGCCACCACAGCAATCCGATTTGGATTGACAGACTCACCAATGCTACAGGAGTTAGGGCTGTGGCAAAAGCTAGGTAGCTGATGCCGGAGAAAGAGCCAATTAGAATATTTTGCGGGTTTCCACTCAAGGTAGCTACTGAGCCAAGATTAGTAGCAGAAGCCAAGGCAAGCAAGTAGGGAATCGGGTTGAGCTGCAAGGCGATCGTTAAGCCTAGTGTCAAAGGAGTTAGGATCAGGGCGATCGTATCATTGAGAAATAAGGCTGAGAGTATACCACTACCAAACGTCAAGACAATCAGCAGACCAAACGGACTGCGGGTGATGTGCATTAAGCGATCGAGCGTTAGTTGAAAAAAACCAGAATAAGTTAGGTTAGCACCGATCGCCATCATGCCAAACAGGAAAATCAGAGTTTTATAGTCTATAGCCTGCCAAGCTTCTTTAAGGTCTAAAACTCCCAGTGCTATGAGTAAAGCTGCCCCAACTATGGCAATACTAGCTCGATTCATCCGCAAAAAGGGCAGATAGCCTAAACCCAAGCCAATATATGTCAGCCCAATTACGATGAACTTAAGAATAACCATCGTTTGATAAAATCAATACCTTTACGGCGCTATAGCGGCGCGTCTTGCCTTTGTTTTGTTTGCTTTGGTTTCTGGTACGAGGAACCAAAAAACCCCAGTAGCTACAACAGCGATCGCTGCTAACATTAGAAAACCAAAGTTGTAGCCAGCATGAAGCACCACAAATCCAGCCAGCAAATTGCTCAGTCCCGCACCAATTCCAATCGCCGTATTGAGCGCCCCTTGTGTGAGATTGAAACGACCAGTTCCCCTAGTTAAATCGGCAACCACAAGAATCGAAAGCACTCCAAATATACCGCCTGCAATTCCATCCAAGATTTGCACAGAAACTAGAAAATAGGGATTGTTGCTAAGTGTATAAAGCACTCCCCGAATCGGCAAGACGGCAAAGCCAAATAGGAAAATTGGTTTTCGCCCACCTTCTGATAAACGACCGACTATGCTAGCTGTGGGTGTCATGACTAACTGGGCTACAATAATGCAAGCAGACATATACACAGTCGGATCGAGTTCATGATGTCCCCGTGCGAGTCTTTGACCGACTAGGGGTAGCATTGCTGCATTGGCAAAGTGAAATAAAACTACTGCAATACAGAACATAAGTACGCGGCGATCGCTAAACAGCTTTCTTATGCCAGGGGATTTACCTCGATCTTCTGAGTTATCATCCTCGCCATCTCCACCACCACGCGCCAGTTCATTGTCAATTTCCTGATAACGAAGCGATCGCGCCGAAATCGCGCTACCAATTGCCATAGCCCCAACTAGGAAAAAGATTCCTTTGCGGCTAATAAATTGACCAACTAAACCAGCCAGAGTAGCAGCAAGTACGTTACCTGAATGATTAAACGTTTCATTGCGACCGATCCGCCGATCTAATTTGCTATGCCCCACCAACCCCAATGTAATCGCCGCAATAGCAGGCGGGAAAACCGCTGCTGCTAGACCAATTAAAATCTGGCAGCCAATTACTACCCCAAAAGTCGGTACTAAGGCTATGCCGATGCAACCTATAGTAACAAGTGCAGCAGCTACCACGATCAATGCTCGTTTCTGGTTCAATCGGTCAACCAATGCCCCTGCTGGTGTTTGAGCAATGACTGTTGCGATCGTCGAAGCGGACATAGCAACCCCAATTTGAGCTGGGTTCCAATGTTCCGAGGCTTTGAGATAAACACTTAAATATGGTCCAACCCCATCCCGCACATCAGCTAAAAATAAATTCAAGTAATCAAGCGATCGCAAACTTTTCTTACTCGGTCTTCGCTTTTCTTGCATATGTCTTGGCGATTATGTTTGCTTTTGTTGTTTGGGCAGGAGTTAATACCATGAGGTACACGATCTCTACCTCATGGCATAATTTGGTCTAAGCCTATAAAAACCGACTATTTTTTCCTAAAATCTTGCCACTGTTTCACTAAGAGCGGCGCTTAGCGCCCAGTGGCGGCAGGCGGTGGCGGTGCTGGGCGGAAATCATAGCTACGCCCACCTGCTGGTTGCGGAGCGTTCTCTACAGGCGGTGGTGCTGGTCTTTCTCCTATGCGCGGATCGAGTCGATGGCGAGGGCGATCGTGCTTTGGTGGGCGATCGCTCGGATCAGGTGGTGCTGGTCTTTCTCCTATGCGCGGATCGCGTTTATGCTTCGGGTGATGATGCTTGGGTGGGCGATCGCCTGCATCACTCGGTGGTGCTGGTCTTTCTCCTAGGCGCGGATCGTGTTTATGCTTCGGGTGATGATGCTTTGGTGGACTTTGGAGACGATTGTAGGGTGGCTCATCAAAGATCCGAGGTCGAGGGTTCAGCTGTGCCATTACCGGAAGACTGATTAAGGAACTGACACCAGTGACTGTCATTAAGACAGCCAATTTTTTGAGCGCACTTGTACGAGTTAGTTTGTTCATGAATCTTTCCTATGCTTAATATTGCCGATGGCGAGTGTTATGGCTCGATTGGGCTATACATTGCCTTGTAATGGAATAGAAAACAAACTTGCATCAAATGAAGTCTTCCGGACTCAAGCTTTTTATTTTTGTGCTGCGTCTGGATAGTTCATTTTGAGCTTGAGTAGAATGTAAATTTACTTAAAGTTCTTTGCATTAACCTATAGGTAGATATATATAAGCGAAGTATTTCATATTCGCTCAAACTTTTACTGTGTCATTTATATGGCTAGTGAAAGAAAGCCAGTCGAATTTTCAGTAATTAGCAAATACATTGCGAAAGACAGAAGATATATAAAGATAGGACAGCGATCGCCATCGATCACAATCGTAGAAATCTTAACAATCCTACTTTCGGAATCCCTCAAGTATAAAATCACGAAATGTTAATAGCTGTTACGACTGTGACAGTATTGGTTGAAAATTAGTAGCCAAGGCTGAGACTACAAGAAAGTCAAAAGTCATGTAGGGACGCTCTGGAGGAGCGAGTCTTGCTATCAAAAATGAAGAACTGGGGAGGAGCGCAGTTGACAAATAGACCCTGGTGTGGATAAACCGTTGCTTTCTTTAAATCGTGTTTTCTCTCGCGCTAATTTCCCAATTTGGAAAATTTGTTTCCAATTTTGACGTGTACTTAGTAGTTGAGTGGGGATTATGTTTGTAGCTATCAGGTCAATAGTAAATTACACGCGCATAAAAACATAACTGCTATTGTGTCAATGCTGGGGTCGTATAACCTATACGTAACTTGGCTTCTGGCAATTGGCTATCAGCAAGTTAAAAATCGAGTCAATTTTGCTTGTGCGTGTGAAAGCTGCTTTTAGCCGGATTATGACACTAGCATCCACTCATCACATCGTCAACAGACCATGACTAGCAAAGGTTTGAATCGCCGAGAATTCTTGTGGGAACTTAGCCAGAGTGCCTTAACCTCACTTGTTTTAGCACGGACATTGCAACGGGTAGCAGCATCAGATATCAAGAACTCGGTGCTAGTTCTCGGTGCTGGTCTTTCGGGCTTATATACGGCATTGCTGTAAGAAGCAAAAGGGCTTGCTGTTACTGTTGTGGAAGCACGCGATCGCGTCGGAGGTCGCGTCCATACCCTAGATGACCTACCAGGTAAGCCAGAAGCAGGGGGGCAATCTTTTAGTGAGAAATACCAGCGCTTGTTAACTCTGGCTGAGCAGCTGCAAGTGCCTGTAGAGCCAAAAAGCTTAGACAAAGAACTGCTGCTTTATGTTCGCGGGCAATCTGTGCTGACGCAAGATTGGGCTGCATCTGCTGCTAACCATCTGGCTCAAACCGAACGAAATCTGATTCCACCGCAGTTGTTGACATATTACCTGAACCAGAATAATCCCTTGTCAGATGCGAAAGCCTGGACAAAGCCGGATTATGCTTACCTAGACATTCCTCTAGATAAATATGTCCGCCATCTAGGTGCGTCACAAGAAGCCCTGCGTTTGATGAACTTTAATCCCAGTTCGTTCGCCCTGTGGGCATTGCGGAATGCCCAACGATCCAAGAATCCAAGGGAGCAATCTCTGCATATCGAGGGCGGAAACTCTCGCTTACCAGAAAAAATGGCGGCAGCTTTGAAGTCTCCCGTTCAAACTAACAAGGTGGTAGTCTGCATTCGATCGCGCGACAATGGCGTAGAAGTCAACTGCAAGGACGGCTCGAATTTCCAGGCAGATTATGCTGTCGTGACTTTGCCATTTTCCGTCCTACGCCACGTAAAGATCGATCCCCCTCTACAAGGGGCACAGGCTGAAGCGGTGGGGGAATTGCAATATACCACAGTCACGGAAATTTTCCTGAGTGTGCGGGAGTCTTTTTGGGAGTCAGACGGCTATCCACCAAGTATGTGGACAGACACTGGGCTACAAAGTATCTTTCCAAATCGGGATGCTACTGGACGAGTCTTGGGGCTAACTTGCTTTGTCAACGGTGCCTCCGCTCAGGAATTGGATGCTATGAGTCCAGAGGTATTAGCTTCTTTTGTCAAATCCTCACTGGGGCGAATTCGCCCAGCGGCGGCGAATGTGGATATAGCTCGCGTCGTCTCATGGGGGCGCGATCCGTTTGCACGGGGGGATTATTCCCACTTTGGACCAGGACAAATCCGCCGATTTCAAAACAAGATGGCTAAACCTTGGCAGCGAATTCACTTTGCTGGCGAACACACGGCAATAGCGAGTCCTGGCATGGAATCGGCTTTGGAGTCAGCCGAACGAGTGGCAAGTGAGATTTTGGATCGCATCGGATGAATATCTAAGAGTATAAAATTAAGAAAATTAAAGTTTTGACGCAAGTTCTAGAGAATTTGCGCTCCCAAGTGAAATCTGTTTACACAGTCGAACAATAAGTCTGACTTTTTGCGAGAATCATAATCTGCCTATCCTTACTCCCCAAGGTGACAAGATGCCGGACAATCTCAGAAGTCAAGTTGTAACCCAAGGCGTACAGCGATCGCCTAACCGAGCTATGCTACGAGCTGTTGGTTTTGGTGACGCTGATTTCACTAAACCGATTGTGGGACTCGCCAATGGTTACAGTACCATTACTCCCTGTAACATGGGGATCAATGCCCTAGCTCAACGCGCAGAATCTGGAATGCGCAACGCTGGGGCAATGCCCCAAATGTTCGGAACCATCACCATCAGCGATGGGATATCGATGGGAACCGAAGGAATGAAATACTCGCTAGTGTCGCGGGAAGTAATTGCAGATTCGATTGAAACTGCCTGTAATGCGCAGAGTATGGATGGAGTTTTGGCAATTGGCGGCTGTGATAAGAATATGCCAGGAGCGATGATTGCGATCGCTCGCATGAACATTCCAGCAATTTTCGTCTACGGCGGTACAATTAAACCTGGTCATTACAATGGACGTGACTTAACTGTTGTCAGTTCTTTTGAAGCAGTAGGACAATACAGTGCAGGCAAAATCGACGAACAAGAACTGCTAGAAGTAGAACGTAGAGCTTGCCCTGGTGCTGGTTCCTGTGGTGGGATGTATACAGCTAACACCATGTCTTCTGCCTTTGAAGCGATGGGCATGAGCTTGCCTTATTCCTCCACAATGGCAGCAGAAGATGCAGAAAAAGCCGACAGTGCAGAAAAATCGGCGTTTGTGCTAGTAGAAGCGATTCGTAATCAATTGTTACCCAGTCAAATCCTTACCCGTAAAGCTTTTGAAAATGCTATTTCGGTAATTATGGCAGTAGGGGGATCTACTAATGCAGTATTGCATATGCTGGCGATCGCCCATGCTGCTGGTGTGGAATTAACCCTCGACGACTTTGAAACTATCCGCGCTCGTGTCCCTGTTTTATGTGACCTTAAACCGAGTGGGCAATATGTAGCAACAGACTTGCACAAAGCTGGCGGAATTCCTCAAGTAATGAAAATGCTTTTGGTGCATGACTTATTGCATCCAGATGCGCTGACAATTACAGGTAAAACAGTTGCAGAAGTTTTAGCAGATGTGACCGATGAACCACGCGCAGATCAAGATGTAATTCGCCCTTGGAATAATCCAGTTTATGCCGAAGGACATTTAGCTATCCTGCGCGGTAATTTGGCAACAGAAGGCTCTGTAGCGAAGATTACAGGCGTTAAATTAGCTCAAATCACAGGTTCTGCGCGGGTGTTTGAATCTGAGGAAGCTTGTTTGCAGGCAATTCTGGCACATCAAATTAAGGCTGGGGATGTGATTGTCATTCGCTACGAAGGTCCCAAAGGTGGTCCTGGGATGCGGGAAATGCTAGCTCCCACGTCGGCTATTATCGGTGCTGGTTTGGGAGACTCGGTAGGATTGATTACCGATGGGCGGTTTTCCGGTGGTACATACGGTATGGTGGTTGGTCATGTGGCTCCAGAGGCTGCTGTTGGCGGTGCGATCGCTCTTGTTCAAGAAGGTGACACAATTACAATTGATGCCCATGCGCGATCGTTGCACCTACACGTATCCGATGAAGTATTAGCACAACGCCGTGCTAATTGGCAACCCCCCAAAGCTAGATATACTACTGGTGTATTGGCAAAATATGCCAAGTTGGTATCTTCTAGCAGTCTCGGTGCAGTGACCGATTTAGGTTTAGGTTGAAATAGGAGCTGCTTAGTGATTTGGTAGGAGCGATTATCGGCGTTGCAGCAATTGAGGTATGAATACGGATGTAGTAGCACTGCTACGTCTTATCCTGGTTTTTGATATTACGTAAAATTCAAAATCATACATATAATCAGCAACGCCCGATTATCCTACCAAATGAATGAATTTGCCAGGTGGGAAGCATATGGTAAAAACAGTTTTAGGCAGATGTACAGCGCTGTGGGTTAGCCGGATAACCTTAGTAATGGCTTTGGCTGTCTGCAATGACAACGAGCTATATGCAGCGCAAACGGTATCAACACAGTCGGGGGCAAACCCTAAACCCTCAGTAGCTACTTTGCCAGCATCAACCGCAGTTGGCGCTTTGGCGCAAAACGATTTACCCCCATATCTAGATGATCGCAGCAATCCCATACAGTTGCTTAAATCGTACTACAATGCCATCAATCGCAAAGAGTATGTACGTGCCTATTATTACTGGGGACAAAATGGCAACAAAACTACATCCCAGCCTCCGCCCTATCCACAATTTGAGGCAGGCTATGCGAAAACTAAAGCAGTGCAGCTGACAACAGGCAAGGTGACTTCAGACGCGGGGGCAAGCAATTTTGTGTATCAAGTACCTGTCAAGATCGTTAGCACTCTGACTAATGGCTCAAAGCAAGCATTTGTTGGTTGCTACACTATTAGGCAAGTTAGCCCAGCAGCCTTCGGCGCACCACCCTTCATCCCGATGTATATTAAGTCGGCAAAAATTCAACAAGTGCCTAATAAAGCAAACACAGCGCTACTAATGCAGCAGAGCTGTAGCCAAAACTAAAAGGATGATTAACTACCAACTTCCACCAGGACAAATGGGTTTACCACTGCTGGGTGAGACACTACAATTTGTGTTTGACCCTAAGTTTGTCGAAAAGCGCTATCACCAGTACGGTTCTATTTTTAAAACTAAAATCATTGGCAGACCTACTGTTTATATGGTGGGACCAGAGGCGGTTGAATTTGTCCTTTCCAGCCATATAGATCATTTTTCCTGGCGAGAAGGATGGCCCGATAATTTTAAGCTGCTGCTAGGGGAATCGCTTTTCGTTCAAGATGGTGAGGAACATCGCCGTAATCGCCGCCTAATGATGCCAGCTTTGCATGGAGCAGCGCTGACAAACTACGTTGGCACAATGGAGTCGATTACGCAAACCTATCTTCACAAATGGCAGCAGCAACGGGAATTCATTTGGTTTGATGAATTTAAGCAGCTGACATTTGACATTGCAAGTCAACTGCTTTTGGGTACTAACTCTGGTTCAGATGTTGCTCGTTTGAGCCAGTTGTTTACCACCCTGACTAATGGTATGTTTGCGCTGAATCCTCTACGGTTGCCAGTCACTTCTTTGGGGAAAGCGATCGCAGCTCGCAATCAGATTCTACAGCACTTAGCACAGGTTGTAAGCACTCGCAAACAACACCCTAGTAAAGATGTCCTCAGCCTATTGTTGCAAGCCCGTGACGAAGAAGGCAACGGTATGAGCGATCGCCAAGTCATCGCCCAAGCCTTGCTGCTACTGTTTGCAGGTCATGAAACCACCACCTCAATGCTTACCATGCTCTGCTTGGAGTTAGCCCGTCATCAGGAGGTGTTGCAAAAAGCAAGAACTGAACAATTAGAGCTTGCCCAGCATGGGGCGCTAAATTTAGAACAGCTGGGGCGTATGCCCTATCTAGAACAAGTGCTCTCTGAGATTGAAAGACTTCATCCCCCAGTCGGTGGCGGCTTTCGCGGCGTAGTCAAACCGTTTGAGTTTAATGGCTTTTATGTCCCAGCAGGGTGGCAGTTAATTTATTCGAGCCTGATGACTCACCAACTGCCAGAAATTTACCCCCAGCCCCTGCAATTTGATCCAGAGCGCTTCAGCCCCCAGCGACAAGAAAACAAACAACGCCCCTTTAGTTTGATTGGCTTCGGTGGTGGACCTAGAATCTGTATTGGGATAGCCTTTGCTAAGCTAGAAATGAAAATTGTTGCCGCTCATTTACTTCGGGGCTATCAGTGGGAACTATTGCCCAACCAAAGCGTAGAGCCAGTTTTAGTTCCAACTCGTCGCCCAAAAGACGGGGTGCGCGTGCGCTTACAACCGTTGAACCCCCAGACCTCGTAACCTAACTCAGTCTGGTTACGAGAAAGAGGCTCTGCCTTTATTAATTACTCATGCCACAATACATTTTACAGATCTACGCTTGAGATAGGACAATCTCTATGGTGCATTCAGTATGATTTCTCAAGCAGGCGATAGTAATGTATCTAATATTTTTGGTAGCTTTCACATAAAAGATTTGTTAACCTCTGCTGCTGATACTTTTGGAGAAAAGACGCAGCAGGCAAAAGCGAACCTAATAGAAACCACTGATAAAGCGGTTGATAAGGTAAATGCGATCACACAACAGGCGCAAGTCTTTATTGTGGAAGATATCGGGAAAAAGAAAGATTCTTTAGAACAGACATTGCACACAACTGGGCAAATCAAGAGTACAACATCTGATGCAATTCAAACGGCAATTAGTTCTTCTCTAAGTGATTGGCTTGTGGAGCATCCAGCAGTTTTACGGATAGTGCAACTGCTAGCTTGGGGTACTAATCACCCAATTTTGAGCCTGGTTATTCTGCTTTTTGGCTTGGCGATCGCCTGGAGTTTAATTAAAGCGATCGGTAGCCTATTTGAGAAAGCTTGGTTAACAATACTACAAGCACCACTCAAGCTAGGTCAATTTTTTCTCAAAATTAGTTCTCAATCACTCGGCAAATTCGGTAGTTTAATGATTCAACCATTGATAGCAAATAAAAATACTCAATTATCAATTCTACCATCAAATTTACAATCAAATTTTGAATTTGTTCAAAATAATAAGCAGCGACTATTAGAAATTTCAAACAGATTAGAGGAAATTCAAAACGAGCAGAATGAGCTTTTAAAAGAAGCGACTGCAATACTTAATTGGGAGCAAAAATCGGAATTAGTAAAAATGAACGATATAAATAATCCCTGAGATTCTGGTAACACTCCCTCAGAATTTCAGGGATTATTATGTTAGAAAAAACAAACTTTAAGAAGCTAGAGCAACTTCTACCATCTGTTGTAACTCACCATTTTGGTACATTTCTATCAGAATATCTGACCCACCAACAAACTCACCGTTAATATAAACTTGGGGAATTGTGGGCCAGTTGGAATACTCTTTAATTCCTTGACGCAGGTCGTTGTCTGCCAAAATATCAACTGTCTCAAAGGGAACTCCCAGTGTATTGAGAATTTGCACAACATTATTAGAAAAACCACACTGGGGCATCAACTTTGAACCCTTCATGAAAACCATTATTTTGTTTTGCTTAACTAAATTGTCAATTCGTTCTTTTACTTCTGGAGTCATGGTTCTTGGTTTTCCTATCTAAGTATTAGTCAATTATCAATTATCAATAAACGTTTATCTGTTAGTAAGATATCCATTGATAATTGTTCATTGTTCATTGATAAGGGCAGTCACAATGCAATATTCACGCGACGCGCACTTTGCTATAGCTTAGACAACTGGGCTAGCTGTCTGCCAAGCTTGGGGTGTATAAGTTTTTAATGCCAAAGCATGAATAGCTTCAGAGGACATAGCTTCGCGCAGGGAACCATAGACTAGTTGGTGTTGTTGCACTTTTGCCTTACCCTCAAACTGGGATGAAACCACTACGACTTGATAATGATCGCCACCACCAGTTAAGTCTTGTACCTGAACTTGAGCGTCTGGTATTGCCGCTAAAATCATTTCCTCAACCTGCCCAGGACTAATCATCACAATCCCTTGAATGTTGGTGTCTATTTCTAATTTAACTGTTTTGTTGAGGAGATTGACTCCAAAAGAGTGCTAACGTTTTTGCTGCGACGGTTGGGGGGGTGTATTTTCAGATGGCTGTGCGGGATTCGCTTCACTACGTTTAGGAGCCTCTTCTATAGTAGTATTGCCTGCTCTAGGATAGGCTGAATCAACAAACCCCAACTCGAATAACTGCTGGTATGCTTTCTTGCCTAAATCCCGTGTTGGGTTTTGACTGTTGATAATTTGAACTAACAAAGGCACAGCTAGTTCCGGTTTATTTTGCGCTCTGTGTACCAATGCTAATTGATAGGTAGCATCATCGCGCATTTGGGCTGTTTCAAGTGCCTTCTTACGTTGAGAATCTGCAATTCTGTTGTCAATTCCTGAAAAGCTAGTAGCAAGCTGTTGATAGAAATTGGAGATTTGATTGAAAACTTGCCGAGCTTCTTGAAGTTTCTTCACAGCCGAGGGGTAATCTTGGGAAGAAATCGCGCTACTAGCTTCACTCATCAAACGCTGTCCTCCTGCTACGCTCAAAAGGCTATTATTTTGAGCCGTAGGCTGGAGGATATTAGGGTTTTTTGAATCGAGTGGTTGTGATTGATTGGCGTTATCTGGTGTCTTTGGTGCAGGGGTTTGGGCATTTAGTGGCGATAGTAATGTTAGGACTGCCATTATTGGGATAAAAGTCAGACAGCTGTTGCAGAGGAAGCGTTTGGTTCCAACAGAATTCATGGCTTAACCTAATAGTGCTATGAGAGAACACAAGACCGATTTAAACTTCGGGTATCTTACCTCCCAAAGGGGCGATAACTTCGTTAAGCTTCGCTAACGCGCTCATCAGCAGCCCTTTGTTTCTCACTACCCACGGGGGACTCAAAATCCGCTTTACTTGTTCCCCTCATCTGGTTCTTTTATTTGACCAACTAGTTGTTTAAGTGCTAATTCTAAATCTTGTGTTAAATGTTTAGCGTCTTGTTTAATCGAACCTGTGCTGTAATCTGCAACTTGTAGGGGAGAACCGATACGCAAATTAACATTGCAGCCCCATGTAGGGTAAGTTTGGTTATAACTAATACCAATGGGTATGATTTTTACGTCTAATCCTGGTTGGCTTAATTGGGCGCTCAACGCTAAACGACCGATTCCAGGCTTAAGCGGATGTACATAACCATCACGATAGATGTCACCTTCGGGAAAGATGACTAGCATTTCTTTTTGCTGGAGGATTTCAACTCCATGCCGCAGGGTAGTGATAGCTGGGCGCTTTGTATCAACTGGGAATCCTCCCAGGCGCTCAATAAACCAGCCTTTTAGTCCTTTGCAGTGATCGACCGATACCATAAATCGTGGATCTCGTCCTGTAACACCCCGACCCGTTGCAGACGCTAGTAACAACGAATCCCAATAGGAGCGATGGGTAGGAGCCAGGATAACAGAACCTTTAGCAGGTAGATTTTCCTGTCCAGTTACTTCAATTTGCCCAAAGTAAAATGGGAAAACAATGTGACGACCTAAGAAATACACAGCAGGAGTTAACCAAGGTGAAACACGCGAGGTATAGGGAGCCACCTTGCTAGTATTTGCAGTTTCACTGGTAGTCTTTTGGACTGCGATAGAAGTGTGTAAGGGTGAATCCAACTGAATCATAAGGGTGGCTGCTTATTGAACAAACAAGGATTGCAAAGCTATCTTTATTCCACCGTAATTTTTTTTGTTCGAGTTATGTTCTCTCTAAGGACACTTTTAGCAGCGTCATCAGGCTAGAGAAACCAGGGGCTAGAGGAACCAGAGGCTAGAGGAACTAAAGGGAAAAGGGGAATGATAAAGTATGAAGTGTGAAGTATGAAGGATAAAGGTTGAAATTTCAACCTTTATCCTTCTTTTTTTTGCCTTTAGCCTTCATCCTTTTTTCTGTGAACCAGGTTTGTAATTGTTGACGACAGGTAGATTCTAAGATGCCGCCAAGTACAGGTAGACGATGATAGGATGTGGGGCTATCAGGAATGTTAGCAACTGTACGAATAGCACCAGTTTTCGGATCGTCTGCGCCATAGACTAGAAGACCTAATCTTGCTTGCACGATCGCACCTGCACACATTGGGCAAGGTTCCAAGGTGACATACAGGGTGCAACTGTCCAGATGCCAGGAGTGCAGCAATTGACCAGCAGCCCGTAGAGCTAAAATTTCTGCATGAGCTGTTGGATCTTTATCCCGTTCCCGCCGATTTTCCAAACAGGCAATAGGGTTGCCAGTTGCATCAACAATCACTGCACCGACGGGGACTTCACCTGCTGCACCTGCACTCTGAGCAAGGGCGATCGCCCTCCTCATCCAGTGTCTGTGAATGAGATACTCCCGATGAGTAATTATTGGTGGTGATAAATCATTCACACTGTTTAGCCCACTGGCTGCGCTAGCAAGGAATCAAGCTGCCCTTGTTTATCTAAGTTGTAAATATCGTCGCATCCACCGATGTGCTGATTATTGATAAAGATTTGTGGCACTGTACGCCTACCATTTGCCCGTTCGCTCATGCTATTTCTGGCTGCGTCATCACCGTCAATTTTGTATTCGGTAAAGTTCACACCTTTCCACCACAGCAGCATCTTAGCTCGAATACAGAAAGGGCAAGTTTGCCAAGTATATATTTCTACGTTGGCTTTAACGCGCTCTGGATGGCGATTGAGCAGGGGGTTAAGAAAGTCCAACATAATTTCACTTATCAAGAATCTATTTTATCTGTCTATAGCCTAGATCATTGATTGGGAAAGGTGGAATCAATTATCAATTATCAATTGTTCATTGTTTATTGTTCATTGTTCATTGATTCTTTTTCCCTTTTCCCTTTTCCCTTTCCCCTTTCCCTAACCCCTAGTCTCTTCCCAATAGGCAGCAAAACTTAACACAGGCTGAGTGAATACTTTTCGTCCACGAGGATACGCCGTTTGGTAGACTTGAGAACTGATACAGCCTTTAAAAACAGCGCCAAACCGAGCAGAGGGAGGAAAGACAAGGTGGAAAATACCCTTGGGTTAGAGATTATTGAAGTAGTAGAGCAGGCAGCGATCGCATCAGCCCGTTGGATGGGCAAAGGCGAAAAAAACATCGCTGACCAAGTGGCGGTTGAAGCCATGCGCGAACGAATGAACAAAATCTATATGCGAGGTCGCATTGTAATTGGAGAAGGAGAGCGAGATGATGCTCCCATGCTCTACATCGGGGAAGAAGTAGGTATTTGTACTCGGGAAGATGCGAAAGAATACTGCAACCCTGATGAATTAATCGAAATTGATATTGCTGTTGATCCCTGCGAAGGCACTAACCTAGTTGCCTACGGTCAAAATGGTTCAATGGCAGTGCTTGCGATCGCTGAAAAAGGTGGGTTATTCGCTGCGCCAGATTTTTATATGAAAAAGCTAGCAGCGCCAGCCCCAGCCAGAGGTCATGTAGATATTAACAAATCTGCCACCCAAAACCTAAAAATTCTCTCCGAGTGCTTGGGACGTGCCGTTGAGGAATTAGTAGTAGTAGTGATGGATCGCCCCCGTCACAAAGAACTAATTCAGGAAATTCGCTCGGCAGGGGCAAGAGTTCGCCTGATTAGCGATGGTGATGTTTCGGCAGCTATTTGCTGTGCCTTTGCTGGAACCAACATCCATGCCTTAATGGGAATTGGGGCTGCACCAGAAGGCGTGATTTCAGCTGCTGCTATGCGCTGTTTAGGCGGGCATTTTCAGGGACAGTTGATCTACGATCCAGAAGTAGTGCAAACAGGTTTGATCGGTGAAAGTAGAGAAGGTAATTTAGAGCGGCTCAGATCAATGGGTATTAATGACCCAGATAAGGTCTACAACGCTGATGAGTTAGCATCCGGCAATACAATTCTGTTTGCGGCTTGTGGTATTACCCCAGGAACACTGATGGAAGGTGTTCGGTTCTTCAAAGGAGGAGCAAGAACTCAAAGTCTGGTAATTTCCAGCCAATCCCAAACAGCGCGATTTGTGGATACTATTCATATGTTTGAAGAACCAAAGGTACTACAACTGAGATAGGAGGCAAAAGGCAAGAGGCAAGAGGCTAGAGGCTAGAGGTGAGTGGCGAGTGTTGAATGTTTTGTTCTCCCTGGCGATCATCCCAATCCCTGCCACAAAAATCCCAAGCCCCAAGCCCCAAGCCCCAAGCCCCTAGATTGGAGGACACATGAATATTGTGGTTGTAGGGCTAAGCCATAAGACAGCCCCAGTAGAAGTTCGAGAAAAACTGAGTATTCCAGAGCCACAGATAGAAAGCGCGATCGCGCATCTAGCTAGCTTTCCTCATATTGTCGAAGCTGCCATCCTTAGCACTTGTAATCGGTTAGAGATTTACATCGTTACTCTCGAAACCGAACAAGGCATTCGGGAAGTCACTCAGTTTCTTTCTGATCGCAGCAAATTACCCATGCATTCTTTACGGCAACACTTGTTTATGTTGCTGCATCAAGACGCAGTAATGCACCTGATGCGGGTAGCAGCGGGGTTAGATAGCTTGGTGTTGGGAGAAGGACAAATTCTGGCTCAAGTGAAACAAACCCACAGTTTGGGACAACAATATAAAGGTATAAAACTCATCCTTAATAGGCTATTTAAAGAAGCAATTACGGCAGGTAAGCGAGTTCGTTCAGAAACCAGCATTGGCACTGGGGCTGTATCTATCAGTTCTGCTGCTGTCGAGTTAGCCCAAATGAAAGTGGCTAATCTAGCCGCTTGTAGGGTGACAATTGTTGGTGCTGGCAAAATGTCGCGCCTGTTAGTGAAACATTTGCTGGCAAAAGGAGCTTTGCAAATTACAATTTTGAATCGCTCTCGTTCTAGAGCTGAAGAGTTAGCTGCTCAGTTCCCACAAACTGAGCTGCAAATTCACCTGATGTCTGAAATGATGTCGGTACTGGCAATGTCAGATTTGGTATTTACCAGTACAGCAGCAACAGAACCACTACTGGATCGGGCAAAACTTGAAGTCGCTTTGGAGCCACTTCGCCCTTTGATGCTGTTTGATATTTCTGTGCCACGCAATGTGCATGGGGATGTAAACGAGCTGGAGAATGTGCAAGCATTCAATGTTGACGATTTGAAGGCTGTAGTAGCACAAAACCATGAAAGTCGTCGCAAAATGGCGATGGAAGCGGAAAAGCTGCTCGATGAACACGTAGAAGCATTTGATGTGTGGTGGCGAAGTCTTGAAACCGTCTCTACTATTAGCTGTCTGCGCGACAAAGTAGAAGCTATTCGAGAGCAAGAGTTAGAAAAAGCTCTTTCTCGATTAGGTTCAGAATTTGCCGAAAAACATCAAGAAGTGATCGAAGCCTTAACTAGAGGAATTGTGAATAAAATATTGCACGATCCAATGGTACAACTGCGATCGCAACAAGATATTGAGGCAAGAAAGCGCTGTATGCAGTCACTGCAAATGCTGTTCAACTTAGATGTAGGCGAACAATTCAGTTAGCTAGAGGCGTTTAAGAGGGCTTCAGGTGCAGGGGAGCAGGGGGGCGGGGACACTCGCGTTGTGGGGATAGGGGGGCAAAGAGGGGAAATGAAGATATTAATATTCTGACTTCCGGCTTGTGTCTCCCGTCTCCTAACTTCTCAATCTCCTAGCTCCTGGCTTGTGTAGTTGCATTTCTAATAGTAATTAGATAACCTTCTAATTAGATACACTTCTAATTAGAAGTAAGGTAATGGAAAAAGCACAATTTCAAACCCTGCTCAACTTCTTCAAAGTTCTGGCAAACGAGAGCCGATTGAAGATTTTAGGTATTTTGGCTCGTAATGAGTGTAGCGTAGAAGAATTGGCAGCACTCTTACAACTCAAAGAGCCTACTGTATCCCATCATCTGGCTAAACTCAAAGAATTGAATTTGGTGAATATGCGCCCAGAGGGAAATACACACCTCTACCAGCTTGATACTGAAGCCTTGCAAAGCATTAGCAAAGAGATTTTCACCCCTGGTAATATGGCATCTTTAGCTGAAGATGTGGAAAGTGAAGCGTGGGAAAGTAAAGTTCTAAAAAACTACTTTGATGGCAATCTTCTTAAGGAAATTCCTGCTAGTCGGAAAAAACGTGTAGTAATTCTCAAGTGGTTAGCAAGCCAATTTGAGTTGGGAGTTGGCTACCCAGAAAGCACGGTAAATGAAATAATCAAGCGATATCATCCTGATTGCGCTACACTACGGCGGGAGTTAATCGGCTACCAGTTAATGCAACGAGAAAACAGCGTTTACTGGCGTTCATCTGAGGTAAGCTAATTGCTTTACTGCCAAACATATGCCGGAAAATTACAGCTATAGCCCAGCAATGCCTACCTAAAGTTAACTAATAAGAAAAATATTTATCTCAACTTATTTACTTAAATAAATTTGAGTTTTGTGCAAATCATGATGATGCAAAATACAAGGCATTATGAGAGCTGGCATAAATCCTGTCATTACAATCACAAGCAGCAATTCAGTCCGAGTGAATCCTCGATTCAAATTTTTATTGAATAAGTGTTTTAAATAGACACATTTTAGCTTATTTTTCATTTTAGTAAATCCTTTCAAATGAATAAAAATAAATTTATTTACTCGTTGCTTGAGACATATTAATCTTAGATTTATACTGCCTAACGATAAATAAAGTAGCTATTCCTGTTGTTAGCAAAACGGCAATAGGTGTTATGTATGTCCAGTGTCCTGACATTTTATCTAGAATATGCCAAGGCAATATAAAGATTGCTAAGTAAGTTAAACGATGTAACTTCTTCCATTTACTTTTGAGATTTTTAACAGCTTGGTCATGAGAAGTAAATGCTAACAATGTAAAAATAGTTAATGTAGAAAATCCTTGGAAATATCTAATATAAGTGTGTGGTTCCAATAAATTAAGGTGGAGTTTTATCATGAGTAAAACTCCATGATTTAATCCTAGACTAAAAGCGGCAACCCCTATGTGGCGGCGATATTTGAGTAGAAAAGCTAAAGTTTTATTTTTTTTAGTCTGGGGAAAGACTAATTTTATTAAGCTGGGGAGTAAGGTAGCAATATAACTCAGTAAGGCGAAAAATCCTAGAATATTAGCAATTGGTGCAGGCTTCAAAAAGAAAGCTAAAAATAGGCTAATAGGATAAGTAGCTAAAACTAAGAGTACATATATAACAGATTGTTTACGCATACATTACCTTCAAAAACTCTCAGATTTTGTTATTGTTAAACACAAAACTGAATCAGAAGATTTCGGAAAATATCTATTAAAATAATCTAAGAGTCGCAGAAAGTTACAAATAACACATTAATTATCTAGTTTGTAGTGTGGAAATTTTAGTAAGCTTAAAGGCAGTACCCGTACCAGGTACTCTTGCTGTAAAAGATTAGAGAAAATAAGCAGCACTTAGGGCTAAATTTAAAGTACTGTTTGAAATCATCCTCTTAAGCTTGCAGCACTTGATTGGGGGAATGTGCATGAAGGCAATTCGAGTCGGAGTAGCAGGTCCAGTTGGTTCAGGAAAAACAGCCTTAGTTGAGGCTTTGTGTAAGGCATTGCGCCAGCAATACAACATTGCCGTAGTGACAAATGACATTTATACTCAAGAAGATGCCCAATTTTTGGTGCGATCGCAAGCATTGAGTAGCGATCGCATCATTGGCGTTGAAACTGGCGGCTGTCCTCACACTGCTATCCGTGAAGATGCCTCGATTAATCTGGCAGCCATTGAACAGCTAGAACAGCAGTTTACAGATCTCAACCTGGTGTTTCTAGAAAGCGGTGGCGATAACTTGGCAGCTACTTTCAGTCCAGAGTTAGTTGATTTGACAATTTATGTCATTGATGTGGCAGCTGGAGATAAAATTCCCCGTAAAGGCGGACCTGGAATCACCAAATCTGATTTGCTGGTAATTAATAAAACTGATTTGGCTCCTTTAGTAGGTGCGTCCCTGGGCATCATGGAACAGGATGCTAGGAAAATGCGAGGTGATAAACCTTTTGTCTTTACCAACTTGAAAACTCATGCTGGACTTGCTGACGTGATTAACTTTATCAGTAGTTACATTTGCTAGAGGAACTATTGGTAGTTGGTGAAAGGGGAAAGGGAAAAGGGAAAAGATAATTCGTAATTTCACCCCTGCTCCCCTTTGCTCCCCTGCTCCCCACTCCCTACTATATTAGGCTGGATTGTGCTATAATCATGGGTCGCTAACCTTAGTAGCACACCTTTGTCAAACTGCCCTAACGACAGTACAAAGGGCATGATTATTGATAGATGTGTAAGTAGCTGGTCACTAAAGTGCAAAACTTCAGGTGACATTACAATTAAATTGATGATGTTGAGGAAAAAGTCAGAATGACCCAAGTGGTTCTAGGTGAAAACGAAGGAATAGATTCAGCTCTACGTCGGTTTAAACGTCAAGTCTCTAAAGCAGGGATATTAGCAGATGTAAAATATCATCGGCACTTTGAAACACCCCAGGAAAAGCGCAAACGTAAGGCAGTTGCAGCTCGACGTAAGCGGCGTATGAGGTAAAGTGAGATAAATATATATTCGGTTGCGTTGCTTGACTGTGAATATATTAGGCAAGCAACAGCAGCACTTAATTAATTCGTAATTTGTAAGCGCGTAAGTCGTAATTATTTTTACTTTAATAATTGCAGGAGAATACTAAGCTCTTGACTCAGGGGTTGGCTGTGACTTGTTTTTTATCCAGGGTTATTGAAATATTACAATTGTTGTAGTGATTCATTGCCTTTTCTACTCCCTGCTTAATAGACAGTTCTACCGCCTCAACCACGAGTTGAAGTACCTCAGATACGATCTGATTTTCCCCACTGGAGAATCGACCTAGGACGTAAGAAACAGTAGATGAATCGTCTTTTATATTTGCACCAGGGGGTTTGCCAATACCAAGGCGCAAGCGGGGGAAATTTTGAGTACCAAGGTGAGCGATCGCGCTTTTCATGCCATTGTGTCCCCCAGCTGATCCTGACAAGCGTAAACGGATCTTACCTAAAGGTAAATCCATATCATCATATATCACCAGAAGGGATGAGGGTGGCAGCTTGTACCAATCTGTTACGGCTCGAATTGCCATACCAGAGTTATTCATATAAGTCAAGGGCTTAAGCAGACGAATTTTGTCTGCACTGGGCTTACCTTCTCCAAACGCTCCTTGAAACTTACGATTTTCAGACAGGGGAATCTGCCAAGAACGAGCCAAAGCATCAACAGCAGCAAAGCCAATATTGTGTCGGGTTTGCTCGTACTTCTGTTCGGGATTTCCCAACCCCACAATTAGCTGAGGAATCACTAAATTTTGTACAACTTCTGTCATTATGGCTTGAAATCACAATACGTCTAGAGCGATACCTATGGCAAACAGTTCGCCTCGAAACAATAACACTCTATTATTTAATGCTGCGATGAAGACGGTTGATTTTCAGATTTAGCTGCTGCTATTTGCTTTGGTTCAAGTGAGGCAGTCGTCTGCACAGCTTGCTCTATCTGTTCTGCTTCCCGCTTAAACTCTGACTCAAACTCTTTAGAAGCTTCCTGAAAACCGCGAATTGCTTTACCTAAGCTACGACCAATTTCAGGCAGCTTTTTGGGACCAAAGATTAATAGTGCCACTATCATAATCAATCCCATTTCTGGCAAACCAATACCAAAGACGTTCACTGCAAGTCCTCCTGCAAAGTTTATCAGATCCCCTGTTTTAGTATAAGGCTCTTCTACAGGGTAATGGGAGAACTAAAAAGGGAAAAGGGGAAATACCAGTTACCAACTACGAGTACAGACGTAGCAAGGCTCGTCTCTACCAACTACCAACTACCGATTACCAGTTACCAATTAAAAAAACCCAGAATGGTTCTGGGTTAGTTTTAAGTTAAATATTGTTAAAACTTTTTAGTTTTGTTCTACTTAGCCGCCCAAGCTCTTCCAATCAGGTGTAATGTCTACTCTCTCAAACAACAGTGAGGAGTTGTAGATTTGGAGAATAATCAGTAAAAAGACGAAAAATAGCAGTATAAAGACAGCCATCACAGGTGTGGTTCCCCAACCTGGAGCAACTTTACCATACTCCGAGTTGAGGGGTCTAAGTCTATCTCCCAACCAAGTCCGTTGTGCCATGAGTCACCTATTATGAATTAGGAAAGCATTTTTTAATGTTCTGTAATATTGTATTAGGAATAGCACTCATAAATCTATTTTACCAATGGAACCCGCAACAGTTCTTAGCATTTCTCTAGCTGCAATCGTGATTGGAATCGCTGGTTTGGCAATATACACGTCTTTCGGTCCTCCTTCCAAAGAATTGAGCGATCCGTTTGAAGATCACGAAGATTAAGGCATTTTGAGGCGGTTGCGAGAACGTGGTTAGCTTTTTTGACTGCTAAATATTACGCATTTCTCCCCGTCGCTAATTTATGCAATCAACCCAATGGCATAATATTGCCATTGGGTATTATCAATATTGGGAGCAGCTACAAGCAATATTTCTTCTAATGTAACCATTGAGGAGTGAACCTGTACCAATGGTCAACTGCAAATCGCCGATCGTTAAAGTTTCCAAATATCAGATAGCGGGACTTAAACAAAACGAAAGGTGTAAAAAGAGTATAATACAGATTTAGCCTAGCTTCCACGTCAAAATAAACCCTCTGTTTAAGTCCCGTTAAGCAATTATGAAGGTTGTTATTCTCGAAGGTTGTAGAAGTCCTGAGATTAGGAAAAAGACATAAGCATTAATTCTCTCACCTTTTTTTACAAAACATGGTATAGATTACGAACTTTATAGTAATGATGGCATGTGGTCAGAAAAAATAGTTCTAAATAAAGAGATTGTCAAACAGTGTTTGAAAAAACCAGGCATCGAAATAGTTCATCTTGCTATGCATGGAAACTATGATAGCTTTGTTCTAAGGTGGTCTAATGCTGAGAATATTAGCAGTCGTGTTCCAGTAGAATTATTAACAGACTCTGACATCAGAACGATCGCCCAGTGGGACGGAAAACTAGTAGTTAGCAGTGCTTGCACGTCAAAACTTGCCTCTTCTTTCTTGGCATCTGGTGCAATGGGCTTAATCGCACCTAACAAACCAGTTCCTTGGGCTAACTTAGGAAGTTTTTTCCAGCTTTTTTATCAGGCTTTATTTTCAAGCCATAAGGCAATTTCAGCATTGGATTTAGCCCTTTCGGAGTTTCCTGAGTTTGAGAGCTATCACTTATACTCAAAATAGCGATTTCCTGCACCTGTTCACGGTTGATTTTACCCTGAGAATTGCGGGGTAAATTATCTACGGGTATCCAATGTTTAGGTTGTTTGAAAGAAGTTAACTTGTCTGCGATCGCAACCCTCATTTCAGCCAACGTCACCTGTTTATGATTGGGAACATATATTGCTGTTACCGCTTGTCCCCATGTGCGATCGCTCATACCAATCACACATACATCATCTACTAAATTTGTAGCTCTAATAGCTGCTTCTACTTCATCTGGATATACATTTTCCCCACCAGTAATAATTTTATTACTGTTGCGACCGATAATATTTAAATAACCTTTCTCATCAAAAAATCCCAAGTCGTCTAATTTAAATTGCTCTTGTGTAAATAAATTTGGATAATAACCCAATGCAAGGGATTTCGCCTCAATAGCCACAACTCCTGTTTGATTTGTCCCTAATATTTGATTTGTCGAACTTAGAATATTTACTTTGGCATGAGGTAAAACCTTACCACAGTTGTTATAGCCGTCGAGAAAATCTTCTGGTTTAAGAGTGACAATCTGTGAAGCAGTTTCTGTCATACCGTAGGTTGGTGCTAACCGAATGCCGTAATTTCTAGCCTGTTCTAGCAGTTCCTGCCAAGCTGGCGCACCTCCTAATAATACAGTTTTAAATTGAGATAGCCAATTAGCTGACGTTGGGTTTTGTAGGAGACGTTGTAGCTGAGTTGGTACTAAAGATATGAAAAATCCCGTTGGATTGATATCGGATATTTCGCTTTCTACAGATTTAAAAGGCAAATTTATCAACTTACCATTAGTGGTAAAGGAACGGAGAAATTGCATCAAACCGCTAACATGATAAAGCGGTAACACACAAAATGAATTTACTTGTTGTATTTGAAAATATTGCTGAAAACCTTGTACAGATGCGATCAAAGTTTCCCATGTGTGGATCGCAAATCGAATTTTACCTGATGAACCGCCAGTAGGAATCATGATTCGATTTTGGATTTTAGATTTTAGATTTTGGATTGGGTTTTCTCCTCTGCTGGGGGGCAACTCTGCTGGGGGGCAACTCTGCCCCCCAACTCCCTCTTGCTGCTTAATTTGTGGGCAATCACTCCAAATTATGTCTGGTTGCACGAGATCAAAAACTTGTTGCCATTCCTGTTTTACCCAGTTGGTATTACAAAGAAATACTGGACAACCAGCAGCACAAGCGGCGATAAAACCAGCTAAAAAATGTACCCAATTGCTTTGTGCCAAAATGATTTTTGGCGGTATGCCCTGCTCTACTAACTGAATTAATTCTAAATATAATTGTTCAGCTAAAGAGCTAAATTTGTGACTATCATGACAGATGAGCCAATCATTATTAGCCTTTTTGAGATAATCTAATGGTTCCATAACTGTTCTAGCGGGGGAAGCTCATCTTCAAACCAATGATTTATACCAAAACCGACAGCACGATTGTTGTTGGATAATTCAACTGCTAGCTTCAGTGCAGCTTGTCTACCAACAGCCATTTCAAAGACAGATGAAAATACAACATCTATTTTGTGTGCTTGACAAAACTGCCGCAAACGTTTAGGAGAACCCGCTATGCAGGGTTTAATCACAAAAATTCCCCGCCACCCCTGCTGATAACAAGCTTCGATTTGAGGGAGAGTAGCAACAGATTCATCTAAAGCGATCGCAGTAGCATAAGAATAACTTAATTCCTGCATCTGGGTAAATTGCTCTAGACTTAGCGGTTGTTCGATAAATTCAATTTCAACGAGTAATTTATTATTTGCCCTCAGGCGATCGCATCTGTCAAGCCATAAACAAGCCTCATCATAACTAAGCCCCCCATTAGCATCCAATCGCAGAAGAGCTGACGCTGGCAATGTCTGGGTGAGTAAATCAAAAATCTCCAGTTCGTGGGCAATTGGGTAAACCCCGATTTTCCATTTGAAAGTACGGTATCCCTGATTCCATAATTTCTCCCACCTTTGTAATGCAGCCTTACCAGCAGGTAATAAGCCACTGTAGGTGAGAGGCAAGAGGATTTTGGATAAGGGATTTTGGATAAGGGATTGTTTATTCTCCCCTTTTCCCCTTTTGCCCCTCTCCCCCTCTCCCCCTCTCCCCTGCCCTCCTGCTACAAAATCTTCCCATGCGGATTCAAAACCAAACTGACAGGCGGGTAATTCATTGGGAATTGAGAAAATCGTCTCCTGTGTGATTTCACCAGGTAGCTGGCGGCAAAAATCCAAGGCTTGTTCTATGGTTTCAGAACCAAACCAGGTAATGGGGGCAATTTCACCAGCGCCAATACCTGTTTCATTGGCAAGACGGATAATAATACCATCGCGCACCTCCCAACTGCCATGATTGGTTTGTAAGGGTGGTTGAAACCGCCGCCGATAAGGACGAAAACTGAATCGATACTGCACTACATCAATGGGGCTAGAGGCTAGAGGCTAGAGGCTAGAGGCTAGAAGAGGGCAAAAGGAGGCAAAAGGGAGAAAGTGCATTCAAATTTCTTGACTTGAAAGCAGGGATATGGTAGCAACTAAACCCTCAGATCCCTCAGATACCCCAGCTTTCCTCTAGCCCCTAGCCCCTAGCTGCTAGCTACCTAACAAAAATCCCAATCCTAAAAACATTCCACTGCAAAAATGCATAGCTACGGCGATGAACTTGGAATTACTGACTTTTTCCGGTTGATTATGATATTGCTGTACGTGCCGGAACAACTTGAGGGCAAACGGTAAACTTAGAAAAGTGAGTAAAGTCGAGACGGGGAAAATTCCCAAAATCACAAATAAACCGATTAAGGCATAAATGCTGCCACCAAACGGGGGTAATAGTTGGGCAGATAAGGCTGTACCCAGACGAACGATGGGCGATCGCTTCCCTGCTGCTAAGTCGTCTTTTACCTGGTGAAAATGAGAACAAAACAAAATTAAGCTGGTGACGATTCCCACAATAATTGAAGCGGATATGTTAGTCCAAGACCAAGTTTGGGTTTGACTATAGTAAGCTGCTGACACTGCCAATGGACCATAGGCAATAAAGCAAAGAATTTCCCCCAAACCCTGGTAGCCTAAACGAAAGGGTGGTCCTTGGTATAAGTAGCCAAGCGCGCAGCAAAGTAGAATAATCCCAATTACAGTTAGGTCTTTTTGCCACCAGGCGATCGCTAGTATCCCCAGCAAACCCACTGCTAAAAATAGATTTCCCATCCAGAAAATCAAAGGTTTATTTCCAGTCAAATTCACTAAAGAATGTTCTTTATTTTTGTCAATCCCAGTCTCCGAATCAAACACATCGTTGCTAATATTACTCCAAGCAACAATACAAATTGCAGCTGTGATAAAAGTAGAAAATATTCCTCCTTGCCAAATTTTAGTTTCGGCAAAAGCGACAGCACTTCCTACCCAGATTGGGATAATGGCAACGCTGTACATCGGCGGTTTGATCGCCGCCATCCACAACTTAGATTTCGGATTCGAGTTTGGGTATGAAACTAGCTTTGTTGTCATTGGATGTAATTAATTGAAAGAATTCCAATTTAAGTTTTGTAAACCCACAGGAGGTTCATAGCACTTCTGTCGCCTCTTGCGATCGGCACAGTGCCAGCGAAATTGGTAAAAATGTACGTTCATCACTGCCATTGTTTTGTAGGATCAGAACGTCAGCCCCTTGCTGCTCTTCTGTACTGGCAATAGCCACCATACGAGGCAAGCACTCGGTGAGGGTAACAACCCAACCAAAGGGACAGACACCAGGATGGTTAATCTCAAGGTGAATATCTTACCTCTAGAAATACCATCATGATTCAATAATCTTTAGGAACAGAAGTTTAAAAAAATTTACTATTTCCTACTTCATGCAAGTCCTACCTCGCCGTTATAATGTCTCAATAGACACCCAGAAGCTATATCAATTTCTTTTAGCTTCGCAACAAAATTGTTACAACAACTGCACACAACTTGTTAGTATTTCTTTGGAAATTGAACCGATTGATCCGCTGGCTGTACTGGAGAGAATTGCCCAGCCAAATCAACTGTCTTTTTACTTTGAGAACAAAGAACGAGGTGTGGCGATCGCCGCTATTGATGCAGTAGCACAAGTAAAAATAGCTGGCAATAACCGCTTTGATATTGCCCAAACTTTTATCAAATCTTGTCTCGATTATACTAGCCTTTTTAGCACAATTATCCATCCTTTGGCGGGGCCACACTTTTTTTGTAGTTTTAGCTTTTTTGATCAAATTGCCCAGCCCCTTTATCCATTTCCAGCAGCTCAAATTTTTCTGCCGCGTTGGCAAATTGCCCGCATGGGCGATCGCACTTGTTTAGTTGCTAATTTATCTATCACATTGGAAACAAATTTGGCAAAAGTTGTTGGGCAACTATTACAAGACATTCAATTTATTACATTTTCAGCAAAATACTTACCTGAATTTCCTCATTTAAGCCAAAAATTGTTTAAAGAAGATGTAACGAGTACCGATCACTTTAAACAATCTGTTCTTGATTCCTCAAAATTAATCAAAGCGAATCATCTAAATAAGATTGTACTTGCACACGCGATCGATGTTAAAGCCAGCAATACTTTTAACATATTTGGGTGCTTAAATAACCTGCGTAATCTTCATCCTGGCTGTTATGTCTTTTCCACAAGTAACGGTAAAGGACAAAACTTTATCGGTGCAAGTCCAGAACGTTTAATTAGTATCCACGATCAACAATTGAGTACAGATGCTTTAGCAGGTTCAACTTCTCGCGGTAAAACTGTCGTCCTAGATACCGAATTAGCTAATCGTTTATTGCATAGTGAAAAGGAAAGGCGCGAACATCAAGTTGTAATTGATTTTATTAGCGATCGCTTAAATGAATTAGGTATTATACCCCAGTTGGGGCTACCCCGCTTACGGCGACTGGCAAATATTCAGCATTTATGGACACCAATTCAAGCGAAAGTTCCGGTTTGCGTCCATCCGTTGAAAATTGTCGCTGCACTGCATCCAACGCCAGCAGTAGCGGGGAATGGGAGAAATATCGCCTGTGATAAGATCCGTTACTACGAAAAATTTGAAAGAGGGTTGTATGCAGCACCCTTGGGTTGGGTGAACCATAAAGGTAATAGTGAGTTTATTGTCGGAATTCGTTCAGCTTTAATCGATGGCGATCGCGCTAGGCTTTACGCTGGTGCTGGGATCGTCGCAGGTTCCGATCCAGAGCAAGAACTTGCCGAAGTCCAATTGAAATTGCAAGCACTCCTCAAAGCATTGGTTTAAATATTTTCCTCTCTCTTCTCGTTTCCAGGCTTAACCTGGGAACGAGGAACGCCCAGAAACGAAATATTTGGCATTTATCAAAAAATTTTCAGGTTTAAGTTAGCGCGTCCAATCAGTTTCGTTCTATGATTATTTTACTTAATAATCGTAATATTTTAAAATATAAAAATTTTATATATATCTCTATTATGAAGTAAGCTTATCAGAAAACGAGGTGCATTTCAACTCATTTGCTGTTTTTAATCAAATTTCCCTAGTTTGTTTTTTATCTAGTGGGCAATTCCTCTTTTTTAATCAAAATTTTTCCCTGGTTATTTTTATTTGGTAGGCATGGGTGGCATACTTAGATCTTGCCTTTTTTTCTGGAAATAAAATATTTGGGATTTATCAAAAATTTTTTTATTTTAGCCTAGGTGCAAAAATCAATTTTGTTGTATAATTGTATTACTTTATAATGAAAATATTATTAAATTTTTAAAAATTGCACAGATTTCCATTATGAAGTAAGCTTATCAGAAAACGAGAGGCAATTCAACCCATATCCTCTTTTTTAATCACAATTCTTAAAACTCGTTCTCTTCGAACCCAGCCAGCCTACATTTGGAGGGGTAACTCAATAGTAAAACAGGTTTTACCTTTGCTACTTTCAGCTTGGATACCGCCGCCTAACTGTTCGCTCAATTTCTGTACCAGTGCTAGTCCTAACCCAGTCCCGCCTTGCTTCCAGGGATCGTGACTAGGAAGGCGGTAGAACTTGTCAAAAATACGTTTTAGTTCCTGTTGTGGAATTTCAACTCCAGAATTGCACACCTTTAACTGTATTTTCTCCTTGTTAGCCCTTGCTATGAGTGTGATGTGTTCGTGGGGTGGGGTGTACTTACAAGCGTTATTCAAAAGTTCTGCCACAATGCGTTCTACACTTGCACTGTCAGAAATTATAGAGGGGAGAAGGGTAAAGGTAATTTCTCCCACTCTCCCCCTTTTTCCCTCTCCCCATCTTGTCCATCTCCCCCTAGCTCCCCTTGCTCCCTCTCAAGGTATCCACCGAGGGCGGAAACCAG
>CAXTYC010000034.1:0-57084 GCA_964248365.1 uncultured Chroococcidiopsis sp. | reverse complement strand
ATGGGTAGAGTATCGGGTTCATCTTTCCACCCTTGGGCTAATTCTTTCACTGCTGAGCGTGGTATAAAAAAGTTTGTATTAAATCGAATACAGGTTTTGAGCCAAGGCAAAGTCTCAGGGTCATCTTTCCAATTCGTTGCGATCGCTGCAACTACCTTGGGAGCAGTTTCACTATCTAACTTATTTTTTACTATGTCTTTCAAATACTCAAGCAATCTTGCAGCCGTTGGTGCGATCGCAATTTTATTCCTCACTTCAGAAAGGCAATCTGCGGCTGACAACAGGTTGGTAGATTTCCCTTTGGCGCTATTATTTTACTCAATGAGATAATCAATTATTTCTCCCACAAACTTTGGCTCAATCATTCCCGCAATTAGCCGCAAAACTTCATGCCAAGTTTTATCCTGCCAGTGCTTGCCAAAAACTTCAATTTTCAACTCTAAGAGCGAAATCTTGCGTTCCTTCTCAAATTGCCAGACAAACTCCCAAGCACAGAAATATTCCAAAAAAGTCCGATGCACAAAGGCATAGTAATCCGCACCCAAAAAACATAAAATAAAATTGCGAGTCCGCAGTTGATTAATCATCAACCTAGCAACGGCTCTAGCTTCATTAACTTCTATACTTTTCAAATAATCAGTCAGAATCTTTTCTAAATCATCTGCACCGATCAAATTGCCAGACAAACCTTTCTCATTAGCTTGCATATAATAAGCAACTTGACGCAGCATCGCCTGCTTATCTTTGTAGTCAATAGTTTTAGGATCTAGCCTTTGATCTTCAATCAAAACTCGTTCCACATCCCATTGATGTAGAAGTACCCGCGATGCTTGGTTATAAAGTTCTGGTCTATCTCTTGGCAGTTCTTGGTTACGATTAAGAATCGCCATCATTGTCAGCAGTAGGGGATTTCCCGCTAGTTCCCGAATTGATGAAGATGTGTCAATTGCTGTTTGCAGTCGCTCTCTTTTTCTAACTTTGTCAACCTCATCTTTAAAAGTTAACTCATGCCATCGATAAACAAAATCCCTAATTTGTTCTATCTCTAAATCTTGCAGCATCAAGTGCCGAAATTGTGCATCTCGCAACCGTTGCGGCTTGTAGCCAATCGTGCGAGAAGTGACGATTACCCGCGCATTCGGATAATCATTGGTAAAGCGATGAATACCTGTAATGACATCCTCTCGTTTATCTGGATCGAATACCTCATCTAAACCATCAAACATGACTACAACATTACCAGCCTTTAGCTGTTCGTGCAGTTGATGTTGATTGAGATGATAAATTGAACTAGGACTTTGGTGGAAAAAATCTAAAAAATTATTACACTTATTCCGCACATAGGTGCGTAATTCAATCAGTAAAGGAATTGGTAGTGCGATCGCATTATTGAGCGGTGATTCTGCCCAAATCAATGCTAGGTATTGCAGTAGGGTAGACTTTCCCGAACCAGGATCGCCTAAAAACACTAAGTATTTATAATTTTGATAATCATTGACTATATCTAATACTGAGCGAGTTGGCTGTTCAAAATAAATTCGCTGATATCGTTCCAACTCCTCTTGAGTAATTTCTGCCTCTAACTGGTTACTTTCTTTCAGTCGTCTCTGATATTCTTTAGGCAATTCATGTTGCGGTAATTCGTGGACTTCTTGCACATTTTGTGCTATAAATATTCGCCATAACTTCAGTTCATTGTAGGCATAACCACTCGTATCTAAACTTTGTAAATTAAGATTGCCGTATCGCTCTTGAATCGCTTCCTGATATCGCTTTAAGTCAAATTCCGGTACTATTCCAGCCAGAAGTTTTGTGTTTTGCTGAATTTCTTCCAAATTTTGTGAGTCAAGGATAGAGCGTAATTCATCTGATTCTCGGATGATAGCTTTAACCTTTTTGATATAACGCTTGCCAACCTTTTCCCAATCAAAATCGTTTGGTAGCTCTAACAATTTAAGCTGATACCAAATTTGATATAATGTCTTTGTATCTATAAGTTGGTAGTCGTATTTAAAGGCGCTTCCCAGTATCTCTTTAACAGACTTATTATTAATAAAAATGATTAATGGTTTTGTATACGACTGTAATTTTTCTAAGGTAAAATCTGCATCTTCTAATTCCTGCTGCATCAGTTGTAAAAATTCCTTGAGAGCTTTTCCAACTGCCGTTTGCAGGGTATTTTTATCCAATAGTCCTGTAAACTCCTTAATGGAGTCTTTAAAAAAATCTTTAACGTAGTCCTCTAAAGCGCCTTTTGCTAAGGGAGTCAGAACATCTTTAAACACAAACCCAGCAACAGTATAAACTCCCCAGACAGCTAACCAGTCCACCATAATACCTGCGTCTGTCTAATTGTGTTGACTACGAGTATAATTCTAAGCTTGGGTATGATTGCGTAAACTTGTAAGGGTTTGTAACAAGCCGCCTTAAAGTCCCAACTGTTCCCCAACCCAAGCACGAAAAGCCTTGATTGCCACGTTTCTTCCCTCCACTTTACTTTGTGCAACATAACGGTGAATCACATCAATAATTGGTAGATTGGGGAAGATTTGGCTAGTATTAGACTTAATATATTGGCTATTTTGTAGAAGATTGATAGTGAGCGATCGCCCATCATAAATCCAAAGTTCACCCACACCTAATGCTTGATAGCTATTCTTCTTGATTTCTGATTTACTAGTAATATCAATCTCAATCGCTAAATCAGGCGGCGGATCGAAATTAAGATCTATCTTTTCCTTACCTCTAATTTCAGCTTCATTTTGAATATAAAAACAAGCGTCAGGTTCTACACCACTAGCCATGTCTCGTCTTTTAAAGGTAGTGGAACCCAAGCTTCTAAATTCGATGTCGAGTTTTTCGAGTAATATTTTCACCAAATCCCCAATAATTTCCTTACCATCTTCGTGTCCAGCTAACGGAACCATAATTTCAAGCACTCCTTTATAGTATGCAAGTCGGGAAGCACGAGACTCACCCAACTCGTCTAGAATCTGCTCAAACTCATCCCAACTAATATTTTTTAGAAGTACCCTTTGTCCTGGCTGAACGTCTAGCTGATTCAGTTGTAATTGCATTTTTTCCTACTCCATCTAGAAAATTGTTAATTCCGAATTATTCTGACTTTATAACCTGCTGGACAAACTTTTGTATCACCTGAAAATATTTTACACCCGCAACTTCTGCTGTATTATTATGACCAGCATCTGGAATCAAAACCAATTGTTTCGGTTGGGGTGCAGCATCATAAAGTTGTTGACTCATAGTAGCTGGCACTCTTAAATCAGCCCTTCCGTGAATAAATAAAACTGGCATTTGTAATGCTGGCACTTTCTTAATTGAGTCAAACCGCTGATGTAGAATTAAATCGACGGGAAAAATTCTATATACATTTTGATAATCTACAATGTCCCGAATCGAAGTAAATGAGCTTTCTACAATTAATCCAGCTGCATCAGGGTGTTTTACTGCTAAATCAATCGCAACTGCACCGCCTAGAGAATGTCCATAAATAAAAATTTGGCTAGGTTGTATCTTTCTTTCCTGCACGAGATAATCCCAAGCAACAGCCGCATCTTGATATACAGTTGCTTCCGTTGGAAAGCTGCCCTCACTACGTCCATAACCACGATAATCAGGAAGTAAGACGGAAAAACCTAACCTATGAAAGCGGTTAGCATGAGCAACATTCGCACCAATATTTACCCCATTACCGTGTAAATACAGCAACACAAGAGCATTTGGTTTAGATGCAGGTATCCACCAACCATGCATACGTTCAACCTTGCCTGAAAGAGTTTTCACAGGCAACCACACCTCTTGGTAGTCGAGATTGAAAAACTCTGGTGTGGTTTCAATTACAGACGAGGGAAAGAAGATAAAGCGAGTTTGCTGGAAGAAAAGATATAGACAGGCAGATGCGTAGAGGATAACTGCGATCGCACCAACAGGTAATACAGATCGCAATAGTAATTTTTTTAGCATGAGTGCATTTTTAATCGACGGTGGAATCAGAGCAAGCGATCGCTTCTCAATCTTACAATTACCGTTTTAGCTGAGATAGTATGACAAACAAGCGTACTAGGCTGCACCCAGCCGCATCATAAATAGCTAGACCAACCACAATAAAACGCGCAAGATTAAACTTGTGCGTAGCAACTATAAACGGGCAAAATGCTAGCTGAATTATTTAAAATTAAAGAAAATTGGGAATTTGAGGAGTATGGATCGCTATCTATTATTTCAGCCGTAAGGAGAGAGGTAGATTTAGAATTGGTAATCCAACTCTACTGTGGAGTATAAAACGAACAAACTCAGTTTTGGAAGCTCATCTGTCACGAAGAACGAACGCATCAAATTGTTCTTGGTAGTGACGGATATTTAAAGCTACTAGATGATCATGTACTGCTTTGGTCTTACACCCAACCTGTAGCATCACTAACTTTTAGAAGCATAGTTGAGATTGCAGATGCTTGGACTGTAGTAGGAAAGCTTTATGAGAAACATATACAATTGGTACATCAATGGATTCCTTTCGAGCGCTATTTCAATAGAAACCTCCCGTTAGTACAACTGATTGCTAGTGGTCATGGGCTACTGGCAGAGGGTCCACAGAAGTTGGTAAAAGGTTATGAGCAAGTAATGAATGAATTTGGTTTTCAATGTTCTTGCTTGTTTCGTTCTCCAATGCGCCCGAACCCCTTGCAAGGATGGATTGAAGAATCGGGTGAATTACTTGCTCTGGTCTTAGACAAATCCTACGTTGTTGCTTCCAGCGTCACGGCGGAAAAATTAGTAACGCTGGATGATCGCAAGGTCTAACACCTCACTTCAGGACGATTGGTTTGCGACTTTTGCTTTGTTGTCAGGGTATTTGCTGTTGAGTTTTGCCGTTAGTAAGAGGTTGTCTGTGGGGGCGCTTTATGAGTGCTGGTGCAGGGCAGTTGTGAAGAGCGTATCTAAGGGGTCAGTTAACTTCTGGTAGCATACATTTGGCATATCTTTAGGAATTTCAACTTGCCCACACACAAGCAATCCAATACAGCAATATTCCTGTGTCAGTTGCTTTCCAATCTATATCAGCCAATCCAAATCTTCCGTTATGACCGAACGCTTAAAACACTCTACATTCAGGCTGGGGCAGCTGATGAAATTGCGCTGATAATAACAGAAGATGGAAATTGGGATTTTGTGCTATGACCGAGAACTTACACCAAATGACAAATACCCAGCTAAAGCAGTATCTTTCAAAACATAGAAATGATGAAGAAGCATTCCGAGCAGCGCTAGAAGTGCTAATCAGTCGTCGCAATCCGAATGCCGCCTATCATCCCTATCCCTTCGACCTTGCCGATCCTGAAGCAGAGGTGGAAGCGATTTTAGTGGAGAAGATTAATCAAGCTAAGTAGAATTAGTCTAACACTGCACCTTGGGACGGCTGCTTAAAGTATAAGCGGCTAGGCGAGCAGTGACCTTAGCAGGTCATAGATTAATTCAACTGAGGCGTTCTATTATGCCAATCAGTAGCTTGCTCATATGCATAAGCAACCCGAAACAATTGATCTTCTCTTAACACATTACCAATTATTTGCAATCCAATTGGTAGCCCGTTGTCGTCAAAACCGCAGGGTAAACTCAATCCTGGTAAACCAGCCAGATTCACTGAAATCGTCATCAAATCAGTTAAATACATACTCAGGGGATCGGCTATCTTTTCCCCAGCTTTAAAAGCTGTAGTGGGAACAGTCGGAGATACTAACACATCCACTTGCTCAAAAGCGTTTTCAAAGTCTTGTTTAATCAAAGTACGAACTTTTTGAGCCTTGAGATAGTATGCATCATAATACCCAGCCGACAAAGTATAAGTCCCGATCATAATCCGGCGTTTGACTTCTGCACCGAAGCCCATAGCACGGGTACGCATATACATATCTAGCAGATTATCAGGATCTGGAACGCGGAAGCCATATTTAACGCCGTCGTAACGAGCTAGGTTGGCAGAAGCTTCACTAGGAGCAATGATGTAATAGGTAGGCAACCCATAGCGGAAACGAGGGCAGGAAATTTCTTTAATTTCTGCTCCTAATTGCTTTAGTTGCTCAATTGCTTTGTTAACAGCACTTTCAACGGCTGGATCTAATCCTTCACCAAAAGTTTCTTTAATTACACCGATTCTGATTGATTTGAGATCGGGTTTTAAGAATTGGGTGTAGTCAGGAATTTCGACTTTCAGACTAGTGGAATCTTTGGGATCGTGACCTGCGATCGCCCCCAACAATATTGCCGTATCTTCTACACTACGTCCAAAAGGTCCAATTTGATCCAAAGACGAAGCAAACGCCACCAAACCGTAACGAGAAACCAGCCCGTAAGTCGGTTTCATTCCCACTACGCCACAAAAAGAAGCAGGCTGACGAATCGAACCGCCAGTATCAGAACCAATAGAAACTGTACACTCACAGGCAGCTACAGCAGCAGCTGAACCGCCACTAGAACCACCAGACACCCGCTCTAAATCCCAAGGATTAGCCGTAAGTTGATAAGCTGAGTTCTCAGTAGAACTGCCCATCGCAAACTCATCTAGATTGGTTTTACCCACCATCACCGCGCCAGCATCTGCTAGTTTTTGCGTCACGGTAGATTCATAAGGCGGTACAAAATTTTCTAATATTTTAGAGGCGCAAGTCGTGGGAATTCCCTTGGTACACATATTGTCTTTGATACCAATGGGAATTCCTGCCAGCAACCCGAATTCTTCCCCTGCGGCTATTTTGGCATCCACTGCTCTTGCTTGTTCTAATGCTTTGTCAGTTGTCACACACAAAAAGCTGTGCAATTTCGGCTCTAAAGCCTGAATCCGAGCCAACGCCTGTTGGGTAATTTCAACCGCTGAGCGTTCTTTACTAACCAGAGTATGGTGTAACTCGCGGATGGATGCCATATAAACGCTCCCTTTTCGATTCACAATCCAGACTATAAGTATAGATTTATTTGAGGGGCTAGGGGCTAGGGGCTAGGGGCTAGAGGACAAGGGGACAAGGGGACAAGGGGACAAGGGGACAAGGGGATAAGGGGACAAGGGTAAAGATAATGCATTAATTATTCTGTCTCCTGTCTTCTGTCTCCTTCACACTTCGCGCCTTCATCCTTCTACCTTCATCTTTCTCAAAGCTTCTTAACTGTGTCTGAAATATGCCCAGGGAAGAAGTCAAGCCCAATTGCTGACTTGAATAAGTAGGCAAAAAGTAGAATCAAGGCACTGATTACCAAATTAGCGCCAATCAGGAGAATTACTGCAGCGATCGCATTTCCAATCCTTGCAATTCCTTCTGTCACATATCTTCGCTGTTTCTTGCGCCGATCCTTACCAACAAATAAAACAATGTAAAAGCGAGAAACAACTAAATCAACAGTAAATCTAAAATCTACTATTTTAGGTGATGGTTTAGGAATAGCTTGCGTTAAAATAGAAGTAATTTCCCCTAGCTGTTCAGTTGTAAAACTAGCTAAAATATTCGGTTCAATTTGCTCTAAATAGTACCTAGGAGTTCTCGATCTATAATTATTTGATATTTGCTCCTGCCTATATGATTCTTTCAACTATTAAATCCTCCCTGCTTAATTATCAACTACCAATTACCGTACGGGCGGGTTTATTAGACATACTTGTGAGGCTCCAGATAACTCGTTGAAACCCGCCCCTACCAACTACCAATTACCAATTACCAATTATCAATATTCACTTTTTAGATCGCTATATCCACCATTCTTCCTAGTCCTAATCCCACTTGGGCAATGATTACCAAAAGCAAGAAAACTTGAGACTTTCTTAACCCCATAGATGGAATAACTTTTTGAGCTTGAGCCAAAGTCAAAACCAATATTAAAGCTAAAATCCAAATTACAGCCAAAGCGAAAGCCCATACTGGAACTCCAGCCCAGGGAATACTTTGAGGCCAAGCATAGGAAAATGCTCCCGCCCAGACTAAAGCGACATTCCAAGCTATAGCGATCGCTACAGCGTCAAAGCCTACCCAAGCTAGATGGACGGTAACAACTTGTGTCCCAGCCCAAGTTAACCAGGGAGCCTTACAGTCAGACAGCAGCCAGCCAGCAAATATGTACTCAAGCAAAAGTGCTGTCAAAAGCCATGAATTTTTGTTTAGTCGTGACATTTCCATATGCAGTTAAAATATGCTCTTTGTTTTTCAACCTAAAAAAATAGGCTGGGGCATATATCACTACTATTCCCCCAGTCCTACTGTTAAATAGCAATAAAACTAAATAAAAATAGTAAAGAAAATATAAAGAGATAGTAAAACCTGGGCTGCTGCTTGGGTGCAAAACTACAGCCTTTCAAAAAACGATCTTCATGAAATCTTCTCCAGCCGTCCATCTTAACGTTCACGTCCAAGGAAAAGGATTCCCGATTCTTTGCTTACACGGTCATCCTGGTTCAGGGATGAGTATGTCTGTTTTTACCGATCACCTATCGGGGCGGTTTCAGACACTTGCACCAGATCTGCGGGGATACGGTAACAGTCGTACCCAGACCAATTTTGATATGAATGACCACCTAATTGACTTAGAAGCCCTTCTAGAGCGCTTCCAAATTGACCGCTGCTTAGTTTTGGGTTGGTCACTTGGCGGAATTCTGGCTATGGAACTGGCACTTAAGCTACCAGAACGAGTCAGTGGGCTAATTTTGATTGCGACAGCAGCTCGACCAAGGGGGAATCATCCACCAATTAGCTGGCAGGACAATTTGTATACTGGTGTAGCTTCGATTGTGAATACACTGCAACCAGGCTGGCAATGGAATATTGACACATTTGGTAAGCGATCGCTCTATCGCTACCTGATCCAACAACACACAAGTGCAACTTACGACTATCTCGCCAAATATGCTATGTCAGCATATTTACAAACCGGAGCAGCCGCCGAACGCGCCCTGAGTAACGCCCTCAAAGCGGGTTACAACCGCTTACTAGACTTGCACCAAATACAATGCCCTAGCCTTGTCCTAGCGGGTGCAGCTGACCGCCACATTACACCCCAGTCGAGCCAGGAAACTGCCCAACACCTCAAAAATTGTCAGTACCGATGCTACCCCAATACCGCCCATTTGTTCCCTTGGGAAATTCCCGACTTGGTGCGAAAGGACATCGATAACTTTTTAGAGGGGCTGGAGGCTAGAGACTAGAGGTAAGAGGTAAGAGGATTTTGGATTTTAGATTTTGGAGCCACTCGCGTGCGCGGGTTCCCCGCGTTGAGCGAAGTGGCGTGATTTTGGATTGGGAAAGCTCCCTCTGCCCCTTGTCCCCTTGTCCCCTTGTCCTTCCCTAGTCCCTAGCCCCTAGCCCCTAGCCCCTTCTTAGAAGTTTTGCTGCTAGATGCGCCCCTGGTTGTGGTTTTTTTCTTAGTAGTAGTGGCTGATTTGCCGTTTGAACTTGTTGCTGCACTAGACTTGCGAGTTGATTTACCGCCCTTTTCCTTCGTCGCTAAAAGTTCTAAAGCCTTAGCTAAAGTCATATCTTCAACAGATTGTCCTTCGGGTAAACCCACATTGGTTTTACCATGCTTGATATAAGAACCATAGGGACCATCGTAAATATTCACTGGCTCTCCATCAGTTGGATGAGAACCCAATTCTCGTAAGGCTGGCTTAGAGCTTTTGGTGCTGGTACGCCGTCCCTTTTTCGGCTCAGCTAGTATTTCTAGCGCCCTGGGCAGGGTAATAGTTAAGATATCGTCACTTGCCTTAAGCGATCGGTAGTCTTTACCACCCTCCTTACCTTGATCGTGGACTACATAAGGTCCATAAGGTCCTATACTGGCTTGAATTTTGCCTCCGGTAGCTGGATGAACGCCCAATGTCCGAGGTAGGGACAAAAGCCCAACAGCCGTGTCTAAGGTGACGTTTTCGGGGCTGATTCCTTTGGGTAAGGAAGCCTGCTTAGGTTTAGGATTATCGTCAGATTTATCCCCTAGCTGAACATAAGGACCATAAGTGCCAATCTTGACATAAATCGGTTCCCCAGTTTCTGGATGTCGCCCTACTTCATCTGGTCCCTCGGTTTTCTGTCGCAGCAATTCTTCGACGCGCTGGGCATCTAAGTCAGCTGGGGTTAGATCTTTGGGAATGGAAGCATTAACTACACCGTTGCCATTTTCGGCTTCTATATAGGGACCAAATTTACCAATGCGAACTTTTGCATCTAAGTTTTCTAGTTCCACACTTCGGGCTGTGTTGGCATCAATTTGGTTTTCCCGCTCTTTAACTAAAGTTTCTAGCCCATGATCTCCCAGGTAAAATTCCCGTAGGTAGGGCAACCAGTTAGCTTCACCAGTAGCAATATCATCCAAGGTTTGCTCCATCTTTGAGGTAAAGCTGGTGTTTACTAGGTCGGGAAAGTATTTTTCTAGCAGGGCGGTGACAGCAAAGGCTGTAAAAGTCGGAATTAGGGCGTTGTTTACCAACTTGGCATAGCCCTTTTCGATGATAGTGTTGATGATGCTGGCGTAGGTACTGGGACGACCGATGCCCTCGCTTTCTAGGGTTTTGACTAGGGAAGCTTCGGTGTAACGGGCTGGGGGTTGGGTTTCGTGACCGATCGCTTCGAGTTTTTTGCAGTCAGGGCTAGAGCCTACTTTCAGATCGGGTAAAATCACTTCTTGGTTTTCCAAGGCGGCGTTTGGATCGTCCGATCCTTCTACATAAGCACGTAAAAACCCTGGAAAGTCAATTCGCTTACCACCCGATCTAAACCCAGCATCTTCGACTTGCAACTGCATAGTGATTTGAGTTTGTCTAGCATCTGCCATTTGGCTGGCGACAGTGCGTTTCCAGATCAAATCGTAAAGCTCAAGTTCCCGACCACTCAATCCGGTTTCCTTGGGTGTGCGGAAGGTGCTACCAGCGGGGCGAATGGCTTCGTGTGCTTCTTGTGCGCCTTTGCTTTTGGTAGTGTACTGGCGGGGTTGGGGGCTGAGGTATTCTTTACCGTACATTTTCTCGACACAACTACGGGCGGCTGCGATCGCTTGATCTGACAAATGCACCGAGTCAGTACGCATATAGGTAATATACCCCTGCTCATACAAACTCTGAGCAGTTCGCATCGTATCCCGCGCCGACAGTCGTAATTTCCGGTTTGCTTCCTGTTGCAAAGTAGAGGTAGTAAACGGTGGTGCGGGTTTACGAGTAACCGGACGTTCTTCTTTGTCTGTAACTCGCCAGGTTTTACCTTTCAAGCGCTCTTGAAGGGTTCTAGCCTGTTCTTCATTGAGCAAAACTACATTGCGTCCAGCAATGATTTGTCCCGTCGCTTCATCAAAATCGCTCCCTGTGGCTACTTTAGTTCCAGCCAATGTGACTAGACGTGCCTCAAATGAGCCTTTTGCCTCTGGGCGATCCCATGAAGCTTCCAATATCGCCTTCAGATCCCAGTAGCTACCCTCGCGGAAAGCACGGCGTTGACGTTCTCGGTTAACCAAGAGTCGCACTGCTACCGACTGTACCCGCCCTGCTGATAATTTGGGAGCAATTTTCTTCCACAGCAGGGGAGAGAGGGTATAACCTACCAATCTGTCTAAAATCCGTCGGGTTTCCTGGGCGCGTACTAACTGCTCATCAACTTTACGGCAGTTTTTCAAAGCTTTGCGGATAGCATCCTCAGTGATTTCGTGAAATACCATCCGCTTGACGGGTACTTTCGGCTTGAGTAGCTGCAACAAATGCCAACTGATACTTTCCCCTTCTCGGTCTTCGTCAGTAGCCAATACCAATTCGTCTGCGGATTTGAGCGCTTCTTTCAGTTGGGTGACAATTTTCTTTTTATCTTTGGGAACAATATACAGTGGATCAAAGTCAGCGTCCACGTTTACGCCTAGTTGCGCCCATTTTTCTCCCTTCACTGCTGGCGGAATGTCAGCAGCGGACTGGGGTAGGTCGCGCACATGACCCATAGATGCTTCTACCATGAAGTCCTTTGGCAGGTAGTTGCGAATGGTGCGTGCTTTGGTAGGAGATTCGACGATGACGAGAGTTGACATGAGAACTTTAGGGAAAAAATAGCAGCTACGGCTAACAAGTCAGATTTAGAGAATTTTAGCCTGATGTCAAGAGGAAATTTTTCGATAAAGGAATTTATCGGGCAAGGGTTGAGCATCAGCCTTTAAGGATAAGTTCCCTTGGGGCATCGCTCTAACGAAATCTCTAAACTATTTCAATCTTTAACTTATATCTGACACAAGTGGCTACAACTTGATTGAAAGTCCAACTTTAGATGATGCCAGCAAAAGGGTAAATAATTTAGGAATATTGTGCCAAAATTTACATACTTATCTCAGTGGAAACAGCGGGTACTTACCTAAATTTAAACAATCACAAGTTTATACCCCCATTGAACAACCACTAGGCAAGTATAATATATTACTTTTATATAATTAATTTTATAACCAGAATCCAAATCATGTGGTAAAGAGCAAGACATTAAACTTTGGAGCAATTATGCAACCGATTCGACAAGGCGATGTAATTTTACTACCTGTAGAACAAGTTGAGGGAAAAAAGCTACATCATCTAACTTTAGCTGAAGGCGAAGTAACAGGACATAAACACCGGATAGAGGAGGGACAAGCGGAATTATACGAGCAAAACGGCACTTTGTATCTACATGTAAATTCAGAGAAGGCTTTGCTTAATCACGAAGAACATCAGGCTATTTCTATTCCCCAAGGTATCTGGATGGTAAGAATTCAACGGGAATATGAACCGTCAGGGTGGCGATATATTGCTGACTAAAACGGTTGTGAGTCCTTACCCGCAAGGAAATTAATTCCCACAGCGAGTAGCTGAAGTCCACTTTTAGTGGACTGAATATTTTGTTTTAGTCCTCTTAAGAGGACTTTTGCTATTAGCTTGCGAATTAATTCGCAGGCGAGTCAATAAACGAAGTCGTAATATTAGTAGGTGAAGAAATCGAAATATCTATTAAACCAAACGGTGAATGGGCGGAGGGAACATGAGAGAGGGAGAAAAATATAAAAATTCTTGATATGTTACAGCAGAAAATTACAAAATTAACGCCTGAGCAAGAGGCTTTGATTCCAGTCTATCGGGAAAAGTGGAGAGCGATCGCACTTTCAACCGAGCGAATTGATCGTGAAAAAGCTGCTGAAGCAATAAGATCTGTTTACACTTTACTTAGCGAATTATACCCTGCCTTTTTCAAACAAGAGCCTGAAATTATTTTTTTTGATAGCCCTTTTGCAGCCTTGACAGAATTGGCTTTGAAAGAACTGGAGATCACTGAACTTGAGAAACAACTCAATAAAAAAGTAGATAGTCAAGTGTATAGTGAGATAGGCGAACGCATTCAGGACAAATTGAGAGGAGCTTTAGAACGGAGAATCATGAGCCTGATCAAGATCCAACTAAAGACTCAACTACTGTACAAACTAGAAAATCAACTCATTATCCAACTGAACCGCCAACTTAATGAGCAATTGATGGATCAACTAGAGAGCCAATTGTACGGACAAACTGGTAAACCTGATCTAGCAGATGATCTACTTTATTCCATAATTCACCCAGAAGAAGAATGGGCTGTTATCAGTTTTTTTGACTTTTGTATTTCTGTTTTAAATTGTAACTACCCTCAAAGAGACTTGACAGTATTTGAAGCGCTAGTTAAGTATTGTGGCTGGATTTTACCGTTTGAAAAGATTTGTATTGTATGCGATCGCCCCACAAAACTCTCCTTAGATAACGAAAATCGCCTCCACGCCTCTATAGAAACCGCAATTTCTTTTGCTGATGGCTATAGCCTATATTCCTATCATGGCGTAACCTTACCTGAAAAATATGGTAAAATACACCCAAATCAATGGCAATCAAAATGGCTTTTAGAAGAAACAAACTCTGAACTGCGTCGAGTATTAATACAAGAAATTGGTTATTCTAAAATCTGTCAAGAGTTGCAAGCTATTGAATTAGATTGTTGGCAAGAATACACCCTATTAAAAATAGATGTAGATATTGATATAGAATCAATTTATTTATTAAAAATGACGTGTCCTAGCACAGGATTTATTCATGCTTTGCGAGTTCCGCCTAATATTAATTCTGCACAAGATGCAATTCGTTGGGTAAATTGGGGAATTGATCCAGAGGAATTTTCTGTGCAAACATGATTTTTGCTAATTTCTCTTAAAGATTCAAACCTATTACGATAAATTCATAAATATTAACATTTTTTGTCTCTACCAAAGGCAGAAGAAGGAACTAATTGGTGATGACACAACCGTCTTTCTTGTGTTAACTTCGGCAAGCAATTCTAAAAGGTTTCAAGACTCTGTTTGCCCTCGTCGCAAGAATAAAGTCAAACTATCTTTAATCAAGCCTTTGGATTTGCATATAGGGTTTTTCCCTAGTCTCTGGTTCTCCTAGCCCCTCTTCTAATATGAAAGGTATTAATCAGCATTTATTCAAACAACCCCAGCAATTTGTTTTCACCTTAGTTTTGACCAGCATTTTATCTTTATCTTTAAGTGTTGGTTTAGCAGTAATGCACAGTGCTACGGCTGCACCGATTAAACTTGCTCAAAACGCAGGTAGTCAAGTCAATCGTCAGAGCGATCGCTTACCTGGTAGTGTAGCTAATGCTGTGATTCAAGATTTGTCTCGCCGCGAAGGAATTCCCGCCAGCAAGCTAAAAATCACTGAATATAGTCGGCAAACTTGGACTGATGGTTGCTTAGGTTTAGGGAAGCTGAATCAACTCTGCACCCAAGTGATAGTTGAAGGGTGGCGTGTTGTTGTCTCTGATGGTCGTCAGGCGTGGGTTTATCGCACCGATAGCACTGGACGCAGCCTAGGTTTAGAAACTGAAAATAACTCGGCTCAATTACCCGCCAAAGTTGCCAATCCTGTTTTAAAGGATGCCTCGAAGCGGTCTAATTTGCCAATTTCTGATTTGCGTATTGTGCAAGCAGAACGGCAAACTTGGTCAGATGGCTGTCTTGGTTTAGCTCCTCCTGGCGTTTTCTGCACAGCTATAGTCGTACCTGGCGCTCTAGTAGCTGTAGCAGCTGGACAGCAAATAAGAGTTTATCGCACTGATGAATCTGGGGGTTTTAGGCTAGATGAAGCGGCTAGCAGCATACCTGTACCAATTCCTCAAAGTCAGCTACCACCGCCTTTGCAACCGAGAGTGATTTTTCGTTCCATCAGTAGTAGTGGCTTCGCAGGTCTTACCATTGAAACAAACTTGCGAAACGACGGGCAATTGGTTCAAGTGGAGGTTAATCACGGCAACACTTCCCAAACTAAGACATCTCGGATTTCCCAGCAACAATTACAACAGTTTGAGAAGTTGCTGGAACAACAGAATTTTGCTAATTTCAATGGTCTGGACTATCCACCACCTAGTAACGCGGCTGATTACAGCATTGTCACCTTAACTAGTCCGAATGGTACAACGCGCTACTCTGACATTGCTCAAAATCGTCTACCTAGCCGTTTACAGGCAGTAATCCTAGCTTGGGATCAGTTGCTCTACGTAGGGGCTGGAGGCTAGCCCAGCGCGTGAGAGCCTCGGGGAGCCTCGGGGAGCCTCGGGGAGCCTCGGGGAGCCTCGGGAGAGGGGGAGAGGCGGAGAGTGGGAGAATTGTTAATTTATACTTGCTGCTTTCATCCTTTGCCCTTTGCCCTTTGCCCTTTTCCCTTTTCCCTTTTACCGCAATACCTCTTTTCCCTTTTCCCTCAAAATTACGAATTATAATCTACGGTTTGTCGGTCGGGAAATGTTGAATTAAATGAAAGGTTCTGTTAGAATTTTCTTCATAGTAAATATTCCTACTGGTATATGAGTGTTCAGCCTGGACATTTTCAAGACTGTTTCGCTACCTCTAGTCATTCTGCCCTGAGAATTTGGAGACAGCAACAACAGCAACCCATAGAGCCGATGTTTTACTACTTTGCTTATGGTTCTTGTATGTGTCCAGTGGATCTGAAGCGATCGCTTGGTGAAAAAACCCACATTTACGTAATTGGTCCCGCCACACTCAAAGGCTACCGACTGGGTTTTTATTCTTACTCCAACCTACGTAACTGCGGAGTTCTCGATGTCGTTCCAGATGAAAATGCCAGTGTAGAAGGGGTACTGTATCAGTTACCCTGGCGATTGAGCTATTCCCTAGATCAGCGTGAAGGTGTTCACCAAGATTGGTATCGCCACGAAATAGTCAATATCCACAGCCAGAATCATCTGTACAAAAATGTTCGCACTTACGTCGTCGTGAACAAATTGACCCACGAACTCCCCCCCAACGACTGGTATTTCAATGTTGTCCTACGAGGTGCTGTTACCTGTGGACTATCAGAAGAATATTGCTGGAAGCTATTTAATCATATGCACCAGTTGCAACAGCGCACAGAGGAAATACAGACAAGGCGATCGGCTTAAAGAAACTAAGGTAGCCAAAGACGAGTAGTGAAATAAGTATGAAGTGTGTTCGCTTAGTTGCCGAAGGCTAGGATGAAGTGTGAAGTGTGAAGTTAGAAGTATGAAGTTAGAAGTGTGAAGTTAGAAGTGTGTTCGCTTAGTTGCCGAAGGCTAGGATGAAGTGTGAAGTGTGAAGTTAGAAGTGTGAAGTATGAAATTTAATTTACAGCCTTCAGCTTTTAGCCTTCAGCTTTCAGCCTTTAGCCTACCCTTGGGGAACGCGAAGCGTACATCCTTCATCCTTTATCCTTCATCCTTCATCCTTTATCCTTTAACCTTCCGCCTTTTAGATCGCCCCTAGCCCCTGGTTCCTCTAGCCCCTAGCCCCCAGTTTTAGCGGTTTAACCAGCCTGCGCTCAATACTACGGTTAAACCGAGAAAAATCACAACCAGCGCCCAAGTGACGCGGTTTAATGTCGTTTCCGCACTTTTAGCACTGCTAAATAGCTGCGCCTGTCCACCAATGGCTCCTACTCCATCTCCTTTGGGGCTATGCAACAACACCAAAATGGATAATCCAACGGCAGAAAATGCCCAAATTGCTTGTACGACTTGAGTAATTGTCATGGTGGTGATTAGACCCAAATAAATAATACGAGGAAAAAGATTACAAACCAACTTGTACAGGAGTACGAGTTGCTTGTAATTCATATTTAGCTGGTATTATTAGTGATTGTCCAGTCATCTGGGGCGGTTGAGGCAACTGCAAAATCTTCAGAATTGTTGGCGCAATATCGCACAGACGACCATCATCTCTCAAAACAACTTCTGTGCCATAACCTGGGATTTTGGCTATTTCTCCCTCAACTACAATAAATGGGACTGGATTGGTTGTGTGAGCTGTCCAGGGGTTGCCCTGTTCATCTCGCATATATTCAGCATTGCCATGATCGGCTGTGACGAGTGCAGTACCACCAACTTTGTTGATGCTTTCCAGCAAATGTCCCAAACATTGATCGACAGTTTCAACTGCCTGAACTGTTTGTGGAATTTGACCAGTATGACCTACCATGTCAGGATTGGCGTAGTTGATTACCACCAGGGAGTAGATGCGCTTTTGAATCGCTGCGATCGCCACGTCTGTAACAGCCTGTGCTGACATTGCTGGTGCTTTATCATAAGTCGCCACCATCGGACTCATGACCATCTCTCGGTCTTCTCCCTCAAATGGTTCTTCCAAACCGCCGTTAAAGAAGTAGGTAACGTGGGCGTATTTTTCTGTTTCAGCGGTGCGAAACTGCCTTAGACCATGATCGGCAACTACTTCGCCTAAGATTTTGTCCAAGTTTTGTGGCTCAAAGGCGATCGCGCAGGGCAATTCTGGATCGTACTGAGTGAATGTCACAAAAGAAAGTGGTTTGATTTGTACACGCTCAAACCCATTAAAATCCGGCTTAACGAAAGCGGCGCAAATTTGTCTTGCTCGATCTGGGCGGAAGTTGTAGAATATTACCCCATCCCCAGGCTCTACTGCTCCTGGTGCAATTCGGGTTGGGTTGATAAACTCGTCTGTCACTCCCTTGGCATAGGATGCTTGCAATACTTCCAACGCCGAACGACCATCCTTTGCTCCATCCTGGGTCATGACATCGTAGGCGCGTTTAACTCTGTCCCAACGCCGATCCCGATCCATTGCATAGTAGCGACCGCTTACGGTAACAATGCTGCCGATGCCAATTTCGTCAATGTGATTTTGAATTTGCCTTATTGCTTCTACGCCTTCAGTTGGACTTGTATCACGCCCATCTGTAATTGCATGAATGCAAACCTGTGAAACTTGTTGTGCCTTAGCTAAGTCAAGTAATCCTAACAAATGACTCAGATGAGAATGCACCCCACCCTCTGAACACAACCCTATCAAGTGGAGCTTGCTACCTCGAGTGCGCACATCCTGACAAACTTGCACTAATGCTCGATTTCTCAGGATAGAACCATCTTCAATTGCATCTGAAATTCTGACTAATTCTTGCGGTACAACTCGTCCAGCACCAATATTAAGATGCCCTACTTCAGAGTTGCCCATTTGACCTTCTGGCAACCCTACTGCTTTACCAGAGGTGCGAATGAGAGTTCTAGGATAAGCTGCCCACAGACTTTTCATTACTGGAGTTTTGGCAGCCATAATTGCGTTACCGTCTGCTTCCTCACGATAACCCCAGCCGTCTAATATTACTAGCACCACGGGAGCGACAGGTGCTTGGGTCATACTCTATTACCCTTTATATTTTTTTAAACTCACTGCCATGATACCACTGCTAGTTTTAGCTGCAAGGGTTTTTTTGCTTATTTGATTCGTTTTTGAGATTTTTTCTCTTAATTTTTTTATTTCTTAACTGGGGATCGCTAGTAAGTAGGGGCTTGGTAATTTTGGATGTTAGATTTTGGATTTTGGATTGGTAATTGGTAATTCTCTCCCCTGCCCCCCTGCCCCTTCTAGCCTTTTTTAGATTTTGCGGCAGCTTTGGCGGCTTTGGCTGCTTTTTTGGCTGCTTTTTCAGCCTCTAATGCTGCTAATCTGGCTTGTTCTTTTTCTTCGGCAATTTTATCTAGGTAGTAGTGATAGTCCCCTAGATAGATGCGGAATTCACCGTCGCGGATTTCAACAATTTTATTTGCTACCTGGGAGATAAAATAGCGATCGTGGGAAACAACAATCACTGTACCGTCGTAATTCTGAATTGCTTCTTCCAACATTTCTTTGGCTGGGATATCCAGATGGTTAGTCGGCTCATCTAAAATCAGCAAATTAGCTGGACGTAAAAGCATTTTAGCCAAGGCAAGCCGAGCTTTTTCACCTCCACTCAAGGCTGAAACTTGTTTAAACACTGTGTCGCCACTGAATAGGAAACGTCCTAACAGTGTACGAACTTCTTCGTTTTTCCAGTCAGGTACTTCATCATGAATGGTTTCCATGACAGTTTTATTCAGATCCAAGGCTTCTGCTTGATTCTGCTCAAAGTAACCTGGAATAACGTTATGTTCGCCTAATTTGACTAGGCCTTCTGTGGGTTGTTCGCTACCTGTAATTAGGCGTAAGAGAGTTGATTTACCAGCGCCATTGGGACCTAGAAAAGCGATGCGATCGCCTCTTTCAATCAGCAGTTCTGTTCCCAAAAACAGAATTTTGTCATCATAAATATGGGTTAGCTCTTTGATATTCACTACTTCTCGTCCGCTACGGGGCGCAGGCGGAAAGCGGAAATGTAGTGTTCTAACTCCATCTGTAGGCGCTTCGATGCGCTCGATTTTATCTAGTTGCTTTTCGCGGCTTTTTGCCTGGGTGCTGCGGGTGGCACTTGCTCGGAATTTATCAACAAATACTTGTTGTTTTTCTATTTCTTTTTGTTGACGTTCGTAAGCACTTAGTTGAGCTTGTTTATTCTCTTCTTTTTGTTGTAAGTAAGCAGAATAATTCCCCAAATAAGTAGTAGAAACGCCTCGTTCAGTTTCAACAATTTGAGTGCAAAGGCGATCTAAAAACTCTCGGTCATGAGAAACTATTACCATCGGAGTAATTAAACCTTTGAGGTAAGTTTCCAGCCACTCAATCGTTTCTAAATCTAAATGGTTAGTTGGCTCGTCTAGCAGTAATAGATCGGGCTTTTGTAGCAGAATCTTACCCAAACTCATCCGCATCTGCCAACCGCCGCTGAAGGCACTGACTAGGCGATCGCCATCCCCAGGTTCAAATCCCAATTCTGGCAATATTTTCTCAATTTGCGCCTCTAAACCATAGCCATCCAAAGCTTCAAACTGCCGTTGGAGACGATCCATTTTAGGTAGGAGTTTATCTAACTCCTCCGGCGTGGCGGTTTCCATTTCCCGATGTACCTGTGCCAAATCTTCATGCACCGAGTTGGCTTCTGTAAAGGCGCGCCAAAATTCCTCTTTGACAGTACGGGTGGGGTCTACTTCAAATTCTTGGGTGAGGTAAGCTATGTGTAAGCTGGAAGGGCGAATAACTTCCCCAGATGTGGGTTCAACTTCTCCGGCGATGATTTTGAGTTGGGTTGATTTTCCTGCACCGTTTACACCAACTAAACCGATGCGATCGCCTGGTTTAACTTCCCAGTTGACATCTTTGAGGACTTCACCTGTAGGGTAAATTTTACTAATATGTTCCAGTCGTAGCATTCAAAGTCTCCAGGGGCGATCGCCGTGTCGAATTAATCGTAACAAAATTTAAAGTCAGTAGGCAGGGGGAATTGCGGTTGTGGGGGCGATCGCAGCGCGTTACACCAAGTTACGTTTAGCCGTCCTGTTGATACAACACACCCTGCGTCAAGTTAATTTAAAAGGAAAAAAAGATGAGTGTATACGACGAGACTATCTCTAAAATTCGTCAACTTCCAGAACCCCTCGCCCAAGAAGTGAATGACTTCGTAGATTTTTTGCTATTAAGAAGTGATCGCACTGGCTTGGCTTTAAGGACGCAGTTTAGGGAAGCATTGAAAATTGCCCGTTCTGACTTTTCGGACTACTTGCCGAATTTAGAAGAATATGAGGAACGTCTTGCTCGTGGAGAAATTCAGTGGTAGCAATCGCGCTATTGAGATGTAGTTTTATGCGCTCTTATAATTCTAGGTTTGTCCAGCTAAAAACAGGCGATCACTTAGTCGAGTTAACCGTAACAAAATTTAACTACTAGAGCCAGGAGATTTTGACCAAATATTTGCTTTGAACTCTTTGTCGAGAGGGGTTTTGGCTATGTGGTTAGTATAGTTGTGCATTACTTTGATGGCGATGCCGAGAATTACCTCAAGCACCTGCACTTTAGTGTAACCAGCAGCCATAAATTCCTCAATTTCACGATCTTCAATCCAGCCTCGTGCTTGCACCATGCGTTGGGTAAAGTGACGCAGGGCTTGTAATTTCGGATCTTGCATCAGTGTACCATTTCTTAGGGTTTGGATATCTTCGGCTGTCATACCAACCATCCTTGCCAAACCACTATGAGCTGCCATGCAGTAGTGGCATTCGTTCTCGTAGTTAGCTGCTAGATAGACAACTTGCTGCTCGATAGGACTAAAGCTTGTGGTACTGAAGAGATCCCATAAAGTCATGGAACCTTTGAGTAGAGCTGGAGATGAGGCAAAAACCCCCTCTAGGTTTGGGATAAAGCCGAAAGTTTCCTTAGCATGAGCTAACGCTTCCTTAGAGTCCTCTGGTGCTGTTTCTATGGTATGAATCGTAAAGTCCATCGCTAGAGTCCTTCTTGTTAATTAAGGTAAGCCAATAACAGCGATATGTAGCGCCAATTGACAAGACAAACTGCCCGAAGTAGATAAACCCTTGGGTTAGTGCTTGATGAACGCATCATCAGCGCCAATCTTCCAGCATTTCTAGTCTGCTGGTAAGATTTAGTATTTTCAAGTGAGAAAATCGCTGTTGTTTAAGCAATTGGCTGTTAGTTGCTTTTCTAGGTAGACAAACTTGTCTACCTAGAATTGTTGCTTAGTATATAACAAAGGAGACAAGTTTGTCTACCCAAAAAAATGAAATCTGAATCTAGTAACTCTCGTCAACAAATTTTAGAAACTGCGTCTGAACTCTTTTACCAAAAAGGCATTCAAAATGTAGGCATAAATGAGGTAATTGCCGCTTCAGGAGTAGCCAAAAGGACTCTCTACAGGCACTTTCCCTCGAAAGACAACTTAATTGTTGAAGTTATGAACCATCGCGCAGCACAATGGTTGCATTGGTTTGAAGATGCTGTGGCTGAACGGGGAAACAGTGCCAAAGAGCGTTTATTAGCAACCTTTGATGTACTGCACGAATGGTATGCCAGTCCTGGCTATCGCGGTTGTCCTTTTATCAATGCTGTGTTAGAAATTGCCGATGCCTCTCATCCCGCTCACCATGTCTCAGTTAGGGTGAGACAAACGGTTCGGACTCACATTATGCAGCTGGCATCTGAAGCGGGGGTAAGCGATCCAGAATCTTTTTCACAACAATATTTACTTCTAATTGGGGGAGCTTGCTTAATGGCAACTATAGAGGGAGTTCCGGCAGGGGCAAATTATGCTCGCAAAGCACTATCCGTCTTGATTGATAATAGTACACAACGGCAGCAAGCCTGAGTTTTGCAATTCGGTTTTAAGGATCTGATAGATAGCAAAGTACCGAATTCTATTTTGGAGTTAGCAATAAATGCTTTTTTCCTAAATTTTTTGTTCTGTGTGGAACAAAAAAAGGCGAGCGCCACTTCTCTACCGTGCGATCGCTCCCTATCACCTAAAAATTCAACTCACCTGTGCTTGCTCTCCTGACGACTCAGCCGCAGCCGCAAGCCTAGCCACTGCTGCTTGAGCGATCGTTGCTACCTCACTCAACGGCATAGATTTAATTTGCTTGATAATCTCGTTCAGATCTGAGGTTTGTGGTAGTGGCTTGGCATCGAGGTAGTTTAGCAGCTCCTCCATTGTGTAGCCTGCTTTAGCTGCGATTTTAACCAAATTTCCTATATCTGGAATATTATCTCCCTTCTCCCACAGCTGTACAGCAGTGGCAGAAACTCCCAGGAGCTTCGCAAAAGCTCTTTGACTCATAGAGCCGCGAGCCATTTTTACCACTTCAATTACTTTCTTTTTAGCCTCTATATCCACTGCTGTAGTTTTTCTGTCAACTGCTCCTACAAGTTTACTTACAACAACATTTATCATTGCTATTGACAACGATCATTGTTGATACTAAACTAAACTATAGTTACCACTTCAAAGCTTGCCAGCTACTCGATTGAGAAGTAGTGGCAAACTACTTGGAATTGATTTTAGCCTGAAACCTCTCGATTATAAGCCTTCTGTTAAACACAGGAGACAAGATTATGCTGCCTAAGACTCGCAAAACTCGTAAATATCGCTGCGATCGCTTAAGCTTACCCTACTACCAACAGGTGCTATGCTTCTTCTGTCTACTGTGCGATCACTCCCTATCACCTAAAAAATCTCAAAATTCAACTTGCTTGTGCTTGCTCTCCTAAAGTCTCAGCAGCAGCAGCAAATCTCTCGGCGGCGGCTTGGGAGATCATTGCTACATGGCTCAGAGGCATATGCTTGATTTGTCTTAAAATTTGGCTCACGTCTGATGTTTCTGGTACTGGCTTGCCTTCCAAGCAACTGACTACCTCCTCTAATGTGTAGCCTGCTTTTGCTGCAATCTGAGCCAAATTTTCGGTATCTGGCACTTTAACGCCCTTTTCCCACATCTGAACAGCCGTAGCAGAAACTCCCAAAAGCTTGCCAAACGCTCGTTGACTCATCGATCCACGAGCGAACTTGATAATTTCAACCAGTTTTTGTCTGCTTTCGATATTCACTGCTACTGTAGCTACTCAACTGTACTTACAAGTTTACTTTTCTCTTGACTGCCTTGTTTTTTAGCTGTATTCTAAACTTTAGTTGAAACTTTAGTTGAAATCTTGCAACTGTAGTTTTAAAATTATTCACGCGACTGTCTTCATTCCGAAAATATTATTCTATTGAAGCAGCGCGGCTAGGATTTGGGCATTTTTATAAAAATCAGGGAAATTGGGATTATGCTTCCTAAGCCTCGCAAAACCCGTAAATATCGCCCCAAAGGAAAAAGCTTGATCGCGGCTGGTAAAATCAACCCTGTACAGTGGCAAAAAATTCCCAAAGGCGAGATAGCCAGAGCGCTTAAAGATCATGCAGGCTTGTCTGTGAAAGAAGTAAAGAAGGTACACCACCTCAAGCATCAAGTTTGCATCTCTTATATTAATACACAAGGAAATACGTGCAGTTCCTTTTTTAGTTATCGAATCTTTGAATCTTGGCAAAAAGCAGTAGAACAGTTGATTTACAGCCGCCACAGCCTCAAGGAATTTTACAGGCTTAGAAAATACATCCAGTATGACCTAGATTATTTTCCATATCCAGTGGAGATATCGGACGCGTTAGCGAAGCTTAACGAAGTTATCGCACGAGCTTTAGAAAACCAGGAGTGTGATCTAAGGGTAACAGCAGGAGAGGCGGCATAAACAGCGTAGACACTTGGGAGCCTGTTCGTTAGACATCGCCAAAAATTAGGGATAACAATAGTGCGATCGCAAGTCCCTATACCGCATCACTCCCTGTGCTGATTTTGCGCTGCCTGCCTCACTTGATCTACGCTCAAATCTAATGCCTCTGCTATTTGCTGTACAGTCGCCCCCATTGCTAGCATCGGAGGTACTGCTTTTAGTTTGCCAATAAGTTCACCTTCTTGTCTACCTTCCTCTAAGGCTTCCTGATAAACTCTAGTTTGCTTTAATTCACTTAATCCAAACATTGCCGCTATCTCCTCCCGACTCATGCTCGGTAATTTGTAAAAGATAATTGTTTCTATTAATTGTAAATATTCTTCCTTGACGAATTCATCGGCTATCTCTTGCCTTACTCTATCTATTAAAACCCTTGCTCGTTCAACTACTGTTGCTTGTGGCAAAATGACTAACTTGAGCGTTCCTATGGCAATTGATTGCTCAGCCTCTTCACCTAGTTCATTCAGGTAGACGCGACTGACTCGCCCACTTACAAAAAATTCTCGGTAATGTCTTATATCTCCCGTATCTACATTTCGACTTAGATATATAACCACACCACCCCAGTCATTTTGCGGTTTATTCTGACGGAGATATAAAAATATTTCTGCAAAGAAACGAGAGTAAAAATCTGTATCCAGCTGAAACTGAACTTCAACAAAATAGATGGGGTTCTCATCCCCTTGTATAGGAAGAAAAACCCCATCTATCCGAAAAGTAGTTTGTTTAATTTCAACAGATGAAAACTGATAATTACTAGCAGTTTCGACTGTATTACCAATTAGTTCAAAGAAAATACCAGGCAACTCTTGAAAAAGACGATAAAATATGCTATCCGTTTTCACGTTAGGGAAATAGCAAGATTTCTCTAACTATGATACTGAGCCGCTCCCCCTCCCTTCTCTCTTCCTCTGCGTTCTCTGCGCCTCTGCGGTTCGTTTCTCTCTACGCCCCAGATCCAGAAGCAGCCAACTCAGCCAAACGTTCTTGCTGATCTTGAGAAATACAAGCCTGAATAATTGGCTCTAAATCACCTTCGAGCACTGCATTAAGCGGATAATTCTGATTTAAGCGGTGGTCAGTCACCCGATTATCTTTGTAATTGTATGTCCGTATTTTCTCAGAACGAGAACCCGTACCCACCTGCGATCGCCGCGCCGAAGTTACAGCTTCCTGCTGTTCGCGTAACTTCATTTCATACAACTTTGCCCGCAGGATTTGCATTGCCCGTTCTTTGTTTTGCAACTGACTTCGCTCTTCGGTACAGAAAATGCGAATACCAGTCGGCTTATGGAACAGATCAGCCGCTGTTTCCACCTTGTTAACGTTTTGACCGCCAGCACCACCAGATCGGGCAGTTTTCATTTCAATATCCTTTGGGTCGATGTGGATTTCTACATCATCGACTTCTGGCATCACCGCCACCGTTGCTGTAGAAGTGTGAACCCTTCCCCCAGCTTCAGTAACTGGCACTCGCTGTACCCGATGTACTCCAGCTTCAAACTTTAGCTTGCTGTAAACCGAGTCACCCTGAATTTCCAGAATTGCCTCTTTAAAGCCACCCATTTCAGCAAGTGATTCACTCACTAGCTTTACTTTCCAAGCCTGAGTATCAGCATAGCGAGAGTACATTCGTACTAAATCTCCTGCCCAGATACTGGCTTCATCGCCACCAGTTCCTGCCCGAATTTCCAGCATGATGTTTTTGTCATCATTGGGATCGCGGGGTAAAAGCAAGATTGTCAAGCGCGTCTCTAGCTGTTCCAGCTTTGCTTCTAACTCCTGTACCTCCAGTGCTGCCATTTCTTGCAATTCTGGATCGCCACCTGCTTCTTTTTGGATCTGACGCGCGCCTGCGAGTTCTGACTCGGTATTTTTCCAAGTTTCATAAGTGTTAACCACTTCTTCGAGGGAAGAACGGGCTTTTGCTACCCGCTGCATCTCTGCCGGATCGGTGGCGATATCGGGATCGGCAAGGCGACGGGTTAATTCATTAAAGGTTTGTTCAACTGATTTGAGTTTGTTAAGCAGGTATAGTTCTGGCATAATGGGCGATCGCTTGAGAAAATAGTAGGAGCAGTCAGAAGCTCAAATTTTAGATTTTAGAAACGTGCCATAAAGCATTAAGTTAATCCAAAATCTAAAATCCACGCATTACATGACCTGGCTACTTTTTCTTGGACTGTGAATCCTCGCCTTGCGATTGCTGGGTGTCCATCATGCCGTACTTGCGCAAGAAGCGCTCCACACGACCCTCAGTATCAATAATTTTCTGAGTTCCAGTGTAAAACGGGTGATTCCCAGACCACATATCTACGTGTAGTTCTGGTTTAGTAGAACCCACCGTCATGACAACTTGCCCGTTGCAGTAAACTTTAGCTTCGGGATACCACTTAGGATGAATATCTGATTTTGCCATTGTTCTTTCTCTTCTTCACATAATTTAATTGTAGCTTTTAACTCTTAGCAGTCAGCAGTTAGTGGTCATTCGTCATACCCTGCAAAGAAGGGCTTTGCCCTACGTCATTCGCCTTTAAGTGATTAACAAAGGACAAAGAACAAATGACAAAGGACAAAAAGCTGATAGCTTTTAGCGCTTGGAGAACTGTGGAGCCTTACGAGCTTTGTGTAAACCGTATTTTTTCCGCTCTTTCGCTCTAGGATCACGGGTGAGATAGCCCTCGGTTTTCAAAGGCGATCGATTCTCAGGATCTAGTTGACACAGAGCGCGGGCTACTCCTAGACGAATTGAATCTGATTGTCCTGTTAAGCCGCCACCATGAGCGTTAACCAGAATGTCATATTCGTTTTCCAAGCCCAGAGTTTCTAGGGGGGCTTTAGCGATTGAGAGGTAGCCAGCGTTGAACTGGAAGTACAAATCTCCTGGTTTGCCATTCACAATCATTTGACCGTTACCTGGAACCAAACGTACTCTTGCTACAGATGACTTACGGCGACCTGTACCCATGTACATGACTCGTCCGCTGGTGGTTTCTGCTGCTTGCATTAGTTAGTTTCTCCTGGAATTGTTTGAATTTTTAACTCTTGGGGTTGTTGCGCTTGATGGGGATGTGAGGCACCAGCGTAGACTTTGAGCTTAGTAAACAATTGTCTGCCCAGACTATTTTTTGGCAACATACCCTTGACTGCGTGTTCGACAATTCTTTCTGGCAAACGGGCTTGTAGCTGAGCAAAGGTTTCTGTCTTCATGCCGCCAGGTCTACCGGATTGACGACGGTAAACTTTTTGAGTGCGTTTTTTACCTGTAACTTTCACCTTGTCAGCATTAATGACAATCACGAAGTCGCCTGTATCCATGTGGGGTGTATATTCGGGTTTGTTTTTCCCTCTTAGAATCATGGCAACTTCGCTTGCTAGCCTACCAAGACGCTGATCTGTAGCATCAACAACAAACCATTCTTGATTTAAGGCATTTTGAGGAGGAACGTAGGTCTTGTTCATGGGGGTTTTGGTATCCTTTATAAATTCATTATTTATGTAGAGGCTGGTTTCTTGCTCAAAAGGGATGATGCGGTGATGGGATGAGTGGAGTGAAGTTCTCTTACTGTCCCACTATCCCACTCTCCTGCTTGACTTGGTAAGACAAACTTGGGTAGGGTGTCATACCAAACTTCTGGGGGAAAGGGGAATTCTGGGTAGCCAACTCGTAATAAGCATAAGCCATTGGCTGGAGCGGCTGATTTTACTTCTTCACGGCGCTCTTGTTGCCAAAGTTGAGTGAAGCTATCAGGCGAAAGCGAGCCGTTACCCACATTTACTAACAGCCCAACCAACAGCCGCACCATGCCGTACAAAAATCCATTAGCTTGAATTTCAATATGGACAAATGAACCAGAGCGATAACACTCTGCTGCTTGCACTTCTACCCAGGAATGCGATCGCTTCGATCCGGCACGATGAAAAGCGGCTAGGTGATGTTGTCCAAGCAAGGGTTGCAACGCTGCTCCGATTAACGATTCATCCAGTGGCTCATAATAATAATGCCAACTAAATGGCTGAACAAACAAGTTCGGTCTAGGATCTGTATAGAGTGTATAGCGATATCGCCGCCATTTAGCACAAAAGCGGGCGTGCCAGCGTGGGCTGACAGCAGCTGAGGCTCGAATTAATATGTCTGATGGCAAACGGCTGTTAAGAATTGCTGCCCACCGTTCTGGTGGAATAGAGCTAGTGGCATCAAAATGAGCTACTTGGGCAGCGGCGTGAACTCCTGCATCAGTTCGACCAGCGCCGTGTAGTGTTACTGGATGACCCAATACGCGCTCAAGGACTGTTTCTATCTCTTCTTGTACTGTACGGTGCTTTAATTGCCTTTGCCAGCCATGAAAATGAGTGCCCAGGTATTGAATTACCAGGGCGACTCTGTAATGTGGCTTGGTTTGGAGGGCAGCCATATAGTTGAAACAGCGATTTTTTATACGAGTTCGATAATTGCCATTTCAGCATTGTCACCTCGACGGCGCACAGTTTGGAGGATGCGAGTATAGCCTCCTGAGCGATTACCATAACGGTTAGGAACTTGCTCGAACAAAGCGTGAACCAGTTGCTTATCGTAAACATAGCCAAGTGCTTGACGACGAGCCGCTAGGGAGCCATCCTTAGCTAAGGTAATCATTTTTTCTGCTTTAGACTGTACTACCCCTGCCCGTACTTTAGTGGTAGTGATCCGACCATGCCTGAGTAGTTCTGTAGTTAGCGCTCTCAAAAGTGCGCGTCGCTGGTCAGCTGGTTTACTGAGTTTGTTAATTTTATTGCGGTGACGCATTGTGAGTTTTCAGTTTTGAGGTTTGATTTGTAGAGACGTTAGCCTGGGGTTTAAACCCCAGGCTAACGTCTCTACCAACGTTTCTAGCTGGGGCTAAAACACCACTTATGTGGGTTTGGCTGATTTTTCGTGCGGTAGGGTGATCCCTAAACGCTGTTGCAAAGCTTCAATCACCTCTTCTGCCGACTTCTGACCGAAGTTTTTAATTTCTAACAGGTCTTCTTGGGTGAAATCCAATAAGTCTGCCACTGAGTTGACTTGCGCTCGCTTCAGACAGTTGTAAGCCCGTACCGAAAGCTGTAGTTCTTCGATTGGAATTTGGCTGGTTGGGTCTTCATCTGCTGGTAGTTCATCTGTCAATGCTGCTAGCGAGATGTCTTTCAAGGGGTTGAATAGATCAACCAAAATATTAGCGGCAGAAGATAGCGCTTCTTGAGGCGTTAAACTGCCATTCGTCCAAATTTCCATAATTAGCCGATCTTTTTGCGTCGAGCCATCTACCCGTGCGTCTTCGACACTGTAGTTGACTTTACGCACTGGCATAAATATAGAGTCAATTTGGAGAAAGTCTAAAGCTGTAGCTTCTTCACGTCCCCGTTCAACGGTACGATAACCTTTACCCCGCTCGATCCGAAATTCCATTTCTAGCTTTGCGCCCTCAGCTAGGGTTGCCACATATTGGTTTGGATCGATCACTTCTACTTCTGATGGCAGATCAAAGTGAGCAGCAGTAACGGTGGCTGGACCATTAATCAGTAATCGCCCAATTTGCGCTCCAGCGGAATAACTTTTGAGAACAATTTCTTTCATTCTCATCAGAATTTCCAACACGTCTTCTCGCACACCGAGAATTGTGGCAAACTCATGACTAACACCCGCTATGCGAACGGCTGTTACTGCTGTGCCTTCTAAGTTGGATAGTAAAACTCGTCTTAAAGCGTTTCCAACCGTCGTTCCTTGACCGCGATCGAGTGGTTCTAAGACGAACTTACTGTATTGACTTCGATTTTCTTGCGTATTAGACTCGACACATTCAATTTGAAACTGCGCCACGGAGTAACCTCCCCTATTGTTAGCTCCTAAATGCGGCATAGCAAGTGCTTGCCTAATTTACTTATGTCCCGCTGCCCGTGGTCTATCAATCTCTATCTACCAATCGGACCGAATGCGATCGCAACAAGAGCGATCGCTCTTATTCAAGTTTTCACCGCTTTTGTTATTTGAGTCTAAACTCGACGGCGCTTGGGTGGACGGCAACCATTGTGAGGAATAGGGGTTATATCACGAATCAGCGTAATTTCTAACCCTGCTCCTTGCAATGCCCGGATAGCTGTCTCTCTCCCTGCTCCAGGTCCAGTTACCATCACTTCAATCTGACGCATACCCTGATCAACTGCACGTCGAGCAGCACTTTCAGCAGCGGTTTGAGCAGCAAAAGGAGTTCCTTTCTTAGCGCCCTTAAAGCCACTAGAACCTGCTGATGCCCAAGAGATTACATCTCCGTTTTGATCGGCAATGGTAACAATGCTGTTATTAAAAGTAGATTGGATGTAAGCCATCCCATTGGGTACGTTGCGTTTTTGTTTTTTGGTTCCAGTCTTTTTTGTTGGTCGCGCCATAATTTTTTTGTAGAATCAGATCTAACGAAAGAAATCCATTATTTCCCAGGAGCTTTTTTCTTACCCGCAACTGTTTGCCGTCTGCCTCGGCGGGTACGTGCATTTGTCCTAGTTCTTTGTCCACGCACTGGTAAACCAAGGCGATGACGACGACCTCGGTATGTGCCAATATCAATTAAGCGCTTGATGTTCATCGCCTCTAAGCGCCTCAAGTCTCCTTCGACCTGATAATTGGCTTCTACCTCACCTCTGAGGGATGTAACATCGGCATCACTGAGATCTTTAACTCTGGTATCTGGGTTTACACCTGTAGCAGCCAAAATTTGTTTTGACCGTGTTAGCCCAATTCCGTATATATATGTCAACCCAATTTCAACACGTTTGTCACGCGGAAGGTCTACACCGGCAATCCGTGCCACGTTTTTTCTCCCTAGTTTTGCTTTGCTGCAATAAAGTTTTTTGCTGATGTCCTAAAATACACCCGTGCCGCAGGTAATTAGTGACTGTTCTAGCCTTGACGCTGCTTATGTTTTGGGTTAGAACAGATCACCATCACCCGACCTTTCCGACGGATGATGTTACACTTTTCACAAATTTTCCGTACAGAAGCTCTAACTTTCATTGTTCTATCATTACAAACTCTATATTATAATACTTAATTTGCCATTAAAGCAAGCAAATGAATTCGACCAAAAGAATCAGGTCTAGCTTGCACGAAGGCAAATGACTACTTCTTACGCAGTCGATAGGTAATCCTTCCTTTTGACAAATCGTATGGTGTTAGCTCTACTTTGACGCGATCGCCAGGTAAAATCTTGATGTAGTTACGGCGGATTTTGCCGGAGATGTGAGCCAGCACATTAAAGCCATTATCTAGATCTACACGAAACATGGCATTAGGCAAAGATTCCGTTACAGTGCCTTCCATCTCAATTAAATCTTGTTTAGACAATTTGTCTTTTCCTCAACTAGGTATGTTACGCTTGCTTATAATCCGCTAAATCTGTACCTTTAGTAGGTCTTGGTCAAGTTGGACATATATCAGGCTATCATTAAAATATTTTATCAAATTTTTACTTACAACTTGACATATAAAAGAAAGTTGTGTAAATAATCTGTGTCACAGATGCCGATTTGATTTACTCCTTTGCCCGTATAAGATTACCGATAACTGTTAATTTTCTTTGCTCCCCAAGCCTTCCCAAGCCTTCCCCTGCCGTATAGTGCTGCCAGAATGAGTAATCTTTGGGTGGGATAGGAGCAATCGGGGCAGCTTAGAGTCAGGATTTGCGAAGCATAAACCTCTCCTCCTGACTCCTCGCGTTGGGTAAGACGATTGCAATTATGCTCCATACCCAAGTTCAGGATTGAAGCAAATTTTGTAAGTCGTCAGTGACTTTTTCTAGTGACTGATTGCCATTGACTGACACCAGTTGTTGGCTCGCGCTGTAAAAATCAATTAACGGTAGTGTTTGTTCCCGATAAACTTCTAAGCGTCGCCGAATTACTTCTTCAGTATCATCTTGACGACCGCGACCTAAAAGCCGAGCAACCAAAACCTCGTCAGGGACTTCAAGATTTACCACACGAACGCCATGATGAGCCAGTTTTTCGAGTAATTCCGCCAAAAAACTGGCTTGGCTAACATTGCGGGGAAAGCCGTCTAAAATCCAACCGTTTTGAGTATCAGGCTGACTTAGACGATCTTCGACTAGATCTAGTACCAGAGAATCAGGGACTAACTCACCGCGATCAACATAATCTTGTGCTTTAATACCCAAAGGCGACTGTGATCGCATAGCTGATCGCAAAATATCACCAGTTGAAATATGGGGAATATGGCAAGACTGAGCCAAAGTTTGAGCTTGAGTTCCTTTACCTGCGCCTGGTGGTCCCAAGAAAATCAATCGCGGCACTATTGTTTCACCATTCCTTCGTAACGCTGGGAAATAACATAGGTTTGGATTTGCCTAGCTGTGTCAATTGCTACTCCTACTAGAATCAGTAGAGAAGTAGCACCTATTCCTCGGAAGGTTGGTACTCGGATAGCACTTTCAACAGCTGTGGGTATAATCGCAACTCCGCCTAGAAAGAGCGCTCCCAATAAAGTCAATCGGTTCAAAACTCGCTCGACATAATCACTAGTAGTTTTACCTGGACGAATACCAGGAATACTAGAACCCATTTTCTTCAAGTTCTGTGCCAAATCGACTGGGTTTACAATCAGCGTCGCGTAGAAGTAGCTAAAGAAAACAATTAAAACTAGGTAAGCCAAGGCGTAAACCCAAGGTGCGGAACCACCAGGGCTAAGATAGTTGGCAATTCTAATCAGATACTCGTTTTGAGTAAATCTAGCTAGAGAAGCTGGCAGAATCAGAACGGCAGAAGCGAAGATAATTGGCATCACACCGCCTTGATTTAATCGTAGGGGTAGATAGCTCCGCTGTTCTTGGAATAACTTACGTCCTACTTGTCTTCTGGCGGAAATAATCGGAATTTTGCGAGTTGCTTCTTGAACAAACACAATCCCGACAATTGTGGCTAGGAACACCAGCAGTAGTACGACGACACGTCCCACTACTTCCCTACCTCCGGTTTGAGCCAAAGCGATAGTATCTCCCAAAGATTTGGGGAGTGAGGCAACAATGTTGACAAAAATCAACAGTGATGCTCCGTTGCCTACACCACGCTCTGTAATTAGCTCTGAAGCCCACATAATAAACATTGAGCCAGCTACCAGAGCGATCGCGGTTTCGGCTACAAAGATGGGACCTGGGTGAATTGCAAACGGTTGCACCCAGATAGCGGCAATAAAGACACTTTGAATAATCGCCCAACCCAAAGCTACATATCGGGTAATTTGGGAGATGCGCCGCCTTCCTGCTTCTCCTTCATTTTTCTGTAAATTCTCTAGGGCTGGTAGAGCAGTCGTGAGCAATTGGATTATGATTGAGGCATTGATATAAGGCAGAATTCCTAAAGCAAAAACTCCCAATGTAGAGAGTCCGCCGCCTGAAAAAATGTCTAAAAAACCCAATACAGCGCTATTATTGTGAACACTTTGAGCAAACAGATCTCGATTAATCCCTGGTACAGGTAAAAATACACCAAGGCGAGCCAATATTAAAATGCCAATGGTAACAAGCAACCGACCTCTTAGTCCGGCTGCTTGTGCCATCTGCATAAAAGTTTCTTGAGCTGTTGGGGCTTTATCTCGACTAATCATAAACGATACCTTGTTATTGATTTAGCTAGGCACGGGTGATCGCGATCGTAGACAATAATTTTGCTACCCGACTACTTCACAACTCCCACCTGCTGCCTCAATTTTGCTTTTAGCTGTTGCTGTAAAAGCTGCCGCTTGCACTTTAAGAGCGACGTTTAATTCCCCATCCCCTAAAATTTTCAGCGGTGCTTTTGCCTTAGTGATAATACCAGCTTCTTGCAACGAAGCCAGATTTACTTCAGTATTAACGGGCAGTGAGGTCAGCCTACTAACATTAATCGTAGTGTATTCTTTTCGATTAATAATTGGAAAGCCTTTCAATTTTGGCAGACGGCGGTATAAAGGCTGTTGACCTCCCTCAAAACCAGGTCTAGTACCAGCACCAGACCTAGCATTTTGTCCACGCATACCTTTACCAGCGCTTGCTCCTTGTCCAGCAGAAACTCCCCTACCTAATCGGCGGGGACGTTTTTTTGAGCCTTTTTGAGGTCGAGCATCATTTAGTCTCATTTACTTTTTGTCCTTTGTCCTTTGTTATTAGTCAATAGTTATTTGTCATTTGTCCAAAACCAATGACTAATGACTAATGACCATTGACAGCTAATTACTAATAGCTTTTATTAGGCGTAAAGCTTTTCAATTGCGATCCCACGCTCCTCGGCAACTTCAGTAAAGGTGCGTAGAGTAGAAAGAGCGTTGACAGCTGCTCTTGCGTTGTTTAGCGGATTATTTGAACCGAGTTGCTTGGCTAAAATATTGCGAACGCCAGCTAACTCCAGCACAGTTCTGACAGCACCCCCAGCGATTACACCAGTTCCTGGTGATGCTGGACGCATCATTACTTTTGCCCCGCCACCGATACCATTGATCGGATGGGGAATTGAATTTGACTTGGTAAGTGGAACTTCGATCAGGTGTTTTTTACCATCGGCTACACCTTTTTTAACAGCACCAATGACATCTCCTGCTTTACCAACACCGATGCCGACCATCCCGTGTTCATTTCCAACGGCGACAATCGCACGGAAGCTAAGTTTTTTGCCTCCTTTGACTACTTTACTCACCCGTCGAATCTGAATGACTCGCTCTTGAAAAGTAGTTTCTTTTTCCTTAGTGCGGTTAGGTTTACGACGACCAGTTGCCATGATAAATGCCTCTTAATTTGATAATTTCAGGCTTGGTTTGTCATTTGTCCTTTGTCATTTGTCCTTTGTTTTTTGTTTTTACAAATGACTAATGACCAATGACCAATGACGATTTTAAAAATCTAACCCAGCTTCCCGTGCTGCATCGGCTAATGCTTTGATGCGACCATGATAGAGATTACCACCACGATCTAAGACTACTTTTGATATGCCCAGGGCGAGCGATCGCTGAGCAATTAGTCTGCCAACTTCAACCGAAGCGTCGCAATTAGCTCCTGAGTCTAATGATTTCAAATCAGGCTCTAAAGTTGAAGCAGCTACCAAAGTATGATGCTGGGTGTCATCAATTACTTGGGCATAAATATGCTGATGGGAGCGAAAGACTGCCAAACGCGGACGTTCTGGATTGCCAAAAATTTTGCTGCGAATGCGACGATGCCGCCGTTGCCTTGATTCTCTACGACTAAGCTTCATACTTACTTCTTACCTGCCTTACCAGCTTTGCGTCTAACCGCTTCGCCAGCATAACGAATACCTTTGCCTTTGTATGGTTCTGGTGGGCGAACAGCGCGAATCTTAGCTGCTGTATTGCCTACCAATTCTTTATCAAACCCACTAACGATCACATTGGTGTTAGTTTCTACTGCTAGCTGGACTCCCTCTGGTGGCTCTATTTGTACCTGGTGGCTATACCCTACGTTCAAAATTAAGTTGCGACCTTGAACTTGCGCCCGGTATCCTACACCTTGAATTTCCAGACGGCGTTGAAATCCCTGGGATACTCCCTCTACCATATTGGCAACTAAGGTACGGGATAAACCGTGTAGCTGGCGAGATGAACGAGACTCATCCCGCCGTTTGACGAGCAAAGTTTCCCCTTCTTGTTCTACAGTCACTGCACTAGGAAGTACACGCGAGAGTTCACCTTTAGGACCTTTGACAGCAACGTTTGAACCATCAATAGTCACAGTTACTTTGCCTGGGATAGTAATTGGACGTTTACCGATTCGAGACATGACTTTTTGTCCTTTGTTCTTTGTCTTTTGTCCTTTGTTTTTTGTCCTGCGCCCTTTGCTAGTAGTTAGTGACTAATGACAAATGACGAATGACAAATGACGAATGACTACCAGATATAGCAAAGTATTTCACCACCTAAGCCTTGATGCCGTGCTTGCCGATCAGTCATGATCCCCTGGGAGGTGGAAATAATGGCAATGCCAATTCCGCCTAAGACTCGTGGTAGTTCTTTTCGATTGGCGTAAACCCGTAATCCAGGTCTGCTAACCCGTTTTAAGGCTGTGATTAACGGTTGGCGATTCTTACCCTTGTACTTTAAGGAAACCACCAAATTCCGCTTTACTCCTTCTTGTTCCTCTTCAAATTCAGCAATAAAGCCCTCTTCTTGTAAGACTCTAGCAATGTTGCGAGTCATCTTTGTTGCTGGAATTTTTGTAGTTTGATGCCGCGCCATATTGGCATTGCGGATGCGCGTCAGCATATCTGCAATTGTGTCGTTAGCCGCCATCGTTTCCTCTTAATGAAATTATTGATCTCGAAAAGGCATTCCCATTGCTTTTAGTAAAGCGCGACCCTCTTCATCCGTTCTAGCAGTAGTGATAATCGAAATGTCCATACCACGAATTTGATCGATGCTGTCGTATTCGACCTCTGGAAAAATCAACTGCTCTTTCACACCCAGAGTATAGTTACCACGCCCGTCAAAGCTTTTGGGGCTGATGCCACGAAAATCTCGAATTCGAGGTAAAGCCAGGTTGATTAACCGTTCGACGAAGGAATACATTTTGTCGCCTCGGAGAGTCACCATCAATCCCACTGGCATACCTTGACGAATTTTAAAGCCCGCGATCGCTTTTTTTGCTCGCGTTACTACAGGTTTTTGACCTGTAATTACACCAACTTCATTTAAAGACGATTCTAATGCTTTAGCATTTTGTGCTGCCTCTCCTAAGCCTCGGTTCACAGTGACTTTTACCAGCTTAGGAACCTGATGGATATTAGTGTATTGGAACTGCTCCATCAGTTGAGGGACAATTGTTTCTTGATATTGAGTTTTTAGTTGTGTTGCCATATTTTTTCGTCCTCCAAAACCCTGGGCTTGGTCAGGGCAATTAGTAATTAGCTTTTAGCGAGAGCGCGAGAGCGCGATTAGCTTTGGAAGTATAATTTAACAAAGTAAAAACTTTAATACTCTACGAACAAAAAAGCTAACAGCTCGCCAGCTAACAGCTAATCGCTATTTATCAATGATTTCACCAGTTTTCTTTAGCATTCTCACCTTACGTCCTTGCTCGTTAAAGGTGTAACAAATGCGACTGGCAACGTTTTGCTTGGTAGAATAGTGCATGACATTGGAGCTATGAATAGGAAACTCCGTTGTAACAATGCGACCTGATTCTCCTTCTTGCTGGGGTTTGACGTGCTTAGTTTTGATGTTAACGCCTTTGACAATTACCTGGCTGCGGGTCGGAAATGACTGCACAATTTCTCCGACTTTGCCTTGATCTTTACCAGAGATCACTTGCACAGTGTCGCCTGTTTTAACGTGCATTTTGTAGGAAGTAGGTCGCTGGTTTTTTAAGCGTTTTTTAAATGCCATCACAGCACCTCTGGAGCTAGAGAAACAATCTTAGTAAAGTTTTTGTCGCGCAGTTCCCTTGCAACTGGACCAAATACCCGCGTTCCTCTGGGGTTTCCGTCAGCATTAATGATCACGGCGGCATTGTCGTCAAAACGAATACTCATACCGCTATCACGACGTAAACCTTTGCGGGTGCGGACAATTACAGCCCGTACTACATCAGACTTTTTCACAGCCATGTTAGGGATAGCATCCTTAACAACGCCAATAATTACGTCTCCGACACCGCCATAACGTCGATTTCCTGCGCCCATGACGCGGATGCACATCAATTTTCGCGCTCCGCTATTATCTGCGACGTTGAGATAAGACTGAGGTTGAATCACTGTTAATCTCCTATCTAGCTAGTAGTAGCACTACTAAGGATTTCAGCCACAACCCAGCGCTTGGTTCGACTAAGTGGTCTAGTTTCTTGAATGCGGACGCGATCGCCCACTCGACACTGATTTTCTTCGTCGTGAGCCTTATATCGCCGGGTGCGAACTACAATTTTTCCGTACTTGGGGTGAGGAGAGCGGTTTTCAACGGCAACTACTACCGTCTTTTGCATTTTGTCGCTCACCACCAAGCCAACTCTTTCTTTGACTGCCATAATCACCTACTCTTGTTCTGTGGTGGAGGAAGCCGCATCTGTTGCTTGTGTCAATCGCTCATGTTCTACGGTTAGCAGTTGTGCTAGCCGATGCTTAGCGTGTTTAAAGGAGTGCGGCTTTTCTAACTGTCGAGTAGCTTTTTGCAACCGTAGCTGAAACAATTGCTTTTTCACAGCAATGATTTGATCGGCTATTTCTTGATCGCTTAAGTCTCTTACTTCTGAAATCTTAGGAAGCGGCATAACTACACCTCCTCCTCAGAGCGCATAATAAATTTGGTTTGAATCGGCAACTTGTGGGAAGCTAAACGCATAGCTTCACGGGCAGTTGCTTCAGGTACGCCAGCAATTTCAAACAAAATCCGACCTGGCTTGACTACAGCTACCCAAAATTCAGGCGAACCTTTACCCGATCCCATCCGAGTTTCAGCCGGACGCATGGTAACTGGTTTATCAGGGAAAATCCGAATCCAGATTTTGCCACCTCTACGGATATAACGAGTCATCGCACGACGAGAAGCTTCAATTTGCCGAGAGGTAATCCAAGCTGGTTCCTGAGCTTGGAGAGCAAAATCTCCAAAATTGATGCTGCTACCTCTAGTGGCTACACCTGACATCCGTCCGCGTTGTTGTTTGCGGAATTTAGTTCTTCTAGGACTTAGCATAATTTGCTAATTGCTGATTGGTAGTTGGTAAAGAGTAATTGGGGTGGTAATTGGTAGTTGGTAATTGGTTTTTATTACCTATCACCTATTACCCATGACCTATTACCCCTCATTTGAGCGGTCTTCAAATTGTTGACGACGACGTTGTTGTTGACGACGACGGGGTTGAGCTGCTCCTGGTGTTGGCTGTTGTTCTTGTCCTGGAATAATTTCTCCCTTAAAGACCCAAACTTTGACACCTAGAATACCGTAAATGGTTTTAGCGGTGCAGTAAGCGTAGTCAATATCTGCCCTTAAGGTATGTAGTGGTACTCTTCCCTCGCGTGTCCACTCTGTGCGGGCAATTTCTGCTCCGTTAAGCCGACCGCTGACTTGAATTCTGATTCCTTGAATGCCTGCCCGTTGAGCGCGTTGAATAGCTTGACGCACTACTCGCCGGAAGGATACACGGCGCTCTAGCTGTCCAGCAATGTATTCAGCAATTAAATAGGCATCAGCATCAACTTGAGCGACTTCGACAACATTAATGCGAATCGAGCGATTTCCCCCCAGTAATTCCTGTAGTCCGACTCGCAAGGATTCGATGCCTGTGCCGCCCCGACCTACGACAACACCAGGGCGAGCTGTGCGTACCTCAAGCTCAATTTGATCTGCTTTGCGCTCAATTCGGACATCGGAAATTCCGGCATTGTTAGAAGCAAGGCGACCCAGCTTTTGTTCTATGTATTGACGCAGCTTGTGGTCTTCTTGCAGAATTTCTGGATAGCGCTCAGGTTCGGCAAACCAACGAGAATGATGGTCTTTGGTAATACCCAGACGAAAACCAACTGGATGAATCTTCTGTCCCATGTTGTATAATAAAAGGTTAGACTTTTTGTGCCTATTTAGCTAGCTGAATCAGCAGCTACAGCTACAGTAATGTGACAGGTAGGCTTGCGAATTTGGTAAGCCCGACCTTGCGCTCTTGGACGGAAGCGCTTTAAGACTGGTCCCATGTCGGCATAAGCTTGAGTGATCTTGAGATCGGCTGGATTAAGCCCAGCGTTATGTTCGGCGTTGGCAACAGCTGAGCGTAGAACAGTAAGAACTGGTTCGCAGGCTCGGTAAGGCATGAATTCGAGAATGATTAGTGCTTCTCGGTATGAGCGCCCCCGAATTTGATCGAGAACACGCCGCACCTTAAAAGGAGACATACGAATATATCGCGCGATCGCCTTTATTTCATTTGTATCAGTAGCCATAATTTTCTCCTAAAGGCTGAATTATGAAGGATTAAGGCTAAATTTATATTTCATCCTTCATACTTCATACTTTTTATCTCCCTGCTTTTTTGTCACTTTTGGCATGACCGCGAAAGGTGCGTGTGGGGGCAAATTCACCCAACTTGTGTCCCACCATTTGGTCAGAAATGTAAATCGGTACGTGTTGGCGACCATTGTGGACGGCAATAGTATGTCCGACCATCTGGGGCAAAACCGTAGAAGCCCGCGACCAGGTTTTAATGACTTGCTTTTCGTTTCTAGTATTGAGCTTTTCAATCTTGCTGAGCAAGCTATCGGCAACGAAAGGACCTTTTTTTAAAGAACGACCCATAGTAAAGGATGAAGGATAAAGGTTAAAGGATAAAGGATGTAGGCCACGAAGTGTAGCGTAGGGTTTAGCCTTCTGTGAAGGGTAGGATAAAGGATGAAGGATGATAAAATCACTACTTCTAACTTCTAACTTTTTAAGATTCACGACCGCCCCGACCGCGCTTAGAAGATTTACGACGGCGACGCACAATTAAAGCGCTGCTTGGTTTCTTCCGCTTACGTGTCTTCATGCCCAAAGTTGGCTTACCCCAAGGTGTCACTGGTCCCGACCTACCAATAGGCGCTCTACCCTCACCTCCACCGTGTGGGTGGTCTACAGGGTTCATCACACTACCTCTCACCTTTGGTCGCCGTCCCTTCCAGCGATTTCGACCAGCTTTACCAGCACTGAGGTTTCTAGCGTCTAGGTTGCCTACTTGCCCAATGGTGGCATAGCAATCACGACGCACTAGGCGGACTTCTCCAGAAGGCAACCTGAGGCTGACATAACTACCTTCTTTTGCCACTACCTGAGCGCTAGCACCAGCAGCACGAACTATTTGCGCTCCTTTACCTGGTGTTAGTTCTACGTTATGGACGCTTGTACCCAATGGAATATTAGACAGCGGTAGGGCATTTCCATCTTCTATTGGTGAATCTGGTCCAGAGGTAATAACGCTTCCCACTGCCAAGCCATTCGGGTGAAGAATATATCGCTTTTCTCCGTCCTGATAAAATAGAAGGGCAATTCGGGCGTTACGGTTGGGGTCGTACTCGATCGCCACTACTTTAGCTGGAATATTACGCTTATCGCGCTTGAAGTCAATGATTCGGTAAAGTCGTTTGTGACCTCCACCTCGGCGACGGCTGGTAATACGCCCTTGATTGTTCCGACCTTTGGGGCGATGAACTGATGATGTGAGCGATTTTTCCGGTTCGCTTTTGGTAATTTCCACGAAGTCGGAAACAACTCGTTGGCGAGAACTGGGAGTGTATGGTCGATAAGAACGAGTACCCATATTTTTTGTCCTTTGTTCTTTGTCCTTTGTCTTGTGTCCCTAGTCTTTTGCTAATGACAAATGACGTGGGACTAATGACCAAATTAAACTTCTGGGAATAGAACCTGTCTAATCTTTTCTTCGTCCCCTGGCGCGATTGTGACAATGGCTCGTTTGTATTGGGGTTTAAATCCAATAAATCTACCTACTCGGCGCTTTTTGCGGGGTTTGTTCAGGGTATTTACCTGTACAACCTTAACTTGAAATAGATCCTCGATCGCTGCTTTGATTTGTGGCTTAGTTGCCGCGGGAACTACGTCAAAAGTGTACTTATTCTCCTCCATCATCCGAGTTGCCTTTTCGGTAACAATCGGACGACGTACTAAGTCTGGGAGCATACGGGGGTCAAACTTGTTCACCGTAGACCTCCTGAATTTTTGCAAGAGCAGATGCTGTGACAACAATTTTGTCAGCGTTCAGTAAATCGTAGACATTCAACTGGGTAGCACAAATCAAAGACAATTTTTCTACGTTACGAGCTGATAAACATATATTTTCTGTGCGTTCTGGCAGAATTAACAGAATTTTAGTTCCAGGTTCAACGCCCCACCGAGCTATTGCTGCCATTAGCTCTTTTGTTTTTGGTCGTGATAGTTGTTCGCTAAAATCTTCTACCACAACCAAGTCTTCGCCTCGGCTAGCGAACGCTGTCGTCAATGCCAAACGTCGCTCTTTTCGGTTCATTTTGGTTCCGTAGTCTCTCGGCTTGGGACCAAAAATCACACCACCACCGCGCCATAGGGGCGATCGAATTGACCCTGCCCTCGCGCGACCTGTTCCTTTTTGCCGCCAAGGTTTGCGACCACCACCTCTAACCTCAGCACGGGTTTTGGCGCTAGCAGTTCCTTGCCGCCCATTGTTCAATTGGCGTACTAATGCTCGATGAACAACATGAGATGCACTTTCCTCTTTGGCAACTTTTAAATTGAGCGTTGCTTGCCCAACTTCTTCGCCTTGCCAGTTTCTTACTACACACTCAACCATTTTTGTCCTTTGTCCTTTGTCATTTGTCCGTTGTCATTTGTCAAAAGTCACTTACTAATGACCAATGACTAATGACTAATGACTAACCTACTCGGTTAGTAGGCACAATACTTACTAAGGCTCCTGGCTTGCCTGGAATTGCTCCTTTAATTAGCAATAGGTTACGTTCTGGATCTACCCGTACAACAGTCAGCTTGCGAATTGTCACTCGCTTACCGCCTAAACGACCTGCCATCCGCTTACCAGGATAAACACGACCAGGAGTTGTACCAGCACCAATGGAACCTGGTAAGCGGTGATTTTTGGAACCATGAGACATCGGTCCCCGACCAAAGTTATGCCGTTTTTGATAACCAGCAAAGCCGCGACCGATACTATTACCGCTTACATCTACAATTTGTCCCGAAGTAAAAATATCTGCCTTAATTTGCTGACCTAATGTAAATTCACTTGTGTTTTCGAGGGTGTACTCACGCAAGTGACGCAGTGTAGGAGCAGAGGATTTTGCCAAATGACCCAAAAGCGGTTTGTTCAGTGCCTTGGGTTTTACTTCCTTATACCCTACTTGGATGGCAGAGTAACCGTCAGTTTGTTTTGTTTTAATCTGGGTTACAGTACATGGACCTGCTTGAACAACTGTGACAGGAATTGCTTTTCCTGCCTCGTCAAACACTTGGGTCATGCCCAGCTTTGTGCCAAGGATACCTAAAGACACAGTAACTGATTTCTCCTTTATTACTCGACTGCATTGGAACCGGATTACTTCTATTGATAATCCGCTTCTTAACTCTATAGCGTCACAATATCTAACCAGCCCTTTTCCCATTTGGGAAGTAAAAGACTTCGCTTTGGGTAGGAATTCAAGGCTGGAGGAACGAGCTTTTTTATCTAGATAAAACCCTTTGTGCTTTTCAACTAGACTCGTTCTTTGCTTTATTGTGAAGCAATTGCCAATGGCAAGAGTTGTTGCTCTGGCACTATGACAGCTTGAATTGGACTTAAGTGGCAATCCACTCAGTATCCACCACATGAGAATTTGCGTCATAACTAAATATTTAACGCTCATCTCATGTTTGTCTCCTCTAAGTTTCCTTGAACCATGTCTAAGGTACTTGGACACTTCGAGGCAAGGCAAGCTAATGTGCCTTACACACTATCCCTCTTTGAGGCTGCTAAATGTAACCAAACTACAACTACTGCCAAGCTTGTTGTATCTGAGAATAAACTTATCTACCCCATTCGATTCAACAAGCTACAAAGGATAATCAAACAGTTTAATTAACCCTCGTTTGGTCACGATCCATAAGTATAATTCATATATTTAAACTTGACAAGTAAATAAATAATTTTTTCCTAAATCAGACAGCAAGTACCTACTGTGCTGGCTGTTAGTCAGGCTGGGGCTTTAATCCCTAGCAAAATGGGCATATAGTGTACTACTCACTTTAAGATAAGAGGTGGGATTAGGAAAAAATACCGAAAAATACTATGGCACTGATTACTACTGGCAAGAAATTGATTCGTGACTTGGAAAAATCAGGGGCTTTGGGCGTGTATGTTCCTCTCGAAGGAGGTTTTGAAGGTCGTTACCGCCGCCGACTGCGCGCTGCTGGCTACAATACTGTAAACATCACAGCTAGAGGATTGGGTGATGTATCAGCATACTTAACCCAAGTTCATGGAATTCGCCCACCTCACCTGGGGAAAAAAGATATTGGTCAGGGTGCGGCTGTAGGTTACGTTTATTATGTGCCGCCTTTGGTGAACTACCAATTGGAACAGCTGCCCCCCAAGTCCAAGGGCTTAGTACTGTGGATGATCGAAGGGCATATTTTGTCTAATCAGGAAGTGGAGTTTTTGGCAAATTTACCTGGCATAGAACCCAGAGTGAAAATCGTGTTGGAAAGAGGAGGCGATCGCTATTTCCGTTGGCAGCCCCTCAAAGAAACACTCTCACCCAGTTACCAAGCTGTGTAAACTGTAAATTTCCAGGGCGATCGCTCGTGAATGTGCAAAACATTAGAAAATTTTATCGATAATGTATTAATTTTTATCAGTTGCACATTAGCATATAAGTGTGACACAGTTGTACTACACTTTGCGCTCCCTTAAAGAAGGTCACTGGTTCAAGTTGATCTGCGGAGCCAGTTTCCAGCATCTACCTGCGGTTAGAAACTTAACTTTGGCTTATACCCTAGCTGGCGCTGACTGTATTGATGTTGCAGCAGATCCGGCTGTAATTGCGTCAGCACAAGAAGCGCTTACAGTTGCCAGTCACCTGATGGATGAAGCTAAAGTGCGGGGTTTTGGCAGTCAAAGAAAACTGCCCTGGTTAATGGTGAGCCTAAATGACGGAGAAGATCCACATTTTCGCAAAGCAGAATTTAATCAAACCCAGTGTCCTGCCGATTGTCCACGACCATGTGAAAAAATTTGTCCTGCTGGGGCAATTGTTTTCCATCGTAGTCATGATGAATTTTCCGGCGTGGTGTCCGAAAGTTGTTATGGCTGTGGTCGGTGTTTGCCAATTTGTCCGAGTGGACTAATTTACGCTCGTTCCTATGTATCAACACCAGGTGCGATCGCGCCTTTAGTACTCTCAACCGGAGTAGATGCAGTTGAAATTCACACCCAAGTAGGGAGATTGTCCGAGTTTAAGCGATTGTGGTCTAACGTAGCACCTTGGGTAGACAAACTGAAGCTAGTAGCAATCAGTTGTCCAGATGGAGATGGCTTAATTGAATATCTCAATCGCCTTTACAAGCTGATTTCTCCCCTTCCTTGTCCTTTGATTTGGCAAACCGACGGGCGACCGATGAGTGGTGATATAGGTGATGGTACGACTTTAGCAGCAGTGAAATTAGGGCAAAAAGTCTTGGCAGCTGGCTTACCAGGATATGTACAGTTAGCAGGTGGTACGAACGGTTACACTGTTGCCAAATTAAAGGCAATGGGACTACTTAAAGGCAACTTGCCTGGGGCAAGTTGCCCCAGGCACGAGGAAGGAAAGGCTAGTAGTAGTACAGATTTGGGAACCAACGAAAAATCTAGCCTCTCGCCTCTGGACTCTCGCCTCTGGCCTACAATTTCTGGGGTTGCCTACGGTAGCTTTGCCCGTGTCCTATTGTCACCGATTTTGAATCAGTTAGAGCAAATGGAGATACAAGCCAATGATAAATCAACTGTCCGCTTGGAGGACAAACCTGAATTACTCTGGCAGGCTGTAGAGCTTGCCTATTCCCTCGTTTCCCAACTCAAGTCATCGTAGCAGCAATAAAAAGTGCTCTGACTAGACTTCTCGCTATCGTTGAACAAGTGACTTTAGCCAGCATGACAACCACAGACGATCTCCAGAAATTATTAGATATTTTGCCACTAGATATCAAACAAGTTTTAGAGGAGCATCCTGCCAGGGATAGCTTGATTGAAGTGGTGATGGACTTGGGTCGTCGCCCAGAAGCTCGTTTTCCCAATCAAGCAGAATATCTTTCCGAAGCAGGGGTTTCTCACCAACAACTGAAATATTCCATCGAGCGAGTGGGACAATTCGGTGGCGATAACCGAGCAGGAATTGCTCAAACCCTGCACCGCATTAGCGCAATTAGAAACCGGACAGGGGATGTTATTGGCTTAACTTGTCGCGTTGGGAGGGCAGTTTATGGCACGATTGGTATGATTCGTGACCTGGTAGAAACTGGTCAGTCGATTTTGATGCTGGGTCGTCCTGGGGTGGGTAAAACAACTGCTCTCAGAGAAATTGCGCGGGTGTTGGCTGATGAATTAAATAAGCGTGTAGTGATTATTGACACCTCTAACGAAATTGCTGGTGATGGAGATATCCCACACCCTGCAATTGGTCGAGCGCGACGGATGCAAGTGCAGTCGCCAGAACTACAGCATCAAGTGATGATTGAGGCAGTGGAAAACCATATGCCAGAAGTGATCGTAATTGATGAAATCGGGACGGAACTAGAAGCGCTGGCAGCTCGTACCATTGCTGAACGTGGTGTACAGCTAGTAGGTACTGCTCACGGGAACCAGATTGAAAACTTGATCAAAAACCCAACACTGTCCGATCTGGTGGGCGGTATTCAAGCGGTAACATTGGGAGATGATGAAGCTCGTAGGCGGCGATCGCAAAAAACAGTTTTAGAACGCAAAGCTCCACCTACGTTTGAGATTGCCGTAGAAATGCAGCAACGCCAGCGCTGGGTGGTGCATGAAAGTGTTGCTGATACGGTAGACACTCTATTACGCGGTCGTCAACCTATTTTGCAAATCAGGACAGTTGGGGAAAACGGTCAGGTGACAATTACACGAGAGTCACCTATCTTGGTAAGAGGTACTGGGGACGGTGCTACGCAAAGGCTAGAGGGGCGTGTCATGCGGTACGAGGACGGCGATAGCCTCTCGCTTACTTCTCGCCTTGAGCCTTCCACACCGTCAAACGGATGGCGAGCAACAGGAAAGATGCTGCCACTTTCAACGCCAGAGCAAGAGCCGATTTCAAGGACACAAGAATTCGAGCGATTGCTGGATGAATCTTTGGATCAACCGGATCGCTTTGGTTATATGACAGTTCAGGCGGGACCAAATGGGGAAGATTTGCCGTTGCATATTTACCCCTATGGTGTGAGTCGGCATCAGTTAGAGGAAGTGATTGGGGTGCTTAACTTGCCTGTCGTTCTGACCAAGGATATCGATAGTGCGGATGCGATTTTGGCACTGCGATCGCACGTTAGAAACCAGTCTAAGTTACGGCAAGTTGCTAGAGCGCGTCATGTCCCGATTCACATGATTAAAGCTAGCACTATTCCGCAAATTACCCGCGCCTTGCGGCGGTTGTTAGACATGGACGAACCAGATACGGCTGATGAGCGCGAACTGAGCTTGTTTGCCCGTAGTGGCAGTGAGGATGAACTCGATGCTCTTGAAGAAGCTAGACTGGCTGTAGAGCAAATTGTGATTCCTAAAGGTCAGCCAGTGGAATTGTTACCTCGCTCTGCTAAAGTGCGGAAGATACAACACGAGCTGGTTGAACACTATCGTCTCAAGTCAGATAGTTTTGGTGATGAACCCAATCGCCGTTTAAGGATTTATCCGGCTTAAGGATTTAAGACGGTTGATTTTTTGTCCGCCCTGGTAATGTCAGCGGCGGATTTTATTTTGTCGGAAATTGGTTGTGTTTCTTGACATACTGGAGTGGTGGTCTGCTATTATATTTAAGGCTGAGTTTATTGGGGCGTAGCCAAGTGGTAAGGCAGCGGGTTTTGGTCCCGCCATTCCCTAGGTTCGAATCCTAGCGCCCCAGTTTTATAGAAGTAGACGAACCGCAGAGGCACAGAGGACACAGAGGGAAGGAAGAAGAGAGGTTGTGTAGCGTTGTGCTTCTTTGCTTGATTTTTGAGTGGTGAAATCGGTTAATCTGGCAGCAGCAGTTTTAAGCTAGGGAAAGATGGCTGCGAATAATCCCAGGATTTTGGCTTTAGATTTTGATGGTGTGATTTGTGATGGGCTGATTGAGTATTTTGAAACGGCTTGGCGTACTTATTGTCAGATTTGGTCGCCTTCTGATTCTAAGCCACCAGATGATTTAGCACCATTATTTTACAAGTTGCGTCCGGTGATTGAGACTGGTTGGGAAATGCCAGTTTTAATTAGGGCTTTGGTAGTGGGGATTTCCCAAGAGCAGATTTGGCAGGAATGGGGGGCGGATGCCCAGCAGCTATTACAACAGGCAAATTTGTCAGCAGCAGACGTTGGTAAGAGACTAGATCAAGTTCGAGATGAGTGGATTACTAGGGATTTGGATGGTTGGCTAAGTTTGCATCGGTTTTATCCTGGGGTGGTGGAAAGATTGCAAGAACTTGTTGCTAGTCCAGTTCAGGTAATAGTTATTACTACTAAAGAAGGTAGATTTGTCAGCAGGCTGTTGCAGCAACAAGGAGTTGATCTGTCAGAACAGTCAATTTTTGGTAAGGAGTGCAAGCAACCAAAACACCAAATCATCAGGCAGTTAATTGGAGTAACATCGGAAACACCATTTAGTTTATGGTTTGTGGAAGACCGATTAAAAACGTTGCAGTTAGTGCAACAGCAAGCAGACTTGGAATCTGTGAGACTTTACCTGGCTTCTTGGGGTTACAATACAGCATCTGAGCGAGAAATTGCTCAGCATCACAAGCGAATTCGGTTACTTTCACTTTCTCAATTTGTACAAGATTTCTCTGCTTGGTCTTGAGAGAAGTATAAAGTATGAAGTATGAAGTATGAAGTGTGAATTCAGCCTTTAACCTTTATCCTTCAGCCTTTATATGCTTGATTTAACGAAAATAGCTAAGGCAATGCAAGGTATCAGCCAGCATATGACCTTAGAAGCAGTTGCCAGTCGCCAGCGTTTAGAGTTAGCACAACAGCTAATGGCGGCGGCGCATGAGCAACAGCAAGAACTGGTGTACAAACAAAAGCAATGGCGCGATCGCATTTTGTTTGGCTGTGGTACACCAGTAGAACCTCTCAACACGAGTATTGATCTGCCAGTACCTCCAAATATTCATACTGTCATTGCTACAGACGGTTCCCAAATTGCTCCTAACCACCATGAAATCGCCTACTGCTATTTACTGAATATCGGTCGTGTAGTGTTGCACTACGGACAAAATCGGCAACCCTTACTTGATAGTTTGCCAGAAGTCTTCTATCGACCGGAAGATTTATATGTTTCTCGACAGTGGGGAATTCGCACCGACGAATGGATGGGCTATCGCCGCACCGCCTCAGAAGCCACTGTATTGGCAGAATTAGCGGGTGCTGTGGTGAGGGGCGAGGAGCGATCTTCGAGGGGCGAGAGGCAAGAGGCAAGAGGCGAGAGGCGAGAGGGACAAAAGAAAGCTGAGGGAGCTGAGGAAGCGTTGGTTGCTGAGGGAGAAAATTTAATCCAAAATCCCCTAGCCCCTACGCCAAAGCCCCTAGCCCCTTCTCTGGCGATGGTGGATGGTTCTTTGATTTACTGGTTTTTAGAGCAATTGCCACTAGATGCCCGTGATCAAATTTTGCTGCCAATTCTGGAAGCTTGGGATCAGCTTAAAGAATTGGGTATTCCCATCATGGGTTATCTCAGTGCTTCTCGTAGTAGCGAAGCTCTAAATTTTTTGCGCTTGCAAGCTTGTCCCCACGAAGTACCGGACTGTATAAGCTTTTGTCCTAATCAACTGGAAAAAACACCCTGTCAGGTGCTTGATCCATTGCGGGATACGGCTTTGTGGACAATTCATTTACAGCCAGGACAACGTAGTACTCTTTGGCGGAGTTCTGCCCGAATTCTTGATTTATATGACTCTCATACTATTTACTACTGCTATGTCCACGTTGGAACAGAAATAGCCAGGATTGAAGTACCTGCTTGGGTAGCACAGAATTCGGAATTGTTCGACCAATCGCTGGGTTTGATGTTAGCTCAGGTGCAAAAAGGATATGGCTACCCCGTCGCCCTGGCTGAGGCGCATAATCAGGCTGTGGTAAGAGGAGGCGATCGCGCTCGTTTCTTTGCCCTGCTGGAACAACAAATGATTAAAGCTGGACTGAAGAATGTCGGAATTTCTGCTAAAGAAGCCCGAAAACGTGGCAGTATTGCCTAATTAGGGGCGCTCTTGCTTGGGGCTTGGGGCTAGAAGAGGAGGGGGAGATGGGGGGACAAGGAGAGGGGGGAAAGAGGGAGGCTTGGACACGTCCCCTTGTCCCCTTGTCCCCTTGTCACGCCACTTTGCCCCTGCGGGGGGAACCCCCGCACGCAAGTGGCTCCCCTTGTCCCTTTCTCCCCTGGTTCCCTGCTGGGTTGCTGGGAACTAGGCAAATTTATTTCATTAAAAAAGGTGGGCATGGGTGGCATACAGTAATTTATGTTTATTTGATTGAAAATCACTTTAGATATTGCTGTAATTTTAGGAGCAGGACTAAAATTTTTAAGTCTATATTTTGCGTTGTTATAAAATTCTTGCAAAACTTTATATATACACAAAAGTTTTGCAAAAATTCTAATTTATATTATTTTATGTTTGATAAAATTGTTTCTAGCTATTAGCCTCAGCCCGATAAAGAGGGTAAGAAAGTCATATGTTGTCTTGTTATAATTTAAAATCCAGGTTCATCGTTTAGATTTTCAATTAATAAATCTACTTGCTGCTGTCGCTGCTGCAAAAAAGTTTCGCACTGGCGCAAATACTCAACAGCTACTGTAAACTGCTCGAATACTTCTTCTAGTTCCAATTTACCTGTTTCAATCTGCTCAATGATATTTTCTACTTCAGCCACAGCTTTTTCATAGTTCCAGCCCTCGTGAAATGGCACAGAATCTGAATTAGAAATAGAGAGATGGAGCGGTTCAATCATGAGTCAAAATACTGTTAATATTTGCCAAAGCAACAAACTCTTTTTCAAGAGAATGGTGTGTTACGCTCTTGCTATCACACCTACGTTTTCGTTAAAAGAGTAAATTATTAGGGTGATAAAATCTCTGTTATTTGAACTTTAACTGCTCCTTGACTCAATTGAATCGATAAATTTTGTCCTGGTGCTAAATCAGTAGATGAATGAGCGATCGCACCGTTTTCCTGTCTTACAACGGCGTAACCCCGTTTCAAAACAGCTTGAGGATCGAGAGTTGCTAGCTTCTGTCGCAGTAGTTGCACTTGTTGTATAGCTTGGTGCGATCGCCCTCTTGTCGCTTGCTGTAGCCGTTGCTGTTGCCATTTCAAAGTCTGCATTTCTTGCTTAATTTGTTGGTCTAATCGCAAATTCCGTAGTCGGTTGCGTAATATTTGTAACTGGTCATCAGCCGTTTCTATTTGCTGATGACAGGCTGTATGGAGTGCTGTTATTCTTTGCCGATGCTGATTGTAAAGATCGCTCAGTGCTGGGACGACTGTTTCAGCTGCTGCTGTAGGAGTATGAACACACACATCAGCCACCAAGTCAGTTAAAGTCTCATCACGCTGATGACCAATACCTGTAATTACTGGTATAGAACAATTAGCAACGGCTCGCACCACTCGTTCATCATTAAAGCAAGCTAATTCCTCAACAGCTCCACCACCACGCGAGAGAATCAGCACCTCGCCACGTCCATCTCGCTCTACCCGCTCAATTGCTGCCACAATAGAAGCAGGTGCGGCATCACCTTGGACAATTGCTGGGGAAAACAGTACGTGCAAACCAGGATAACGCCGCCTGAGTGTCTTTTGAATATCTCCCCAAGCAGCCGCAGCACCAGAGGTGACGACAGCAATAACTTGGGGATGGGTAGGAAGCAATCGCTTGCGATCGCTTGAGAATAACCCTTCTGCCTCCAAGCGATCGCGCAATTGCCGTCTTCGTAGTGCAAGCAACCCTTCCCCTGCTGGTAACACCTGCCAAACTGTCATCTGGTACTGTCCTCGTTGGGGATAGAGGCGAATACTACCTAAAGCGATCGCACTCTCTCCCCCTGTTGGCATCTGCGCCAGTTTTGCTAGCTGACTATTCCACACAACACAACTGATTGCTGCCTTTGCCTCTGGGTCTTGAAGGGTAAAAAATAGTCCGCTACGATGATGATTAGTACTAGAAACTTCCCCTGTTACCCAAACCTGCCGTAGCTGGTCATCTTGTTCTAACAGCAACTGGATGTATGCCGTCAGTCCAGCTACTGAGATTGCCGTATCTGGCACTAGAAACTCAGAAGTCATTACACGTACTTAAACATTAGACACGGGGGACAATTACAAATTACGAACCAGGAATTCCGAATTCCCAAGTACAAATGCTATGCTTAGCTAGAAAAAATTAGCTAAAATAGTATATCTGCACTAGTTTACACTCCCAAGCAAAAGTTTTTAAACCTCCTACCTAGAGGCACTAATGGCTATTGAAACAACTGATATCGCTGGCAAGCAAAAAGCCCTAAATTTAGTACTCAATCAAATTGAGCGCAGTTTCGGCAAAGGGGCAATCATGCGCTTAGGCGATGCCACCCGCATGAAAGTGGAAACCATTCCTAGCGGAGCATTGACTCTAGATTTAGCCCTAGGCGGCGGTTTACCCAAAGGGCGGGTAATCGAGATTTACGGTCCAGAAAGTTCCGGTAAGACAACGGTAGCACTACACGCGGTCGCTGAAGTCCAAAAAGCTGGAGGTATTGCCGCTTATGTTGATGCTGAACACGCCCTTGACCCTTCCTATGCCGCGGCATTAGGCGTAGATATTGAAAACCTGTTGATTTCCCAACCAGATACCGGAGAATCAGCACTAGAGATTGTCGATCAACTGGTTCGCTCTGCCGCTGTTGACATTGTAGTTATTGACTCAGTAGCAGCACTAGTCCCTAGGGCTGAGATTGAAGGAGAAATGGGAGATGCCCATGTTGGTCTACAAGCTCGCCTGATGAGTCAAGCTTTAAGAAAGATTACTGGTAACATTGGTAAGTCTGGCTGCACTGTACTTTTCATCAACCAGCTACGCCAAAAGATTGGTGTTACCTACGGTAATCCTGAAACTACGACTGGGGGAAATGCTCTCAAGTTTTATGCTTCAGTGCGACTAGATATTCGCCGAATTCAAACCTTGAAAAAAGGTACAGAAGAATTTGGTAATCGCGTCAAAGTCAAAGTTGCCAAAAACAAAGTTGCTCCACCATTCCGCATTGCCGAATTTGACATCATTTTCGGTAAAGGCGTTTCCACTCTCGGTTGTATTGTTGACCTAGCCGAAGAAACTGGCATAATTATCCGCAAAGGGGCATGGTACAGCTACAACGGCGATAATATTGCCCAAGGTCGAGACAATGCTATCAAGTACCTAGAAGAACGTCCCCCACTGGCACAGGAAGTTCAACAGCTAGTGAGGCAAAAGTTGGAAATGGGTGCTGTGGTTTCAGCCAACTCGGTAAGCGCAGCTAGCGATGATGATTCTGAAGACATGGATATGGAAACTGAGGAGTAACTACACCTGTTGCATGAATATTGAGGCAGGTGGGGACACCTGCCCCACAATTTCTAGTTAAAAGGAGTTGGCGGCGGGCTTAAGCGCCTGATGAATGAAGAATTAAATATTCATGTAATTAGTAATCAAATAATAAGCGAGCTGGAAATTTACTGCCAACTCGCTTTTTCTGTACTACTTCAACTTCTATACCTGCTTAGTAACCACTTTGGGTGTATCACAGGGCGGAACAGAGTATTTGATTAAATTGGCAAGATCCTGTAGCTGACCAATTGCTTCAGCGCCTTCTAGCTTCATCAATTCGCGGTCATCTCGCATTTCAGTCCAAGTAATGCCGTAATCAGACACTAAAAACCGAATTAGATGATTTTCTGCCAAACTGACCATAAATGAGGCACTGCTCATTTGACCGCCGCAGGTATAACAGGATGCAGGGTACCCCCGCCGCTCTAGCACGATAGCCAGGGCTTGGAGGTTCATTACCAGATCCTGAACAAATTGTCGGTGTTGCTCTGCTAGTCTCAGAAACACTTTTTTCCTCCAAACACCACACTAATTGTAGACCTTTTTGCGTTTTCTTTATATTTTCTTTAGAATTTTACCTGAGTTTAGCTGGTATATACTGATGCCTAACGTACTCATTTGTCAGTAATTTGAATATTACTGGTAGCAGAGCATCAAAACAGTCAGTTATATAACTAAACGATTTAGGCAGTGCGCCGTTAACAGTGTATTCTGCGATGCCGTCAGGAAAACGCAGTGAATACAATATTTATCTACACATTTGAGCCAATAATTCCAGATAACTTATTAAAACTATAAAGACAGCTAAAGGATTAAGCTCGATGAAGCCTTGAAACCTTAGCTGTCCTTTAAATATCTATCATTAAGTGGATTAATTCTTCTGCCTGAAGAATTAAGTCAATTGTGTCTAATTCACTACTTGCCACCAACCAAAGGCAGGACCAATGAACCGCACTGTAACCCAAGAAACAACTAGCAAACCGATACCAATCTTAGCAATGCGATTGCTCCATGTGACCAACTGGTCTGCTTGTTTTTTGGTAATGGGAAGCCAGGGAAAGATCTGGGCTTCTTGACCGTATTTATCTCCTAGTGCAGCTTTACGACGCTTTGATTCGCCCATATTTTGCTCAAATACCCTTTGTGCCACGCGAGAATGAAAAGCTGTAGCTAATACCCTTTGGTTTTAGACTTTTGCCTTCCCAGGAACCCAGACTGGGAACCAGACTAATTGGGGAGTTGGTTTAATAATCCAAAATCTATGATCCCCAAAATCCAAAATGGTACAAGCCCCCTTGCTCACGATCATAGCGTTACTGTCAGCACTAGATCTAGCTACAAAGGCAAGTCCACAAAGAGTGTTTTTTTTGATGCTGGCTACGAAATCAAGAACTTGACTCACTTGATTGCGAAAATAAGCTAGAGTCCAGGTAGTTGCTTCTTGCTAAAGGACTAAGAGCAGCCAAAACTTGTTGTCCGTAGCTACGGTGAAGTACACGGCTATCAAGCAGAGCAACCACGCCTTGACGGTTTCTGACAGGTGCGATCGCTCTTGCCAATTCGTTTAAAGCCGTTGGCAACAGATATAGACGAAACCAATCCATGCGCGATCGCTTATAGTAATCTACTCGCCCAGCCACGAGGGGATTTTCCAGCGACGGCAGGGGCAAAGTAGGGATCACGATTAGCCTGGGATCTGGTAGTACATCTTGATGCTGCCGCCAAAATTCCCAACCACTGACCAAAATCCCATTTTCATCTAAAGTGGTTTTCTCTACCTGTACCCGCGAACCAAACTCCGCCGCCAGCGTTACCCCAACTTGGGATTTTAACGGCGTATCCCCTACCAACACAACCGTTAAACCTGGCACTGTTGCTTTGATGCTCATCAGCGAGTGAAGTTGTTGCATCAGGGCAACTTGAAATTGTGGCGTGTTGGGTAAAGGAAACTGATCGGGTAAATACAATTGAATCAGTTCGCTATGGCGATCGCTTGCAAACTTCAAGCAAGTCAATTGGGGCAAACCCATCCGCTGGCGATAGATTGTCGCCTCGGTTTCTTGATCTAAAACACTACCCATTAAAACCACTGGCTGCCTAGACCAAATCGGTGCGAGGGCTGAACCTACCTGGGCTGGGGCGCAGTACAAAGAAAACAAACCATTGGCGCGAGAAATAGTCGCCCAACGCAGTTGGTAATTCATTTGCCACCGCTGCCAAAACTTCTGCCAAGCGGATGGTAAGGAGTGGCTAGTGGCTAGTGGAACCGGTAGGCTAGTGGCTAGTAGTATCTCCTCAGCTCCCTTTGCTCCCTCAGCTCTGATAAAGCCTAGCCTTTCAAACAGACTGCTGAGAATCTCTTGCTCTGGCTGGGAAATTAGATAGCACTCGTAGGGGTTAGCAGGATGTCCAAAGGTTGCCTTTGTCAGTTGTACTCGTGCTTCCCGAATTGCCTCTGCCTCATCTGGACAAGCCAGCATCAATTCATCCCAGTCAGCGGGATCAATGCTAACGGTTAATTGGGTACGAGTCCAGTCTTCGAGATCATCCACTCCATCAATTAGGGTAGGAATGCCAGGGGGAAAGTCTTCTTTACCTTGCAATTGGGCTGTTAGCCAAGCTGTGGGGGAAGTTATGAGCAGTCCTCGGAAATCTGGATGAGGCAAGACTTCGCCTGTAACAATTCCCTTTTTAGTTTGTAACCACTGCTGTAAGGGCGGAATCTCAACCCGTAGTAAGCGTTGTTGTACCTCTTGGCTTGCTACCAAAATCACTGGTTCTTGCCACAGTAAGGCTGGGGCGAGATAACTTAGGCGATACCGTCCCTGATAGGCACTACCTGCGCCTACTTGAATTAAGGCACTCCGTCCTAGCCGCAAGGCTCTTGCTACTAACCGCGCCATCGTTAAATGATGATGCCATGCAGCTTCTGCCTGCGATCGCAGGAAGTTATGCAGTGAGTAATGTACTTCTACCTCAATCACAAACTTTCAGTTCTCACCAGAGAGTAAAGTTTTACTGCCGACCCCAGTTTTATTATGTATTTGTTAGTTGTCCTTTGTCCGTTAATTCAGGGAAAAGGGAAATCAAAGAAGGGAAAAGGGAAAAGGGAAAAGGGAAAAGGGAAATCAGTTGCCAATTACCAACTACCGTACGGGCGCACTTTAAACGAGTTATCTGTTCTCTTGAAAAGTTGGGGGAGAGGGGGAAACAGAGTCTCTGTCTTGACTCGCTT
>CAXTYC010000033.1:22867-59349 GCA_964248365.1 uncultured Chroococcidiopsis sp. | reverse complement strand
CAAACAGGATGGACTGCCCTCGTCGCCAAACTAATTCAGCAGACAAACGATAAACCGTGATCGATATTGGCTCAAGCTTGTAAGTTACGACTTTAGTAAGGCACTGACTGAGGAACCTTCAGTAATTCCCATAGCTGCGCATCTGTGAAATCAGGAATAACTAACATTGCTCCTAAATCATAAAGTTTACCTGGCTCTTGAGTGGAGGCAATACCAACAGTGGGTATACCAGCGCCAACCGCAGCACGGATACCAGCGGGGGAATCTTCAAAAGCTATTGCTTGCTCTGGATTTATCCCAAATTTTGCGAGAGTATGCAGATATGGAGCAGGATCAGGTTTAGGTATGCCGATGTCTTCAGCGATGACTACCCGATCAAACTTGTCTTGCAAATGCAAAACTCTCAGCATATATTCTGCATTTACGCGGGGAGCATTGGTAACTACGGCTTGTTTGCAACCATGTGCATTTGCCCAGGTAATTATGTTTAATAGTCCAGGTAGGGGAGTGAGAAAAAGTGCTAATTCTCGGAAACGTGCTTCTTTGCGATCGCTAAACTCTTGCACAGCTTCTAGAGATAGTTGTGGTAGCAGTTCTTGGACAATATCACCGATTGAGTCGCCCACTCATCTGGCTTTTGTAGAACTCTTCATCAATCTCAATCTCGTATTCTTGTAAAAGTTCTTGCCAAGCTTGATAGTGTAACGAATCCGTATTGACAATGGTTCCATCTAAGTCGTATAATATTGCAGCCAACATAGGTTTTTGCCTAAAATCTAAGGAATTGCGCCAACCTTAACATATCTTCATTTTACTTTTGGGCTTCAATGCACACCTTCAGAGAAATCTGGTGTTCGTGTTGTACCAGCTTTACTTGCAAGGTCGTCCGATAAGTTATGAGGATCACACGAGGGCTAATGAATTCTTGCAAAAAGTAAATCCTCTAAGAGAACTGGCAGAAAATTTTGCTCCGACAGTTGATGACGAAGATGTGCCTGGTGATGCAGACAACTTGCAAAGGTTTCAACTAATTGCTAAGCGCGTGAGGAAGCAAAGCGCAATTTTGAACGACTACGCGATGCAAACACTGATGCACAAAGAGCGCAGGTAGCAGCAGAAATTGAGGCAAACTCTGCGGTATCTACACAAACGCTATTACAAACGTTTAGTTACCCACCTGAAACGGATAGTTCCGAAACAGATGCTTATTGCCAAGCTAAAAAAACGCAAATCATAGACTGCTAGCAACAAATCAAGCACCAAGATTTGGCAAATACAATTTTACGTACAGTGGTGAGCTATACTTTACCCGTATTGAAACAGAATGTTTCAATTTCTGTTGCTATACCAAGAATTTAAGTTATTCTAGGAGAATCTAAAGAAAATATTAATTTCTGCTGAAATATGCAGAAGTGAGGTATGACTCATGAACTCCTACATTCTTCGTCAACTGTGGTCTGTAATTGAAGAAACTCAGGCTAGTGTTCTGCTTCGGCTTAGTGATACCGAGTTGGTCAAGCAGTTGTTGAATCAGCTTGACAGTAGAAACCCCCTCACCAATGATGAAATTACCACCATAAGCGGATATCTTCATTCTAGAACTTCCCTCATTCGTGATTTAGCCCTAGCACGTTAAGCTAAGCTAGCTAGACACAAAATAATTCGTAAAACGCACCAATGTAATTTTTCTTTTTCCCTCCTGCTCATTCTAGCCACGCGCTTCCACTAGCTCCTAGATCACCTGGTCTATAAACTGCACCGATAGAACGGTCTGAATTAATTTCAATTACTAAATCAACCCAACGAGGATCTTTACTCAAGGGTTTGATAAATAAATCTGGGTGGAGACTTCGCCAAAAATACTGGACAAATTGCTCAATTTGTGCATCACTCATTCCCGATTTACCAGTAGCAATCATCTGGTGTTCTGCCTGTTTGCGCCACAAGAGGCTTTGGCGATAATCAACTGGATAAAGCAAAATTAATCGATCTAGTCGCTCCCACAAGGGTAAATAATCTTTTAACCGAGTATTCATATCACGGGCAAAATCTTGATCGCCTGGGGTGTCGATTGGTGGTGGTGCATTGTCAAAGTTAGCACTTTCAATTGGTCGCACACCGACAAACCAACCTTCAAATAGTACAATATCTACTTTCTCTACAATTTCAGGCGCGACGCGATCGCCTTCACCACCCCAAGCAGATTTATCAAAGCGGGGAATTTGAATCGGGCGATTGAAATCAGGTTGACGCAAAGAGTCTAGAACTGTTAAACCAAGTTGAATATCGTGGGTTCCAGGTGGACCCCGCCTTCTTAAACGGGGGTCTTGTTTTTGTAAGGCAACGCGATCGCTATAAGTCTTGTATAAATCATCCAAAGACAAGCTGATAGTCTTGTATCCCAAATGTTTTAAAATTAGGATAAGAATCTTTCCCAAGGTAGTTTTACCCGTTCCCTGTCCGGCTAAAATTCCCCAAATCAAAGTAGATGGTTGTGCTTGGCGGATCGATGCTATCTGCGTTGCTAGAGGTAGCCACAAATGCCAAAGAGTTTCTAATAAATCAGTTGGTGGTAGTTTTAGAGTAGTTTCACACAGATCGCTAAAGGCTGGGTAGATAGAACGTAAGAGTTGGGATCGCATTGCTATTACTTCATCAACATTTTCTGGAGTAATACCAAAAGATGCCGCGCGTAAAGTATCTGCAAGTGCGGCTTCGGCTGCCATTTTTTGCCACTCCCCTGCTTCATCCAGCAAAATTTGACGTAGCCATGAATTTGGAGTCAATTGCATATAGGTGGTAATTGGTAATTGGTAATTGGTAAAAGGGTAAAGGTTGAAGGGTAAAGGGGATTTTAGATTTTAGATTTTGGATTAGATTTTCTCCTGTGCACCCCTGCTAAAGTGCTCCCCTGCTAAAGTGCTCCCCTTTTCCCACTCTCCCACTCTCCCCCTAGCCCCAAGCCCCCAGCCCCAAGCCCCCTTTTAAGAACCAAGCTTGAAGGCTTCGAGAAATAGGCTATAAGTCAGACCAATTTTGAGTGCATTCAATGCTTCTACCCAAAGCGGTCGTGTTGCAAGCCCAAGGCGACTGTAATAAATGCGGTCAACAATCTCGCATAGTGCCACTACGATCCCAGCACCAATAATATCCCAATCAGCCGCTTGTCCAGCTACAGTCGAAATTGCCGAGCCGAGAAAAAAACCGAACAGTAGACTAATTACCAGTAAAGATAACCGCCGCCAGGGATTGAAAAACCATTGGCGTAGGGGTAAGGCGATCGCATCTAAAAGATTATTAAGACGAGTATTTTGCACCTTCCAAAAAATCACTGCTGTTTGTGGCACAAAATTTGACCAATATTTCTTTGTTGAGATATCGTGCCTGCTTTGTGTCTGTTTCAATAGTATCACTTCACCACAAGAGGCGGATGAAAATGCGATCGTGGCACAATTGGGAGATTAGAACGGCACTAGGGAAGCCCTGAAAAAATCACCTTTATAGCAAGTAGTTCGTTTTAGGGTAGTCCTACACAAGTAAGGATAGGTTGTAACGATGTACGCGCATACCAAATAGCTCCAATATGGTTATCTAGTTTCTTTGAAAAGGATAATGTCTTGCGGACTAAACGTTTATTTTAGATCCTTTGTACTACTTATCTTGATAATTCTAAATTAGAAAACCCCTGAAAATCAACTGCTTTTTGGGGTTTTACTCAATAAGCGGGCAGCGAGAATCGAACTCGCATCATTAGCTTGGAAGGCTAAGGTTTTACCACTAAACTATGCCCGCACACTGCATCACATCAAACTTAATTACTTTAACACAATTTCGCCCTAATTGCAAACATATTGATCCATAACTGGTAGTTGGTAGTTGGTAGTTGGTAATTGGTAACTGGTTCCTCTGGTTCCTCTGGTTCCTCTGGTTCCTCCAGGTAACTGGTAACTGATAACTGGTAACTGGTAACTGCATAGTTTAGGATAGGGGACAGTGCGGTTATCTTACAAATTACATCCTTGTTTTTTTCTCCTACTGATCGCCAACCACCCACATTGAATTCTTCTGATGGTTCTTCCCAGTGGCTAGTTCGTCCTGCCAAACTAGAAGATGTGGCTTTTATTGCCGAAATCCTTGCTGATAGCTTTCACTCGCGCGAGGGAATCTTTGCTTGGACTTACCCACTGTTGCGTTTGGGAATATATGAAGATATCCGCAACCGCCTGCGCTCAAATTCACAACATCATGTAAGTCTTGTTGCTTTCGATGCGGATCATGCAACAGAAGCAGCTAACTCCTATGATAGCGATCGCCCAGTTGGAACTGTAGAATTGAATGTGCGATCGCACATTGGCGGAACAAACTATCTTTACCTTGGAAATCATTATCTCAACGGTCAATATCCTTACTTGTCAAATTTGGCTGTCCACCCAAACTATCGTCGTCAAGGAGTTGCCGCACAACTGCTTTTAAGCTGTGAGCGCATTGCCTTATCCTGGGGATTGGGCGATGTCTATCTTCACGTTTTGGAAAACAATCATTCAGCACGGCAGCTCTACTTCAAGCTGGGATATAAGTTGTATGAAGTTGATAATAGCTGGAGTACTTGGCTTTTAAGACGACCTCGACAGCTGTTGTTACATAAACACCTGGGTAAAACGCACACCGCGTAATTCAATTGGTAATTGGTAATTGGTAGTTGGTAATTCTCCCCTGATTCCCACTGTCCCACTCTCCCCGTCCCCTTCTTCCTGGCATGGGCAATTCTGACGTGGGTCGATCTTTGTGGGTTTCCTGGCTAAATAGGTACTTTTACTAAAACCCACGTAATAATAAGTCAAAATCTGAAAAAGTTGTTATCCCTATTTGTTTATTCGGTTAGCATTTTTAGCGTAGGATGGCAACTATTAGAAGTATAGCGAAATTAAGTTTGAAGATAAATTACAAAAATTTGCTCTTCCCCAAAACAACTAAAGAAAAGTTAAAATTAACCTAAATTAAGCTACTTTTAGTTTTAAAACAACATATCTGAGCAAAATTGAAGATTGACAAATTTATCTTTATTAAGACTTTAAAATTACCTCACACTTACTTTATATTAGCTTTTGGTAAATCAAATAGAATATGAATCAAAATGAGTCAAACATGAGTGCGATCGCGTTTGTTTGTTTACTTGATGGTCATCTTGTTGATGTAAGGGAAGGCGAAACTGTTTGATTTTCCTCCCAGCTATTCCTTCATGTGCGAACCAAGGGAAACTTATGTTGAGTAGGAAAACAAATGGATAGCAAAATCCGGCACTATTACAAACCTGCTCTAGCATTAGCTGATTCCCCTATCAGCAGTATCTGTGTCACCAGTTCCTATGGCTCTAGTGACATGACCAACCCTTCGGAAGGTCAGAATACTTCGGAAATTCTTCATCTGCTGCATAGTGGACAAGTGCTAATGGTTAACAGTCGTCGGCGGAATGGCTTAATTATCTACAAACGCTTTCATGCTGAGTTTGCAGGACCTGGGGCATCTGTGGGCGGTTTTTACGATCGAGATTGTCGAGCAGCGCTACCAGTAGGAAATCTTTCTTTAATTACTCCTGAATCTCATGAAGAAAGACAGAAAGCTTACCTAATCCGGCGGCAGTGGATTCGGTTAATGAAACAAATTACAGAAAAACCTTCTTCTCTGCAACGTGTCCAGAAGATTCTTGAGCAATTTGAACAGTACTTTGACTCGGAAACAGTCGCGCGAGTACCAGATGAGGCTTTTGCTCTGTTAGTAGGTGTCCTGCCGCAAACAGTCAGAACCGTGCGTAAAGCGAATGGCACAACAGATCGCCGAATGAGATTTTAGATAATTCGTAATTGGTAATTGGTAGTTGGTAATTGGGAAAGGGTAAAGGTAATTTCTCCCCTTTGCTCCACGAGGCGATCGCGTGGCTCTCACGCGCTGGGCTAGCCCCTAGCCCCTATTTTCAAAGCTGCTTGTAGTCTATTGAGTGTGCGCGAATTTTCCTCTGGGCTGCCGATAGTAATCCTTAATCCATCGCTAAGAAGGCGCACCCTCGTACCCCCCGCTTGTAATTGCTGATGTAGCTGATTTAATGACTGGTTAGCGTGTGCCTGCAAGTCAGTATTCTTCAACTGGAGAAAAATAAAATTAGCAGCGCTGTCGTAAACCTTTAATGCAGGATGTTGTGTCAATGCTTGGGTGAGTTTAACTCGTTGAGCCAATATTTGAGGAATTACTTCTAGCAGCATCTGACGATTTTGTAGGATAACTAAGGCTGCTGCTTGGGAAAAGGTAGGCACGTTGTAGGGTAAACGGATTTTTTCTAGAGCAGCGATTAAATCAGGATGAGCTATGCAATAGCCAACTCGATGCGCTGCTAACCGAAATGCTTTAGAAAATGTTCGCAGCACTACCCAGTTTGGTCGTTGTAATAATTCTCTGACAACAGTTGTCTGACTAAATTCAAAGTAAGCTTCATCGACTACCACTAAAATATCATCAGGTAGACTACAAAGCCATGCTCTTTCAGCAGCAGTTAAAGCATTGCCAGTAGGGGAATTTGGATGAACGGCAAAAACTACTCGAATGGGAGGATTGAAAGTTTTTTCAATGGCTGAAGTTGCCGCTTCTAAGTCAATTTCAAAATTCTCTGGTTTTCGTCCCACATCCACTACGGGGATGCCCAATGTTTGAGCTAAAACTGCGTACATACTAAAGGTAGGATTGGCAACCAGAACTGTTCCTTCTCCTCCTAGACAAGTTGCTATTACTAGCGAACGTATAAGTTCATCAGAACCATTGCCTACAGAAATATTGGCGATTGTAAAGGTGTCGTCAGCAAGATCCGCTGATTCATTGACGTAGCTTGCGATCGCCTGTTTTAATTGAGTGTTTCCTCCATCGGGATAGCGGTTTGTCTCAATTATCTGCTGATAAGTCCAGGCAAGCTTTGCTTTTAAATCACCTGGTAAATCAAACGGATTTTCATTGGCATCTAAGCGATCCTGATGAATGGATGGCTCGACTGACTTACCAGTATTGCTATGGAGATTGGCTGTGTAGGCACTAAATTGAGCTAAATCTGACCTGATGAATGGGAGCATTGCTAGGGGCGCTTTTGCTAGGGGCTAGAGGTTGGGGAAAGGCAAAAAGGATGTAGCTTGCGGTAGCGTTGGGGTAGGTTGAAGGATGAAGGATAAAGGTTGAAGGATAAAGGCAAAAAGGATAAAGGTTGAAGGATAAAGGCTGAAATTTCACACTTCACACTTCATACTTCTCCTGTCTTTTCAAGTTAGTTGACAGAAGACTTGAATTATATCCCAAATTTGCGGCAGAACATCGCCCAAAGCGTGGTCACTTTCGAGTTCAATTAGCTGCACCCAAGGACGTTGGGCAAAGTCGCGGCTGGCGCGGATGGGGATTACTTCATCATGACGACCATGTAGGATCAAGGTGGGGATGGGGCGTGAAAGCTGTTGCTCTTGGTAGTTCGCAGCATCGGGGACAAAATCGTAGTGTAAGGGTAGCGATCGCATCTCCCCGTAATGGTAAACCATCAGATATTTTTGGGTTTGCCATTGCTCTAGTTTTTCTGCTCCTAATTGCGGCAACCAATGGGAGAGAAACCCAAAAGCAGGGGCAAGCAATATTAAATCCTTGACTTGTGTGTATTTTTGTGCTACCTGAGCGGCAATAAGTCCACCTAAAGAGGAGCCGATCAAAGTTACCATCGTCCCCTGTGGGGGGAACCCGCCTGCAACTTGATTTAGCGCTCTGGTGATAGTTAGATGGGAAAAATCGCCCCCATTTAGATCGGGGATATTGAGGTTAATCTGTAGTTCGGCAAAGCGATCGCGCAGATAAACAGCCTTAGTCGATTGGGGACTAGAGGCAAATCCATGCAAATAAATAAAATATGGCAACCCTACTTAATGTGTAACAACTTCTATATCAATTATCAATGAACAAGTTCGCAATAAACAATGGATATCTTACTATAGCGATCCTCGTGAACAGTAGATGAACCAGTTTGCGGGTATGCCCACTCCTTCTAATAATGGTGGGCATGGGTGGCTTGCCTAGAAATTTCGCAAATCACATAGGACTGCTATAACAGATAAACGTTAACTGATAACTGATAACTGATAACTGATAACTGATATAAGTGAGGGGCAAGATATGCAAAAGCCCGTACCCTCGCCCGTTGTCCTTAGTCTAAAATCAATTAGCAATGACCAATAAACAATGATTAATAAACGCTTTGGGTTAAGTATATTTATAACAATTAGAATTTTCTCAGGTATCCGTAAAAACCAGGAGGTTTTTAATTTAATCTCCCTAATTTACTCAAAATATACTTCAAGAGGGAGTAGAGAGCAGTTCGTTTTGGAGTAGCTCACCCACCCGTATTCGGGGTGGGATTGAAATATCGAATTATTATGTCTGGTTGCAAGCAATCTCGACCGTATTGTTTGTTTTTTAGTGTTCCTTAAACCCACAACGCGCATTTTTTTTGGTAAGGTTAGCTTGAAAATAAAAATTCAGCCCTCTCATCCAGATCTCTGGTTCTAGGCAGATAAACTCCAAAACAGGGCTGGATTTTTATTTTTTGCGCTAGATTTGTACATCCCGAATCCCTACTCCCGAATCCCTACTCCCTATCTTGTAAAATCAGTTATCACTTACCAATTCAACAGTTATCAGTAATACACCGAAAACGGGGCTTTTGGTGCGCTATGCGCGAAGCTTAACGCACCCTATACTCACAAAGCTATCAGCTAATAGCGTTCTCGCAACCGTTTACTTAACGCATAGTGACAAACTCTTCTGCGGTTGATGGATGGATTGCCACTGTAGCATCAAAGTCTTTTTTAGTTGCTCCCATATTAACAGCGATCGCCACGCCTTGAATAATTTCGGCTGAGTATTCCCCCACTATATGAGCGCCCAGTACACGGTCAGTAGTTGCATCTACTACCAATTTGGTTAGTGTCTTTTCTGCTGCACCTGTCAAACTGTGAAATAGGGGACGAAAACGAGCGCGGTATATTTTTACTCCATCGTCACCGAGTTTTTCCCTAGCATCCGCTTCTGTCATCCCGACTGTAGCAGCTTCGGGATTAGAAAATACAGCCGATGGCACATTTTCATGATTGAAAATGCGGCGGTTGTTACCAAATTCGGTATCAGCAAAGGCGCGACCTTCACCAATGGCGACGGGGGTTAAGTTAATGCGATCGGTGCAATCACCTACAGCAAAAATATGTGGTTGGGAAGTTTGGCTAAATTCATTGACAGCGATCGCTTTCATAGTACTGTAACCTGGTCCTTCCATCGAACTGGGGACAACCTCAACACCAGTATTTTCTAAACCCAATCCGTCTACATAAGGAACTCGACCTGTTGCAGCTAGGAATACATCTGCTGTCACTGACTCATTATGTTCGCCTGATAAGGATAACTTCACTCCAACAGATACGCGCTCAACTTGTTTAATTATTGTATTGGGAAGAATACTTATGCCATGATGAATCATGCCTTGCTGGATTTCATTGCGGATATCATGATCGAATCCCCGCAAAATTAGATCTTTGCGAATAATTAGCGTCACTTCACAGCCCAAACCGCGCATAATACTGGCAAATTCCACGCCAATGTAACCCGCACCAATAATGGCGATGTGCTTTGGTTTTTCGGACAAGTGAAACATTTCATTCGAGGTGATAGCATATTCCATACCAGGTAAATCTGGCTTAATGGGACGACCACCAACAGCAATTAAGATTTTTTCGGCTGTGACTTGACGCCCATCAACTTCTATCGTGTGAGGATCTACGAATTTGGCGCGGCTGGGAATCAAATCAACTCCAGCTTTTGCTAAGAAGCCTGTATGCATCTGCGCTAGCCGCTTGACTTCGTTGTCAATAGATGTTATAAAGTGTTGCCAGTCTAGGTGGGTTTCGCCGACGTGCCAGCCATAGCCAGCCGCATCGTGAAATAATGCGGGAAAGCGAGAACCATAGACCATGAGTTTTTTGGGTATACAGCCTCGAATGGCACAAGTACCGCCGACGAGACTTTCTTCGGCGATCGCCACCTTCGCCCCATAACTAGCTGCCCGTTTGCTCGCCGCCAGCCCTCCAGATCCAGCACCAATAACAAATAAGTCGTAATCAAATGTCATAAGTTAATACATTCCTTGTGTGATTACTAATCTAAGTTTGCGGTAAAATCATCTGTGGGCGAGGTAATCCAAAATCGTTTGACTCAATCGAGCAGCAAAAACTCCTCACCTGTAGTTGGGTGGATGCCTATTGTAGCCTCAACGTCTTGCTTTGTAACACCTTTTCTAATGGCTACAGCTAGACTTTGAATAATATCGGCTGCGTGTTCGCCTACCATATGTGCGCCCAATACGCGATCGCTTTCATCTACTACTAATTTCATCATCGCTTGCTCTGACCGATCTGTCATTGTGTAAAACAGTGGTTCAAATCGGGTACGCAAGCATTGCACAGATTCACCAAATTTTTCCCTTGCTTTGGCTTCACTCATCCCAACTGCGGCTGCTTCTGGACGGGCAAAGATGGCAGAGGGGACATAATCATAGTTGAGTTTTTCTGGTTTGTCGCCAAAAATTGTATTAGCAACCGCACGACCTTCCGATCTTACTACTGGGGTTAATGGTATTCTGGTGCTACAATCACCTATAGCAAAGATATTCTCCTGAGTGGTGCGGTTGTAATCATCTACTGTAATTGCACCTTTTTCGCCTACCTCAACAAGAGCGTTTTCTAAATTGAGGTTTTTGGTATTTGGGCTTCTACCTGTAGCAATTAGTATAGTGTCGGCGGTGAGTGTTTGGGGGCGATCGCCTGATAATATAATTTGCAATTCCCCATTTACTTGTTTGATTTCTTTAGCCGTAGTATTACCCAGAAACTTTATTCCTCTTTGACTTAAACCATTTTGCAAACCAGAGCGGATATCATCATCAAATCCAGATAAAATCAATTCATCTCTATCCATCAAGGTGACTTCCACACCAAAAGCATTCATCATGCTGGAAAATTCCACACCGATATAGCCACCACCAACAATTGCTAAACGCTTTGGTAGCTTTTGCAGTTGAAACATCTCGCGGGAAGTGATGGCGTGTTCTATACCTGGAATGTCGGGTTTAAGTGGGTGTCCGCCTACTGCTATTATAATTTTGTCAGCTGTAACTTTACGCCCATCAATTTCAATTGTATGAGGGTCGATGAAAGTTACATGACTTTGAATTAGTTCAACACTACCTTTGTGTAAAGCTTGCAGATAAGATTGATGGCGCTTCTCAATTTGTTGATGGACGGCGACGATCAAACGTGACCAATCCAACTGCCTTTTGCACTCATTCCAGCCGTAGCCTGACGCGAATCGCTCTTTGAGGGCAAAATCAGCGGCATAGACCATGAGTTTTTTGGGAACACAGCCGCGATTGATACAAGTACCACCGATCGCTTCTTGTTCAGCAATTGCAATGCGCTTGCCATAACTTGCTGCTTGTTTGGAGGCTGCTAACCCTGCTGAGCCTGCACCAATTATAAAAAGGTCGTAATCGAAAGCCATAGCTACATAATAACAAATAGTTAAATGTATCGTTTTATATTCGTTTTGTCCTCTTCCTATTGGTTTATAGCAATGTTGGGGCATATAGCATTGCTATAGACATTACACCTGGTTAAGTTGCGTTCTGTGGGTTTGCTATTTTGCCAGAGAACGAAGTTTGGGAGTGGGGTTACAAAGGATGTAGACAAATATGGTCAGCCCGAATCAACGGTGAGCGCGCGTCGAAGGCGAAGCCAAGAGCGCGAGCGCGTTCGACCAAGCTTCGACAAGCTCAGCTTCCGCGCGTGCGCCGATTGCCGAACGGGTCAATTATCCCTCCCACCAACCGATTTTAAATTTGGCGCAAAAAAATAAATCCTGCTAGGTATTGGGTAAACCGTTCAGACCGTCGCGCTCTTGGCTTCGCCTAGCCGCGAACGAAATATCTCTACTTGAATTTGCCTTGTTAGTCTGTAGGCTACAAAACAAGCTCCATTATATGATGAATAATTGGCAACAGGTGCAAGGTATTTTAAAATTAGAAAATATATCAGATACAATGTGGTTTGATTCTCCACCATCTGACTTTGAATCAATAATTCCTGTTATGCCAATGGGGAATCAGTTGGCATTTCAATATCAAAAGTCGTATAAAGAGACATTAGGAAGTTTACAGTTTTTCCGTTGCACAGGTGTTGGGCGTTGGTTGTTACTGCATTTTGATGAATTATTCAAAGGAGATAATATTGCTAGTCCTAACATATTAATGATGTCAGGAACTAGTTGGGCAGGAAAATCGCCAGCATATCATGTTGATGTGCCTGTTTCTGGAGTGCTTGCACCAAGAAATGAGCGGGAAAAAGTCATAACCTCACAGCTTTTAACATTCTCTAAGTACCAAAAACCTATTTCTGTATCGGGTGCAGGAGATAACAAGCGTAGAAACTTAGAACAAATTGTTACCGAACTAGTAAAAGAAAAATATTTTACTCGCAAACTCGAACAGTTGAATGGGAGAGAAATTCTATTAGTGGTTAATAGCTATGAACAAGTTGATTGGGTTTATCAGTGTCTAGTTAATTTGGGATCGGGAGATAAAGCATTACCTCTATCCCCTGATGATGAAATTCCTGATGATTGGAATGATAGCGGGAATTATAAATCTTTGCAGCGGGGACAATCACCAAATTTTGCAAAAAGACCAGAAGTAATTTTAATCGCCCCATTGAAAGCAATAGAGCGAGGTCATAATATTGTTAATGATCAAGGAATAGCGGTTATTGGGGCAGCTTATTTTCTAGTTTTACCTCACCCTATTCCTGACGATCTATCTTATGCAATTCACGCTATTAATCGTTGGGCAATTGATAATTATAAAACTGCAACAGGCGAAACATTAAAAGAATTAGGGAAGAATTTTCGTGATGCTGCTTATAGTCAATGGTGTCATCTGTTGCATTTATCAGTCAGATTAAGGACTCTACCTGATGAAGATCGGGATGCTGTGCATTGGGATATTATTGTTTCGCTTTGGCAAGCGATCGGTCGTTTAATTCGTGGTGAAGCTGATGCAGAAGTGTTTTGGTGTGATGCCAAGTTTGCACCAAATAGCGCTAAAAATGAAGATGGAAAAGATGATACCGCAGCTAGTAGTATTCTTGTCGGGATGGTAAATTTACTTCGTCCTTATTTTGAAAATGATCTGCAAATTTCTCGTAGCGATCGCTTAATTGTTCAATCTCTATATCGTCCTTTTTACCTGGCGATTTCTACAACTACAAAACTTTCTGGTTTACCCCAAGTCAATCTTTAATTAATCATAGAATATCTCACATGGTCTACCACACAATTCGTTTATTGGATAGAAACAGAATTTCCAGATGAACCTAGTAAGAGAGGAAAAGTTGGAATAAGTTATGATGAAAGACAATTGGCAATGAGTTACTTATCTCCTGAGAATTTGATTTGGGAGAGTAAACAGATATCTTACACAAATAATTTTGCTACTCATCCAAATGGAACTGCAAATTTATCTGGCAATGATTTTATTTTATTACCTCACATTTTAGCAACAGAATTAAGCAAACCAGGGTTAAAGTTTGAATTAGATGGACAAAAACTTCAGTTTTATCGAACTATATCATCAAGTGGAAAAGGAGCAGAGTTATTTTCTTGGCAGCCGTTAAATTACACCGAAGACGGACAAACTTACTATTATTCAATAGTTATAACATTAAATGTTGTAACTGTTCCAGGTCAACCTTATCCTCAAATTCATATTGCGCCAAGTATTAAACGCTGGCTCAGTCTTAATGATTCACAGTTATCAAATAATCATGCTAGTACAGCTTACATACGTGCAAACTTAAATTGGGGAACAGCTTTAAATCCTGGTAACTTAACTGAATATTTCGTTCCTTGCTCAATGATATTAAATAATAGTAATGCTGATTGGGATGAAAACTTAGCTAAATTATTAGAAAAATTAAATATTCTTTCAATTACTCCACAACAAATATTAGCTAATCCATCATCAGCCTTAAGAGGTAATCCTAATATTGGTATTACTTATAAAGATGGCATGGAACCTGAGCATTTAGTAGCTAAAGGATTACCTACAACTAATCTTTATCAACTAATGACCCAAATTGATAAAGTATTTGAGAAATATCTGGAAACGCTATATTGTCAACGTCAGGATTATCATAAAACCAAGCAGTCTCAGTTTTTTGACTTAAAAAGACCAAAAAGTTTTGACAAGCCTATAGTTAAGAACAAAGCAGAAACCGAAAAGCAATTTGAAGTCAGACGAAAAAGGCTTCAACAGACGCAAGCAACAAAACTGAGAAAATGCCTCAAGAAAAAAACAGAGTCTGAATCAGATTATCAAATACGGCGTAAAGAACTAGAGAAAAAACAAAAGCAAGAACTTGATGAGTGTAAACCAAAACTGGAAGAAACGGAAGAGGCTTTTCAAGAAAGGCTACGACAGTTTTATCAAGAACTAAGTACAAAACAAGCACAATTACGTCAAGCCATTCGTTCATCTATTGGAGAAGATTTAACAATTTGGATTTGGTACATCAAAGACTATAATTTAGAGGAACGTCTTAAAGCTATACAGTATTGTTTAGGATTGCCAAATGCAGCCGCAGGAAGTTACCCCTTTCCTGAAGATTTAACGGTAAATATTCGCATACAAGAAGCTGGAATTATTGCAGAACGCCTAAATTTATCTACTAAACATAAACCACGCCGTACACAATTAGAAAATGTTGTTAATAACAGAATCGCTCAAATAGCTGAGATTGTGCAGCCTGTTAAATCTGAATTACCAGGAAAGGTAGGAGTTTGGTTTGAATTTTATGGAAAAGAATGTTATAATAAATATCCTTGGTGCGATCCTAAAAATGCTATACGTTTAGGTTTTGCAGACATTGGAATTGGTACTCAATTTATTACACCTGAGCGAGAAAGTTATGACCAAAAAGCTATTAGCAGCTTTATAGATTTATTACGCTTTTTAGGAGTGCGTCTGGCTCTATCTCACATAACACTTCCCAATGTAGACGAAAAGACTCCTATCAATGAAGTAGCAGTATATCTGGTAAATCGTACTTCTCAAACTAGCGCTCATCGCAGAACACAATTAATTCCTGTAATGGTCAAAATGTCTTCTTTGACGGATGAAATTAGTGCTATTTATCCTGGGTTAGATTCATGGATACCTTACGATGAAGCAGCCACATATATAAACAAAGAAGGCAGAAATTTTACAAATGACGTTCAAGGTAAAGCCGCTATCAGAAATTGGATTGAGCAGATTTTAGCAAAAAAAGAATTGAGGGATAAGCCGACGATACTATATTGTGACGCTGTGAATATTCGTCAAGTTTGGACATGGTTACAGGATACACAAATTTCATCTCAAGGATTATCATTTGCAGAGCGAGACAAACCAGTTTTCAACTCTATGCCAGGATTGCGTGTGATTCGTATTCGCACTGGGAACGAAACAGCGGAATATTATGGGATAGATGAAGAAAGAAGATCTGGATTTGTTACTGGTATATTCAAAAATCCAGATAATGACCGTGTATCTTTTAGTCTTGGTGATAAGCCTGCAACAATGAATGGCTTAAATACAGATTCAAAGATAAAAAACCCTGAAAAAGTTTGGTCACATCCTTCTATTGTTGAAATTACGATAGGTTATTGTCAAGAGGGTGACGACTTATTAGAGTTGGCTGCGATCGCTCATCAATCCCGTCAGGGAGTCTTGCAATATCAAGGTTTCCTAGAAAAGCCAAGAGTTCTTCATTACGCTGAACAAATAACTGATTATGTCCTCATGCTAGAGGATGAGGACGAATCTGATTAGAGATATCCGAAATTGTTAAACTTTTGATCGTAGCAAAAGTGAGTTTATTGCTGTGTCATTAGATAGCGATCGCCTATTCCATACGATTGAAGAGTTAGTACTGCATCATTCTCCTAGCGGTGCGGAAGACGAAATTAACCAACTATTGCTAAGCCGATTTGCTGCTGGGGGGGTAGAAGTTTGGCAAGATCGTGCTGATAATATCATTGCTAAAATTCCAGGTCGTGATCCTGGTAATGGAATCGCTATCACCGCCCATAAAGATGAAATTGGCGCAATTGTCAAGAGCCTGGGGGATGATGGGCGAGTAGAAGTTAGGAAACTCGGCGGATCTTTTCCTTGGGTTTATGGCGAGGGAGTGGTAGATTTGTTGGGAGACAACGCAACTATTAGCGGTATTCTCAGCTTTGGTTCCCGTCATGTTTCCCATGAATCACCTCAAAAGGTGCAACAGGAAGATACACCCGTCAGGTGGGAAGATGCTTGGATTGAGACTAAATGCACAGATGAAGAATTAGCAACAGCAGGTATTCGCCCTGGAACTCGCATGGTGATAGGGAAGCATCGCAAGCGTCCAGTGCGATTAAAGGATCATATTGCTAGTTACACTTTGGATAATAAAGCGAGTGTAGCTATTTTGCTAGCTTTGGCTGAAAGTTTGAAACAGCCAGCGGTTGATGTTTACCTGGTTGCTTCTGCTAAAGAAGAAGTGGGAGCAATTGGAGCGCTTTATTTTAGCCAGCAGCAACGTCTAGATGCAATGATCGCTTTGGAGATTTGCCCTTTATCGCCAGAATATCCAATTGAGTCGGGAGTAGCACCAGTAATCTTGTCCCAGGATGGTTATGGGATATATGATGAAGGACTCAATGGGCAACTGCGACAAGTAGCAGAAAAATTAGATCTGCCTGTACAATTAGCTACTTTGAGCGGGTTTGGCAGTGATGCATCAATTGCGATGAAATTTGGTCATGTTGCCCGTGCTGCGTGTTTGGCGTTTCCAACACAAAATACACACGGGTATGAAATTGCACATCTGGGGGCGATCGCTAACTGCATCCAGCTACTCCAAACCTTCTGCGAAACTCATACTATTTAGTTTTAATACTGTTACAAATGTATAGATGGTAGTTGGTAGTTGGTAGTTGGTAGTTGGTAGTTGGTAGTTGGTGAAAGGTAGGTTAAGTTCAAAAGTCCCTTTTCCTTTCTTTATTTACCCATTACCCATTACCTATTACCCTTTATCCAGCACTACGACCTTTTCTACCTGGTTTTTGGCTAAGGTGGATAATTTTGTTATCTACTGCACTGTCAAACTCTACTGCTCCTAGAGCTTTCAAAGTAGCAATAGTCGCTACACTTAAACTAGTAGTATCAGTAATATTCATACCCTCATAAGGTCTTGCACTTCTGAGAGTTTTTAAGCACTCACTGGTTAAAACATCCCAAACTTTAATCGTGCCATCCTGACTACTACTAGCTATGGTTTCACCCTCTGGACTGAAAGCAACTGACCATATCCAGCCAGTATGTCCTTGTAAAGTTCGTAAGAGTTGTCCAGTGTTGACATCCCATAGTTTAATTGTGCGATCGTGACTACCACTAGCTAGGATGTTACCATCTGGACTGAAAGCAACAGACTGTATCCAGTCAGTATGTGCTTGTATTTGAATGCATTTACCAGTCCTGATATCCCAAAGTTTCACTGTGCCGTCATCACTACCACTAGCTACGATTCCGCCTAGCCCCTCTTGATAAGGGGGGTTTGGGGGGATGGGACTAAAGCTAACTGAACTTACTGGTCGATTGTGTCCCTGCAAAACTGCCAAAACATTACCAGTATCGACATTCCATAGTCTCACTGTTTTGTCTACACTGCCACTAACTAAAAATTGACCATCTGAGCTGAAGGCGACTGACCGGACTATACTTGTATGTCCTTGTAAAATTCTAATAGCTTGACCTGCTTTGACATCCCATAACCTGATCGTTTGATCTGCACCACTACTTGCAAGGATTTTACCTTTCGGACTAAAGGCAACACACCAAACCCAACCTGTATGCCCTTGCAAAGTTCGTAAAGCCTTCCCGCTACTGATGTCCCATAATCTTACTGTTTGGTCATCACTACCACTTGCCAAAATTTGACCATCTGGACTAATAGCAATTGACCAAACTCCACTACTATGACCGCTAAAAGTTCGCAAGGTTTGACCACTGCTAACATCCCACAGCCGCACTGTTTTGTCATCGCTAACACTGGCAATGATCCCCCCAAACCCCCCAAGGTTCGAGGAGGACACCCAGGTGCGGGAGTTTCCCCCGTTAAGCAAAGTGTCCGTAGGGCTTACTGGTATCGGACAGAAAGCAACTGCCCAAACTCCATTACTTCGCCCCTGCCAGGTTCTGATACACTGACCACTACCAACATCCCATAGCTTTGCTGTTTGATCTGCACCGCCGCTAATCAGGGTTTGCCCAACATCTGCAAAGACAACTGACCAAACCCAGCTTGTATGTCCCTGTAAAGTTCTCAAGGTTTGACCAGTGTTGATATCCCATAGTCTGATTGTTTGGTCATGGCTACCACTAGCTAAGATCCCCCCATCCCCTTGGTAAGGAGGGCTAGGGGGGATCGGATTGAAAGTTAGTGACCATACCCCATCTCTATGTCCTTGCAAAGTACTTAGGCATTGTCCAGTACTAACATCCCACAACCTAACTACTTTGTCTTCTCCACCACTAGCAAGAATCTTACCCCCAGGACTAAAAGTAACTGACCTTACTCCATCTTTATGTGCTTGTAAGGTTCTTAAGACTTTTCTAGTTCTGACATCCCATAAAATAACAGTATGGTCGTCACTGGCACTTGCTAAAATTGTTCCTTCAGGATTAAAAGCAACACATCTAACACGATTTGTATGTTGTTGCAAAGTTATCAAGCATTGCCCTGTTTTAACATCCCACAATTTGACACTACAGTCATCACTACCACTGGCTAAGGTATTACCCCCAGGACTAAAGACAACACATCTGACTCGATTTATGTGTTCCTGCAAGATTCGTAGGCATTTACCATCACGAACATCCCATAATCTAACAGCATGATCGCTACAACCGCTGGCAATCATACTACTATCGGGACTGAATGCAACTGAGCGAATCCAACCAGTATGCCCTTTACAAGTAACAAGTTGTTTACCATCTTCAACTTGCCATATATGAATCTCGCCATTTGAATCACCAGTAGCCAAAAGCTTGCCATCTTGACTGAGTGCAACTGATAAAACACCCCCAAGAGTTTCAGCAAAAACAGATTTAGCTAAATCTGCATTTTGGAAATTCACATTATGTAAATTCACTTTCGCAAGATGGGCTTGCCAAACATTCAGGTAAGAAAAATCATAGCCACTGAGGTTAGTTTCCATCTGACAAGGCAGATTTAAAATATTCCCAGCTGCATATCCTGGTTGACGTGGCGCTCGCTCTCTAATTATAAATAAAAGTTTAATTAACTGCTGTTCAATATTATTTTTGTGGTAATAAACAGTATATAATTTATCAATAACAGCTTTAAGAACAAGGCGAGATTGTGCATCTCTTACGTATTCTTTTGCTTGTGCTTTAAGTAGGGCATGGGTGTTTAAGAGTTCGGAATTGGGAATTCGGAATTCGGAATTATTTTTATTTTTCTCAAGTTTGCCAGTAATTTCTGCACATACTTGTTGAACTAGAGAATCGGTGACATATTCCATTACTACTGGCTGAAGGGTGAACTTAGAAGCGCGATTCTCGTCTTTACTTTGCTCAATTAGACATCGTCTGCTCAAGGATTCTAGAGCTTCCAGTAAGCTTTGTCTTGCTACTGATGGAACAAAATCATCTTGCAATTGTGCTATTGAAGTTGGTTCTTGATTGATTGCTAACCAGTATAAAATTTGCTTTTCTATATCTGATAAACGATTAAATTGCTGCTCTAAAAGTTGACGAATTCCTTTAAATACAGTTTTACCTTCAATGAAAAATTCAAAAATATCGCCGGCAAATAATTCTTTGATTGATGTGGCAATTATTTTTAAGGCTAAGGGGTTGCCTCTATAGTAATCAATTATTCTATTAAGTTCGGCTTCTGTGCCAAATACACCTTTTGCTTTTAATATCGAGCATCCTTCTAGCTGCTGTAAACCAGTTAATTGTAATAAGCGAACAGATAAGGTTTCTCCTTCTAACAGTGCTAATTCTTCGGGTTTTTCTCGACTAGTTATTACTACACAACTTTGATGGTGAATTTCTCCTATACGTTTGATTAATTCGCCATATTCTTCATATCCTTGGCGATAGTATCCGCTGTGTTCACCACTTTGTAGAATAGCTTCTAAATTATCTAGTATCAGTAGACAATGATGATTTTGTAAATACCTAATTAGTAGTGATATTCTGTCATCTACAGTTTCAGGTAAATCAGTTTCAGTTAGTTGTTCGTTGGAGAGGAATAGAATTAGCCCAGCTAGCAGATCTTTGATGGGTGGAGCCGTTCGTAGCGATCGCCAGACGATATACTCAAACTTATGTTTGATCTGGTGGGCAAGTTTTACCGATAGGGCAGTTTTACCAATTCCCCCCATACCCAATATTGCCACTAATCGGCATTCCCCAAGAATCCACTGTTGTAGTTGAGTTAGTTCTGTTGTGCGCCCCAAGAAGAAAGAAACATCAACTGCTTGGCTTAAATCTTCACGGGTGTGACTTGACTGGTGTGAAGGTTGGGAATTAGAAGGCTTGAAATAGTCACTTGCTGTTAGTTCTAGGTTAAAAGCTTGGAAAAATAGCTCAAGTGTAGGTTTATCAACTTTTGCTTTACGATTAGTTACCTTAGCGATGGTATCAGGATCTAAACGAGTGCGATCGCTTAATTCTTCCCATGTGTAGCGAAAGCCGAAATTATCCCTAATCTCTGACTCTCGTATCGAACGCTGTAGTTTTTCCCATCCTATTGATGTGAGGATAACACCTCGTTTGCGTCTTGGCTTGGCTGAATTCATCAGTGTGACATAAAACGACAAGTAACCGATTTTGGGCGATCGTTGCAACAATATGATATTTTTTACCGATTTTAAGTAAATCGGCATCAGCCTAGAGTTTGAGTTTCCCTTGCTAGAAAGAAACTTAAGTTCGGTTGTTAACTTCCCGATCTTCGGTTGTTAAGTTCTACTCAAACAGGCAAACTAAATTTTAATTGTCGCAACTGCTCAGGAGAACAATTAACTATGCGCTACAAACTATTAGGCAAAAGTGGATTGCGAGTTTCCCAACTGTGCTTGGGAACAATGACTTTTGGTGAAGATTGGGGCTGGGGTTCATCCCAGGAAGAGAGCCGCAAGATTTATGATGCCTTTATGGAGGCAGGTGGTAACTTTATCGACACGGCTAACGTTTATACTAACGGCACGAGTGAAAAATATCTGGGAGAATTCATCGCCTCAGATCGAGAGCGTGTCGTACTAGCAACCAAGTATACAAATGGTGCAGCTAATAATAATCCCAACGGTGCTGGCAATCAGCGCAAAAATATGGTGCAGTCAGTGGAAGGCAGCCTAAAGCGGTTGAAGACTGATTACATTGACTTGCTGTGGTTGCATACTTGGGACTTTATGACTCCAGTAGAGGAAGTCATGCGCGCCTTTGACGATTTGGTACGTGCTGGTAAAGTTTTGTACATTGGCATTTCTGATGCTCCAGCTTGGATTGTCTCTCAGTGCAATATGCTGGCGGAGTTACGCGGCTGGACACCTTTTATCGGTTTGCAAATTGAATACAGTTTAATTCAAAGAACTCCTGAGCGCGAATTGTTGCCAATGGCACGTACTCTAGACATTGGTATCACAGCTTGGTCGCCTTTAGCAAGTGGATGGCTGACAGGTAAATACAGTAATGGTAATGGCAAGGAAGGAGAGGCTAGACGCTTAGATAACGAAAGTATGTCTGGCTTTGTGCAACAAAATGAGCGCAATCTGCAAATTGCTAAAACAGTTGACTCGGTAGGACGGGAAATTGGATGTAGTTCAGCCCAAGTAGCACTCAACTGGCTCAGACAGCAAGAAGTGATTCCAATTATCGGTGGGCGTAAACTCTCCCAAATCAAAGACAACTTAGACTGTATCAACTTCAATTTACCACCCGAACAGATAGAAAAGTTGAATTCAGTTAGCTCGATAGAGCTAGGATTCCCCCACGACTTCTTTAACCAGGATACACCGAGACAACTTGTTTATGGTGGGATGTTTGACTCGATAGATAATCACCGCTTCTCTCAGGTGGGGTAGTAGGGATGATGGTAAGCGATAACTACGCTTACGCTGCGCTAACGCACTGCATCAGTAAGCGATCGCACCTTACTACCTTGACATACCAAATTTTACCTGAAAACAACCAGCCATGAGCAACACGAAAGATAAGAATCAACAATCAGCAGACAATAGCAAAAGAAAAATCCCAATTACCAGGCGGGGGATTATTGGTGTAGGAGTAGTGGGAATAGCAGCAGTAACTGCTAAAAGTGCGATCGCTCAAACCCAAAAACCAATTGCTCCAGAAACAGGCAAAGCCGATTCCAAGGGCAAGTTTACCAATAAAGTCGTATTGATTACTGGGGCAACTTCTGGCATTGGGGAAGGAACGGCTTATGCCTTTGCCAAAGAAGGTGCAAAAGTCTTCTTCTGCGGTCGTCGTGAGAACTTAGGTAGACAAGTTGAAGCTAGAATTAAAGGCTTTGGTGGCGAAGCAACTTATATGCGAGCCGATGTCAGACGTGAAGAGGATGTCAAAGCCTTTGTTGACGCTTGCGTGAAGAAGTACGGGCGTGTTGATATCGCCTTCAACAACGCGGGAATTGTTAATCCAAAAATGGTGAAATTGCACGAACAACCGACAACTGATTTTCTTGATGTTTTGCACACCAACGCGCTTGGTGAATTTCTCTGACTCAAATACGAAATTCCGCAAATGCTCAAACAAGGCGGCGGATGTATCGTCAATATGGCAAGCGTTTCCGGTCACAAAGGTTTTTCCGAAATCAGACCATACAGCGTGAGCAAACACGCGGTAATGGGTTTAACCAAAGTAGCAGCGATGGAATACGCCAAAGATAACATTCGGATAACTTCGATTTCGCCAGGTGGCGTTGATACGCCGATGCTCCGCGCTGTGCGAGAAAAACGCGGTATGTCCTTCGAGGAAGGCTCAAAGGCGATTCCGATTGGGCGCACAAACACGGTTGAAGAAATGGCTCGCGCTGTGATGTTTTTAGCAGGTGATGAAGCGACGGCGTTTCACGGTTCGCTCGTTGACGTGACGAGTGGAATGCTCGATTAAAACAATTTTAGATTTTCGATTTTGGATTGGAGATATGTCAAAGCAAGGATTTAGCCGTCGTCGAATTATACTTCAAGGCGGTATCGGATTGGCAGGGGTAGGGAGTGCGATCGCTGCCACTAAAGCCCAAGCCAACACTCAAAAACCAGTACAACCACAAAGCGGTAAGGCAAATGCTGACGGTAAATTCAAAGACAAAGTTGTACTAATTACCGGAGCTACATCAGGTATCGGTAAGGCTACTGCATATGCTTTTGCCAAAGAAGGAGCCAAAGTATTCTTTTGTGGTCGCCGCACGAATCTAGGTGAAGCGAATGCGCGGGAAATTCTTGCCTTTGGCGGTGAAGCCACTTATATGCAAGCTGATGTTAGACGCGAGTAAGATATTATAGCATTTATTGACGGTTGTGTAAAAAAATACGGGCAATTGACATTGCGTTTAATAATGCCGGAATTGAAAGTTCTCCAAATACCATTGCTGACACCTGTTTGGAAGATTGGATGAACGTGATGAATACTAACGCGACGGGTGTCTTTTTATTCATGAAGTACGAGCTTCCTGTTATGCTAAGGCAAAAGGGCGGAATTATTGTGAATAATGCGACGTTTCTGGTCACGTAGGTTTTGCAACAATTAGCCCATACAGCGCCAGCAAACACGCAATCTTGTCTTTGACAAAAGTTGCAGCATTGGAATATACAGACAAAAATATTCGCGTCAATTCTGTTTCTCCTGGCGCAGTTGATACACCGATGCTGAGGAGAGTTTTAGCTGCTTGGAAGACCAATTTTGAGACTGTCTCTCAAGATTACCCGCTCAAAAGAATAGTTAAACCAGAAGAAATCGCCAGAACTGTGATGTGGCTAAGTTCAGATGATGCTAGCTGCATCGTTGGTATGGACGTAGATGCAACAGGTGGTTATCTCACTAAGTAGGGTGGGTAAGCACTGATGTTGCAAAGACTTACTCATCTGCAACACCTGTTTGATGATTAGCTTAAGTATAAAACAATGCATAACCACCAGACTCGCAAGGATTTTTTAAATTTAGGCGCTGTTGCAGGTTTTTCTTTTCTCTTAGTTAGTCAGAACCTATTTGAACAGAAAGCCTCAGCCGCAACTACCAATACAACCCAATACATCCGAATGTAACAATTATCAAGCGCTACTACGAAGCATACGGTAAAGGTGATGTGGCTACTGTACGGGAAATCTTCGCACCTGATATTGTTTGGCGAATACCTGGTCATCATCCATTATCTGGTGCAAAGCGTGGTGAGGGGCGAAGTGCTTGCCTTTTTTGAGCAACTTGAATTGGCAAACTTCAAGCCTTCCTTACAGACATCGCGCTGCCTGCTTTTATGACTAGATATGTGATGGTGGAACCAATGCGCTCAAGCCAAGAGATTACTGGGGTTAGTGTGTCTATTTAGAGCAAAAATAACGTTTTTCAGGAAAATAGTGACTGGCTATTGCTCAAACAATTTAATTTGACAATACCGATAAACGGGCATAAGTTTTTACTGTACTGTAGTGAACCCCTGAGCGTTGGGCAACTTCCTTCAGCGTCCAACCCTTTTTATCGGCAAATTCTTTAATCCGCAACCTTACCAAACCCATTCACAGGCAAAGGACTAGATTGTGTCCTTCAATAATTTTAGATTAAAAGCGATCGCCTCCGGTCTGTCAAACTTAAGGTTATCGCCTAGCACAATTAGTCCCACATAGTGGGTTGCACTTTCTAGGATAGCAACAACAAACACTCAATAAAAGTCTAATCATCAAGCGCGCTCGTTTTCTTACTAGGGATGCGATAACTACGCTTCACTTGGGCGCTCCCGCCTATTCCTTCACAACCTCAAATAAGTCTTCCATTAAAACATCAAACGTTTTTGCCAACGCCGCGTAGGGCATTAATATCAGCCATTGCCATGCCAGGAGAGACAGCATAAGTTTTGATCGTGCCGTATGCCACACCAGAGCTATCTGAAACTTCCTTCAGTCCAGCCCTTTTTAGCAGCAAGCTCTTTAATTCTTAACCTTACTAATCCGTTTTTTGACCTTCAGTTGACTTATCAGCTGAAGGATTATATCATTTAGTCTTTCACTATCTCAAATAAGTCTTCCATCAAAACATCAAACGTTTGCGCCAACTTACATAGGGCAGTAAGGTCAACGGTTGCTCTCTCAGGTAAACGCATATAAGTTTTAACCGTGCCGTAGGGAACACCAGATCTATCTGAAACTTCCTTAATCGTCCAGCCTTGTTTATCAGCAAACTCTTGAATTCTTAACCTTACCAGACCCATACTTGACAAATAGTGAGTTTTCGCTTTTTAATTATTTATATCATTAAAAGCGATCGCCTCCGGTCGGTCAAACTTAAGGCGATCGCTAAGCACAATTAGTCCCACATAGTGGGAGTTACTTACTCACATAGTGGGAGTTATTTACTCACATAGTGGGAGTTACTTACTATGATAGCAACAACAAACGCTCAAGCAAAGTCCAATCATCCACAAGCTCGTTTTGTTACCTCAGATGCGATCGCCTTATTACTCAACCTGAAAACCGAAGATATATATAGAATTGATTGTTGGCGATATGTAATTCACGTCGTTGGTAAGGGTGTGAGTACATTTGTCAGCTATGCGGATTTACCGCCAATCGTGGGAGTAGAACCACCCACCAATCAAGATTTCGTGCGCTGGCGTAAGCGTTGGCAAAAGAATAAAAAGCAAGCGCCTGCTTTTTGGGTAGATTTCTACAAAGAGAAATTTAAGCAAGCCGAAACGATAACCCAACTAGACAACTGGGGCAAAATAGTGGGTGTGATAAAGTTAGGGCTAACACTCACCAGCCTGCCAGAGCTACGCAACGTATACAGTCAAAAGCGATTAGCGATTAGCTGTTAGCTTTTAGCTTTTATTGGTAGTTGGTAGTTGGTAACTTGCCTCGGGCAACTTGCCTCTTGCCTCCTGCCTCCTGGTAACTGATAACTGGTAACTGGTAACTGTTTACGAGTAAGATAGAATTATTAAGGCTTGTTTACAGAATTTATGAGTGTTACCAAATTCTGTTAATAAGCCACTGACGGAAACTTCAGTATTAAAACCCTCCTCTAGTTCAAACAACGCTTTTATGACGCTTCCCATTCGCAACGTCGCCATTATCGCCCACGTCGATCACGGCAAAACCACTCTCGTTGATGCCTTGCTCAAACAATCCGGCATTTTCCGCGAAGGGGAAGACGTACCTGATTGTGTAATGGACTCCAACGCCCTGGAACGAGAGCGGGGTATTACCATTCTTTCCAAGAATACAGCAGTTCGCTACAAAGACACCCTGATCAATATTGTTGATACTCCAGGTCACGCTGATTTTGGCGGTGAGGTAGAGCGCGTACTAGGCATGGTTGATGGCTGCATCCTGATTGTAGATGCCAACGAAGGACCAATGCCCCAGACTCGCTTTGTGCTGAAAAAAGCCCTAGAAAAGGGACTGCGCCCGATTGTTGTCGTCAACAAAATCGACCGACCCCAGGCAGATCCTTATGGTGCGATTGATAAAGTACTGGATCTGTTTTTGGAACTAGGCGCAGATGATGACCAGTGCGAGTTTCCTTATTTATTTGCCTCTGGTCTAGAAGGTTATGCCAAAGAAGACCTAGATGCACAAGGGGTGGATATGCAACCCTTGTTTGAAGCAATTTTGCGTCATGTGCCACCACCTGTAGGCGATGTAAATAAGCCGCTACAGCTGCAAGTCACCACTCTAGATTACTCTGAGTATGTGGGACGGATTGTAATTGGCAAAATTCACAATGGCACAATTCGCATCGGGCAGCAAGCAGCTTTGGTAACAGAAACAGGCGAAATTGCCAAAGCCAAAGTTACCAAATTGATGGGATTTGAAGGACTCAAGCGAATTGACTTGGAATCCGCTTCAGCCGGAAACATTGTAGCTGTGGCTGGATTTGCTGAGGCAAATATAGGAGAAACGATTACTTGCCCGAATGAACCGCAAGCGTTGCCATTGATTAAGGTAGATGAACCGACATTGCAGATGACATTTTCTGTCAATGATTCGCCATTTGCTGGACTCGAAGGGAATTTTGTCACTTCTCGACAAGTGCGCGATCGCCTGATGCGCGAACTAGAAACCAATGTCGCCCTACGAGTGGAAGAAACCGACTCGCCTGATAAATTATTGGTTTCAGGAAGAGGTGAACTCCACCTGGGCATTTTGATTGAAACCATGCGGCGCGAAGGCTACGAATTCCAAGTTTCTCAGCCACAAGTAATTTACCGCGAAGTCAGCGGTCAACCTTGCGAACCTTATGAATACCTAGTGTTGGATGTGCCAGAAGAAGGCGTAGGCAGCTGTATTGAACGGCTGGGACAGCGACGGGGTGAAATGCAAGATATGCAAGTCGGTAGCAATGGACGCACTCAGCTAGAATTTATCATCCCAGCTCGTGGTTTGGTAGGTTTTCGAGGTGAATTCATGCGTATGACGAGGGGTGAAGGCATTATGAACCACAGCTTCCTTGATTACCGTCCTCTGAGTGGGGAAATTGAAGCCCGCCGCAATGGAGTGTTAATTTCCTTTGAAGAGGGTGTGGCTACCTTCTACGCGATGAAGAATGCTGAAGATCGCGGTGTATTCTTCATTACCCCAGGCACAAAGGTTTACAAAGGCATGATTGTGGGAGAACACAACCGTCAGCAAGATCTAGAACTGAATGTTTGTAAGACCAAACAGCTGACAAACCACCGCGCCGCCAGTGGTGATGAACTAGTGCAGCTGCAAGCACCAGTAGATATGAGCCTAGAACGGGCTTTGGAATACATTGGACCAGATGAATTAGTCGAAGTCACACCAAAGTCAATTCGTCTGCGGAAGTTGGCGAAAAAGCTGGCGAAGCGCGCTTGAGAGGAGCTAGGGGCTAGGGGTTAGGGGCTAGAAAAAAGGGAAAAGGGAAAAGGAAAAAGGAAAAAGACAATTCGTAATTCCTGGTTCTTAATTCGTAATTAATCATTCTCCCCTTTGCTTCCCTTTGCTTCCCTTTGCCTCCCATCTCCCCATCTCCCCACTCCCTAGCCTCCAGCCCCTCAAAAAAGCGATCGCCTCTAGGATAAAATGCGAAAAATACTCACTCGTTCCTCATATCAATCTATGAACTCAGCGGAAAATAACACTTTATCCAGTGATAAAAATCTAGAGGCGATGTGGCAGTTTTCCCAAACTTATGCCAAGCGCACTGGCACTTACTTCTGTGCTGAGCCTTCAGTAACAGCTGTGGTGATTGAAGGACTTGCCAAGCATAAAGACGATTTAGGCGCACCCCTATGCCCTTGTCGCCACTATGAAGACAAGGAAGCAGAAGTACACGCCACATTCTGGAACTGCCCTTGTGTACCGATGCGAGAGCGCAAAGAGTGCCACTGTATGCTGTTTCTCACATCAGATAACGAATTTGCTGGTGAAAATCAGGATATAGATTTGGAGTACATCAAAACTGTCCGAGACAGCATGAAATAATTCCGCGCTTCGTAATTCGTAATTAATAGTTTCTGCTTGGGTGATTTGAATACATGGAAAGGGGAAAAAGTCAAGTTCCATTTTTTAAGCTCCTAGCTAGGTGCTATGAAGTAGTAATTTGGAATTGGGACACAGGAACTTGAACCAAGAGATACCGCCCACGTTTTGGCAGGGTGTAGAGCAGTTTAATCAAGGGCAGTTCTACGCCTGTCATGACACTTTGGAAGCTCTGTGGATGGAAGCAACAGAACCGCCAAAAACTTTTTATCAAGGAATATTACAAATTGCGGTAGGTATTTATCATCTAAGCAACTCAAATTGGCGGGGAGCAGTAATTCTGTTGGGAGAGGGAATTAATCGGCTGCGACGTTATCCCAGTGTTTATAGTGGGATTGATGTGGATGAGTTATTGAATCAAAGTGCAGCCCTGTTAACAACGCTGCAACAGACAGGACCTGAAAAGGTTGCTGATTGGGTCATAGGTGACGGTAGACTGGCAATGGAAGATTTAGCCTTGCCCTTACCCAAAATTGTGGTTGACGCTTAAAAAATTGCTAGCAAATTTTTTGGGTTATATTTTATTGGCGAAACCTTTAGAGTAATGTAACCGTCAAGATTGACACAATTAGCTATTAGTTATTAGCTTTTAGCAAGCTTGCAAGTAGTAATACAATTGACACGCTCTCGTATTAAAGATACCAAAAAGTTAGAAACTATGGATCAGCGCGTCAGCTAACAGCTAAAAGCTAACAGCTAACAGCTAAATAGCATTGATACACTAGTACGGGCAAGGTATTGCCTTGTCCCAAGCTCTCGCCATCGACCCTCTGATCCCGTCCTATATCCCATGATGCCCTCCTTTTTACTCCTTCGGCTACATCACTTGAGCTATAGCTGGATGATCCCAGCTACTCTGGTGAGTGCTATAGCCTTTGCTACCGTCTCCCCTAGCGCCACAGGTCAAACACCTACTACAGGTACTACAAATCAAACACCAGGCGGTAATCGCGCTCTTTTTATTAACGCTACTCGTCAGGAGGCAAATTCCAAAACTGGCGTTTTTACCGCTATTGGGAATGTACAAATTAATTATCCTGCCCGACAGATCCAAGCTACAGCTGCCCAAGCGCAATACTTTAGCCGCGAACGCAAAATTATTTTGAGCGGAAATGTTTATGTATTGCAACAGGGTAACAGTATTAAGGGAGATAGCATTACCTACCTGATTGATGAAGGACGATTTATTGCTACACCTAAGACAAACGCGCAGGTAGAGTCTATCTATATCATTAATGATACAAATCCCCAAACTCAACCGTCAGCCGCACCACAGACACCTCCCTTGAATACCCCTTCTACTCCTTCGCGCCCTAGTACTCCTGCTGCTCCCAGAAGGTAGATTTTTGTAATAGCACCAATATGAAATTTGTCTTAGAAAATATTCATAAAAATTACAAAAAACGTGTTGTTGTCAATCGTGTTAATCTCTCGGTAGCTCAGGGTGAAGTTGTCGGGTTACTAGGTCCAAATGGAGCTGGTAAAACAACGACTTTTTATATTGCTACAGGGTTGGAGAAACCGAATTTGGGTACAGTATGGCTGAACGACCAAGACATTACTGCACTACCAATGCACAAAAGAGCGCGGCTGGGAATTGGGTATCTAGCACAGGAACCTAGTATTTTTCGTCATTTGAGTGTGCAGGACAATATTCTACTGGTGCTGGAGCAAACCAACGTCCCCCGTCGGGAGTGGCATACTCGCTTGAATTTACTTTTGCGAGAGTTTCGCCTAGAGAGAGTTGCTGATACAAAAGGTATCTACGTTTCTGGTGGAGAGCGCCGTCGGACAGAATTGGCGAGAGCTTTGGCATCTGGACGCGAGGGACCAAGATTTTTATTTTTGGATGAACCGTTTGCTGGGGTTGATCCGATAGCCGTATCTGAAATTCAGGCAATGGTGCAAAAGCTGCGCGATCGCCACATTGGTATTTTAGTTACAGATCACAATGTCCGCGAAACTCTTGCCATTACTGACCGAGCCTATATCATGCGAGAGGGGCAAATTCTCGCTGATGGTAGCTCCCAAGAACTTTGCAATAATCCCCTAGTTCGACAATACTACTTAGGTGATAACTTCCAGGTATGAAGAGGTGAGGGGCTAGGGGCTAGAGGCTAGAGGCTAGGGAAACCAGGGAATTTTAGATTAAAAGATTAAATTTTCTCCCTCTCCCACTCTCCCACTCTCCCCGGATTCCCCCTCTCCCTAATCCCTAGCCCCTAGCAAATGCGCCCCTCTTTCAATGACATCAGCCAGCTACAAATTTTTCAAATCTTTAAAATTGCTGGTTCCTAGACCTGCAATTATGGATCGCTATATTGCTGCCCTTCTGCTCCTACCCTTTTTGTTTGGTGTAGGAGCATTTTCGTCTGTTTTAGTGGCAGTTGGCACTGTATTTGAACTGGTGCGCAAAGTGGTAGAGTCAGGATTGCCAGTTGCGATCGCCTTGAATGTTTTTTCGTTGCAGCTACCGTATTTCTTAGTACTTTCCTTCCCCATGTCCACCCTCTTAGCTGCCTTGATGACCTATAGTCGCCTGTCAAGTGACAGTGAACTAATTGCCCTGCGTAGCTGTGGAGTGAGTATTTATCGGCTAGTTCTGCCTGCTTTCGTTCTAAGTCTTGTCGTTATGGGGATGACGTTTTTGTTTAACGAGCAAGTCGTACCAGCAGCAAAATACCAAGCTAGCCTCACCTTAGAACAGGCATTAAAGGAAGAAAAGCCAAAGTTCCAAGAGCAAATTTTGTATCCCGAATACGAGGAAGTCAAGCAACCAGATGGCAGCAAGGGAAGGATATTAACGCGCTTGTTTTACGCCGATCAATTCGATGGTCAGCGCATGAGAGGTTTAACAATTATTGATCGATCGCGCCAAGGTGTAAATCAGATTGTGGTGTCAGATTCAGCAATGTGGAATCCGAACCAAAATATCTGGGATTTTTACAATGGTACTATCTATCTAGTTGCTCCAGACAGTTCGTATCGCAACATTGTGCAGTTTCAACATCATCAGTTGCGGCTGCCTCGGACACCACTAGATTTAGCTGCTAGAGTGCGAGATTCTGATGAAATGAATATTGCTCAAGTCGCAAAGCAATTAGAGATTGCGCGTCTAAGTGGTGATGAGAGCAAAATTCGCCGATATAAGCTGCGTATCCACGAAAAACTTGCCTTCCCATTTATTTGTGTTGTTTTTGGCTTGGTTGGCGCGACTTTAGGCACTAATCCAAATAGCAAAGGTCGGGCAACGAGTTTTGGTATTAGTATCATAGTAATTTTTAGTTACTACTCACTTATAATTGCTTGTGATGCGCTGGGTTTAGCAGGTATACTTCCTCCTTGGCTAGCCGGTTGGTTGCCGAATATATTTGGTTTTGGTGCAGTTGGAGTGCTATTGTTTCGTGCAGCACAGTAAATCTTACTTGCAAGGAAATTATTTCCCTTGCTAATAGCTCAAGTGCCACTGCTAGCCTAATGAGGCTCTTGCCTCTATTTTTTGGTGACAAGGCTCAGCCTTGCCTTTGAGGGTTTTAACTCATACCAATTCGCTTTGTGATTACAACAGATCTGATCCCCCCTAGCCCCCCTTTTAAAGGGGGTTTAACTCAGATCTTGTATCATTATCTGTAGGGTTTTTTTTGGTGACAAGGCTGAGCCTTGCCTTTGAGGGTTAGGATGCTCTTGCCTCTTGGCAATCAATTTTTGGTGCAAGATCTGAGTTTAAGGAACTTCAATTGGAATCAAAGCATTTTCCGGCAAATAATTACTAAACCTGCCTTGATCTGAAAGCACCAAAATTAACCGCAGCGGATAGTCAGGTGGAATTTGCAAATCAGCCCAAGGTATCGCCACCTCTAAGCACTTATCTAAAGCCATCTGAGTGCGACTGACGCGAGGATGCCATTGATAATGTTCCCCAGCTTCCTGAAACTGAATTGATTGAGTCAGCAAATTAATCTCCAGATGGTGGTGAAACATATAATTCACTGGTGCTACATCTGGCAAATCCGCCAAGGGAACTGGGCTATTATGCATTGTCCGGTCAGGATAGAACCACAGCAAATTCAACTGGGGTGGAAAATCCCGACCTGGCTGCACACCCGTGCCAAAGTCCAGTCTGAGGTAGAAATTTAAGTGATCCACCCCGTACCAAATTCGCTGAATTGCACTACTTTGGTGCATTGTTCCGCGCGCCCCGCCTACTTCTAAGCGTCCGGCTTTGTCCCAGTCCTGCTCGTCGCCACGTCCATCAATCACCGGATGAATAAATCCTTGCGGTCTGTGTTCAGGTCGTGCTGCGTGAACTTCTACGGGTTGCTGGAGAACAGGGGGAACAGGTTCATTTAGTGCCTGGTATATACCACACAAGTGTTCTCGAAACAAGGAATCGAAAATAGCATCTTGATTCGAGGAATGCCCTTCACCAAACCACCAAAACCAGTCAGAGCCTTCTGCTGCATAAAGGGCTTCCCAAGCTTCTGGGTTGTTTTCTTCGGTTGCTTCTGGATGATTTGCCAATACCTGCCTTGCCTCTGCCAGCAAGTCCCAAGCACGATTTTTTGCCGGATCTCCAATCCAAGTAGTGAAGCTGCCATCCACCCAGGAACCGCTATGTAGCTGATGCTGTGGAATAGTTTCTGTTGCTGGAAACTGATCGAGAAATTCCGAGACAGTTACTAGTTTCAGGTGAGGATTGTTACTCAGAGTTTGATACAAGTTCTCTAAGAAAGGCTTGCCGTCTTCGGGGTAAAATTCCCAGCAATTCTCGCCATCCAAGGCAATGGTAACTAGCCAAGGTTGCTCAAGCGAAGTGCCACCCTCTGGTTGCCGATGTTTGAGAGTTTGCGCGATCGCTTCCAAATGCCCTACCAAGTCAGCTGCTGCCCGTTTGGGTGGCATTGACCCATAGGTAAAGCCGATCAAATCTGATAATCTGTGGTCACGAAATACAATTGCCAAATCACCTGCGTCTGTTTCCAGGCGATACGGTCGATATAAATACTCTGGTTCTAATACATTTCCCGCCCCATCGCGGTGGAAAAAGTGTTTCAATGTCCAGCCCAAGACCGCTTCATCTGAACAAATCCAATTAAATCCCTGCTTGACAATGTATGGTAAAATTGCTGGACTAACCGACTGTTCCGAAGGCCATAAACCACGCGGGGTTTGCTCAAATCGAGCTTCATACAAGTCCCACGCTTTTTGCAAGTGGCGGGGAATATCTTCTGCCCACTGGTACCGTTCATTTGGCAGAGTCATATTTGGTACTGCCACGCGACCCTCGTTGGTATCGGCAAGTAAGGGCAAGATGGGATGAGTGTAGGGCGAGGTTATTACTTCTAACTGCCCTTTTTGTTGCATTATTCGATGTTGTGGTATAATGCGGCTGAGTATTTGTCGTTGTTTAGAATAAATTCGCTGGCGATCGCCTAGGGTAAAATCTCGACCCTGCTGCAACCAAGTTGCAATTTCTGGGTCATCCCAAAACAGCGGATCGATCCAAGCTAGATTATGCCAAGCTAACAAATCGCTGTAATCTTGCAACCCCCAATTTTCTAAACACCAAGCTTGCCCTTTTTCCTGGCGTTGGTGGTACAACTGGGCATAGCGCGGGTGGGGATCGATCAGGGTGTGATGATTGGCATCAAAAAAGTGTTCAATGATGAATTGCTTTTGTTCCTGTCCTAGTTGTTCTGTAGGGGTCAAACTTACCGTCAGGTAGGGATCAAAAGCAGTGCCAGCAATATAATCTTCAAGTTGCAATATGAGCGATGGCACTAGATTAACTGTTTGGTGCAACTGAGGATAGCGATCGAGCAATAGCACCAAATCGAGGTAATCCTTTGTACCATGCAGTCGTACCCAAGGTAAACGATAGTGACTAGAGGAAGGGGAAATGCCACTATCACGACCTTTGTACAGCGGCTGGTGTTGATGCCAGATGAAAGCAACGTAAAGCGGATGGGGCATAAGCTAGGGGTGAGGGGCTAGGGGCTAGGGGCGAGAAAAGTATGAAGGATAAAGGATGAAGTATGAAGTATGGAAAAGACAGGATCAGGAGTTGTGGAGTCAGGAGTCAGGAGCCAAAAGACTCACGACAGAATATTTAATTCTTTCCCTTTTCCCTTTTTCCTTTTCCCTTTTCTCTTTTCCCTTTAGCCTTTATCCTTCATCATGCTCGCCTTTTCTTAAATTACTTGCTCGACTTCAGCAATTTCTGGAATCATTTCGCGTAAACGGCGCTCAATACCCATTCTCAGAGTCATTGTCGAACTGGGACAAGAACCGCAAGCACCTTGCAGCCGCAGCTTGACGATGGGACCATCAAGTTCAACTAATTCTACATTGCCCCCATCAGATATCAAATATGGGCGCATTTCATCCAAGACTGTTTCTACGTTGTCAATTGTAAGTTCCATTGTTTTAGACCTTGTTCAGATTGAGAATCTTAATCTACTAGCTATCTAATTCGATCCTAGATCTAATTGCTTTGTCTTTTGTTCAATCCCAATGACAAATGACAAATGACAAATGACTAAACAGTCGCTGGTTCGAGCAGTCTGACGTTGGAGAAGTTAAATTCGGTGACTATGCGATCGCCCTGCTTATACTCTTGCACGACTTGCCTGGACATTATGTAGTACCGATCAATTTTTTCGTAAGTTTCCTCAAATTTGAGAACCGCAGTGACTTCATCGGTTTGTGGGTTACGAAAAACAGCATCGTAGCGAGTCGCTAAGTAACCTTCCCCTGTGTCCAAACTTTCGTGAGTATCAATTACAAAAGCCATTCGACCCATCACACGACTAACTTGGCAAATTTCTTTACCTCGGACTTTATAATTAGATCCCATAGCATCGCCCTTGACTAGGATCTGTATTGCTCCGGTTTCATCAGTTTCGCCCAAGTCAAACTGATTCTTACCATGAGCAGAATCAAACTGCGATCGCTTGCGATGAGTGACTACATCTCTTAGTTGGGTATAAATGCCTTCTTGCACTTGTTCGTCTTCTATACCTGTGACTTCCACACTCAAGTCGCGGTTGATTCTAATTTTTCCGGTGTAGACTTCATCCCCTTGCTTCAGTTGCACATTAGCGCTGTAGCCAGGAAAGTTTTCGTCCCAGGTGTAACGATTTTCGTAAGCTGCTCTAAATAACTCACGCGCGCTTGTTTGTGTCATAAAACCGTTGTGACTTAACTTTTTACAGTTTAGTCTACTAATGAGGGGCTGGGGGCTGGGGGCTTGGGGCTAGAGAAAGGGGAAAGGGAAAGGGGAAAAGGGAAAAGGGAAAAGGAAAGCCGAAAGTCGCGCATTCGAAAGTCGAAATTATCTCGCACTCTCCCCTGAACCCACTCTCCCACTCTCCCCTGAACCTCTCGCCTCTCGCCTCTCGCCTAATGAGGGGCTGGGGGCTAGGGGCTAGAGAAAGGGGAAAGGGAAAGGGGAAAAGGGAAAAGGGAAAAGGAAAGTCGAAAGTCGCGCATTCGAAAGTCGAAATTATCTCGCACTCTCCCCTGAACCCACT
>CAXTYC010000033.1:0-22767 GCA_964248365.1 uncultured Chroococcidiopsis sp. | reverse complement strand
AAGTCGAAAGTCGCGCATTCGAAAGTCGAAATTATCTCGCACTCTCCCCTGAACCTCTCGCCTCTCACCTCTCGCCTCTTGCCTCCTGACTCCTACAGCAGCATATCCAGGGAATCTTCCGTTGAGGCTAGAGCCATCACAGGTTCTTGATATAGGGGTACAGTGAAAGTGACTGTTGAGCCGAGTCCTTCGCCCATGCTGTAAAAATTCACTGCTCCTCCCATCGCTTCTACTAGCTTCTGAGAAATCGTTAGCCCTAAGCCAGTACCACCATATTGGCGGGTGCGGGAGCCGTCTACTTGACTGAAAGATTGAAACAGTTTATCTTGTTTATCTAGAGAAACACCGATGCCTGTATCTGCGACACGGACTTTTACCATCCCAGGTAATACGTGGTTTTGAAAGATTACCTTTTTGCGAACTACATCAGCGCTAAGGGTAACGCCACCTTCATGGGTGAATTTGATCGCGTTACCAACTAAATTTAGCATCACTTGCAGCAGTCGCTGGTAGTTCCCCAGGACAATGATTTCATCAGAGGTAGCAGGCATTTGAATATGTAAGCTCAAGTTTTTCTGCTCTGCCTGGGTTCGGGTAAAGTCTTCTACATCACTAAATAGCTCATGCAGTCTAACTGATCCTAGATCCAGCTCCATCTTACCCGCTTCAATCTTGGCAATATCCAAGATGTCATTAATGATGTTGAGCAGATGTAAGCCAGAACGATAAGCTTCTTGAATAAATTCTTCTTGCTCTTGGGGATCGTCTGCCATTCCCTCTAGAATTAGCTTCAAAAATCCCAGCATCCCATTTAGGGGAGTACGAAGTTCATGAGAAGTGTTAGCGAGAAATTCACTTTTCAGACGCGAGGCTTCTTCGGCTTGTTGACGAGCTTCTTCTAATTGTTTGTAAAGCGTAGCATGAGCGATCGCTGTGCCGACTTGATCGGCTAAATCCCTCACTAGTTCAATTTCCTCGGCTGTCCACTGACGCACACGCAAATCTGGATCTTGACTGCTACCACGCTCACAATGCTGTAAACTAATTAGACCATTAGGTTTATCCCCGTAGCAAGTGGCAACTACCAACAGCGACTGCTGGAAGTTAGGATTTTCTGTCTTCTCAATTACAATCGGAGCAAGCGTCTCCAAAGCCTGACAATAGCCAGGTTCATTGATTACATCTATTTCTTGTCCCAACATTGAACGTACAGGCATCTGACGATACTCAGCCACTACCTGCAACTGTATGTGTTCCGGTTTATACGAGCAGATAATACAGTGGCTTGCCCCCAAGGCTTCTCCCAAACTCTCAACCGTTTGCTGCCAAATAGTATTGAGATCCAAAGTGCGGCGAATGTTGCGGGCAATTTGCCCAAGTAGTTTCTTGGATGAGATAGTATTACATGTTTTAGAATAAACTGCTGTTTGTTGGTGGAGGGCAGATGCATTTATTTGTACTTCTTCTAGCATTCGTCCCATTACCAATACAGAATTCGGGCATCCCCCCGCTGGTAATATAGGACTAATGACTAACTCAAACCCCAATAACTTCTGCCCATAGCGAAATACGCACTGGCATCTTTCGGGAATTCCTCTTTCCAGAATTCGCTGCAACCTGAGCAAATAGGATGCTGTTTCTACAGGTTCAAAAGTGTCATTCACTGAGCCGACTATTTGCTCATTCTGCCAATAAAAAGATAGATAGCGTCCTGAGATATCCTGCGTAAACACTAACTGGGATCCTATAGCAGACAAAGAGCAAATAGAACTGGAACCAACTGACTCTAAATTAGAAGACACAGAATATAACTTTTGAGAATCTGCATTAACATTCATTACTCAGGTTGGGCTCAAACAGCAACTAAGACAACTGCACTATTTAACTGTTAGCTGTTGGCTGTTAGCTAAACGCTAATAGTTATAGTTGCTTCGAGTTTGGCATAAAATTTAACAATTTGGTTTTTTTCAATTAATCATTCCATTCACCACGCGGCGGCACAGGTGTTCGCCCAAAACTGCGTGTGAGTTCATCATCTCTTTGGGTTTCACCCCGCAGCCACTGTCTGATTGCCACTTCAATCACTTTACTGGGATCGTTTGTCAAATGCTGGAGTTGACTTAATAATTCAGAATCCAGCTGGATAGAAATTTTTACCTTGTCTGAGTAAGCATCCGATTCCATTGAGTTTCCATTCATAAGCATTAAAAAACAATACTTGTTGTAGCAAACGGTTTTTTGCCAGTATAGATACACCTATCTAAACTAAATGACAATTTTCAAAGGGCGCATATCAAAGAAGTATTTGCGCCCAATCATGTCTATTGTAAGCTCCACAGGTGAATAATTGCTCCAAACTAGAGAGGTAATTTGTAATTTATAGATAATGGGTAATGGGTAGTTGGTAGTTGGTAGTTGGTGAAAAGGGAAAAGGTAAAAGGGTAATTTCCCCTCCCAGCTCCCCCAGCTCCCCCAGCTCCTCTAATTCCCAATCTCTCCTAAGCCCTTCAGAAAGCATTAAAATGCGTTAAGTATAATCTCAATAACCCCACCCTCTGCCCGTGACTAGTGAAACAGTAACCCTCACCCCCACCAGGAACAGCGAACAGTCAACAGTAAACCTCTGCTGCGCAATCGATAACTGGTAACTGGTAACTGGTAACTGGTAACTGATAACTAGTAACTGGTTCAATGTTTTAACCGTTGCTTGCTGCTAAATCAAAACAAATATGACTAATGTCCCCGCCGAGCGCATTCGGAATTTTTCTATTATCGCTCACATCGATCACGGCAAATCTACCCTCGCCGATCGCCTGTTGCAAACTACTGGCACAGTAGATCAGCGGCAAATGAAGGAGCAGTTTCTCGACAATATGGATTTAGAACGGGAGCGCGGCATTACGATTAAGCTGCAAGCGGCTCGTATGAATTATAAAGCAAAAGATGGTCAGTCTTATGTTCTCAATCTAATTGATACGCCAGGACACGTAGATTTTTCCTACGAAGTATCTCGCTCTCTTGCTGCTTGTGAAGGTGCGCTGTTGGTAGTAGATGCTTCTCAAGGTGTAGAAGCACAAACTTTGGCAAATGTCTATCTAGCCTTAGAGAATAATCTAGAAATTATTCCAGTTTTGAATAAAATTGACTTACCAGGGGCAGAACCAGAAAGAGTAATCGGTGAGATTGAAGAAATTATCGGGTTAGATTGCAGTGGGGCTATTTTAGCTTCGGCAAAAGAAGGAATTGGGATTGATGAGATTTTAGAGGCGATCGTGTCTCGCGTACCATCACCTAGCGACACGATAGATGAACCTTTACGGGCGCTGATTTTTGATAGCTATTACGACAGCTACCGAGGAGTAATTGTATATTTCCGTGTAATGGATGGGACGGTTAAAAAAGGCGATCGCATTAAGTTAATGGCATCGAAAAAAGAATACCAAATTGATGAATTAGGTGTCCTCTCGCCCACCCAAAAGCAAGTCGAAGAACTTCACGCCGGAGAAGTAGGCTACCTAGCAGCAGCTATCAAAGCGGTAGCTGATGCACGGGTAGGCGATACGATTACCTTAGCGGCTAAACCAGCAGCTACGCCTTTACCTGGTTATACCGAAGCCAAGCCGATGGTATTTTGTGGGATGTTTCCCACCGATGCGGATCAGTTTGAAGACTTGCGCGATGCCCTAGAAAAGCTGAAACTAAATGATGCTGCCCTGCAATATGAACCAGAAACCTCAAGCGCGATGGGATTTGGCTTCCGTTGCGGCTTCTTAGGGCTGCTGCACATGGAAATTGTGCAAGAACGTCTAGAACGGGAATATGACTTAGATTTGGTAATCACCGCTCCGTCTGTGGTTTACCGCGTGACGACTAATAAAGGCGAAGAACTATACATCGATAATCCCAGTAAGTTACCTGCTCCGAACGAAAGGGAGAAAATAGAAGAGCCTTATGTCAAGGTAGACATGATTACCCCAGAAACCTTTGTTGGTACTCTGATGGAATTGTGTCAAAACCGTCGGGGTATCTTCAAAGACATGAAGTATCTAACTCAGGGAAGGACTACCCTAACCTATGAGTTACCTTTAGCCGAAGTGGTGACAGATTTCTTCGACCAGATGAAATCCCGATCGCGTGGTTATGCCAGTATGGAATATCACCTCATTGGCTACCGAGAAAATCCTCTAGTGCGGCTGGATATTATGATTAATGGAGATCCGGTAGACTCGCTGGCGATGATTGTTCACCGTGATAAAGCTTACGGTGTCGGGCGGGCAATGGCGGAAAAATTGAAAGAACTGATTCCACGCCATCAATTTAAAGTGCCAATTCAGGCGGCGATCGGTAGTAAGGTTATTGCTAGCGAACACATTCCCGCCTTGCGTAAAGACGTGCTAGCCAAATGTTACGGTGGCGACATCAGCCGTAAGAAAAAACTGCTGCAAAAGCAAGCAAAAGGTAAAAAGCGAATGAAAGCAGTGGGTACAGTGGATGTACCACAAGAAGCATTTATGGCTGTACTGCGTTTGGATCAAGCTCAATAATGGTTGGGTGGGCAAAAGCCCACCTTTGCACTATGACACCTCAAAACACAATTCCTCCCTTGTCTGTTCCGCCTTTGGAAAATGGCGATCGCCTCACCCGCAGCGAATTCGAGCGCCGCTACTATACCATGCACGAGGTAAAAGCGGAACTCATAGAAGGAATAGTTTATATGTCATCACCATTAAGATTCAGAAGTCATGGTAAACCCCACGCTTACATCATGACTGGGCTAGGGTTTTATCAAGCTTCTACGCCAGGAGTCGAATTAGGCGATAATGCCACAGTACGTCTAGACGCAGACAACGAACCTCAACCCGATGCGCTGCTAAGAATTGAAGGAGGACAGTCTCGCATTAGTGAAGATGATTATGTTGAAGGTGCGCCAGAATTAATAGTAGAAATTGCCGCGAGTAGCGCTTCTATTGATGTACACGAAAAACTGAAAGTTTATCGCCGCAATCAAGTGCAAGAATATCTTGTGTGGCGCGTGTACGAAAACCAATTTGATTGGTTTAGTTTAAGAGAAGGAGAATATATCCAACTCCTCCCAAATGCTAATGGTATTATTTGCTCTCAAATATTTTCAGGCTTATGGTTAGATAAAACTGCATTATTAGCAGGTAATTTAGCTAAAGTATTAGAAATTTTACAGTAGGGATTATCAACACTAGAACATCAGACTTTTGTGCAGACTCATACTAGTATTAGTTCCCACTAAGCCACCCATGCCCACCTTAATCATCAAGACATTACCCACCTTACTCTTCGGCATCAAAATCGACATTATCATAAATATCCCCCAGAACAATTTGAAACCCAACACTGGCTAACGATAACATCCCATCCCCATCTTCATATTCAGAAAATATCCACTTATTGTTATCCGTTTTGCAATATTGCTCAACGTGCATCCTATATTGGTCAATTAGAATATATTCCCCAAAGCTAGGAATTGTACGATAAGCGGCAAATTTTTCATCTCGGTCATAAGCTTTAGTAGATTTCGATAATACCTCAGCAATTATCAACGGATTTGTAATAGTGTCTTTGCGTCCTTCTACAAATTCCAGTGGACTGTTAATAGCCATGACATCAGGATAGGTATGAATTTGCTTTTTGGGAATCCAAAGCCGCTGGTCTGTAAAAAAGACACGATAAGGCTGACGCTTGAGAGCAAAATTCAAAGCAGCATAAAAGTTACCAGCAATTTGATTATGATTGGGTGTTCCACCTGTCATAGGAATAATTTGACCATCAATATATTCATGGCGTTCCTCTGAATTGACCTCTATTTCTAGGTATTCTTCAGGTGAGTAATGACGTTGTTCTTCTGCGATAATCATGGAATTTAAAACCCCAAAATTGCAAGTTGATTTACATTTATCTTTGTTTTAGTAATTTTCAGTAATTGTATAAACAATGCTAACTCTACTTTATGATGTAAGTGGATAGAGGTGAAAACTATGAATATCATCTTAAACCCAGAACAACAACGGTTTATTGAACAAAAATTGAGCAGCGGCAATTATCATAGTATTGATGAGATAATTGTAAAAGCATTGCGACTGCTTGAGGAAAGGGACAAACATTCTGATTCAGCCTGATTTTGATAAAAAGCAGAAAATTTAAAACTTACTCTATCAAAAAATCTGGCGCTTGCTCAATTTCTTTAATCAATTCTTATATGAGTAAATTAATCCCTACTGCAAGTTGTTGATTCATCTAAAGCTGTCGTATTGCTTCTTCTAGAGATAGCTTAATTTCCTTGTTCCGCACATGGCAATTAACATAGGGCGTATCACCGCTTTTCGTTTGCTTGATGATAAGCGATCGCTCTATACTATCAATCTCCAAAGGGCTGAATTGCGATAATTTGTAGTTAGAGTCTTTGAGTATGTCAGCAAGGTTCATTAGATATTTTTGTTCTTACTGATTTTTTTACTTTTTGCCAAATTATTTAAATAAATGCCGTTCTGCCACTTTCCAATAGCGAGAAAAACGCTTGAGGTCGATATATCCGTCGTATTCAAAAAACGGCTCTACTTCAAATAATTCTAAATCCATAGAACGTTCTATTTCGTCACAAATATTATCAAATCTGGGGCTGACACTTTCTGCTGTTGCTACAGTCGTGGCATTATGCTCTTGGGCAAAGGCTAAGACTTCTTTGGCTACATCACCACGTCGGATGATAACGGGTAACTCAAGCAAGCATTCGTAGATAAAGGTGATACGTTTGAGGCTTATTTTCCACTCTTCTAATAAAGCCTCGTCCCATACCCAAATTGCTGGGGCGTTGGGGTATTGTTGTAGTGCGGGGTTTTTGGGACTAAGTCCGTCTCCGTGTACCCAGATAATTGGTTTACTCATTGGATTTTGGATTTTGGATTTGTTTCACGCAAAGACGCAAAGGCGCTAAGAAATTTAAGGGCGCTTTTTGCGGCGTTGGAAAGATTGGCTGTTGGGTTTTTTGATAAATTCTGCTTTGGGAAATAGTTTTTTTTCTAGTTGTTCGTAGTTGCCTTCAAAATCACAATGTCCGTAAAGTGGACATTGGCGGCAATAGACTCCTTCGGTGTAGTGTTCTAAGTTCTGGCGGTTGAAAAAGTAGGGTTTGTGGCTAAAGGTGCTGGCTACCCATTGCCATGACATATTATTACTTGCAGGATCGCCATCTAGGAGATGTTCTAGGAACCATTTTGCTCCTGTTTGCCACAGAATGCGTCGCCAATGCACCATGTATGCTGCTAGCCACAGCCTTGCATGATTATGGAGATAGCCTATTTCTCGCAAGTCGCGGCTGAAGCTGTCGATGCAAACTCGTCCTGTTGTGCTAGTAATGATATCTTCGGGTAAATCTGGCGTGTAGTCTTTAGGGGTGTAGCCAGTTTTGTATTCTTCCTGATCTTGCCAGATGCCATCTTTTAATTTGTCATACAGACGCTGCCAGTAGTCACGCCAACCTAACTCATTGATTAGCTTGGTGGCTTCGTCTAGCTGCTGGACTTTTTTTAGCGCCTCATCCCGTACTTCTGCCAAACTCAAAACACCGTAGCGGATGTATGGTGATAGGCGAGTCACTGCACCAGTAAAAAAATTACGTGATTTGGCATAGTGTGCTGGTTCTACGTTTTGTAGTGACTTTTCGGCTGCTTTGCGTCCACCCACAATTGGACTGATATGATCATCTCGTTCGGCGGCGGCTGGAAATTGTTCTCGCAGGTAATTTACCAACTCTTCGCGGCTGGTAAATTCCCGTTGCATATCTTTACTCATGGTTATATGGCACAACTGGGGGATCTTCAGTATAAAAGGTAGGGCAAACCGAATTAAGGTAGCAGGGCAATTTCTAGTTAATTAATGGGCGATCGCTCTGGCTGTGCGATTAAGATCCAAAAGTGACAATCTTCCTACAATCATCAGTAAGTATGCTCGAACAAGGCACGATTAGTATTCACACTGAGAATATTTTCCCTATTATCAAGAAATCTCTCTACTCTGACCATGAGATTTTCTTACGGGAATTGGTATCAAACGCTGTTGATGCCATCCAAAAGCTGATAATGGTATCCCGCGCTGGAGAATACAACCAAGACATCGGACTACCAGAAATTCAAATTGCCATAGACAAGGACAAAAAGACTCTCTCCATTTCCGACAATGGTATCGGTATGACGGCAGAGGAAGTCAAAAAATACATCAACCAAGTTGCCTTTTCTAGTGCCGAGGAATTTATTCAGAAGTACGAAGGCAAAGCAGATCAACCAATTATCGGTCATTTTGGTTTGGGTTTCTACTCTTCGTTCATGGTGGCGCAAAAGGTCGAAATTGATACTCTTTCCTATAAAGAAGGTTCCCAGGCTGTCCACTGGAGTTGTGATGGTTCTCCACAGTTCACCCTTGAAGATTCATCTCGCACCACGCGCGGTACTACCGTTACTCTCACTCTTCAAGAAGACGAACAAGAATATTTAGAAGCAGCACGAATTAAGCAACTTGTCAAGACATACTGCGACTTTCTGCCAGTACCGATAAAACTTGACGGGGAGGTACTAAATAAGCAAAAAGCACCTTGGCGGGAGTCTCCCAGTAGCCTGACGAAAGAAGATTATCTAGAATTTTACCGCTACCTGTATCCGTTTCAAGATGAGCCGCTGCTGTGGGTGCATCTAAATACGGATTATCCTTTCATTTTGAATGGGATTCTCTATTTTCCCAAGCTGAAGCCGGATGTGGATGTTACCCAAGGGCAGATTAAGTTATTTTGCAATCAAGTCTTTGTCAGTGACCACTGTGAAGAGATTATCCCAAAATTCCTGCTGCCGATGCGGGGTGTAATTGATAGCACGGATATTCCCCTAAATGTGTCTCGTAGCGCTTTGCAAACCGATCGCACAGTGAGGAAAATAGCCGATTATATTTCTCGTAAAGTAGGCGATCGCCTTAAAGAACTATACCGCGATAACCGCGAAGAATACATCAAAGTTTGGCAAGACGTTTCTACTTTCGTTAAGTTTGGCGCTCTCAACGACGAGAAATTCAAAAAACAAGTCGAAGATATCATTATCTATCGCACTACGTATCAGCCAGGGGAGACAACGGAAGCTACCCCAAAAGTTGAAGTGCAATCTCAAGCAGGTGACGCATGGGAAGATGTCACCCCAGCAAAGACCGAGCAAAACAATTCAAAATCCGAATATACTACTCTCAAGGAATACCTAGAGCGCAACAAAGAACGCCACGAAAACCGAGTCTTTTACTGCACTGATGAAGTAACCCAGGCGACATTGGTTGAACTGCACAAGAACCAGGGTTTAGAAGTCCTGTTTATGGACTCTTTCATCGACACGCACTTCATTTCATTCCTAGAGCAAGAATATCCCAATGTTAAATTCTCTCGTGTAGATGCAGAACTTGACCAAACTCTGCTTGACAAGGACAAAGCAGGGGAAATTGTTGATCCTAAAACCAACAAAACCCGCAGCGAACTAATCAAAGAGTTGTTCGAGAAAGCTCTGAATAAGCCTAAATTAAATATTCGCACCGAAGCACTCAAATCAGATGATCCGCAAGGAACGCCACCTGCAATGGTACTATTGCCAGAGTTTCTGCGCCGTATGCGAGAGATGACTGCTATGATGCAGCAGCAAACAGCCCAGTTCCCAGAAGAACATATTCTGGTAGTTAATACGGCTCACCCACTGATTCAAAATTTGGTTAGTCTCAGTCAAGGCAGTATTATTCAGGGTGAGAATCAATCTCCTTCGACAGAATTAGCCAATATGATTTGTCATCATGTTTATGATTTGGCATTGATGGCACAAAAGGGATTTGATGCCCAAGGAATGAAAGCCTTTGTCGAGCGTTCTAATCAAGTTTTAACTCGCCTGACAGAACGTAGTGCGAGTGTGTAGCTACATTATCTCCCATCATGGGCTGAGCTTGGGAGAGGCGTATGCCACCCATGCCCACCCTACACACACAGAGCAACCAGTATGCCACCCATGCCCACCTTACTAATAGATTATTAGGGGAGTTGGGGGGATCAATTTGATGAACGCAACCACTAAGGAGACAAAAAGCGATCGCTATCTTTTAAAGATGCCCTATGGCTACAATAATAGATTGCGATCTAACCTCAAAAATCAGAAATCAAAGAGAGCTTTCTATGTCACGTAAATGTCAATTAACAGGCAAAAAGGCTAATAATGCCTTTGCGATTTCCCACTCTCACCGCCGCACAAAAAAGCTGCAAGAAGTAAATTTGCAGTGGAAAAGAGTTTGGTGGTCTGAAGGTAATCGCTGGGTGAGATTGCGGCTTTCGACCAAAGCAATCAAGACTTTGGCAAGCAAAGGTTTGCAAGCAATGGCGAAAGAAGCAGGAATTAACCTGAATCATTATTAATGAAAGCGATTAGCTTTTAGCTGGCGCGCTTTTAGCGATTAGCGAGTAGCAACACTCATTGAACAATGAGTATTACTCATTACCGAAAGCTAGAAACTAGGGATCAGGATGTGTAGGGTGCGTTAGGGCGAAGCCCTAACGCACCCTAGAATTGATTTTCGGTGCATTACGCTAGCAATCAAGTCAAAGCTGCGGCTGTTTTTTCTCGCTCCAGCTTCAAAATTAGCACTCCTAATGGCGGCAAACACAAGTCAACCGAGTAGGGACGACTATGGTAAGACCATTCATCTGTCCATTTACCGCCCAGATTGCCCATATTACTACCACCATACTCACGGGAGTCACTGTTAAACAATTCCTTATAAAATCCAGGCTCTGGTACACCAATACGATAATGAGAATGGGGCTGTGGTGTGAAGTTGCAAACTACAATCAGGAAATCTTTTTCATCCTTTGCCCGACGAATGAATGAAACTACACTATGGCGGCTGTCGCTACAGTCAATCCACTCGAACCCCTCTTGGGCAAAATCCTGAGAATACAAAGCGCTTTCGCTGCGGTAGAGATGATTGAGATCTCTCATAAAATCCTTCAGCTGTCGGTGCGGCTGGTGCTGCAATAGATGCCACTCCAAATCACCCCAAACATTCCACTCACTCCATTGCCCAAACTCCATGCTCATAAACATGGTTTTCTTGCCTGGGTGGGAGAACATATAAGAGAATAAACAGCGGACATTGGCGAACTGTTGCCACCTGTCCCCTGGCATCTTGCCGATAATGTTGCTCTTGCCATGCACGACTTCATCGTGAGACAGAGCTAGCATAAAATTTTCACTGTGGTTATACCACATACTAAACGTAACATTGTTCTGGTGAAACTGGCGAAACCAAGGGTCCATGCTGAAGTAGTCGAGCATATCATGCATCCAACCCATATTCCACTTCAAGTTAAAGCCTAGTCCGCCCATGTATGCTGGCCAAGATACCATAGGCCAAGAAGTGGATTCTTCCGCTATCGAAAGAATGCCTGGGAAATAGCTAAAAATGACGTAATTCACCTGACGCAGGAAATCGGCTGCTTCCAGGTTTTCTCTACCACCATATTCATTAGGCAGCCATTCGCCCTCCTTACGACAGTAGTCGAGGTAGAGCATGGAGGCAACCGCATCTACACGAATTCCATCGATGTGGTACTTGTCAAACCAGAACAGAGCATTTGCAACAAGGAAATTACGTACTTCGTGGCGGTTGTAGTTAAATACCAAGGTTCCCCACTCTTTATGTTCGCCTTTGCGGGGATCGGCGTGTTCGTAAAGGTGAGTACCATCAAAGAACGCTAAGCCATGACCATCTTTAGGGAAGTGACCAGGAACCCAATCTACAATTACGCCAATGCCGTTTTGGTGACACTGATCTATAAAATACATGAAGTCTTCGGGGCTACCATAGCGGGATGTAGGGGCATAGTAACCAGTTACCTGATAACCCCAGGAGCCATCAAAGGGATGCTCGGCGACAGGTAGCATTTCAATATGGGTGTATCCCAATTCCTTAACGTAGGGAATCAGCCGCTGGGCTAGTTCTCGGTAAGTGAGAAATCTTGCTCCAGGTTTGAGTTCTGAGGCTAAGACAGGAGGCAGGGTTTCACCATTGGGTAGTATGTACGGTTGGGCTGAGGAGGCGTGTAGCCACGAGCCTAAATGCACTTCGTAGACTGAAATCGGTTGAGTTAGGGGATCGGTGTGGCGGCGTTTTTCCATCCATTCAAGGTCATTCCAGTTATAGGCATCTAGATCGGTGACTATAGATGCGGTTTTGGGTCTAACTTCTTGTTGGAAGCCGTAGGGGTCAGATTTTTCGTAAATGTGACCGTCGTAGTTTTTAATTTCGTATTTGTAGCGATCGCCCACTCCCAATTCGGGAACAAATAATTCCCAAATCCCCGTCGCACCTTTACGCATTTGGTGCTTACGTCCGTCCCAACAGTTGAAATCTCCCAAAATCGAAACGTTGCGAGCATTGGGAGCCCAGACAGCAAAATACACACCCTTAACACCATTAATTTGTGTTGGGTGCGCTCCTAGTTTCTCATAAATCCGGTGATGATTACCTTCGGCAAATAGATGCAAGTCAAATTCTGTCAAGCGGGGAGAACGGAAGGCATAGGGATCGTAGATAACGCGCTCGTGTTCTCCTTCTAGAATTCTTAGCTGATAGTTTGCCAATTCTGGCAGATCAATCGTGCATTCAAAAAAGTGGGGATGATGCACGCTTTGCATTGGGTATTCTTTCCGTTCTTCTGGCAAGACAACCCACGCCGCACTCGCATTCGGTAAATAGGCTCGCACTACCCAGACAGTTTTACCATCTTGTTCTATCGGATGAGAACCCAGCACTTCAAAGGGGTCATGATGTTGATTCCAAACAATGCGTTCTACCTGTTCTGGGGCGATCATCATAGTCATGCAGCTACCTACCTGGAATAAATTATTAATTGATTCCTTTCGTCATACTTATACACATTCTTTACATTTATTTGCAAATCAGCCAAGAAATCAAGTCAATTTGGGAGTTGTGGAATTGTGGAGCCAGGAGACAGAAGACGGGAGTCAGGAGACAGTGACCTGCAATTGATAACTGATAACTGATAACTGTTAACTGATTTCCCCCCCGCTCCCCCTGCTCTCTTAAACGCCCCTCAAATGGGCAGAAAAGGGAAAAAGGTGCGAAGTGTCCGCCGCAAGCGGAGTAGAAAAACAGCGTCTCGCACTTTGGGGTTTAACTGTGGTGGTGTGCGACGAGTTTGTAGAAAGCCTTGCAATTCGGCGTATTGGGCAGCGGTAAGCGGCTTACCATCAACAGGCGATCGCGCTTCTAAAATAATCTCTGTCCGCAATATTTCCTCTGGTATATCCTCCGGCGGCGGCAATGCTTGTGCTGGTACGACCGATGCCAACCCCAATAATATCCCAACACCAGCCCCAACAATCCCCCCTTGAGTTCCCCCTTTGATAAATGGGGTTAAGGGCGATCTCACTGGCGACATTTTGAGTTTATGTAACATAATCTTATTCCCCCCTGCCCCTCTGCTCCTCTGCCCCCCTGCTTTTTAACCCAGGCGGCAACGGTTCGCCACAAATTTGATGGATTTGTACAATGCGTTCAAATAGCCAAGGATATCCTTGATGATACTGGGGAATCAAAGCCAAAGGACTGAGCAAAGCAGCAGCAGCAATATCTGCTACGCCCAGCCGATCGCCCACTAGGTAAGGCTTCTTTTCCCAGCGAATTGATAATTCCTCCAAAGCCGTAGCAAGCCGATTTGCCGCTAGTTCTACACTAGCGCTATTAATTCCATATTGTTTACGTACTACAGATATCACTAATTGACTTGACAGCGACGGATCAATGTGCTTTCCCTCTCCAGCCCGAAAATGATAGTAAACAAAGCGAGTTGCCGTCCCGATACTTTCATCTAGCCAATCTTCTAGCATCCAAGCTTCTGTTTGCAACCGATGATCCGGTAAAAACAGAGGCGGTTGGGGACAATAGGTTTCTAAGAATTTGAATATGCGTGTTGAGTCTGCGATCGCCTTTGGTTGTCCTTCTACTTGTGGTAGCAAAACAGGTATGGTTGTCAAGCCTGTCAGCGGAAGAAGTTTGAGGATGTGCAAGCCAGGAGTGAGATTTTCCACATGGTAGGCAATCTTTTTGTAACCTAGAGCCAGCCTAGCTTTGCGACAATAGTGGGACGTACTAAATTGTAGTAAAAGCATTTATACCATTAATTGTCCGTTTAAGAGTAAAAGCGCACTTCGTTATCAGCAGGGATTAAAAAATTAGGGTTCATCACTACAATTATCAATTATCAATTGTCTTAATTGATAATGTCCTAACAGATTAGTAATCTTGCTGGCAATGTTTTATACTATATTTATGTAAAGTTAGGTATAATCTAGCATTGACGCATAATATGAAATCTGTAGCTCAACAAGTAGAGCAAATAGAATTATTCCCATTATTTAAACCAATTGAGCTATAGCAATCCTAAATGAGTTGTGAAAAAAAGGAACCATACATAAACATTTTTGGAAAGTTAAAAACTTGATGATGAGTAACGAGTTCAAATAATCTCTTAACATGAGGAAATGATTTGCATAAATAGGAAAACTCTCGCAGAAAGTTTTTAGCGTATAACCAGATGTCCTCTACAGGATTTTGGGTTGGATCATTAGGCGCAAGTCTAATACAAGTCACTTTCCATTTGGATTCATTTAAGCCTTGATTAATCATTTCTAAATAATCTTGAAATTCAGCAGAACGATGATAACTAGCACCAGACCAAATCAGAGCAATCTGGCTTTTTGGATACTGAGATATTAAATATTCTCCGCAAGCGATCGCGTTTTTGGAATCCCCTTTTTTACAAGGTTTAATTAACAACTCTTGTGTGTAATAATTGCTCGCGCCGAAATAAGTCTGTTGTTGTCTTTCATTTAGCACTGGCACTTCAATCCGTTCTTTGGTGTTGCCCCAAATATAACCACAAATATCTCCCCACAACAGATGACATTCATCTTCAAAGAAAACTACGAGTTCCCCAGATACTATCTCGCGCTTATGTGCGTCCAGCCACGCTGTTATTTCTAGTTTTTTTTGCTACTAAATTTGGGTCGAGCCGAGGATTCATTTTTTGTGTTTTCTTCCAACTTATATTAGCTTGTTTAAACAAGTCGTAATAGCTTTGATTCGACTCAAATACCACAGACAAATTATCTTCTATATACTCTTTTAATTCTGATAAATGCCAGTAATTCTTTTGTTTTAGCCAGTTTAATACCATTTTTCTTTGTGCCGCATCCAGATAACTTTTTGACCCTTTGTATCCCAGCCTCAGTCCGGCTACACCCTGTTCTACAAATATATATTTCCATTTGTTTACAAATCCCACAGACACCCCTAAAATCTCCCCACTTGTTGAATGGTTATAGTTTTTCATCACCATTTGTACAGCCAGTGCCCGTTTTAGTTCTCTGGGGTCTGGGTGAGCCTGAATGAATTCCATCAACTCTTCCATCTTTTCTACCTCCACCTATTAGGGGCTGACAATTTTTACAAGATCAACAACTGTGATTTTTCACAAATGATGCGCGGATTGCTATATAAATGGTCACAAGCATTAAACTATACACCTTTTCAAGAAGCTGTTTTGATTGGCAATGAGTTTTGGAATATAATAGGTGGCTCGTCTGCTTATGAAGAACTGTTGGATATTTATCTAGAAGTTGGATATGAAAAAAGTAAATATATGCTTGATGCTTTAGCTTTTGGTTTTTAAGTTTCAAATTAGCTTTTTCAGACAAAAAAGCGATCGCCCATCCCGATTGAAAGCTAGGCGATCGCAACAACAAAAAATGCAACTAATTACTTAACCTTGAAAGTGTTTAATAATCGCCTCGCCAAATTGGGAACATTTTAGCGGTTCTACTGGTGGTTCCATCAAACGAGCTAAATCGTAGGTAACTTGACGATTTGCGATCGCCGAAGCCAAACCATTCTTAATCAAATCCGCCGCTTCTTGCCATCCCATATACTCCAGCATCATCACACCTGATAAGATGACAGAACCAGGGTTAATCCGATCTAATCCGGCGTGTTTGGGGGCTGTGCCATGAGTAGCTTCAAAAATAGCACATTCATCGCCAATATTAGCACCAGGTCCCATTCCCAGACCACCCACAATAGCCGCCGCCGCATCGGATAAATAATCTCCATTCAAATTCATTGTGGCAAGAATTGAATATTCATCCGGTCGAGTTTGGATTTGTTGAAAAATACTATCGGCGATGCGATCGTTTACCATCACCTTATCTTTCCACTTACCATTACCGTGAGTTTCCCAAATCTGATTCAGAACGCTTTCGACTTCCTGCACAATGAGGGCTTGTTTTTCTGGGGTAAGAGCATCGTACCCAGGATCGATCTGACGCGCGTTATCTTCCAACGACAGAAGGGGGTTTTTCTCCTTATTACTTAATATCCAAGATTCACGTTCTGTGATACAATCTTGGCGAAACTCGCTTGTTGCCAATTCGTAACCCCAATCTCGGAAAGCTCCCTCGGTGTACTTCATGATGTTACCCTTATGCACCAAAGTCACCATTTGCTTGTTTTTGGGGAGTAGCAAAGCGTGTTTCATTGCCCGACGTACAAGGCGTTGAGAACCTCTTTTGCTGATAGGTTTGATGCCGATCCCCGAGTCAAGGGGAATTTGCTTTTTGCCATGTTCGGGAGTAGCGGGGATTAGATCTTCATTGAGAATTTTAATTAAGCGATCGCCAATTTCGCTTCCAGCTCGCCACTCAATCCCCAAGTAAATATCTTCCGTATTCTCTCTATAAACAATCACATCCAGCTTTTCTGGGCTTTTGTGCGGTGAGGGCGTACCTTTGTAGTAACGACAAGGACGAACACAAGCGTACAAATCAAAAATTTGTCGTAAGGCAACATTTAAGGAGCGAATACCGCCACCTACTGGGGTTGTCAGTGGTCCTTTGATGGCGACACCATATTCTTTAATCGCTGTTAAGGTGTCTTCAGGTAAATATTGATACGTGCCGTATAATTCACAAGCTTCATCCCCAGCATACACCTTGAACCAACTAATTTGCCGCTTGCCTGAGTAAGCTGTTTCAATGGCAGCATCAAACACTTTTTGGGCGGCTGACCAAATATCAACCCCTGTACCATCACCCCGAATAAAAGGAATAATCGGATTATCAGGAACAATAGGTTCGCTGTTACGGAAAGTGATACGGGAACCAGTAGCAGGAGGAGTAATTTTATCGTACATTGTGGACTACACCAAAAGTCAGGTTTTAAGCAGAAAACTTCAATTGTGACATTAGACAATGCTTAAGATCGCAAGCTAGCAGATTTTTGCTACGAGTAATGTAGCCTTAGCTAGAGTTTTTACTGCAATCAACTAGGGACTAGAGGCTAGGGACTGAGGACTAGGGGAGTGGAGAGTGGGAGAGTGGGAGAGGGGCAGACTTGCCTCGGGCAACTTGCCTAAGCGCCCCTAAAAGTTGTGCGATCGCTTACAACCTATAGTTAAATAAATGATCAGTCCCTAAAATGCGCGCATTTATAATGAGGGCATGACCAACCCAATTACCACATCAGACTCACAAATCGACCTTTCTACTCTCGGCTTACAGTTAACATCTGGCTCCCAAAAAGTACAACAGCAACTAATTCCACAGCTAGCTACTCTTGGAAATCCAGGCTTAGATGTATTGATAGAATTTTTACTCGAACGCCGCTCCGGTTCACCTAACTGGATCGATGGCAAAGCCTACCAAATCCTCCATGCTGCCAATTATCCACCTGCACAAGAGTTTCTTGTGTCTTATTTTCCCAATGGACTTGTCAGCCTGCAATCAGAGCGTGGCATAGACTACAGTCCATTACAACAGTTGTTGATAGCCGAAGATTTTCAATCCGCTGACCGTATGACCCTGCAAAAGATGTGTGAACTAGCAGGAGCAGCAGCGGTGCAAAGAAAGTGGCTGTATTTCACCGAAGTAGAAAATTTTACCCCCACCGACCTCCAAACCATCAATACTTTGTGGTTAGTTTACTCTGAGGGTAAGTTTGGTTTTTCCATCCAGCGAGAAATTTGGCTGTCATTGGGTAAAAACTGGGAAAAATTCTGGACTAAAATCGGCTGGAAAAACGGCAATACATGGACACGCTATCCAGATGGGTTTACCTGGAACCTTACAGCCCCAGTAGGTCACTTACCCTTGTCAAATCAACTTCGCGGCAATCGTGTCATCGCTGCTTTATTCTCTCATCCAGCTTGGACAAAAGAGGCTAGAGGAACTAGGGGCTAGAGGCTAGGGGCTAGAAGAGGGGGAAAGGGAAAAGCAGTTGTGGAGTTGTGAAGACAGAAGACAGAAGACAGAATAGTTAATTCTTCATCTCCCCTGAACCCACTCTCCCACTCTCCCCTGATTCCCCTTCTCCCCCTCTCGCCTCTCGCCTCTTGCCCCTAGCCCCTCCCTAGACGCGCAAAATGTTTGCGGCTAAGTTGTTGATCCTGGTTGAAAATCGGGAATCTTAAGACTAGTAGATAACCCTAATACAGGGGTTAGATCAAATACATATAGCGTGCGATCGCAAGTGCAAGGTAGGGGTAGCAATGGTATCGGAGAACAAATTAGTTTGCCAGTATGATGCTGGCATGGAATTGGCAACTCAACAAAGACAAAAGGTATTGTTAGAATTAGGCTTGCTAGAAGCCCAAACAATCCCAGTTTTCGAGGAAGCTACTCAAACTGCTGCCCACTTGTTGGAAGTGCCTATATGCATTTTGGGATTTCTAGACAGTAACCGTCACTGGTTTAAGTCAGCTGTAGGCTTATCCAGGCTGGGACTGATGAATCAGCTAGCACAAGAACGTCAGTTACCATGCAGTGAATCGTTTTGTACTCAAGTGGTAGAGACAAATCAAGTTGTAGCTATCAGTGATACTTTAAGTAACCCAGCTTTTGCCAATAGCATTTTAGTGCAGCGCTACCAAATTCGCTCTTACCTGGGAGTGCCATTGATTGATGCTGCTGGTCGAAGTCTTGGGGCTATCTGTGTCATGGATCTAGAAAAGCGCATCTTTACCCCCCAACAGATGAAATTTTTGGAACTCATGGCTCGCTGGAGCATGAGTGAATTTGAGCGTAGCTGGCTGCTAAAGTCTAAAGAGATGGGAAAGTTGGAACAAGGCGAATTAGCGCCAACTCCGTCGGTTTTTATTTCCCCAACTCCTTCTGTTCCCGACGAAGCACAATCCCCGCTGATCCAAGTCAAACTAAAACTACTAGAGCAGCTAACACAGGAACTACGCACTCCCTTAACATCTATTCTGGGCATGGCTAATGTAGTGGGTCGAGAAATTTACGGTCCTTTAACCAATAAACAGAAAGAATATCTTGATATTGTGCAAAACAGTGGTCGATATTTGCTTTCACTAGTAAATGAAATTTCCCACCTAGGCATGATGGAGGACTACGATCATGCCCTCAATTTGACCTCTGTCGATATTGAAATGCTCTGCCAACAAGTACTTAATACATTAGAAGAGGTAGCCCAACGCAAAGAGCAAAAACTGCGGCTATCGCTCGAACCTGCAAAAAATCGAACTTGGATGATAGATAAAGATAAGGTGAAGCAATTGCTATATCACCTAATTTCTAGCATGATTCAAGCTGCAACGTCTGGCAGCATCATCCGCATTCACGTCTCACACAAAGCTAAAAGTCTAAACCTAGCGATTTCGGTTTCCCATCCCTGGCTAGGAGAAGGTCTAACCCCTGTTGATCCCTATATAAATCAGATACCAGCACTCAATGTCTCCAGTTACTCAAGCAACGAGGATTTGAGTTACCAAAATTCCGACTTAGAAGATGATTTCACTAGCCTTGCTCTATCAGAAACCGAAGTACTTAGTGTTAATAGTGTTAAGCGCTCTTGTGAAAGTCTACGATTATTGCTAAGTCGGGCTTTGGCAGGGTTACACGGCGGTCAAATCGATGTTCTGGGAACCCCAGAGTCAGGCTATCGTTATGTGGTAAGTTTACCAGAGCTAGCAGTAAAATCAGAAAGTTCCTCCAGCAACCCTTTAACTTAGGGAAAAGGGAAAAGGGAAAGGGGAAAAGGGAAAAGTTGAAGGATGAAGGTTCAAGGCTAAAGGCTGAAGATTAAATTTCACACTTCATACTTCATACTTCATACTTCATACTTCATACTTCATACTTCATACTTTGTATTTCATGATTCAAATGGGATTGTTATAACATCTTGCTAAAGACAAATTTTTAGGGATAATGGGCTATTAGCTTTTAGTCCGTTATTAGTTGTTAGTTGTTAGTGTCCGTTGTTTTTTGCTACTGACCACTGACTACTGACTACTGGCTGCTATCCTTCAATATTTTGGTTATGAATTCAGTTTGGCAGCGATTCACTTTATCTAATTTGTCGCTTCAACAGCTAAGCGGTGCAAGTTATCTGCACCGTTCTTGTGTAGGAGTGCTACGCTCTTGGCGAACTGGTAGCCAGCTTTTGCATTGGTCGGAAGCACTTGCAGCAATGCTCGTTAGCCTTGTGTTTGCTCTGGCTCCTTTTGTGTCGAATGAGCTAATTGGCGTGTTGCTATTCGCAGGTGGCAGCTTTTGGGTAATACTCACCCTTTCAGATGACGTTGGGCATCTACGAAGGAATGCCCCTACAATCACCCCAATTCATTTACTAGTGTTACTTTACTGGGGAATTGCTACCGTAGCAACAGCTTTATCTCCAGTGAAAATGGCGGCTCTAACTGGTTGGACAAAGCTAACGCTTTATTTACTGCTGTTTGCTCTTGCTGCTAGAGTATTGCGATCGCCCCGTTTTCGCTCTTGGATCATCGCTGTTTATTTACACGTAGCACTCATTACCAGTGTCTATGGTTTGCAGCAATGGTTTTTTGGTGCAGCTGCTTTGGCTACTTGGGTCGATCCAGAATCTAGTATGACCAAAACTACCCGCGTCTATAGCTTTTTGGGTAATCCTAACTTACTGGCTGGTTATCTTTTACCCGCAGTTGTCCTCAGTGTGGTAGCAATTTTTGCATGGCGGCGGTGGATGCCTAAACTGCTAGCACTGACAATGTTTGTGGTTAATACCGCCTGCTTGATAGTAACTTTTAGTCGCGGTGGCTGGATTGGTTTACTCGTAGCAATTTTTGTCTTACTAGTGTTGCTGCTGTATTTACTAAGTGTGCGGCTTCCTCGTTTTTGGCGCACTTGGTCGTTACCTCTTCTTTTGGGAAGTATGGCTGCTGTATTGGTGATCGCATTCCTATTTGTCGAGCCAGTACGCGATCGCTTTGTTAGCATATTTGCTGGACGAGGAGACAGCAGTAATAATTTCCGTATCAATGTTTGGGCGGCGGTAATTGAAATGATTAAAGATCGCCCCTTTCTGGGTATTGGTCCTGGTAATACTGCTTTTAACAAAATCTACCCCCTCTACCAGCGACCTCGTTATAATGCCTTAAGTGCCTATTCCTTTTTGCTAGAAGTGGCTGTCGAAACTGGTTTTATTGGTTTAGCCTGTTTTGTTTGGCTGCTAATAGTAACTCTTAATACGGGTTTGCAACAGCTAAAACGATTGAGGGAAACTCGTAGCCGTGAAGCACTTTGGTTAATTGGGGCGATCGCTTCCCTACTTGGTATACTAGCTCACAACACTTTTGATACAGTTTTGTATCGACCTGACGTTAATACCCTTTGGTGGTTAATGGTAGCAATTATTGCCAGTTATTACTCAACTTCAGCCACCCACACAGACGCTTCCCAAAGCTACTCTTTAAATCAAAGTTCTACCTCGTAGACCACCCACGCCCACCTTATGCTGTCATCTTGTACCCAGGCTGAGCCTGGGTGCAAGGGTGAGGAGGTTGGCTCCTCCCTTGAAATATTAATTCCTGCACTTGTGCAATCGATCGCAATCGTGATTTTGAAATACTATCATCAACAACCATTAGCCTTTCCCAGCAATTACCTAAGCGATTTGCGGGGAGAAATTCAGGCTTGCCCTTACTTTGCTATTAACAACCTCAACCGAGACTTTGTCAATACCAAGGGATTTTCTGTCGTGTTTGTGCGATCGCAAAAGACACAAGTAGAACAGCAATTTCCCTTCTTCAAACCGTATCTAAACAAAGCTATCCTACCAAATTGTAATGCTTTTTACCTCAATCCTTTACTGTTAAAGGAAGGCTCCCGTGTAGATCCGCACATTGATCGCTCGTTGCGTTCCTACCTAAAAACCATCGAGCCGCCCCAGATCGTCAGTGTCCTCTATGTTCAAGTTCCATCAGATATGGTAGGGGGAGAACTGGTACTGCACGATCATAAACGCCAAGTTGGGCAGATTAAGCCACAAATGAATACCTTGATTTACTTTCAAGGTAATTTAACCCATTCTGTCAATCCTGTAAAAACCCCAGGAACTCGCTTGAGCCTGATTTGTGAACAGTATAGTTTGAGTGAAACAGAACTCCTGACAATACCACATTTTACCATAGAGTCAAGAGTTGCTCAGTCCCCAACAAAGAAGAGAAAGTAGATTCCACCGCCGCACATATAGTAGGCAGTAGGGAGTAGGCAATACATCTTTTGTTAGTGATGTTCAGCCCTGGGAGATCCCCTCTAGCCCCCTTGGGTATTGTTTTAGATCTGTGTTTTTAATCTAAATTAGTATTCCAAATTCATA
>CAXTYC010000032.1:0-59940 GCA_964248365.1 uncultured Chroococcidiopsis sp. | reverse complement strand
GTCACTCTTCATACCAACCCCCTGAATCGAGATCCAGCTTCTAAGTCACTAAGTTTGATAAATCCAATAGTAAGAAGATTTGATTTCCATCCTAGATGGGATAAAGGCAGCGGTTGGAAAAACATCCGTTCGGCCCGTCTCACGGCGAAGCCTCAACAATTTACGCTTAGTTATCCCTCTTTTATCACTCTGAGCAGAAGATATTTAAAATAAAGGTAGGCCTTTCCATACTAAGTTGTCCATGTCTGCCGCGCGTGAAGCTCGACCCACAATCCGACTTGTTGATGAGTACTGCCAACTCTTTGAGGGGCTATTTCCCGAAGTGCGAAGCTTTGAAGCTTTTAAACTGCTACATCTGGGCATGAGAGCGCGAAATTAAACGTAAGTCATTGCCAGCGATTGCCAGAGCGGTGGGACTAGAGAATCATCAAAACTTGCATCACTTTTTAACTGAATCTCCGGACAACTGAGCAGTTACGCCAGCGGCGGTTGGAGTTGATTCTCAAGGTACTCAATGGGCGAACACTAATTCTATTGATTGATGAAACTGGAGAGTGCAAAAAGGGTAAGAGCACCGACTATGTTAAACGACAATACATCGGTAATGTGGGAAAAAAGGAGAATGGCATTGTTGCCGTCACTGCCTACGGATTAGTGGACGGGATGATTTTACCGTTGAGTTTTGAGGTGTACAAACCGCGAGAACGACTCAAAGATGGAGATGAGTACCAGGGCAAACCACAAATTGCCGCCACCATGATTCGGATGTTACAAGCGATGGGTTTCTGCTTTGAGTTAGTGCTAGCAGATAGCTTGTGGGCGTGAAAGTAAAACTAACTTTGTGAATGTGCAAGGGTGAGTTGAAGCCCTACATTCTGGCAATTCGCAGCAACCATGCCCTATGGCTACCCGAAGACCTGGAGGTATACCAGCAGCCGTGGCAAACGTTTGAGCGCACATGCCCGTAATGGCACGACTGAAGTGCGCTATATGCGCTTCGGTTGTCTACGGCAAGCGACACTGCAAGCAATACTGGCTGCTAACAACTAACCCTCAAACCTTACCAGACAATTCCACTTCGTTCGTTATGGTCGCTGCACCTGCGGTCAAACTCAAAGAAATTGGTGAGAGCTATGGCTTTAGAACCTGGATTGAGTAGGGACTCAAGCAGTCCAAAGATGCTTTAGGTTGGGCTGACTTTCGCATGACCCATTACAAACAGATTGAGAAGTGGTGGGAACTAGTAATGAGTGTGTTTCTCATGGTCAGCTTATTTGCAGATGCTTTCAATCACTCATGCCCACTCGCGCATCGGCAGTTTACTCAGCACGCCTGGTGGCACAACCAAAGTGGATGGAAAAATCTGCTGAACAATCTGCGCTTGGTGATTCAACCGTTGATTTGTTTCAACTGGCTCAAACGGTGGTTAGAGGTATTCCCCATTACCCCACTACGAATTGGATTTGAGCATCTCCAAAGCAAGATGAATCAATTTGTTTGTCCACTGGTGCATTGGCTAAACTTACAACTCATCTTTTCCTCTTCCTAAAGTGATAAAAGAGGGCTAAAGGTAACTGCGATCATACAATTGAATTCCTATAATACTTGCTAGCACAAAGCCCCAAACAGCGTTTAGTGATAATTTGCTCAGGTGCTACTTACCATCGTTCCGAACAGATGCAGCAGTATTTAGAGCCAGTCAATGCAGATAAAGCCCAATCGCATGAGCAACTTCATTGACGAGCGTTTTGCACCCAATGCTCCCCAGCAAAATCCAGTAGAAGACATTTGGCTACAAGCAAAGACTTATGTTCGGCAACACTACTACCAATGTCCATCCTTCAAATCTCTCAAGCAGCTGTTTATGCAATTTCTCGACGGTCGAGTGTTTGATTTCCCCAAATTACACAGCTATGGTTAACTTACAACTCACTTAGGATTGCTATATTACCACCTATTCCTGCTTTCACCCCCGCTTTACAGATTTGATGGTAAGTCTCTTCTGTAGGGGCTACCAGTTTTATCTGGTAGTTTGTGTGCTTTCAGCCCCACACCAGGGCGATAGGATTTAGTGTTTTCTGGATTGGGTTATGATGTCGGTGTGTCCCTTCACCTTTCCCGTTTTCCCCTAGCTATCTTCGCTTTCGCTCGGCTAGGTGTCTTCACCTACATGGATAGTAAGTTGTCATCAGTAGAGGATTAAAGTGCGAACTCTACCCTGTTGGGTTACTCAACTGTTGCCTGGAATCCTCCCATTTCTAGGTTTCTCCAGAACGAATCGCACTAGCAATACCAAGCGTTTGCTTTATGGAAGCCTTATCAGCATTGGAAGCCGATTTGAAGTATCGCAGACGCTTCGGTGATGAACTTCGTATTCGTTGCAGTGATGCTAAACGAAATTTGACATCTTTATATGCTCAATCTCTTGCTGCACAATTAGAACAAGCAATTGATGATAATAATGAGTTACTTAAAGAGGTTGAGGCACGTCTATTTGATACTCTTAACCAACTAGCAACGAAAGCTCTGACGATCGCTTTAACTGCTAATATGATTCAGGCAAGCTTGCAGCCAAGTAGCACTGAGGAACCTACAGATAAATTAATTTTAAGCTGCATTACTCATCATGCCCGTTTGCACCCTACAGAAGTTAAAGTATTTTTAAGCGGTAACGCTAATGATTTTGGTAAGACAGAAGTTCTAAACGCTTTGCAAGATGTTGGCGTGAACCAATATTTTTATAATACTCAAACATTTCTAAATAAAGCAGCGATCGCAACTGGATTAATCTTATGAATACCTCTATAATTCCAACAACATGGCGTAAGTGGTTAGCATTAATTCTGACTTTTGTAAGTGTGATCGCTCTTTCTGGTTGCAACCTGGCTGAATTGAAATCCGCAGCCGCCCAAGTCCCCCAATTGGTATACACTATTCCAGCCGAACCAAAAACCTTCAACGTAGTTCTGAGCAATGAGTCACCCAATGTTTTTGGTCCAATATATGAGGGATTAATTGCTGAAAATGAAGTAGGGGAAATTCAGCCGAGTTTAGCCCAATCTTGGCTCGATCAAGGGCAGCGGATTGTTTTCACCCTGCGAGAGGGTTTGAAATGGTCAGATGGAAAACCGTTAACTGTAGATGATGTCCTATTTACCTTCAATCAGGTTTACTACAACAAAGGCATTCCTACAAGTACTAGAGATGTGCTTCAAGTTGGTAAGAGTCGAGCTTTGCCAAAACTGACCAAATTAGACGATCGCTCTGTAGAATTTACTACACCAGAACCATTTGCACCTTTTCTGAGAACTGTTGGCGGAGTACCAATCTTACCCTCACACGCCCTACGCGAATCGGTCACAACTAAAGGCAAAGATGGAAATCTCAAGTTTCTGTCTACGTGGGGAACAGATACCGAACCAAAGAAAATTATTTCCAATGGTCCTTTCATGCTAGATAGCTACTCACCAAGTCAGCGGGTAGTATTTCGACGCAATCCCTACTACTGGCGGCGGGATGCTGGGGGGAATTCTCAGCCATATATAGACCGCATGATCTGGCAAATTGTAGAAAACCGCGATACAGCTTTGATGCAATTTCGCTCTCTAGGGTTAGATATTGTAGGAATTGGTCCTACCAGTTTTGCTCTACTCAAGCATGAAGAAAAACGGGGAAAATTTACCATCTATAACGGTGGACCTGATACAGGCTCAACTTTTATTTGCTTCAATCAAAATAAAGGTAGGAGAAACGGAAAGCCTCTAGTAGATCCGATTAAGTCACGCTGGTTTAACAACGTTGCTTTTAGACAAGCAGTAGCCCACGCCATCAATCGCCCAGTCATGATTAACAATATTTTGCGGGGATTGGGTGAACTGCAACACTCATCGATTTGGGTAAAAAGCCCCTTCTATTTTTCTCCAGAACAAGGATTAAAAGTTTATGATTACAATCCCCAAAAAGCCAAGGAACTACTACTAGGTGCTGGATTTAAATATGACAACAAAAATAGGTTGCTAGATGCTGATGGTAATCGAGTTCGCTTCACACTGTTATCGTCTGCTGGTAGCAAAACTGGTGATGCAGTAGGTTCGCAGATGAAGCTAGATTTGGGCAAAATTGGTATTCAAATGGATTTCCAGCCGATTGACTTTGGCGTATTGGGAGACAAACTAGGTAATACCTATGAGTGGGAAGCTTATTTCGGAGCTACGACGGGCGGCGGTATTGATCCCAACGGTAGTGCAAATTTTTGGTCGCCTGACGGTGAATTTCATCCATTCAATCAAAAACCAACAGCAGGACAACCACCGATAGAAGGTAGAGAAGTAGCTCCTTGGGAAGCCGAAATCGGTCGCCTCTATATTGAGGGGGCGCAGGAGTTAGACCAGACAAAGCGCAAACAAATTTATGCTCAAACACAGAGCCTTGCTCAGGAATATTTACCTTACATTCATCTATTTACACCACTTTCGCTTGATGCAATACGCGATCGCATTCAAAATGTAAAATATTCTGCCTATAATGGACCGCTGTGGAATGTTTATGAATTGAAAGTGGTAGAAGACTAGATGTTTTCTTTCCTCCAATCTCGATTTTGCCAAACTCCTCGTTACCAGCCAGAGACTGGTAACGAGGCTGAGCCTGGTAACGAGTTGATCCCCCTTCGCCCCCCTTGCTAAGGGGGGCGAAGGGGGGATCATAACTGTTCTCCTAACCTTGACTCTACTACTGAGTTTTCAGCTTACCCTCACCAGTTGCAACCCTACACAATTTAAAACTGAAGCAACCTTGGTATCCCAATGGGTAACAACTACCTTAAGAGATCCAAAAACTTTTAACTATGCTCTGAACCAAGAATTTCCTCATGTTTTTCTCTTTACTGCGGAAGGATTAACTACTCTTAATGGTATTACGGGAGAAATTGAGCCTGCTTTAGCCCAATATTGGGAAATTTCTGCTGATAAAAAGCGAATTGTTTTTACCCTACGAGAAGGCTTGAAATGGTCTGATGGCGAACCACTAACCGCCGATGATGTCCTGTTTACATATCAAGATATTATATTTAATAAAGAAATTCCCACTGATTGGAAAGATGGGTTAAAAATTGGTGAAAGCAGGGCATTTCCAAAAATACGAAAGTTGGGCGATCGCACAATTGAATTTATCCTGCCCGAACCTTTTGCTCCCTTCCTCGCCACCACAACAGGACCTTCAACCAATGCAGTCGGCATTTTACCAAAACACGCTCTTATTGAATCTGTTAAAACTAAAGACTCTCAAGGAAATCCTCAGTTTACAACTGCTTGGAGAACAGATACTGACCCAGCTAAAATTATTGTTAATGGTCCTTACAAAATAGAAAGTTATACTCCTAGTCAGCGGGTAGTATTTCGACGTAATCCTCACTACTGGCGCAAAGATAGCGAAGGTAATCAGTTACCATTAATTGAACGAGTTGTCTGGCAAATTGTTGAATCTAGCGATACAACAGCCCTCCAATTTCGCTCTGGTGGATTGGATGTTGTTGAAGTCTCTCCAGAAAATTTCTCCCTACTCAAGCATGAAGAAAAGCGGGGAAATTTCACAGTTTACAATGGAGGACCAAGATTAACTCAGACTTTTATTTCTTTTAATCTGAATAAAGGGCGGAGGAAAAACGGACAACCTGTCGTTGATCCAATAAAATCTCGTTGGTTTAATAACCTAGCTTTTAGACAGGCTATTGCAATGGCAATTGACCGCGAAAAAATATTGTTCAATATTTTTAGGGGCGTTGGTACATTGCAAAATTCGCCAATTGGTAGCGAAAGCCCCTACTACCTTTCTCCTGAAAAAGGGCTAAAAGTTTACGATTACAATCCAGAAAAAGCAAAAAAATTACTATTACAAACAGGATTTAAATATAACTCTAGAAAACAGTTATTAGATGCTGATGGTAATCCTGTCCGTTTTTCCTTAATTACGAATACTGAAAATAAAACTAGGGTAGCAATGGGTGCGCAAATTAGACAAGACCTGGGCAAAATTGGTATTCAAGTTGATTATAATCCGATGAATTTCAACATACTTGTAGACAAGCTATCTAATTCCCTTGATTGGGAATGCTATCTTTTAGGCTTTGTCAGCGGTGGAACAGAACCCCATGATGGGGCTAATGTGTGGCTACCTGATAGTGGTTTGCATACCTTTAATCAAAAACCCCAACCAGGACAAGAACCATTAACTGGACGGGAGGTAGCCGACTGGGAGGAAGAAATAGGTCGTCTTTATATTAAAGGAGCGCAAGAGTTTGATGAAGCTAAACGTAAACAGATTTATGCCCAGACGCAACGGCTGACACAGGAATATTTACCTTATATATACTTAGTAAATCCACTTGACTTAGTAGCGGTGCGCGATCGCATACTCGGAGTAAAATACTCTGCCCTGGGTTCACAAGGAGGAACCATGTGGAACAAATATGAACTGAAAGTGGCAAAATAGGGGCTAGAGGCTAGGGGCTAGAAGAGGAGGTGATGGGGTGATGGGGTGAAATTCTTCCACTCTCCCACTCTCCCACTGTCCCCCTCTCCCTAGTTCCTAGCCCCTAGCCCCTAGCCCCTAGTTCCTGCTGTGACTCAACCAGAAAATTTGCGCTTGCTACTAGAATCTGTTGCTACGGGCAATGTTAGCCCAAATGTTGCCTTAGACAAATTGAAGCATTGGTCCTATGAACCAGTGGGCGAATTTGCCCTCATCGATCATCACCGCGCCCTTAGAACTGGGTTTCCAGAGGTGATTTGGGGACCTGGAAAAACCCCAGCTCAAATTGCTCAAATTATCGAAGTAATGCGCCGCCATAGCTCAGTAGTAATGGCAACACGCATTGAACCAGAAGTATATGCCCAGCTAGAAGAAAAAGTTGCTGGTTTACGCTACTATCCAATGGCTCGAATATGTGCGCTGCAAGGGGAGGCTGGGGAAGCTGAGGAAGCCCAGAAAGCTGAGGGAGTACAAGAAAATTCGTCTCTTTGCGCTGCGCCTACTCTGCGAGAAGCCGCTGACGCGTCTATGCGTGACACTAATCCAAAATCCAAAATTCCTGGTATTATTGGCATTCTTTCTGCAGGTACAGCCGATTTACCAGTAGCAGAGGAAGCAGCAGTTACAGCAGAACTTTCTGGTTTTAGGGTACAACGGCTTTGGGATGTAGGTGTAGCTGGTATCCACCGCTTGTTAAATAACCGCCATGTCATCGAGTCAGCATCTGTCCTAATTGTCGTAGCTGGGATGGAAGGAGCCTTGCCCAGTGTGGTTGCAGGTTTAGCAGATTGTCCAGTAATTGCCGTTCCTACCAGCATTGGCTATGGAGCCAATTTCGGCGGATTAGCTCCCCTCTTGACAATGCTCAACTCTTGTGCTGCTGGGGTGGGAGTAGTGAATATTGATAATGGTTTTGGTGCAGCTATCTTAGCTGGACAAATTCTTAGAACAGCTAATAAGTTACAAACAAATCAATAGGGATGGTAGAACAGACAAGTTTCAAAAATCTGCCCCTATTTATTGCCTGGAGGAACCAGAGCCTCCTAACCTTGTGACAAGGCGCGCGCCTTGTCACCAAAAACAAGCCCTATTTTTTTGTTTCCACCATAGGTCATTTATGATGTACAAACAGGAAGTTACCAATTTCTATAACGCTAGAACGAATTACGATAATGATGTCACTCGTAATCGCGCGATCGCACTTTTTGACTAGACAACTTTATGCTCTGGACAATTCGTTTTGGACGTTGCAGCAGGAACTGGAAATATTGCGATAGAAGCCGCTAAAAAAGTTGGCGCAAACGGCTTTGTGATCGGAATTGACATTGCAGCAGAACTACTTAAGATTGCTCGAGAGAAAATTCAAGCCGAAAACTTATCGAATGTTCAGTTGATTGAAGCGGATGTAGAAACGTATCAGGCACAGGCAAATCAGTTTGATGCAATTTATTGTTCTTTTGCGATCGTGCTTTTTCCCAACCTTCGGGCGATTCTCCACAACTGGTATCACTTTCTCAAACCTGGTGGATTTATCGCATTTACCTGCTCGTCTTTTGATTCGTACTTCGCCTCGCCAATCGTAGAAGCCTGTGCAAAACATGGGATTACACTTCCCAACCTGCACGAGCCGTTGGGAACACGGGAGCGAATTCAATCCTTACTCACTCAGGCTAAATTTAGCCAAATCGAAATTTATCCACGACAATTAGGAACTTATCTCACATTAGAAAAAGCTCAAAATCGTTGGAATGGTCAGTTTTGGCTACATCCCAACAATCCGCTGCGGGAATTGGAGCCGGAAAAAATTCGTCTTCTTAAAGTGAGTTATAATGATGGGATCGCTGCATTAGAAACCGAGCAGGGCGTATGGCATGAGGAATTAATTTACTACGTTGTTGCTCGTAAACCTTAACCATCTAAATAGAAACGATAGCACTCCGGTTCGAGTTGTGAGATTCGACAGCGCCCCTCAAACCCCAAATGGGGGTTAAGCGCCTGAATATTAACCCGAACTGACGTTAATTAAAATACTTGCTCAACTTACCTAAAATCCTCCGCATGAATAATTGCGTTAACCGCATTTTAGTCAAGCTTTTAATATTGGGCGGGTTGTGTTGCTTGTAATCAAAAAAATTATCCAGCTGCTCCAAAATCACTTTAAACCGTTTAGTAATATTTTCAGCCCGATATTCGGCAAAAAAAGATTCAGGTATGAGTGATGCTGTGTCAAGTACCTTTAAGATACGTTGAACATCATACTCTTTCGAGTAGCCAGCGATTTTGTAGCAATTAAATCCGGGATCTAAATAATCAGACAAACCACCATTGACACTAGAAAAAACCTGACAGCCACAAGCTAGAGCCTCCATTGGTTGCAAACCAAATCCTTCACTTACCTGTTGTTGCAACCAATACTCGGCGGAGTCATAGAGATAAACTTTAGCCCGATTGAATAATCTTGCCAGATCCTCTACATAAGAATCAACGACCACGACATTACATCGCTTTTGCAAAGCAGGAATTAATTCTTTAATCAAATACTCTGAAGATTTGCGAGCCTGAACTAAAACATCGATATCCCGTTCAAGGCTTAAATTTCTAAATTCGTCAGAAATTTGATTCGGTAAATAATAAATAAGTGAATTTGGCGCGTGTTGTCCCCAATATCCCATTGTATTGCGGCTAACTGCGATGATAGGAATACTTGCAGGTAACTTGAAACGATAACCCGCACTGTGGGCATGATAAACGACATTATATTGCTTTAGCTTGGTGGCAAGGAAGGCAACATCAAACCCCCAGCTAATCACAAAAATGACATCATCTAATTTTTCTTTGAGCAGGTCATCTATAAACAGCGTAGCTTTTTCTCGTTGGCGATAAGTCACGACATCAGCACTACAGAACTGCTGAGCTAGCTTAAGGGTTTTTAACTCTGCCCAAAGACCACCACAGGCAAATTTACCACCACATCCAGGGACTAAGAAGTAAAGCTTTCTCACTGCACAATCCTTCTTCCAAGCTTGACCTTACTGGCGCTAATATTAGCCCAGTATTGGTTAGCTGCACACATGAACAACGATTTACTTGCTTTTCTAGCTGGTGTTAGTTTACTAATTGTCTATTTGATCTTCTCGGCATCAACCGAAATGGGTACTAAGCTACCCTGGAAGAAATAGTTATGTGATTTCTTCCTCACAAGCAAATGATCAGCCTTCTTGCAACTTTTGTTGCAGATTGTAACAATTAATTATTAGGGTTTAAATTAAATAATGGTTCTTGATTATTGGTAGAATTAGGTTGAGGATTGGGTTCTAAACTAGGTTGTGGACTAGGTTCTATGGGAGGAGGATTCAAAATCTTGTACCATTGGGCTATTTGCTCTTGGGCTGCCCGATAAGCATCGCTGCTGCGGGGAATTTTTTGGGCGATCGCAATTCCCCCAGGAATATCATATCTACCTTTGTCTTGGGCAATTATCAGCAGTCGCTGTCCCCAATCATTGATAGCCGGATTTACTTCACCGCGTAAGGGGCTAGTCGTTGGTACTCGATTTGCAAGACGAATTGCCTCTGCCAAAGCATCTGGCGTTCCCTGTTGGGCAACTTCCTGTGCAGAGCGCCAATTTTCTCGCGCCTGAATTTGTCCCTGCCAATCATTAACAGCTGCTTGTGCTTCGCCCGACAGCGCCCGTCCTGGTTGAATTTGCCTTGCAGTACTAATCGCAGCTGGTAGATTGCCTTCCCTTGCCAAATCCCGTGCCTGGTCTAAATAGGGTTGGTCTTCAATCGTCTGAATCTGGCGTGTCCAAGCGCGAATTTTCCGCCTTGCTTCGCGGTAAAGGGCGCGACCTTGATTAATTTTACTTGCTTCATTAATTGCTGCTTGCAGATCGCTCACCTGTCCTGGGAGTGCCAATTGTTCAGCTTGGTCTAGAAAGGGTTGATCTTCAAAAGTTTGTACTTGTGCTTGCCAGCGATTAATTTCCTGCCTTGCTTCCCCAGAGCGGGGGTTTGCTTGAGGAATCATCGAAGCTTCGGCGATCGCTGCTGTTAAATCTGCTATAGTTCCAGGCTGGGCTAGTTCTCGCGCTTTGTCAAGATGCTGAACATCTTCAATTTCTAGCTGCCAACGGCTGATTAGTTCTTGTGCTTGGTTATAAAGCGGTCGATTAACGCCGATTTTTTGGGCAGTTGCGATCGCTGTTTCGATACTGGGAACCGTACCTACCCAAGCGTTACGCTTTGCCTGAGCTATAGTGATAAAATCTTCAACTTCTGGTTCAAGATTAGCAATAGCAGGAATCTGATTAGCGATTGCGATCGCTTCATCTGCATCTTTCTGGTCTAGATTTTTTTGAGCTAAGTCGAGCATTTTGCGCCCCAAGTCTGGAATCAAAGCTTGGGCTTTTTTATACATATAACTATTTTCATCTACCGACTTAGCGAGGTTGAGCGCTGCTAACAAATTAGTCATGCCTCCCCCATCGGCTAGAGCTTCGGCTTTTGACAATTTGCTGCCATCTACCCGTGCCGTTTCAATATCGTTCTTGAGTTGCTCATACCGTGTTGTTTCCCAGTAGTTATTGCCCACATTTAGCAGTCGTACAGCAGTCATAAATGCTTGATACCAGCGCTGTTGTGGAATTTCTGCGTGGGCTGCGGTGTAAATTGATTCTGCTTGTGACCAAATGGAACGCCATTTGGAAATCTGCTGTTGTACCGAAGTGCCAGCTTGAATATTTTTGGGAATTTTATTAGCAATAGCGATCGCCTCAGTCAGATTCCCCGCCTGAAAAGAGTCTTCTGCCAAAGCCATGATATCTTCTGACCACTGTTGCAGATAGCGGTCAACGTCTGCCCGCATCGGGTGATCTTTTGGCAAAGCCTTAACCAGGGCGATCGCTTCGAGTAAATCTGCTACAGTTTGCTTAGAAGCTGCAATTTGAGCGCATTGTATCCTTACTGAACCCGAAGCCAGAGGCCAAAAAATTGATGGGCAGTTTGGGGCAGAGGGCAACCGTAGCAGCATTGCTATTGCTGTAAGGGCAACACCATTAGCACATAGCGCCAATGCGACACACAGTATCCAATTCCACCACGAGCGACGGTTAGTATCACTAGGAACTGGCGGCTCACCTGTTGGTGGTATCGATGAGCCGGAACATAAACCATCCTCGGCTGTTGGCTGGTGTGAACTACTCAAAGAAGGCAATTGAGAGTGTGTTTGTGGTAGCACCTCATGGTTGACTTTTTGCCGCAGTGTGCGTTTAGGTATAGCACTACTGTCCTCTGAGTGTTGAGAACCAGGAGCGCCTGGAAGTGGAGAATTGGGATTGCTGCTGGCATCTCCAATTTTAGGAGGATTACCAGCAGACCAATCCTCTGGCATACTCTGATCTCTCATTGCTCAAACCCAAATCTTCGTAAATTAGCCTTGACTTTGTATCAAAACAAGCCTCGTTGCCATCCTACCTTCATAACCCACAAAAAGCTAGATGTACTCAGTGATCAGTTACCAGTTACCTGGAGGCAAGAGACAAGTTGCCCCAGGCAAGTTAGTCTTTACCAACTACCAACTACCAGAAATTGATAACAGCTAACAGCTAATAGCTAAGATTCTGCTTCTGCTTTTAAATCTGAGATTAACTGAGCCAGTTCATCACTACTTGCTTGGTAGACTTGCCCACAAAAGTGACAGGTTGCCTCAGCCCCATCATCTTTTTCAATCATGTCTTGTAATTCAGCTTCTCCGAGCATTTTCAATGCACCTAAAACGCGGTCAAAAGAGCAGCCACAGTGAAAACGCACTAACTGGGTTTCGGGTAGAATTTCTAATCCCATGTCGCCCAGTATTTGTTCAAAAATTTCTGGTAGAGTTTTACCCGCCTGCAATAGAGGTGTAAATCCAGATAGCGCTGCGACACGGGATTCTAAAGTTTGAACCAGTGCTTCGTCTCGTGCTGCTTTGGGCAAGACTTGGATAAGTACTCCTCCAGCAGCAGTAACTCCTTCTGCCCCAACAAAGACACCTAAAACTAGAGCCGAAGGTGTTTGTTCAGAAGTGACCAGATAATGAGTCAAGTCATCGCCAATTTCACCTGAAACTAGTTCTACAGTGCTGGAATAAGGGTAGCCGTAGCCCACATCTCGCACTACATACAGGTAGCCGTCGTGTCCAACTGCGCCCCCAACGTCTAATTTCCCTTTGCTATTGGGTGGCAGTTCGATATCTGGATTACCTACGTAGCCGCGCACGGTTCCATCTAAACCAGCATCTACTAAAATCCCCTCCAATGGTCCATTGCCTTTGATCCGAATATTGACCCGCGATTCAGCACGTTTCATATTGGAGGCAAGTAATAGCCCAGCTGACATAGTACGACCTAGGGCAGCTGTTGCCACATAGGAAAGCTTGTGCCTAGCCCGTGCTTCTTCAGTTAGCCGAGTGGAAATCACACCAACGGCGCGAATTCCACCCTCAGCAGCAGTGGCACGAATTAACTGATCTGCCATGAGAAAACCTTACAATTCTTAACAAGGTGCTTTCTTTTTATTTTAGGTTGGACAAGCAAGACGAGGTTGACGGGTGAGGTGACAAAATCCGTAATGTCGAATGCCCCTCTGCCCCCCTGCACCCGAAGCTCCCCCAGCTCTCTTTTAGCGTGGGTCTTGATCGGTCATACTAAAAGAAAAACCAATAAGAACGCAGATTATGCTAGGTAGTTTTCAACAAAGCCAATTGCGGATTGAGGTAGAAGCATCCCAAAAGGCAATCGGGGACAGTTTACTTCGTCCCCGTCTGTTACAACAATGGCTCTCGCCTGTACGTCTTTCATCTGGTATGCCAGAACAGCTAGAATCAGGTTTGACATTTACTAGCTCGATTGGAAGCTTGTCTATTCAACATCAAGTGCAAGTAGTCACACCAGTTTGTTTGCGTTTTTTACTTTCCGGTGGTATTGACGGATTTCACGAATGGTACTGGGGAGAAGGCTGGGTGCAATCCCGCTTAGAAGGCATATCACTGCTACCACTTAATTTAGGTCAAACTTTCAGTTTGTTGCGTCTGCGTCAGTTTTTGACGGGTTGAACCAGTGGCGATTAAGAGAGCAGGGGAGCAATTATCAATTATCAATTGTTCACTTGACGTGTTGAGTGCGATTCGTTAAAGACTTTCATAGGAAAGTTCTGGGTTTGCCCAGTTAGTCTCTTGCAGAAACTCACCCAATGTGGTTAAAAGACCTGGAAACTCTTCTTCCCGCAAGTGCTTGACATCGGCTTGATAACCTTTGGTGCGATACCACATAATCAAAGCAAACAGTTCCTTGCGTAGGAGGAGTAAGAAGATCCAGGCGGGTATCTCTTTGTAAACAACTTGCCTTCCCTGCGCCTTTGAGAATGCTTCCGCCATCTGCTTTGGAGTTAGCATATCGCCAGCCAGCTCGATTTCTTTACCAATATACTTGCTGGGATGTTTCATCACATAGGCAGCAACACGACCCATGTCTTTAGTCGTAATTAGATGTAACGGCTTATCTGGCTGAATAGAGAATCGAAAGACACCCTTGAGGATCGATGGTCTAGTGTACTTCTTCCAAAACTCCTCCATGAACAAGCAGGCGCGTAACATGGTCGTTGGTACAGCTTGTTTAAGAATTTGCTCTACTTTATACTTCTGCTCAATATGACTGATACCAGAATTCCTGTCTGCCCCACCTGCAGAATTATAAACAAAGTGCTTGATATTAGCTTTCGAGGCAGCTTGTGCAACTCGATACGCCCTCTCAATTTCTAGCGAATCAGGCTTGGCGGAGTCCGCGGAGGTAGCGTGACAGTAAACAGCCGAAATCCCTCCAAAGGCTGCACTTAGCGAGTCCTCATCGTCTAAATTTGCCTCAAAAAGCTCTACTCCTGCATCGCTCAACTTTGCCAGGGAAGGACGTTTAAGGTCGATTTTCCTAGTTATGGCACGTAGGTTGGTAACTTTCTGTTCGAGAAATCCTTTGACGACATTTCCACCAGTACCACCAGTAACTCCGATTAGCAGGACTTTACCGATTTTCGACTCGGTGCGATCGCTCGCATCTAAGATGACTTCTTCTTGAGGCATACACTCAAAAGCTTAGATGTTCGTTATTTTAACCGTTCCCCGCTTTACAGCATCTTCTCAAGGAAATGCTTAGCGCGATCGCACTTGGGGTTAGTAAAGAACTCTCTTGGCGATGAATCTTCCGCCAGTTGTCCTTGATCTAGAAACAAAATGCGATCGGCAACTTCTCTAGCAAACCCCATTTCATGGGTAACAATTGCCATTGTGATGCCTGTTTTTGTCAGAGCCTTCATCACTTCTAACACCTCTTTTACCATTTCTGGGTCAAGGGCAGAAGTAGGTTCGTCAAACAACATAATTTCTGGCTTCATTGCTAAAGAACGGGCGATCGCTACTCTTTGTTTCTGTCCCCCTGATAATTTAGAAGGATAAACATCTGCCTTTTCTGCCAAACCTACTTTAGAAAGCAATTCCATTGCTTCTTGTCGTGCCACATTTTTACTCATGTGCTTCACTTTAATTGGCGCATACGTCACATTATCCAATACACTCATGTGAGGAAACAGATGGAAATGCTGAAACACCATACCGACATTCTGGCGAATTTTCATAATATCAGTATGACGCGAAGTGATATCTACACCATTAATAGCTATCTTTCCTGAAGTTGGCACTTCAAGTAAGTTTATACACCGCAAGAAAGTTGACTTTCCTGAACCCGATGGTCCAATAACCGCCACAACTTGCCCTTTTTTTATATCAGTAGATATCCCTTGTAAAACTTTGAGATTTCCAAACGATTTATGCAACTGTTCAATATTAACTGCTGCGTTGTAATCTTCTTTCAAGTGCATAACCTCCCCAGGTTAAACTCATAACCATTAAATAGTAAATTATTCCTGCAAATATCAACGGTTCAAAGTAGATATATTTTTCTGCTCCTACAATTTGGGCGCGACGTAATAAATCAGCTACACCAATTGTTGAAACCAAAGCTGAATCTTTTAACAAAGCAATACTCTCATTTACCAACGCAGGTAATATATTTTTAATCGCCTGGGGTAAAATGAGATCTAACATCATTGGTCTGTAGGGAACACCTAGCGATAAAGCAGCTTCCCTTTGTCCTTTGTCAACTGCCAGAATACCCCCTCGGATTGTTTCAGAAATGTAAGCGCCTGAATTGAGAGTAAACGTAATCACACCTGCCAACAACGCTGGAATATTATAACCAGTTAATTGAGGCGTGGCGTAATAAACTAAAGCTATTTGTAACAGCAGTGGCGTGCCTCGAAATATAGAGGTATACGCTGTTGCAAACCAAACCAAAGGCTTGAACGTCGAGATCTTAAATAAAGATAGAATCGTCCCCCAAACAAAGCCCAAAAGCGCCGATAAAGCAGTGAATTGTAGTGTTACTAATATTCCTTCAATAATAAAAGGAATACTGGCTGCTATTTTACCAAAACCAAAACTCGAAGTATTAGCAGCAGGTGACGCGCCTTTATTTTCAAACCACTTTTGTACTAGCCTGTTAATTTCACCGTTTTGTTTCATTTGTGTCAAAACACGGTCGAAATCATCGACTAAATTTGAACCTTTAGGAAATGCGATCGCTGAACCTGCTTCCTCAGTACTGCTAGCAATAGTATTAAATTCTAAATCTGGGTTTCCAGCAACAAAACCTGTAGCAATTGTATTTTCAATAATAGCAGCATCAACTCGCCCCGCCTTAACTTCTTGAATTATTTCTGCTGTTCTATTAAGCTGTTTTAGTTGTACATTTTTAAATTTTTGAGCAGCTTTTTCCTGAGTTGAACCTAACTGGACTCCTACCCTTTTTCCGGCTAAATCTTCTGGCTTTTTAAAATCACTACCTTTACGGGCAACAATTGTATTTTTTGCCTCGTAGTAAATTTGGGAAAAATCCACATTCTTTTTGCGTTCAGCCGTAGGAGTCATCCCAGCCATTGCAAAATCTGCACGTTTCGATTGCAAAGCTGGAATTAAACCACTAAAATCTGTATCTTTAACTTCAAGTCCATAACCTAATTCTTTAGTAATATATCTAGCAATATCAACATCAAAGCCGATAATTTCATCACTACCACTAGCAGTATTCCTAAATTCATAAGGCGGATAGTCAGCCGACGTTACCATCACTAACTTTTGCCCTTGTCCCACTACCCTGTTGGTTATTAAACCAGTTAGGATAGTAAATAACAGCGTGGCAGAAAATAAAATGAAGAATAGCCATTTCCTTCTTGGCATGGCAACTACCCTTACGTAGAGATAAATTATATTAGTACGAGAAAAAAAGAGCGATCGCAACTATCCAAAGTCTGATATTTCCTCTGCGTTTCTCTGGGGTTTAAACCCCAGGCTTGCGTCTAGAGCGGTTCGTCAAAAACAATCTTAATAACTTATGGGTAACTCCTGTAAAAACCGACTTAGAAAATAAAACTAGTTCGGACTACACCAATCACCGCATCAGGATTGCGCTCATCATGATTGGGCGCAGTCAGCCAAAAGAAACCTGGAGTAACCGAAATATTATCATTCAATTGAAACCTATAGAAGGCTTCAATATGCAACCCCACATCACGATCTTTCCTTTGTCCAACAGGTAAACCAATTGCTTGTGCAAGAGTACTATTGCTAGTACCCGTTAGTCTAGGTTGCATCCCCACCACAATACCTCCTGCGTTTCCCTCCTTGAACAAATCGGGAAAATTTAGCGTTACAGCATAGTTCCAGACATCTGCATCTCCTTTAATGTCACCAACAGAGCGAGCAGCAGTGTAACCTACCCAGCCACCTAATTCAAAACCTTCAAAAACTCGGTAATTTGCTTGAAAACCGTAGGAATTACCAACTAGGGGACTATTGTTATTGTTGTCAGGATTATTTACATCATTGACTATGTTAACTTTAGCTGGATTACTGCCCGCCAGAGTATCACCGCCAAATCGAGTAGAGTAGAAATTGAGATAAAGTAAAGCAAACTTGAGGCGATCTTTATTGTAGACTAACTGCACCAAAGCACTATGACCACCATTAAATATACCAGCATTTTCTCCAGGGTTATTAACATCGCCATCCCCACCTAAGTAACCGAAGTCTAAACTAATTGAGGGAGTAATTAGGAAATTTGCCGACAAGCCTCCTTGATTACCGATAGGAAAATAAACTGGATTAACTTGACCGAAATTAGATAAAGCACCAGTAGCAGTATCGACAAAAGGACTAATCGTATCAGTAATATAAGTTGGATCGGTTGTGCCGACATCAAGATATATTCTTAAGCGATCGCCAACCGGAAAGCGATACTGTATTTGGGTAATTTCAGCTTCACTGTTTTCACTGACGCTGCTTGGAGTAAAACGAGTTTCGCCTGTTTCTCCGAACCCTGTAGGTACAGGTTCTCCAGCTGCTGGAGCTTGTCCCGCACGGCTTCCCTGACTACCCCCAAATTCTGCACCCGTGTCAAACAGCCTCAAATTAGTAGCTTGTAGACGAGTTCGCAAGCGATCTTCTCCAGTGAAACTCGTGTTAAAGTCAAGTCGCGCCCGATAACCAAAGGTCGTATTGTTAACATCTGAGGCATTTTCCCCAAAGGCATCACCAAGATAAGTAATTAGTTCACCAACTAACTTAGTGGATGTAGAAAAAGAATTTGCTTCTAATTCGGATGTAGCTGCTTCTAAAGTATCAACCCTCCCGCGTAAAGTAACAAGTTCAGTTGCAAATTCTGCTTGCAATCGTTGCAACGTAGCTAAATCTTCTCTCGTTACCCCTTGGGCTGTTGCTGTTGCAATTAATTCGTTTACTCTGTCCAAACACGCATTTAAACCAGCAGCAAATTCGTATCGAGTTAAAGCACGATTGCCTCGAAATGTACCATCTGGATACCCCGCAATGCAACCGTAGCGTTCAACCAAGGATTGCAATGCAACGAATGCCCAATCAGTAGGTTGTACGTCCGACAACTGAGAAACAGAAGTTACCCCAGCCATCGCCTTATCATAATTCGTAATTTTTTCTTCTGATGTCTCACTTTTGATTTCTGACGCTAAGGCAATGTCAATCAACAGAACGTTGATTAATATAGCTAGCGCCAATTGTAGAGAATTACCAAAAGTTTTTAGCATTCGTCCTCACGCACAAATACTTGGCAGTAGCTAAAACCCACTGCTTAAAAAGAATCGTCAACCTGACTGAATTATTCTTAAATAAGAATATTGTACTAGCAAAAATTTTCATTGATGTTACCTTTGCTACTTAATATAAATACAAAAATAATTGTTTCTTTTGAAGCTGGAAAAATAAAAGAGTTTGTGTGTTGGAGGTTTGTGGAGGGTGTCGCGGCGCTTGATGACTTTGGTGCATGAATCACTAGCTCCAAGTCGGGAACAGGGACTTTTGGAAGGGGGGGGAAACCCATTGAATTTTCCTTTTCCCTTTCACCTTTAACCTCTTCCCCTTGCGCGCAATTGGACTTTTGCCAGAGGTCTTGTGTTTAAAATTATCAAAGGATACGTGCTAACTGGGCAGTCAGTCACAGAGCCGTCTGACGCTGACGCTAAAAGTAAGAGTAATCTAGCTGCGGTATATCAAATTTAGACCGCTATAAGGAAGCAATTCATTCTTGTGGTTCAGTCAGGGAAAGCCACACCAGTCATTGGATCGCGGATATACAACCCTAGTGTGAGACTACGTATCACTTCATCCCAAACTGGTGTTAGCCCAAGAGCCTGATCTGCCCAATAATCGAATGTAATCAAGCACTGAATGTTCGACCCCAAACCAATGCAAATCCGCGAAAAAGCTTCGCGTGGTTCTGCCTGAGTGTCGATAAACTTAATCTGTGTCCACACAATCCTAGCGGTTTGGCGCTTGATAGTAAAGATTTCTCCCGATTCAATGACGTTGCGACCGTCATCTTCTATGACTTTCTTCAAGGTGGATTGTAGCGGAAACTGGCTCCAGTCATTGGGTGGCAGGTGATTGAAAGATACTTCTAGGCAGCAATCATCGTTGGGCGGTTTTTGATCAAGAAACTTGAACGATTTTTCTTGTGGCTCAACAACCCAATTCTGAGGAACATTGAAGCGAACAGCCCCCCGATCTGCTACAAAAATTTTGTAACCTGGTGGTGATTCCCAGTGATGGTCGGGTTTTAGCTCAAGCATTTCTTTAATCCACGTTCGATTGGTTTTCTTACGCTTTGCCATAGTGTTTTTGCCAATCTGCTCACCGCTGTGGCATCGCCCCTTTTGGGTGGTAGGCGATTGCCCATTTTGTTAATAGTATCAACTTTTCGGGTGTGTTGTCGCGGGGCAACGCACAGGTATTCCCTGCGATCGCACTAGATGAAAATGTCGGTGCGATCGCTTAAATTAATGTCGATTACCATAACGATCGCCCCTTTTGAGTTTTCGGCGATCCCATCCCACTAGTACCCTCCCAGTTACGCCCCTACCGATAACCCAGCGGCATAAATTTTGTGAATCATTGCAACGATGGGCAATTTCTGCGTGTTCATAGTTTTAGCTAGCAGAACATTTAGCCGTTAGATTGGGGTGGCGGTGGTGAGGTTCAGTTTAATATAATGGTGCGTTGCGCTTTGCGACAATGCACCATTAGCAAGAGAGCGTAAACGCAAAGCGGTGTCCCTAGACATTGCACTGCCATACCATTGAGTTCGACCGCCGCAACCGCTTTTAAAATGCTAATGCTAGAATTCTTACATATTTCTTACTGCTTGTGATACTTAAATTGAATGGAAGTCACCCGTTTATCGAGTAAAGGACAAGTTATCATTCCAAAAGCTCTCCGTGCTGCTCACCACTGGGAAGCAGGTCAGGAACTAATTGCAATTGATGTCGGTGATGGTATTCTGCTAAAACCCAAAAAACCTTTTTTGCAGACAACTTTAGCGCAGGTTGCAGGATGCTTGAAATATCGGGGAAAACCAAAGAGTCTAGATGAGCTAGAAAATGCGATTTGCCAGGGAGTGATAGAGCAGTGGCATGATCGCAGTTGATACAAATATTGTTGTACGGCTCTTAACACAAGATGATGAACAGCAATACAACAAAAGCCTCAAGCTATTTCAGGAACAAGACATATTTATTCCAGACACAGTTCTTCTCGAAACGGAATGGGTATTACGTTTTGCCTACCATTTCAAACCTGATGAAATTTGCGAGGCATTTAGAAAACTTCTGGGTTTACCTAATGTTCAGCTTACAAATGGAAGTTTGATGGCACTAGCTTTGCAATGGCATGAGAATGGTTTGGATTTTGCCGATGCACTTCACTTAGCGCAAAGCCAGAACTATTCTGCAATATACACATTTGATACGAAGTTCGTGAATAGAGCTAAAGGACTAACTGAGTGCGAAGTTCAGCACCCCTAATGTCCAACTGATTACTTCTTAATTTTGTATTTAATTGGGATTCACGTTTAGTTGGGTTTCGTATCACACCAATCATCTCCCAACCACGCTCCTACAGATAATCTAGGTGGTCGAACCACTTATTATACTGAAATTTTGCATATAAATACTTCCAAAAGGGTACTTATATAGAATTTTTCTACATAGCACTCCTGATACAGCTTTTATACAGATCTTTCCATATAACTATCTTGTACAGAGTATTTATAAATAATTTTTCAGGAGAATATCGAAAATTTGGATATTACACTAAAGTGTTTCATATAACTACCTTATATAGGTAATTAAATGGTAATTTTTCGTATATATTTAGAGCTATCTAAGCTATCTAATAGAATAATTTTTGAGTGATTTTAGCTTGCATTGTTTAAAGTAGTAATGTGCGCGTGGATGCATCGAACTTGTAAAAGCGAAATTTACAGCCATAAATAACTTTAACTTTCAGTCTATTGCCTACAACCCGATATTCAGATGTATTTAAGCGTTATACGTGACAATCGTCTACCCTCCCGACGCTCATAACTGGTGATTGCACTGGGAAAAATAGATAAAGTCGAGTTCAATCAGCAAAACGGCAGATTGTTTTCTCAGTTTGCCTGTTTGCGTTTTCACTTCAGTAGTTCACGCATTCATTTTAGTGTTTTATACAAGTAAAAGGGCAGATTACTTTCTCATTTCAGTAGTTCGCGCATTCATTTTAGTGTTTTCCGCAAGTAAAAAGGCTTTTTGCTTTCTCAATTCGCCTGTTTGCTGACTCATTTAAGTAATTCACGCACTCATGACAACTACTACTGTGTAGCAAAAGTTATTGCAGATTTGCCGAGATTCTCTCAGGACAATCAATAGGTCAGTTTTTTAAGGTAAAGAATATTAACCCTACTAAAAGGTGTAGATTGTGGCTCGTAGAAAAAGAACTTCCCAGATGTTAGAAAAAGCCGCACGTCGTGCAGCTGGTATCAACTCAATCGACCCGAATTTAAATTTAGGCAATGGACTAACTCTGCCTGCCTTCTCAACTCTAATCGAGACGATGCGAACTAGAGAGAATGCTTACAACACTGCCCTTTCCAACCTAGATAAGTTATACCGTGAAATGCTCCAAACAGAGCGCGAGTTGGGAGATATGGCAGAACATATGCTGTTGGGAGTTGCTACTCGATATGGCAAAAGCAGTGTGGAATACGGCATGGCAGGAGGAGTTCCCAAAAATCAGCGCCGCAAGAAACTGCGAGGCGAGTCACCAACTTCTAGTTCTGAGCAATCGTTATTCGTTGCCAGTGGGGACGGCAAGAATGGAAAGAAATCAGCGGCGACAAGTTAGAGATCGTTGTATAAAGTAAATCTTAACTTGCGTAGGGTACGTTATAGCAAGCAGCGCACCATTTATCTGTGTCTGATGCCTGTGGCGTTCTATTTCTGCCCCACTAGCCGGAGAACGCACTCCCCACCTCGATGCAGATAGTTGTGAGGCTGGGGTTAACCTGTATTACAGCATATTAGCTTGTTAGTTTGCTTCGTTTCTAGGTTGGGACGGTACTTCAGTCTTGTCTGTGAGGTCTATTAGGGGTAAGTGGGAAATATACGTGTTAGTGACAGGAAAAACTGCATCTAGTAAAATTCTAAAAACCAGTCGTTGGTGGCGATCGCCCCAGTCGAATACTCGGTAATATTACGTTATCAAGGCGATTGGTGCGTACTTGATAGAAACCAACCTCATGTCAGCGCTAGATACATCCATTACTGAACCTGATTTTGTCGCCATCCTTTCATTGGCTGCGGCTGCTTTGCGAGAAAGAAAGAGCGATCGCCCTTCTACTAAAGCAGTAGTCAATGCCTTGGTACAAGCGGAAAAAGCAACCAAACAGCAACGACTAACATATCCCCTCCAATCCCTTCTAGGTAATTGGCGACTCTACTTTACTGCTCCTCGCAATGCTCATCTACGCGGTGGAGTGGCAACAGGTAAAGGCTTTTATCTACCCCAGTTTGCGTGGGCACAGATTTCCTTTACTCAGGTACAAACTTCAGGTCAATTAGAAATTACCAATTCAATTCAATTTGGTTCGCTGCTATTTAAACTGACTGGTCCTGCTCAGTATTTAGGTAAGAAAAACCTACTAGCATTTGACTTCAACCATATGCAGCTATGCCTGTTTGGTCGTACCGTCTATGGTGGCGAGTTCCGAGGTGGTAAAGCTGCTGCAACCCATTTCTCGAGTCAACCCATTTCTAAACTTCCTTTCTTTGCCTTTTTCCTAGTAACGGAAAACTTCATTGCTGCTCGTGGTCGCGGCGGTGGACTCGCACTATGGGTTAAAGTTGGATTTTGATGAATTATTAATGGTAGGTGTATGATGGAGTTTTAGTCGAAATAGTGGAACTAAAAAAGTATCAAGTGTAAAGGATGTGTGGCGAGTGCCAAGTAGTGATACAGTCGAATTTCGACAGTCGAATTTCGACTTAATATGACCATTACCCTTGCCCCTAATGATTGGTTGGGCTTAACTTTCAGGCTATGTGTTGCCTTAATTATTGGGGCGATTATCGGTTTAGAACGCCAAATCAGTCATAAACCAGCAGGCTTAAGAACCCATATGCTAGTTAGCCTTGGTTCTGCCCTGTTTGTTCTCATACCCCTCCAAATCACGACAGATCAACTAGGGCGTGATGCCATTAGCCGAGTAGTACAAGGCATTACCGCTGGAGTAGGATTTCTAGGTGCTGGCGAAATCTTGCGCGAATCTCAGCAAGCATCGAGTTTGGCTCAGGTACGTGGACTCACCTCTGCTGCTGCTATTTGGGTTTGCGCTGCTTTGGGAATAGCCGCCGGATGTGGTTTATGGCAGATGGGATTAATTGGTGCTGTACTGTCTTTGCTGGTTCTTAGTGTGTTTAAGAGATTCGAGAAACACCCTTGAGCTTGGGTTAATTGGTAATTGGTAATTGGTAGTTGGTAGTTGGTAGTTGGTAGTTGGTAAAAGGGAAAAGGGTAAAGGGTAAAGGTGAAAGGTAAAAGGGTAATTTCTCCTCTGCCCCTTGCGCCCCTTGCGCCCCTCTCCCTACTCCCTCCTAGTTAAAAACTAACAGCAAGGTTCAGCTAACATTAAAACCGCCTCTGTTGCTGGATTTTGAGCATTTCTAGGGGCAATTACGACTTGCTGGCGATTGGCTCCTGCCCTCGTTGAAGGCTCCAGTCGTTCCCGTAGCGTTCCTGTTGCTACACCTGTACCGCTGCCCCCCGCATCTGTGCGTAAAGCAGTAATTATTTCAGGTGGGCGATCACCAAGTAGATACAAGCCATACTGTTGATTGGGCATTAAGCCGCGAAGAGCCACATCAAGTCCATCTACATCACCAAGAGATCGAATCGTAAAACTACCAACGGCATTACCACCATTGGGTGACGCGAATGCAGCGTTAAGTGTGAGTTGCATCTGGTCAGGTGGTTGAAGATTATCTAAACCTTCGCCCGAAGGTACTGCGTTCGGCACATAGACTAGTGCTTGGGGTGCGTATCCCACTCTTATGCGATTGCTCCGTTGTTGCGTCAGCGTGTCAATAACATCAACCGCATCTCCATTTTCCAGCCCTATATACATTCGTGTACCATCACCCGAAGCCCAAACACCATGTGGTAATTCACCAACTGGAATTGTTGTCACTAACTGGGGGGTATCATCCCGCCGATAAACCTTGACTTGATTTCGTCCTCCCACCGTTACATAAGCAAACTTGCCATTGTTGTTATCGGCAAAGTTAACGTGATTTGTGATCGGACCCGTATCCAGAACCGACTTGATAGTTAGACTTTGAGTATCAAGTATGCTAACTTTACCAACATCTTTATGAGTAAACCAAACCTCGCTGCCATCAGAGGTAATGGCAATATTGGGTGAAAAGGGACTGACAACAGGAATTTGCCTGATTACCTGATAGGATTGGGTATCCACCACGTCGAGTTCTGGTGTAAAACTAGAGCAGATATAGGCGCGGCGACCGTCAGGGCTGAACATAATCATACCAGGACCCGTAGCTACTTTGATTTGACGCACTTCCTTCAGGGCTGTGGGATCAATGACAGAGATATAGTCTTCGCCGCGTACAGCCACCCACAGTTCTTGACCATTGGGGGTAAAGAATCCTTCGTGGGGGGATCTGCCGATATAAATCTTACCTTTAATTGCATTTGTTGCTGTATCAATCAGCGTTACACAGTTGGAACCAGTCGAGATTACCGCAAGTGTTTGATGGTCTGGTGAGAAACCCAAACCATGAACATTTAATTCCCCTCGGTACAAAGGGCTAAGAACATTAGGACGAGGATTCCCTAAAGAAATTCGCCCCAATAAAGTATTAGTGGCTGGGTTAATTACAGAAACTGTATTGGAGGTTTGATCGGCAGTATAAACGCGATCGCGGCTTGAGATTGGCAGCGACGGGACGGCAGAGATTGCCTTGCTTGATGTAACAGGAATTCCTATTGCTAAAACTAGCAGCGAAGAAACAATCATTATACAAGCAAATAGTGCTTTTTTAAACAGCAACATCGAGTAAAATCCTCTAAACTTACAAATCCTAACAGAGTAATAAACAAGCGATCGCACCACTTAGATTCCAATCGGGGCAGCTTGTGCAAAAGTGAAAAGCTTTGTATTGTCAACCGAATCGAAAAATGAGAAAATTTTTTAGTTAAAAATTCGCTTTAATCGTACCAGAAGAGTTTTCAAAGTCAACTAAGCCAGAAGTTGTAAAGTTGTGAACTCAGGAGTTGTGAAGACAGAAGACAGAAGACAGAATAGTTAATTCTTTCATCTTGTCCCTCTCCCCCTCTAGTTCCTCTAGCCCCTTTTCGATGTGGCTAGTGTTACGGTTAAGTGCTGCTTTTTCTTATCAAAACTTATCAATAACTTTTGTTGTAAAAACGGCTTTTTCTGTCAAACTAATCAACAAAAGCTCTCATTAGTGAAATTCTAAAAATGACAAACATTCACTAGACTTGGCTAATGAGTAAGCATCATATTGCTTAAATCGGTGTGAGGACAAGAGGTAATAATGACTAAAAGTTTGTCTTATTCGCTTTTGGTTAGTCCGGCTATTTTCACAGTCATGCTGGTAATGGGTGCTACATTACCAGCAGCAGCAAATCCAGTTCCAGAACAGACGATACAAAGCATAAAATCTATTTCAGTTGCTGCTACTCCCAGCGGTGATAGTAATAATACAATGGCACAGGTGACTTCGGTTTCCCAATTATCAGACGTGCAACCTACAGACTGGGCATTCCAAGCGCTGCAATCTTTGGTAGAACGTTATGGTTGCATTGCCGGATACCCAGATGGTACATTTAGAGGTAATCGGGCGCTGACAAGATATGAGTTTGCCGCTGGTTTGAATGCTTGCCTAGATCGTGTCAACGAGTTGATTGCAACGGCGAGTGCAGATACAATTAACAAGCAAGACTTAGCCACATTGCAAAAGTTGCAGGAAGACTTTAGCGCTGAATTAGCCAGCTTACGCGGACGTGTAGACGCGCTGGAAGCATCGACAGCTCAATTAGAAGCAAATCAGTTTTCCACTACTACCAAACTCAATGGCTTGGTTGTTGCTGCCATTGCAGGGATTGCAAACGGTCAAAATATTGAGACTGGCAACGATGTGAATGGTTCGGTTATATTTGTGGATCGGGCGCGGCTCTTCCTTAACACCAGCTTCACGGGAAAAGATAAACTATTGACTCTACTGTCTGCGGGAAACTTGAGGGGATACGCTTCAACTACGAGGACATCTGAAGGCAGTTTGTCTTTTATCCGCGCCCAAGACGAAACTTTACCAGATAATAGTTTGGGTTTGGAAACTCTAGAATATACCTTTCCTTTAACAGATAGTACAACTGTTTTGTTAGGTGTTGCTGGTGCTGCCTTTTATGACTTTATCAAAACTGTAACTCTGTTTGATGGTGATGGGGATTCGGGGGCATTGTCTCGGTTCGGGACGCGCAATCCGATTTATAATCTGGGTGATGGTGCAGGCTTGGGCATCACGCAAGAGTTGGGTAAGAACTTCGAGTTGAATTTAGGATATTTGGCAGGGCAGCATAACGACCCAAGTAATGGCAACGGATTGTTTAATGGTCCCTACTCTGCTATTGGTCAATTGCTGTTTAAGCCGAGCGATCGCTTGAACCTGGGTTTAACTTACGTCCATTCATACAGAGCTGATGATACAGGTACTGGTAGTAGAAATGCCACCTTCAATCAGTTCGATGCCAACTATTTTGAGAATAGACAAATTATTGGACCAAATCAAAATACGCCAAATGTGCCAATTTCCACTAATGCCTATGCGGTAGAGTTGTCCTGGCGGATAACCGATAAGATTGTTCTGGGCGGTTGGGCTGGATACAACAGAACTAGGCTACTTTCAACTGTTGGCGGCTTCTTTGATCGCGGAGATGTAGAGATATTGAACTACGCTGTAACCCTAGCTTTCCCAGACTTCGGTAAACAAGGAAGTCTCCTTGGTTTCGTCTTTGGTATGGAACCAAAAGTCACTAACTCCACCGTTGCTCAAGTGGCTGAAGATAATAATGATTCATACCATATCGAAGGATTCTACCAATACCAACTGACAGATAACATTGCCATCACACCTGGGGTAATTTGGATCACCTCTCCAGGTTTCAACAATAACAACGATGATCTTGTCATTGGTGCGGTTCGCACTACGTTCTCTTTCTAAATCAGCTATGCAGTTGATTTCTAGCTAAGGAAGCATCTCAAGTTACACTTTGTAGGAGTGATCTAGTTTTTCACTCAGATCACCCTACATACGCCAGTTTCAAGAGATCGTTAATATGGCAACTAATAAAACCCGTTTGCGTCAACTGCACCGCACGTTAGCACCAATCATGCTTCTACCCCTACTGCTAACCCTAATTACTGGCTCACTATATCAAATTGCCGATATGGTAGACAAAGGTGATGTTTTTCGTTGGTTAATTGAGATTCACAAAGGTCACTTTGGTAACATCAATTTAGAAGCAATCTATCCCTTCCTGAATGCTTTAGGGCTGTTACTTCTGGCAGTTACTGGAATCTCAATGTGGCTCCAAACAAACCGCCGGACGCAAAGACGCTCTTGACGCTAGTTAGGTAACAGAAAAAATTCGTAATTCTTAATTCGTACTTCGGAATTAATTCCCAAAAGGTTGGATATCCCCTAAATTTATTTATGGAAAAAAAGGTATTGGATCAAGATGAGAACCCCCGATAGGAGTCGTAAAGTCATAATGAAGGCGCTCACCGAATTCACAATTCAAAAATTGAATTGACCTTACAAAGCTGTTAGCTGTTAGCCCAGTACAAGCCTCTTGTTGTAGGCTAAAAAAATTTTTTATTGAGGTAAATAAGAGCGCCCCTTGTGAAGCCAGTGCCAAGCGCGTTTAACCCGCTTGGCAATTGGGTTAGGGTTGTTTTAAGCTAATAGCTAATAGCTAATCGCTTTTACTTAACTACAAATGCAGTTTTCATGCCTCCTGAAAAGTGTCCAGGTAAGTTGCACACAAGCACATAGTTACCAGGAGTCAGAAGGGCGCGAAGTTTCCTAGTTTCCCCACTTTTTATATAGTTGTCTCCAGTATCAGCAACGTTTTTGACACCTGCACCCTTTTCATCCATCTCACCATTTTTTTGTGGTAGCTTGTCGATGGGCAAATCTGTTTTAAACACTACTAATTCATGGGGCATTCGTCCCACATTTTTGACTACAAAGTCAATTTGTCCTGCTGGTGCAGTATTTGATGAAGGAATTATCTTCATTTCCTTTTCTTTAACATCAATTTTGGTTACATTGTTTGATGTATTTGCACTTGTAGTAGCAGGAGAACTAACAGTAGTAGCAGGAGAACTACTAGAAGAAGTTTGTTGTGCTGTCGTGTTGTTTCCACAAGCAGCAAGTAAGGAAAGAAGGATAGTTGTAACTACAACTTGTGAAGCTTTCATTTTATTAATGGCTAATAACATATATTTTCAATATATATACTGTGTATGACTAATTGGTGTCTAAAATATATCAAAGTTATGAAAATTGCCTACAACAGTAGGGTGGGCAATGCCCACCCTACTAGCTAATCTAACCAACGGGCAGCGTCTTTGGCATGATAGGTCAAAATCAAGTCAGAACCAGCCCGTTTAAAACCAGTTAAAGTTTCCATCACTACCCGCTGTTCGTCAATCCAGCCGTTCAGGGCAGCTGCCTTGATCATGGCATATTCCCCAGATACATTGTAAGCGGCAACGGGTAGGTTAGTTGCTTCCTTGACTCGCCAGATGATATCCATGTATGCTAAAGCTGGCTTAACCATTAGCATATCTGCTCCTTCGGCTATATCAAGTTGTATTTCTTTGATCGCTTCACGAGCATTGCCTGGGTCCATTTGATAGGTGCGGCGATCGCCAAATTGTGGTGTAGACTCAGCTGCATCTCGAAATGGACCATAATAAGCCGAAGCATACTTAGCAGCATAGGATAAAATCGGCGTATCCGCAAACCCTGCCGCATCCAAACCTTCACGAATTGACTGGACAAATCCGTCCATCATGCCCGAAGGCGCGATAATATCAGCTCCTGCTTTTGCCTGAGAAACTGCTGTTTTCTTCAGTAATTCCAAAGTCGGGTCATTCAAAACCCGCCCTGTTAAGTCATCAACTTCCAAATATCCACAGTGACCGTGAGTTGTATACTCACATAAGCAAGTGTCGGCAATTACAATTAAATCTGGTACTGCTTCTTTGACAGCACCAGCCGCTTTTTGTACAATGCCACAATCATGCCATGCACCAGTTGCATCTATGTCCTTATCTTCAGGAATGCCAAACAATATAATACCAGGGATGCCAAGGTCATAGACTTCTTTGGCTTCTTCGACAATCTTGTCTACCGATAACTGATAGACTCCTGGCATAGATTTCACTTCTTTAGCTATGCCCTCACCTGGTACGGCAAACAAAGGGTAAATTAAATCACTAGTTGTTAAAACAGTTTCACGCACCATCCGGCGCAATTGGGGATGGGTTCTTAGGCGGCGAGGGCGAAGGGTTGGAAACATGACGTTGTAATAAAAATTGAAAAACTAACGAAAGGAGTTGCGCCCACATCTAGGCTCATCTTCAAAAAGTATAGTAAGCCCTCACGTAACGTTTTGACAGAATTTGCAACACACCTTTATGTCAAACTCTTTCCCAATTCAAGGTCTTATTTAGGCACTTTATAACCTGCATTTTGGGCTGTGGCTGTATCGGGAAAACATTTTTCGGGCTTAATGCTGCTGTATTCAGGAGCATTGGTAGTAAGGGCAATTTTTCCCAATCTTTTACTATTAACACCCTTGATAGGATTTGCATTTGGACAAGTTGTTCCAGATGGTGCAACCCCTTGTGTTCCTGCTACAGATGTAGATGTGGGTGTGTTTGCACCATCCGGCGAAGTAGTTGAGCTACTATTAGGTGTGCTTTGTGAGCTAGTACTGACCGACTCGTTATTTTTATTACAACTAGAAAGAGCGATCGCTGCTAATAAAGTTAGGGTAGCAGCGATCGTGCGACAAGAGGCGAGATTCACTGACTTGGGCATGAGTTTTTTGTTAAAATGCCACTGTTTTCAACAAATATAGTATCGCTTTATATGCTTGCCGAAGTGTTGGATTGATTCAGGGCTGACTGTGCATTTAACGACAGCATTACGCGCGAAATGCCAGTGAAGATAACGCTAGCGCCAACAAACGTCCCAATTAGCCAGGGCGCATCAAAGGGCCATTGAAACCAAACTATGCCGCCCAGCACTAGAGTAATGATGCCATCAGTCAGCACCCATGTCCAGTTGGGTTGTGGACGTAACCGAAATGCGAGGATCAGCTCGAACACACCTTCAGTCAGCAAAAAGCTACCTAGCAATAAAGTCAGCGTTAGGACACCTGTTAAGGGGTTAACAAACAGCATCACGCCCGTCGCAATGTAAAGGATGCTCAAAACCAACTTCCAAGCGAAGCCGCCTTGGTTGCGGGTTTGAAACGCATAGAATAACTTAGCAGTTCCCGCCGAAGCAAGAATTATAGCAATCCAAGTCTCGATCGCAATCGTTGCTACATTAGGCAGAGCGATCGCCAAAATACCCAATACAATCAAGAAAACACCGATCGCAAGTGACCCATTCTTACTTTTGTTGATATCACCAGAAACGTTGGTTGTCATACAAATCTTTTTCCTATGGTGAATTGGGCTATAAGATTAGGCTAGAAAATTTCTTCATAATTTGAGTAGAACCCTAAGATAGACCTGTCCTCGTCGCAAGTAGCAAAAATTACTGGTGCTATTTACAAGTGTAGAGACGCAATCAATAGCGCGTCTCTACAACTGAATATATTTGAGCCACTGTGGGCGATCGCCTGATGCTACTGCCGAAAGTTAAACTTATAACAGCCGGAAAATGAACGGGTAGCGATATGGCTGATCAGGATTGCTCAAAGCTTGGAGAATTGCCAATACTGGTAGGATGACATTGATAAGCTGCAAGATTCCTAGCAGAAGGAAACCGATTAATACGAGCGTCAGCACTCCAAAGATTATGCCGTAAAGCCAGACGTTAAAGTGAAAGTTTAGTGCTTCCTTGGCGTTTTCTTTCACAACTGGATCGTCTGATACGAATAATATGGCAATTGGAATTCCAATAGATACACCTAGAAGGCTAAAAAATATCGAGCCATGAGCCAGCGCTGACAATAATTTTCTCTTGTCTGGATCGTACATACTAACTACATTCCTCACTTAAACTAATTTTAAAATAAATTTAATTATGGTAATGTGTGGTTTTTACTACCTTTAACAGACTACAGCTTGCACTTTATAAACTCCACCGCTCTTTAGGCAGAAATGCGCTCCAGCAATTGTGTGTTGCAATTTGGCACAAAAAAGCTGACGAATTTATAACCCAACCGTCAAATTATTGATAGACATAAGAGTAATGCTGACACTCAACGGCGATCGCCGTCGTACATAAAAACACATTTTTGTGGGTTGCAGATTGTTATCCTAGAAGAAATATGTCTGATTGTGCTAAATTCTGCATTTTAATACCTGTAAGATCCTACAGCTTAGCTTCATGATATCCAATGACCTACAGACTGAATTACAAACAGCCGTTGAGCGTCGGCGCAATTTTGCTATTATCTCCCACCCAGACGCAGGTAAAACTACCCTAACAGAAAAACTGTTGCTGTATGGGGGTGCAATTCATGAAGCGGGTGCAGTTAAGGCGCGGCGAGCGCAGCGCAAGGCTACCTCTGACTGGATGGCGATGGAGCAACAGCGAGGAATTTCTATTACCTCAACCGTCTTACAGTTTGAGTATAAAAATTGTCAGATCAATCTACTGGACACACCAGGACACCAAGATTTTAGTGAAGATACCTATCGTACCTTGGCAGCGGCAGATAATGCTGTGATGTTGATTGATGCTGCTAAAGGTTTGGAACCCCAAACGCGCAAATTGTTTGAAGTTTGCCGGATGCGATCACTTCCTATCTTTACCTTTGTTAACAAACTCGACCGTCCAGGGCGTGAACCATTGGAATTGCTAGACGAAATTGAGCAAGAATTAGGTTTACAGACTTATGCGGTAAACTGGCCTATAGGTATGGGCGATCGCTTCAAAGGTGTATTTGACCGTCGGACACAACAAATTCATCTATTTGAACGTAGCGCTCACGGTAGCAAGGCGGCGCGGGATACGATTATAGACTTGGGAGATCCACAGATCGAACAGTTGTTAGAACAAGACCTCTACTACCAACTGAAAGACGACTTAGAACTGCTAGAAGGAGTCGGAGCAGAACTAGATCTGGAAGAGGTTCATCAAGGCAAAATGACACCAGTGTTCTTTGGTAGCGCCATGACCAACTTTGGTGTGGAGTTATTCTTGAATGCCTTCCTCGACTACGCTCTCAAACCAGAATCCCACCGCAGTAGCATTGGGGAAGTTCCACCGACTTACCCAGAATTTTCGGGATTTGTGTTTAAACTCCAAGCAAATATGGACCCGAAACACCGCGATCGCGTGGCATTTATCCGCGTCTGCACTGGTAGGTTTGAAAAAGACATGATCGTCAATCATGCCCGAACGGGTAAAAGTGTCCGTTTGTCAAGACCTCAGAAATTATTTGCCCAAGACCGAGAATCAATTGATGTCGCCTATCCAGGGGATGTGATTGGTTTAAATAATCCTGGGGTGTTTGCGATCGGCGATACGATTTACACAGGTCAGAAGCTAGAGTATGAAGGTATTCCGGCTTTTTCACCAGAACTGTATGCTATTTTGCGCAACCCCAATCCCTCCAAGTTTAAGCAATTCCAAAAAGGTGTTTCAGAGTTACGGGAAGAAGGCGCAGTACAGATTATGTACTCGGTAGATGAATCGAAGCGCGATCCGATTTTAGCAGCAGTGGGACAGTTGCAATTTGAGGTAGTGCAATTCCGCTTGCAAAATGAATATGGCGTAGAGACTCAATTGGAGATGCTACCTTACACAGTCACTCGCTGGGTAACTGGGGGTTGGGAAGCTTTGGAAAAAGTGGGGCGACTATTCAACACAGTAACAGTAAAAGATTATTGGGGAAACCCAGTATTATTGTTCCGCAACGAATGGAATTGCCAGCAAGTAGAGTCAGACCACCCCCAGTTGAAATTGAGTACTATAGCCCCTGTAGCCTCTGGTGGGGAACCAAGCTCTTAATCAATTAACAATTGATGATTGATAATTTGACAATATTAAGTAGTAGGGTGGGCATTGCCCACCGTTGCTCTTTAATAGGCGATCGCCCTCATAGTGTCATAAGTTTAAGAAATAATGTCAATATTTACTCTTAAACACAAAGGACAAGATTAAGGTCGAAAAATGCATAAAACCAACGTGTATGAAGGTGGTTGTCATTGTGGAGCAGTTCGCTTTCGGGTAGTGGTGGATAAGCATAAAGCGGACGATTGTAACTGCTCGATTTGCAAAAAGAAAGGTTTTTTACATTTAATTGTCCCTCCAGAGCAGTTTACCTTGTTGCAAGGGGCGGATGTATTGACAACATATAGGTTTAATACTGGTGTTGCCCAGCATATGTTTTGCCGCATCTGTGGGATTCACTCATTTTACCGTCCGCGATCGCATCCTGATTGCATTGATGTCAATGTCCGCTGTCTCGATGGCGATGCAGTCAATGAGTTTGAAATCGTGCCTTTTGATGGCGCAAATTGGGAAGATAACATTCACAAGCTGCGCTGAACCCTAAAAGTATGAAGAACGAAGTATAAAGTGTGAAGTATGAAGTATGAAATTTAATCTTTAGCCTTTAGTCTTCAACCTAGTCGGCGGCAACTAAGCGAACATCTTTCAACCTTTCCCCTTTCCTTTTATCCTTTATCCTTCATCCTTTAACCTTTACCCCTTTCCCTTTTCCCCTTGCCCTTGTTGTCGGGTTGTCCCCAGCTTATCCTAAAAGCAAAACTCTATACTAAGAACAGAAGACAATTTTGATTGAGGCAACATGGCTCCTAATCCCGCCATTATGCAAGCTGTGGAACGCTTGGGCTACCGCGTTACTGTTGGTGATGTTGCAGGAATTGCAGGGCTAAATGTTAATCTAGCTCAACAAGGATTATTAACCCTGGCTAGGGATGCGGGTGGACACTTGCAGGTAGCCTCTTCGGGGGAAATTGTTTATCTGTTTCCCAAAAACTTCCGCGCAGTTGTGCGTAACAAGTTCTTACGCTTGCGGTTGCAGGAATGGTGGCAAAAAGTCTGGAAGGTTTTGTTTTATCTGATTCGGATTTCTTTTGGAATCATCTTACTAATTTCAATCGCCCTAATAGCGATCGCCATTACGATTATTCTGGCTTCGATGAATAGAGACGGTAACTCTAGAGGCGATCGCCCCAGTGAGGGTAGTGGCATGATATATATGCCATACTTGTGGGTTAGTTCCGATTGGTTCTGGGTTTTCTCTCCGACATATAACACTCAATATCAGCAGCGGCGACGAGAAGCAAGAGAGTTGAATTTCTTTGAAGCCGTTTTCTCGTTCTTGTTTGGCGATGGTAATCCTAATGCCAACTTAGAAGACAAGCGCTTTTCAATCATTGCTTCTGTTATACGTAATAATCGTGGAGCTGTGGTAGCCGAGCAAATTGCTCCCTATTTGGATGATATTGGGGAGGGTTATGCTAGGGAGTACGAAGATTATATGCTACCAGTGCTTACTCGGTTCAATGGTCAACCAACGGTAAGCCCAGAAGGGCAGATTGTCTATTACTTTCCTGAACTACAAGTTACAGCATCCAAACGCAATTCTACAACAGTACCAGATTACCTGGAGGAGTTAAAGTATCGTTTCAGTGCGGCAAGTGGGGGACAAATTATGCTCACTACTAGCTTGGGTGTGCTGAATTTTGTCGGACTTTTGGTACTGGGAAGATTGTTAGCAGATGGAAGCGCTGCTGCATCTTTTGGTGGACTTGTCGCCTTTGTGCAAGGCATTTATTGGTTGTTATTCGGCTACGGTACAGCTTTTTTGGTTGTACCCTTGGTGCGTTATTTTTGGAATGGGTGGCGCAATGAAAAGATTAGCGATCGCAACCACCAACGACAACAACGGGCAAGATTGTTGGCAAGCGCAGATCCATCTCTACAACAAAAAATTGCCTATGCTCACTCTTTTGCAGCAGAAACAGTAATAAACCAGGATGATTTAGTTTATACAACTGAAACTGATTTATTGGATGGGCAAGCAGGTGCTGACGAAGATGACGAGTGGCAGCGCCGTTTGTCCGGTTCTTCTTAAGCAAAATACTCAATATAATCTTCTATAGTTATATAAATATTTACACAATCTTTGAACGTTGTTGGCAATTTTAAATTGCTAGATATTGATTATACCTCACCTGCAAGTTAGGATCAGTATAATCATTAAGTGTTAAATTTATTCTCTAACCATCGAATTTTACCCATGTCTATTAATGAGTCTACAGAATCTTCTATGGGATTGGGGCGTTATTGGCTGATTTTGCAGCGTCGTTGGCTACCTGCAGGGGCTATCTTTGGGGCTGTTTTTGCGCTTACAGCTATAAGTTTGCTATTCCAGAAGCCCATCTATGAAGCCCAAGGCAAACTCCTGTTTAGAAAGACAAGTCCTACTCCTTCCCTTACAGGAATGGGAAAGGAAATCGGAGAACTAAATACTTTGCAAGACAAAAATAGTCCTGTAGATACGGAAGCAGAAGTTATTCGTTCGGTTCCAATTATACAAAAGACTATTTCTAGGCTAGAGCTAAAAGATAAAAGCGGGAATTTGATCAAACCCCAGCAATTGGTGAAAAAACTTACTGTAAGTGAAATCACAAAAACGGACATATTGCAGGTTTCGTATAAAGATACAAATCCTAAACAAGCAGCAGCAATTGTCAATTCTTTGATGGCTGCATATCTTGAGAATAACTTACTTGCCAACCGAGCCGAAGCTGTAGCTGCTAGGGAGTTCCTTCAGAAACAATTACCTCAAGCTCAAGCAAGCTTACGTCAAGCAGAGTCAAATCTGCGTCGATTCAAAGAAGAAAATAAAGTTGTTGCCCTAGATGAAGAAGCTAAAGCAGCAGTATCGATGGTTACAGATTTGCAAAGACAAATAAACGCCACTCAAACTGGACTTGCAGATGCTAAAGCACAATCTGATTTATTAAAAAAACAACTAGGAAGAGGATTACCCGAATCAAAGACTTTAAGTTCCATCAGCCAGTTGCCAGCAGTACAGGATGTACTCAAAGAAGTCCAACAGGTAGAATCACAGTTGGCGAACGAGCGCAGTCGCTTTCAGGAAAATTATCCTACGATAGTGTCGCTCAAAAATAAGAAAGCAAACTTGCAGCGTTTACTACAAGCACGAGTCAAAAATAGCTTTGGCGCTCAAAGCGCAACCATTACTAGTAATTTACAAAACAGTGGATTGGATCAACGACTAACTGAACAGTATGTCCAATCAGAAGCAAAACGCTTGGGTTTGTCCAGTCAAATGACTGCTTTATCCAGCTTGCAAGCGGCTTATAAGCAAAGGCTCAATTCTCTACCAAGCCTAGAGCAAAAACAGCGTGAACTAGAACGTCAACTACAAGCAGCACAATCAACATATTCACTACTGCTGCAAAAATTTGAAGAAATTCGCTTGGCAGAAAATCAAAATATAGGTAATGCTCGTGTAATTTCAGCCGCCTTGGTTCCAGAAGATCCAGTTTCTTCTCGTCAGTTTGGATTGTTAACAGCAATTTTACTAGGACTGATAGCTTCAGGATCTACTGTTTACTTTTTAGAGGCTATAGATAAATCTATCAAAAGCATTGATGATGCTAGGAAGGTATTTGGATTCACCTTGCTAGGAGTCATTCCAGCGTTGAAAAAATCTGATAAATCCCTGCACGATGGAGATTTGGAGCGGGCTACTCCACAAGTTATTGTAAGAGAATCTCCTCGCTCCCCCTTTAGTCAAGCGTATCGGATGCTGCAAGCGAACCTGAAGTTTCTCAATTCTGATAAAGAAATAAAGGCAATTGTAGTAACTAGTTCCGTACCAAAAGAGGGTAAGTCAACTGTATCTGCTAATTTAGCTGTAGCTATGGCTCAGATGGGACGAAAGGTTTTACTAGTAGATGCAGATATGCATCGTCCCTTGCAGCATAAAATCTGGGAACTGCCCAATCACTTGGGCTTAAGTAATATTATTGTCGGTCAAACTGAGCCAAGAACAGCAATCAAAAAGATAACGGCTAATCTTCATGTCCTTACCTCTGGCGTAATTCCTCCTAACCCAATGGCTCTGCTCGACTCCCAGCGAATGGCTTCACTAATTGAAGTTTTTGAAGCTAACTACGACTATATAATTATCGACACGCCTGCTGTGAATGTTGCTGCTGATGCTGCCATTTTGGGTAAAATGAGTGATGGTGTTGTGTTGGTAGTTCGACCTGGTGTAATTGATACTGCAAGCGCTGCTCGTGCTAAAGAGTTTTTACAGCAGTCAGGACAGCATATTCTAGGTCAAGTAATTAATGGATTTGTCCCAGAGCGGGAACCATACAGCTTCTACCATTACTCAGAGAAATATGAAGCCCAAGAAGGTGCGGTTACAACTGAGGATTCTTATGGCTTGAAAATTGGTAAAAATAAGTGAAGCGTTAGGAGGTTAATCTCTATCTAACCCTTTACTCAAGCCAATTCTTATGATTTGTGTTATCAACTGTACAGTGTACAGTTGGTTTGTCGTTAGTTTTGACTCTAGGCTTGTGAAACCATTGCGAAAAGTAGATGACATTTATTTGAGTAGCAGCCTGGTTTTGCTGGGCTTGCTGCTTCGTTTACCGAGTCTTAGGTTAGGTGTTTGGCGGGATGAAGGCTCTACCTATTTTGACGCGCTGCCAACTAGTTTGAGCGAAGTGATAAAAACCGTTACCCTCTGCGAACTCAATCCTCCTGGCTTTTATCTGCTCATGCACCAGTGGATGCAGTGGTTTGGGGCGGGGGAAATAGTCTTTAAACTGCCTGCGCTCATCTTCGCTTTACTAACGATCGCCGCCGTCTATACATTGGGTCGGGTAGTCGGATCACCTAGAATTGGCTTTGTTGCAGCAGCTTTGACTGCCATTGCACCAGAGGCTATCTATTATTCCCAAGAAGCCCGACCCTATAGCCTCACGGCTTTACTAAGTTGTCTAGTAGTACTGCTGTATTGCAAAGCACTTACCAGTAAGCACCAAAAATGGTACTTATTCGGCTTTGTGTTATGTGCAAGCCTATTATTGTATGTCCAGTATACTGGTTTATTACTGGTTGGTGGCTTAGCGGTCATTACCCTTTACTTGTTATGGCGTAGAAAGGGTAGGGTAAAAATTATACCCTTTACCCTGTCCTTTGCAGCAGTTTTTTTACTATTTACACCCTGGCTGCTAGTTTTCCTTACTCACTTGCATACAGGATCTCCCTGGCGGGAGAAATTTCCTTTATGGCAGATTCCGAAAAGATTTATCGTCAATCTCATCTATTTCTTGCCTGTATGGCAACATCCAATACATATCCTATTATTTTTAGTATTGGCTGGATGGCTTCTTTTTCAAGATAGGAAGTTCTTGCGTTTGTGGCGCGACACACCTATGGCTATCCTAGTTACAATCATCGGGTTAGGAGCTTTTTTAGTAACGGCTCTTTCCTATAGCGGACGCTATATGTTTTTCTTGACACCAATTGCTTGGATTGTCTACAGTAGTTGCGTGGTTGCCCTATGGCGATACTTTGAGCAATTGAGGAAAAAATACCTCTATCGATTTAGTCTGTGGGGAACCGTGTTGCTGGTGTCTGTGTGTTTGTGGCTAGTCTACCCAAATGTGAGCTACGCACTTTCTTTGGGAAATGTAGCAAAATCCGGTGTGCGATCGCTAGCTGCTGATGCCCAAAAAAATCTCCCGCAACATACCTTCTACGTGCTTGCACCCGATCATATAGCTCCGGCTTTCGGTTACTACCAATCGCAGCAGGGTCTACCCTTCTACGGTTTTGCCCGCTGGAATCGCCCAGAGCTATTTCGTCCCCAAGGCTACGCAGATATATGGCAAGATCCGGCACTGTTGACGATAACAATGCAACGCATCCAAGACAAAGCCAAACAAGGTTACACCAAGTTGGGTTTCATTAGAGAATCCCCACCAGAATATGCAAATGAATATCCATACAAACCTCACAAAAAAACTGACCAGTTGTTGTCTCGATTGAGACAAACTTATCCGCTTGTGGGCAAAACTGACTACCCTGGAACGGCAGAATTCGTTACACTCTATCTGTTCGATCTGACATCGGCTAATTAGAAAGGTCTGGACTAATACCAATTCTTTGTAACTACGCCACAAACGATCCCCCCTCTGCCCCCCTTAATAAACCCCTGTTGGGGGGATCGGATCACGGCAAAAACAAATAGAATTGATATAACGCATTGAGAATCAGATTTGTTAAGTCCTGCTGTGAATTGCCGCGATCGCTTCGATTACTCGCTCCCTTTCTTCATCGGTTAGATTAGAGCCAGAGGGTAGGCAAAGACCATGCTCAAATAAATCAGCGGCGATCACACCGCCGATACACTCACATCCTGCAAACACAGGCTGTAAGTGCAGAGGTTTCCAAACAGGACGAACTTCAATTTGCTGTTCGGCAAGTTGTATACGAACTTGTTCTCGATCAATACCAAATTCATCTGGGTTGATAGTTATACAGCTTAGCCAACGAGTAGAGCGCCCAAAAGGAGCCTGGGGCATAAATTCTATTCCAGGCAAGTTGCCCAAGGCTTGTTTATAAACTTCAAAATTACGCCGTCTTGCTTCAACTCGCTGCTCTAGCACCTGTAATTGACCTCGACCAATTCCGGCTGAAACGTTGCTCAGCCGATAGTTGTAGCCAATTTCTGAGTGCTGGTAATGGGGCGCTAAATCCCTTGCCTGTGTTGCCAGGAAACGGGCTTTACTGACTAATTCTGGCTCATCGGAAACTAACATCCCACCACCAGAAGTAGTGATGATTTTATTGCCATTAAATGAAAAGATTCCAATTCTGCCAAAGCTACCAGGCGATCGCCCTTTATATGTGGCTCCTAGAGATTCTGCCGCGTCTTCGATTAATGGTACTTCAAAAGCGTTGCAAGCTGCTAATATTGGCTCAAGATCAGCACTCTGACCGTAGAGATGGACAACTATGACGGCTTTGGGCAATTTACCTATACGAGCGCGACGCTCTAAGGCTGAGTGCAACAAGTCGGGATTCATGTTCCATGAGGTGCGATCGCTGTCAATAAAGACTGGCTTTGCTCCCAGGTAGGTAATCGGGCTAGCACTGGCGATAAAGGTGAGAGTCGAGCAAAAAACCTCATCTCCAGGCTTTACACCAATTAGTCTGAGCGCTAAATGTAAAGCTGCTGTACCAGAACTCACAGCAGCTGCATGGTTAACACCGACTACTTGACAGAATTCTCGCTCAAAAGCGTCTACATGGGGACCAACGGGGGCAATCCAGTTAGTATCAAAGGCTTCTTTGACGAACTCTAGTTCTTGCTCCCCCATATGGGGTGTCGAAAGCAGGATTGGTTTTGTCATTTCAATTTAATAATTTCCTTCGGTTTACTAATTTTATATATTTGGATTTAAATAAAATCGAGCGCTCATAGTAAAGATGATTAATTATTAAGAATATGTTGTATATATGACTATTTTTTAGAATAAACTACTTCCAGCATAATTGCTAATTGCTATAAAAGCGATTGTGAATTTGGGTTATTTAGTAGTGCTTGCCCTGAATTTATAAAATATCTTTTAATTCGATTAATGTCTCGATATTAAAGTTTGCTTCATAATTTTCTTCCGGCGTAATTTTAGAATATTCGCTACCTTCACGACATATCTGAACAGTCATCCAACCTAATTTATTTGCCCAACAAAATCTTTCCCCGATTATCAGCAACATATACACATTCTTTGCCTTGGCACAAGAGCGAGCGCATAATTTTATTGTAAGGTACTGGGCTAGGTTTCCAGCTATCTTGACCATATAAGTCAGAATAAACAGAAGCTAGAAGTTTTATTAGTCACATCTTGTACCAAGCCCAGTAGAATTTACAGGCTATACAAACGTAGGCTTCGCCTTCCCGTAGGGTAGTCTGGATGGTGTGCAAACTAATGAAACAAGGGTTTTGTCTGCGATCGCCGCGATTTGTAATATATCTGGAGTTAAAAGCAAGATTGATTTTGTCCTTGTTAACCCTCATTTAAAAGAGCGATAAGCAGGGAAAAAATTAGATTTAAGCAATTCTTCAGACTGCATATTCAAATATTTTGCACGTAACTCAACTAAATATTTATATTTTTCTTCATCTGTTATTAATCTCAGAGTCAGAAAATTGTGTCTTTGTTTAGAGAAACCTGCTTTGAAATGGTAGAGACTATCTTTGGCAGATCCAACACCACCTCCCAGATGAAAAACTTGATTGCCGCGTTCCTTAGCCCAGAATCGAACATAATCAAACATTAGCTTGCTGGGAGCTTGTTTCAAAAAACTTGTTTTCGTACCTCCCAGATGATATTGAACTATTCCATTGCATTCAGTAAACAAACCAGCACAGGCGATTTCCTCATCCAATTCAACAATACACAAGTGAAGTCTATCGCCTAATAAATCGACAAATTCCTTAAAAAAGTCTAGCCCAAAATAATATAAATCTGCGGCTCCCACCCTTGCCATTGTCTCTTCGTATATGGAGTTGAATTCATTTATGTATTGCTTAATCGGCACTATTTTTGCAATGAAGCCTGCACGCTTGCATCTATTTATTTTATTACGATGTTCTGGTCTAGTTTCGGACAAAATCTCCTTTTCATCCAATTTTAAATCTATTGAAATTGTTTCTCCATTTACTTTCAAATAATCTATATTATTTATTTGCTTAACATCTTTGTTAAGTATAGGATGAGTCCGTATAAAAGCTGAACACACTTGTTTATCACGCCATATCTGTGTAAGCTTTTGGAGCGCTAAATCTAAAAACTCTGGCGTATTAGCTGCCGCTTCATTTAACAAAAATCCTGTATAGCCATAAGGGGAGACAACATCAAAAACGTTTGTTACATTTAACTCATCATCAAATAAATTATCACACCCACGTAGCAAATAAGGTAGAAAAAATATTTTTTCATTATCGACTATCAAAATAGCCTCTGGTATCGAGGAGGTTCTTTTCGATTCTAAATATACATACTGGGGCAAGTGATAAATATCATAACGAAGTTGTTCCAAAGTTTTCAGCCACAAAGGGTTTTCTAAATCAATTACTTGAATATTCATCTTTAATAACAATAGAGTTTCCGATATGTGATATATTCAGAAGGCGGCAAAAACCTAGCGTCTAGGCTGGACTCGCCCGCGTGAGCGCTAAAAACTACTTCAGGCATAAATCATTTCCAGTCAAGCGATAATATTTGTATGGATATCGCCTGCGAATTAACTGACCAATGATAGGATTTATCTGTACCTTGGCAGGAATATGCTTGACACAGAACCCTAATCCCTGCTTATAAATACATAGCTTCTCGTCGTCTGGCGTATGTAAACCATTCACAAGTCCACCGACTGTGCCAGAACGTTGGCAAGCTTGAATGAACTCAAACACCAAACCCAAGTTAATGTTTGTCGTGATTGCCTCTGATGCAATATAGGGGGATTCTAAGTAAGCAGTTCCATTCACCGCGAAGCCAGAAATGTAACCGCCCAACTTGTCACCCATAAGACCAGCCAGCACCAATCTCCGCCCAGGAACGACACAATTACTCAAGCTGGCAAGATATTCAGTTTTCGAAGGCGCTTTCAAATACTCAGTTCGTTTGGCGGCTGATAGCACCACTTCATAACCCTGTGCCTGTAGCAGTGCAGTTCCAGTTAACTCGAAAATTTTCACCTTCTTTCGACACTGCCGCAGATGATTCCTGCGATTTGCTGAAATGCTGTGTAAACCGTATTCTGGCAGGTTAGATAACAAGTGAACAGGCACAGATCCGTTGGCAGCGGCGGCATCTTGATCGCGAAGCGCTGCCCTAAAACCCCAAGCGAGTGGAGAAGGACAGGTTGCCTGCTGTGCGCTCAAACGGGCAAGCCAATGCAGGGGTTCGTAAAAGCCCAGAACTGTCTTCTTCCAGTAGTGACCTTGATGCTGAATTACCTTTATTCCTTGCATCTGGTTCCAGTCGGCAAATTCTTCTTCCGTCATTGAAGTCCCGATTGCTTCGGAAACATCCCGCATTTGTTCAAAACTCATTGGTTGCTTTCTTATATTGTCAGTATTAAAGTCAGTACAACAAAAGAGATACATTGGGCATCTGGTAATCATTCATCAGCTAGCCTCTTACCTGTAAATTCAGGCATCGTTGCGTACCCCTCTTGGTTGATGCCGTCTCGCAAGACAACCTTGATAATTGTTAAAAATAGGATCTTTAAGTCAAGCCATAAGCTCCAGTGATCGACATACCAAACATCGAGCTGGAATTTTTCTTCCCAACTGAGGCTATTGCGACCATTAACCTGAACCCAACCTGTGATTCCTGGTTTAACTTGATGGCGACGTGCTTGCTGGGGGGTGTAGCGGTCGAGGTATCTTACCAGTAAAGGGCGCGGACCAACTAAACTCATGTCACCTTTAAGAACGTTCCAAAGTTGAGGGAGTTCGTCTAAACTAGTTTTTCGCAGAAATTGACCCAGTGTTGTAAGGCGTTGTGCGTCAGGCAGAAGATTACCATCCGCGTCGCAATCATTGGTCATGGTGCGAAATTTATAGAAGGTGAAGATGCGACTATCTTTACCAGGACGTGGTTGCGTGAAAAGGATGGGGCTACCCATGCGGATGTAGATAGCGATCGCTACAAATATTAGTATGGGAGAGAAAAGAAGTAGGGCGATCGCGGCTACTAATCTATCCATAATGGATTTAATCAGCCTACTAAATTTTGTCAACCAACTAGCAAAAACAAGTTTGATACTCATTTACAATATTTACAATATATTTACACTATTAGACATCACCGAAGTGCAACGCACAAAAAACACAAACGTCAGTTGATGCATATATATCCCCTTATCTTACAATTTTTTAACAATTATTTAAACTAAAAGCTCAACATTTGATAAATTAAGTTGTTGTTGCCTTCGTCAAAAGGGAAAATTGTTTGTGATCGCACCGATTCAAGTTTATTTAGCTATAGAAGAGTGCATAACTTTCTCTTCTAAAGCAAGAGCATATAAATCCTCATACAATTTGATAATTTGCCCCACCTCGTAGCTTTTCATTCGCTCCCGTCCGCGTTTACCCATCATTTTGGCGTATTGTGGATTATCCAGCACCCAAGCCATAGCCTCAGCCAGTTCTTCTACATCTCCCAACTTAACTAGAACACCGCAATCTTCCGCCAGCAAATCACGAATTCCCCGAATTTCTGTACCAATTACTGGAATTTCTAGGCACAAAGACTCCATTACACTTCTGGGAAGCCCTTCCTGTTGAGAAACAAGCAGCGTAGCCACTGAGGTACGCATCAAAATCGGAATATCCTCACGATGCCCTAGAAAATGTACTTGATTTTGAATCCTCAAGTCAGACGCTAATTGCTGCATTTGTTCCATCAGCGGTCCGGTTCCAGCAAAAGCCAAATGAACCTCAGACCGATCCAGCTTAGCAAATGCCTTTAGAATGTCTTGATGACGCTTACGAGGAATGAACTCAGCCACTGATAAAAAAAGTGGAGCATCCAGTGCTAGACCCAATTGCTGACGTACCCGCACTATCTCAGCTTCAGGAACAGCATTAGGACTGTAGTAATCAATATCTACTCCTATTCCAGGCGTGTAACAAATTCTTTGGGTTGGAACAATACTGTAGCGCTTGGCAGCTTCCTCATCTTCACGATTAATCACCACTAGATAGTCAGTCCAACGCCCAGCCAGCTTTTCTAGTGCCGCAAAGTAAAGGTTTTTAAGTGGTTTACCGCCATGATAGAAGTGAAAGCCGTGAGCAGTATAGATTACCTTTGGTTTTCCCTGCTGTCGCAAATTGTTAAGGGCATAGCGGGTAACAAAAGCAGCCACTGGCGTATGTACGTGAACTATGTCGTAATCCTGCTGCGCGATCGCATACCGGATTTGTTGGGGAGCAACTATGAGGTTTTGTGGATCTAGAGGGTTGCGCGACCACTCTACTTCCCAAACGCGATCAAAGGAATGCAAGCACTTAGGACAGGTTGAGATTCCTTGAGCCATAGCATCCACTCGCCAGCCAAGAGCTCGGAAGTATTGGGCAAATGGTAGGAGAAAGGCGCGAAGCGTATCTGGGATGGTAGTGACAAATAAAACGCTCTTCATTTGTGTATACAAGAAAAATATTTCATCAACCAAGTGTATATAGTTGTGGTTTTAATAACTCTGTTAACCCATGACGAATACTTGTTAGCGCTGACCAACCTAAAGCTTTCAGCGCAGTATTATCAGCAAGACTATGACGAATATCGTGGGGGCGAATTTCTTTATGGATAGGTAGCAAGTTTTGACCAGTTAAATCATTAATCCCTTTAATAATTTCCAACAAGTTCGTTGCTACTCCTCGCCCAACATTGAAGGTTCTAGCCGTTGCTGGTGGGTGTTTCATTGCTATTAAGTTTGCTCGCACAACATCAGAAACATGAACAAAATCACGACTTTGAAGTCCATCGCCGTAGAGCGCTGGCGCAAGTCCTTTGAGCATTTGATGACAAAATATAGAAATAACTCCTGAATAGGGACTTGATGGATCTTGACGAGAACCAAAAACATTGAAATAGCGCAAACTGACAAACTCAACGCCAAAATTCCGAGCATAGACGTGTTCCATGCATTCAGAGGCAAGTTTGTCAACACTGTAAGGAGTGATCGGGCAAGGCTGCATAGACTCCTTTTTTGGTAAAGTTGGTTCATTACCATAGACAGCAGCACTACCTGCGAAGATTGCACAGCGAACACCACATTTACAAACTGCTTCTAAAACGTTTAGGGTTCTACCATAATTGACTCTTCCCGTACCTACAGGATCTTCAACGCTTTTGGGAACACTGACAACAGCAGCTTGATGAAAAACATATTCGCATCCCTCCATAGCTGCATCAACTGCCCAAATGTCTGTAACGTCTCCTTCGCAGATTTCAACATTCTTCTTGTCAATAGAATCAAGGTTTTCAATACCAGTAGAAAGATTGTCAAGAATTCGCACGAGATAGCCTTCTTTAACTAAACCTTCAACAATGTGAGAGCCAATAAATCCACACCCACCAGTCACTAAAATAGTCTTTTTGTTCATTGTCATTTTTTGTTTTATTATTGGGTAATGTGTTAGGTAGCATTCCCTCCTAAAAATGTGTCACATTGGCAAATAAATAAGTTTTAGGTGTTCAGTTTAGTTTTTAATCAGCGCATTTTCATATAAGTTTTCATACTCAGTTACAACAGACTCTAAAGCAAAGCATTCAATAATTCTTTCTCGTGCTGCTCGTCCTAAAGCAACTCTACCCTCTGAACCTAAATCGATCAACTCTTTCCAAGCGTTAGCCAAAGCAACTGGGTTTTTTGGAGATACAACTCTTCCGCATTCACCTACGATCCAGCCTGAGTCTCCCACGTCTGTCACTACACAAGGCACTCCACAAGACATTGCCTCTGCTAAAATTAAAGGAAATGCTTCACCGTAAGCAGAAGCAGAAGAAACGATGTCTAGAGCAGCCATTAGGCGTGGTATATCGCGGCGCTCTCCTAGTAGATGAACGCGATCGCCTATTCCTAATTCTTGAATTATTTGATACAAACCTTGATTTTCTTTTTCAACTTCTGTGCCTGCTAAAAGAAAATTAAGGTTTGGATAATTTTTTGTCAGTAATGCAGCAGCTTGAAGGAAGTTGGCATGATCCTTCATCGGGTGATAACGAGCAATCTGTCCAATTAGCAATACATTTTGTGATAAACCTAGCTCTGAGCGAACAGCTAATCTTGCTTCAGTTGATGGAACAAACTGGGAAGTATCAGCAGAATTTGGAATTACGCAACTATTATGACTGGAATAACCTATAGCTTCGTGTTGTACTTTGCCAGTTTTAGAAACGAAAACAACATTTTTGGCAGATTTAGACAACATAGCCCCTAATTTAATCACATATCTAGTCAATGTTTTTTCATAATTTAATGAATACATTGAGTGCTGAATATTCCAGATTACGGATACTTTTTTGGCTAAAAAAATATTAGCGACTTGCGCTCCTAAATTGCCATGATACATCCAACCTTGAATTAGATCTGGTTGGAGTTGGCGTAATAAGTTAATCAAGCGCCACATAACATCCGGTGTAGGTGGTATTCCTTGTTTCATACCAATTGTGTATAAGGGAATGCCCAAGGCTTCAAAGCGATCGCCCCATGTCCCTTTATCCATCAAAGAAACTACAACTGGATCAAAACGTTCTCGATTAATCTTCGATAGAAGATTATAAAGCATGATCTCAGCGCCACCCGTGTAAAGTCCGGTGATAACATAAGCAATTTTCATAATTTATTTCCTACTTTTGACCTTTCTTCTACCTGACTTGTCATACTCATGCAAGACATTAATGAACACAATATAAGGATAAAACGATCTTCTAAAATTGTATGACTAAACAAACCACACATCAGAACACAAGGGAGAAAAACAAAAGCAATATTTTTGCTTTCTTTGCTTGCCTTTCTTGTTACTAGATAAATTAAAAGAGGTAGGATAAAAGCTCCTATAATCCCATAATCCACCATGTAGTATAAGTATGTATTGTGTGTCGATACTGACCCACTCCAAGTTATAGCCGAGGCAAGTCCGTTGCCAAAAAATGGACTTTTAACAAATAGCTGCCAAGCTAATTTAGCCAACCCTAAACGTTCATCAGGACTCTCTGCTTCACTCTTTTCAGGATCAGAAAAGAATTGAAATCTTCCCTTGGTATCTGCATTCAATAAGCCAGCTTCTTCCAGTTGGTTTAAATCTAATGCACTTCCCGCAGTTACTAAGATGATAGCTATTATTCCTAGTACTCCAATCCAAGAAAACAATTGCTCGCGGGGAATTATCTTCTTAGTAATCATCAGAATTACTATGGTAAACCAAATTAGAATAGATCCTCTGGAAAAAGTTAAACTAACAGCAAGACCAATTAATAGTACAAAAGGTATACGTAATTTTGGTTTAAGTAAGCCTACACTAAAAATCATTCCCAAAATCAAAGCGTAACCAGATTGGTTAGGATCTATATAAAATCCAGATGAGCGCCCTGCAATTTTCTCAATCTCGCTTGAATAATTCGCAAACGCCGACTGGTTAAAAAACTCATATATATTGTTGAATACACTTACTAATACTGTAATTAGAACTGCACATCTACTCCAAAAATGAACAACAGAATATCGAGAAAAGATAAAAATCATTATTGTGATAAATATTACCGCTAGTACCCGATTGTTTACTTCCTGGTGGGTAGCCTCAGACGGTAAAGTTAGGCAAAATGAAAGAAATGTTAATAAGACATATCCTACACACCAAAGCATAGTTGGTATGGGCAAATATTTGATTCGAGAAAAAACTGAAAAGAGTAAGGGCGTGGATGCTATGCAAAATAAGAAAACTAAATATTTAGGTAGAGGCGGCAACCATATATTGCTCAAATATACGTCTAAATTTGAGTAAAAAGTTAAAATTGCACCAACAGCTAAAATGCATTGATAGCGCAGTATAGCGGATTTTTGAACTAGAGAATGAGCCATGATAACAATACGTTGCTTGTAAAAAATCCTGGCAAAACTAAACCCGTATAACCGATAAATTATAAACTTTCATCTATAGCGCAACAATTCAAGATACTCATTGACTGCTCGCTCAAAAGAAAAATCTGTTGCCCGTTGTACTAATAAATCTCGATTCTGATGATCGTCGAGCACCTGCAACATTGCTTTTGAAAGTGCTGTTGCATTAGCAATAGGTACTAAGGTTCCGTATAGTCCTGATTCTAATATTTCTTCAGGTCCAGTTGGACAATTTGTAGAAATAACAGGGCAACCGCAAGCCATAGCTTCGATCAATACAGTTGGCAATGCTTCCCAACGAGAGGAAAGTATAAATGCACGGGCGCGACTCATATAGGCATACGGATTTTTGACAAAACCTGGTAGGGAAACATCCTCTGTAATTCCTAGCCGTGCGATCGTTGTTTCTAATTGGGTTCGATATTCTCCTTCGCCTAATATGATCAGACGAGCCATCCTTTGCTTTCTTAAGAGTGAGAAAGCTTCGATCAATGTCCAGAAATCCTTCTGCTGTGATAAACGCCCTACACCTAAAAATACAGGTGGGGCTTCTGGTTGAAACCAAGGATGATCCAGGGGTGCTTGTGCTTTAGCAAGCAGCTCGTCATTGACAACTGGATTGTAGATTGTACTAAGCTTTTCCCCTGCAATACCGAAATTGACCTGCAAGTCGCGCATTGTTCCTTGAGATACTCCTACAATGGCATCTGCACGCGGGTAAAGCCATCTTACCAACGTGGGAACTAACTTACCCCGAAGTAACTGAGTTTTACCAGCTGAAAGGGTATCGTGTTCTACCACCACTAATCGAGTTTTTGTACGAGCAAGCTCTCTGGCTACAATTGCCACCACATTTGCGTAATTCAAATGGGATAGCAGAGCTGATGGTTTATTTTGTTGTAGGTAAAGTGATAAAGGTAGGGTAGCCTTTATTGCTCGTCCTGCTCTTAAGTCCACTACACGCACTTGCTCTGGTATTTGATCTAAATATGGTCCTTCTGCTGTAGCTAGAACTAAATCCAATGGGACATCTAGTTTTAACATCCCTTTGAGCAGATTAACTGCTACCCGTTCTGCACCACCGCCATAGAGAGAAGGAAGAAAGAAAGCTATGCGTTCTTTATGCATTATTTCTGCCCTCCAATTACTTCCCCGATTAATTTCTCCCACATCTCCATTACTTTTTCCTGACTGAAACGTTCGGTTACTTCTGGCGCACTGGCTGCTAGACGTTTGCGCTCTCCCTCGTCAGACATTAAGCGCTCCATTGCCCAAGCTAATGCCGATACGTCTTCATTGGGAACTAAAATACCATCTACACCATTGCGAATAATTTCTCGTGGTCCACTAGGACAATCTGTACAAATAACTGGTAGTCCACACGCTAGAGCTTCACCATGAGCCATAGGAAAACCTTCAAAGCGAGAAGCCATAACAAATAGTTTTGAGTTCCTTAATATAGGAAATGGATTACTAATAGCTCCAGTAAAAATAACTTGGCTAGACAAACTCAAATCATCTTTGAGTTTTTCTAGTTCAGATATCATTTCTCCTTTTCCTAATATTAGTAACTGCCAGTCAGGATACTTATGAGCAATTTTTTTAAATGCAGCTAATAAAAGATCAAATCCTTTTTGATAAGTTAAGCGACCCATAGAAATAATCCAATTTTTCCCCTGGTCAGCGTCTTTAGGTATACTTGTTATAGATTGAGTGTTGTTTCTCACCAAAAAAGGATTATAAATTACTGCTCTTTTTGTTTTCGGTAACCAGTCGAAGTAATTATCAATTCCTTTACTTACACTTACAATCCTAGCAGCATGGGGATAAGTAAAACGGCGTAAATTTTCCCACAATTTTCCACAAGGATTCATTATTGGATCGCAATGCTCAGTAGGAAATACTGGGTATCTGGTACGGCTGAGAGACACTATAGTCATTACATTTATTCTATCTGTAAATGAGATGACTGCATCAGGCTGGGTGGATTCAATTGCTTGCCTAATTGTGAAAGTACGATGTAGATTGTTCCACAAGCCATGAATTGGTGTTGGTGAGTCTCCCAAAATATTAAGAGCTAATCTATTAACTTCGTCGGGTAATTTGTAGAAATCAGTTTCTATTCCAGATAGTGTTACTACCGAAACCTCATGACCTTTTTTCAAAAAACCTTCACTCAGCAAAACTAGAACTCGTTCTGCTCCACCGCACGTAAGGGATGAAGATACTAATGTCAATCGCATACTTGTTTAAAACATTATACTTTTTATTGAATTGAAATTATCAAATATGAGCGAGAGCAAAAATTATTCCATTTTCTGCCTTATTTGCACTCTAATCTTGTAAAGTTTTCAGATTTTTTTGAGCAAAAAACAATAAATATCCAAAGGAAAATAGATAGACAAAACTAGTAGACAAAGCGATACCTTGAATACCTATCCACTGCATAAAAACATAGTTTAAAACAATATTAATTACAAGACTGAAGCAGGAAACCCACATTAGTATATGATTTTTTTGCATTGCTCTAATTAAATTTACCAACAAACTAGTTGCAATGTAAAAAGGAATTTGTAAAGCAAATAAAGTTTGAATTTGAGCTACTACATGGGTGTCATTAGCTGTAAATGAACCTCTTTGGAAGAGTGTCTGAATGATGAAATCTGAAAATAAAACTATAAGTCCGGTCAGTGGCACGGTAATAAAAAAGATCAGCCGCATATAATGCTTAAGAGTGTGACGTACTTCTGTCCAATTATGACAAGCAACCATTTTGGAAAAATAGGGAATCACAGCCGTTCCTAACGCTGTAGCAGTTATGGCTGTTGGAAAGGAAATAAATTTATTACCGTAATTTAGTGCTGCTACACTCCCTGGGGATAGCATTGCTGCCATAGATTGATCTACTAAAATTGCGCTACACATTAGAAATGCTCCTGCGATCGCTGGGGCATATTGACTAGCTACCTGACGCAGGTGTGAGTCAATTCCATACCATTTTGGCAGCAATGAAATTCCTTGTCGATGAAGTGCTGCCCCCAGAATAACTATTTCCCCCACTGCACCGCAGACTAGCCCTGCTGCTAAAGCGAAGCTACCCCAAGACTGAGCGATAAAAAGAAGTGCTATAGAGATAGTCGGGGTAATAATTGGAGACATAGCTGCTAAAGCAAAACGTTCCCCTGCATTTAAAACAGCACCCCAACTAGTGATAATCCCACTTAGTAGGATAACAGGAGCGATCGCGCACAGCAGATGAAAAGTTAGATCTAACTTTTGGGGGCTAAACCCCCTAGCAATCAATGGTAGATACACTGGTGCTGTTACCACAACCACTATGGTAGCGATCGCCAGCAGAAACATACTCCAAACTGTAGTACCAGAGAACAGTCTTTGAGCAGCTTTATTTCCTTCCTGTTCTCTTACCTGAATATACGTGGGTATGAGGGCAGCATTAAAGGAGCCAGCTATTACATTAATCACAAAAGAAGGAACTAGTAAAGCAATTAAAAATGCATCTAGAGTATCCCCAGTACCAAATCTCCAGGCAACTACTATTTCTTTGATCACAGCCGCTACTTTCACCAATATTGTCAATGCAGAAACCGTGAGAGCTGCACCGAAAATTTTGCGGTTGATAGAGCCATTTGTCAACTTATGCCAGACAGAAAATATTTTTTTCACTTTCAAATTTGTTTGAGAGGAATAATTTATTATAGAAATATTTTAATAATTTTATAGCTAATACATCACTTAATTTTTTTGAGCACAATTATGTTTTTAATTTTATTTGTTTTTTGAATTAAGCTGACAATGCTTGCGTTATCTTCTTGGCTATTTCATGCCAATTCAATTGAGTTTTTATCTTCTGCCTTGCCATTAAAGACATCGATTCTAATCTAGAAATATCGCCCAGTAAATTTGTGATTTGAGCAGCCAAAATGTCTGGGGTTGGTTGCTCTATGACAATCCCATTTATTTTGTTATCAACAATTTCTGGCATTCCATCCCTAGCTGACACTATACAAGGAATACCATAACTCATAGCCTCCATTATGAAAGTAGGAAATGGATCGCAACGACCAGGAGCCACTACTAAGTCCGTTTCTAAAAAAAGATTTTGCATCTCCCAAAAAGATGAGATATATCCTGGGGTTATCACATCATCCTCATGAATAGCTAAATCTTTCCCAATTATTACTAACTTTGCTTCAGGAATTGCTTTTTTTATCTGCTTAAAGGCTGCCAAAACTAAGTCTCCACCCTTTCTTTCAAATTCAGAGCCATTAAATAAAATTTGCTTACTTCCAAATGTTTTTTCTCCATCGTAAGGTGCTAGAAAATTTCCAGAAGAACCTACAACAGTTATTTTATCAGGGCTTATATTATAATCTTTTACTAAGGAAGATTTAACTAATTCACTCATCGTAAAAAGATGATGAGCTTGAGCGTAGGCATTACGTTCACAATTCATCCAGGCAGCAAATTCTCGCTCATTATTAAAAGGAGCCCAAAGTGACCAGTTTCTTTTAGCTAGAGCCATTGTATAATCTAGATATGTGACATAAGGTATGTCAAATTTATCCCAAAATGGGTTAGACATACTAAATACTTGAAATACAAGATCTGGGACGTATGCCAGTTGTCTAATTTGTTGCTCTGTTATCTTCGATCTAGCGATAAAAGCCCGTTCGTTTTTCCAGAGTCTCTCTGTTTTATTAGGGTCAACTAAAGTAGTTATTTTATAAGACAATTTCATGAGAAAATTAGATATTTTAGACTTGTAATAAATATTATTCGTTTGAACAAATTCAACCTGCTCAAAATAGGAAGATAGTGCTTGAAAAAGAAACTTATGGCGGTTGAAAAAAAATGGATCTCCTGTAACTACAAGGTGTTCAAATTTCATAATTTCGGTTTGACTAATAAAAAATATTGCTTGTGCTGTAAGAAAAGTATGCGATCGCCCTTTTTTCGCTGCTTTATTTAACCGATGGAATAACATTTGCCTCCAAGCGTAGCAGGTAAATAGCTGTAAGTTCCTTTCACTGTACAAAAGGGTTCGATTGCAACTAATTTTCCTTGCGCCGTGACTATACAGGCTGTGGCTAGCCCAGCTGTCTTGCTCCTAGTGTATATAACAAATTAGTGTCCATATTAAGTTGCAGTATATGAAAGCTGAACAAATCATATCTTAATACCGTTAATACTGTTCCATATTTTAGGATTTGAGTTAACTATCTTGATTGAAAATCCATAAATACTAAGATAATGTAAATTTTTCCTCAAGGCGATTTATATATAAGCTCAGCTGGAGCGGAAAGGCTTAGCCATGTCTTTTACCTCAAGTAGGCTCATGAATTCTAGCGATTCTCAATTGAATCCATATCATCCTCAACAAGGTAGGGTGTAGTAAATGCAAATACATTGGGCTATATTCTTGCTATTGTTCTTAAGAGCAATAATGCTGCTCGAATAAAATAAAATTTAAAATAAAATTTTTAAGCCAAACATTAAAGCGGAAGATAACCTGAGATATCTTCCATCTTAATTAATTAGGATCTCTTTACACTAAAATGGTGTTAAGATAAGTATAAGGGCATAAAAAATTGGGTGCTCGTGTATTGGGAGACAAGGAAGCCGAAAAACTCGGTTCCTTAGTGTTCAATCTTGGTAGCTTTCCATCTAACTTGGTGTGTGATAAGGGCTAGCTGATTTCTAAAAGACATCCCCCTGCCTGGCAATTTTGACTGTGTTCAACTGTTCCCCTGCTATTGAGCTTTAACTTCAACTAAAGATATTTGGTCGTTCAGGTCATCTCCCACATAAGAGTAGTCACCAGCACCGTACTCGCGGCAAATACCACCCGTTTCATCTGAGCAGACCCTTACCTTGTAGCCAGCAGGCACGCGCAACGAGCTAATATTGTCGTTACCGACTTGATTTAACTGACCTTTATCGGCTCTGTATGTACCTACTCCGACGCTTTGGGACTTGCCACTAAAATTACTATCCTCGTAGAGCGTAACTGTCTTGGATGAGTTGTTGTTCGATGGTGTTTGAGAATTGTCGCCCCCAGATGCCTTAAACAATTGACTACCTGAATAAGTATCTCCTCCTGCATTCGGGTCAACAATAACACTTCTCAATAACGAGTTATAGCCTGTGGATGCTTCCCAAACATTTTGATTAGCCAGTCTGATTGAATATTCTGGGCGATTGTGTAAAGTGGATGTGGGGTCAGGTAGATTCAGCAATACTTGATATTCTCCTGAAGGCATATTGGATGGAATGCCGCCTGTTATATTCACTGTTTTGGTTTCACCAGGCATCCACCAACGTACAGCTTCGGATACAGGTAAATAGTATTGCTGTCCCGTGCTCTTGTTACGTAGAATCACTTCTAGAGTGCGGGGATTATACGGGCTAGCCCAGCCATCATTAGTAACTTTAAAACTCATGGAAAAAGTACCATTCGGTTTTACCTTATCGGGAATATTTGAATCTATCAGGCGGAAGCGATAGCCTAAACGACGTTTAATTGTTTCCATGCAACCTTGGTCTTGCCACCCTTTTAATACATTCTCTTCAAACCAACGATTTAAGTAACTCCAATGCATACGTTCTAAGTCTTTCAGAGCATTTGGACAATTGTCATATTCACTACTCGCGCAGGTTTCACCTCCCTGTACTACATATCGGGTATCAAGGTTTAAAAACTTCTTTGTGCTTTCAGGGTTATTACTATCATAAGTACCCTCATCATCAGCACTAGCCAAAAAACATTGGTTGACAGCACCAGTTCTAGCTCGATAGCTACCATTAAAAGCTTCTTCAGGTGTCAGGGGATTTTTATTGTTAAATGCATCCATCTTATGTTGTGGATATCGTAGCGCTACCATTCTATCAGTCGGCAGTACAGATAGAATTTTATTCAGTATCGCTCTTCTGTCTTCACTATTGTTCAAGTTGTTTGTGGAATGATGCCACTCACCCCAGGAGCCGATAAAGCCTGCCTCCATTACTGCAATCACATCCATATTTTTTTGAATTATCGGCTTCAACTGATCGAGTTGCGACAATATTATATTCCGTGGAGCATCAGGGCCTTCCCACTCGAAATTGTACATAAACAGTAAAACCATTTTAACCCCACCTTTACGGGCTGTTTCACAGTCCTTTGTTATCATGTCAAGAAAAGACTGGGGTAGCGCACTATTCCTATATTTTGAAATTTGGTAAATCCGTCTCATCAAAGTATGGTTGCTATTTTTAGTTACTTGTACCTCAGAGGGCTGTAAAGGAGAATCTTCATTAGTTGACATACTAGAAGTATAAAAACCTCTTTCAGGATTAAGAAAATCTTCATTACTTGCCTGATAAGATGTAGATACTGTTGCAGCAGTGCATGAGCCAGCAATAGTCATAGTTGCAAGCAGGGCTAGAGGAAGTTTGATGTGTTTTGCTATTTTAATTGCCATAGTTTACCTCTTTCAAGTTTTATTTTTATTTTGGTTTGTGCAAAAAGAATTAAATTTGTTTAAAATTACCAGCAGAAAAACTTAAGGCAAAGTTAGAAAATCCTCTGCCTAAAGGCGTTTCAATGTTTCTTCACACAACCAACCTACAAAATCAAGTTAACTTCACCTTCAGTTAATAACAAAGAGAAATTTTACTGATTTATAGTTCAGCGAAATTTCACGGATATTTTTTTAAAAAATCGCTATTTTCTAGCAATAATGTAGTTAATTTACGGTAACAAATAATGATTTTTGCTTTGGGAAGCATTAGTCTTACTGATTTTTAACTTATTAACAGAAAATTTACTGATTTTTGTATTTAGTATACACAGTAAAATTTTTACTTATAATAAGTGGATATTTATTTACTTTATTAATAGTATATATACTAACAATTTATATTGATGTTCTCTCGATCTCTATAGGTAAGCAAGTTCAATCGAGAGCCATTCCATATTTTGCTTAAGCCCTAGAAATTATGCTTCATTTTTGAGCATAGCTAGAGAAAATTCGTAAGTGCAGTAGCTTTTGTCAGTATAAACGCTGTTTGCACTGTGTTAAATGTGGTAAAAATCTCTGCTTTGTCTCCCTAGTGCTGTCTATAGCTAAAGCCAAGTATATGTATAGGTGCTATTAATGGCTTTACTATTTGGGCATTCTAAACAGGTACGTATTATTACAGGCAGCTATATATAAAGTCGCCAATATCTCGTAAAATTACAGCGACTTTGAACAAGATTTTAAAATAGACTCAAAAGTACCCGCGTCAGAAGCCGGAAAAAATGATTACCATTTGTTGTGCTTCTGCTGTGAGTGTATACTCTAAAAAAACTCTAATGAAACTAAGGGAAAGGCATTAGCAGCAATGAGAGTATGAATTAGGCAGCAGTAATAAAGGTAAAGGTTAGATAAATCCTTACTGCCCAAATTCTAACCGCGCTTGCTCGACTATCTCTGCTGTGACAACTTCTCCACCTGCTGCACGGGTTAGCTGCTCAATTCGTGCTTTAGCTTGGGCGCGGGCAAAGAAGGGTATATTCTTCAGCTTTGCTTTGGCTTGGGCCGTCCATTCTAAAGCGTCTGTTAAATTAAATTCGCGCATTGTAACTACAACCTCATAGAATTTGGATTTTTGAGTAGCGATCGCACGATCAGGGACTAGAAGCTAGGGAAACTAACCTGAAGTCCACAACCGAGTTCACGCACCCAAACATCTGCCTTTAAACGAATGAACGCAAAAATGCTATTCATTCTTTGTTTCCAATCTACCTCATAAGCGGATGTGACATAAACACTTTGCTGCTTTTCGCAATACTCGCCCCAGCCTGCTACAATCCTCGCAAAAAAAAGGCTCCTGCCTATTTACAGGAGCCGATATACATTCTTAAGCCATGAGTGAGTTCAAAACTTCTTTAGTCGAGTTCACCCATAGACAATACTGGCTCCGTTTCACGGTTGATACCCCGCTCGAAACCGCCAGCAGCAGCGCGTGCGCGTCCTGCGTGCCACAAGTGACCAACCAGGAAGAAGAAGCCCAAAACGAAGTGTGAACAAGCTAGCCAAGCACGAGGAGATACATAGTTAAAGGAGTTGATCTCCGTAGCCACACCACCCACTGAGTTCAAAGAACCGAGAGGAGCGTGAGTCATGTACTCAGAGGCGCGACGAGCTTGCCAAGGCTGAATGTCGTTCTTGATTTTGTCCAGATCCAGACCGTTGGGACCACGTAGGGGTTCCAGCCAGGGACCACGAAAATCCCAGAAACGCATGGTTTCACCACCGAAGATAATTTCTCCTGTGGGAGAACGCATGAGGTATTTACCTAGACCAGTAGGACCTTGGGCAGAACCGACGTTAGCACCCAAGCGTTGGTCACGGATCAAGAAGGTCAGAGCTTGAGCTTGAGAAGCTTCTGGACCAGTAGGACCATAGAATTCGCTGGGGTAAACGGTGTTGTTGTACCAGACGTAGAAGACGGCAATAAAGCCCATCAGGGACAGAGCGCCCAAGCTGTAGGACAGGTAAGCTTCTCCAGACCAGATGAAGGCGCGACGCGCCCAAGCAAAGGGCTTGGTCAGTACGTGAAAGATACCGCCAGAAATCAGCAGTAGAGCTACCCAAATGTGACCGCCGACGACATCTTCTAGGTTATTGACACTGACGATCGAACCTTCGCCACCGAAGGGAGACTTCAGCACATAACCAAAGATCGTTGCTGGGTTAAGTGTTGGATTGGAAATGACACGAACATCGCCACCACCAGGAGCCCAGGTGTCGTATAAACCGCCGAAGAACATAGCCTTCAGCACCAACAGCAAGGCACCGCATCCTAAGAGGATCAGGTGATACCCGATGATGGAGGTCATTTTGTCCTTGTCTTTCCAGTCGTAACCAAAGAAGGAGGAGTACTCTTCTAAGGTTTCTGGACCACGAATGGCGTGGTAAATTCCGCCAAAACCTAAAACAGCGGAAGAAATCAAATGCAGCACCCCTACCACAAAGTAAGGGAATGTGTCAAATACTTCTCCACCAGGACCAACACCCCAACCGAGGGAGGCAAGGTGAGGGAGCAAGATCAAGCCTTGCTCGTACATGGGCTTTTCTGGGATGAAGTGAGCAACTTCAAATAAAGTCATTGCTCCCGCCCAGAAAACAATCAGACCAGAATGGGCTACGTGCGCTCCTAGTAGTTTGCCAGATAGGTTGATTAAGCGGGCATTACCTGCCCACCAGGCAAAACCGGATGATTCCTGGTCACGACCACCGCCTAGGGCAAGATTGCGGTTTAAAGAGGCATTATAAGGCGTTTCCACGTGGTAAAACCTCCTCAGGGAACTGGAAGTGTTCATGCGGCTGATCTTGAGGAGCCATCCAAGCACGGATTC
>CAXTYC010000031.1:0-60421 GCA_964248365.1 uncultured Chroococcidiopsis sp. | reverse complement strand
CTGGTTTCCGCCCTCGGTGGATACCTTGAGAGGGAGCAAGGGGAGCTAGGGGGAGCTAGGGGAGCAAAAGATTGCTCATAATCCCCGTATATCACCCGAAAACACGGTGAAATTTTTATTTCAAGCTTCCTTTCACTCATAAAGTCCAGTCCTTCCCTAGATTTTCCGTTCTAAAAATAGAGGCTAGCTGAGTACTGGAGGTTATCTGCTAGTGACGAGGGATCGCATTTGTTGGCTGACTCTATTTTTAGAGGGTTCACCGGATTCCCTTAAAGAGGGCTGACAATATTTTTCCCGCTCCTCGCCTCTTTTGCCATTATTTTTCTTCTCCTTCCCTCGCGCACAGCAGCACAAGCCGATCCTAAAGCAATGTTGGTGTACAACGACTATGGATTTGAGTATGACAATCAAGATGCAAAAACAGCAGTGGCACTTAAGCTTCTCTTGTACTTGAAATCGCGGAATGTACCTGTTCATGCTTTCGGCTTACAGGCTCCTCTGGCTGGAAATGTAAAAATTTACATCACAGGCGTTGCGATCTTTCCTAAAAGATATAGCAGATCTCGGTTTGAAAATTATAATTACTCAGATGGATGTGGGAGACGCTCTCGCTACCAAAAGATATTACTACGCGCGATCGCGTTGTTGCAGGTGTTTACGAGGATTTTCTTTCAGTAGTCCTAGATGAGCCAGCAGTAATTGCTATCACTACATTTGGACTAAGCGATCAATATACTTGGCTAACACAGAATCATCCGCGAAAAGATGGTCTGCCAGTCCGTCCCCCTAGCATAAACCTGTCTAAATTTGTCCCACGTCAAACTCAACCATTCCGACTACATCACCCATAACCCTAAAACACGGTCTGACAAATTTAGCGTCGTTCCTTGTACCCCTTGCCACTTGATGACCAAATGAAACGCACCCCTAGCATGGAATGCTATAGCTCCCACTTTTGACAAGGCTCCACAACGTTAAATTCACCAAGTGACAAGCAAGTGGGAGTAAAAATGAGGCAAGACATCTCCCCTACTCCCAAACTTTAAAACTCACGCTGCAAGAAAATAATGATCGCCATCGCTAACACTAACACTGTATAAACCAATCCATAAGTAGCATTAGTAAGTAGTGTGAGCGGATTGGGTAATGCCTCGCTGCCATAAATTGCTTGATTTTTCAAATCCAACCGCGATAAATCAGGCAAGACAAGGTACAATTTTTGTGTCAGGCTTTCTCAACCAGGGTTTTTGCTAAGTCGTCTAAAAGTAACAAGATATTGGCTCAAATTACCCATTAAATACACGCCCAAATTCAGCATTGTTTTTAACAATAAGCAAAAAGCATAAATATCTCACCTTACTTACTCTCTTTTCTCTACTTACAAGATAGGGAGTAGGGATTCGGGAGTAGTTCGTTTTGGATGTACAAATCTAGCGCAAAAAATACAAATCCAGCCCTGTTTTGGAGTTTATCTGCCTAGAACCAGAGATCTGGATGAGAGGGCTGAATTTTTATTTTCAAGCTAACCTTACCAAAAAAAATGCGCGTTGTGGGTTTAAGGAACACTAAAAAACAAACAATACGGTCGAGATTGCTTGCAACCAGACATAATAATTCGATATTTCAATCCCACCCCGAATACGGGTGGGTGAGCTACTCCAAAACGAACTGCTCTCTCTCTTACCTCGTTCTGATCGGAGGAAACCTCCGCTCAGACTTCGCGCTACTCCCTATTGAATCTGTACATCCCCTGTTCGTTCATTTCTTAAATGCTCAAACCATTGCAACATTTCATTAGGCAACTCTTGTCGATTTCTACTAACTGGATTAATACAGACGTGCCTAGTAAGTGCCTGAGCAATCTGGTTATTCTGGGTAATAATTATATAATTAATTTCAAATTTATCAATACCTAATTGGTGAGTATTTAAGTGAATAGTAACTCGCTCTCCGCAAAACATAGGGCGCGAAAAATCAACACTTGCATGAACAATAGGAATAGCAACATCTGGATTATTGAAAAATAACTTGAGATTAATATTTGATGCTGCTAGTGATTCTTCATAAGCTTCGTGGCACATTGCCAAAACATTAGCGAAGTAGACAACTCCAGCTGCATCAGTGTCTTGAAAACGAACAGTGCGTTGATAAATAAAAGGCATTTTTGGGAATTAAAAGCTAAAATAACCGCCAGGTAGAGACACGCTCTCGATCGCATCTCTACAATTCTAAAATCTGGGCGTTAAAAATCGTATTACCCCTGGGCGCGCAAAGCATGGGCTGCCAGACAAAGCTGATACCAATCATTGGTGATTTGATTGATTTTGCTGTTCAATATAGAGGCGATTGCGGGGATACTTCTTCCAGCTTTTTTCAATTCAATCACTTGGCGCTGTCGCGGTGTCAATTTCTGCCAAAATTGCTGCCATTGTTGCTCAGTCAACCCAAAACCGTGTTCTTGCAACGAAGTTTCTAACCAGCTACTTACCAGTTGGGATTGATGTTTTAGTCCAAACACCCGCACCGCATGATAACTAATTTTTTCTCGCAGTCGATAGATTTCTTTGACAGACAAATTTAACCGTCGGGCGATCGCCTCTTGGGATTTGCCCTGAAGATATAAATGTAGCCACTGCACTGCATTTTCTCCGATGTGCTGTGCCAGATAATTAGAAAATTCCTGCTTTACTATCTGCCGCAGGGCAAGTTTTTCTGACCATGCTCGTGTATCTTGATACGCTGCAAGTGCTTGGGCATCTAAAAAACTAAATGTATTGTCACTATCATCTGTGAGAAGTTCGTGAGAATATAGTCGGAGCGAGGTTTGATCGCTCACTTGCGTTACTCCTCCTTGCTGTTTACGCCGCAGGTAGGTGACAAAGCGATACATGACTAGGGGTTGATTCCGAATTGGGCGTAAACAATACTCTTCAGTTGTGGCAAGCAGCAAAGCCGTGCGTAGTCTGGCATCATTAGTACACTGGGCGATGTATACCATTTGCTGTTGCATATAGCGATCGCGTTGCAATAATTCTTGAATTAAGTCTTGTAAAACATCCGCAAATGTAGAGGCGCGATCGTGACTGAAGCTTGAAAGAGCGCGAATTTTATTTCGCAGTAGCACTAAACTCCCCAATCGATTAGTTAGATGGCGATAAGCCTGCTTTGGCGCAACTCCCAGGTAACGCTGTTGTAAGATGCGAAAACGATATGCCATCGCTTGCGATGTAAGTGCTAACTGCTTTGAATCGAGTCTTTCAAATCGCTCTAAGTCATTGCCAAGTAGCCAGCAAATAATACTTTCCCTAGTGGTTACGCTTGTATTGGGACATTCACAAGCAAGACCCGATCGCCAATCTTGTGCCAGTTCTGCTGCTATGTTAGTGCGATCTGGTGAAACCAGATGCGGGCGCTCGCCCACATCGCCCTCCTTTAATTCCTGCTGTAAAGACTGCATAACAACCTACCTTTGTTATCCTTATTCTTTTAATTAGTAGTTGCTTCTGATTTTTATGCAGTCGGAGGAGATTGTATAGTGTCACGCAAAGACGCGGAGGCGCTAAGAAAAACAAAGAAGACTGTCTGTTGATGTGCAACGCTATCTTTTTGTTTACATTTAAATCGCGCTCTTTACGATATGAGCATTACAGTAAAGGTGGAGGTGTAAGTTTAATGTTTGCTGTTGTTACCCCAGAGAAAATCGAGTTACCTGGTGGAGCCGTAGTAAGGCTACTGGGCAGTTGGCAGGAGTATCGGGCATTGAGTCAGCAACTGGGCGATCGCTCAATCCCGCGCATCAAGTATCGACCTGGAGAGATTCTGTTAATGGCTCCTTTACCCGAACACGGGCGTAAGGCTCATCTAGCTGCCAATGTCGTCACAGTTCTACTAGATCACTTGGAGCAAGAATACGAGGCATTTACTCCAATAACGTTGGAACTGCCAGAACAAAGTGGCATTGAACCGGATTATTGCTTTTATATCGAAAACTGGGGGGCGGTTGCAGGCAAAAACCGCATCAATTGGGGCATCGATCCATCTCCTGATTTGGTGATTGAGGTAGACATAACCAGCTATACTGACGTGAATGACTACCTGCCTTATCAAGTGCCGGAAGTATGGTTATTAAAAAAGAACAAGATTGTAATTTACCAGTTGCAGGGCGATCGCTACATTGTTGAAACCAGCAGCCGCTATTTTCCTAATATTAATGTGTCAGAGGCTATGCAAAAGTGTTTTCAAATTGCCTCCGAGCGCAATAGTAGTATTGCTATTCGACAGCTAAGGCAGCTCTTGGCGAGGGAGAATTAAATTTTAATAAGATTACTTGTAAAAATCAAAAAAATCGTTCAATTTTGCACTCAAATCCTGGTAAGAGTGGGGATGTGATGGCATCGGTAGCAAACAGTGTACTTACCGCTTGAAGTTGCGCGTTTTCCCGACGGTAAATTTCCACCATCCGCGATCGCCAATCAACAATCCAATACTCATGCACTCCTTTAATAGAATAAAGCTTTAGTTTTGCTTCTCGGTCACGTCGCTCATTTGTGCTACCGGAAGACAGCACTTCGACAATTAGCTCTGGTGCAGCCGTCAAATGTCCTTCATCATCAACAATCGTCGCTAAACGCTTTTGACTAATCCAAATCACATCGGGAATCACATTATCAGTATCGGTAAAAATTACACCAGGCGTAATGAATGGTTTTCCTAACCCTGTCTCTTCTGACCAAAGAAGTAGTCGTGCATAAATCCGTCCAACAGCATCTTGATGACCGATGTGAGGTGCGCGTGTCACAAATAGTTCTCCGTCAACGATTTCGTATCGCTTCCATTCATCCGCTTGTAGCAACTCTAGATCAGCACTCGTCCAGCGAATGGTATTGACGGCAGACTGAGACATAAGGCATTCCCAATTTTAGTGATTGGACAGATATACGCTTGCACAATCGTATTCTAGCTAAAGCCTAGTTTCGGAGCTTAGTAGTAGGATATCACTCCACATCCACTTTATCATCCAATAGCACAAGTAAAAATGAACAAACTTTTTTCAGGGAGAATATTTGCCGATCACTATCAGTTCTATATTTCTGATGCCCAGGCAGACCTTTTTGAAAAATCACTCAATTGGATGGCAGACGATCATGCTAAAAGAGGTTATATCTCAAATGGAAAAACAGTTTATCTAGGAACACGCGCTGATTCTAATGACCACTGGTTGAACGTATATCTTAGCGATCGCCAACCAGATTTTGATGATTGCGCTTGGGCATTGGCATTCAATATTGTGATTGAATCAGGTCAAATTGTTATAGCTAGTCCCATTGAAGACATAGCATGGATTGATGTACCAGTTGGGAATTATGTTATTTATGTACTTGCTTATAACCTTGGTGTCGATCAATTATCTGTGAATGAAGCGGATGAGATTTGGATGACGCAGAATTTGAGCAAAGAACTGATGAGGAGCGATATGGGATTGTATTAGTTCCAGGTATTCAACATGAAGGTGTTTTAAAACGTCAGAACACACTATTTTAAACCTGTAATCGCTGTTTTGTAAATTGAGTACTGCCGATCACCTGTAGATTAGGTTGCAGTATGAAACCCAATTATTCCATCAATTCATCCGTTGCAGCACCAGGATAGAAGCGATCGCTCAAAATTTCCTCCAATGTATAAGGACAATCTTGGGGAAAGGTTTTTAGCGGAAGATTAGTTTCTCCCACAGCTAAATCTCTGCCACTTTCATATACTTTTTGAAGTGCTTCCCGAAGATAAGGTTTGAGGCTAGGATTTTCCTCTAGCAGTTCTTGAGTATCACGACGCTGGACACGAATCGTCATTAACCAGCTACGGCTTCGTCGTTCTAACTGATATTCCCATTTCAGCAAGTGTCCAATTAACACTTTCAAGCGACTTCTCAGTTCTGCACGTTGCTGTTTTCCCAACGATTCAATCTCCTCGATTAAATTGGGCAGATCAAGCTGGCTCCATTGGTGATGACGGAGAAACTTGACTTGTTCCTGAACCCAAGCATAGAAATCGGTTTCGTAGAGGCTCTCCATAAGGCTCCCTGTTGTATATTCGAAAGGTGGTGACCGCAATAGCTATTATTCAGCCACCTCATTGACTGGGAAGCGATCCAACAGCTGCATAGCACGATAAGCATTGCGCTGTAAGGATGTTGATATATGGGGAATGTGAGGTATTTGGGATAATAAATCCAACGTCCGGCGTAAAAGCCGCACGACATCGCCTTCATCCAAACTTGTATTAGAGCACAGTTCTAACCATTCCACCCCTAGCGCCCACTGTTCTAACAACGGCACTAAATCATACTCCAACCAGATGGGCAGAGTAACATTATATCGGCGTTGCAACTGGAACAATTGACGACGAGTAGAGCGTACTTCGGCTAAAGCTTCCTCTACTTCAGCCGACAGGGGATAACGTACCCAACTATCTGGGCGCGGTGTTTCAGTCACAAGAGCTGCAACTGCTGCTGCTAGATGATGAGGTGCAAGATCGTCAAATGCACCACTGGCTAAAGCCAAACCCAGCCACAATTCATTATCTCCCCGCACTGCTGCTGCGATTTGCCCTAAACGTGTAGGCTTCAGTTCGTCTAGACAACCGAATCGCTGCAAAATTTCAATTAGGTGAACAAATTCCTCCCAATGGCGATGAGAGTAACCGTCTAACTCTGCTCGTCGCTCGACTATTTCTGCTTGCAACTGACTAATTTTCGTCTTGCGTTTGAGAATGCTTGACGGATTACCCAAGTTATGCATAGGATGAGCATTTATTTGCTCTTGGATGGCGATCGCCCGTTGTTGTTGCGCTAATACTTCGGGTGCAGTGTGCCATTGGGCTAAGTTGGGAATTGCCCGTGCGATCGCTGCTGTTTCTTCGTTCCCTCGCCTCGTTTGCCCTGGTTTGGGGGGCATATCTGCGGGTGGCATGAGATGGCTGGGAATATCCAATCGTGGCAATTCGGCATATAAATCCGCTATATCCCCAGTTGTGGCTATATACCAGCGATTATCATTACTTAAGCAGATAAAGTAAGGAGATTGACCAGAGCCTGGGATTTTAGTCACCAACACAGCTGGTATGGGTGATGCGGTTGGCACATTTTTACCCCGCAAACTCAGCAAAGTTCCTGACATAGCAAAATTAATCGTCAGGCTTAATTGTTCATATCGCGCCTCTAGGGCTTGTTCTTCCAGCGTTTTCAACAGTTGGCGTTCAACTTTCAGCCTTTGCCGCAATTTCTCATATTGATTTAACTGCCCCGCATCTATAGATTCCATCTGAACTTCTAGATGTTCAAGTTGGTTTTCCAGATGTTCTATTTCTTCATACTGAGGCTTCAAATACAACGTCGCTAGATACTGCCCGAAACTGCGTTCTACTAGTTCCTTGGCTTCCTCTAAGGTATGAGTTTGCAGCAAATTCAACACCATGCCATAACTTGGCGTAAACTGGCTAACTAGGGGATCTGCCTTAGCTGTGGCTAGGTAATATGCTTCTTTGGCTCCTTCAAATGGTGTTTGCAGCGTCACCACATGACCGAGTTTATCCATGCCTCTACGCCCAGCCCTTCCTGCCATTTGCAAGAATTCCGAAGCATTTAGCAGTCGGTGTCCTCTGTCGGTACGTTTGGAAAGGGTAGAAATCACTGTTGTCCGAGCAGGCATATTAATTCCAGCTGCTAAAGTTTCTGTAGCGAATACTACTTTAATTAACCCTTGCTGAAATAGTTCTTCCACTAAACCCTTCCAGGCTGGTAAAATTCCGGCATGATGTGCCGCAATGCCACGATATAGCGGCTCAATTTGCCCAGAACGACCAGCATCTGGATTTCGCCGTAAAAATTCGTCAATTTGCGACTTTAATTGTGCTGCTTCTGCTTCATTTACCAGCGATACAGTTCCCAGTTCTTCTACTGCTTTGTCGCAACCCCGACGGCTAAAGATAAAGTAAATTGCCGGAAGCATATCTCTGGCGTATAAATGCCCTAGGATGTATTCTATACTGGGAGCTTCTGGTCTGGGACCTTGCTTGCGATCGCCTTTGACAAAGTTGCTTGTACCTCGTTTCGATTTGAGACGGGGATTAATTTTTCGGGTGTTTTTGTCCAGTAAGGGAAATAACCCTTTTGTATTACCAAAGTGAAATTCTAGAGGAACGGGGCGAAAGTCTGAGTAAATTAGCTCAGTTGAACCATGTACTTGATCGATCCAGTCTGTTAGCTGATCGCTATTGGCAATCGTAGCGGAAAGAGCTACTAGTTGAATTTCTGCTGGGCAATAGATAATTGATTCTTCCCATACTGTACCGCGTTGGCGATCGTTCATGTAGTGGCATTCATCTAGCACTACCGCCTCTACATCTACCAGAGAGGTTCCAACTTCGCCGATGGGTGTCCCATATAGCATATTGCGGAAAATTTCTGTCGTCATCACCACAATCGGGGCATCGCGGTTAATGGAAACATCGCCAGTTAATAAACCGACTCTTTCAGCCCCAAAGCGATCGCGGAAGTCCCGTAGTTTTTGATTCGACAACGCTTTCAAGGGGGTGGTATAAAACACTCGCTTTCCCCCTTCTAGGGCGCGATATATGGCGTATTCCCCAATTAAAGTTTTTCCAGAACCAGTAGGCGCACAGACAACAACTGAACGACCAGCATTCAAAGCCGCGATCGCCCCAAGTTGAAACTCATCTAGCTCAAACGGAAATATGTTCTTTAGATCGACTTCGCTCAGCAGTTGGGGGTTCACTTAATAATAATTTCAAGAGATATTGCTTATTACATAAATTGTAAACGGTCAAGTGTATATCAGGGGCGCTTAGGCTAGAGGCTAGGGGCTAGAGGCTAGAGGCTAGAGGCTAGAGGAACCAGAGGTTAGAGGCTAGAGGCTAGAGGCTAGTAAATATAATATATTTATCTCCCACTCTCCCACTCTCCCACTCTCCCACTCTCCCCCTCTCCCCAGCCCCTAGCCCCTAGCCCCTAGCCCCCAGCCCCTAATTCTTGCGATCGCTTTGTCGCCGCTACGACTGCTTCGATCAAGGCTGAGCGAAATCCGGCGCTTTCTAGGGCTGCTACTCCAGCTATGGTAGTACCGCCTGGACTAGTAACGTTGTCTTTCAGTTCGCCTGGGTGGATGCCTTTTTCTTTTAATAGCTGCACTGTTCCCCTAACTGTTTGTAGGGCAAGCTGTTGAGCGAGCGCTCTTGGTAAACCTGCTGCTACACCGCCGTCGGATAATGCTTCTACCATCATCGCTACAAAAGCAGGTCCCGAACCGGATAGCCCAGTGACTGCATCCATCAGTGTTTCTGGTACTTCTACGACTTCTCCTACCGCCACAAATAGTTTTTGGGCTGTTTGTCTGTGACATTCATCAGTATTTGTACCCAAACTAATTGCTGTCATACCTGCCCCTACTGTTGCTGGGGTGTTAGGCATTGCTCGAATTACCGCCATTGGGCAAGCTGACTCTATTTTGCTCAATGACACACCTGCCAAGATGGAAATTACTAATGGTAGGGGTGATGATTCATGGTTGAGTATAGCGATCGCCTCTGCTATTTGTTGGGCGATCTGATCAAATATTTGTGGTTTTACAGCCAATAAAACTACGGATGTTTCTAACAACACCCGCCGATTTTCTCCTGTCACTTCAACGCCATACTGCTGCTGCAAAAAGCTGCGACGTGAGGATGATGGTTCACTAACTATAACCTCTGATGATTTATAAACCTTTCGTGCAATTAAGCGGGATAATAGCGCTTCTCCCATTACCCCGCCGCCAATGATGCCAAACTTAAAAGACAACTGAACTAACCTTGTAAAATCACAACGCCCCAACGGGCAGTCTATCTCAATAATTTTATCAGAAAAACCGAATATTCAAGCTTACAGTTTACTTTAGTCTAACTGTAAAACTACTTAATTCTTTTTCTAATTCCTTGTAAGATTTATAACCCTGGCTAAATAATAACCCACTTAAAAAACCTACAGATTTGTTAAACTAATCGGGCAAAGCCAACTGAATTTTTGGGTTTCTATTCCAATTTCTGTTTTTCTTGTAAAGGGGCGCTTGTGATACCATTTGGTTTTTGACTTACTACTTACCATTATTGCTACTCGTTGCGCCCCTACAAATTCCAAGCAAAACTTTAACCTGATTGAGCAATTCTAGTAGTTTCCCCTGTCCAAGCCGGAGTAGGGGCATTAACTCGTCCAGCGCGCATAGGAGAAGATTGTAGTGCTTCATGCACAATTCCAGAAGAAGTAGTAACTTGTACACAAAGCGGCGTAAACAGAAAGATACTTTCGCCGACTCGCTCTTGATGCCCATTCATAGCATACGTGCCGCCTGCAACAAAATCTACGGCTCGTTGTGCCTGATCTGGTTCCATCATCGTCAGGTTTAGCACTACCATCTTGCGCTCCCGCAATGCCTCAATTGCTTGAGGCATTTCATCAAAGGAACGCGGCTCCATTAATACTACTTCGTAATTTCCATTCATTGGCATATCGATCACTTTACCCATTTGTGTTCCTATTCCTGCATCTGTCGCCATAAATATTTGTCGCCCCCCCCGCCGCCGACGCATCTCTTCTTCTTGTATGGGTTGCGGGTGTTCTGGCTGATATTGATTTGGATATTCCTCCCCTTCTTCTATGTAATCGTAGTCTTCGTATTCTTGTGGCTCATTTAAACCAACAAAATCTTTTAGTTTAGTAAAGATCTTATTCACTTGTTCACTCTCCCTTACGATGCACAGTTATAGTTAACTAGAAAAAACCGTTTTGATCAAGCGTTGGATAAGCAATGATGGAAGAATATTTTATCTAATTTTCACGCTCTTTCTTTATTTGCCTACATATATTAATATTTTCTGAGCGCTAATATGTCAATACTCAAAAATCCAGCTTGTAAGCCTCCGGTTTTTTCTTTGTTTTTTATTTGCGACAATACTATACCGTTAGTTATCAATTGGCAAGATGTTTTTAATATTCTATTTGGGTTGTTCTTAAAGGCTAGTGGCGAGAGGCGCACCTGGCGAGGTATCTAGAATTACAAATTACGAATTATGAATTCTTATAGTCTTTATCCAAACAGAATTCGTCCTAAACGTACTAAGGCGAACTGCTCTCTACAAAAGCCGCTTAGATGTTTAGGCGAGGTATCTAGAATTACAAATTACCAATTGCAAATTCGGAATTAGTAATTCTTATGGTCGTTCTCCAAACAGGGTTCGCCCTAAGCGTATCATTGTTGCACCAGCTTGTACTGCCAAGTGATAGTCTTCTGACATACCCATTGACAACTCCTGCATTTGAATATGGGAAAAATTTTGTTGCCTAATTTTATCAGCAAGTTCGCGCGTTTGCTCAAAAAAGTTCAAAATCTCTGAAGAAGTTAATTCCAAGGGAGGAATAGACATCAATCCCCGAATGTGCAAATGGCGGCATTGATTAAGAAAGGGCAGATCAGCTAGAAGGGAAGGAACAGTCCAACCGGATTTATTTGGATCGCTAAGTAGCTTGACTTGTAGACAAACTTGTGGTCGGCAAGACAGTTCTTGTGCCAAATGGTCTAAGCGCTGTGCTAGCTTCAAACTGTCTAATGAATGAATCCATTGAAACAGTTCTAAGGCTTTTTTAGCTTTATTGCTTTGCAAACTGCCAATTAAGTGCCAAGTAATATCTGTTAGATCTTGCAGTTGCTGTTGTTTGGTTGTTGCTTCTTGGATACGGCTTTCACCAAAATCCCGAATTCCGGCATTGTATGCTTCTCGCATGGCTGCGACAGGTACTTGCTTAGTGACAGCAATTAGCCGGACGGAAGCTGGAAGCTGTTGACGAATCAAAGCAATACGGTGGGCAATCAAACTAGTCATTGAAAAGTGCTTTGCAGAATCTTCTGAAGTTGATCGTACTCCTGGTATTGACCGCTGCGACGGAGCAGACGTAAACGATTTTCCATCATCAAACGGGCATCGTTTCGTCCTATAGGTTCAAACTTAACGCCTGTGGCTTCAGTTGTCACCAGGAAAAATAAACGCTGGGCGTAGAGGGTGGTGAATAGTTCTTGGTGTTCCTCTAGTAAACAAATCCTAAACAGCAATCCGAAGATTGGATGATTTAAGTAATTTTCTGTGTTCATCAACTATTAACGCTAGGAAAATATATTAAAATCAAACCTAAAAAAGCAATTGATGCTAGAAAGACCACCACCCTTGTGGGATACAGTCACGCACGCTATGCAGATAATAGCTTGATTTGAGCGCACTATATTAGCTTTTAGCGATTAGCTTTTAGCTTTTAGAACTGGTAACTGGTAACTGGTAACTGCTAACCGCTAACAGCTTTGTAAATCAGGAGTGCAGTAGCGATCGCATAATCTCCGTCATGACTTATACTCAATTGCCATTCCACTTGATGCCTTGCTTCTACTTTGACTATTGCCCGTCCGTGTAGATGCACAACAGGTGCGCCACCCAGTTGGCTACGAATTTCAATATCAGTGTAGCCCACACCGCGCCACCCAGTACCCAGCGCCTTTACAACAGCTTCCTTAGCCGCCCAGCGTCCAGCCAGTTTGTTAATCGAGGCTCGACTGAGTGAGTTTTTCTCCCAGCCACAATCAAGTTGTTCAGCAGGCGTATAGACACGCTGCCTAAAGCGATCGCCAAATCGCTCAACAGATGCTTGAATCCGAGGAATATAAACGATATCTGTTCCTAGTCTAAACATGAAAATGAGGGGCTAGGGGTTAGGGGCTAGGGGCTAGGGAAAAGCAAAAGGGAGCAAAAGGGAGCAAAAGTAAGCAAAAGGAAGCAAGAGGCTTTTCCCCCAGCTTCCCCAGCTTCCTTTTGCTTCCCCATCTCTCACGCGCGCCCCTAGCCCCTAGCCCCTAGTTTAAGTGCTGTAAGTTGTGCTTGGGCTTTGTGCAGAGATTCATACCATTCTTTTTGGGGTTCGCTATCTGCTACAATACCAGCCCCCACTTGACCCCATACTTTGGAGATAGGGGAGCTATCTTGAGCGGGGGAGCAAAGGGAACCTGGGGAAAAATTGCTAGTTTGTAATTCTCCTGACTCCTGACTCCTGACTCCTGACTCCTGACTCCTAAATAAGAGGGTACGAATCAAGATATTCAAGTCTAAATTACCACGCCAATCTAGATAACCACAGGAGCCGTAGAATAGGCTGCGCCGTACAGGTTCTAGTTCTTCAATAATTTCCATGCAGCGGACTTTTGGGCAACCTGTGATAGTACCGCCTGGAAATACAGCACGAATTAGGTCAACAGCATTGTACTCTGGTCGTAAAGTGCCAGTGATGTTGCTGACAAGGTGCATTACATGGCTATATAGCTCTATTGTTAGTAATTCATCAACTGCGACAGAACCCCATTCGCACACTCGCCCTAGATCGTTACGTTCTAGATCCACAAGCATGATGTGTTCAGCTCTTTCCTTGACGTTGTCCTGCAAGTCTTGAGCTAGCTGTTGATCTTGTTGGAAAGTTGCGCCACGCGATCGCGTTCCGGCGATCGGTCGTGTAGAAACGCGATTCCCGTCTTTAGATTTTTGCAAATGCACTAGTCTTTCTGGAGAACAGCTGATGATTGCGCCCCAAGGTGTAGTCCAATAACTAGCAAAAGGAGATGGGTTAATCTGTTGCAATGCCAGGTAAATTGCCCAACTCGAAGAAGCTGTCGTAGCCTCAAACCGCAAGGAAAGATTTGCTTGAAAAATATCTCCTGCCTGAATATACTTTTTCGCGCAGCGGACAGCACTTTCATAATCTTCTTGCGAAGTGAGGAAATGAGGGGCGATCTGCTGGAGACTAGGGGCTAGGGGTGAGAGGCGAGCGAGAGGCGAGCGAGAGGCGAGTTGCTTGAGTATATAAATATTATCTCCCCCAGCTCCCCCAGATCCCTTTGCTCCCTCAGCGCTCCTCTCCAGATGACTCTCCAACACATCCAACTGATTGGGATCAGTGGCGGCTAACCATAGAGTTTGTTCCCAATGGTCGAGAACAGCAAAACACTCTGGTTCGTACCAATAAGCGACTGGGAAAGGAAGTGTGTCTTTGTTCAAATAGGGCAGTTGTTCAATTTCCCAGACAAGATCGTAGCCCAACCAGCCTAGCCAGCCACCTGTAAAGGGGAGATGGGGAGATGGGGAGCAGGGGTGCACAAAAGCGGATACATTCAAATGCCCCTCTGCCCCTCTGCTCCTCTGCCCCCCTGCCTGACCACGTTGAAGTAATTGCTCAAGGAACGGTAAGATCTCCCCGACTGGTGGTGTCCATAATTGTGGGCATCCATCTATGATGCGGGGAGCGCCTGCACAGATAGAATAGCGTGATAGTTGGGGTTGAGCGGGAGGTGTAGGGTAGGGGCTTTCTAGTAAGGTAGCGATCGCGTTTGGATTAGAAAGGGGGCTAAATAGGGCGGCGAAGACATCGCTACCAGTACGATTAGCCAAAGTCAGCGATCGCCAATACCAAGGTTGCATCTGATGCAATGATATTTGGCATCCTGCTTCTTGCTGGGCGGATAATTCATCACTCATAGTTCAAGCCTCAGTTCCCCAAACTAACCGCGCGAGCCAAAACACAATCAAACATATTAAGGCAAGCCAGTCTCTGCTAGTTAGACGTAAAGAGTGCCATTGAACTCGATGTTGATTTGGACTAGTAAAACCTCGCACCGTCATTGCTTTAGCCATTTGCTCTGCTCGCAATAGCAGATTTTCCAGCAGCCGCTCTGCTACTATCATCCATACCTGTACAGCTCCCTTCACACCCAACTTTTTCCAATTAATCGCCCGTGTCCGCACCGAACGAATCAGATTTTGCACTTCTTCCAAGACTAGAGGAATAAATCGCAATGACAAAGTTAAAGTTAGAGCAATTTCAGTCACAGGCAACTTTAACCATCGTAAGGGTAGCATTAAACTTTCAAGTCCGGCGGTAATTTCTTCGGGTGCAGTTGTGAGTAAATACAGGTTAGTGCTGTAAATCAAAGTAAACAGGATGGTAGACAGACGTACTGCTAAATCTACCGAACGGCGAGTAATTTTAAATATTCCCTTTTCAAACAAAACATATTTGTAGTTTGAGGGATGTAATTGTAGGGATGGGTTTTTTTGAGTTGTCACATCTTTTATAGGTTTGTTTGTTGAATCCGCCCCTACTACTGAATTAAATTCATTATTCAATATTAATAATTCAGAATTTTTAACATTTGGCAAGCGAGGCTGATGGTCTACACCCAGTCCATCAGGGCTAACTACACCCAAAACCAGAACAAACAAGGATAGTATTAATAGCCAGCCCATTTGTTGTCGCCATACCCGAAAAGGAATGGCAGCAGCTAATGTCAATAGAATTAGCAGCGCCACCAACACAACACGAAAAACAGAAGTTGCCATGATTGGAGCTGCCAAAAAGCTCAACAACCAGGCAAGCTTTACTCTAGGATCAAGCCGATGTAGCATCGTGATCGGTTGTTCCAGATAAAGCCCCAATGGAAGCGATCGCAGTAGATCCATGTCAAACAGGGAGTAGGGAGTAGGGAGTAGGGAGTAGAGAGTAGGGAGTAGGGGAGAGGGGGAATCAGGGGAGAGGGGGAGAATCATTAATTACGAATTACGAAGCGCACCAATTACGAATTACCTTTTCCCTTTTACCTTTCCCCTTTTCCCTTTTTCCTACCTCTAGCCCCTAGCCCCTAGCCCCAGCGCCTTTCATACACGGGTAGCACGATTTGCACCGCTTCTTTCTAGATCACGAGCTTGTTTACTCCGCCAGAACAACCGAATTGGTGTGCCAGTAAAACCGAGTTGTTGGCGAAATTGTCGCTCAATGTAGCGGCGGTAGTTGTCGTTAAAGCGTGTGGCATCATTGACAAACAAGGCGAATGTGGGTGGAGAAGTACTAACTTGTGTACCGTAGTAAATTTTTCCCTGCCGCCCTTGGCGACTAACAGTGGGAGAATGCCACTTAATAGCCTCTTCTAGCACTTCATTAACCACAGCCGTTGTGACTCGTCGTTTATGAGCAACGGCTGCATTATTAACTAACTCTAGAATCTTTTCCACCCGCTGTCCTGTCAAGGCGCTGACAAAGATCATTTCCGCCCATTCAACAAAGTGCAGTCGTTCTTTGAGACTTTTTTCGTAGTCGTAGATGGTGTAAGAATCTTTTTCTACAGCATCCCACTTGTTGATGACAACAATGCAAGCTCGTCCTTCTTCGACAATTCGCCCTGCTAATTTTTGGTCTTGCTCAGTGACTCCATCGATCGCATCTATTACTAATAAAACTACATCGGTGCGGCGGATTGCTTTGAAAGCGCGGTTAATTCCGAAAAATTCTGGTCCGTACTCGACGTTTTTCTTTTTGCGAATGCCTGCTGTGTCAATCAAACGATAAGTTTGCCCGTTGCGTTCTACGACCATATCAATGGTATCGCGGGTAGTACCAGAAATCGGGCTGACGATCGCGCGATTTTCCCCAACAAAAGCGTTCAACAAGCTAGACTTGCCTACATTTGGGCGACCCACAATTGCCACTTTAATTTCATTTGTTTCGGGCAGTTCTTCAACAAGCGGCAAGTAAGTAATCAGCTGATCTAACAACTCTCCCGTACCATTGCCATGAATTCCCGAAATCGGAAAAGGTTCGCCTAAGCCCAATTCCCAAAAAGAGGCGGCTTGTGTCAAGCCTTGTTCAGGAGATTCACATTTATTTACAGCTAAAAGTACTGGTACTGGTTGTTGACGCAACCACTGGGCAATTTCTTCATCAGCTGGTATTGGTCCTATTTGTCCATCAACGACAAAGATTGCCACCGTCGCTTCTGCTAATCCTGCCATTGCCTGTTGGCGAATTAAAGGTAAAAACTCGGTATCGTCGTCAAATACCAGTCCACCAGTATCGACTACCAAAAATTCGCGATCGCGCCAGTAGGACTGAAGATAAGTGCGATCGCGTGTTACACCAGGCTCGTCATGTACAATCGCCTCCTGCACTCCAGCAAGGCGATTGGCGATCGTAGATTTGCCCACATTCGGGCGACCAATAATTGCAACTATAGGAAGAGACATATCAGGGGCTGATTCAAACTTCTATTCTAGCGACTCTGACCAAACAAGAGCTGGGGAGACGAGGGGAGGATAACCAGAAAATTACTGAAATCCAAACTACTATTTGAGGATAGTGAAGTATAATTGGCTAGCAAAATAATCTACGTAAGTTTAGTGATTCAGCAACAAGACACTACTACACGTTTAAATAAAGCAAGCTCCCAAACCCTTATAGCTCAGAATATTCAGGTAGGCAGTTGGCAAGTATTGCCGTACCAATCTCCCATATTACCAATCCATGTTGCCCTACTGCGAACTGGCGACGTGTTCTTTTTAACTGGTTCAAGCAACAATCCGACTCAATTGAATTCGCCCCTCGATAGTGTTGTTTGGAATGTCAGTAACGGCACTTTCTCTAATCAATCAGCTCCTACTGATGCGTCTGGGTTGCCAGTTGATCTTTTCTGTGGCGGGCAATCATTCGCTTCCGATGGTCGCTTGATGATTGCGGGTGGAACATTGCAATACGATCCCTTTCATGGCGCAACGGCTGCTTTTCTATTCGATCCGAGTAACCAGCAGTTGACACGGGTAGCATCGATGAATGCAGGTCGCTGGTATCCCACTCTATTGACGCTGGGCAACGGTGACATTTTTGCTTTATCTGGTTTAGATATAAATGGCAACTTGAGTAGAAACCCAGAAATTTATTCAAGTTCCACAGGCTGGAGGATTTTTTCCCAAGAAACTAGTTCCTTCGATCTCTACGCCCACATTTACCTACTGGCTACTGGTCAACTTTTCTATGCAGGTGCTTACTTTAGCAGCAGTAACGATGTAACACCATGCCTACTAAACCTACCTGAAGATTTCAGTCAAGCGATTATTGAAACGCCTGTGGGTAATCTGCAAGAGCCAGACTCTGCCGCCCAAGGTGCTAGTGTGTTGTTACCGCCAGCCCAAGACCAAAAAGTAATGGTGATTGGTGGTGGTAATCCCGATGTGGCAACAAATCGGGTGAGTATTATCGATCTCAACCAGAGTAATCCGACTTACACAGCAGCCGCGCCGCTAAATTTTGCCCGCAAGCACCACAATGCAGTTATATTGCCCGATCGCACCGTCTTTGTTTGTAATGGCAGTGCCCAGAATGAAAATGGATCGCTAGCAACACTGGCAGCAGAAATCTACGACCCGCTAAATAATACCTGGACAGTAGCAGCAACAGCAAGTGTCATTCGTTTATATCATTCAGTGGCGTTACTTCTCCCAGATGGCACAGTAGTTGCAGCTGGTGGAAATCCCGCACGAGCCAACGAATCCGATGGTAATGGCAATGTACCAGATAGTGACCCACCAATACCTTGTGAAGAAAAGCGGCTGGAAATATATAGCCCCCCATACATCTCACAATCAAGACCTGTGATTGATAGCGCTCCCTCATCAGTCGGTTATGGCGGCATAATTACGATCCAAACACCCGATGCGGCAAGTATCCAATGGGTGAGTTTAATCAAACCAATGGCAACTACTCACGGGCTTGACACAGAACAACGCTTAGTAGACTTGCCAATTACCTCTAGAGATAACACTTCTTTAACCGTGTCGATTACAGATAACCCCAACCTAGCCCCAACGGGTTGGTATATGCTGTTCATCTCTAATACCAACCGAGTGCCATCAGTAGCACGTTGGATTCAATTAAGTTGAAGCTGAATATTGTTATGTAATTCTTTCTACGCGCAACACTAGTCACTAGTCATTATTTTAAGAGGGAATATATGGAGTATAAATTAACACGTCGTCGCTTTGGTAAACTAGCGATCGCTAGTACTACGGTAGCTGGGCTGAGTTACTTTGCCAGCAAGACTTTAGCACAAACTCCTAACTCACAAACATCAAGTTTGTTGATCGTTGGTGTGCATCCTGGTTCTTTCACCAGCGCAGACACCGCCGCCACTAACTTAAGAATCGCCGCACATACTGGTTATGCCACCTCTTCACCCAGCTACTCTCAACAACTGATCATGCAGCGCTTAAACTTGGGTTTAACTGGGGTTCAAAGGCTATCTGCCCCTCGTGTTCAGGGTGGGGCAACATCTACAGTTGAGTTTGACGAGGCAATTACTGGTTTGGCTTATTTAGCCGATGGTACGCTGGTAGCGGCTGTTACCCCAGTCAAAACTAGCAACAGAGGAAACACACCTACTCGCCTCAAGTTTATGAGTAGTTCTCGTCCAGACCTAACTGTTTCTGGACTCCAGCAGCACGAGAAGCTTAAAAGTTTGCTAGGAACAAAAGATGGTAAACTTCTTGGTCTAGTTGGAAAAAAGAACGGTACACCGCCCTACAAACTTGTGGAAGTTAATTTGCGAACAGGCAGTTTCAAGGTGAGGTTAAACCTGCCACAGAACCTGCGATTTAGTAATCTTGCTCAATGTCCCAACGGAAAAATCTATACAACCTCTGTTGAAGGCAGTGGCGCAACCCATCTGGTGCAACTCGATCTGAAATCGGGAAAACCGATTACCCAAGTGCAATTAAAGTTGAATAATATAATTTGGAATAACGGCTTGGAAAGCTTGGTTTGCTCTAGGAGCAACCAACTCATAGGCTTTGGCGCTCTTAGGTATCAATCACCTAAAGCTCTACACATCATCGATCCAAGCAATGGAACCATGACAAAACTAGCAGACTTTAATGTTACCAAGATTGCGATGCGTCCCAGTTAAAGTATTTGCAAAATAATAATACAATCGCAGGGGAACACAGGTGGCGAAGTGAGTCATGAAAAGGAATGATTTGGCGTTTTACGATCGCAGCGCCGCCCACTGGTGGCATCCACAAGCCAAGATCTTTGCACTTCATCACCTCAATCCTCTGCGCTTCGAGTACTTCGATCGCCACATTGCTTCTTGGCAAGCACTCAAAGTCTTGGATGTCGGCTGTGGAGGTGGTTTTCTTTGCGAATTTCTCGCAGCAAGAGGAGCGACAGTTTTTGGTATCGACCAATCGCAAAATTGTATTGCAGCGGCAAAAGCTCATGCTACTGACAATCGATTTGATATTGACTATCAGCATGGTTTCGCTGAATCTCTGCCCTATCTTGACAAATCGTTTGATGTTGTGCTATGCGTCGATGTGCTAGAACACGTTGCAGACTTAAAACAAACTATTGGCGAAATTCACCGCGTTTTGAAGCCTGGTGGAATGTTCTTTTTTGACACCATCAATCGCACCTTCAAATCGCAATTGATTATGATTTGGCTGTTGGAGGAAATTTTACAAGAAATTCCGCGTGGTATTCATGATTGGAAAAAGTTTATCAAGCCCCTGGAGTTAATCGATTTGATGCAATACAATGGTTTGAGCGACGTTGAGGTTAAAGGATTTAATCTATTTGGTAATACGGTATGGGATAATATTGCCGCCTATTTGCGCTACAAGAAAACGGGTGGCTTTTGTGTCAGCATTAATGACGATTCATCTGTGATGTATATTGGCAAGGCAAGGAAAATCTGAATTTTTGGTGTTGCACACAAGTTTAAATGTTAGTGTCGCGCAAAGACGCTCCAGCCGTTCGCAAAGCGTTGCCGCAGGCTAGGCGAAGCGTAGCGTTAGGCGCTAAGGTGATAAGGGAGAGTGTCCGCGCTAAGACGCTAAGAAAAACAAAGAAAGTTATTGCGCTTGTTGTGTAGTTCCTCGATTTGTCTGACTGTTGCAAATTAGTCTCAAGTATGAAGAAGAATGTAGATGTTTTAGTTGTTGGTGCTGGTCATAATGGGTTAGTGGCGGCGCTTTTATTGGCGCGACTTGGGCTTGATGTGCTGGTGGTTGAGGAAAAAGCCCTAGTTGGTGGTGCTTGTCGTACTGAACAGCCTTTCCGAACAGCACCAAATTTGAAAATCTCTACAGGTGCTTATTTGTTGGGATTAATGCCGCCAGAGTTGCTGAAAATTCTAGATATAGATATTCCTCTGATTCGGCGCGATCCTCACTACTTTCTACCGACAACTGACAAGCGTTATCTACTGTTCGGTTCGGATAAAGAACAGATGCAGCAGCAGTTTACAGCGTTTTTCTCTCAGGCTGATTGGCAAGCTGATGTTGCTTTGCAAAATGAACTTGCCCAATTGCGTGAAGATATTGCCCCAACTTGGTTAGAGTCACCATTATCTATTGAAGAGACGGCAGAAAAATATGTGCGATCGCCCCTTCGTTCCACATTCATCAATCTCACTCGTCAGTCAGTCGGTGAATATCTCGATCGCTTTGATTTCAAAAGCGACTTATTAAAAGCAATGTATGCTGTAACCGATGGTTTCACAGGTTTATTCGGCACTTGGGATACTCCTGGTACAGGCATGAATTTTCTCATACATAATATGTGTCGGCTACCTGGAAGTGACGGCACTTGGATGATTGTTAAAGGCGGTATGGGTACGGTTACAACTCGTCTTGCCCAGTCTGCGATAGGGGCAGGTGTGCAAATTGAAACTCGACAAGGTGTAAGTCAAATTCTACTAAATCAAGGTGTCGTCCAAGGTGTGGTGTTGCAAGATCAAACCGAGATCCAGGCTAAAACAGTTATTGTCAATGCCGATCCTTTCCGAATGCGTCATCTAGTTAAGCCAGAGAATTTACCAGATGAATACAACCAGCGACTAGATAGTTATCAAAGAGATGGCACAACTTTCAAAGTAAATTTGTGTTTACGGGGATTACCTGAGTTTACCTGCCTACGGTCAAATCGTGGGCAGGTGGGCAGTACTATTCATCTACTACCCGACGAGTCCCAAGTGATGCCGATGTTGCGTCAAGCCTTTGCTGATGTACAATCTGGGCGACTACCAGAATTTCCAGCTATTGAGTGGTATATTCATACAACGGTCGATCCTGACCTACAAGATGCCCAGAAACATCATAATTCTGCTTTGTTTGTGCAGTGGGTTCCTTATGAATTGCAAGGAACGACTTGGGATGCACAAGAAGAAAGATATATCAAGCATTTATTATCGATATGCGATCGCTTTGCCCCTGGTACATCAGAGTTAGTGCAAGAAGTATTTGCCCTACATCCCCAGAAGTTAGAACAACACTTTGGTTTGACAAAGGGACATATCCATCACGTAGATAACTCGTTTGGATTTGCGGATAGATTGCCCTATAGTACACCGATTCAAGGGTTATATTCTGCAAGTTCAGCTTGTCACCCAGCCGGATCGGTAATTGGTGCGGCGGGACATAATGCAGCAATGCAGGTGATGAAAGATATGGGGTGTTAAGTTTGAGTTGTCGATAGTTCCTTCGGTTGAGTTTTCAGCTAGAAGCTAAAGTATATCTTGTGATTTGACTATACTCTTATTTTGTATATACAATGTAATTACTTGGGGGGTAAGTCAGCACAAGGTAATTAGCTATGGGTGCAACTATTAGAACTCGAATTGTTAAAGTTGGTAACTCGCAGGGTATTCGTATTCCCAAGCCTTTGTTAGAGCAAAGCGGTATTGATACAGAGGTGGAAATTGAAGTAAATGACGATCGCTTAATTATTCGTGCAGTCGGGCGATCGCGTGTAGGATGGGATGAGGCTTTTGCAGCAATGGCAGAAAGAAAAGATGATGTTCTGCAAGATGATGCGTTAGCGCAGCTTAACGAAGTTATCGCTACAACTTGGGATTCGGTTGAATGGGAATGGTAGCTAAGCGTTTTGATGTTTTCTTAGTTAACCTCGATCCGGTTGTTGGCAGTGAAATTCAGAAAACAAGACCATACGTTATTATTTCACCTGACCAGATGAACCGCCATATTGCTACAGTCATCATTGCTCCTATGACCACACTCGGTCAACCATATCCCACACGAGTAGTTTGTCAATTTCAAGCCAAAGAAGGGCAGATTGTTCTCGATCAAATTCGTACTGTTGACAAAACTCGATTAGTCAAACGGCTAGGTGAGATTGGTTTTGATGAGCAAAAAGCAGTTCTCGATACCTTGGCTGAAATGTTTGCCCAGTAACCTATCTAATAAATACGATTTTTGATTTTAGATTTTGGGCGATCAAACTAATTAGCCAAAATGAACTGGTAGGGTAGGCATTGCCTACCTTGCTATATCTATTAAGTGTGAAAAGGACAGCCTGTAGCCTGTTTTTCTCCTGCTGTTAGTTTTCCTAAGAAGGAACTGGAATCGAAAAAGTGTTCTAGAGATAAAATTTTCAAGTCATCGTTTACACGCGCAATACTGATACCTTCCACTTCCACCGTCTCCCCTGTAGGTGCATGATCTCTATATTGACCGTTAAAGGCTCCCCAATGTCTCCACTTGAATGTAACATTGGGTGGACCCGATAACACCTCTAGCAGTTCCCAGAAAAAGCCTTTGGGAAATGCTTGGTGAAAGATACTGGCTGATGATTCAAAAGTTTCAGCTTTTGCACTGTAGTGGTCTGACTCGCCTAGAAATAAATTGTAAGTTCCAGCATTTGCTACATCTTGGGCTGTGTACTCTTGTCCGCCGTTTGTAGTCATGCGAAACTTATCAGCAACGATTGACAACCATTGCTCAGGATTGCTTTTGAAGGATGCCTCCATCTCGAAGGTTCTGACCAAGTTTTGGACAATCGCTTCTAAAGAACCCTCTATATGATTACATTTACTTTCCTGCTTGAGAAATTCGTTGGAAAGCGAGTAATCAGGACGTGCATGATAGCGCCACTCTACACCATCATCATTGGCAATTACTGTATCTCTGTCTTGTATCCAAAGAGGCTCGTTTGTAGACTGTGTTGTACTCATAAAAGGCAATTTAAGAACTATCCTAAAATCATACTTAAGAGGGATGCGCAGATCTGAACGTGTAATAAATCTTTAACTTAACTTTTAGGGCATCAGTAATACCGTGTTATCCCAAACAAAGGATAGGCATAGTCTTTTTTCCCTGCAATTGTATTATTAGCTGGTAAGTTAAGCTGTATAGACATGGAACCCACACAAGAACAAACGCAGGGACTTTATCGGCTTTGTTACCGTCTTACCAACGTTATCTACCCCCAGTGGCAGTACAAAAGTATTGATCTTGTCCGAATGGATGGAGCGTACTAGCAATCTATACGTACTAGCTGGAGAGAATTTGGATTTTGAGATTAAGCCAACGGGAGGATACGAGCCATGAGTGCAGCAAACTATGATGCAATGAGTCTTGATGAGTTACGTCGATATGTTTTGACTCATCGAAAAGATGTTGCAGCCTTTCACGCATACATTGATCGCTCAAAAGTCACAGGACGCATGATCAGCATAGACTTAAATGACGTTGGCTGGGAGGAAAATCTAACTAATCGAATTCAACAAATAACTTCTGTTGAGGGTGAATCAGATTAGTTGTACTCTTGCCTAATACCTTTATTTGATAACCTATCACACAGCTTGTTTGAATATTACTCAGTATGCCACCCATGCCTACCTTAGCATCTGACTACCAAGGGTGATGAAGGATATGGGGTGTAGATTGGGGTAACGCTTATATTCAGGGTGGCGATCGCACTACTCTACACATTGGGCTATACATATAAAATAGCTCTGTGGAGTACTAACGTTGCTGTAAGGAGTCAGAAGTTCTGAAGTTCTGAAGTTCTCCCCTTTGCTCCCCTTTGCTCCCCCTCTCCCTAGCCCCTAGCCCCTAGCCCCTCATTCATGACCACAGATTTTCTCAGTCATCTTAACCCCAGTCAACGCATAGCAGTTGAACATTTTTGCGGTGCTTTGTTAGTTGTTGCTGGCGCTGGTTCGGGTAAAACCAGAGCGCTTACCTATCGCATTGCTAATTTGATCCTCAAGCATCGAGTCGCTCCCGAAAATATCCTCGCTGTTACTTTTACCAACAAGGCGGCGCGGGAAATGAAAGAGCGTATCCAGAATTTATTTGCCCAACAGATAGCACTAAGGGAATATAATCAACCTTTAGAGAAATTAGCCTCCCACGAACAGACAAGGCTGCGATCGCAAGTCTACAAAACCTACATCAAAGATTTATGGATTGGTACTTTCCATAGTCTTTTTTCCCGTCTCCTCCGATTTGATATTGAAAAATACCAAGACGAAAAAGGACACAAATGGACTCGTAACTTTTCCATCTTTGATGAATCTGATGCTCAGAGTTTGGTAAAAGATATTGTTGTCAAACAGCTAAACTTAGACGACAAGAAATTTGAACCACGTTCTGTCCGCTACGCCATCAGCAACGCCAAAAACCAAGGGCTTTCACCCCAAGACTTCGAGCGAGAACAACCCAATTATCGCGGACGAGTAATTGCTGAAGTTTACAGGCACTACCAAGATAGACTAGCAGAAAATAACGCTTTAGATTTTGACGACTTAATTCTAGTTCCTGTCAAATTATTTCAACAAAATGAACAGGTTTTAGGATACTGGCACAGACGATTTCATCATATTTTAGTAGATGAATATCAAGATACTAACCGTATTCAATATGAGTTAATTCGTTTATTAGCAACGAATGGAGAAACTAGAAAAAGCGAGTGGGATTGGAAAAATCGCTCAGTTTTTGTAGTTGGTGACGCGGATCAATCTATTTATAGCTTCCGCATGGCAGATTTTACTATTCTGCTCAATTTCCAGTCAGACTTTGGTGACGGCTTACCAGACGAAGACACCCGTACAATGGTAAAGCTAGAGGAAAACTACCGTTCTAGAGAAAATATTTTACAAGCGGCTAACGAGCTAATTGAAAACAATACCCAACGCATTGATAAAATTCTCAAACCAACCAGAGAAGCAGGAGAGGAAATTTATTGTTATAAAGCCGATGATGAAATTGCTGAAGCGCAATTTGTTGTTAATCAAATCCGTAATTTAGAAAGCAAATACTCAGAACTTCACTGGGGTAGTTTTGCCGTCCTTTATCGTACTAATGCCCAATCTCGTCCAATTGAAGAAACTTTAGTACGTTGGGGCATACCTTATACAATTGTGGGGGGATTAAAGTTTTATGACCGCAAAGAAATTAAAGATGTACTGGCATATTTGAGGGCAATTGTCAATCCATTTGATACAGTTAGTTTGTTACGAGTAATTAATACTCCCAGACGGGGAATTGGTAAAGCCACAATTGACAACCTAGTAAATGCTGTTCAACAACTAAATTTGCCTTTGTGGGAAATTCTGAGTGACGAGACATCAGTTAATACTTTAGCAGGGCGATCGGCAAAAGGTGTAAATAGTTTCGCTGGGCTTATTCGTCATTGGCAAGCACAATTAGATACACTTTCACCCGCTCAAATTGTGCAGGGAGTGTTGGAAGACTCTGGTTATATCAAAGATTTGCAAAATCAGGGTACAGATGAAAGTTTAGACAGATTGCAAAACGTGCAGGAACTTTATAACGCTGTGTTGCAATTTGAAGAAGAAAGTGAAGAAGTTACATTAGGAGCCTTTCTTGCCAGTACTGCTTTGACTTCTGATCTGGATAACTTAAAAGAAGGACAAACAGCAGTTTCCTTATTAACACTCCACGCCTCCAAAGGATTAGAATTCCCTGTTGTGTTTTTAGTAGGGTTGGAACAGGGATTATTTCCTAACTTCCGTTCTTTAGATGATCCCGATGCTTTAGAGGAAGAACGCCGTTTGTGTTATGTAGGTATAACGAGGGCGCAAGAATTGTTATATCTTACCCACGCGCGTGAACGCCGCCTTTATGGTTCCCGCGAAAGTGCGATCGCATCCCAATTTTTAGCAGAATTACCCAAAGAATTACTTAGTTTTGGATTTCCTAGAGGTGGTTCCAATCATCAATTAGCTAGCACACCACAACAATCATCACGGCGTAATACTCAAGAAAACGTAACACCATCAACAACTCAAATCCAAAATTGGACAGTAGGCGATCGCATCTTTCACAAAACCTTTGGGATCGGCGAAATCACCCATATCTTCGGAACGGGTAATAAAATCTCCCTAGCAATTAAATTTCCCAGCCTGGGGCAAAAAATCATCGATCCCAAAATTGCCCAACTACAAAGAATGGAATAGCGAACCACAAATATTGAAATATTGCGGACGCAGAGCATCCTGATTACTCGTTACTGGTATACGAGTAACAAGACAAAAATGCGTCTTGGTGTGCCTGGAGTGGTTAGTAGAGACGATAAAATAGATCCACACTCAAGGAGTGCTTGTATGAGCCAAACCAGTAGTGAGCGGATACGCTGGACGAGCGCTGATTTAGAGTTATTGCCAGATAACGGCAATCGCTATGAAATTATTGACGGGGAATTATTTGTAACACGCGCACCTGGCTGGGGACACCAAAAAGTTTGTGGCAATATCTGTCTTGAGTTGAATCTTTGGTCACAGCAGACAGGTTTGGGAGAAGCAGTAAGCACTCCTGGCATCATTTATACTGATGCTGATAATGTTATCCCCGACGTGGTTTGGGCTAGTAATGAGCGACTGGCTGCTTTGTTAGATGATGCTGAACATTTGACAGGATCGCCAGAATTAGTGGTTGAGGTGCTATCTCCAGGTGAGGCGAATGAACGCACAGACAGAGAGGTGAAGCTGAAACTTTACGCTGCACAAGGAGTACGAGAATACTGGATTGTAGATCGGCGTTTGCAGCAAATTCAAGTTTATCGACGAGTGCAGGCTACCTTAGTGCTAGTAGCGACGTTGTTTGCTAGCGATGAACTGAGTTCACCGTTACTACCTGGTTTTAGCTGTCCCATAGCGCGGTTGTTTAGTTAGGGTAGTGAGCGATCGCCTTTTCACTTTGCTGTTGTTTAAATAGTGGATACCATACCGCGCATTGCTAACAGCGCTGTACCATAAGCAGCCTCTGTCTGGAGTGGCAAAACTAGAGGAACTTTAAGATGACGCGCTCGAATTGCAGTCCAGGTGGAATTTCTCGCACCACCTCCAGCGGTATATACACGACTTAGCTCCGTCGCACCTTTTTGTTGTAATAAATTATACCCTTGTGCCTCAATTCGGGCAATACTTTCAAGCATTCCATGTAAAAACTCGGTAGAGTTTTCTGGACGTGGTTCTAGTCGGGGTAATAATTGGGGATCATTGACGGGGAAGCGATCGCCCCGTTTCAACAATGGGTAATAATCAAATGGACTTTCTTTGTCTACATCAATTTGACGGCTAAGACTTTCTAGCTGGGCATCAGTAAAGAAATTCCGTAAGACGGCTCCACCAGTATTAGAAGCACCTCCAGTTAGCCATAACTCTCCCAAGCGATGGCTGTAAATTCCGAATCTTGAATCTTCTACCTTGGTGCGGCTCAACAGTTTGAGTACCAAGGTAGAGCCAAGCGATGTGACAGCTTCTCCAGGCTTATAAGCTCCACTAGCAAGAAACGCCGCAATACTATCAGTCGTACCCGCACACACTACACACTCTTGCCTCAAGCCAAAGCGTCGGCAAATTTCTGCTGTCACAGGCGCAACCAATGTACCTGGAACCACAACTTTAGGAAGTAAGGGAAACAACGGTAAATTGGTTAGCCACTCAGGATAACATAAATTTTCTACGTCATAACCTAGTTTTAAAGCATTGTGATAATCGCTAATACCTAACTGTCCATGCAGCAAAAAAGCTAACCAATCTGCCTGATGAAGAAAATACCTTGCCTCTTCCCCCTTATCGCTCGCCTCTTCCCACCACAACAACTTAGCCAAACTAGAGGTAGGGCTTAGTACAGTGTGATTTCGAGGCGCGATCCCAATTAATCTATCCATCACTGCGATTCCCCGTGCATCGTTGTATAGCAAGGGCGCATCTAGCAAACTACCAGCAGCATCGCATAGTAAAACAGTTGAGGAAGTGCCATCGATGGCGATCGCTCCAATTTCCCCACGTAGTTCAAAAGGGATCTGCTTGATTAGGCAAAATAAAGCAGTCTGCCAATGTGTTGCATCAGCCAATTGTGATTGATCAAAAGCATAACTTGCCTTTGCTCTTACATTTGCTTCATCGTCTATCACTATGGCTCTTGCGCCAGAAGTACCAAAATCGATGCCTAGGGAAATCATATTTTATGTAGTCTTGTAACAAGTTGTGCCTCTAATGCTGCAATGTATTTGAAAGTATTGAACGATCAAAGTATTCTTACTTTGAGATTAGGAGGTTTTGAACCATGTCGTCTATATCTGATACTCAAATCTATATTGCTCTAGTGGTAGCGCTGATTCCAGGCATTCTTGCTGTGCGATTGGCGACTGAACTTTACAAATAAGGCTCAAGAGTTTTACCACTAGAGGCAATATCAGTTATCAGTTGTCAGTTATCAGTTATCAGTTGTCAATTGTCAGTTACAATTCACTGGCACAGGGCAGAGGTTTACTGTTCACTGGTAACTGGTAACTGTTGACTGGTAACTGTTTCGATAAAGGTATAAAAAAATATAAAATAAAATAATATTTACGTAAAAATACGGTTGTAAATATAAATTAAGTAGCAGTAGTGTTTTGATGACTTTTGTCAGTCAATCTAAAAAATCCCAAACATTTGCAAGGGAAATTACGCGCGATCGCGCGCTTTTTGAATTGTAACAAGTTATTTTGTAAGCTTTGTAAACATTTCATCACTTATGCAAGCTATTCAACCGTCGAAACCGCCTTTACAACCTAGAGAAACCCGTCAGGTTGCTACCCGTCAAAAAAATACTCGTCGTCGCCTCAATCGCCATCCCTACCGAGTAATGGCGCTAGAAAATACAGCCAAACTGTTAGCTAATGTTATCGTCTGTCTTGTGGCAGCGTATGGTTTAGCTCGACTTTTGCCTTATTTGTGGTTACAGCAACAAAAGTGGCAGGAAATTAACACTGAAGTCCAGCAAGCACAAGGACGTGTCGATAATCTCCGTCAAGACTTTAACCGCTACTTTGATTCGCGCGAAGCAAACACTTTGATGAAAGAGCAAAGCAATTTGCTAGAGCCAGGACAAAAGCAAGTATTCTGGCAGAATCAACTTAAAAAATAATTTGTAATTAAATTTTCCTGCTTTTAATTACGAATTACTCATTAGTTGGTTGAGCCAAGTTTCGACTTGGGAGCGCAAACGACTAGCCTGGTCAGAACTTGATGCACGTGGCTCAGGTAGCACAGCCAGAGCGCGATTGTAGTCTGCGATGCAGCAGTTCCAGTCACCCCAAAGATGATAAGTCCGTCCTCGTTCGGCGTAAATGTGTCCTTCGAGTTGACCTAGCAATAAAGCAATATCAAAATTTTCGATCGCTTCACTATAGCGTTCTAAATCTCGTAGCGTAATGCCTCGGTTCAGCCATGCCCGAACGTAGCTAGGATTAAAATCGAGTGCTTGGTCATAATCAGCGAGTGCTGCTGATAAATCTCCAATCGCTGCGTAGTAATTGGCTCGGTTATTGTAAGCTTTGGCTAACCGAGGATTGAGTTCTAGTGCTTTGTTGTAATCTGCGATCGCTTGATCGAATTGACGTGCCTGGAAATAAACTAGCCCACGATTGTTGTAATCAATCGCATTTTGGGGATTGCGGTTAAGCAGCTGACTTAAGGCGGCGATCGCCTCGGCATAACTCCCTTGTTGCGCTTTTTCTGAAGCCCATGCGCGTAAATAGCTAGCAGACTCAAGTAATTCCTGCTGCCATGACGATTGAGCAGATGTTCTTACTGAGGATTTCTTGTGTCTTGGATTGTCTTGTGATGTTTCTAAAAATTTTCTACTCATATCGTTACCAGCTGAGCTTTTAGCTCCATAAACTAAACTTATATCTCTTGTGGCTACCGTTGGTTAGCAGTTGTGGCACTTGCCGATCTGTCTAACTCAATTTGGGATTTTAGATTTAAAGGATTTCGTCTTGTAGAGGCAAGGGTTATCTCGTCGCTACTGGCGTTTTCATCCATTAATTATGTAACTTGACAAAATAACAATCTTATGAAACAAAAATCATGTTTTTCATAGCTAACCAGTATGGCTGAATTGGCGTTCAAACTTTATAGTTCCCAATTCATACTGAATAATTCATCTTTCCTCGGTTAAATTCCAGAAAATATAACAAATCATTCCTCTGGTGTGTTTAGATACACGTTGACCTTTTTACCAGTTATCAGTTACCAGTTACCAGTTACCGAAAAAGAAGACCCACGACCCACGACCCACGACAGGAGAATGGAGACAGGAGATAGGACACCTACGTTAGGAGATCAGAATATTTAATTCTTCATCTGTGCCTACTACGCACTCGTGAGTAAGCGCGTAATAGATTGCTCCCCCTTGTGTCTTCTGTCTTCTGTCTCCTGTCTCCTCAATTGTTTTGCTAAAAGCTAAAAGCGCTCTCGCTTTCCTAACAAGTTGGTACAATGCAACAATTACAACTGCTGTGTTTGGATTGTTGACGAGCTTATACTTATGACCACTGCTTCTGTTTATCCCAACGCTTCTGATTTATCGCCCCTAGACTATCTTGTGGTTGGTTTAGCCACTTGCTTCGTCAAAGAAGATGGTGAAGTGCATGAAGTCCAAGTAATAGAACCTATTCCCTCTGCTGCTTTGGAAGCAATTGTTAAAGGTATTCCCACCTCCTATAAACTGGCTTGTGCTAGCACATTGGGAAATGTAATAGACGGTGACAAACTGCTTGTTCCCGATGGGTTCCCATCCCAGTCTCAGTTTAGTAATGAATTTGTGCAACGGGCGATCGCGGCTGCTCGTACCTATAAGAGTCGTGAAATTGCCAAATCCCTAATTCCTCTAGGTACAAAGCGCGCTGACTTCAATTTTTCCACCGAGCGTAAGCGAGTATTAAATATGAAGCGAGTTGTAACCAAAGACGACAACGTAAAACAACACGCTTATACTCATCAAGTCCTTTAAAAACAACTTTTGTCTTTATGCTGAAACTTTATGGTGGCGCTCGTAGCCGAGCCTCAATTGTTCAGTGGTATCTTGAAGAACTGGGAGTTCCCTACGAATTTGTCATGCTGGATATGCAGGCAGGAGAACACCGTCAGCCCGAATTCATGGCAATTAACCCAATAGGGAAAGTTCCGGCTATTGTGGATGGAGATCTCAAGCTTTGGGAATCAGGCGCGATTTTACTCTACCTAAATGAGAAATATGGTAAGCCAACTGCTGTAGAGCAAAAAGCCGAGATTGCCCAGTGGGTTTTGTTTGCCAATGCTACATTAGGACCTGGAATTTTTCTGGAAGCAAATCGTGAGCGCGAAATGCCGCGCTTGTTGACTCCACTCAATCAAATTTTTGAGCAACAACCTTTTTTACTTGGGAATCAGTTTAGTGTTGCTGATGTAGCCGTCGGATCTATCCTGGGTTACATTCCCATTATGCTGAAGCTTGATTTGAGCGAATATCCAGCTGTTGTTAACTATATGAAACAAATGAGTGAGCGACCTGCTTTTCAAAAGGCTATAGGATCGCGTTTTGGTGGCTGAAAAATACAGGTGGGCATTGCCCACCCTACATTTAAAAATTAGGACAAGGGGGAAAGGGTAAAGAATGTACGCGAAGCGTTCCCGAAGGGTAGGGTAAAGGGAAAAGGTAAAAGGGGAAAGGGAAAAGGGTAATTCATGATTTCTCCCCTTTGCTCCCCTTTGCTCCCCCAGCGGTATTCAGCGGTATTCAGCCCTCTTACCTAAATCCCACAGCTGCTTGCCAAACAAAAGCAAGCAGCAAGAAAAATACTGGAATCAGAGGAAGAACGTCTATTAGGGGATCTAAGATTGAATATGCTTCCGGCAGTTTTGCTAACAAAAGAGCGGCTTCCATGCTTAAATTTACCTTTCCAACACAGATTTTTTCAATTGACAAATATCGTAACATAAATGGGAATTTACAATTCAAAAATTGTCTTGTTCTCCCTCTGTTTCCTTGCTCTCGCCCCTAGCCTCTAGCCTCCAGCCCCTCATCATGTGAGCCAGTGGGCGAATTGTGTCGAAAAGCGATCGCTCAAAATGCTTGCTCGGATACGTTGAGTAAAGCGAATTAATTCTGTGACATTGTGAATACTCAGCAGGGTGTAAGCTAGGATTTCCTGCGATCGCACCAGGTGAGATATGTAAGCTCGTGTAAAGTTTTGGCAAGTGTAGCAAGGGCAAGTTTCATCTAGGGGCTGAAAATCTTCTCGGAACTGAGCATTTTTGAGATTCCAGCGTTCCCCTTGTGTCAAAGCTGCGCCGTGACGGGCTAAGCGAGTGGGAATTACGCAGTCAAATAAATCAACACCAGCGGCAATCGCTTGTGCCATTTCTCTATAAGTACCCACACCCATCAAATATCTGGGTTTATCAGGTGGTAGCAGTGGTGCTGTAGCCTCGACAATTTTAGCAATCAGTTCTGGGGGTTCGCCTACACTCACACCGCCAATTGCATATCCTGGTAGTTCCAACTTCGCTAGCGACTGAGCTGCCGCAGAACGTAAATCTAAATGTACACCACCCTGTACAATTCCAAACAATGCCTGATCGGTTCTCTGATGAGCGGCGATACAGCGTTCTAACCAGCGGTAAGTTCGGCTAGTTGCTGCCTCTACTTCTTCTCGACTAGCTGGGTAAGGTGGACACTCATCAAATGCCATAATTACATCTGCACCCAGAGTATTTTGAATTTGAATCGATCGCTCTGGAGTCAAGTTGATAATTTGTCCATCGTGAGGTGAGCGAAATATCACACCTTCTTCAGTGATTTTACGCATTTCGCTCAAACTGAATACCTGAAAGCCGCCGGAATCAGTCAGCATCGGTTTGTTCCACCCCATGAACGAGTGCAACCCGCCAGCTTTTTCTACAATGCTTTCACCTGGTTGAAGGTGGAGGTGATAGGTATTAGCTAACACCATCTGCGCCCCAGTTTCCTTTAGTTGGGCTGGTGTCAATGTTTTTACATTTGCCAGTGTTCCGACTGGCATGAAGCGAGGAGTTTCAACGACTCCATGAGGAGTAAAAAATACACCAGCCCGCGCTTTAGTGTGACTACAGCAAGCAGAAACTTGAAAAGAAAATTGTGTACTCAAATCATTTATGAATTATCAATTATCAATTATCAATTATCAATGAATCAAGACCAATGACCGATGACAACCTGAACATTGATCTAGCTGTTCATCTCTTTCACTTTTTCCCGAAATTCCAGCGCCGCTTCTAGGGGATCTGATGCTACTGCATACTGTGCTAGCATTGCCAGATTTAAATGGGGTAGCACCTGGCTTTGCGAAATCTTTTCGTAGGTTTCACCGCGAAGATAGTAAATTTCAAACTGATTTTTCTTGAAAAACCAAACTTCCCGAACTTGCAGTCGCTTGTAAACTTCTAGCTTACTGATACTACCACTGGTTTCAATAATTTCAATAGCCAGATCGGGAAACTCTTTATCTGTGTCAATGCAGTAGGATTCATCCGGTTCCGTACCGCCTCTTTTTTCCTCTTTACGCAATGTGGTAGATGCGAGTGGGAAGTAGCGGATGCGCTTTTCTTGACAGTAAGCTTCCACTAAAGAACCAATGTTTGTTTTATTACGTTCGTGGCGACGGTTTGGTGACATTAGTTCCACCACTCCATCTAAATAAGTTACTCGATACTTAGGGCTATCCCCTAAGTCATTGAGGAAGGCTTCATATTGTTCCCAACTCACGCCACTGATTAACTGTCGTTGTTCTGGATCTTCAGCGTGTATTTCTATACATAAGTCTTCGAGTAAGACCATAGATCACCTTTACTACCGAATTACTGCTAGCTCCATCATAATTTGTACCCGTCGCAACTGAATTGTCTGATAGCATTGTCAAATTGATGCAATGGTGAAATGACTGATAGCAACGGTGTTGAAACAAATTGGTTTAGATATTGCAGCAGCCATTGCTTTTTATACTTGTATACCTGTACCAGGTGTGGAAAAATTGGACTTTTCCGGCGTGGCGCGGCTGGCTCCCACTGTAGGGCTGTTGATTGGTGGAGTTTTAGGGCTATTTGATGCGCTAATGAATTATTTTGGAATGCCAGTACTGACGAGGAGCGCTTTGGTGGTAGTGGGTTGGATTGCTATTACTGGAGGATTACATCTAGATGGAGCAATGGATACAGCAGATGGTTTGGCAGTTCAAGATCCGCAACGGCGGTTAGAGGTGATGGCAGATAGTGCTACGGGTGCGTTTGGAGCAATGGCAGCGATCGCCATTATTTTACTAAAAACAGCTGCTCTGAGTGATCTTAATTCTTCCCATTGGCTAGCATTGATGGCAGCTTGCGGATGGGGACGCTGGGGACAACAAGTAGCGATAGCGAAATATCCATACCTAAAGCCTACTGGTAAAGGTGCATTTCACAAAGCTGCCATTCGTTCCCATTGGGATTTACTACCAGTAGGAATCTTGCTACTGGGTTTGAGTGGGTTACAGATATTGTTAGGCGATTCCATTGTGTTGGCTGTCGCAATGGCATTAGGCGGAAGTGCGATCGCATTTTTAACCGCAGCCTGGTTTAATCATCAATTGGGTGGTCACACAGGAGATACCTACGGCGCAGTTGTCGAATGGACAGAGGCTTTATTACTCTGCTTGCTAACAGCACTATAGTAATTCGTAATTCTTAATTCGTAATTAATCATTCTCCCCCTCGGACACTCGGACACTCGGACACTCCCTACTCCCTACTCCCTACTAAATGTACGAATTGCACACGAAATCTTTTACAGTGAGGAAGGTAAACATATTCGCCTGTGTGACCTGAACCTAAACGAAAAAGTCTGGAACGGGTCGTATTGGGTGAAGCAACGACACAACCTTTGAGAGAACACTTAAGTATGCACCTGAGTGAAATCACCCATCCTAATCAGTTGCACGGTTTGTCGATTCGACAATTGCAGCAAATAGCTCGTCAAATTCGTGAAAAACATCTGCAAACCGTAGCTACTAGCGGTGGACATTTGGGTCCGGGGTTGGGAGTGGTAGAACTGACACTAGGACTTTACCAAACCCTAGACCTAGATCGCGACAAGGTGATTTGGGATGTAGGGCATCAAGCATATCCACATAAGCTAATTACTGGTCGCTACAGCCGTTTTGATACCTTGCGGCAAAAAGACGGCGTTGCTGGCTATCTCAAACGCTGTGAAAGCCCTTTCGATCATTTTGGCGCGGGTCATGCTTCAACTAGTATTTCCGCTGCGTTGGGCATGGCTTTGGCACGGGATATGAAAGGCGACAAATTTAAATCCGTAGCAGTAATTGGTGACGGGGCGCTAACTGGTGGTATGGCACTAGAAGCAATTAATCACGCTGGACATTTGCCCAAAACTAACCTGCTGGTAGTGCTCAATGATAACGAAATGTCGATTTCGCCCAATGTAGGCGCAATGTCCCGACATTTGAATAAAATGCGCCTCAGCCCACCAGTCCAATTTCTTTCAGATAATCTCAAAGAACAAGTTAAATCTCTGCCGTTTGTAGGTGAATCCCTTTCTCCAGAACTTGGTCGCCTGAAGGAAGGAATGAAGCGCTTAGCCGTACCCAAGGTAGGAGCGATATTTGAGGAACTGGGTTTTACCTACATTGGACCTGTGGACGGGCATAATTTAGAGGAACTGATTGCTACGTTCCAACAAGCACACCAGATTACAGGACCTGTCCTAGTTCATGTGGCTACAGTCAAAGGTAAGGGTTATGCGATCGCTGAGCAAGATCAGGTAGGCTACCACGCCCAAAACCCCTTTAATCTCAACACAGGCAAATCTATTCCTTCTAGTAAACCTAAACCCCCAGGTTACTCTAAAGTCTTTGCCCATACCTTGGTTAAACTAGCAGAAAATAATCCGAAAATTATTGGCATTACTGCGGCGATGGCAACTGGCACTGGACTAGATAAACTTGCTAGTAAATTACCTGGGCAATATATTGATGTAGGAATTGCCGAACAACACGCCGTCACTCTAGCAGCTGGCTTAGCTTGTGAAGGAATGCGCCCTGTCGTAGCAATCTACTCTACCTTCTTACAACGCGCCTACGACCAAATAATTCACGACGTTTGTATTCAAAACTTGCCCGTCTTCTTCTGTATGGATAGGGCGGGAATTGTCGGTGCTGATGGTCCCACCCACCAGGGTATGTACGACATTTCCTATTTACGTTGTCTGCCCAACATGGTATTAATGGCTCCTAAAGATGAAGCCGAACTTCAGAAAATGGTGGTGACAGGAGTAAACTACACTGATGGTCCGATTGCCATGCGCTATCCTAGAGGTAACGGTTATGGCGTACCCCTGATGGAAGAAGGTTGGGAAGCGCTGCCAATTGGTAAGGGTGAAATTCTCCGGCATGGTGACGACGTACTCATGGTAGGTTTTGGCTCAATGGTTTACCCAGCCATGCAAGTAGCTGAAATTCTTCACGAACATGGAATCGAAGCTACTGTCGTGAATGCTCGATTTGCCAAACCCTTGGATACAGAATTGATTTTACCCCTAGCTAAGCACATTGGTCGCGTTGTTACCCTAGAAGAAGGCTGTCTAATCGGCGGCTTTGGTTCAGGTGTTGCCGAAGCGCTGTTGGATGCAAATATAGTCGTTCCAGTCAAACGCATCGGTATACCAGATATATTAGTAGATCATGCAGAACCAGATGAATCTAAAGCTCAATTAGGTCTAACCAGTCCACAAATGGCTGAAACAGTGCGACAAGCTTTCTTTAGTCAACAGTTATCAACACTTGTGAGGGGCTAGAAACTAGGGGCTAGGGAATGAGCGGATTTTGGATGCGTGGATTTTGGATTGAATTTTCTCCTCTGCCCCCCAGCTCCCCAGCTCCCCTGCCCCCCTGCCTTTTTCTAGCCCCAAGCCCCAAGCCCCAAGCCCCTAATTATGATTCCCTCAACTCATGTTTATCCGATAATTTGGCAAGAAGACTCGGTTTTACTGATCGATCAAACTCGGTTGCCAAATGAGTATGCATTTGTCGAAATCAGCCGCTGTGAAGATATGGCTGTGGCAATTAAAACTATGATTGTCCGAGGTGCGCCTGCAATTGGTGTAGCAGCAGCCTATGGGATGTACCTGGGGGCGCGAGAAATTCAAACTGGGGACAAAGAAAAGTTTTTGACTCAACTTGAGCTTGTAGCCCAAATGTTGCGGTCAACTCGTCCTACAGCAGTGAATTTGTTTTGGGCGATCGCTCGCATGATGAAAACCGCCTACGAAACTCTTGGCTCGGTAGAAGACATTAAACAGGTTTTGCTGACAACGGCAAAGACAATCCAAGCTGAAGATTTACAAACTTGTCAGGCGATCGGCGATTGCGGTTTAGAAGTTTTACCTGCTACGCCAAGTCAACTCAATATTCTAACACACTGTAATGCTGGAGCTTTAGCTACCGCAGGCTACGGCACTGCTTTAGGTGTGGTACGCTCCGCCTGGACGAATGGCAGATTGGCGCGTGTCTATGCCGATGAAACTCGTCCGCGCTTGCAGGGGGCAAAACTCACCGCCTGGGAATGTGTGCAAGAAGGCATACCCGTGACTGTAATTACCGATAGCATGGCGGCTCACTGTATGCAGCGCGGTATGGTAAATGTTGTAGTAGTAGGCGCTGACCGCATTGCCGCTAATGGCGACACAGCTAATAAAATTGGTACTTACAGTTTGGCACTTGTAGCCAAAGCACACAATATTCCTTTCTACGTAGCTGCTCCACTTTCGACAATCGATTTTGCCATAGCTAATGGCAGCGAAATTCCAATTGAAGAGCGCGATCCTGTTGAAATTTACGCAGTTGGTGATACAATAATAACCCCAAATGGAGCAGAATATTACAATCCAGCCTTTGATGTTACTCCAGCCGAGTTAATTACAGCCATCATTACCGAGCATGGCGTATTCGCTCCCAATGAGTTAAAACAGTTCCAGGTAAAACAAGTCGTTTAAACGATTTTGGATGGATTTTAGATTTAAAGACTAAGAAAGGTTCGCTAAAAACTGATTTTCACTATTTTTGTTTCGCTGTGGATTGGGCAAAATCGTATCCAAATAGAAATATCAGCGGGTGCGATCGCTTCCTGCTCCACACAGCTTAGTTGCAGGCATTGGGGCTGATATAATTGCAATTGCCAACGGGTGGAGGAGAGTTATTCTGATGCCATACGTGAATGTTCGCATCACAAAAGACGGCGTAACTAAGGAACAAAAGGCACAGATAGTTGAGGAGATTACCCACACATTACAGCGCGTACTTGGCAAACAACCAGAACATACGTACATTATTATTGATGAGGTAGAGCCGGAAAACTGGGGATTTGCAGGGATGCTCACTACAGAGTATCGCCAGCAACACAAATAATTGCTAAGGTAGCAGATAAAAAAAAAGGCAGAGGAACAGAAAAAATTGCATGAGAGTAAATCTTTATTCTCCCTTGCACCCTTTTTGAAAGCTCCCTGCACTGGTTCCTTGTCTTATTAAGTAATGTAACTATTCCTGCTACACTTATCTTCTACCACAGGTACAGATTTGCATTTTCCTAAAGGAATAGAACCAACGCCTAAGCCTAACGGCACTAAAGTTATATCAAATCTGTTAAATTGCTGTTTTTACTCAACAAGCGGAAAGTAGTGGTGTAAACACGCAATATCTGAGATTTACTTATCTGACTAGAAGAAATTTTTATTAGAAAATCTAATACTTTGCTAATTACCTTGTTGCAGATGGGCATTTTATGAGAGGAGGCAAATGCTGCCAAATTTGTCCCATTACTCTTAATGATATGCCTAATTGTCTATGTCTCAATCACCAGTAAACAGTTCCGATCTACAAATTGTTTCCCAAAGTGCAACTACGTTACAGATCCAAAAGGGAGTTGCTAATCCTAAACAAGCGCTTGAGCGAGAGTGGAAAGAGTTTACTTCTATTGCTTGAATCAAGCAATAAAGACTGGTCTGACCATGATAAAGCTTTTGCCAGCGATCGCCAACGGGAAGTTAGTGGCCGTATTCGTTCGTTTATGAGTTGGCAAGCCTAGCACATATCGGCTGAGTATATTTAAACACAATCCAGCCTTGGAGACTTTTTCTAAGACAGAGCCTGAATATTCTCGCTCCTATGCTCCCAGCTAGGAGCAAGGCTTGGGAGTTTCTGACTTTTGATCACAAAAAACCAGCTAGGGATACAGAGTATTACCCGTAGCAGCATTAAACACAAACAACTGATTGAGATCGAGCGACAAAGATAAGCTCTCGCCCCCACGCAAACGCGCATCAGCAGCCCCCAGCACACTCAGCAGCACACTCGTTCCCACTAAAGCAGTACGAATCAAAATCTCCCTCCCTAAAGGCTCAACCACCCGCACCTCAACAACTAGCCGACTCTCCTCTTCCTCTTTGCGCTCTCTGCTTCCCTGGGGTTTAAACCCCAGGCTATGGGGTTCGTGAATAAAAACATACTCTGGACGAATCCCCAAATCAAAACCTTGTCCCTCAACCGGATGAATCCTATCCTTAACAATTTGTGGACAAGGTAAAAATTGCTCACCGATTTTAAAATTATTGCCTGTATAAATTGCAGGCATAATATTCATCGGAGGATTACCCAAAAAAGTCGCAACCATCCGATTAGCTGGACGAGCATAAACGCTTTGCGGTTCACCAATCTGTTGAATTCTACCCCGATCTAATACCACAATGCGATCGGCTAAAGTCATCGCCTCAACCTGATCGTGAGTCACATAAATAGTAGTAATCCCTAACTGCTCATGCAATTGTTTGAGTTCCGCCCGTGTATCATCCCTTAGCTGTGCATCTAAATTAGACAGAGGCTCATCGAGTAAAAACACTTGCGGTTGACGTGCGATCGCTCTTCCTAATGCTACCCGTTGTTGCTGTCCTCCTGATAATTGTTTTGGTTTGCGATCGAGCAGATGTTCTAAAGCAAGCGATCGCGCTACTGCCTCGACTCGTTCTTTAATAGTCTTAGGATCGTATGAGCGCATCTGCAACCCAAAAGCAATGTTTTGTGCTACCGTCATGTGAGGGTAGAGGGCGTAATTTTGGAACACCATCGCCACATCCCGCACTCTTGCTGGGACATTGTTAACTAGAACATCGCCAATGTAGAGTTTTCCAGATGTTGCTGTTTCCAAACCCGCGATCGTTCTTAAGACTGTAGATTTACCACAACCTGATGGTCCCACTAATACCCAAAATTGTCCATTGGGAACTTCAAAAGTAATGTCTTCAATCGCGGTGACGTTATTAAATCTGCGTTTAATGTCTTCTAGACGAACATTTGCCATTTTTTGGGTAATAGGTAATAGGTAATGAGTAATAGGCTTGCAATTGACAATTTTCACCAATTACCGTACGGGCGGGTTTATCAGACATACTTGTGAACCTTCAGACAACTCGTTTAAAGAGCGCCCCTACCAATTACCACTCGCCACTTATACTTCATACTTCATCCTTTATCCTTCATCCTTAAAAGATAGCAATTGCTCTAAATCTGAAACCACCCTTTCTAGTTCTTCAATTAAAGGAGTTGAACCTGTCTGGCGCAATGCTTCCACCAAAGCGCTCATACCAAAAAGTACCATCTTTACCACCTTTGAAACGTTTCCAACACGCTTCACCCATGATGCGATAATCATGCATAAATGTAGACCTACGGGCATATGAGCAACCGTTCTAAGTTACCCGATCTACCTATTTAATACCATATGGTAGTGTTATGGTATTATTTTATTTTAGTGCTGACACGGGTGCCAAGGCAATTGCGTGTAGGACTGGCTCAAGATTTTCATTCGTATACCCTAGAGGTAGGTCAACTTACAGCGCAATCGAAGCAGTCGGATTGTGGTAAAAAAAAGCTTGGGCGTACCAGCTAGTCTTACTTCTTGTCGGGATAGGTATTCCGCCAGAAATTTACGAACTTATTCGTGGGTTTACTCTCCTCAAATTTATTGTATTTACGATTAATATAACGATGTTTTAGTACTTGCACGGCATCTTACCAAGCCAAAACGTTTGTTTATACTATTTTGGTGTCCAACAGGGCAAATGTTATCCCTGGCTATATTATTGGAATTAATCTGTGGTGCGTATTCATCAATTTTTATTACTGCTCCAAAAGGGTTATTGCTCAAGAAGAGATCTTTACCTGCATTAGCTAAAGAAACAATATAACTATTCTGTTAAAGATATGAAATAGCTTCTTTATTGTGTGGAGGTATTCTGTTTTTACCAACCCATAAGCTGATGCCACAACTATTATAAAAAACTTAAAGCCGCAATAATTTAATAACATTTAAACAACTATTTTATCATAAATTTTCCAAACTTTACCTCAAGTGTAATTGCTGTAGCCAATAAATAGATTTCACAATATAAAAGTTCATACGAAAAGCATTCAAGTAGTGGCTTTTATTCCAACTTCCTTGACTAGAATCACACTTTATGCACCTGAGCAAACAACCCAAACAGCTACAAAAGATCAAAAGTTGCAAAATTGGGAATATGATCTAGTTAAAGGCACAAGCATCATTATGGGACACGTTTTCATTTCTAATTTGCGCGCCGCTGATTGGTTGTTAATCCTCGTTGATTCAATACTACTGCTGCTTTGTTTATCAGCAACATGGTTTTACTGCTACGCCATATATGCGGCTATCGATTTGTTTGGTAATCTCAATCCCATCGATCCAGATTTCCATCCACCTGTTACCATTTTGAAACCGATTTGTGGCTTGGACAGCGATGCATACCAAAACCTCGCTTCATTTTGCCAACAAAATTACCCAAAGTACCAAATTATCTTCAGCATCCGAGATCCGCAAGACTCTGCGGTGGAAGTAGTGCAAAAAATTATCTACAACTTCCCCAATATTGATATTCAACTTCTAGTGAGCGATCGCACAATTGGCACTAATCCTAAAGTTAGCAATTTAGCAAATGCTCAAGTTCATGCCAAGTACTCGATGTGGGTAATCGCCGATAGCGACATCCGCGTCGAACCAGACTATTTGATCCGAGTTATCCAGCCGATGCGCGATTCTAGTGTCGGCGTTGTTACGTGTCTTTATCGTTCATTGGCTAATGGATGGGTAGCAACCCTTGAAGCTGTCGGGATTGCCACTGAATTTCACTCAGGTGTTTTAGTAGCTAGAAAGATGCAGGGGATAAAGTTCGCCCTCGGTTCAACTATTGTAATTCAAAAAGCTGTACTTGAAGCAATTGGAGGATTTTTAGCGATCGCCGATTATCTGGCAGATGACTTCCTACTTGGCAACCTAGCGGCAAAAGCAGGGTACAAGGTCGTTCTTTCCGACTATGTAGTTGAACACACACTTTCAAAAGGATGCATAACTGATTCAATAAAACGCCAAATACGCTGGGCGCGGGGTACAAGGGTTTCCCAACCTGGGGGATATTTAGGACTTATTTTTACATACGGTACTGTCACCAGCTTACTACTTCTAATTGCTACTGGGGGATCTGTCTTAGGATGGGCTGGGCTAGTCATAACCTGGAGCGCAAGATTACTCATGGGATGGGTTGTTGGAGTCTGGAGTCTCAAAGATTCAGTTGCTAAAAAGTTTCTATGGCTCGTACCTGTACGCGATTTGATTAGCTTTGCTTTGTGGTGCTATAGTTTTGTTGGCAACCAGATCGAGTGGCGCGGTCAGAAACTGAAGCTGACAAAAGGCGGCAAGCTGCTAGTGCATACTAGTAGAGTGGAGAACGCTAAATGAGTAGAAGTTCATCAGGAAATTGGGTTGGAAACCCCGCGCCAGGTAGGACGGCTTTACAAATCTTTGCAACACACAGATAATACCCTCTATATATGAAGGTACAATGTATGTATGCAAAGAACTATTCGCATCCAACTTCAACCTGACATTGAAACGGCACAAGCGTTGTCTCAAACGATTGAGCAATATACTTGGTCGTTTAATACCGTGTGTCAACTTGGATGGGAAAAGAAATTGACTAGTGGTGTAGAGCTGCACAAAGCAACCTACTACGACCATCGTGCTATCTTTTCGCCAGCATTCTACATCTTTCTGCCCTTTCATATCTCAGATACCCCCTCCTACGTCAGCAGCCTTTCAGCTTAGGTATTACCCTATCTGCTCGGTTATTTATTCCCGTTACCTTTCGATTTAGCAGCATTTGCTTTTTAGGAGGGTCTTCTACCCACTGGGGAATTATGTTTGCCTCGCGGCATTCTTACTATGAATTAATATAGAGGTGATTAAACCATTCACTCATAGACCCGATTGGGGTTTGTTCGTTCCGCGCGTGTGAGATATGATTGACCCTGAGCGAAGTCGAAGGCTCAATAATGCCCAAAACTGCCCTCTATAGCCACTTAGAACAGTCTGACTTGTCGGAGCTTAAACGAAGATTCACTTGCGTTAACCCGTCCAACCTTTCCCTAGCCCCCTACCGCCTTGTGGTTAGCAGTATGGTTAGGCATTACCCTCTAACTATGAAACCTCGCAATTACTTTGCAACGCTCCTTCGGGTGGGAACAGTCCTAAACACTGGACTGAAGGATTACCTTACTCAAAACGTGTGACATCGAATCGCACTTCCATGCAATCAATATATCACTTTTTGGTTTGTATATTGGTCGGAATTCCTCCCACCACTATAGCCGAAGGCTTAGTGGGGGCAACACGAGCGACATTTTCAGGTGAAAAATTTAACCTTATAAGGCAACAAGTCTAATATATTTCAACTTATCTACAACATTACCGATCTCTCCCAAGCATAATTACTCATTTTGAAGCCTTTACCATTTGGACTATCCTTTGGGAGATGATGCCCAAAGGATAGTGTGGGTTGACGTAAGTAATTAAGCTTAGGGAAAAAATATTGTTCGTTTAGAAATAGCCAAGTCTTGCTACTTTGTTGTTAAACCGCAGCCAAAAAGGGGAATGATTTAATATAGTAACTAGGGGATCGCTTTTATGAAATTATTAGAATTAGAAAATTGCCAAACCCAATTGTGCTGTCATATTGACAGTCGTACATCTCACGTAGGAGAAATGGAATATCCACGTCCACAGTTACAGCGCCAACACTGGCAAAGCCTAAACGGTTTGTGGAAGTTCGCCTATGACGACAAAGGGCGATGCATTCACCCAGACAACATTACGAATTGGCAAAATCATATACAAGTTCCATTTGCTCCCGAATCTACCAAAAGTGGTATTAACGATCAAGGATTTCACCCGAACTGCTGGTATGAGCGCGAATTTGAAACGCCGACTGGTGAGGGGAGATTGTTGCTACACTTTGGGGCGGTGGACTACCGCGCTCGTGTTTGGGTTAACGGTCAATTCATGGCTGACCATGAAGGCGGACATACGCCTTTCACAATCGATATTACTCCTGTCTTGAATGACAGCGGCATCACCAAGGTGACTGTGTGGGCGCACGACGATCCTCACGACCTCGCCAAACCACGCGGCAAGCAGGATTGGCAGCTAAAACCGCACAGTATTTGGTATCCTCGCACAAGCGGCATTTGGCAAACAGTTTGGATTGAGCGTGTGAGTGCGACTTATATTGATCGCATCCGCTGGATGCCACAGTTCGAGCGCTGGGAAATTGAGTTTTACGCTGCGATCGCGGGTGAGCAGCAAGATGGGTTACAAATAAAGGTAAAATTGTCAGTTGGCGATACCGTTCTGGCAAAGGATACCTATGAAGTTTTCAAGGGGGAAATTCACCGCCGGATTGCACTATCTGATCCAGGCATCGACGACTACCGTAACGAATTGCTTTGGAGTCCTGAAAAGCCTACGCTGATCAATGCCGAAATTCAGCTATGGTACGAAGGCAAACTGCTAGATGAAGTGAAATCCTACACCGCAATGCGGACGGTAAGTATACAGCGCGATCGCTTTATGCTCAACGGTCGTCCTTACTATTTACGGCTGGTTCTCGATCAAGGCTACTGGCTCGATACGCTAATGACTGCACCCTCAGATGACGCGCTGCGACAAGATGTAGAACTCGCCAAAGCAATGGGCTTCAATGGAGTACGCAAGCACCAAAAAATTGAAGACCCCCGCTTTTTATATTGGGCGGATGTGCTAGGACTGTTAGTATGGGAAGAAATGCCCAGTGCCTATCGCTTCACGCCCAAAGCAGTGGAGCGCATGACCAAAGAGTGGACTGAGGTAATTGATCGGGATATTAGCCACCCGTGTATTGTAGCTTGGGTTCCGTTCAACGAATCCTGGGGAGTTCCGAATTTGGTTGAAACAGCGGCTCACCGAAACTATGTATTGGCAATGTACCACTTGACCAAAACATTCGATCCGAGTCGCCCAGTGATTGGCAACGATGGCTGGGAAAGTACCGATACTGACATTCTCGCTATCCATGACTATGAAACCAAGCCCTTGGTATTGGCTCATCGCTATGGACCTGAAGTTCAGCTATCGGATCTATTTGATCGTAAGCGTCCAGGGGGGCGCATCCTGACACTTGACGGCTATCCTCACCAGGGACAACCTGTGATGCTAACTGAGTTTGGCGGCATCGCCTATGCCCCCGAAGACAAGCCCGATGCCGATAAAGTTTGGGGATATGAGCGCTGCTTTAATATCTCGGAGCTACAAATTAAATACACCTCCCTGCTGCAAACGATCAATAATATTGAGATGTTTAGCGGATTTTGTTACACGCAGTTCACAGATACCTTTCAAGAAGCTAATGGTCTGTTGTACGCCGATCGCACACCAAAGTTTCCCATCGAGGCGATCAGATCTGCAACCCTTTCAGGAGGTCTATGTACTCCCACAAGTTGCTAAAGCCAGATGGTCGCAGGCTGACGTTATACAGCCGATATCCAATTGCCTCAGATATTACAGCTCCTAGCCCCAGCAATGAGCCAGTGCAAGCAAATCCTCACTTGCGCTGGCATCCATTGCGCGGCGAATGGGTAGCCTACGCAAGTCACCGTCAAGGGCGGACTTTTATGCCGCCCCCAGAGTATAACCCCCTCGCACCAACGCGAGATCCGCAGTTTCCGACTGAAGTTCCTTCAGGAAAGTATGACATAGCGGTATTCGATAACCGCTTTCCTTCGATGACGCTGGCTGCACACTCTCCCCCTGCTAGCATCGTTGATACTTTGCCTGCCAAGGGAGCGTGTGAGGTGGTAGTGTTTACTCAAGATCCACAAGCTTCCCTTGGTTCCCTAGAATTAGATCACCTAGATTTGCTGTTGCAAGTCTGGGGCGATCGCACCCGCGTCTTGGGAGCAAATGGGGAAATTCAATACGTGCTACCGTTTGAAAACAAGGGCGTAGAGGTGGGCGTTACTTTGCACCATCCTCATGGGCAAATATATGCCTATCCTTTTATCCCGCCAGTTCCCGCACGGATGTTGGAGATGCAGCAGGCGTTTTACCAGGAACATCAACGGGGTTTGTTGGCAGATTTGATTCAAAAGGAAATTGCCGACAATGCGCGGATTATTTATCAGGATGAGTATGCGATCGCATTCGTTCCAGTCTGCGCTCGTTACCCCTACGAAGTTTGGCTTGCTCCAATTGAGCCTGTGGCTACTTTCAACGAACTTAGCCCAGAGCAACGCCTTGCACTTGCCAAAGCTTTAAAAACTGTCACGCTCAAGTATGATGGTTTGTGGAATCGTCCGTTTCCTTATTTGATGGCTTGGTTTCAAGCACCGACTGACGGTGAGGAACATCCCGAAGCGCATTTACACGCTCAGTTTTATCCCCCCTATCGTACCAATAATCGGCTTAAATATTTGGCTGGGACGGAACTTGCAGCGGGGATGTTTGCTAATGATGCTTTACCAGAAGAGAAGGCTAAGGAGTTACAAGCAGTAGTCGTAAACATCGAAACGCCCGTGCCGTTATGAGGTTTGTGTAAATGTAGCAGCAATCAATAAATGCTATGAATCAATTCAGCCAAGAAGTCTCTACCAAGCTAGAGCTAATTAGGAAAACCCTAGAGGAAACACAGGCGCAGGGTTTGCGTCTACGTGGTACAGATTGGTTCGCATGGGCGACGGCTGGCGCTTCTAACACCGTCCTGCTTACCGCTGAAACTGGGGTCGCCGAAGTGTTGGTAACTGCCCAGGATGCTTGGGTATTGACAGATGAAATTGAAGCGCAGCGCCTACAGGATGAAGAACTGCCAGCGAATTTTCAGATGCATATCAACCCTTGGGCGGATGCGGCGGTGCGCGAGTCTTTTGTGCGCGAGGCTACCAATGATGGGAAGGTGTTGAGCGATCGCCCTATCCCTCATCTAGAAAAGCGATTGCCTGCCTCTCTACAGCAGCATAAAAGAGTAATGATGTCAAGTGAGCTTGAGCGATATCGCCAGGTAGGGCGAAACGCAAGCGAAGCGATGACAGAAGTACTAAAAGCAGCCAAGCCAACTTGGACAGAATATCAGTTAGCGGGTGCAGGTGCAGAAGCATTGTGGGCAAAGGGGTTGCACCCAGCACTGACGTTGGTGGCTGGCGAGAGGCGTTTACCGCTTTACCGTCATGCTACCGCCAGCAGTGAGCCTTTGGGAAAGCAAGCGATGCTGGTATTTTGCGCTAGGGGATATGGTTTGTTTGCGAATCTTACCCGATTTGTCTGTTTTGGTTCACTAGGGGCGCAAAGCGCCGAATTACACCGTCATGTGCGTGAAATAGAGGCAAAAGCTTTGAATTCGTGCCAATCTGGAACAGGTCTGGACGAAGTTTATCATGTTTTGGCTCAGGCGTATGAACAGCACGGATTTCCCAATGCAATCCGCGAACATCACCAGGGAGGAACTACGGGATATCTGGCGCGGGAAATTGTCGCAAATCCCTCGACTACTGATACTCTTGTAGAAAACATGGCTGTAGCTTGGAATCCAAGTTTAGCTGGGGCAAAGATTGAAGATACTTTTGTCATTCGCAATGATGGATTGGAAAATCTGACTTTCGATGCAAATTTTCCCAGCCAAGAGGTAGAAGGAAGAATCCGCCCTATTCCTTTGTGCATTTAAAATTATGGATTTTAAACAGATATTTGGTAAACCACCGGAAATCGAAGCTAGTGCGCCAGGAAGGGTAAACTTACTTGGCGAACATACTGATTACAACGATGGCTTTGTGCTTCCTACTGCGATACCGCAACACACGACAGTACAGCTAGGTTATAGTAGCGATCGCCTGAGCCATTTTTACTCGGAAAATTTGAACGAGCAAGTAAGCATTACGCAAAGCGATTCCACGCCGTCTGGATTTGCAAGTTATATGTTTGGGTGTATTCAACTTTTGGAAAAAGAAGGATACACAATACCGCCGCTGAATTTATACGTTAAATCTTCAGTACCGATAGGTGTAGGCTTATCTAGCAGTGCAGCTTTGGAAGTTGCGACACTCAAAGCAGTGCGATCGCTTTTGAATCTTCCTGTCGATGACGTTCAAATCGCCCAAATTGGACAACAAGCGGAAATTCAATATGCTGGCTTAAATTGTGGCATCATGGATCAAATGGCATCAAGTCTGGCTAGCACTGACTCGATGTTATTTTTGGATACCCGCACTCTTGAGCGCCGAGTCGTACCTTTTCCAACGAGTGCAGAAATCTTGGTAATTGATAGTGGTGTCCGTCACGAATTGGCAGCAGGTAGCGGATATAACCAGCGTCGGGCTGAGTGCGAGGAGGCGGCGCGGCGCTTGGGAGTCAAAGCGCTCAGAGACATCACAGATCCGCAAGTCGCCGAGTCATTACCCGAACCATTTCGGCGGCGCGCTCGTCATGTCATCACCGAGAACAACCGAGTGCTTGAAGCTGTACAGGGCGTGTCAGCTCAACGCTTTGGCGAATTGATGAATGCTTCTCACAAAAGCCAGCGCGACGATTATGAAGTTTCAGTACCAGCAGTAGATACCCTCGTAGCAATATTGCAGGCAACGAGCGAAGTATTCGGCGCACGTCTGACAGGTGGCGGTTTTGGCGGAGCCTGTGTAGCTTTAGTTACATCGGATCAGGGAAAGGCGATCGCAACGAGTGTACTTGAACAATACGATCGTGCAGGTTACACCGGACGAATTTTGGTTCCTTAGCTAGCTACTATGACCAATCAATTACTCGTTTCCCGCACAAAGAATACATAAGTTTTTACGAACCGCAGAGGGCGCAAAGAACACAGAGAAAAGATAAAGCTAGATAATTTTACAGCGGGAAGGGAGTATCAATTATTACCTGGCAATGTTATCCTTAGCCCTAGTTCTAGGCATTGTTGATTATTTATTGATAATTGATAATTGTTCATTGATAATTGATTTTGACAGTTGGTTCTGTGTCTGCGTGTTTGCGAAATCGCACCCAATCTACAAGTGCATCTGTTTGTAAAATGCGGAGAAACACAGAACCCTGTTGAGGTATGGATTCGTCAGTACTAGCGTATATTAACACGTCATCAATGTAGGTTTTGATGTTTGAGCCACAGATATCTACCTTGAGGATGTACCAAATATCTCTGTTGATAGTTGTGTTGTTGGGTGTAAATTCAGTTTCTCTACCACCCACAAACTTACCAGTTGTAACTGGATTGTCAGTCATTGTCCCAGCATCAATCAGCAAGTGGTACAAAGTCATGTTTCCGTAGTAGTCTGGATTTATGCTGTTGAGTATGTCGTGGTAAGTGCCGTTAAATCTTAAACCAATTCCCACTTGACTGTAGCGATCGCTCGATCCACTAGGTATCTGTACTCTTGCCTCCAAGATCCCATCTTGAAATTGCCTTGCACTCCACACAAAATAATCCCGTGCGTCAGATGCCAATGAGGTGGAAGTAAACATCGTGAACCTAGCAACCCTATTGGCGACGGAAACTTCACATCGTCTCGATCTAGCCCATTTTGACGTATTTAATTGTGCAATATTACTATTAAGTGTCGCTAGCCCAATGACTTCAGGGTTAGTGTTGTCGCTGTTGCGCCCATTGTACCAAACCTTCCAGCCGTTGTTATACACAGGTGAAGTTGTATACAAAAAGTCCGCATCAAACTCATCATACTTGCCCAAGTCTAAAATCAAATCGCTTGGCTGCAAATTCCAGTTAATCCCATCGGTGCTATTGGTTAATCCAATTCGGCTAGTACCCCAATAGTCAGCAGCATGGTAAAATCCATAATAATTATTGTCCAGTTTGTACACTCTTAGTGTTTCAATTGCTTCAGACAACCACGAGCCATCATTCAATCCCTGCATGATGGGGTTGTTAGCATACTTAGTCCAGGTAATTCCATCCGGTGAGGTTGCATACCCAATGGCGGCGGGTTCAGTCCAGTCAACATCAGCAGGAGAGATAGAACCTGCACTGTACCACAGCTTAAAAAGTCCTGCCTCGTCGTCGTACCATACAGAGGGACCTCTAATCATTCCATCTTCCCAAGTCTGGCTGGGCGACAAAACTATACCTTGGTCGGTGAATACCCCGTGTGGATTTGTTGATGTTGCCAAACCGATTCCGGTTTCGTCGCCTTTGGCGTAAAACAGGTAGTAAATGCCATTTTTGTAAACTACCGAAGGTCTAAGAACATTGGTAAAAACTGGATTACCGCTGTATTTTGTCCAATTAATACCATCTGGGGATGTGGCATACCCAATTGATGCACTGTCGTTCCAGTACCACATATGATACTGCTCTGACAGATAAAGCACAGACGGATCGCGTACCATCTTTCCTTCCCACGTTTGTGTAGGAGTCAGTACAGCACCTGACTTTACCCAAGCATTAGGTAGTGTATCGAAGTCGTCAAATAAATCAAATGTAGCATCACCAGAGGCAGGTATACTACCAGGTTCGCCACAAAAAAGATAAATAGTGGTTTTTCCCCGCCCTGGAATACTGGCTACCTTAACCCAAATTACGGCGTGTCCTGATGAGTCATAAGATTCTATCCAGTGTGGCAAGGTGTTGCCCGATGCATCAGTAAAATACAAATCAATTCCATCAGGATGCGAACTGGCATTGAAGTTGTTTTGGTTAAGAACAACTTTGACTTGATAATCTCTCAGGTTAGACACCAAAGCCGAGTTATCAATCGTAATAGCTCGTGAACTGGGTACAGAACCAAATGTATCTATGGATTTCAAGCTGTTATAAACCTTGGAATGTTAAGGGTTTAAACTTTTAAACTTTATCACCTGATGTCTGGTATTTTACTGTTACTAGAATGAATTTATAGCAATCCTATTCTAGGTGGGCATTGCCCACCTGACGCATTACCCTTGATTAAAGTTTTTCTACTTCATCGAAGTAGCGCGAGATGGCATTATCAAGAGAGGGTAGCAACTCGCCCCTCTTGCTACCAAGAACGCTGTAGGTTGGGCGGGTAGCGGCTAAACCAAGTTCTTGTGTGGGAAGGGCAACTAAACTGCTGACACTAACGCCTGCTTTGTCGGCTGCAAGCCGTGCCAAATCAGCCCAAGCGATCGCGCTCTTGTTAGCCAAATGCCATAAGCCGCACTCACCGTCAATCAACAAGTCGAGGCTAGTGTGGACAAGATCTGGCACATAGGTAGGCGAAACGATCGCATCCTCGGCGGCGACAAAAGTCTTTCCCGCACTTAGGTGACGCAGGGCAATTGTTACAAAGTTGTAATCATCCCAAGGACTGAAAAATGCACTGGTGCGAATTACCAGCGATGAGGGATAAGCCTTCAATACCCGCTCCTCTGCCAAAGCTTTGCTGCGCCCATATACATTCAGGGGAGCGACGGCATCACTTTCTACATAAGGTTCGGATACAGCACCATTGAATACAAGGTCTGACGAGAAAGTCAGCAGCGGCACGTTATGCTTAGCGCAAGCAGCAGCTAAAATCGCTGCTCCCTCAGTGTTTTCTCGCAGGCAAACATCAGGTTCGCGCTCTGCATCGTCCACTCGCACGTATCCCGCAGCGTTGACAACCGCCCAAGGCTTCAACTGGGCAAGAACTGCATCCACAGAGATAGGATCGGCAATATCCATCTCCTCGCGTGTCAGCAGGTGATATGAAATACCCCGTAGTTCGCACAACCGAGCAAAAGCCCTTCCCAAGGTTCCTCTTGCTCCCACAATCGCTAGGGGATTTTGGATTTTAGATTTTGGATTCCCCCTTGTTAAGGGGGGTAGGGGGGATTGGATTTTGGATTGGGAACTCTCCTGCGCCCCTTGCTCCCCCTGCTCTCTTCTCACTGCGGGATATAGCAAGCGCTCTTGTCGATGCCACCACCCTGGTGTATCAAGTAGTGGATGCTCTGGCTTAAGCCCAGCTGCTAGTTCGCGCAGCATCTTAGCAATTGCTGTCGATCTGGGACGTGGCGATCGCACGTCAAACACACCAGGCTCGTAGTAGCCGACAAAGCGATTCACCAAGGTATGCCAATCGTAGCTGCCAAGGAGCGACCAAGCAGTTATAGCGCGGATATCCACACCCTGCTCTCGTAATTCGAGCGCCGCATTCCAAACTTCATAAAGCCAACGTAGCTGTTCCTCGCGGGTGCAGTTTAAATGAACTTCGGTGACAGCAATAGGCAATCGGTAGCGTTTCCATACCTCTTCAAGCAATATGCGCGGTCCTGCCACACCCTCAGCACAAACTCGCACCGCATCTACATCTGCGTACTCGTGCCGCCCGTTGCCTCCATGCGTCCAAGCCGGATAGCGTTCTTTGCGCTCATCCAAAAAGCGTTCGCTCGTCACGTAGTGGTTAATCCCGATAATATCTGGGAGACAAGGATTTTCCACAAACCACTCAAGTTCAGCCTGGGTGATACCACACTCGCGCACATAATCCCACAGTGGATGAGTCGGAGATATAAAACCGCACAGCAGATCTAAGCTTAACCAGCGGCGCTCATTTTCCAATTCTGCCTGATACGCTAGCTTAGGCGTACTGAATATCTTACCGAGATCTTCAGTTTGTACGAGTTGAGCGTTGGGGTTGACTGCACGAATCGCCTTCATCGCCCCTGCGGTTCCTCGACACTGCCCCAACAAAGCACGACCGAAAGTTAAATCATCCCGACCGTGAGGATACCAGTGACCATACATTCCACTGAATCGCGCCGTTGTCAGCGGCTCATTTATAGGTGTGTAATGCGTCACCCAAGGAAAGCGCTCTGCAACCGCACGGGCAAACAAAGCTAGTTTCTCTGGAAATTCTGGATCTACTAAGCTGGTGTCACGCGGTCCACTACCATGATGCACTAAACCTACAATCGGACGAATACCAAGTTCGCGCAAGCGCTCCAGTCGCTCCTGTGGCCACGACCAGTCAGCATTTTCCAACCCATTTGGCGCAACACGCTCCCACAGTATCGGGTAACGGATTGCTTGTATCCCCAGTTGGGCAAACAAATCCAAGTCATCCAAGCGCGTGGCATGACCGTTGCGTTCCAACTGGTCGAAATACTCCTCACCCACTCGATTAACCGTACACTCGATTCCCGCCCACACTTCCAAAGGAAGTTTTGAGTTACTCGTAAAGAGTGTTGAGTCAAAGACAGAAACCATAATTTACAACTCAAGCTTATACTCTATTTGTCTATTTCCGCCGCCTTCTTTTGCGGTTCATTTAATTAACCACTGTAGGGTGGGCATTGCCCACCTTACATCAAGCCCTAACAGCAATTTTGTTGTACACTGACAGAGCCTGAGCAACACACTGATCCATGTTGTAATACTTGTAGGTTGCTAGCCTTCCTACAAAATATACTCCTGCTGTAGCATCAGCTAGATCCTTGTATTTCTTGTAAACTTCTTGATTCTCAGGACGCGGCACGGGATAATAGGGATCTCCCTCAGCCTGGGGAAACTCGTAAACAATGCTAGTTTTCAGGTGTTCCTGTCCAGTCAAGTATTTAAACTCTGTAACGCGGGTATAAAGGTGTTCGTTCGGATAGTTGACGACTGGCGCTGGCTGAAATACCGCAGTATTATGCGTTTCGTGCTTGAATTCGAGCGAACGATACGGTAGTTTGCCATAGCGATAATCAAAAAACTCATCAACAGGTCCGCTGTAAACTATCTCGCGGCAAGGTATCGCCTTTTCGATTTCCCGATAGTCGGTGTTGAGCATCACCTTGATGTTGGGGTGATCTAACATATTCTCGAACATTCGGGTAAAGCCGTGCAGGGGCATCGCCTGGTAAGTATCGGTGAAATATCGGTCGTCGCGGTTGGTACGGGTAGGAATACGAGCGATTACTGATTTGTCGAGTTCGGATGGATCAAGTCCCCATTGTTTGCGCGTGTAGTTACGGAAGAATTTTTCATACAGTTGCCTACCGACTTTGCTCACCACTACATCCTCTGAAGTGCGGATATATTCTTTTGGTTCAGCAAGCGACTGATAGAACTCCTCTACTTGAAATGAATTAAGGTTCATTCCATAGAGTTTGTTAATCGTGTCGAGGTTAATAGGAATGGGAACAAGCTGCCCGTCTACGCTAGCAAGGACGCGATGTTCGTAAGCACGCCACATTGTAAACTGCGAGAGGTATTCAAAGACTTCGCGCGAGTTGGTGTGAAAAATGTGGGGACCATATTTGTGAACGAGGATGCCACTTTCGTCGTAATGGTCGTAGGCATTGCCAGCAATGTGGTTTCGCTTGTCTACTACCAGCACTTTCTTACCAGATTGACTTGCCAACCGTTCGGCGATGACACTCCCAGAGAACCCCGCACCCACAATTAGGTAATCGAAAACAAAGTCTCTGGTAACGACGCTTGGTGCTTGAATACCTGCGACAGTTTGATTTGAGGATGGCTGGTTTTGATTCGGGTCAAGCACACCTTCGGTCACTTGGTGTGATATTGTATTTATGCTGGTTGTGTTGTGTCGATTCTGTTGGCAGGTGGAAATATCATTTCGGGCAGCGATCGCAGAATCGATCAGTTTCATCATCGCTCCCCACGTCTGATCCCAAGAAACCCGCTCTAAAAACGCATCTACTCGACTTAGCCACCCCGATGCGGCGGTGTCTTCTTGCAGAGCCTTTTGAGCGGCGATGACGAATTCTTCAACCGTGTCTGCAATTCGCACCAGCTTCAACTCTCCATAGGGACGTACCACATCCCGAATCGAAGTAGACACCACAGGCTTACCTGCGGCAAGATATTCTGGCGTTTTAGTGGGGCTAATAAAGCGTGTTGCTTCGTTGCACGCAAACGGCAGCATCGCCAAGTCCCACCCCATTAAATATGCAGGTAGCTCTTTATAGTCTTTACTGCCGAGATAATGAATATTCTCACGCACAGGCAGAATTGCCGGATCGATTTTCACAACTGGACCAATTATCACCAGATGCCAGTCAGGGCGCGCCTGGGCAATACCGTCGAGCAGTTCAATATCCATCCGCTCGTCAATCACTCCATAAAACCCAAGACGTGGGTGCGGAATATTTGCCTGGTCAACTGGTTCCTCTGTAAGGTTTCTCGCCTGTGCAAAGTGCGCTACATCTACACTACTAGGAAACGCATAGACATTCGGGTGCTGGTCGCGCTTGGCTTCGTAAAGGCTCTGTCCCCCAGTGAACACCAAGTCTGCACGACGGAATAACTCGGCTTCGTATTCTCTTAATGCCGGAGGTGCGCCCTTAAAGGCAGACAACTCATCCATGCAATCGTACACAATTGCTTGTGGCTTCCAGTGGCGTGTAAAAGCCATTGCCATTGGCGTGTAATACCAGCAAATGTAATTGTCAATCTGGTGTTCTGCAAACAGACTGTCGAGCAGCTTCTGTTGAGCAGCGTTTGCCTCTGACTCGCTCAAATGTGCGGGTAGATGTGGAACTATAACCCACACTCCACTTTCGTGCATATTTACATCAAGTTGCGCCGCCTCATAGGAGCCGAAAATCGGTTCCTCAATCACAAATACTCGCTTTGCCCCAGCGCAACGAGTCATGAGATGTTGAGGTCTTTGAAAGACGAAATTCCAGCGCAAATGGGACAGGCAAACTAAATCGGGCGTGTCTGTAGCTGGTGTAGCTTTGGCGTTTTTATTAGATGTAATTAAATTTGCTGTCAATGTACTTGATGATACGTCAGCTAGGGTTGAGCTATTTGCTTCATACACCTGCTGTGACATACCGTTGCTAATACTATTACTTGTTGTTTGAGAATTTTTTGTGGACATAAATCTGTCTCAAATACTGGTTGCTTATTAGTTAAATTTCTCAGCGCTTGACTCTAGCAATCCAAGGATGGGATGCTATTGCCTGGTGCGCGGATAGGGTATTGGCGAGGCACTGCCGCTGTTCGGGTTTCCCGCATTGGGGCAACTGGCACATGGGCAGTGAGTAATGAAATTGCGTTCCAACTTCTGACTTGGAAAGGGGCAACGTAAATGCAAATCAAAATCAACTATAAATAACTGTAAAAACTCGTTTGAGAGCTTCTAGCCAAAAGGTAAAGGCAGTAATGAAAAAAGCGGCAAACCAAAACTCGCTTCACATAGCGAACCAGAAGCACATAGCTTGTGGAAACCACCTACAAAGTAATAATTTTTCATTCGTTAGAAGCTCTTGAATCAATTTGCTATTCGGGAAACGCTACTTTTACAAAGAATAGTTGCTTATTATTTTACGTTCTTCTACCAAAAGTATAAATTTGTTAATACCAAAGTAGTGATTTTTGGTTAAAAATAATACAAAATGCCAAAGAGATTGCATGGCAATAAATAATATAGTATAATTACCTTTGGTCATGTTTGAAAAACGCAACTGCAATCTGAAAGCGGTGCGATCACGGGGCAAATTCATAGCTCAATATCTTAGTTATCTGACCTGGGCAGGAAAATAATTTGTCTCATAGTTAATTTCAAACAGTTAATCTTAAAACTTTTTGACGAAAACTAGAGGTAATGTTGTAGATAAGTTGAAATATATAGCAATCCTATTTGAGTCATGAAATACTGCGCGCTCTTTGCCTTTGCGTCATTAGTCATTTGTCCTTTGTACTTACAAATGACGCAAAGGCAATGGACACTCGTACAACCATCATGAAAGGTCAAAAAAGCTCAAGCGATTTATCAACAAATTGGACTGTGGAGGCGCAACTGATGGTAACTACACCGCTTCTGTTGGCACAGCAAGACTGGATGCGCTCAGACCTGTAGGCGGTGGCGCACACAGTCGGGATGAATATATCGACTTGAACCGCATTGCACCGAGAATTTATTTATTAACCAACCTTTTGATGGATTTGGGGGCTGAAGATTGATGTTATAAGAGACAGCAACCTAACATTAGACATCTCCAAAAAACCTCAAAGCCTTTCTAACTTCTGCGCTTCCACGTCATACTCGTTCAAGCAAGACAATACAATCTCGTTGGCTGAAAGTCTCCCAACGCTCTTTAGCAAACCAACGAATCAGTACTTTCAACAACCAAGCAAACCTTATCTCTCGCTTCAATCGGCGCGACTCTTCCCACACAGATCGCAACTGAGCAACTTGCCAACCGTAATGGCGGAAAAATTCAGATCCTTCCTCTGGAGCAAATAGAAAGGTTGCATTCCCAGCCGCAAAATATTGGTCAAATATTTTCTGAACCTGATACTTCTGAGACTGCTGCAATGTGAACGACGACATTAGTTCGCACAGCCACCAACGGAAGTTTGGCATATTATATAAGTCTGTAGCAACTGATGCTACCTGTTCGGTGGACAAATACACTAACAGTCCTTCGGTGACTACTAGCACCTGTTTTGCTTCTGTATTAACTCTTGAAAATAGAGCGTTTCTTAAACTGATGTCGCCCAGATCCAGTTTGACTAGCTCAAGCCAACAAGCTGGTTTCTCACTCTTGAGTTTTTGCTCTTTATATGAAAGGATCGCAGGAAGGTCAACTTCAATCCAACGCAGTGATGACGGGAGGGGTAGACGATAAGGTCGAGTATCAAGTCCAGCACCCAAGTTAAGTACTGTATCAATCTCTTCCGACTCTACAAGCCGCAAGATCAAATCGTCGAGCGCGCGGGTGCGGATTGCAATTGCATTAGTTGCATTATTTTTGTCTCCTAACATCTCCATGAGCGCCTCGCCTCGCGCTCCTGCCAAAAGACGGGCAAACGGATCTTGAAACAGAGCGTCTGGGCGCTCTGTCTCCAATGCCCGATACATAGCTACTAGGTAGGCAGTCTCAGAAATATTTTTGCTGTGGGAAGAAGGACTATTCAATTTAACCTCTCGTGACAATAGTCGATCGCTTCCTCTGAAGGCATCATGCAAGGAAACATTTGCTGCGCCAAGTAAGTTCCTAAAGTAGGATTTTAGACACCCTTGAGCAAGCCAAACGATAAAGCTCTCAAATCCTTTAGTCGGTGGTCAAAGATTCGATATAGTGAGAACAAACCAAGCCTGTGAACAGGTAGCGTTGAGCAAGATGCAAGCGGTATAGTTCCATTTTCACCTGTCACCACAGGTCGTCCTTGCCCTAGAGATACCCGTTCAAGAACAGGTAGGGTGTCTATGGGGCTGTTAAAAAAAGTAACCTGAGATAAGGCAGGCAAGCTAGATCCTGATAGATACAAAGCACTAGACAACAACAGGTATAGAAGCGATCGCGTATGCAATAACATAGACAATAAAACCAATCTATTTCTAATAAACAGGTAACAATATTCATTGTTCAACATTGAATATTTAATGTACATAGTAACTACCAACGAACAATTCACCAATGAACTAAGAATAATCAATAATTTCTGATTGTGTGTTGCTACCCTAAATAGAAAAAGTAAAGAACTTGGAAAGATTTATCTAATTTTGACAAGTTTATTCCTCACCATTCCCAAGAATTGCAGTGCGTAAGCCCACTGATAAATAGAAAATCCCAGCTTGCGGCTGGGAATGGGAAACAGATGTAAGGATGTAAGGAAGATATTACAGCTTGACCTTTTAGTTTTTATATTTTTAGGTGGGTAGCTTGTCTACGAGCGTGCTGCTGAGTCATTTTGTCATGGGTTAGTCTAAACTCCAGTTGGCTGGAATTGGAATGTGATCAACACCTATGGGTGTCAAAGATTAGGAAATAGGTTGGGTTTTTCAAACCCAGACTTGCAAGGATTGTGATCAACACCGATGGGTGTCAAAGATTAGGAAATTTAAACCAATAAAATCGAACAAATGAGCATTAAAGTAGTGATCAACACCGATGGGTGTCAAAGATTAGGAAATCTACGTAAGCTTGGTGATACTAGTAGCGAGTTAATCGTGATCCAATACCTCTCGGTTAAGGCTAGAATCAGATAATGATATTGTTGCCTGAGATAG
>CAXTYC010000030.1:0-62037 GCA_964248365.1 uncultured Chroococcidiopsis sp. | reverse complement strand
GTCTAGATACAAGCCCACGCTATACTTCGTCAGAAGTTAGCGATGGGTAATTGACAATAGAAACACTCGACTGGATAAGTTGATGCAATGGTATAGCAAGCGCCTATCGTGCAGTTCTACTTATAATTCAGATTTGCACACTCCGATCGTGGAGGTAGCGCATTTGCTCAAGTCCCCTTTGGCACTCTATCATCCGAAAGTTGTTTTGCGTGTATTAACTAGTTGGTAATGGGTAATGGGTAACCCAGTAGTTCGTTTTGGAGTAGAGAGTAGGGGAAATACCATTTTTCCAACTACCAACTACCAACTACCAACTACCAATTACCAATTATCAATAACCTGCCTGGGCTTTTAGTAAAGTTTGTTTGTTTAAAAATTATCATGGTGAACTTTTTTGCTCAACTGGTAGGGCAAAACCAAGCAGTCGAATTACTGACACAGGCGATCGCACAAAACCGCATTGCTCCAGCTTATCTGTTTACAGGTGCGGATGGAGTGGGCAGAAAATTAGCGGCACGATGCTTTGTTGAACAATTGTTCTGTTTAAATATTCCACAATCGAGGCAGCAACAAGTTCATCATCGCTTGCAGCTAGGCAATCACCCTGACTTGCTATGGGTAGAACCCACCTATATGCATCAAGGGCAGTTACTTTCTGCCGCTGAAGCTGCCTCTGCTGGAGTTAAGCGTAAAGCCCCGCCAACAATTCGGATTGAGCAAATTCGCCAAATTACTCAATTTCTTAGCCGTTCTTCCCTGGAAGCAACTCGTTGTGTTGTGGTAATAGAGCAGGCTGAAACAATGGCAGAAGCAGCAGCAAATGCTCTGTTGAAAACTTTAGAAGAACCAGGACAAGCAACACTAATTTTAATTGCCCCAGGAACTGCGTCTTTATTGCCAACACTGGTATCTAGATGTCAGCGTATTCCTTTTTATCGCTTGGGTCAACAGTCAATGGCTCAAGTGTTGCGACAAACAGGTAATGAGAAAATTTTGAGCCAACCGCAGATTATCGCGATCGCTCAGGGAAGCCCAGGGGAAGCGATCGCCTCCATGCAACAGCTACAACTAATTCCATCTGACTTACTAGAAAAACTAAACCAACTGCCTAAATCTCTTTATGATGCTTTAGACTTAGCCCGCCAAATTGACAAAACTCTAGATACAGAAGCTCAGTTATGGTTGGTAGATTATCTCCAACATTGTTACTGGCAAAAATTTTTACATGGTGAAATTGAGCATTCACCTTTGGAAAAACTAGAAAAAGCTCGGAAGAATTTGCTCAGCTATGCTCAACCAAGATTGATTTGGGAAGTGACGCTGCTAGATTTAACACCTGCTGTTTTTGCCTAACCAAAAGGCTAGAGGAACCAGAGGAACCAGAGGAACCAGAGGAACCAGAGGCTAGATTTTTTGTTTGTTTCGGTGATTTATGTTATTAGTAGATGTTTTTCCTCGTGCCTCTCGCCTTTATTTGTGGAGGATGTGATGCAAGTCCTTTCATTATTCAACCACGACGATTCATTTATGGGGTTAGCCTCTCGCACGAGCGCCTCGTACCTCTGGACTCTGAAATAAGTTTTTATTCAAAGACGGGGGGCCAAATTTCCGCAACTGGAATTTCCCAACCTGCAAGTAGTTCAGGAATTTCGAGTTTATCGGTGTTAGTTAATACTACCCGATTACCATTTGGGCGATAAATTGTAACAGTTAGTTGCTCTGGGTCAATGAGTATTCTGATTTGCGCACCCATTGTGAGGAATAGCTGGACTTCCTCTTGTAAAGGCTTAATTCGATCACTTTGAGATTTAATCTCTACTATTAAGTCAGGAACCATCTGGGCAAAGTAGCGGGGACTTTGCCAAAGACGTTCGGCACGAACAAAGGAGACATCAGGTGCTTTTAGGTCTGTATTAGGTAAGATAAATCCGCCACTGGAATCAAAAACACGCCCTAGATTGCGGGGTGCAACCCAGTTCATCAGTAGCCAACTAAAGCGGATACCTATTTCACTGGAATAAACGTCTGATGGTCCCATAATTATAATCTTCCCGTCTTCCAGTTCCATCCGGTAATCGAGATGCTTTTCTTGCAGTATTTCTTGCAACTGCTCCAAATGTTTGACGGTTAAACTCATAGGGATGCTCTCTAGCACAGATTTGAAGCTATAGCCATGCTATCTTGACTTAGGCAAAGTTGAGGTGAGCTTGAGTCTGTGGGCAAATCTGGGAAATGGAGTAGGCAAATTTTCAAGCATCTGTTTTGTACAGAAGGTCGGCATTGCCAGCCGCCTAAGTATTAGTCGGCAAAAGACAATCACAATTTTTAACGCTGATAAATTATTTGCCGCAATTTTTGCCAAGATTATAATCATTTGCCTGCAAGTAATTTTGCCAAAATGGTCATGAATGAAAAATCTATAGACAGCAGCGCTGATACATTTCTTGTCATACTATTGCCGCTCGCGTTTGTGATTGTTTTCCTATTTGCAACTTGGCCTGTGCTACTGGGACTAATAGTGTTAAGCATTAGTTTCAAAGTTTGGCAGCACCGTCGATGGCAGCAATGGAGCCAACAAGTCAACCCGATGTTTCATCAGTTAATCCAGGCAACCCAAGGTCGCGTTACCCCTTTGGACTTGGCAATGAAGGGAAACTTTTCTGCCGCAGTAGCAAAAAAGTATCTCGATAGCAAAGCTGAAGAATTTGGAGCATCTCGGCAAAACTATGAAGACTGTGGAACGGTGTATTACTTCATTACCTCCAGCATTTTGGGTAACATACTCGATCAGAGTGAACCACCGATTGAATCTGAGCAACTGGAGGAAAAAAGTGATAATTTAGGGCAAATCCCTGTCCAAACCTTGGATAAAGGTTTGAAAGATGAATCACAGTCAATGCAAGTAATAGCTTCAGAAGCTATTACTTCTAGCCTAGATAGCTCTATTCAACCAGATGCGATCGCGAGTGTTACTTCTAGCCCAGATAGCTCTATTCAACCAGATGCGATCGCATCCTCGTCTTCATCCGATACTTCCCAGCACTTAGAACCACTCGATCACACCTTATCCGTTCCGAAATCTTTGATTCAGTCAGAACTTGCCAAACGGCTCAACGTCTATTCAAGTACTGTTTATAAACGCAGAGATGATCCAGATTTCCCCGAATGGAGCAGAGGCAAAGATCCTGATGGTATTGCATGGAAATTTTCACGAAAAACCAAGGAGTTTCAGCCAGTGGAAGAAGGCACTTAGGGGCTAGGAACTAGGGGCTAGGGAAAAAAAAGGGAAAAGGGAAAAGGGACTCGGGAAAAGGGAAAAGGTAATTCCGAATGCGCGACTTCCCCCTCTCCCCCTCCTCTTCCTCTAGCCCCTAGCCCCTAGTCCCTAGCCCCCTCAATCCCGACTGCTTGAGAAATAGAAGACAAGCCTCGTTCTTCCAACTTTTGCAGCAGCCCTGCCAAGATGCGGCTGACCATCAAAGGTCCTTCGTAGGTCCAGCCTGTGTAAACCTGAACAAGGCTAGCACCAGCTGTGATTTTTTCCCAAGCATCAACAGCTGTAAAAATCCCACCCACGCCAATAATGGGTAGCTGTCCTTGAGTTTGTTGCCAAATAAAACGGATAACTTCTGTGGATCTTTCGCGTACGGGTACGCCGCTAATTCCCCCTGCTTCTTCTCGTACAGGCTTACCAGTCTTTGCAATCACCAAAGTATTCAAACCATCGCGGCGGATAGTCGTGTTAGTGGCAATAATTCCAGCCAATTGGTAGGTTTTGGCAATGGCTAGGATATCAGCGATCGCCTCCCATTCCAAGTCTGGGGCAATCTTCACCAAAATTGGCTTTTCACCTTGATTTTCCTGTTGTAGAGCATCTAAAATCAAACTCAATTGATCCGCATCTTGGAGCGATCGCAATCCAGGTGTATTGGGTGAAGACACATTGACAACAAAATAGTCTCCCCAATCTTTCAGCAGTCGAAAGCTACCAAGATAATCTGCTGCTGCTGTATCCAAAGGTGTAACTTTAGATTTACCCAAGTTAACGCCAATCGGAGACGAGCGGCGCGTTTGTCCTTGCGCCAGTCGTGTTGCCATTGCAGCGGCTCCCTCATTATTAAAACCCATCCGGTTGAGGGCAGCTAAATCGTGTGGCAACCGAAACAAGCGAGGTTGGGGATTCCCCGCTTGAGAGTGCAATGTCACTGTTCCTAGTTCGGCAAAACCAAAGCCAAGACTTGACCAAACACTAGCAGCAACACCATCTTTATCAAACCCAGCAGCTAAACCCAAAGGATTGGGAAAGTTGACTTTCCACAGTTTTTGTGCTAAACGAATATCATTGAAGCAAAAAGCTCGTTGTAATTGAGCTAGCACTTGTTTTGCAGGGGAGCGATCGCGGTTTTTCTCTAACCAGCCTAGAAAGCTCATGGTTTGCTGATGTAGTAATTCTGGGTCAGCTTTTAAGCCATTGAATAAAACTGGTCTAATTGCAAATTTATATATATCCAATCTTTCTCCTCCTTGTCCCCCCTGCCCCTGAAGCTACCTCAATGAGTAATATTTTTACCCTATGCAGATCCCCACGCCTTTTCTGCTGTCCAATGTCGGTCTGATGATTGATAAACCTTTACCCCTTCTATACCAGCTTGGGAAATTAGCTGATTTACCTCATCTATTGTGAGCGCAGCGTGGAGAGAATCACGGAATAACTTTTTCTGATGGTCGTTGTATTCTGTACCAATACTCTCAACCAGACGATTCATTATCGCCTCATCGCATGGTCGTAGTAAATCTCGGATGCAGATAGCTCCCCCAGGTTGCAGCACTCGCTTTAGTTCCAAGAAAAAGGGTAAAGGATTGGGCAAGTGATGTACAAGACTATTGGAGATGACCATATTAAATTGTCCATCCTGGTAAGGTAGCTGCTTAGCATCCACTAATTCCAGCTTAATAGAGTCTTGCAAGCCAGCTTTCTCAACATTCTGGAAACCAATTTTTAACATATTTTCTGCTAGGTCGATGCCATACACTTGCCATTGGGGGCATCGCTGGCAAAGTAAAATCGGAATCCTAGCCGTACCAGTACCAGCATCGAGAATTTTCGCTGCAAGGGGCGCTAACTCACTTACTCTTTGAGCAAAGGCGGTATTTACTTCCAAAAAGTCCATCGCGTCATAATCAACAGCCTCTTGCCAACTGTCCATAACTTCTGGTTCAAGCACTCTTTGCACGAATAATCCTCCTTATTGGTAATTGGTAATTGGTAGTTGGTAAAAGGTAAAAGGGAAAAGGGAAAAGGGAAATCAATTATCAATTGTTTATTGTTCATTGATAATTGTTAATTGCTTCATCCTTCATACTTCACACTTCATACTTCATACTTCATACTTCATACAACTCTTGCCCCTAGCCCCTAGCCACTAGCCACTGTTTTTGTTGCTCAAGACAAGCAAGTGCTGACTCGATTTCAACTTGAGGAAATTCGGCGTAAAAGCGACTGACACTAAGGAAAGATTTGGGAGCTGCAAGTAAGATAATACGATCGCCCCACTGTTCTAATTCTGGTAACAAACCCCAAGGTGCAACTGGAGCTACAATCCAGATTTGGGCAAAGTTTTGCGCTCTCAAAGCCTTTGCTGCTACATTTATCGTCATACCTGTAGCAATTCCATCATCAACTAAAATGGCTAACGCACCTTTATGATTAAATTGGGGACGACCTGGAGTTAATTGTGCTAGCTGCGAATTGGCTTTGTTGATGGCTTGTGTCAGCGCTCCTTCTCCCTCTTGAGAATTACGCAGATTCATTGGCGTTTCCTCTGACCAGAGAATGTTACCATCTGCTGTCACCGCGCCAATTGCTAATTCTGGGTTTTTAGGATGGCTAATCTTTTTTGCTACGACGATATCCAAAGGGCATTGTAGTAAACGCGCTATTGGTAATGCTACTGGTAATCCTCCTCTGGGTAGGGCGTACACAATTGGGCGAGGTGCAACATTAGAATCTGCGATTTGGGTGAAAATCCGGTGAATTTCTTGAGCTAATCGCTCTCCGGCATCAATGCGATCGCGCAAAATAATAGCAGGTGACATATTTTACCTCGGCTTGAGGCGGCGCTCCTGATTCTATCATCAGCGATTTTTCACCAAATTAACCTTAGGGCGATCGCTCGAAGGTAGCCACTATTTCGCTAAAATTGGAATTCCTAGTACAGTTACAAGCGATCGCCATGTCTAGCGATGACCAACTGAGCCTCTTTAACGGCGAGGCTGTCTCAGAGCAAGCATCTTTGTCTCAACCGAATCTAATTCCCACCAGTGCTAAAATTCCCATTCCTTCTGGCACTTATCCCAGCATGGTAGAGCTGGCGCAGCATTGTAATGTGTGCCATCGCTGTGGCTTAGGAGAGACTCGCACTCATGCTGTAGTCGGACGCGGTAATCTCCAAGCACCGATTATGATTGTGGGAGAAGCACCAGGGCAAAACGAAGATGAAACAGGATTGCCATTTGTGGGCAAATCTGGACAGCTGCTAGATAAAATCTTAGCGTCAGTAAAATTGAATACTGAAGAAGATATATATATTTGCAACATCGTCAAATGCCGTCCGCCAGGTAATCGTGTTCCTACGAATGAAGAAATAGCAGCTTGCATTCCTTACCTGTTAGAGCAAATTCGCCTGGTAGATCCAAAAATAATTCTTTTTACTGGTGCAACTGCGGTTAAAGGTTTAACTGGCGATAAAAGAGGTATTACAAAGATTCGTGGAACTTGGATTGAGTGGGAAGGGCGTTTGTGTATGCCAATTTTTCACCCAGCCTATCTGCTACGCAACCCATCCCGCGAACAAGGTAGCCCTAAATGGTTGATGTGGCAGGATATTCAGACTGTACGAGCAAAATTAGACGAAATTACAGGAACTGGAGGCTAGAGGGACAAAAGAAAGCTGGGGCAGCTGGGGAAGCTGAAGGCAGGGACAAGGGAACAAGGGGAAGTATTCAAACCCCCTCTCTTTCCCCCCCTCTCCCCCTCCTCTTCCTCTAGCCCCTAGTAGTTCTGGCTTGACAATCCCTTAACCAAAGATTAATTGCTTGGGCAATTACTCCATCACTACTTTCTCTTGGCGGTGTGGGGGGCTTTTTAGCTGGATAACCCCCAATTTGAGAAAATATCGTTGCTAAACGCCAACCGCTTCCAGTTTTAGTTAAAAACACCCAATGAAATTGCTGTAATTCAATTGCTTGACCACCTGTATATTGTCGTTCTAATGTGGTAAAAAATACCTGCTTGACTTGGGAATTAGTTGTTTGTTTAGGGGCATAAACACCAGGACCTAGCGTTAAAGGGGCAAACTCTGGATGTCCAGCTACAAGCACATAAGTGTAAAAGTCACTTTTTCTGCTAAGACGGCGGGCGCGTTGACTTGCCCGATTTGCATACCCAGGTAAATCTGTCAATAATTGATTGATTAATGTCTCTAAATCTTCATTTTGGCAATTGCGAGACATTGCGGTAAAAATTGGTAAGGGCGGGTTCAACCGAGTTATTTGTCGTTTCACAGGTGTGTTTGATAAACCCGCTCGTACAGGGGTAAACGATAATAGGCAAGAGGCAAGAAGCAGGAAGCAAGAAGTGATTGAAAAAAATTTCGACTTTCGACTTTCGAGTTTCGTCTTCTTGTGTCTCCTAAATTCTGAATTGTGTACGAGCAAGGCAATGCTCAGCCGTTGCCTAAATTCTGACTTCATAAAACAGCTGCTAGCTCATCGCAAATTCGGTTCCAAGCTGATTGAGGTTCAGATGCCGCCGTAATCGGTCGCCCAATAACTAGGTAATCAGCACCTGCTGCGATCGCTTGTGCTGGAGTAAGCGATCGCTTTTGATCTCCCACTTCTGCCCAACTCGGACGCACCCCAGGACAAACAAGTAGAAAGTCATCACCACACGTCTGTCGCAATTGTTCTACTTCCTGCGGTGAACAAACTGCCCCATCTAGTCCTGATTCTTGAGCAAGTAATGCCATTTGTAAGGCATATTCTGGTAACTCTAGCGGAATTTTTAAATCAAAAGCAAGTTGTCTTGTGGAAATACTTGTTAGTAGTGTAATTGCAATCAACTTGGGTGGTGAAACTCCAGCCTCAAGCGCCCCCTCTTGCACACCTCTTGTCGCTTCATTCAATGCATCTCTACCAGCAGCAGCATGGATTGTGAGTAAATCAACTCCATAACGACTAGCCCCGCGACAAGCCCCTGCAACAGTATTAGGGATATCGTGAAGTTTTAGATCTAGAAATATCCGCTTTTGCCTTTGCTTCAATGTGGTTAAAATTTCAGCCCCACTGCTAACAAATAGCTCTAAGCCAACCTTCCAAAAACTCACTTGAGGCAGCTTTTCGACCTGGGCGATCGCTGCTTCTTTTGTCGGTACATCTAAAGGAACGATAATTCGATCTGTGATTGACATTTTAAAAGGGGCGAGGGGGAATCAGGGGCGAGGGGGAGAGTGGGTTCAGGGGAGAGTGGGTTCAGGGGAGATGAAGAATTAACTATTCTGTCTTCTGTCTTCTGTCTTCTGTCTTCTGTCTTCTGAATCCTTTCCCCTTTTCCCTTTTCCCTTTTACCAACTACCAATTACCAACTACCTACATAACTAAGCGAATAAATTTGTTTTTCCCAACTTGTAGAACTTTTCCATCTAGGTCAGTTGGTGAATCAAAGGTAATATCTACCTGGGTGAGGCGATCGCCATCGAGTCTAACTGCTCCTCCTTGAATCTGCCTGCGAGCTTCTGAGCTACTTTGGCACAAACCACTAGCACTGAGAATATAAAACAACTTAGCAGGGAACTGTACCCCAGATAAAGAAAATTCTGGTACAGCAGATGTATCTTTTGTATTTCCCCCAACTAGAGACATAGCTGCTTGCTGCGCTTTTTGTGCTGCTTCTATGCCGTAATATTGGGAAACAATATCGACTGCGAGAAGTTTTTGGCGATCGCGTGGCTGTTCTGGCAACGCATCTAAAGGTAAATTTGTCAATAGCTCAAAATACTGCATCAGTAGATGGTCGGGGATCTTCTCCAGCTTGGAATACATCGAAAGCGGATCTTCCGATACTCCCACATAGTTTCCCAGAGATTTTGACATTTTCTGCGTTCCATCAGTGCCAATCAAAATCGGTAATAGCACACCAAACTGAGGCTTTTGCCCAAAATGTCGCTGCAAATCTCGCCCAACAGCAATGTTAAATTTTTGGTCTGTACCGCCCAATTCCACATCAGCATTCACTGCAACAGAATCATAACCCTGCATGATTGGGTAGAGGAACTCATGTAGATAGATAGGATTTTCATTTAGGTAGCGTTCGGCAAATCCTTCCTTTGCGAGCATTTGCCCTACAGTCATAGTAGACAACAATTCTAATATTTTGGCTAGATCAAGCTTTGATAACCATTCTGAGTTGCAGTGCACCTCCAATCTTCCTGGCGTGTCAAAATCCAAAATTGGACGCACTTGATCTAAATAACTTTTGGCATTTTGTGCTACAACTTCCTCTGTTAGTTGGCGGCGTACTTCTGACTTGCCTGTCGGATCGCCTATTCTAGCGGTAAAATCACCAATAATTAAAACTGCTGTATGCCCAGCATCTTGAAACGATCGCAATTTCCGCACTGGAATACTATGACCGAGGTGAATGTCAGCCCCAGTAGGGTCAATTCCTAGCTTGACTCGCAAAGGTCGGTTGGTAGTTAATAGCAGATACTCCAGGTTATCAGATGGATTGTTAGAATCAGCCTGATCGGGAAAAATATCACTAACGCCGCGACGCAGCCAATTAATACCTGGCGCGAGAGGGGCAGAATTACCAGAAGCTAAGTCATGCACTAGGGAAGTAAAATTAGTTACGCTCACTCGCAATTCTTCTCAATAGCTCAATCGTCAGATTACTATAGTGACAAAATTATCTGCCCATTTTTGCGATCGCGCATCAAATTAACGCCCTTAGCTACAAGTGAGGAAGTCAAACCGTCGTGTCGTCTATTGTTCAAAAAAAACCAAGATACTCATCACCAGGCTGGGAATTTGCTAAAGGAGTCACTCAGGTTACTGGTGGTACTCTACTAGCCGCCACCATGTTGACTAGTGCCGTTGTAGCTGGGGGACTGGTTGGGTTAGCAATAAGCTTTCGCAACCTACCGGATGTTAGAGTTTTACGTAACTATATTCCCTCAGAAACAACCTATTTTTACGATATTAAAGGCAAAGTACTAGCTAGCGCTCACGGTGAAGCTAACCGCGAAGTTGTACCCTTAGATAAAATTTCGCCTGATTTGAAACGGGCTGTGATGGCGATCGAAGATAGCAACTTTTATTCTCATCACGGTATTAATTTTACTAGTATAGGTCGTGCTGTTTTAGTCAACTGGCAGCGGGGTGGAGTTGCTGAAGGCGGTTCTACTCTTACCATGCAGCTAGTAAAAAACATTTTTTTGTCGCAGCAGCGTAAGTTTAGCCGTAAAATAGCAGAAGCAGTATTGGCAGTCCGGTTAGAGCAAATTCTAACCAAAGACCAGATTTTGGAACTGTACCTCAATCAAGTTTATTGGGGTCATAATAACTATGGTGTCGAAACAGCCGCTCGCAGTTACTTTGGTAAGTCAGCAGCAGATTTAAACTTGGCTGAGTCAGCGATGATGGCAGGGCTGATTCAAGCCCCGACAAACTACAGTCCATTCCTGAATATGAAGCTGGCGAAACAGCGGCAACAAACTGTTTTAAGCCGGATGCTGGAGCTAGGATGGATTACGCCCCAAGAAGAAGCCGCAGCTAGACAACAAACAATTAAGCTAGGCAAAATTCAATCGTTTCAAGCCAGCACCATGCCTTATGTAACGAATGCAGCCGCACAGGAGTTAGAACAGCGATTTGGGCTGGATGCAGTACTAAAAGGCGGGATGCGGGTTCAAACTACTGTTGATAGCAAGATGCAACGCATCGCAGAAGAAACCGTAGCCACTTGGCATAATACCATTCGTGGACAAGGAGTTCGTGCCGATCAAATGGCTCTAGTTGCTGTTGATCCGCGTACTCATTTCATCAAGGCATTGGTAGGTGGTGTTGATTACAAGAAAAGTCAATTCAACCGAGCCACTCAGGCACGCCGTCAGCCAGGCTCTGCCTTTAAGCCATTTGTTTACTACACTGCTTTTGCCTCTGGGAAGTTTACGCCTGACTCGATTGTGGATGATAACCCAGTAAGCTATCGAATTCCTGGGGGAATCTGGACTCCCAAAAATTATGATAACTCGTTCAATGGTCCAATGACGGTTCGCCACGCCTTGGAAGTATCTCGCAACATCCCAGCTGTTAAAATTGGCAGCGCTGTGGGTATGAATAAAGTGATTGAAACTTGCCGCAGCTTGGGTATCAATAGCCCAATGGAACCAGTGCCTTCTTTACCGTTGGGGGCAATTGGTGTAACTCCTTTGGAAATGGTTAGCGCTTATGCTACGATCGCCAATTATGGCTGGCAGTCTCCCCCAACAGTAATTGTCCGCGTGACGGATAGTAGTGGTAACGTCTTACTAGACAATACTCCCAAGCCTCGTTTAGTACTTGAGCCTTGGGCTGCTGCTACACTGACCAATGTAATGCAAGGTGTAATCAATAACGGTACTGGTAAAGCAGCCCAAATTGATCGCCAAGCAGCTGGGAAGACAGGAACAACATCTTCAGAACGAGATATTTGGTTTGTGGGTTATGTCCCACAATTAGCAACTGCTGTTTGGGTAGGAAACGACAATTACAGACCTTTAGGCAAAGGTGCTACAGGTGGCGCTTTTGTCGCACCGATTTGGCGAAGTTTCATGTCCCAAGTCTTGAAGGATGTTCCCGTACAATACTTTAAACCTGCTTCTAAATTTGATCGCCCCAACTAGAGGGGCTAGGGGCTAGGGGCTGGGGGCTAGAAGAGGGCAGAGGGGCGCAAGGGGAGAATCATTAATTACGAATTACGAATTACGAATTACCTTTATCGCTTAACCTCTTTACCTTTTTTCTGATTCCTCTGGTTCCTCTAGTTCTTCTAGCCTCTGGTTCCTCTGGTTCCTCTAGCCCCCAACCCCTAGCCCCTAGTTAAGGTTGTTTTTCCAACTCCGCTTTCATCCGCTCCAAAGTGCTGTGCATTTGGTCGAACATTTGCTGAGGAGTGATGCCAAATTGATTTAGCTGAGTTCTAAGCTGTTCTACGGTCATTTGAGCCATGAAATCTTCAGAAAGTTCAAAGCGCTTCATAAAAATGCGGTAGCGCTCCATCATCTCTTCCATCTGCCCAATAAATAGCTTTTTGCCTTCACGGTCAAATTTTCCGTAGTTACTACCCAGCTTGATCAGAGCTTGATAATCTTCAAACAGCTGTTTGGCTTCTTGCTGAACTATATCAGAGTCAAAAAATCCCATAGTAGTTTATTTAACTGAGTGGCAATACTCAGAGGATTTATGGTTACATCTAATATCATTCTAATTTAGACACCCTGTTTATATGAAGTTTCTAGTCTTAAACAACTTTTTATCTAAAACAACAAGCTCACCGATAAGTTGACACTCACTTTAGATTAGGGAATTCAATATTATAAAAGAAAAGATTGTGGTGGCAACATAGCAGCCTACCTGTCGCCCCCAGTCAACTAAGTCTAGTTTTGGTGCTAGTAAATAAAGAGAGCGAAAAGCCTTATGATTGCACCTCGCTCTCGTCTTGCTACTGTGGAGTCGCCATTTCTATGTTGAATCAGCTCAAAAGTCGAAAAGTCGCCGCTACTCTGGCTTTGGCAGGAACTGTATTGCCAACTCCTGTGGCTGGATTACACAAATTTTACCTGGGACAGCCTTGGTGGGGAGTACTTTATATGCTGCTATCTTGGACACCAATTCCCCGTGTTGCTAGTGCAATTGAAGGATTTTGGTATCTATCCCAAGATAGTGATGAATTTGACCGTAATTTTAATAATTCTTATATAGAATCAGGAATTGATAATTTCGCGCCCCTGCCCAATCGTTCATCAGTTGTGATGCCAAATTCGGTGAGTGCAATCGCAGATAGCTTGCGTGAATTGGATGACTTACGCGAAGATGGGCTAATCTCCGAGTATGAATTTGAGCAAAAGCGCCGCCAACTACTAGACCGAATTAAATAAAGGTTAGGGACTAGAAAAGTATGAAGTATGAAGTGTGAAGTGTGAAGTGTGAAGTGTGAAGTGTAAAATTTACCCTTTATCCTTCAACCTTTATACTTTAACCTTTACCCTCTCTCCTCGCCCCTTATCGCTCGCCCCTAGTTAATGAATCCGCTTCAATTCCAGGCTATTCGACTTCGACTACTTAACGATCCCTACTACCGACTGCAATCAAATGCAGAAATTGCAGTTGCAGTAGCACTGGGTATTCAAATTGATGTGAATCAGGCTACGGTAGATGATTGGTTGAGGCTACCTGGTTTGTCAATTCACCAAGCGCGATCGCTGGTTGAACTTTGTCGTTCTGGTGTACAGTTCTACTGTCTGGAAGATATCGCCGCCGCTTTAAATTTACCATTGCAGCGACTCAAGCCTTTGGAACCGATGCTCAAATTTTGCTATTACGATGATTGTGTCTCTCCTAGTCCTAGAGTTAACGCCAACACCGCTACGGTTGAAAATTTGGCGCAAATTCCATTTATGGAGTTAGCTTTAGCTCAAGCAGTGGTAGAAAATCGTGCTAAGTCTGGACGATACCGCAATTTGGTTGATTTTCAGCGACGGTTATCTCTACCTGGCGATCTGATTACCCAACTGATGCATTATTTGTGTTTTTAGTCAAGGGGCTGGAGGCTGGGGGCTAGGGGCTAGGGAAAAGCTGGGGGATCTGGGGGAGCTGGGGGAGCTGGGGGGGAAATTCCCCTTTTCCCTTTCCCTAGCCTCTAGCCCCTAGCCTCCAGCCCCTCCCTTAAACCAACCCAATGCGATCAAGGGGAAAAAAGCGAAATATGGCGCGACCAATAATATTCTGTTTTGGCAAGAATCCCCAAATATGGGAATCATTGCTGTCGTTGCGGTTGTCTCCCATGACAAAGAATTCATCCTGGGGAATTTGCACTGACATTAATTGATAAGCTGGAGGTTCGGCGATGTAGTCTTCAGACAGTGGTTGCTCGTTAATGTAGACTTTGCCATTTTTGACACTGACGATTTGACCTGGTTTACCAATAATTCTTTTAATGAACACTTGGTCTTTTCTGTACCCCAAGCTTTGCAATTGTTCAGGGGGTTCAAAGACAACAACGTCTCCTTTTTCTGGTGAGTGAAAAAGGTAGGAAAGTTTTTCAACTACCAAGCGATCGCCTATATGTAAAGTTGGTAGCATCGAGTTGGATGGGATGTAACGCGGTTCTGCTACAAATATCCGAATCAACAGTGCTAAAATCAAAGCGATCGCCACTAGTCGAATGTTTTCCTGTTGCGATCGCCATACCCGCAACCACACAGAACTTTGTGTAGAATTCTTTTCTACAGGAGCTTCTGTAGAATTTGTTTCTTTAAATGTCATATAACTTGTATAACTGCCTTAATAATTACATAACCTTAATAATTTTATTCGTGAGTGTACCAAAGCTAATTCTCAGCCATTGCTGGACGTTGGCACAGCTACTGTAAGTATGGGTTAAATTAATTCTGCTTCTGCAAATACTTGTCTTGGCGTGAGTTCTAAACCAGGAAGCAGTGGATCTACAATTGGGGTAGTACCTGTATAAAGTTGACTTGCTTCACCAAGGGTAAAGACTCTGATGCTATAAGTATCAGGATCTACAACCCAAACGCGGGACACACGAGCATTTAAATAGTCTCTAGCTTTACTCTCCAATTCTTTCATACTCTGGTCTGGAGAGATAATTTCAATTACTAATTCTGGTAAAGCTGGACAGGCTTCATTGAGCTTCCAACTTGCAGCTAAGCGTTCATAGGAAATATATGTTAAATCAGGTATAGGAACCCAAGCTTGTCCCTGACGCTCTAATATAACTGCCCATTCTGGATAAATTCTACCTTTTCCTTTACACCATGCACGTATGAGAACTATTAAAGCTGCCTGTAGAGCAGAATGAAAAGCTTTTGGAGACACTTTAGGTACTGCATAACCATCTACAAACTCGTATGTTACATCTCCTTCTGGTTCTGGTAATGCCAAAAATTCTTGTAAGGTGAGTTTAGTGCCTGAACTAACCATAAGCAGTTCACTGATATGTGGATCGCTGATAGCTTTATAGTACACTTCATATCTGCTGAATGTTGAACTCCCCTACATCCCACCTTTACCTCACCTGTACGCAGTTTCTAGAACAAAGTCCCGAACAACGGCTGCTGGTACTTCGGCAACTGGGTTTAGCGCGTTATGCTGATTTTTTAACTAAAATGCCCTTGAGTGGGGCAAATATAGCCTGTGTAATGCGTTTTTTCAGCCATCCCAGTCGCGTTAAGTTTCCTAACCTGAAAGGAGCAGATTTATCTAATTTGGTTTTAGATAGAGTTAACTTGATTCGTGGCGATCTTTCCCAGTCAAATTTAGGAGGAAGCAGTTTAATCGATGCAGATTTGCTCTTTGCTAATTTTACCAAAGCAGATTTAACTGGGGCTTGTTTGAGCGGTGCAACTTTAAATGAGACTATATGGTTAGGTACTTTGGTCGAGCAGTGCTATTTCGGATCGGGAATTGGTTTAACTCAAGCACAGCGTAGAGATTTAAAACTGCGCGGTGCTAGATTTGATGGTAATTGGTAATTCTCTCAACACCCGTAAGGGCGGGTTTATCAGGCATACTTGTTACCAAACAGAAAAATTCTTACACCCTTAGTACTAAGGGTTTATCAGGCATACTTGTTACCAAACAGAAAAATTCTTAAACCCGCCCCTACTCACCACTTTGACAAGATCTTTCTTTGGACTAAATACCTTGACTCAAGCTCAACTGAATGCCTGGGTAGTTCAAGCACAAACTCATAGCCAGGGTGGACAACTACCAAATTATATCCCAATGCTAGCCCAGGCTAATCCTAGTTGGTTTGCTTTACAAATCCAAACTGTTGATGGTCAAATTTATACAGCTGGCGACGTGAATCGGACATTTGCGCTAATGAGTGCGATCAAGCCGTTTGTATTGCTGTTTTTATTGCAGCAGTTGGGTAAGGAAGTTGTGTTTTCCCAGGTTGGAATGTCACCATCGGATCAGCCTTTCAATTCTCTGAGCGAATTACAAGCCGATCGCGGTTTTCCCCGCAATCCGATGATTAATAGTGGTGCGATCGCTTTATGCTCTCTCCTACCTGGTCAAGATGCACCTTCTCGTTGTGAAAACCTGCGTCTATGGCTAAATCAACACGCCCAATCTCAACTATTTTTAGATGATCAGATGTTGAGTTCTGTTCGCTCGGCTGGTGGTGAACGCAATCGAGCTATTGCCCGATTAATGGCTCAATATGACTATTTAGCAGCAGAGGAAATTGCTTTAGATACTTATAACCATGTCTGCTGTCTGTCTGGAACTGTGGTTGATTTAGCTTTATTGGGTATACTTCTGGTGCAGCACAATAATATTATCTCAGCACAAAACCGTCGCAGTGTCAATGCTTTGATGACTACCTGCGGCTTGTATCAAGCATCAAGCCGCTTTGCTGTTCAGGTGGGACTACCGACTAAATCAGGAGTAAGTGGGGTAATTTTATCTCTAGTGCCGAGTGGGGGCGTGATCGCTTGTTACAGTCCAGCTTTAGACGAGGCTGGAAACTCCCAGGCTGGTTTATTTTTGGTGCAGCAACTTGCCCAAAATCTGAATTTGAGCATATTTGGTTGAATCAATTCCCCCCCTTATGAAGGGGGGAATTAAAGGGGGGATCTCTTCTGGTTCCCAGGCTCAGGCTGGTAAGGAGGGTAAGGTGGGCAATGGGTGGACAACGTTCTACAATTAATTTGCTCAAGATTTAGTTAATTGACTATGGAAAATTCTATTAAGCTACCCAAAAAATTGATGTTGCTAGGTTCAGGAGAGCTTGGCAAAGAATTTGTAATTGCTGCTAAACGTCTTGGTAATTATGTAATTGCTGTTGACCGCTATGCCAATGCTCCAGCTATGCAAGTTGCTGATTGCTTTGAAGTGATTTCTATGCTTAGTGGTGATGATTTAGAAACTATCGTTCAAAAGTATAAACCAGAGATTATTATACCAGAGATTGAAGCAATTAGAACAGAAAAATTAATGGAATTTGAGCAGAGAGGAATTACAGTTATTCCTACTGCAAAGGCTACCGATTATACGATGAATCGGGACAGAATTAGAGAACTGGCACACCAAGAGTTAGGAATTAGAACTGCTAAATATGCTTATGGGACAAACTTAGAAGAGTTGATAGCAATTTCGGAAGAAATTGGATTTCCAAATGTGGTGAAACCAGTCATGTCATCCTCTGGTAAAGGTCAATCGGTTGTGCATCACAGGGAGGAAGTTAAAAAAGCATGGAATTACGCAATTGAAGGATCTAGAGGTGATACTCAAAAGATTATTGTTGAAGAGTTTATTAAATTTGAAACAGAAATTACTTTACTAACAATTAAGCAATGGAATGCACCAACCCTTTTCTGTCCACCAATTGGGCATCGTCAAGAAAGAGGCGACTATCAAGAATCTTGGCAACCAGCTTTAATTAGGGATGAATTAATTTTAGCAGCTAGAGCGATCGCGCAAAAAGTTACTGATGCTTTAGGTGGAGCCGGAATCTTTGGGGTTGAGTTTTTTATAACTAAAGAAGAAGTAATTTTTTCCGAGCTTTCACCGCGTCCTCATGATACAGGAATGGTAACATTAATTTCGCAAAATTTGAATGAATTTGAATTACATCTCAGGGCAATTTTAGGCTTACCAATACCCAAAATAGAACAGCTAAAAGCGTCAGCTAGCGCAGTGATTTTAGCCAATGAATACGCAGATACTATATACTTTGAAGGAGTAGATGAGGCTTTATCAGAACCAGATGTAGAAGTAAGGTTATTTGGTAAACCTGATTCTCGTCCTTTCCGAAGAATGGGAGTAGCTTTGGCTAAAGGTATTAATATTCAAGAAGCAAGAGAAAAAGCTACTAAAGCAGCAAGTAAAATTAAAATTGTCAATTCATAAAGATAAATATTATTCTTTCCTAGCCCCTTAAAAATGTTTCCTCCTTTTTTACCATTTTCAGCTAAGCTACTCAAGGAGCCTGCATCTATTGCTCTTGCCCAAAGTATTGAGCGTTACCCTATTACTACCCAGTTAAGCCAGCAACCAATTAGCACAAGTTACGTTCATCAAGGCAAGGGTGATCCGCCTATTTTACTACTACATGGCTTTGATAGTTCTGTACTAGAATTTCGCAGTCTTTTACCGCTGCTAGCTGAACATTATCAAACATGGGCAGTTGATTTGTTAGGATTCGGCTTTACAGAAAGAATATCTGAAATCTCATATAATCCACATACAATTAAAACTCATCTTTATTACTTTTGGAAAACTCTAATTAATCAGCCAGTCGTGCTAGTTGGTGCTTCGATGGGAGGCGCAACAGCGATTGATTTTACTTTGACTTACCCTGAAGCTGTTAAACAACTGGTACTGATTAATAGTGTGGGTTTTAGTGGTGATTTTCCTCTGGGGAAGTTCTTGTTTCCTCCGCTTGACTATTTAGCAGTAGAATATTGGCGATCGCGCAAACTTCAGGCTTTATTTTTTGGTAGTATTGGGTATTTAGAGTCAGGTACAATTGAAGCGATAAGATGTGCAACATTGCATTTAGAAATGTCTGGTTGGAATGAAGCAATGATTAGCTTTACTAAAAGTGGTGGTTATAGCGATTTAGCAAATAAAATGGGTCAGATTAATAAACCTACGCTGATATTATGGGGAGAAGCTGACGATACTTTTGACAAAGGTGATGCAGTGAAATTTCAAAGAGCGATCGCTCATTCTCGACTAATTTGGCTAAATAATTGTGGTCATGTCCCACAATTAGAAAAACCCGAAATTGTGGCTGATCACTTGCTTGACTTTCAAAAAAATTGCCCACCCTACTAGAATATTGAGGCTCAGCCTCAGATTGATCCTCGTGCAAAATGTAAGTAAATAACGTGTCCACATTGGTGGATTAAAGGTGGCGAAGTCAAAAAAATTATTGATGCTCAAGCTAGCTAATAATTACTAGTCCTATGGCTACCTCGCTTTAGCACTTTGACTAATAGGCTAGGATGCAAATTTACGTTTGCTATTTTAGTAAAGATGCGATTTGCAAAGTTTACACCACTGAACAAAGAGGTAATCTCAGAGGGTATTATTTCTGTATTGCCCAGGAAGAGAAAGCCATTATCCCTAAGACCGAAGTGAAAGCGTACCAAAACTCTAGTTTGGGCTTCGGTGTTGAAATATATCAAGGTGTTACGACACGCCAGCAGATCAATTTTAGACATAGGTGCATCCTCAATCAGATTGTGGCGGCTAAATGAGATGCAGCGGCGTAAGTCTTTGCGAAAGACGTAGTAATCGTCAGTTTGCACAAAGTACTTTTTTAGAAGATGATCTGGTATGCCCGTAACTTGATTAGTGCGGTAACTGCCTTGACGGGCTTGATTAATTGCGTCATAGTCTATATCTGTAGCGAAGATGTGAACCCGCGAACAAAATTGTTCCACTCCAAGGGCTTCGGCTAGTAAAATAGCCATAGAGTAAACTTCCTCTCCGGTTGCACAGCCAGCACTCCAAGCACGAATCGGTTCGTCTGATGATTTACTTGCAATGATGCGGGGAATGACATTTGCAGCGATATAATCCCAAGCTGATGCATTCCTGAAGAACGTGGTGAGGTTGATCTCGATTGTGTTGAATAGGTGAAGAAATTCTTCTGGATGTTCCTCTAGATAATTTGTATAATTGCTGTAGCTTTCAATTGGGATCATGTTCATTCTGTAGTGCACCCCACGCATCAAGCTAGGACGCTTGTAGCCAGTGTAATCAAAATTGTGAGTTCGCTTAAGATATTGCAGCAGTTCCTCAAAACAGGGGTTCGTCTCCGGCGGTGAATTCATCAATACTGGCTGGAAATATTCTTTGTATAAACCCATTATGCATAGCTGAGGCAGACAGGCAAAGCCTGTCTGCCTAAAACTTTACTTTGCTTGCTAATAATCCTAATATTCCCAATACCAACAACAGCCCAGTTAACCAATCTCCCCACCGTACGTATAAAGTTTGTGTTTGTCGTCGATAAATTGTATGAGCGTGTAATTCATAAGTATTATGTCCAGATATCCATACAGTTCTGCCGTGAGGGTCAACAACGGCTGAATATCCGGTATTAGTAGCACGAACTCCCCACCTATCTGTTTCAATTGCCCGCATCACATCTAAGGCATGGTGTTGCGCTGGCATGGCGGCACTGTAATGGGCATCATTAGAAGGGCTAAGGATAAATTGCCCTCCTTTTTCTGCCTGATATCGAAACTGTTCAGGAAAAGCAGAACCGTAGCAGATTACAACAATGGCACGACCAAAAGGCGTTTCAAATACCTGATTTGCATTGCCTGCAACTTGATGTTCGTCTAAGGGTGATAGCCGTTCAATCAAGCCACCTAAATATTGCTCAAAGGGAATGTATTCGCCAATCGGTACTAGCTTCACTTTGTTATAGCGGCTGTAAACTTCACCCGTACCTGTGAGCGTAAATAGGCTATTTGTATAGCTGCGCCCTTGTTGTCCAAAAGCTCCCACCCAAGCAACAACGCCCTTTTCTTTCACAGCCGAGTAGAAAGAGCTACGCATCACCTGATTCCACATGAAAGGCAAAGCGCCTTCGGGAGTTAAAACTGCATCAACTGGGTGATCTGCTAAAGTTTTATAGCCCTGGGTGTAACCTTCAATAGCGCGGCGGATACCTTCGGGGTAAAGTTTGATTTGGTTGGGTACGTTGCCTTGAATAATTCCAACTTTTAAGGCTGTCTCTGGTGGTTGAGTTAGGGGGCGGGTGTATAGAGCATATCCAAGCAGATGTAAGCCAATTAATAGTCCAGCTGCTAGGGTTAAATAGCTTTTATGGGGAACGAACCGCAGAGGCGCAGAGGACGCAGAGAAAGAGAGGGGAGAGGGTTTTGGTGGTTGGCGGTTAATCCAGGCTTCTGCAAGCAAGGCGTTGACTAGTACGATCGCTGCTGTTATTGTGCTATCACCAGAGATCTGACCTAGATGCAATATCGCTAGGTTGTGGGGACTTTGGGTATAAGCAAGGGATGACCAGTACAGCGATCCCGCACTCCACAAGCTTTCTAAGCCACACCATAGGGCTGTGCCAATCAGGATGCGGGTAAGCGGATTTTGGATTTTAGCTCCCCCCTTTTTTAGGGGGGTTGGGGGGATCGGATTTTGGATTGTTAGGTTACTTGTTGGTTTTAAAGTCTCTTGCTTGAGATTTAGCCCACCCCAATTTAAAATCACTCTCATGCCAATTGCCCAAGTTACAACTAGGGCGGCTCCCCAAAGAGTGATGAAGATCCAACAAAAAAGGGCGATCGCAAGGCTATTAATCCAAGGTACACCCATCCACGTCATCGGGTGAATCCCTGTGATCCAAAATAGGGCAACTCCGTGATAACCAATACCCCATAGAAGGGAGTAGAAAGTAGGGAGTAGGGAGTAGGGAAAAGACTTGTTCGGGTGTTTTGGGGATTTGACTTCTAACACCCAAAGGGGAGCTAGGGCAATCCAAGCGAGAAACCATGCTCCCACTGGGGCGACGGTAAGCCCCATTAATATGCCGCTGGCTAAGGCAATAAAGGGACTAGAGGCTAGAGACTTGGGACTTGGGAATTTTTCTATGTTAAGCTTATGAGTTTTGATTCTTAAATTGGAGTCCTTTGACTTATCGCTTGACATTCTTTTCCCCTGCTTCCTCTAGCCTCTAGCCTCTAGCCCCTAGCCTCTAGCCCCTAATTCTCAGATTCTTCCTCATCATTGACATCGGGGGGAACTAATGCTACAGCGGCGATCGCATCATCTTCATCTAGACGTTGTACTCTTACTCCTGTAGCTGTTCTCGATTGGGGTGAAATTGCATTCGCGGCTTGACGAATAATAATACCGCGACTGGTGACTATCATTAATTCGTCATCTTCGTTGACAATCATCAGGGCTGCTAGTTGGTCTTTAGATTTGCGATTTTTGAATTTCGTCGCAATCTTACCCTTGGTTGCTCGATTATACAGCTTGAACTGAGAAACCGGAACTCGCTTACCGTAGCCGCCCATAGTGACAATTAACACCCAAGGACCAAGACTACCATTTGCTAAGTCTACTGTTTCTTCTTCGCTATCTGCAATTTCATTTTCTTCGATGTCAGCTTCTGTCGGATCTGCTTCCTCTGTGGGTAGACTAGCCAGAACTGAACCAGCTAGAATATCCATGCCAACGAGTTCATCTCCATCGCGCAATTTCATTGCTTTTACGCCTCTGGTGGCTCTACCCAAGGGACGTAATTGTTCATGGTTGGTTCTAAAGTGAATTGCCATGCCAGAACGAGAGCCAATGATAATGCTATCTTCAACTCGCGCCCGTCGCACCCATCGCAGTTGATCGCCTTCTTCTAGGGAAATGGCAATTAACCCATTTGCTCGAATATTACTGAAAGCTGCTAATTCGGTTTTCTTGATGTAACCGCCTTTGGTTAGCATTACCAGATATTCATCGCTGGTAAATTCGCTCACGGGAACGATAGAAGTAATTTTTTCTTCTTTGGGGATGGGCAGCATTTGCACAATTGGTACACCCCTACTTGTGCGCGATCCGGCTGGAATTTGATATGTTTTGAGGGAATATACTACGCCGCGATCGCTAAAAAATAGTACACTGTCATGATCGCAACAAGTCAAGAAATGCTCAATTCCGTCATCTTCTTTCATCCTCGTTCCTGACTTGCCTCTGGTGGCGCGGCTTTGCGCTTCAAAGGTATTGAGGGGCATTCGTTTGATATATCCCTGTTCGGTCAACAAAATCACTACTTTTTCATTGGCGATCAAGTCAACGTCATCAAATTCGCCTTCTGCTGGCTCAATTACTGTCCGTCGAGGTGTGGCGTAGGTATCTTTGAGTTGGGTTACTTCAGTTTCAATAATTTCGAGAATGCGATCGCGTCTTGCCAAGATATCTTGTAAATCTGCGATCTGTATTTGTAATTCATCGTGTTCGTGACGAATCTTTTCTGCTTCTAAAGCAGTTAGTCGTCGCAGTTGCATTTGCAAAATTGCATCTGCCTGTACTTCTGATAATCCATAGGTTTCCATCAATCCCTGACGTGCTGTAGGTGTATCAGGTGCATTGCGGATCAAAACTATGATTGGGTCTAAGTTTAACAGTGCAATTAATAATCCTTGCAGTATATGATCCCGTTCTTCTGCTTTACGCAGTTCATACTGTGTCCGCCGAGTAATCGCTTCTACTCGGAAATCAAGAAACACGTTCAGAAACTGCTTTAGGGTTAATAGCTGGGGTGCTTCATTTACCAACGCCAGCATATTCGCCCCAAAATTGGCTTGCAAGGGTGTTTGCTTGAAGAGGTTGTTGAGGACGACGCGGGGATAGGCATCGCGTTTGAGTTCAATTACAATTCGCATTCCATCGCGATCGCTTTCATCCCGAATATCAGCAATTCCCTCTAGCCGCTTTTCATTAACCATCTCAGCGATTTTCTCAATCAGCGCCGCCTTATTTGTTTGGTAAGGCAACTCAGTGATGATAATCGCTTCCCGTTCTGGGCGACCCCGCTGTTCAATCGTTTCAATCTGGGCTATACCGCGCATGGTGATGGAACCGCGACCAGTGGTATAAGCTTCTCGAATCGCACTTGTTCCCAAAATTTGCGCCCCTGTAGGAAAGTCGGGACCTGGGATATACCGCATCAGTTCGATGTCGGTAATTTCTGGATTGTGAATTAGTGCTACCAAGCCATCAATTAACTCTCCCAGATTGTGGGGGGGAATGTTCGTTGCCATACCCACCGCAATACCCGAAGAGCCATTGAGTAACAGTTGGGGAATTCTAGCTGGTAAGACAGTTGGTTCTTGTTGCGATCCGTCGAAGTTATCAGTAAAGTCTACGGTTTCTGATTCAATATCGCGCAGCAGGGCGTTTTCTGTTAATGCTTCCAAACGGCATTCTGTGTAACGCATTGCTGCCGGAGGATCGTTGTCTACCGAGCCGAAGTTGCCATGCCCTGCAATTAGGGGCGATCGCATGGAAAAATCCTGCGCCATCCGCACCAGGGCATCATACACTGCTGTGTCCCCATGTGGGTGATATTTACCCAACACTTCCCCGACTACACGGGCGCACTTACGAAACGGGCGGTCTGCCGCTAATCCCAACTCGTGCATAGCGTAGAGAATCCGCCGATGCACAGGTTTCAGACCATCCCTGGCATCTGGCAGCGCCCTCCCCACAATCACGCTCATGGCGTATTCCAGGTAAGACCGGGACATTTCGTTCCGCAGATCAGTAGGGATTATGGTCATACTCGTGAAAAAACTCCAAAAATGTAAATTTTCGGCAGATATCGCCCAAAAACTTGGAAAACTTTTGGTTTATGTCCCAAAAAGCTATTAATTATATCAAAATTCTATCATATTTCATCTATATTTGGATGCCCAATCAGTTAAGTACAACGACATAAATAAATGTCAGATCGTCAAAATAGACAATTCATGCCACGTAACAGATCCACCAACACACGGTCTGACATTTATTTAAGAGTTCCTGCATATCAGTTACCGAAAAAGAAGACAGGAGAATGGAGCATGGAGCATGGAGCATGGAGCATGGAGAATGGATACTTTAGTTAGGAGACAGAATATTTAATTCTTCATCTGTGCCTACGCGCGTTCACAAGCGCGATCCTATTGCTCCCCCTTCTGTCTTGTGTCTCCTGTCTACTCAATTGTGTTGCTAAAAGCTCGCCAGCTATTGTGCAATCCCTTCTTTTTGCTGAAATTTGAGTTGAGAGGCAATTAGAGGTGCTTTGGGAGCAAGAAAAAATCCTGTTAAGCTGGCAAACAAAATTGGTGTCAAGGGACCAAAATTAGTCAGTTTAGATAGTAGCAAGGTAGTGCTTACAGGTGTCCGCGTCACCGCTGCATTTAGAGATGCCATTGTACAGATCATGGCAAGGGCAGGATTTACTGTGGGAACTAAGGTGGCGATCGCTTTACCAAGACAAGCACCAGTAAAAAACAGTGGAATGATAAACCCACCTCGCCAACCACCAGTAACCGTCAGGCTGATTGCAAGCATTTTGGCAAACGCTAGAGTAAAAAGGAAAATGACAGAAACTCTAGCATTAAGGAGCAAATCTAACTCTTCGTGTCCAAAATAACGACTTAGGGGCAACACAGCTGCTAAGATGCCCAGGAGCAAACCAGCTAGGGTAGTGCGTAAATAAATTGGTCCTGGGATTGAGGCAAATAAGTGATCGCAGCCGCGAAAAATCCCCATGAAGATCCATCCTGCCACAGCTCCTATAATCCCAAACAGTATTGCCAACGCAAAGTCATCGATCTTATCTAAGTTGTACTGAGGGAAATGCCAAGTTGGTGCAATCCCCAAATGTGTAATCGCAGTAAACACCAGATAACTAGCGCAACTCGAAACAATAGCTGGCATTAGCGCCTCGTAGTACTCGACAATATGCTGATGGTGCAAAATCTCTAGAGCAAACATTGCTCCGCCTAGAGGTGCGCCAAACAAAGCAGTGAAGCCAGCTGCCATACCCGCCAGACTAATAGATCTAAGATCCTCACCTTGTAGTTTCAGGCGATCGGCAAACCAAGTACCAAAAGAGCCTGTTACCTGTACTAGCGGTGCTTCTGGACCAGCACTACCCCCTACCGATATGCTTACCAAAGAAGCAAGAATCATTGCCGGATTTTTACGCGCATCAAGGCGACCGCCACGAAAATGGATATTATCAACAATTACGGCAATTTCACCAGGATTCCCCAACCATTGAATTACAAGACCAACTACTAAACCAGCTAACGGCATCAATATTAGTAAACTGCGTCCCTCAAATTGTCTTAAGACGTGAGTTATCAGCTCAAGCACATTCCAATACAACGCAGCGAATATGCCACAAACAGACCCCAGCATAGCCCAACGTAAAACCCAGCCTGAGATCATTAAAGGATTACGCTTTACAAGTCCAACAAGCTGAGTGAATGTCCAACTTTGAGATCGAGTGGTGGGGCGCTTATCTAAAGGCACTGATAGTTACCTAATTGAAATTTAAGATACAGAATTTTTACGCCTTTTATGAACTTTGTCATCTACCACATAGCAGTTACCAGTTACCAGTTACCAGTTACCAACTACCAATCCAAAATCTAAAATCCAAAATCCAAAATCGAATAAGCCTCAAGATAGTGTGTGCGCAGTAACAGCCACGTTTAAACTGTTGCCTATGAGTTTGGGGTAATAGTCGTGAGTAATAGTGAAACAGTTCCCAGTCAAGCTGAAAAGGAAAATCCACAAGTCGATCAAAGTGAAATCTCTCCAGAGGTACTTGACAAAATCAAACATCCTCCATCAATACACGATCAGATGAAGCAACTCAGCCCAGAAGAAATCAGGGGGAACGGGGCGATAACACCAGAAATGCTCGATGAACCAAGCGATGAAATGATTGGTTTTACGCGAGACTAGTAGGGATACAATTTCAGGCGTATCCCGCCAAATTCTGAAATATGTTACCAGTCATCTATTCGGACGAGTTTCTTCTTCACAAAACTGGTAAGTACCATCCAGAAAAGCCAGAACGTCTAAGCGCGATCGCCACCGCCCTCAAAGCCGCCTCTTTTGCCCACCAACTCGAATGGCGATCGCCCACTCCAGTCGATCCAACCAGAGTCATCGCCGCCGTCAAAGCAGTTCATTCATCACAACACATTCAAACTGTTCGAGAACTTGCCCAGCAAGGCGGCGGTTATTTAGATCCAGATACACCAGTTTCACCTCGTAGTTACGATGTTGCCCTACTAGCAGTTAGTGCTTGGTTGGATGGAATAGATTTGGTAGTTGCTTGCAATAAAACAGCTTTTGTGCTAGCGCGACCGCCAGGACACCATGCCGAAAGGAATTGCGGTATGGGCTTTTGCTTATTTTCCAACGCCGCGATCGCAGCCTACTACGCCCTAGAAAAACCAGGAATTAACCGCGTTGCCATTCTCGATTGGGACGTGCATCATGGCAATGGTACACAGGCGATAGTAGAGAACGATCCTCGTATAGCCTACTGTTCGCTACATCAGTATCCTTGCTACCCAGGCACTGGGAAAGCATCAGAAACAGGTGCTTACAATAACGTCTTGAATACGCCCCTACCTCCAGGTAGTGCGAAAGATCAATATCAACCCGTGTTTGAAACTCAGGTAATGCCGTTTTTAACCCATTTTCAACCGGATTTGTTGATAGTTAGTGCTGGCTACGATGCTAATGCAGCCGATCCTCTAGCGGAAATGTTGCTGCAACCCCAAGATTACGGATTATTTACCCAATATTGTCTTAAGCTAACTCACAAAGTTGTTTTTGGTTTAGAAGGGGGCTACGATTTATCAGCACTATCCCAATCCGTTGTAGCAACAATTGAGCAATGCCTTATTTAGTGGAACCAGTGGCTAGAGTAAGAAAAAGGGAAAAGGGAAAGGGTAAAGGGTAAAGGCAATTCATAATTTCTCCCCCAGCTTCCCCAGCCCTCTTCTAGTCACTAGTTCCACTATTTCAGTCCCGTGTAATTACAGGAAGAACATCTTGAGAAAAAGTTAAATCCAGTAATATTTCGGTGGAATTCCTGTCTTAGGACGTGGAGTAATAAAAGAGACTACAAAAACAATTTTGATTTAAGCACAATAAGCAATAATGACTACCTACATTTTTTTTGATACTGCCCTGCAAATGCTTCTCAACGCTTATTTAGTTTCCATCGTACTGCTAGTATCGGCTTCTGCTATCGGGTTAGCAGTAATCGAATTGGTTGAAAGAGATAATAACCACTTACCTAAATCCAAGTGGTTTGTATAAGTACACGCCTACTTGTGAACTCGTCTGTTGTAATACCGATTGATTTTGTGGCTGCTACAAGTCGAATTGCTACAACTTGCGTTCTTGTAAGCTTCAAAATCTAAAATCTGGGCATGGTATAAGTCTATCCTTGAGAAGCCCTGGCGAATGATAGGTTTACACCCCAAACGAGTTTGAAGTTTTTCTTTATACCCAATCTGGGTCTACTGGTTAGCTGATAGTAGTTAAAGTTACTGTCGGGCAATTTTGGCAATTTCACTTATTTTTTAGCAAGTTAGGAATTTTTCGAGCATTTGTGAAGCAGAAGCTCTAATTTACAAATTCCTAGCTCTTGTCATATCAGCTTACTCAGCAATCCTCACAGGCATACCACAAAAAAGAAAATTTAATCTCATCCTTAAGATATATTTAAACTATCTTTGGGTATACTTAGCAAAACTACGTTCTTGGTATAGCTGCGAACCAGGAGTGCCTAAACTCGCCGCAGCTGTCACCAATCTCACTAAGGAACCCAAATGACTAATCAGAACCCTTTACAGCTAGAAATTGAAATAGAAAGAATAGCTAGGTCAATGATGACCCGTAACAGTGGAATCGGGAAAGACATCATTAGCTATATGAGAAATAACCTTACACTCGAAGAATTAGCAGGTTTAATGCTTATAAGTATCGAGCGTGTAATCTGGTTTGATATCGACTCAGTTTTGTGGACTTTTGAATATTTGATTCCTGCCGATATCATGCAAGAAATGAAAAAAATTACAACATTCGCTCTCTACCAGCGATTAATTTGTAAGAAATTCATACCAGGACGAGACTTTAGCATTGATGCTAATGGCAAACTGTTACTGAATAACAATGCTCAAACAGCTGTACTGTGTCGCTAATACATCTAAAATCTAGGAAGCCGTAATTCGTAATCTTCTCAATTACGAATTACAAATCCCGAATTACGAATTTTTCCTTATGCCTTGTCTTGCTACTCTGACACAGTTAATTCAAGTTCTGGCGGCTTCACCACTTAATTTATCTGATGAAGCCTTAGCATCTACAATCACTGGTGTCACAACGGACACTCGTAGCTTGAAGCCAGGTGAAGTTTTTGTGGCTTTACCAGGTGAAAAGTTCGACGGTCATGGGTTTGTTACAATGGCAATCGAAAAAGGAGCGATCGCGGCTGTTGTCAATTTTAATTTTGAAATTGCTAGCAGCCAAAATTATTTACCGCTACTACAAGTAGCAGACACTTTATCCGCTTACCAAACAATTGCCCGTTGGTGGCGGCAACAGTTCAATATTCCCGTAGTTGGCATTACTGGTTCTGTGGGTAAAACCACAACCAAGGAGATAATTGCCGCAGTTTTAGCAACACAAGGCAATGTCCTTAAAACTCATGCAAATTACAATAATGAAATCGGTGTTCCAAAAACTTTGCTAGAACTGGGATCGGATCATGCATTTGCCGTAGTTGAAATGGCGATGCGGGCGCGGGGCGAAATTGCCCTTTTAACCCATCTAGTTCGTCCCACTGTAGGTGTGATTACTAATGTGGGGACGGCACATATTGAGCGACTAGGATCGGAAGACGCGATCGCGGCGGCTAAATGTGAGCTACTAGCCGAAATGCCTTCAAATAGTATTGCCATCCTCAACCACGACAATTCGCGCTTAATCGCTAAGGCGAAGACGGTATGGCAGGGGGAAACTTTAACTTATGGTTTGTCAGGGGGAGATTTACAAGGTGAACTGATCGATTCCCAAACCATACGGGTGGAAGGAGTAGAGTTACCTTTACCGTTACCAGGGCGGCATAATGCTTCTAACTTTTTGGCAGCTCTTGCGGTAGCAAAAGTGTTGCAGATTGATTGGTCAGCTTTAGCTGCTGGTTTAGAGGTGAATTTACCATCTGGGCGATCCCAGCGTTACGAGTTAGCAAATGATGTGATATTGTTAGATGAAACCTATAATGCAGCACCTGAAGCTATGATCGCTGCATTGCAGTTATTGAATCAAACACCAGGAAAAAGACATATTGCCGTTCTGGGCGCGATGAAAGAATTGGGAGAGCGATCGCTAGAATTACATCAGCAAGTGGGAGCAATGGCGCAGCTGTTGAATTTGGATCGATTGCTGATTTTAGCTGATGGTGAAGATGCTCTGGCGATCGCTAAAAGTGCAGCAGGAATTCCGTCTGAGTGTTTTACCACTCATGGGGAATTGGTCTTGCGATTGCAGGAAGTTGTGAAAGCAGGCGATCGGATTTTGTTCAAAGCCGCCCGTTCGGTAGGACTTGATTGTGTTGTGAATCAGTTTAAACTTCGTTACCAGGCTGAGCGTGGGAACTAAAATAATATACAAACAAGGTGGCTATTGCCTACTTATTTGTGTAACAGCTTATAAGATACAAAAAAGGTGGGCAATGCCCACCCTACACAAAAAAGCGATCGCCCTCTAAATTAAGAGCGATCGCATTGAAAGCAAACAGTTAATTAAACCAGAACAGATTGCATCAAAGGCTTATCTTGTGGTAGGTTGCCTGTACGCAGCCATTCATCTAATTCTGCGGTCGCTTGTGCCGAATTGAGTCTTTCCCGCAGTTGTGTACCTTCAAGAATTTCCTTTTGTAGGAGAGTCTGGGCTGTCTCCTCTAGCAAGTCTCGATTTTGATTGAGGACGCTTAGAGCAATGTGATGCGCTCCATCGACAATTTCCTTAACTTCGCGGTCGATTTGTTCAGCTACTTTGGGACTAACCGGACGACGTGGATTACTGTAGCCGCCGAGAAACTCTTGTTGCATCTTCTCAAACGCAACAGGACCTAACTGGTCGCTCATACCGTAAAGAGTAACAGAACGCTCTGCTAGATCGGTTGCTTTTTGGATATCGTCGCTAGCACCAGTAGAGACTTTACCAAAGATTAATTCTTCAGCTGATCGCCCGCCTAAGAGTGTAGCAATTCTACCTCTAATTTCGTCTTCCACCATTAAAAAGCGGTCTTCTTCCGGTAGCTGGAGTGTGTAACCCAAAGCTCCTACACCACGAGGAACGATGGAGATTTTTTCGACTTTACCAGCTCCTGGCATTAATGTCGCAATAATAGCGTGACCAACTTCGTGATAGGCAACAGTCTTCTTCTCGGTTTCATTCAACACGCGAGAGCGTTTTTCCAAACCACCGATAACGCGCTCAATTGCTTCGTTAAAGTCTGCTAAAGTTACGGCTGGACGGTTCTGACGTGCGGCGAGTAATGCAGCCTCATTGACCAAATTAGCTAAGTCAGCACCAGCAAAACCTGGGGTACGAGCTGCAATAATTTCTAAATCGACATCTTCAGCCAGTTTCACATTTCTGGCATGGACTTTCAGAATTGCTGACCGACCAATTTTATCAGGACGGTCTACCACTACTTGACGGTCAAATCGTCCAGGGCGACGCAAGGCGGGATCGAGGACTTCTGGACGGTTGGTAGCAGCGATGATGATTACACCAGTGTTGGCATCAAAGCCATCCATTTCGGTAAGCAGCTGGTTGAGGGTTTGTTCGCGCTCATCATTACCACCGACGAAGCCATTAGCACCACCGCGAGATTTACCCAAAGCATCCAATTCATCAATAAAGACGATACAAGGAGCTTGTTGTTTAGCTTGGACAAATAGATCTCGTACCCTGGCTGCACCGACACCGACAAATAGTTCAATGAATTCGGAGCCTGAGATACTAAAGAAAGGGACACCAGCTTCACCTGCGATCGCTTTTGCTAGCAGGGTTTTACCTGTTCCTGGTGGTCCTACCAATAGCACACCTTTGGGAATTTTTGCTCCCAGGCGAGTGTATTTATCAGCATTTTTCAAGAAATCTACTATTTCTTGTAGTTCGGCTTTAGCTTCATCCACCCCAGCCACATCTGTAAATTTAACGCCTGTGCTACCTTCAGAGTATATGCGAGCTTTACTTTTGCCTACTGTCAGCGCAGCGGGACCCCCACCCCCACGATTGAGTAAAAAGCCCCAAATACCAAAGAATATTAGTGGAGGAACAACCCAACTAAGTAGAGTGCCGATCCAACCGTTGTTGTCAGGTGCGGGTGCGGTAAATTTGACATTATGATCGCGCAGGATTTTGGGCAGATCTAAGTCAATTGCGATTGGCGTGGTAGTAAATACTTGATTTGTTCCAGTAGGAACTTGGGATTCATTACCAGTTGAAGTTGGGCTTTTGAGGGTATACTCAATGCGATCGCTAGCAACAATTGCACGGTCAACTTTACCTGCTTCGACTTGAGCAATAAAGTCACTATAAGCAACTTGTGGTGCTTGATTACCAAAATTAGGAACAATAAGGTTGAGCAGTAAAAGTATAGTCAACAAAATCAAGAAGCTGCCCCCAAACTGCCTGAATTTTGGCTGTTTGATTTGGCGATTATTATTGGTTTCAACAGGCATTTCTTTTAATTTAGATGCACTATTTTACGGCTATCTTAGATAATTCATCCGCTCAAAGGAGTTCGGGGACTACGACCATTACCTGCCGTGACTGCCGAACATGAAGGGGCTAGAGGCTGGAGGCTAGGGGCTAGGGGAGGAGAAGGGGACAAGGAGACAATTACCAATTACCAATTATTAGGAAATAGTAAATGAATTCTTTTCAAGGATTGAAACAGGTTGGATTTATTTTAGAATTACTAATTATCTCTACTGTACTGTCGTATTTAATTAAATACGGTGGACAAAATATATCTATTTCTGCTAAATCAAGTAATGCGCTGCTGATTGTAATTGTACCAGCAGGGTTCATGGCGATCGCCCTTGTGTCCAGATACGCATTAGCATCAAAACAGCACCAACAGTAGGCAGGAAACAAGAGGACGGGTACAATTACCAATTACCAATTACCAATTAAGTAGCTGGGAGTGGGCAGAGTGAATTTAGGTCAATGGCTCGGCTTATTAGCCATAGTTATTTCTTTATATATTTTGTGGCAGATCAGACAAATACTGTTGCTGGTATTTGCCGCAGTTGTATTAGCCACAGCATTAAATAAGTTAGCTCGACGCTTCCAGCGTTCAGGGATGAAGCGTGGTTTCGCCGTAGTGCTAGCGATTAGCATCTTTCTTGCTGTAGTTATCGGGTTTTTCTGGTTAATTGTGCCGCCTTTTGTCGCGCAGTTTCAAGAACTTACTCTGCGAGTTCCCCAAGGTGTAGAGCGCCTAAATAGTTGGCTCGATCAGCTAGAAACTCGCATTCCTAGCCAGCTAGTTCCGTATGTACCAGATTTAAACAGCCTCAGCCAACAAGCACAACCTTTAGTAAATCGGCTAGTGGGAAGCTCTTTTGCTTTTGTGTCTGGATCTTTAGAGGTTATCCTCAAAATTTTGCTGGTGCTGGTTTTAACAGGAATGTTATTAGCTAATCCCGAATCATATCGCAAGGTATTTATACGGCTGTTCCCGTCGTTTTATCGGCGGCGTGTGGATGGGATTTTGCATGAATGCGAGGATGCACTGGGAGGATGGATGGGGGGTGCGGCGATCGCTGTTTGTGTAGTGGGATTAATGAGCGTGATCGGTTTATCAATTTTGCGTGTTCCCGCAGCGCTAGCGTTGGGGGTGTTGGCTGGATTTATGAATTTAATCCCAAATCTAGGTCCAACGATTAGTGTTATACCTGCAATGGCGATCGGGCTGTTAGATTCTCCAGTAAAATCCCTGTTTGTTCTGCTACTCTACTTTTTTATTCAGCAAACTGAAAGTAATTTTATCACGCCTGTCGTTATGGCGCATCAAGTATCGTTGTTACCAGCCGTGACGTTAATTTCTCAGTTGTTTTTTGTTACTTTCTTCGGGTTTTTGGGGTTGTTTCTGGCACTACCCTTAACCGTTGTGGGTAAGATTTGGTTTCGAGAAGTCATACTTGAAGATGTTTTAGATCATTGGGATAGGAATGGTAAAAGGCACAGTGAGATAGTTTTAGTTTCTGATGCTAGTGAATCTGAGCAAGTAAAAGCCAGTCAAGATAAGCACAATGGGGATGAGGTATAAATAATAGATGCCAAGCGCGATCGCTGTTATCTTAGTAGGAACAGGTTTTATTACCAAATAGTAGGACTATCCAAGCCCAAAAGCTATCCGTTTCTTTACCAATGTCTTTGGTGCAGTTTATTGAAAGCTATAAAGTTGCCCATCAGTATAAATCTCGCTCTTGTGGTGATTCAACAAGCATTGGAATTGTTGCGCCAAAAGGAACTCGAAGCAGCTTATCAGCAAGCATTTGGGGAAGTTGATCCAGATTGGGATGTTACCATCGCCGATCGACTGAGCGATGAAACGTGGTGAGATTTACTATGCCATTCAAGGGTCCAACAGTTGGATCTGAGGTTAGCAAGCGTCGCCCAGTCTTAATCGTCAGTAATGATGCAAATAACCATGCTGCTAGTACGGTGACAATTCTACCAATTACATCTAATGTCAGCCGTGTCTATCCCTTCGAGGTTTTGCTCAATCTTTGAAAGTAGTGGTTTACCGAAGCATTCTAGAGTACAAGCTCAACAAATTCGGACAATTTCCAAACAGCGGATAACACAGCAAATACTAGGAAGGCTAGATCAGGGGATGATGCAATTAGTAGACGCAGCTATAAAGCTCCATCTGGGGCTAGATTAGTCGTTTGTTGGTTCGGACGGATTTTTATTAACTTTGTCACAAATGGTGATCTTCCTTCGTCTGATCTGTAAAGGCTTTATGGAGCCAAATAGATGGATCAATGGTGATGAAGGAAAGAATGAAACTCGAACAAATTGAACCAGAAGCCTATAAAGCAATGTTGGGGCTGGAAAAATATCTTCATCGTAGTGATCTGAGTAAAACACTTTTGGAACTGATCAAAATTCGTGCCTCTCAGATTAACCGTTGTGCTTTTTGTATCGATATGCATACCAAAGATGCAAGGAGGAATGGCGAAACAGAGCAACCTATTTATGCACTGAATGCTTGGAATGAAGCTCCATTTTTTACACCTGAAGAACGGGCGGCATTAGCCATGACTGACGCTGTGACTCTTGTTGCCGGAAATTCTATCTCGGACGATCTCTATGCAGAAGTCAGTCGTTATTTTACAGCAAATCAAATCGCCCAAATCCTTATAGCTATTGTCACAATTAATGCTTGGAATCGAATTGCGATCGCTACAAAAATGGTTCCTGGTACTTATCCAGAAATTGAGTAAATCAATCTAAGTGATGCAATGTCAGGTAGGAGTGCAGTTTTCCCGTGAATAGCTTCGAGCAGTTCAACAAGCATCGTCCTTTCTTGTTTGCGATCGCCTACCGAATGCTTGGTAGTGCGATAGATGCAGAAGACATAGTACAAGAGACGTTTTTGCGTTGGCAACAGGTTTCTGAAGCTCTTGTAAGATCTCCAAAGGATTATCTGGCAACAATTATCACCCGCCTTTGTATCGATCATCTACGCTCAGCGCGTGTGCAACGAGAACAGTATATCGGGACATGGCTACCGGAGCCAATAGCTACCGCAGCAATGTCTGATCCAGCCCAAATAGTTGAATTAGCCGACTCCCTTTCTACTGCTTTCTTGGTGTTGCTTGAAACTTTATCACCCACAGAACGGGCTATTTTTTTGCTGCGTGAAGTGTTCGACTATAACTACTCAGAAATTGGGCAGATTGTGGATAAAACCCCTGCAAACTGTCGCCAAATATTCCGCCGAGCGCGTCAGCATCTTGCTGCTCGAAAACCTGATTTTGACATTTCACAGGGACAACAAGAGCAGCTAATAGAGCAATTTCTATCAGCCTGGAATAGTGGTGATTTACAAGGATTACTGATGTTATTGGCAAAAGATATTACGCTGTATTCTGATGGTGGCGGTAAAGTGACAGCAGCTGTCAAACCAATTCACAAAGCTGCGAAAGTTGCTCGTTTCTTACTTGCTATCCGTCGTAACAAGAAAACACCCGTCTTTGTTTCCCGATTAGCCCAAATTAATCATCAACACGGCATTATTAATTATACCAATGGTTATCCACATAGTGTGTTGACATTTGATAGTTTTAATGGTATAGTCCAGTCAATTTATGTGGTTGTTAATCCAGACAAGCTGAAAAGGGTTGGTGAGTGATTAGCAGTGATCGCACCATCTAACTGCCTAAAGATCATCAAGATTAATTCCCCGTTCTTGTAACTTAGCCATTAACTCTACAAGTTGCTGTTGAGCATTATCTGCTCGAAGTTGCTCTTGTTCAACCCGAAGACGTTCTTGTTCAATCTGCTGTCGCTGTTGTTCAATAATATCTTGTGGAGCGGGAAATCGGTTGCCGTTTTGGTCATACCAGTATAACCATTCGCGTGTCCAGCGATCGTGTGTGCCTTGCTCATATCCAATACCTAATTCAATCTTTGGCATCCAAAATGGGTTGCCAAATTGTCGCACGTACACTCCATTTGTCAAGCGATAAACTTCAAAAGAATCATGCTTATCGCGCCGAGTGTAGTCAGGGTTGTATATAACGTAGTAAAGTACTCCGATTGCGGCATACTTGGTCATCTTCTCGTTATATTCCCCGCCTGGAGTTTGGGAGACAAATTCTAAGACTAATTTTGGTACAACTTGCTCTTGCCAAATTACATAACTGAGTCGTCCTCGTTGACTTTTGCGTCGTGGAACACCTAAACTCAGAAAGCCAGCCGGTACAATTGCAGGTAGCCCAGGGTCATAGTAAACCCCCATATTCACCCCAAAAAACCAGTCCATGCGGTCTGTCCACAGCATAGATAAAATGGCGCGCAGCAGATCAGGAATGAGGATTTGAAGTTCGTTATCCACAGGGGTATCGTCAGAGTCGGGCAGATCCTCCTCGGTGGGAAGGTACTCTAACGGGTTGTAGTGTACCATGACGACTTCCCTCTTACGTTGATTGCTTGCATCTTAGCAAAAGGAATAACAGCCTTGGTGAAAGGAGTCAGGAGTCCCACGTCAGGAGTCAGGAGGGGCGGGTTTAACTAAAATCTTCAGTCGGATGACAAGTAAGCTAAAAAACCCGCCCGTACAGGAGTCAGGAACCCTACGTCACAATAGTTAATTACTCACGAAAGATAGTCATCGATAGCCTCGCCCGTTTTCTTCTGTCTTCTTCTTTTGCCTTACTAGTAAATATGCGAACGATCGCCGAAATTAATGACAAAATAAGCCATTCTTCTGCCGTAGTTTTAACAATTGAGGAATTAAAAGCACGGGTGGCACAAGTAGGCATTGCCCAAACAGCCAAGGAAGTAGATGTTATTACTACTGGCACGTTTGAGCCGATGGAGTCTTCAGGAGCAATTATCAATCTGGGACACACCGATCCGCCAATTAAAATTCGCCGCTGCTGGTTAGATGGTGTACCAGCCTATTCTGGTTTTGGGGCAGTTGATTTATATTTGGGAGCAACTGGAGCTTTTGAATCCCCAGATGGTGAGGAAACCCGTGTTAGCGCAGGTGAGGGGAAGCCGCTTGCCTTACGTGGTGGAGGTCATGTAATTTCCGATTTAATTGCGGGTAAACCAGTACATTTACGAGCTATTGGGCAGGTAACAGATTGCTACCCTAGAGCAACATTTGAAACGACAATTACAAAGGAAACGATTAACCAGTTTTATTTGTTTAATCCACGCAATCTCTACCAAAATTTTATTGTCGGTGTTAATGGCGGCGATCGCCCACTTTTTACCTATCTAGGTCCTTTACAACCCCGTTTAAACAATGCTGTTTATTCCAATCCTGGTGCTATCTCTCCCCTGCTCAACGATCCAGAACTTCAACTAATTGGTATTGGCACTCGAATTTTCTTAGGCGGTGGTATTGGTTATGTAGCCTGGGAAGGCACTCAGCACTTCCCACTACAAAAGCGCCTACCAAATCGTACCCCCATTGGTCCCGCCGCCACTCTTGCTTTAATTGGTGATGCCAAGCAAATGAATGAGAGCTGGGTACGCGGCTGCTATTTCAAAAGTTACGGTCCTTCTTTAATGCTGGGTGTAGGCATACCACTTCCTGTGTTAAACGAGCAAGTAGTAGCTAACTGTGCTGTGCAAGATCAAGACTTAGTAGCGCCTGTGGTTGACTTTTCCATTCCCCGCCGCGTCCGTCCTACTTTTGGTCTGGTGAGCTACGCCCAATTGAAGTCTGGTCGGATTACGATTGACGGTAGACTTGTCAGAGTTGCCCCTCTAGCAAGTATAGCTTTGTCCAGGCAAGTAGCCACACAATTGAAACAATGGATTGTTGACGGAACCTTTATGCTGTCAGAACCCGTTGCTCCCATTCCCAAGGAAAGGTCATTCCTCCCTCAAGATCGATGGACACAATTTTAAAAGGGGCGATCTGCGAGAGAATTACATTAATGTGAATTAGTAGGGGCGGGTTAATTGGTAAAACTCACCTCTACTGCTAATTACAAATTGTTTTGAATGTATTTCTCTGTTTTTTGTTGTACCTAATTCACATTAGGCGTAATTTAAGATAGGAAAAAAGCGTGTCAATCACAGAACATAAGATCAAAGTTGGGTCGCTCGAATGGTTTTATCGAGAGTCTTTACCCCTTGGCAGATCTGATTTGCTGCCCTGTGTGTTGCTGCACGGTTTACCAACACATAGTTATAGTTGGCGAAAAATTCTGCCAGCTTTAGCTAGTCAAGGTACACGAGCGATCGCACCAGATTTAATTGGTTTTGGCTTGTCAGCAAAACCTGAACGGCGAGAATTTGCTTATACACCCGATGCCTTTATTACGGCTTTGGCTGAGTTTATCCAAGCGTTGGAAATCGAGCGCTTTTCGCTCGTCGTTCAAGGATATTTAGGTTCTATTGGTTTGCAATACGCTTTGCGTAATGCGGATCGGGTTGAAAGTTTAGCTATCCTTAATACCCCAATTTCAGCGGAGGCAAAATTACCTTGGCGGATGCAACAATGGGGATTACCGATGGCAGGGGAGATGATGACACAAGATCCTTTGCTGGTTGATCGAACACTAGAAGGTGGTAGCCGTTATCAGATATCCGATGCAGATTTGGATGTGTATCGTAAGCCTTTCCTTAAAAGTTCTAAAGCTGGGCGAAGTCTTATGTCTACGATCCGCAATCTCAATTTACAAAAATCTATGGCAGAAATAGAATCTGGCTTTCAACAATGGCAAAAGCCGACTCTAATTATTTGGGGGATGAATGATCCTTGGCTACCCTTGAGTATGGCACAAAAGGTTGCTAAGTCTCATGGGCAAATAGAACTTGTCCAACTTGAGAATGTTGGTCATTATCCTCAAGAACACTATTTCGAGGAAATTTTAAAAGATCTTTTACCTTTTGTACGCCGCTCTTTTAAATAGATGTTTGTCAAAATAAATTTTTCTTTGGGATAGCACAGATAGCAGGGGGAAATTTTGCTCGGCTGACTTTCGTTTAAATGACAAACGTATCATACCCGTAAATGCTAATTGCTCACTAGGGATAATCTCCCAACCCTCCTTAAAAAGGCGGGTTGGGGGGATCTGGATCTGTAGCAAAGTCAAAGCCAATTGGTATTAGGCTCTATGTGGGAACTTTTACGTTCGATGAACCTAGAACGTAAAGGTAGTACGAACTACTCCTACTGTTGTGGTGTCATTATTGCTATTACCTTCTGGATTGAATAAAACAAATGCACCAGGTGTAATGCTAATATTATCGTTGAGCTTGAAGCGATAGTAAGCCTCTAAATGGTAGGGAGTAGTTCTAGCTTCACCTGCTGCCGCTAGCCGAGCTACACCATCGGCAGAGGCGCGAAATAGTGGCTGTCCAAATAGAATACCAGCGTTGTTACCTTCCTTGAATAGATCGTTAAAGTGCAGCCCTACCATCCAACTAGTAAAAGTAGTTGAAGCATCAACTCGGTTTGGTGCAGCATCAACAAAGATTGCAGCTCCATAAGTAGAAAAAGCGACTTTGGGAGAGAAGCGCCAGGTCAAAGTACCACCAATTGAGTTCAGTTCAACCGGAGTTCCTAAACTGACTCCACCCAAAGCGCCAATATCAGCACTAACTAATCCTGTACCAAGGATGTTGATTTCGTGATAGCTATGGGCATAGTTAAGCGCAAAGTCCAAGCTTTTGCTAGGTCTAATGGTTAATTGGGCAGCAGCAACGCTACTACCGCCAAACACACCAGCACCCAATGGTGTACCAGACACACTCGGAAGTATATCAGCTGCGCGACTGGGAATATTGGCATTCACACTGCCATACAAAGCTCTTAAATCTATTGCATCTGAGATGTTAAAAATAAAACCTGCTGCCGATGCTAGACCAGTCCCCGAAGTACCACCAGAAACCCGCTGTACAGGATTCAAATTAGCAAAGCGAGAAATTGCCTCTTGTCCTTCGCCGTTAAAAGGAGTAATGGCAGGAAAAGCATCCGACACTTCCGCCGCCGTTCCGGCAAACAAAGATAATTTATTCCCAGCAGGAAAGATGTAAAGCAGCTTGTAAAGCTGAATGTTGTTTGCACTTAAAGGCGTTAAAGTTTTGACATCAATTCCTGGAAATTGCGGTTCAAAACCTACACGGGCGCTGCTAGAACTAAGTATGGGCGAGGCTAATCCCAAACTCTGTTGGATACTGCCACTACCATCTAAACCACCCAAGAAATTATAAGCTTGCAAGCCAGTAATTAATGTGTCTTTGCCTGTAAAGCTGGTGGTTAAATTTAGCCTGGCGCGATCGACGAAGATGATGTTAGGGTCATTAACATTAGCCCCGCCTGTCGCACCAATACCTGCGGCAATTACTTCACCACTCAGTTTTGTAGTTGTAGAAAACTGATTTGCCTCTAATTGGGCGGTATTAGCTTCAAGCGCATCTACTCGCCCCCGTAGCGTAGCTAGTTCAGAGCCAAATTCCTCTTGCAGTCTTTGCAGTGTGGCTAAATCTTCTTTGCTTACCGACTGGGCTGTAGCAGTTGCAATTAATTCATTGACGCGATCTAAGCAAGCATTTAATCCGGCTGCAAATTCATATCTTGTCAGCGCTCGATTACCGCGAAAAGTGCCATTTGGATATCCAGCAATACAACCATAACGCTCGACTAGCGATTGCAGCGCCTGAAAAGCCCAGTCCGTTGGTTGCACATCCGAGAGTTGGGACACAGATGTTACCTGTGCCAATGTGTTTGATTGCTGATTTGATAAATCAGTTGTTTGAGCAACAGCAGGCATAGCACTCAAAGGTAACAAACTAGCAATTAAGCACAAGAAGCCTAGCCGCCCACCAGCAGCTATTAGATTTCCATTCACAGTCAGTCCTCACACACTAAAACTTTAATTTGACTGCAAGCATCAGCATTGATAGTTATGCAAGCTAACCATGTATTTTAATATTTAACTACAACTTTATTTGCAAATTTTTTTTTAGATTGATATCAATAATTTATAGTTTTCATAAATATACTCAACACTTCTGGTTGTCTGGATTGAAAATTTGAAAATGCTGTTTAAGCTTGCATCTAATGGTTCAATTCAGAACGCTCTACATTACTCTCATGTGCGTTCAAGCTTAATTTCATCGAAGAATTGGCTGCAACTTTACACTTAGAGCAAATTATTTAAGTAGTTTTACTGTGTTATAAAATCAGCCTTTGCGATCGCGTCGTTCTTGGCACGATCAATAAGGACGGTCAGCTAAAATGAAATCCACAGATATATGTTAAATATTAAGGAATGTAAATAAAATAGAGAAAACCTATTAGATACCTCAAGCTGTAATATGTTCGCTCAACCTTTGGGTAAACCCCGTCCTTTGTGGCGCGTAATTTTATTGTCTGTAGCCAGTTTGATGCTTTACTACGGCTGGTACAAGTGGATAATTCAAGAAGAGTTACGCCGTTACAATGGTTTTGGATGGTCTGGAACCTTGTGCTTAGCTCCTTTTGTATTGGGAATAGCAATACCCCAAGCTTTGCGAATATTTGATCCTGATGTTCCTGGTTGGTTTGGCTGGTTTTCGTTACTAGGTATTGTCTGGATTTATATTGTGCAGTTCAAGCTTTACCGGACTGTAAATACACTGTACCGTCAAGCAGGAATGAAAGAACCTTTGGTAGTTTGGTGGATTTTTGTACCTGGATTAAATTTAATTGTGGGTTTGAGACAAATTCACTTTTTAAGTGAGTTTTGGGCAAGAGAACGAGGGATGATAGTTAAAGATACACTCGCTGAAAATATTCCTTTTCTCTCAATTAATGCTTGACTAAACATTCATTTCATGCTTTAATTCATTTATTTTCCTGAATTTGGCTTTTAACCCAGCGACGAAAGGATTTGATTAACTCTAAATAATCCATCGTCATTGCTTGTTGTAGAAAAGTGGAAATCTCGATAATTGGTAGATTGGGAAATGCTAAACTTTCCTCACAAGGGATGTATTCTTGAGCTTGTAGTTGATAAACTGTGAAGGAATTGCCATCATAACGCCAAATTTCTGGGACTCCCATATCTGCATAAACAGGAAAACGAATCTCAGAACTACTGGTAATATCTATTTCTACAACCAAATCCGGTGGCGGATCTTGAGCGAGATCGATTCTCTTTTTACCTTTAACAGCGTCTAGATTTCGGATATAAAAACTTTTATCGGGTTCTGCTCCAACAAGTTCAGGACGCTTGAAAGTAGTTGAACCAACCGGATCGATCCTAATTTCTAATTCCTCGGCTAAGGTTTCGACAAATCGACCGATTATTTCTTTATAACGTTCATGCTCAGGTGAGGGAACCATGATTTCAAGATTACCACGATTGTATGTAAGGCGGAGTCGGCGATGCCTCAATTCCTTCAACAAAGTTTCATAAGTTTGCCAACTGATACCAGATAGCTGAACTTTCTGCTCTAATTGGACAGTAGTTTGGGTAAGCATAATATTAGTTGTGGGTAAAACAAAATGACTTTTTGCTAGACATTATTTTTAAAAGTACTTCATCAGATTTAGAAATAAGCAGCAACCAGAGGAAATATTAAAATGGTTCAAATTCAATCTCATCAATTTGAAAAAACTTCTGTGTTACTTTTATTGCTGTGTTTTCATCAAATCCTTTGCAAGTATATATTACAGCAGATAAAAAATGATCATTAGACCAAATATATAGAGAAATACCAGAATCAATCAATGGGACAAAAGCATCATATCCTTGATTATCTTTTTTCCCTAAACCTTCAGGTGAGAATACTATTGGTTCTCCATACATTCTTAGTTGCAATGCTTTTGTAATTTCTGTAAAATAGTCTTTAAGTACTTTTTCATTTACAAGGATTTTGTAAAATCCTTCGATTAACAATCTTTGTCTAACTAGATGTGGTGCTAAATTTTTCATATTGATTTGTTCTCGAAAAATGAGTTACTACCTCGCCTTTATATTTTAATTCGGTCTATCATATTCAACTTTGCCGTAATCTAGTTTGATGATTTGATCGCCTAAATGAAAGTAGCGATCGTCATGGCTGATTACTAATACTGCTTTGCCTTGTTGTTTGAGATTTATCAGTATTTGATTGTAAAAAATATCTCTGAAAAAAGGATCTTGCTCGGATGCCCATTCGTCGAATAAATATATTGGACGATTTTCTAAATAAACTGTCAACAAAGCAAGACGCTTCCGCTGTCCTTGAGATAATGCTGTGGTAGACAAGATACCGTTTTCAACTTGAACTTTGTGATCCAAATGTAATTTTCGTAAATAATCTTGTGCTTTGGTATCGAGTTCAGAATCTCCCATACCTATAAAGCGATCAAATAGATAGAAGTCAGAAAAAACAACTGAGAAATGTTGACGATACCATTCTCTGTTTTCGTCAGTAATTAGCTTGCCATCTAATCTAATTTCCCCTGTTTCGGGAATGTACAAGCCTGTAATCAGTTTTGCTAAAGTTGACTTACCACTACCGTTACCACCGACAATAAATACCAGTTCACCAGGATGAAACGTTAGATATAATGCGCCCAAAACAAAGCTATTATCTTCTTGTTCGCCTCGATAGGTATGGGTAACTTGAATCAGTTCCAAGATTTTCCAGTTATGGGAGGCGTAGGAGCTTCCTATGCTCGTTTCTTCTTGCTGACTAGCTAAAGCTAATCTCATGCTTTCTATTTTTTGTAGGGAAACATTAGCTTTGAAGAACGGCGGCAGCCTGACCAAGATATTCCGCAGTGGAGTCAATAAATAGGCTATGGTTAAAATATAGGCAGACAGCACTGAAGACGCGACAAAAACGAGTCGGGGTAGAACAAACAGCAGGAAACCGACGGTGGTGAAAAATAGCATTTGTCCCCATCCGTCACCGATCGCAAAAGTTTTCAAAGCTGCAACATTATACTGGCGGGATGCAGCAGCACTTACTTGCAATTGTTCGCTAGCAAATTGCTCACGGCGTTGAGAGTGCACTTTGAGTTCCTTAATGCCATCAGTGATAGTGCGAAAGTGCTTAAATAACCGATCTTCTTCCTCACGGGCGAGAAAAAGAAAGCTTCTGGCTTTATTGAGGAGGAATTGAACACTAGCGATCGCCAACACTAAAAACACTATAAATACGACAAACACCACCGCAGACAGCCAACTAAGGTAAACCAAGCATCCCAAAATGATAGCGATGTCAATACAAATAGTTGGCATCATGAATACTGCGCCAGAGAGTGTCTGCACATCCTCTGTCAAAATTGCCATCAGACGGTTAGCCCCCAGTTCCTCCAAATGGCGCAAGGGAGAGAATAAAATAGCTCCGCTCAAGCATAACCGCAAATTATAAACAGCTTCCTGAGCAAGTTCGATTAAAAAAAATTGGGAGATAATAGTATTGAAGAAAACAACTATTCCCAATCCAACAAAGTTCCACACCAGGTTATCGGTTGATTTACCAGTGATTGCAGTATTAATCAAACCAATCAATCTGGCACTACAACCACCGCTAATCAAGCCTGTCAAGACAGCGATCGCTACATTTAACCAAGAAGCCCGCAGTAACAGCCAGATTAAGTTCATGTTAGAACATTCCAACTCGGCTATTCCTAGAAACTTTAACACACACCTAAATTTCAGGCTTAACCCCTACTAGCAATGCAAGTTCTAGCCATTTCCAGTAACAATCCACATCAGTAAAACCAATTTCCCTTAGCCAAATCAGTTGAGTTTCCACATCTAAAAGTTTATTCGATGGATCTTCTGGTTCATCACCAATACCAAGCGCCTGTCGAAAGCGTTCATGCAGGGCGGTCGTAGATGAGGCGACGTGTTCCAAATTGCAGAATATTCCGCCTGGTTCTAGGAGAGCGAAGATTTCAGTGTAGAGCGATCGCTTGCGTTCATGTGTTAGATGATGTATAGCAAAACTAGAAACCACAGCATCAAAAGAACCTATATTAGGTAGTGGTTCATCCAAATTGTGAGCAATCAATTCTACCGATGCATCCCCTGTAAAGCGTGTTTTTGCCGCTTCCAGCATTGTTGGTGAAAAATCAATTGCCACACTTTCAACCTGGGGACGCTCTATCTTCACCAAACTCAGCAACCTACCATCACCAGTTCCCAAATCAAGAACACGCTTCACACTTTTCGGGACTTGTTCTAGCAGCACCCCTTCACCCTCAGTGCGATGAGGAATTTTATCTGCTTTTGCAAGATACCATAATGCATGATCGGCAGAAGACCATAGATTAACTTGATTCATTAGCCCTTACAGTTAGGATTCTTTTTCATAGCTTATATATATAACAGCCCGTGCAAAATTATCTCATCCTCTCTTTCTTTCCTCTGCGTTCTTTGCGTCTTTGCGGTTCGTTAAAATAAAGACATCCTCCTCTAATCAATAGACTTGATAAAGTAAAGAAACATAAAAATTTCTCATCAAAGGACGAAATATCCATGCGCCTCATCCTCATGACTGGTAAAGGAGGAGTCGGAAAAACTTCTGTTGCGGCTGCTACCGGACTGCGTTGCGCTGAACTAGGCTATCGGACGCTCGTCCTGAGTACTGATCCTGCTCACTCCTTAGCAGATAGCTTTGACTTAGAATTAGGTCATGAACCCCGACAAGTACGCCCAAACCTCTGGGGAGCCGAATTAGACGCGCTATTAGAATTGGAGGGTAACTGGGGAGCAGTCAAGCGCTACATCACCCAAGTATTACAAGCGCGTGGACTTGATGGCGTTCAAGCAGAAGAATTAGCAATTCTACCAGGCATGGATGAAATTTTCGGTCTGGTAAGGATGAAACGCCACTACGATGAAGGTGATTTTGACGTTCTAATTATTGATTCAGCGCCGACTGGTACAGCTTTACGGTTGCTAAGCTTACCCGAAGTCAGTGGTTGGTATATGCGTCGCTTCTACAAACCACTGCAAAAAATGTCAGTTGCACTAAGACCATTAGTAGAACCGATATTTAGACCCATTGCAGGTTTTTCCCTACCAGATAGAGAGGTAATGGATGCTCCCTATGAATTTTATGAGCAAATTGAAGCTCTCGAAAAAGTATTAACCGATAATACTAAAACTTCTGTGCGCTTAGTCACCAATCCTGAAAAAATGGTGATTAAAGAATCTCTCCGCGCTCATGCTTATTTGAGCTTGTACAATGTTGCAACAGATTTGATTGTAGCCAATCGTATTATTCCCAGTCAAGTAACCGATCCTTTCTTTCAAAGATGGAAAGAAAATCAACAGCAGTACCGCCAAGAAATTCATGAAAACTTCCGTCCTTTGCCTGTGAAAGAAGTTCCTCTGTACTCTGAAGAAATGTGTGGCTTGCCAGCTTTAGAACGGCTGAAAGAAACACTTTATAAAGATGAAGATCCAACCCAAGTTTATTACAAAGAAACAACACTTAGAGTAGTACAAGAGAAAAATCAGTACAGCTTAGAACTTTACTTGCCTGGTATTCCCAAAGATCAAGTACATTTGAGTAAAACTGGTGACGAATTAAATATCACAATTGGCAATCATCGCCGTAATTTAGTCTTACCGCAAGCTTTAGCCGCCTTACAACCATCTGGGGCAAAAATGGAGGAAGATTATCTAAAAATTCGCTTTGCAAATATAACGTAAGGTGGGCAAAAGTTTGAAGTAGGGTGGGCATTGTCCACCACAAGAATTTAAAGGTGGGCATTGCCCACCTACTAGCCCCTAGCCCCCAGCCTCTAGCCCCTAATCTGCACAGGCATAATTAAATACGTCATTTTCAACCCGCCCAGTGGTGTCAAAATCACTGGGCTTAATGCTGTATTTAACTGTATTTGAATATCAGAAGTCCCAACAGCTTTTATTCCCTCCATCAAATACTTGATGTTAAAAGCAATATCTAGGCTTTCTCCCGAAATTTGTGCTGAGAGTAATTCTCTACCATTACCAACATCTTGAGCGTTGACAGATAAGGCTAATTCTTGATTATTGCTATCAATGGTAAACTTAACAATATTATTTTTTTGGTCAGCTAATACAGCAATTCTTTCTAAAGCACTTAGTAGCTGCCGACGATCTAGTGTAACTTGTCGCTCAAATTGACGCGGAATAAGCTGACGATAAGCTGGATACTGCCCTTCTAGGGTACGACTAGTTAAACGCCCGTCTGCCCATTCAAAAACAATTTGACCTCGGTCAACATTGAGAGTGAGTGATTCGCTAGAATTGCGCATTCCCAGCATTCGCTCTAGTTCACGCATTGCTCTAGCTGGTATTGTTACCTCTAGTTCGGGTAATTCCTCATCTAAATTATCGTTTGCTGTTTGTACGACGGCTAAACGATGACCATCAGTAGCGGCAAATTCTAAAGTGTCTTGAGAAACTGTGAAATGTACTCCTGACAAAATCTGCTTTGTTTCTTCCACACTAGCAGCAAGCAATGAACCCTTTATGCCTTCAAGTAATGATTCTGCTTGTAGATAGACTGCTTCGCTTTCTACAACTGGTAATTCGGGAAAGTCTTCTACCCCCATACCATGAACTTGATAGCGTCCGCAAGTAGAGGTAATAGTGGCACAAAAAGGCGCGCTCTTCGCTTCATCCTCTAGCGTGATTTCTCCTTGTGGCAGCCTTGCTACAATATCGTTCAATAACTTGGCAGGCAAAGTTATTGCCCCCCCTGTTTCTACTTCAGCTGGGAAGGTAGTGCGAATGCCCAAGCTAAGATCAAAGGCTGTCAAGCTTACTCTTCCTTTTTCTGCATCAGCCTGCAATAGTACGTTAGCTAGTACTGGATGAGTCGGACGTGAAGGTACTGCACGACTTACTAAGGTCATGTTCGTACTAAGGTCACTTTGGGTACAAACTAACTTCATTCAAGTGTAAGGAGGTATTAGCGAGTAATCAGATCTGGTGATTGTGTTACCTCTTGGCGATCGCCTTTTGGATTGAATCAGCCAGCTAAGACATGGTAACACCCCTGTTGGTGTAGTTGCAGTTCCATTGACACAAGCTTTACCCAACCAACTACGACTTAAAGATGTTTAATTTTACTTAGTAGTAGTAGGGGCTGTGGAAAATGTGAAAAAAATCCCTCAGCCTTTTTGGATGACGATCTCGAATCTGTATGGCTGTGGAAAACCTGTGGAAAAAATGCTGACGTTTTCCACAGAGTATTTATACTTAATTTAAGTCTTCCACACAAATTATAAAGTTTTCCACAAGTTGCTCAAGGTTTTTCCACAAAAATTCAGAAGTTTTCCACAAACAATCTTATCTTAATACTTTTTTATACTTTTTCTAAGCTTTCAAGTCGCCACGAGTTAAGAGGCAAGAGTCAAGAGTTGCAAACAAAGACAAAAAGCTAACAGCTAATAGCTAATAGCTAATAGCTTTAGATTAGATTAGTTTTGAGAACGGCTGGCTAGATTAATGCGATCGCTCAATTGCCGTAGCTTTTGTTCTAAGCTAGTATCGCTATCCTTAAGTTGAGCAATTTTCTCATAGCTGTAAAGCACAGTTGTGTGATCTTTACCACCGAATTCTTCACCGATTCTTGGTAAACTAAGAGCGGTATGCTGACGCATTAAATACATACCGATTTGCCGCGCCCAACTAATTTCTCGTCGGCGTGAGTTGCTCTTAAGGTCATCAATTGACACTCCGAATGCATCCGCTACAACCGTTAACACGGATTCTGCGGAAGCTTCAACCGGATCACCAGCAGGATTTAAAACAGGCATAACATTGCCTACCGTCATGGGTAGATCTGAAATGGAGATATATGCAACAGCTCGGATTAATGCTCCTTCCAATTCCCTAATATTAGAAGTGTAGTTAGAGGCAATATATTCAATTACCTCGCCAGGTAAGCGCATATTTTCATACTCTGCTTTTTTCTGCAAAATTGCCATTCTAGTTTCAAAGTCTGGTGGCTGGATATCAGCGACCAATCCCATAGAAAATCGGGAAGACAAACGAGCTTGCAGTCGAGAAATTTGATTAGGCGGACGGTCAGAGGCTAAGACAACTTGCTTACCTGCTTCATGTAAGGTATTAAATGTGTGAAAAAATTCTTCTTGAGTACCTTCCTTGCCTTCAATAAATTGAATATCATCCACTAATAAAATATCGGCAGCTCGGTAATGTTCCCGAAAGCTTTGCATACTATCTTTGCGAATTGATGCAATTAGATCATTCGTGAATTGCTCAGTTGAAACATAAAAAATTCGAGAATTAGGAGCAATTTCTAAGCGATAGTGACCAATTGCTTGCATTAGATGAGTTTTACCTAAGCCAACGCCACCACACAAAAATAAAGGATTGAATTCCCGCCCTGGAGACTCAGCAACAGCCAAAGCAGCAGCGTGAGGCATCCGACTATTGGAACCAACCACAAATCGAGAAAACACATATTTGGGGTTGAGAAGTGTTGGCTTTGGTTGGTTACGGTCAGGAACTTCCGCTCTAGCTGTAACTGGCATTGACCAAGAGGATTGAGCATCAACTTTCCCAGATGACTCATCACCTTTGACAACGGTAATGTGAATTTCTACCGGATAACCTAAAATATCGTGTACTACATCAGCCACAATTTTGATGTAGTACTTTTGTAACCAATTGCGAGCAAAAGGGTTAGGGGTGGAAATCACCAAGCAGTTATTTTCCAACTGCTCAGCACTAGCAGTCTTGATCCAGGTTTCAAAAGTCGGTCTACTTAGCTGCACTTGCAGACGCTCCAGCACCTGACTCCAAAGACTCTCTAAGGGAACTTCCACCAGTAACCACCTCTACTTTTAACTGCCACAATAAGGAATAGGCGTAACGAACTAATTTACTAAACAAAGGCGGGAAATCAGTTTGACAACAGAGGCAAAAAAATTTAGTAATTATTCACACTCTGGCTATGATCAGAGGCACTCTTAGCCCCTGATTAATGGAAAATCTTACTACCCACCGATTTACTTTTACAGCAAACCCAAGACAGATGAAAACTAGGCAAGACGATTTTGAGCCACAAAACTTTGAGGAAAGCAGTGCCACGCCCCACGCCCCACGGGAGGGAAACAGAAAAATTCCGGAAGTGAAACCACGAATTAGGAATTATTCAGTGTCCTTGCGCCTATTATCACTTCTAGCTGGGATAACATTAACGTCTCTAAGTGGCTGTGCGCTTTTAGGTTCTTCGCGTGAGTCTCAAGTACAGCAACCTCCCTCGTCTCCTGTCGTCAATTCACAACAAAATGTGCCAAATGTGGTGCAGAATAATCGCACAGCTGCTCTACCTAGTATTAGCGATCCTAACTTTATCGTCGCAGCTGTGAAGCAAGTAGGACCCGCCGTCGTGAGAATTAATGCTTCTAAGACAGTTGCTAGTCAATTACCTCAAGCATATAACGATCCGATTATACGGCGATTTTTCGGTGTACCGCCCTCGGAACCTAGAGAGCGGATAGTGCGTGGTACTGGTTCTGGATTTATTTTTAATGCAAATGGTCAAATTATGACCAATGCTCATGTGGTAAATGGTGCTGATAGCGTAAGTGTGACGCTTAAAGACGGTCGTACTTTTAAAGGTAAAGTTTTAGGTGAAGATCCAGTTACAGATGTGGCTGTGATTCAAATTCAGGCGAATAATTTACCAACTGTTGCTCTAGGTAACTCAGATCAGGTACAACCTGGAGAATGGGTAATTGCGATCGGTAATCCTTTGGGTTTAGATAATACTGTTACAGCAGGTATTATTAGTGCCACAGATCGCTCTAGTAGTGATGTTGGCGTTCCCGATCGCCGCGTTGGTTTTATTCAAACTGATACTGCAATTAATCCTGGTAACTCTGGGGGTCCACTGCTGAATTCTCGTGGTCAAGTAATCGGCATGAATACAGCAATTATTCAAGGCGCTCAAGGCATAGGATTTGCTATTCCAATTAACACAGTACAGCGAATATCCCAACAATTAGTTACCAAAGGACAAGTTGAACATCCCTATTTGGGTGTTCAGATGGTGACGCTAACACCTGATATTAAGCAACAACTCGCAATTCAATCAAATGGTCAAATTCAAATAGCACCAGATCGGGGTATTTTGGTGGTTCGTGTCGTACCTAATTCTCCAGCCGCAGCAGTTGGAATGAGATCGGGTGATGTGATTCTAGCAATCAATAACCAACCTGTTAATACAACTGAACAAGTTCAGCAGTTACTAGAACGTAGTTCAGTAGGTAGTCAATTACCTGTTGAGATTCTCCGAAATGGTAGATCTGCTCAAGTAACAGTACGACTGGCAAATTTACCTGTCCAAAGGGAAGGTTAATTTAGTGACGTGTTCTATTCATTGAGATAGCTGAGGGAGCTGGGGAAGCGCAGGGTCGGTGGGGAAGAAAAGAACGATTACCAATTATTTTATTATGAGTGAAATACTAGAAATTATTCAACTTGGCGATCCAGTACTTCGTGCTAAAGCTCAAAGAGTTGAAAATATTCAAGACCAGCGGATTCAAAAACTAATTGATGATTTAATTACTACGGTTAAACAGGCAAATGGTGTGGGGATTGCTGCGCCTCAAGTACAAGTGAGCGATCGCTTGTTTATTGTTGCATCACGTCCCAGTCCTCGCTATCCTAATGCCCCAGAAATGGAACCTACAGCCATGATTAATCCTAGAATCTTGGCTCACTCAACTGATACGGCTAAAGGATGGGAAGGCTGTTTAAGTATTCCTGGGATTCGTGGTTTAGTGCCGAGATATCAAGCAATTGAAGTTGAATATACAGACCGAAATGGCAAAGTACAAAAGCAGGAATTAACAGATTTTGTCGCCAGGATTTTTCAACACGAATATGACCATCTTGATGGTATTGTGTTTTTAGATCGGCTGGAGAGTATGCAAGACATTGTTACTGAGCAGGAGTATCAAAAGCGCGTCCAGCCTTAAAGATGAATATATGAGTTATTCTTTAAGATAAGGAGCGATCGCACTGAGCAATTGGGCAGTTGTAAATGGTTTGTTTAGATAGCCATTTGCACCTAGCTGTTGCCCAGTGTTGATTACCTCTTTGTTAGTTTCAGCCGTCAAAAAGATCAAGGGAATTGTTGCAGCTCTGGCATCTTGACGTAGGGCTGACAACACTTCGTAACCGCTAAACTCTGGCATCCTGACATCACATAAAATCACATCGGGAATAATTTCTGTTGCCAACTGCAATCCTCTGCGACCATCTGGAGCTGCGATCGCACTTATCCCTCTTGAATACAATAAGTTCAAGATAGTATCACGGATCAGTTCATCATCCTCAATCACCAATACCTTTGTCATCGCTTGCTGTCTTAACGTATGATTAATAGACAACAGCGGCGATCAACACAACACCATTGCTCAAACTATTTATATCCACCTTTGATTAGAGATAGCCATAGAGAAACTATTGTGTTTCCGATGGTAAATCTCCTCCAATCTCCATTGCCTTTTTGCTGTGCTTGAGCTGCTTCCAGAGATATTTCACCTGGTCGTATGCTTGCTGGGGGGAAAGCTTACCTCCAGTTTGCAGAGCCGAAATGTATGATATTTTGTGAGCAAATTCTTGTAAATTGGCATTAAAGGCTAGATATTCAGGCGTAAACTCACCATAATAGCGACTTTGTGGGTATAGGAAGCTATTTTTGCTCGCCCGATCAGCATTTGTCATAGCTATCTCCTTATAATATTATTTTTAACTTACCTTAACCTTAAGTTAACCAATTTTTCTCTATATCACAAGAAGGATTTTCTTAAACCGTAGCTTTTTAGTCTTGCAAGTCAGCAAAAAAAGGGGTATATCATAATACTTAATGTGGTTTATAGCTGGTGATCGCGTAAAAAATAGCTAAAAGAACAAAATTTAATCAAATTTTTCAACAAAATTAATATTTTTATCTGCATATTGGTGTAGATTTAACCGCTATTAACTGCTATATCACTACTTAAATTCCTTTATCCTTGGTCTTAACACCATTAGGGTTACTCGCTTGCTCTATTTGGATACCTAAAATTACCGCCTACTAGCAAGGGTTTTGCCATATCCGTCCCATAAATATTTTCTTGAAACTCGCCCCTACAAATTCAGGTATCCGCGCATCTAAAACCCAAAATGGTATAACGCCCTCTAAGCCAGGAGTAACCCCACCATGAAAAAGCTGATTAACCAGCCGGAAGACTTTGTACGTGAGAGTTTAGCAGGTATGGCAGTGGCTCATCCTGACTTGCTCCTCGTGAATTTTGACCCCGACTTTGTTTATCGAGCAGATGCACCCATACAAGGCAAAGTAGCAATTATTTCCGGTGGGGGTAGTGGACATGAACCGATGCACACTGGGTTTGTGGGAATGGGAATGTTAGATGCTGCTTGTCCGGGATACGTTTTCACTTCACCCACCCCCGATCAAATGCTGGAAGCTACGAAAAAAGTAGATGGTGGGGCGGGAGTTCTTTATATTGTTAAAAATTACAGCGGTGATGTGATGAACTTCGAGATGGCTACCGAATTGGCTCAGACCGAAGCTATGCGAGTACTTAGCATTTTGATTGATGACGATGTAGCGGTGAAGGATAGCCTGTATACCCAAGGTAGAAGAGGCGTGGGGACTACGGTGTTAGCTGAAAAAATCTGTGGTGCAGCAGCTATCCAAGGTTATGACTTGAGGCGAGTGGCAGATCTGTGTCGCCGAGTAAATCTAAATGGTCGAAGTATGGGCATGGCTTTAACTTCTTGCACTGTTCCAGCCAAAGGAACACCTACATTTGAACTAGGCGAAAGCGAAATGGAAATAGGTATTGGCATTCATGGAGAACCAGGAAGAGTGAGAATGCCAATTTCTTCAGTAGATGAGATTACCCAGATGCTTGCCTTGTCTATTATTGAGGATTCATCCTATAGCCGCATAGTGCGAGAGTGGGATGAATCCAAAGATGAATGGGTAGATGTGGAACTTATTGATTCACAATTAAACAAAGGCGATCGCGTGTTAGCTTTTGTCAATGGTATGGGTGGAACTCCCCTTTCTGAACTTTATATCGTCTACCGTAAGCTGGCAGAAATTTGTCAAAAGCAAGGACTTCAGATTGTACGTAACCTGATTGGTAATTACATTACATCCCTAGAAATGCAAGGCTGTTCAATTACCCTACTTAAGTTAGATGATGAAATGATTAAGTTATGGGATGCACCTGTAAGGACACCCAGCTTGCGTTGGGGAATCTGATCAGAAATTCAAAATAAAAAATATATTAAAAATAGTATGACCAAGGAACAGATCTTGCAATGGTTGCAAAAGTATGCATCTGAGATAGAGCAGAACAAAGACTATTTAACTCAATTAGATGCAGCGATCGGTGATGCCGATCACGGTATTAATATGGATCGTGGCTTTAAAAAAGTAATCAGTCAGTTACCTAGTATTGCAGACAAAGACATCAGCAGCATTTTGAAAGCTGTGAGTATGACTCTAATTTCAACTATCGGCGGTGCTAGTGGTCCCCTTTATGGCACTTTCTTTCTCAGAGCAAGTACAGCAGTTGCACTACCGCAGGAGTTAACAGATGAGGATATGTTAAATCTACTCCAAGCAGGTTTAGAGGGTGTACTTCAACGCGGTAAGACTCAACTAGGTGACAAGACAATGGTGGATGTTTTATCTCCTGCTGTTGATGCTTTTAAGCAAGCTGTGAGTCAGGGTAAGAACACACACGAAGCAATGCAACAGACTGTAGCAGCAGCTGAGCAAGGTATGAAAGATACTATACCAATGCAGGCAAAAAAAGGTCGAGCTAGCTATTTAGGAGAACGCAGCATTGGTAATCAAGATCCTGGTGCTACTTCATCTTATTTGATGTTGAAATGTTTGTTAGCAATACTTGAAGGTTCTACCGATGAGGCGACAGGGTAAGAGCTTGTCTACACATTATCCGTGAACCATTTTTGAAAAACATTTCTGAAGTTTGACAGGCGTTGCAATGGTTGGAATTGTAATCGTTTCTCACAGCAAGCTACTAGCCGAAGGTGTACGAGAACTTGCAGCACAGATGGTTCAGGGTAAAGTCCCCCTGGCTATTGCAGGCGGAATTGACGATCCAGAAAATCCACTAGGTACAGATCCAATTGGGGTGCATCAAGCGATCGCATCTGTTTACAGCGACGATGGTGTACTAGTCTTAATGGATCTGGGTAGTGCCTTAATGAGTGCTGAAATGGCACTAGAGTTTTTACCAGAAGAACAACGACACAATGTGCGGCTGTGTGAAGCACCGCTTGTCGAGGGAGCGATCGCCTCTGCTGTTGCAGTTGCATCTGGCGGTAACATTGAGCAAGTCATAGCTCAAGCACGGGAAGCATTAGCAGCAAAAGCAGCACAGTTAGGTATAGTAAAACACAACAATGACGATAGAAAAACAGATAATATATTTAAACCTGACAGTGAACATAAAATACAAGAAATCCGTCTAATTATTCGTAATTCTTTTGGCTTACACGCTCGTCCAGCAGCTAAATTTGTCACAACAGCATCTCAGTTTCAATCTCAAATTCGAGTGCGTAATATAACTAAAAAGACGGAATTTGTCAGGGCTGATAGTATTAATCGAGTTGCCACATTGGGAGTACGCCAAGGACATGAAATAGCGATCGCAGCTTCTGGCGATGATGCAGAGCAGGCATTAGCAGCATTACAAGCATTAGTCGAAAATAACTTTGGCGAAACAGATACTACTGTAAAGTTCCAATCCGCAACTCAAACAAAATTTGTTTCAAATCCAAATAGTGAGCTTGTAGGAATTCCAGCTTCTCCAGGCGCTGCGATCGCCCCAGTTTTTCAGTATCGCCCTACTTTTGCCCAAATACAAGCTCACTATATATATATAGATAATGTCGAAGCCGAATGGCAGCGTTTACAAACAGCAATTAATCAGGCTAGACAAGAAATTCAGGCACTGCAAGCAAAAAGTAGCGGTAATTGGGCTGCCATCTTTGATGCCCATTTACTGATTTTGACAGATCCAGCATTGCTCGAACCAGTTCATCAGCGCATTTTCGAGCAACATCAAAATGCTGAATTTGCTTGGCAGACTGTAGTAGATGAAATCATCACAGCCTACCGCCAGCTCGAAGATACTTATATGCAAGAACGAGCTAATGATGTGGTTGAGGTAGGACAACGAGTGTTGCTACACTTGACCGGAGCTACTGCCAATACTATAAAACTAACTGTGCCAAGCATTCTAGTAGCCACTGATTTGAGTCCTTCCGACACAGTTCAACTAGATCCAACAATGGTTTTAGGCTTGTGTACAACTCTTGGCAGTGCAACTTCCCACAGCACAATTTTGGCACGTATGTTGGGTATTCCCGCAGTAGTTGGCTTACAACCAGAAGTTTTGAACTTAACCAACGGTACACTTTTAGCAATTGACGGCGAGAATGGGAAAGTATGGATAAAACCAGATCCCGACAGCCTAGCTGTACTTCAGGCTAAACGAGATCGAATAATCTCCGCTCAACAGCAAGCGCAAACTACGGCTAAAGAACCAGCAATTACCCGTGATGGTAAGCAAGTTACCGTACTTGCCAACATTAGTGGCATAGCAGATGCTCAAATAGCATTAGAGCGAGGTGCAGAAGGAGTGGGATTGCTACGTACAGAGTTTCTCTATTTAGACAGGAATTGCGCTCCCACTGAAGACGAGCAGTTAGAGATCTATCAGGCGATCGCTCAACTCCTAGACAACCGTCCATTAATCATCCGCACACTAGATATTGGAGGAGACAAACCACTTGCGTACCTGAACTTACAGCCGGAAACCAACCCCTTCTTAGGCTGGCGTGGAATACGTTTGTGTCTCGATCAACCAAACATCTTTAAAACTCAATTACGAGCAATTCTCAGAGCCAGCTGGGGAAACCAAATTAAAATTATGTTTCCTATGATTGCCACTTTAGCAGAGGTGCAACGAGCTAAAGCAATTTTGGCTGAAGTTCAAGCAGAATTACGTCACTCTGGTATCTCCTTTGATGAAAACGTGGAAGTAGGCATCATGGTAGAAGTACCTTCAGCAGTGGCGATCGCCGATCAATTAGCAGCACACGTTGATTTTTTCAGCATCGGTACAAACGACTTAAGTCAGTATGTCATGGCAGCAGATCGCACTAACCCACAAGTTGCTAAATTAGCTGATCCATTGCATCCAGCACTCTTGCGTATGATTCATCAAACAGTCCAAACTGCCCATCAAGCTGGAATTTGGGTAGGGTTATGTGGTGAAATAGCAGCAGATCCATTAGCTGCACCTATTTTATTAGGACTAGGGATAGATGAATTTAGCCTCAATCCCCAAGCTATTCCTACACTCAAGCAAAAGATTAGTCAGTTAACGGTAGCACAAGCAGAAGCGATCGCTATATCTGCCCTAAAACTAGATTCTGCTACTCAAGTCAGATCTTTACTCTCCACCTGATATCCCCCCCTTTTTAAGGGGAACTAGGGAGGATCAAAACTTTATTTTCAACGTAGGGTGGGCATTGCCCACCAAATTATTTACTTTATTTTCAACCTAGTGGGCATTGCCCACCAAATTATTTACCTAACTTAACTTACTCGTTACAAAACTCAGCCTTGTAACAAGATTTAAACCCCAGCTACTAACTTCCCCCCTTTTTAAGGGGGGCTAGGGGGGATCAAAACCTTATCCCAACTTGCCCGTTAACTCCTCGAACAGAATTGTAACCAACACCCAAAAACAAATTATTTGAAGCACCTACCTGAACACCACCAGATACAGCAACATCTTCATCACCAGAATACAGCCCAATTCCGACATAGGGTGAAATCACTGGCAAATTAATAAATTTGAGTACATCTACTCCAGTCTCACCATCAGGAGCGAATCCTAACTCAACTCCAAAACCTACAAACTTTGCTCCTACAGAAAAAGTAGCATCACTATCTTTCACACCCACCGAAACCCAAGGCTGCGGTATAAGTTGAGCCTGAGCCTGAATTGGTGCAAATAAACCTAACCCAGCTAGTGATGCAATCAATACTCTTTCTCTAACCCTTGTTTTCACTTTGTATTCCTAATTGAGTAAACTTGCCATATTAGCAAATCGCCTACATCCTCTCAAGGGTAGAAATTCCCAATAAAGATAACCCCAGCTTCAAAGTTCTAGCAGTTAGATCGCATAGTACTAACCTGGATGTGCGCTGTGGTTCTTCTGCATTCAATACCGGAACACCGCGATCGCGGTCATAAAATTGATTAAACTTCTGGCTCAGTTGAAACAAATACTCACACAGACGGTTAGGCAATAAATCTTGCTCTACACTAGTGATAATTTCATCTAGCTGTAATAAATGCTTTGCCAAAGTCAATTCTGTTTCATGCTGCAACACGACTTTAGCATCATCTCCTAACTGCTCAAAGCTAATTCCACCCTTGCGGCTAATTCCTTGAATTCGCGCATAAACATACAGCATATAAGGTGCAGTATTACCTTGAAGAGCTAGCATTTTGTCGTAGCTAAAGATGTAGTTACTAGTACGGTTTTGGCTCAAGTCCGCGTACTTAACTGCACCGATACCAATAGCTTTCGCAACATGATTAATAAAATCTTCAGTTTCTGATCGCCCTTCTTCTTTTAATCTGGCTTCTAAGTCAGCACGAGATCGGGCGATCGCTTCATCCAACAAATCCCGCAATCGCACCGTTTCCCCCGATCTCGTTTTTAATTTCTTACCATCTTCTCCTTGCACTAAACCAAATGGAACATGGTTAATTTCAACATCATCTGGAATCCACCCTGCTCGTCTTGCTACCTGAAACACCTGAGCAAAATGATTTGCTTGTCCAGCATCAGTAATGTATATAATTCTGTTAGCATGATCCTGCTCAATCCGATAACGCAGTGCTGCTAAATCCGTTGTCGCATAGTTATACCCACCATCAGATTTTTGCACAATTAAAGGTAGCGGCTCACCTTCTTTATTAGTGAATCCTTCTAGAAAAACACACTTTGCTCCTCCATCTTCTACCAGCAATCCTTTTTTATCTAACTCTTCAACTACTGCTGGTAACAGTGGATTATAGAAAGATTCTCCTCGTTCAATTAAATGAACATCTAACAAATCATAAATTACTTTAAATTCCCGCCGCGATTGTTCGCATAGCAGCTGCCAAGCCCGCCGTGTATCCTCAACTCCTGCCTGTAACTTTACTACTTCAGCCCTTGCCGTTTCTCGAAAAGCTTCATCCTCATCAAACCGCTGTTTTGCTTTGCGATAGAACGTTACTAAGTCTCCTAAATCTAATGCATCAGCAGTAATTAAAGCATCTGGGTATGCTTCTCGCAAGTAGGCAATTAACATTCCAAATTGAGTACCCCAATCGCCAACATGATTTAGCCTTAGAACATCGTGATCCCGAAATTCTAAAATTCGGGCAATGCTATCTCCAATAATAGTTGAGCGTAGATGCCCTACATGCATTTCTTTAGCAATATTCGGGCTGGAAAAATCAACAATCACCCGTTTAGGCTCTTTTGCTGCTGCAACTCCAAGGCGAAAGTCTGTCTGAATAGCATTTAATTGTGCTTCTAAATAAGCTGGTTTCAGCGTCAAATTAATAAAACCAGGTCCAGCAACGGTTGGTGACTCACAAATATCATTTATATCCAATTGAGCCACAATTTGTTCTGCGATCGCTCTTGGCGCTTGCCCTAACTGCTTCGCCAGTGATAAAGCTACATTCGACTGATAATCACCAAATTTAGGATTACTAGCACTTACGAGTATTGGGTCTATTTCGCTATATTCAGTCCCAAAAGCAGCAGACAAAGCTTGTTGAAATTTAAGTTTTAGTTGTTCTTGTGTATAGTTCATAATTATTAGTCAGTCTTTAGAAAAAGCTATTTGCCACTTGCTCAGCTAAAAAACGTTCAATTTTTCACTTTATTTAAGTGAATCTCTTGTAAAGTAGGCATCCTGCCTGCTCAATCATATAAGTTAGATGTGCAACAGCTTATAACAACGTGTACTGCTATTTGATTATCGATTGCTTGTATAAGCTTAAGAAGTATTTTGTTGCTCAAACCAGTATTCTCGACTATTGCTTGTTTTCCAGTATGAACATTCCCCTTCTTAAATTTCGTGCCAGTTGCTATACTTTTAAAACTGTATCTTATATAGCAATCCTGAATATTAGTAAAAATTTCTTTGTCTTTTCTTAGCGTTCTTAGCGGTTTGTTAAAAAAAGTAATTCTCACAACTTAAATAGTATCCCTATAGTCGCCAAGACAAACAAAAATATTTAACCCAACTTAATATCAGCCTATTTTAATGGACTTAAGGTATCAGTCTCTCAACAGGAGTTCAAAGGCGGCTGAGCATTCAACTCATCTTCATGCTCAAATCTAACCAACTAGATTGAGTAATTGGCGCACTAGTAGAAATATAGTCCACACCAGTTTCTGCCACACTACGAATCGTTTCTAGTGTAATGTTGCCAGAGGCTTCAATTTTGATTGTGCTGTTGTACTGACGAATCATCTGTACTGCCTGACGCATCATGTCAATTGGCATATTGTCCAACATGATAATATCTGCCCCGTGCTGCAAAGCTTCTTGCACTTGGTCAAGGGTTTCTGTTTCTACTTCTATTGTTAACGGATAAGGAATCTGATTCCTAATTTGTGCGATCGCCCGATCAATTCCGCCAGCTACAGCAATATGGTTGTCCTTGATCATCACCCCATCATCTAACCCCATGCGGTGATTGATCGCGCCTCCCAGACGAGTTGCGTATTTTTCCAACACTCGTAGTCCTGGTGTAGTTTTGCGCGTATCTACCACTTTTGTAGGTAAATCCGCAATCTGCTCAACATATTTACGAGTCACCGTTGCAATCCCACTTAAACGCATAACTAGGTTAAGTGCAACTCGTTCACCTATCAGCAGCCCCTCAAGTGAACCATGAATGGACGCTACTGTTTGTCCTTGCTGGGCTGATTCCCCCTCATCTGTAACAGCACCAAAGCTAACCTTTTCGTCTAAAAGCTGAAACACTCTTGCTGCTACAGGTAAACCTGCAATTACTCCAGGGGCTTTAGCTACCCACAAAGCTTGTCCTACCTGGGGGTTTTGGGCTAGTAGACTTTGGGTTGTGCGATCTCCCCTCCCTATATCTTCTAACAACCAGCTACGTAGCAGTGGATCTAAAACCAATAAAGGCGGCAAAACAGCAACAGCTTTCACGACTCAACCACTTTCCTGCTTGAGGTTACAGGAATACTTTAGCTCAATTCCTTTAGTGGAAAGGTTTTCAAGAAATTTCAAAATTTTTTTTCCAAACCAGTTGACAAAACAAAAAAAAGATTGCTAGATTAATAAAGCGCC
>CAXTYC010000029.1:0-70113 GCA_964248365.1 uncultured Chroococcidiopsis sp. | reverse complement strand
CAAGTCCGGTTCTGAAACAGAGGTGGGAGAAGCGATTCTCCCTCCGACTCTGACTCTGACTGTGGGTTCAGATGGGGCAAAATTGATCTGTCTATTCTGCACTAGCTGGTAGGCGCACCGTAAAACAGCTACCAACCCCCAACTGACTTGTAACTGTAATTAAGCCACCGTGTTTTTGAGCAATAGCTTGTGCGATCGCCAGCCCTAGCCCAGAACCTCCAGCCCAGTACGAACGTGATTGATCGGCACGCCAAAACCGATCAAAAACCTGTTCGAGATGCTCTGGTGCAATTCCTACGCCTGTATCCTTGACATTGACATAGATAAGAGAACCGACACGGCTAGTTTTGATTTCAACTACACCTTTTGACGGTGTATAGTGAAGTGCATTTTCAATCAAATTAGTAAATAAGCGCCCCAGTTGCACCGCATTGCCTAACAAATATAATGAATCTGTTAGTTGAGTTTTTAAATTAATTTGTTTTGCTTGATACTGAAGTTTATAAATTTGTACTAATTCAATCAAAATTGACGTTAAATTGATAGTATTCCCATCGTGGTTAGGAAGATTATCAGTACGAGCCAAGAGCAGCAAATCTTCTGTGAGGCGAGTCATTTGGTTAGTAGCGTTAGCGATCGCTTGGAACTTTTCTGCATCTGTTTCCCGCATTCCCTCTGGATACTTCAGCGCTACCGCAGCATTACTTTTAATTGCCATTAGGGGGCTACGAAGTTCGTGGGAAGCATCAGCCGTAAAGGAGTTTAATCGCTGAAAACTTTGCTCAATTGGTTGCATAGCTTGACGAGTTAAAATAACACCGCCGATCCCACTGACAAGTAAAGCGATCGCAATTCCGCCACCTAGCCCTAGATCTAGTTTACTAAGCGTTTCATCAAGCTCTTCTAAGGATTGACTTACCCTGACATACCCCATTAGCTTATGATCTTTGCTACCAATAATCGGTAGAGTAACTCCTTGGATACGAGTCTTTTGTGTCTGAACTTGCACAGTTTCATTAGTAGACAAGGGTAGGGTAAGAACGTAATGTCCTTGCTGAGAAATCAATTTACCATTAGTATTAAACCACTGGATTGCTTGATCGCGAGCAATCAGGTTTTGCACGGGAAATTCATCTTCAATTTTTATGCGATCATTCTCAAACTCTGCATTAGCCGCAGCACCCCCACCTAAAGCAGTCAGTTTACCTGTTAGCTGCTGTGCTAGACTGCGGCTAAAGACAATCCGAACTGCAATCGCAAATGTTGCCAGTATAGACGCTAAAACTAATAGGTAAGACAACAGCAACTGATACCGAATTTTCAAAAAACACATTCTTATTTCCGGTTTTATATCTTACTTACTATAGAGACGATAGCCAATGCCGTAAACTGTTTCAATAAATTCCTCTGAACTGCCTGCGTTTTTCAGTTTACGTCGAATGTTTGTCATGTGAGTTTTGATTGTTTCTTCTCCAGATAATTTATCAAATTCCCATAACTTACTTAGGAGTGCTGCTTTAGTTAAAACTTTATTTGGGCTTCTCAAAAAACATTCCAAAATCATATATTCTTTAGGTGTTAAAGATAAAATTTGACCGCAATATGTGACACTACAATTACTCGGATCGAGTTGTAGATCGCCGTGAGTTAAAATTGGTAAATGAATTTCCGATGTTCTACGTGATAAAGCTCTAATTCGTGCTGCTAACTCTTCTAATTCAAACGGCTTAACTAAATAATCGTCAGCACCTGCATCCAGCCCAATTATTTTATCTCTTGTTGTATCCCGCGCTGTTAGCATTAAAATTAAGGCATTAGATTTAGCAGCACGCAAACGCTTGCATAAGGTAATTCCGTCTAATCGAGGTAGCATCAAATCTAACAAAATGAGATCGTACGTTCCTGTTGATGCGTACTCCCATCCCTCGATGCCATCACTTGCTATATCTACAACATGATGCTGATGCTTTAAATCTTCTGCTAATGGTTTAACAATGCGATCGTCGTCTTCAACTAATAAGATTCTCATGGTTTTGTTATAATTATAATCTTGACAAAAAAATTAGTTTAAAAGTTAATAATTTGCTAAAAAAACGACTTTGTTTTACTTGAACAGATAGCTTTGGCAATAAAGAAGGCAGCAGCGGCTGCAAAGAGGCAATTCAGGGCAGTTTGGACTGCATTACGTATTGATACCATTTTAGATTTTAGATTTTAGATTTTGGATTGGGAAATGCTCATCAGTAGTTAATTTTAGCAATTCGTTGGTAGCAGCCATTAAACCAAATGGTATGACTTAGCACCTGTTACGCGACCTTTAATATCGCCAAATAAAGCTAAAAAATCTAATATTGATAGCGTTGCTTCCCTTGAGGAGTCTTGCCATTGTTAACAATATCTATTCCCTGACAAGAAGGACAATATCGACATGGAACAGGATTAAAGTCAGCAATGCGCCAAATCCATGTGAATTATCAAAGTGTGTACGCGAACACGAGCGCTTGCTTAAGCGAAGGGGTAGTGTAGCGTTAGCGTAAGCGCGGGGTTTGTAGGCTAGGAAACCCACGACCCACGACAGAATATTTAATTCTTTCCCTTTCCCCTTTACCGCAATACCTCTTTCCCCTTTCCCATTCACCCTTTAATTGACTACATCGCTACGCGCGGATACAGCCGCCCACAAACTAGCGTCAGAACTGTTGCTGTTAGCAGGAGAACAACAAAATTCAGACCGAAACCATAGTTACTTGTGCCATTAGTCAGCATCAAACCCCGTAATGCATCCACTTCATAAGTCAAAGGATTGATGTGTGAAATTACCTGCAACCATCTCGGCATGATAGAAATTGGATAGATGGCGTTGCTGGCAAAGAATAACGGCATCGTCATTAATTGTCCAATTCCCATAAAACGTTCTCGCGTTTTCACCAGACAGGCAACCCCTAAAGAGAATAAAGTAAAACAGGCAGCCCCCAAAAGTACGATGATCAGGATGCCCAGAAGTGCTACGGGGTTGAGGTTGATGTTTACGCCCAACAGCAATACCAAGACGTAGACAATTACTACCTGAGACAAGCTCCGCACTCCACCTGATAGAGCTTTCCCCAACACTAGTGCTACGCGAGGAGTCGGGCTAGCTAAGAATTTATGAACAATTCCCAAATCGCGCTCCCAGATGATAGTCATGCCGCCGAAGATTGCCACAAACAGCACACTTTGAGCTAAGATGCCTGGAGCTAGAAAGTCGAGATAACGCACGTCGCCTGTAGGAATGGCATGGACTCTAGTGAAGACTTGCCCAAAAATCAGTAGCCAAAGGGCAGGTTGGACAGCGCGTGTTAGCAGTTCGCTAGGATCGTGGCGCAGTTTGCGAACTTCTAGTTCGGCAACTACCAAGGTTTTTCTAACTACCTCAAGTGTTGCCCTCAGAAAGTCGCCAGGACGCACCCGCCCCGTCTTAGCCCAACCTTCGTGCAGTACGCCTTGTTCTGGAAACCTCACGGTAATTTCCTCCTGATGCTAATTGGTCGCCTGTATAGTGTATAAATACGTCATCCAGCGTTGCCCCACTTGTAGGCAATGAAGCTTTTAAGTCTGCTGGCGTACCGCTGGTAATTATCCTACCTTGGTGCATAATTGCCACTCGGTTGCACAAACTATCAGCTTCTTCCATAAAGTGAGTAGTTAAAAATATGGTTGTGCCGTAGTTAGTGCGTAGTTGTTCAATTAATTCCCATACAGCAGCACGGGCAATTGGGTCTAGCCCTACTGTCGGTTCATCTAAAAATAAAATCGGGGGGCGGTGCAGAACTGATTGAGCAATCTCTAGCTTGCGGATCGTACCGCCAGAATACTGATTGACTAATCTATCCGCCACCTCCTGTAAGCCCATAAAAGCCAGTGCCTGACGTATGCGCGTTTCCCTCTCTCGACGCGGGATATCGTATAACTTGGCAAAAATTAATAGGTTTTCGTAACCAGTCACAGAACCGTCGGCAGAGAGTACTTGAGGAACGTAACCAATTTGTCGCCTCACCTGGGCTGCTTGATATTTAAGATCGAATCGGGCAATTTTGGCGCGTCCTGAAGTAGGCGGCAGTAGTGTAGTTAGCATCTTAATTACAGTACTTTTGCCTGCGCCGTTTGGTCCTAGTAACCCAAATACTTCTCCCGCTGCTACTTCCATTGTTAATGCATCTACTGCTGTCATTTTCCCAAACTGGCGCGTGAGGGATCGCGTTTCTAGAATTACTTCTCTATCACCTGTTTGCGATCCCAAGTCGCTCAAACTGTCAGTCAGCCTCATAATTTAAATCCCTCTACTAGCAAGTCTGCAATGGTAGGTAAAATCTTCATGAATTGTTTGCTTGGGATTGAGCAGTAGTTTTGACTTCAGGGGGGGCGAGTGGCACTAAATTGAACTGTCCATCTATCACTACTTGCTCTTTTGGTTTCAACCCTTGTTTGATCGCCGCCTCACTACCATCGGTTTCGCCTGCTTTAACGCAGGCGAAGTTCTACTGTCTGCCCAGTCTTGACTATATAAACATAACCCCCCTTCTGTTGTGTCCCCACTGCCCCAGATGGTCGTGGGATCGCATTCGGTTCCTCTGCCAGTTTTAAAATCACTTTAACGAACTGTCCAGGCGCTAGCCGTTTTTGGGTATTAGTAAAGCTGCCTTTGAGTTGAAGTCTACTTTGAGCCTGCCACGCGCTCTATACTTATTCAAATCAGGCAATAATTGTTTAAAAATGCTAAAATTGACATAAATTGGGCGAATCTGGCTAATAACGACGAGTGGATTAGTGCCTGCCCCAACTAAATTGCCTTGATTTACTTGAACAGTGCCTGTGCATTTGTCAATCGGGGAGTAAATTGAACTGTAGGAAAGTAGAATACGCCTCTACCGTTTCCCTCCTACGTACTTGAATGGGAATTGTTTTTCGAGTCGCCGTCGCAATGACTACAAACACAGGTTTTTTGCTACCTGCATCCGATTTAACTGATTTAGCATTTGTAGCACTACAAGCATATAAGCTAGTTAAACCAATCAAAAAGTAAACCCCAGTGTGCGTAACAGTGTCTCAAGGGCAGCATTTGCCATGCACGAGAAGCAACAACAGATGAAAGCTTCAATCTGTGGTCAGGATAGCTCATAGTAATAGATAGAGCGAATATGAGGGGTATTACACACTTGCAGCATCAGCTTTGCTAGTGACACAGGGCAAGTATGTTCACCTAGATCAGTTAGTTAATCTAACAGTTAGTATAGCTTAATTTCTGATTTCAACTAGTCCTAAACCTGCTATTAAGTAAAAAATCCGTTTTAAATCGCCCTGTTTGACTTGACGTTAAGGAAATCGACAACCAGATGAATTCAAAGTCTCCCACCAGAAAAATTACCCCAGAGCTATGTGCTGCTGAGGTAATGGAAACTATTCCCTTGGTAATGCAGGTTTTGCGATCGCAGATGCGAAGTCAAAGTTCACCGGATTTGTCCCTCCCGCAATTCCGAACGCTAACGTTTCTCAACCGTCATCCTGGTGCTTCGCTTTCCGATTTGGCAGAGCATTTAGGGGTTACTCGCGCTACTGCCTCTGCTATTACTGAGCGCTTGGTACAGCGCTGCTTAGTGGATCGACGCGAACGTCCAGAGTCACGCCGTCATGTAGTACTGCAACTAACTCAAGCAGGTGACGATCGCCTCGTGCAGATCCGCCAAACAACTCGTTCCCATATGGCTAAAATGTTCACCAGTCTGTCAGAGATGCAGATGCAATCTCTAGTAGAGGGACTAGAGGTTCTCTCACAGGCTGTAGAAGGTGCAGCATCCGAACTTAATACTATAGCAGCAAGTAGGGAGTAGGGGAGCCTTGTGGCAGAGGAGCTTCAGGGGCGCAAGGGGCAACAGGAGAAATTTTAATCCAAAATCTAAAATCTAAAATCCAAAATCGTTTGACTTGCCCTAATCTATCTACTGACTGCTGTATATAAAGAAATTGAGGATCGGTGCAGTTGTGAATACGATTCCCCTGGCCACATTAGCAGCCAAAGGGGGCGATCGCCTCAGCGAGAATATTGATTCTGGTCTAAATTTTTATCTTCGGTCGGGGTGCTACCTAGCTATTTTTCTAGGTTACTCTTCTGTGGACTTAGTGAGATAATTACTTATTCAACTCCAGTTGTTGAAATTAAACCCCAGTGGCGAAAAAGGAGAAAACACTATGACGATTCTCATCACCGGAGCAACTGGAACCATTGGCAGTGAAGTTATCAAACAACTTTTAAGCATAAATGTCCCAGTACGCGCCTTGGTTCGCCCCAAGAAAGCATTTGGTTTCAAAGAACAAACAGTTGAGATTGTCCAAGGTGACTTTCTGCATCTGGACACCCTCCACAGTGCCCTACAAGGTGTGGAAAAAGCATTTCTAGTGACAGGCAATGACCCACGCCAGGTAGAAATGGAATCAAACTTTGTGGATGCGGCGTGGCGAAGGGGTGTGCGTCATATTGTCAAGCTTTCCGTACTAGGTGCTGACCCAAACTCATCAAGTACTTTTCAACGCTGGCATGGGCAGGTAGAGAAGCGACTAGAAGACTCTGGTATAGCATGGACATTGCTGCAACCAAATATGCTAATGCAGAATGTTAAGTGGTTTGCTAAAACCATTGCCGAACAAGGTTCTATCTTTTCAACAGTGGGCGATGCCAAAATTTCTCATGTAGATGCGCGAGATGTTGCAACAGTCGCAGCGATTTGTTTAACTCAGTCAGGACACGAAAATAAACGCTACGTCTTGACTGGATTGGAAGCTCTTACTTTCAACGAAGTGGCTCAAAAACTCTCGCAGGCACTGAATCGACCTGTTGCCTATATGAATGTTTCACCGTCAGACCTAAAACAGGCAAGGCTGGCAGGTGGAGAACCAGAGTGGTATTTGGATGCAGAACTTGAACTTTTTGGGCTATGGGCGAGGGGTGCAGGTGCGCCAGTCACCAGCGATGTGGAGGATGTAACCAAAAAAGCACCTACCTCTTTTGATCGATTTGCGCGGGATATAGCCAAGGGGCGCGGCTCAGATTTCTTCAACGTTGAACAAGTAGCTACAGGCTTCACATTTGGAGAAGGACCTGTTTACAATCCACGAGGCTATTTACTATTTTGCGATACTCAAGCAGATGCCATTCATCAGCTGCTACCAGATGACAAACTAGAAGTGTTTCGCACTCCTGCGGGAAAGCCGAGTGGTTTAGCATTCGATCCGCAAGGACGTTTGGTAATCTGTGACAATGCACAGCGTCGAATTACTCGCATCGAGAAAGATGGGCTTGTCACGCTAGCAGAACAGTTTGAGGGAAAGCGTCTCAATAGCCCTAATGATTTGGCGATTCGCAGCGACGGCACGATCTATTTCAGCGATCCGCCTTATGGTCTGCCGAATATGAGTGAAGGTAAAGAACTTGCTTTCAATGGCGTTTATAAAATCTCGCCTGACGGAAAACTTTCTCTTGTCATTCGAGATCTGCAACTACCTAACGGACTAGTTTTCTCGCCAGATGAGCAGCATTGCTACGTCAACGACACCCAAGCGCGTACCATTGACTGTTTCGATGTGAATCCAGATGGAACGTTAGAGAGCGATCGCATCTTTGCCCAAATGACAGGCGAACCCAATGATTGGGGTGCAGACGGCATTACGGTGGACGCAGAAGAAAACATCTATTGTGCTGGACCATTAGGAGTTTGGGTATTCGACCGCAGCGGTGAGTTAACAGATCGCATCTACGCGCCCGAAGTAATTACAAACCTTACTTGGGGCGATCCGGACTACAAAACCCTTTATCTTACAGGAATTACAAGTCTCTATCGAATTCGCCGTGCAGTAGGTGGATTATCGCCTGCAACACGAGATGAAGATAAAAAGATAACTATGGCGATCGCATAAAGCACCAGATGCCGCTACTTGTCAAGGATCATAAGTATTGAACTGCCAAGAGCTAAATTGCAAGACTAGCTGAAAAATTCCGGTCAAAACCAGTTAGATTGAGCCAAAGAAGACTTTATATGAAAGCTGCACGTCTTTACCAAGTCGGAACACCACTCAAAGTTGAAGAAGTTGCCTCACCTGCTTTGAAACCTGGTGGTGCTATTGTTAGGATTCTTGCTTCCCATGTTCCAAACTTTATGAGCGGCATTGTATCGGGTAAGTTAGACTACTACGTGATGCCCCTGCCCTTCATTCCAGGTCCAGGTGCGATCGGTGTGGTGGAAGCCGTTGCTGATGATGTGTTCGGATTGGAGTTAGGGCAGAAGGTATTCTGCGACATTGACATGGCATCTAAAACCATCGGTGCTAACTCCGACAAAATCCTCATCGGTATCACCGCATTAACACCAAACTCTGCACCTCTTCAGCAGTTGTGGCGCGACGGCACATTTGCCGAAAAGGTTTGTTACCCTGCCGAGTGTCTAACGCCTTTGGGAAAGGCTGCTGATATTGAGCCGACGACTTTGGCAAGCCTGAACTTTTTAACTATCGCTTACGGCGGTTTGCTACGCAGTGAGATACGTCCTGGTCAGACGCTGATAGTCAACGGGGCAACTGGTTGCCTTGGAGCTTCTGCTGTGTTGGTAGCGCTGGCAATGGGCGCTGCCAAAGTCGTAGCTGTTGGTCGCAACCAAGAAACGCTTGACACGTTGATTCAACTTGACGCGGGGCGAGTCACAAGCGTTGCTCTTGCAGGCAATGACGACGATGTTGAGCTTGTCAAAGCTGCAAGTGGTGGGGCAGATGTTGTGCTAGATTGTCTTGGCGCAGTGAAAACCCCTGATCCTGTACTTGCCTGTATCAATGCACTGCGTCCAGGCGGAACAGCCGTTTTCATTGGTGGCGTTGAGGCAGAAATTCCCTTACCTTATCTTCGCGTTATGCTCTCGGAGTTGACAATTAGGGGTGCGTTCATGTATCCGCGTCACGCACCTGGCGATTTGTTGCGCATGATTGCGGCTGGCACACTGGACTTAAAGGCAATTAAAACCCATGTCTTCCCGCTGGAGTGTATCAGTGATGCCATCTCTAAAGCTGCAACACTTAGGGGGCTTGAGTATTCTGTTGTTGTTCCATCGAATAGTTTCTAATGGATTAAAGATATGGCATAGCAAAAGTGGCGATCGCAACCCATACATGAACATAGCATTTGGTAAATATCCGTAGTTACTGCATTGTTCGTAATCTAACTCGTTTTCAAAGGAGATTCATCATGGCTGATAACACAAAAGTTTGGCTGATTACAGGTAGCTCCACAGGGTTCGGACGATCGCTCACCTCAGCCGTGCTAAAAAAAGGATATTGTGTAGTTGCTACTGCTCGTAAACCAGAGCAACTAAGTGACTTAATTGACCAATACCCCCCCAGTGCAAAAGCCGTGCGCCTCGACGTGACTAATCCGCAGGATGTCCAAGATGCGGTGAAAGCTGCCCTTGATGCATTTGGACGGATTGATGTGCTGGTAAATAATGCTGGCTATGGCACAATTGGCGCGATCGAAGAAGTCAGCGACAATGACATTCACCGCCAGTTTGATACTAATGTTTTTGGAGCGCTTAATATGATGCGGGCAGTTCTTCCTGCCATGCGAAAGCAGGGCGGTGGACACATTCTCAATCTCTCCTCTGTAGGCGGCTTTGTATCTTTCCCTGCAAGTGGAATCTACTGCGCAACGAAATTTGCTCTAGAAGGACTGTCTGAGGCACTATCCAAGGAAGTAGCGCCCTTGGGGATTAAAGTGACAATCATTGAGCCAGGTGCTTTCCGCACCGACTTTAACGGTCGATCTCTTGCAGCACCAGACCAACTGATCGACGACTACGCTCCTATCAGTGGTAAAATGCTTCAGTGGCTTCGGGAAAATGACGGCAAGCAACCAGGCGATCCAGACAAAGCAGCCCAAGCGATGATCGAAGCGGTTGAAAGCGACAATCCGCCTTTGAGATTGGCTTTAGGAGAGGATGCTGTTAATGGGATCGATGAGAAGCTTAAGTCAGTTAAAGTAGAACTTGATGCCTGGAAAGAAGTTTCGATTAACACTGCATTTGAGGGGGCGACGTTTAGTGCGATCGGGGGATGACACTGTTCTTTAATAAGGATAGCGCCACTAAAACCTACATTTAAAGGGTGAACTATGCCGATTGAAGTGAGTGTTGGACCTCCGGTTTTGACAATTAACCAAGGCAGCACCTTTATGGTGACTGAACAAAATGGGCAAATTAATGCTGACAGCGAACTCGGTGTTTTTGCAAATGACACCCGCTTTGTAAGCTACTATGCTATTTCCGCGAATGGACAGCCTTGGGTGCGACTAAATTCCAGCGTTACAGCATATTATGCTGCACGAATCTACCTGACAAATCCGGCGTTAGATACCGAAGATGGGACTATTGCCCAAGGTAGCTTGGGATTTATCATCAGCCGCGCTGCGGCAGAAAGTATTCACGAGGATCTCGACATCACGAATTATAGTCTTAAAGCAGTTCGTTTCAATTTAGAAATTGCACTGCGATCGGACTTCGCCGACATCTTCGAGGTTAAAGCGCATAAATTTGTCCGGCGAGGACACATAGTTAGCAGGTGGGACGAGGAGAGTAGCTCACTTCATACAACCTACACCAACCGCGACTTTCATCGCTGCTTCACTTATCAAGCGCGCGACTACACCTCGCCGCCCCAATACGCTAATGGTCGTATCACCTTTGAGGTTGAGCTTGAAGCTGGTGCAAGCTGGCACACCTGCTGCTACTATATTCTAGTTGAAGGCGATCGCACTCGCACACCAACATCTGAATGTTATCAAAGATCAAGCGATACAGAGCAGCTACAGCAGCAGTGGCTTGACTGTGCAACAAAGGTGACAACTGCTAACGAGGATGTGTATCGGCTGTACCATCAATCAATCGAGGATATGGGCGCTCTGCGGCTGTACGATCACAACTTCGACGAGGATGTTTGGCTACCCGCCGCCGGAGTTCCCTGGTTCGTGACTATCTTCGGACGCGACAGTTTGATCGTGAGCTTGCAAAATATGCTGGTTCATGCTGGTTTCGCCCATGGCGCACTTAAGAAACTAGCCCAACTTCAGGCAACTGTTCTAGACGATTGGCGCGACGCACAACCAGGTAAGATATCGCATGAAATACGTTTTGGTGAACTGGCACATTTTAATAAAATTCCGTTCACGCCCTACTACGGCACTGCTGACGCTACGCCGTTGTACCTAATCGTCCTCCATGAAGCTTGGAAATGGATGGGAGACGATTCGCTCTTAAAAGAGTACCGCGAAGTGGCGCTGCGTTGCCTTGAATGGATTGATAACTACGGCGACTTGGATGGCGACGGGTTTCAAGAGTACAAATCGCGCTCTTCCCAAGGCATAGAAAACCAAGGCTGGAAAGATTCGGGGGATGCTGTAGTTTATCCCGATGGTAGCCAAGTTAAACCGCCAAAGGCTTTGTGCGAGTTGCAGGGCTACGTCTTTGATGCGTGGATGCGGATGGCAGAAGTGTTTACCTCACTTGGGGAGAACGAGCGAGCAGCTTCGCTACGGACAAAGGCGGATCAATTGCAAAGACGCTTCGAGGAACACTTCTGGTGCGAGGATATTGGCTTTTATGCCTATGCGCTCGATCCGCAAAAGCAACCAGTACGCACGATCGCCTCAAACCCAGGTCATTGCCTGTGGAGCGGCATTATCAGCCCCGAACGCGCTGCTCGTGTTGTGGGGCAACTGATGGAGCCAGATATGTGGACTGGCTGGGGCATTCGCACGTTATCTGCGCGTAACCCTGCTTACAATCCCTACTCCTACCATCTCGGCTCGATCTGGCCCCATGATAATGGTATAATTGCTCTTGGCTTCAAGCGCTATGGTTTTGCGGCTGAAGCGGCACAAGTTGCGAGGGGAATTTCAGAGGCTGCTAGCTATTTCTCGAACTATCGCCTCCCAGAAGTTTACGCTGGCATCGAGCTACAGCCTGGGACTTTTCCGATACAGTACTGGCAAGCGAACGTACCCCAAGCATGGGCAGCTGGGTCGGTCTTCCATTTGCTCCAGGCAATTCTTGGTTTGCAGGCAGACGCACCCAACAACCAACTTTACGTCGATCCCCACCTACCACATTGGCTGCCCGAAATTACGCTTCGCCAGATTGCCGTTGGCAATGCTCGTGTTGACTTGCGGTTCTGGCGTGAGGACGAACGTACGCGCTGGGATGCTTCGGTCTGTTCTGGTGACATTAACATACAAGAGCAAACTTGGCAACCCTGGCTCAAAGTGAAGCATTAGCCAACGTGTAAACACGCATTAAGCGTATCCACTTCACTCCTGAATAGATTCAACTTCTTGCACAAATACCTTAGTAGGGGCAACTTTTAACAAAGAACTTTTAATTCCAAAAATATTTGAAGTAAACTTGCCCCTACAAGACAAACAGCTAGGACAACAAGGAGAAAAATATGCAACTTGGTGTAATTGGTTTAGGACGCATGGGTGCAAATATCGTCCGCAGGTTAATGCGCCACGGACATGAATGTGTAGTATTCAACCGCTCACCAGAAAAAGTGAAGCAGCTGGCACAAGAAGGTGCAACAGGGACTTACAGCCTAGATGATTTTGTTAAAAAATTAACTCCTCCTCGTGCCATTTGGGTGATGGTTCCAGCAGGGGATGCAACCGAGCAAATGGTCATGGAACTGAAAGACTTACTTGAGCCAGGTGACATCATCATTGATGGTGGCAATTCCTACTACAAAGATGATGTGCGCCGTGCCGAAATTTTAAAAGAAAAAAGCATTAATTATATAGATGTCGGCACTAGCGGCGGGGTGTGGGGATTAGAACGTGGTTACTGCCTGATGATTGGGGGTGAAAAAAAGGTGGTCGAACATCTTGATCCAATTTTCAAAACCATAGCTCCTGGGATGGGAGATGTGCCGCGTACTCCTGGGCGAGAAAACTTGTTGAACCATACTGCTGAAGAAGGCTACTTACATTGTGGTGGCAACGGTGCGGGGCATTTCGTCAAAATGGTGCATAACGGCGTGGAGTATGCTTTGATGCAAGCTTATGCCGAAGGCTTCGATATCTTCCGCCATGCTGACTCAAAAGAAGTGTCGGAAAAATATCGTTATGACTTCAATGTCGCTGATATTGCCGAAGTCTGGCGACGAGGCAGTGTGGTGGGTTCTTGGTTACTAGATTTAGCCGCAATGGCAATGGCAGAAAATCCATCGCTGTCGAACTATGAGGGCTATGTAGAGGATTCTGGCGAAGGACGGTGGACAATTATGGCGGCGATAGAAGAAGCCGTGCCTGTAGATGTGCTATCAGCTTCACTCTTTACACGTTTCCGCTCTCGACAGGAACATACTTTTGCTGAAAAAGTGTTGTCGGCAATGCGCTACAAATTTGGCGGACATATCGAGCAACACAGCATGGGAGCTGAAGAAAAGCGGGTAGATACGGGGCGTTGAGGAACAATTGTATGATCTATGCAACAGCAACAAATCAAAACAATGAATTGCTCGCTCAACCCGCAGGTTCTTGCATCATAGTCATTTTTGGTGCGGCTGGAGATTTAACTAAGCGCCTATTGCTTCCAGCCCTCTACAACCTTGCTCGGAGCAATTTATTACCTAAAGAATTTGCCATTGTAGGTGTGGCTCGTGCGCCGCTGAGTACTGACGATTTTCGTAGCAAAATCAGCCAGGACATCCAAGAGTTTGCTACTGTTCCCGTAGATGCACAACTGTGGGAATGGTTCGAGCAGAGACTTTACTATCTGCAAGGTGAGTTTCAGGATGCCAATACCTACAGCCAATTGCAGAATTTATTGGCTCAGGTAGATTCTGAGTGCGGTACTGAGGGAAATTATCTTTACTATCTGGCAACCGCGTCTAACTTCTTTTCTGATATAATATCGCAACTTGGGGAAGTGGGGTTAACCAGGGAAGAAAATGGACACTGGCGGCGTGTCATTATTGAGAAGCCTTTTGGACACGACCTAGACTCTGCCCGTGCGCTAAACAAAAATATCAGTAGCGTATTGCAAGAAAGTCAGATCTACCGAATCGACCATTACCTTGGCAAAGAGACTGTGCAAAACATCATGGTCTTCCGATTTGGTAACGGATTGTTTGAGCCAATTTGGAACCATCACTATATTGACCACGTACAAATTACGGTGGCTGAAACTGTAGGTGTAGAAGGCAGAGGAGGCTTTTACGAAGGGGCAGGGGCAGTTCGGGATATGGTGCAAAACCATATGTTTCAACTGCTGACAATGGTGGCAATGGAGCCGCCAGTTTCCTTTGAAGCAGATGCCGTGCGGGATGAAAAGTCTAAGGTGCTGCGGGCAATTCAACCGCTTACGCCTGAAGATGTATTGACTCATACAGTACGCGGACAGTATGGTGAGGGTACGGTTCAAGCTGAGTCTGTACCTGCCTATCGCTCAGAACCCCGTGTAGCAGAAAATTCTGGAACTGAAACTTTTGCTGCGCTCAAATTAACGATTGATAATTGGCGCTGGGCTGATGTGCCGTTTTACCTACGGACTGGTAAACGATTACCAAAGCGCGTGAGTGAGATTGCGATCGCACTCAAGCGAGTTCCTTCTTTACTGTTTCGTCAGACTGCAAGCTCTCGCCTCACTCCCAATTTCCTAATTATCCGCATCCAGCCTGATGAAGGTATTCATCTTCAGTTCGGGGCAAAAATTCCAGGTCCTGCTATGCGAATGGGTACGGTGGAAATGGACTTTTGCTACGCCAACTACTTTGGCTCTACGCCGAGTACAGGCTACGAAACTTTGCTCTACGACTGCATGATTGGTGACGCTACCCTATTTCAACGCTCTGACAACGTGGAACTCGGTTGGAGTGTAGTGACACCAATTCTCGATGTTTGGCAAGCTTTACCACCGCGCGATTTCCCAAACTACGCGGCGGGAACTTGGGGGCCAAAGGAAGCAGACGATTTACTAGGGCGCGATGGTCGGCAATGGCGCAATAGCGATTCATGATTCTGAAGGAAGTGCTCAGGAGGGGGTAAGAAACCACTTTGCACTTCCTCCCTACGTCTGATTGGACGAAAACCTGTAGCAAGAGTTACATTCACAAGGACACTTTTATGCAACTTTGGGATCGTGAGGATAGATGGACACCCGTTGCACTTGGTGTACGGTTTAAACAAGAAATACCAGGCTCCTAGTTGTTGATTATCGATTCAGTGCGGTCACTTCGCATATATAGAGCAAGGCGATCGCTTCAATGCCGCACTAACGAATTTCACAGGTAGCGCGAATAAATAGCTCAGTACTGTATTAATTTGGCAACTATATCTAAATTAAGATTTGGAGAAATCAAATGAGTCAAGCAGTAGAAAGCATTGGTTTCATTGGTTTGGGTGCAATGGGGTTGCCAATGGCGCGTAACCTAATTGATGCAGGCTTCAAGCTGTCTATTTTTAATCGGACAAAAAGCAAAGCAGATGAACTGGCTGCACTGGGCGCATCTGTCGTTGATACACCTGCGGATGTTGCTTCATCAGATGGTATCGTAGTTACAATGGTTGCGAATGATGCTGCACTGCGTGAAATCGTTATAGGTAAAGACGGCATCGGTGAAAAGCTAGGACAAGGTGGCATTCATCTTTCGATGAGTACTGTTTCGCCTCAGGTAGCGCGTGAACTAGCCCAATTTCATTCGCAACGCGGCGCGGCTTATGTAGCTTCTCCAGTTTCAGGGCGACCGGATGCAGCAGCAGCGAAGCAATTGCTGATGTGGGTATCGGGAGCGAAGGACGCAAAAGATCGGATTGCACCAGTTATCGCAGCAATGGGAAGGGGCAGTTTTGATGTTGGTGAGGATGCAACATCAGGTCATGTTGCCAAAATTGCCGCCAACGTTTTAGTGATGAATACGATTGAAATTCTGTCTGAGGTTTTCACTTTTACTCAAAAGAACGGGCTTGAGGCGCAAGTATTTGCAGATGCTATTACTGGATCTATCTTTGCGGCTCCCGTCTTCAAAACTTACGCTGGTATTTTACCTAGCGGCAAACTACCCGATCCTGGGTTCAAACTGTCGCTTGCACTCAAGGATATTAATCTTGCACTGAGTGCAGGTGAAGCGGCAAATGTCACCATGCCGATTGTGAGTGTACTGCGCGATCGCTTGTTAGCTAGTGTTGCTAAGGGGCGTGGAGATAGCGACGTGACTGCCTTACAGCAGAGTGTTCGTGAAGATGCGGGACTGTCTGCGATTCCCAACAGTGTATGAAACACCAATTTATACTTTTGAAAAATTGTCAAGGGTCAAATTTATTTGTTTTGCAAGCAACTGCAAGCATCAATATTATCGAGTGGCATGAGCAATTTGGAAAAATTCTCTTACCAGAGTAAGTATGAACCAGAATAACCAATCCAAACCAGCAAAAATTTCTCTACTGCTTGCCGATGTAGACGGTACGTTCGTCATAAAACAGAAGGTGTTGATTGATCGCGCGTTTTGTGCCGTTGGGAAGTTGCATGATGTCAGAATCGCTTTCACGATCACTCACCTCAGATCGCCAATGATCGTTGATGCACTTGGGTTAAATGCACCAATTGCTGCCTTTAATGGGGCAATTGAAGAGGAAGGTTTTGCCAACGCGATTGAACGCTTTATTTTGGGCAATACAGCTCAAGTTCCCGCTCAAAGTTTTTAACGAGCGATATTCACTTCAAATCTATCCCTTGGGGGATGTCATAAGCACTTGACAAAAAAGGAAGTTTGTGAAATGAGCGCAACACAGTTAGCAAAGCAAACGATATTGGCTGCATGGTACGAACAACAAGGAGCAGCAGGAGAAGTCATTCAATACGGCGAACTGCCGATTTCTAACCCTGGTGCGGGTGAGGTACGAGTCAAAGTTTATGCTTCGGGAGTCAATCCATCTGACACGAAATCTCGAAGCGGCTGGGGTGGCGGATCACTCCAATTTCCTCGCGTCATTCCGCATCAAGATGGAGCAGGCATTATTGAAAGCGTGGGTGAAGGCGTTTCGTCCGATCGCATTGGTGAGCGAGTTTGGATTTACGAAGCGCAACGCGGACAACCATTCGGGACAGCGGCTGAATTTGTAGTCGTGCCGAGCGATCGCGCCATTCGTTTACCCGACAACACCGATTTTGCTCAAGGCGCGTGTCTGGGTGTTCCAGCAATGACGGCTCATCGTTGCGTGTTTGCCGACGGTTCTGTTAAGGGACAAACAATTTTGGTGACGGGTGGCGCTGGGTCAGTCGGCTACTACGCGCTGCAATTGGCAAAGTGGGGTGGAGCAAGGGTAATTACCACCGTCAGCCGTCCCGAACAAGAACAGCTTGTGAAAGCAGCTGGTGCAGATGATATCATCAACTACAAGCACGAAGATGTAGTGCAACGGATTAAAGAGATTACTGGGGCAAAAGACGGACGGGGAATCGATCGCATTGTCGATGTGAACTTTACAGCGAACCTGCCGATTACCTCGTCAGTGCTGCGACCAAATAGTGTTGTCGCGTCCTATTCGAGTGGCAATGCTGACGATCGCCCCGCGCTACCGTTTTTGTCCATGCAACTGAATAACGTGACGATTCGCCTGGTACTGGTTTACACAATGCCTCATGAAGCGAAGCAAGCGGCGATCCGCGACATCACCTCCGCCCTCGAAGCAAATGCATTGCGCCATAACATTGCCCAACGCTTTTCTCTTAATGAGGTCGCTGCGGCTCACGATGCTCAAGACAGTGGCAAGATGATTGGCAAAGCGATCGTCGAAATCGTTAAATAGTAGTCGAGCTGAATGCCTAATTATATATCACTGTAAATGCATTTTGTCAAGGATATAGCGGCGTAAATCTCACATTTTCTGCACATCCATCTAGAAGAAACAAAATGATAAACGCAAATCATGAACCTCCTCAAGATAGATGACTGGAATAAAGCCATTGATATTAACATTCGCGGCGTACTGCACCCAATTGCTGCCGTTCTTCCTCATATGCAAGGGTCGCGGTAGCGGTCATATTATTAACATCGGTTCGGTAGCCTCGCTTCATGCCATACCTAATTTTGCCGTCTATTGCGGTACTAAGTTTGCCGTCAGAGCCAAAGCGTGAAAGCTTGCGTAAAGAGACGCTAGGGAAAGTAAGAGTGACTATTATCTATCAGTCGCGCAGTTGAAAGCGAATTGCTAGAGGCAAGTAATGATGAACAAAGATCCAGCCAAATTAGCGGCACTTTTAGCTATATTTCACCATCTGCTATTAGCCGAGCGGTACGCTATGGGATCGAGCAACCAGATGAAGTAGCCATTAACGAGATTGTAGTACGTCCATCCAACCAAGAATTGTAAAAACTGACGCGAGGTAAAATCATGAAAATTGGAATTATTGGATCGGGAAATATTGGTGGAACATTAGGAAAACATTGGGCGAAAGCTGGACATGAAGTGATGTTTAGTTCTCGTCATCCCGAAGAACTCGAAGCAATGGCAAAACAAGCCAACGCTAAAGTTGGCACAATCGAAGAGACAGCAGCGTTTGGTGAAGTCATTCTTTTGGCAATTCCCTTTGGTAAAATTCCCGAAGTTGCGCAGCAGATGCGATCGCTACACAACAGAATTCTAATTGATGCGACTAATCCCTATCCTCAGCGGGATGGCGAGATCGCGCGTCGAGTCATTGAGGATGACTCGCTAACGGCTACGGGTTATGTGGCAACTCAGTTTGCAGGAATTCCTGTCGTCAAAGCGTTCAACTCAATCTATTTCAAGGTTTTGGAAGAACAAGCCTTTCAATCGGGAGACGATCGCATTGCGGTGCAGGTTGCCAGTGATAATCCGCAGGCAAAACAGACAGTGATGCAACTAATTGAGGACATTGGCTTTGCACCTCAAGACATTGGAGATCTACAAAGCAGCACGATCTTTGAACCGAATGCTCCGCTTTACAATAAAAACCTCAAAATCCGTGAGGCGGAAGCTCTCTTACGTTGACTTAACCGAATAGCGAATTCTTTAATGAAACAGAAATAATCTATGCCCGAACAAACTACACGCACAATTCTCGTAATTGGAGCAACTGGCGCAATGGGTCGCCCAATTGTTAGCCGTTTGTTGAGTGACGATCGCAATAACTGGCACATCCGTGGTTTAACTCGTAACCCTGAAAGCTCTCATGCACAACAACTTTTACAAATGGGGGCAGATGGAAATCGGGTTGAGCCAGTCAAAGGCGACATCAATGACTCCGCTAGCGTTGCAGCAGCAATGGAAGGGATCTATGGTGTATTTTGCAACACAAATTTCTGGCAAGATTGTTTAGTCACGACTGAACGCGAACAGGGATTACAAGCACTAGAAGCAGCCCATCAAGCTGGAGTGCAGCACTTTGTATATTCCTCGCTCGATTCTTGCGTTACACTCTCACACGGTCGTCTTCGGGTTCCCCATTTTGATTCTAAAGCAGCGGTTGAGCATGAAATTAACAAAGCGACGCTCTGACGAATTTATGCGTCAGGAGGCTGACGGGTGGTATTCGCGGCACGTTAGTGTACTTGTAACGCTACCTTAGATCGAGAACGTCAAGCAATTTGCTGTGCCGGAACGCGGTAAGTTAAGCGATGGTCGTGAAGGAGTTGCCGCAGAAACTTTACTCATGTGCGATCGCCACGCTGGCAAGATTTATCCATTGGGCTACGATGCCGCCACGATGCAGGATATTGCGGAAATTTTAACTGATGCGGTGGGTAAATTGTTTCGATTAGAAGCGCGTTCGCCTGAAGAATTTCTGGACGCGATGCTTAAATTCGGTGCAGATCCAGCTTATATGCACTGTGTCTACACCCAACTAAAACTCAACGCTGCCAATAAGATCCCTTGTGCCGATGCAACGTTTGACAATTTTGAGGAAATTACTGGACGTAAACCAATGACTTGGCGCGATTTTGCCCAAAAGCATAAAGCAGAATTTGATTATTAAAGTCTGTATACAAGGAGACATTATGAGATTTTGGCAAAGCACTATCCTTGGACTATTGCTAATTTTATGGGCGATCGTAATTTCATCGCTTGCGCCTGTTCAAGCAGCAGAACTGCCTCCCGCACTCAACACGACCAACAATCCACACACGAGTATCCAGAATACCGATCAGCTGCTGTTGTATGCAAATGCTCAAAACCTGGTAGATCATTGGAATAATCTTGTCATCCGTGCCAAGACAGGTGACGAGCAGCTTCAGATGATGCGTGAAAGTGGCGTTTTTGCCGATGACGTTAAGCTCACCTTCGATTTGGGTGACAAAAAGTACAAGTTCAATAGTTTATCCGATCCCCAAGCGATTCAGTTCTACAACAGTTTTGCCTTTCAACCTAAAGAAGTATCGATACAATGTTGCCTCGAATGTAGAAGCGGTTGAATTTGGCAAAGACTCATTGCTATTCAATTTCAAGCATTTGATTTATTTCAATGATGAACTTGGAGTCTTTAGTGACAATCAAGTTCACATGACAACAGACAAGGGGCGCTCTTTCATCGATTCTGCCTATCTTCGCCTGATTCGCTTTGATACTACTGGGGCTTATTAGTCAAGTATAAGAGGTAACAAATGAGTCATGAGTTGACATCGCTTGATTCTACGTTCACCCATCATACGGCTGTTGTGAACGATATTCGGTTGCACTACGTCATCGGTGGACAAGGCGATCCTGTTGTTTTGCTGCATGGCTGGCCTGAAACTTGGTATGCGTGGCGCAAAGTCATGCCTGCTTTAGCTGAGCATTACACCGTAATTGCCCCAGATATGCGCGGACTAGGAGATTCGGACAAACCTGCTACGGGCTACGATAAACGCACGGTTGCAGACGACATCTACAAGCTGATTCGCCAACTGGGATTTGGGCAGATCTTTCTAGTTGGACACGATATGGGAGGTCCAGTGGGTTATGCCTACGCAGCGGCTCATCGTGAACAAGTGCGTCGATTTGTGTTTGTTGAAAGCTTGCTTCCTGGTGTGGGATACGAGCAGATGATTCGGGAGAGCAATAATTGGCATCATCGCTTTAACATTACACGAGATCTCGCAGAAGCGCTTGTAAGTGGAAAGGAGCGCTTGTTTCTTTCGTGGTTCTATCGTCAGGATGCTTTCAATCCAACAGCAATTAGTGAAGCCGATATTGATGAGTACGTTCGCTGCTATGCGGCTCCAGGTGGAATGCGGGCTTCGTTTGAATACTATCGGGCAATGGTTCAAGATGCCGAAGATAACAAAGTGAGTGCGAAGACTAAACTCACGATACCAGTTCTGGCAATTGGCAGCGATCGCTCGATTGGCAACGCAGTCATCGCGGAAATGCAGCAAGTTGCCCAAACCGTGCAGGGGAGCATTATCAAAGACTGCAAACACTGGGTTGCCGAAGAGCAACCGGATATTCTCGTTCAGCAACTCCTGGCATTCTTTCAAGCCTAATTATGAGCAACAATCCTGCCTTCAACTTCGATTTTACACACCACACTACGACAGTCAATGATATTCGATTGCACTACGTCATGGGTGGACAAGGCGATGCTGTCGTTTTGCTACACGGTTTTCCCCAAAGTTCTTACGCTTGGCGGAAAGTTATGCCAGCACTTGCGACGCATTACACTGTAATTGCACCCGATTTACGCGGGTTAGGAGATTCCGATAAACCCGCATCTGGATACGACAAGCGAACTGTTGCTCATGACATTTACCTGTTATTGAAACAGCTTGGCTTACAGCAAATTTTCTTAGTCGGACACGATTACGGCGGTTCAACTGCTTACGTTTTCGCGGCTGAATATCCAGAAATGGTGCGTCGATTAGTGGCGATCGAGTGTATGCCCGCAGGGCTAGTGAAAGATGATACTATCCCATTAGTGCCAGGTGGTGGTATGTGGCATCGAGCGTTTCATCTAGTGCCTGACTTACCTGAGTTACTGGTGGAAGGGCGAGAACGCTTGTATTTATCTTGGTTATATCAACATTACTCGCGCAATCCATCTGCAATTTCTAAAACAGACATTGATGAATATATTCGAGTCTACGCTGCACCTGGAGCAATGCGAGCCGCATTTGAGTATTACCGGACATATTTTGAAGACACCCAACAGGGCAAAATATATGCCAAAACGAAGCTCAAAATGCCCGTTCTCGCAATAGGTGCAGATTCAGTTTTCAGCACAGCCGTAGAAGAATGTATGCAGGTTGCGGCGTTAAATGTGCGGGGAGTCATAATTGAAAATTGCGGACATTTTGTTGCCGAAGAACAACCAGAGGCACTCATTCAACACCTATTAAGCTTTTTTGCCGAAGTGTAGGGTGGGCATTGCCCACCTTACGATTACTTTTTGTCAAGTCAGTATTGCTCAAATTTCACACTTGGAGAAATTCATTTATGACAGCACAATTTCAAGGAAAACGCGCCCTCGTTACCGGAGGCAATAAAGGCATAGGTTTTGTGATTTGTCAAGGCTTACTAGCTAAAGGATTTGAAGTAATTATGGCAGCGCGATCGCTGGATAAAGCCAAAGCCGCAATTGAGCAATTAAAATCATCAAATGCACGTCCGCTTGAATTAGATGTGAGCGATGACGACAGCATTCAATTAGCAGCAAAGAACTTAAGTCAAGAAATTGATTCACTCGATGTCTTAATTAATAATGCTGGCATTTATCCCGATCAAGGCGTTAATATTCTCACCATTAAGCGTGAGTTACTCAATCAAACAATGAATGTTAATGCCTTTGGTGCGATTCGTGTAACTCAAGCATTTCTACCATTATTAACAAAATCATCTCACGCCCGTGTCATTAATACTTCAAGTGGCTTGGGTGAGTTAGCAGGACTTTCGGCAGATATTCCCAGTTATTGCTTGTCGAAACTGACACTTAACGGCGCAACGATTATGTTGGCAGAAGCATTACAAGATAAAGGCATTGTTGTCAATGCGTTCGATCCTGGTTGGGTGAAAACCGATATGGGTGGTAGTGGTGCGCCGCGTACCCCCGAACAAGGAGCAGATACCGCAGTTTGGTTAGCGACCCAAGCGCCAGCTAGTTTGAGTGGAAAACTGTTTCACGATCGCCAAGAAGTGTCTTATTGAAATCATCAAAGGAACCCTGTTGTGCTGTGTATAAACGATCTGCTCGCGCTAGAACTTTTTCAACACCTGCCCCAGCATCGACTTGATTGGGTATGCGATCGCGCTTCCACGGTCGAGTTATCAAACGGCGAGATTCTTGTGCGCGAGGGCGAGGCTGGACGGGGATTCTTTATTCTATCTAAAGGTCGCATCGGCATCACACGACTAAGCGAAGGCGTTGAAATTCCCGTTGGACAGCACGACGCGCCCTCTTTTTTTGGTGAAATTCAAAGCCTTACCGATGAACTCGTTCCAGTCACGTTACGCACACTCACTAGCTGTCGATTGCACGTCCTGACAAACGAAGATTTCCGCGAGTTGCTTCACGAGTGCCGCGATTTTGAGCGGATTGTGTTTCAAACCATGCAGCGCCGCATGGAAGGGTTAACCTCGTTTATCCGTCAGCGGGAAAAAATGGCAGCCCTGGGAACCCTCGCCGCCGGACTCGCCCACGAATTAAATAATCCAGCAGCAGCCGTAGTACGTGCCTTGCAAGATGTGATTCCGGCTCTAATCGAACTACAACGCATGAACTTGGTTGCTGGACGAAACCAAATTGACGAGGCGCATACTCAGGAATGGCTGAAGGTGCGGGACGATGGCTATGACGCAATCCTTCACAATCGCGTCGATTCACTAGCGATTAGCGAACGTGAGGAGGAAATGCTCGATTGGCTCGAAGATTACGGCGTTAAGGACGCTTGGAAGCTGGCGGAGCCGTTAGCGGTGGGAGGCGTTGAAGTTGCTGCGCTAGATAAGTTGATGGAACGCTGGCGTAACGACACAACCCAAATGCGCGATATGGGATTGCGCTGGCTGGCTCTATCGTTTGATGTGATGACGATGATTACGAGTGGATTGCGGGGAGCAAAACGAATGTCTGAACTCGTTGGGGCGATGAAATCCTACTCCTACATGGATCAAGGCGTTCAACAACTGGTCGATATCCACGAGGGGATAGAAGATACCCTGCGGCTGTTCGCTCACAAAATTAAACAGGGGATCGAGATTCGCCGCGCATACGATCGCCAGCTTCCCAAGATATTGGCGTATGGTAGCGAACTCAATCAGGTGTGGACGAATTTGATTGATAACGCTATTGATGCGATATCTTCGCTCAACAACGCTAACACAGGCAAAGGGACTATCGAAATTGCTACATCTTGTAACAATAACACAATTCAAGTTCAGATCGCAGATTCCGGCTCTGGCATTCCTCCCGACATTCAATCGCGTATTTTCGAGCCATTCTTTACCACAAAATCTGTTGGCAAAGGATCGGGATTGGGATTAGAGACGGCGCGGCGCGTTGTCGAAAATCGGCATCGCGGCACTCTCACGTTTAAATCAATGCCTGGTAAGACTGAATTTACCGTTTGCTTGCCCATCTCTAACGAAACGAGTTGAAAGGACAGTTAACACGATGAAAATTGGCATAATTGGCACTGGAAATATGGGGCGATCTTAGTATTTTATGGGCTGAACGAGGTCATGAGGTATTTTTCGGTTCCCGCGATCCCCAAAAGGGACAAGCGATCGCCCAAGAAGCCGGACATGGGAGTAAGGGCGGTACAAACGATGAGGCAGCATCGAGCGATGTCATGCTATACACAACGAGGGGCATCAGGCCTTCTGCTGTCCTTTCATCCACCGATGTTCTAGCTGGCAAAGTCTTAATTGACTGTAACAATTGGAATATTCCTGAAGGGTTATGCTTACGAACCAATAGTTGAATCTCTAGCGGAAAAGCTTGCAGCAGATGTACCCCACGCTCATGTAGTCAAAGCATTTAATACTTTTGCACAGGAAGTTTTTGAACTGTCACCCACACCCCTCAAAGACTATCGCGTTTCTTGTTTTACGTGCGGCGACAACGAATCAGCCAAGAAAACAGTGGATGGCGCTGGCTGAAGAAATTGGTTTTGCACCAGTTGACTGCGGGGCTTTGCGTAGCGCCAGAATGCTCGAAGGATTGGGAGACTTCATTCGTTTCATGATGGGAGGCATGAAACTAGGTTCGTTTGCAACTATCTGTTGTTAATCAACTACCACCAGCCCAAGGAGGGCGACTCGGTGGACGACAGCCTTCTAGTTTGAAGTGAGTATACAGCACAAAGGAGAAATAAATCCCATCAAAGCAATTCAATTTCATGAATTCGGCGATGTAGATGTTTTGCGTCTGGAAGACATCCCAACTCCACAAGCCAAAACCAGAAGAAGTTGTAATTAAGATGCACTCTTGTGGAGTTAACTTCGCCGACACCTTAGCCAGAAAAAACCAATATGTTTACACTCCTTGTCCCTTTACCGCAATACCTCTTTACCGCAATACCTCTTTCACCAACTACCGTACGGGCGGGTTTACCAGGCATACTTGTGAACCTTCAGATAACTCGTTTAAAGTGCGCCCCTACCAACTACCAACTACCAATTCGTCATTTATCATTCTTCCGAATACCCACATAACAGTTAACTTTAATTAAGATCGATTAAGAGAGCTTGACAATGGGAGAAAGTCTTTGTCTTTAAAAGTGATTACGGTTCCACCAACAGCAGGTACTCAACCAGTTGGATTAATTGTGGCACTACATGGCTGGGGAGCAAATAATAAAGATCTCGCCTCTTTAGTACCCTTTTTGAATTTACCCGATTATCAATTCATGTTTCCCCAGGCACCGTTTCCCCATCCTTATACCTCTATAGGTAGGATGTGGTACGACCTTTCTAATGGGCAGCATCAAGGGTATGAAGAGAGTCGGCAATTACTAACCGAAGAGTTAAAATCTCTCGAAAGTAGCACTGGCGTACCGTTGTCGCGCACAATTTTGAGTGGATTTTCCCAAGGGGCGGCGATGACTCTAGATGTAGGGTTAGGTTTACCACTAGCAGGTTTGATTGCTTTGAGTGGGTATTTGCATCCCATCTCCAACCCAGCAAATGGTAATTTTCCTCCTGTCCTAATTGTGCATGGTAGACAAGATTCAGTAGTGCCGCTCAAAGCCGCTGTGTCTGCACGGGATAATTTAGCAAGACTGGGTGTCGCGGTAGAATACCATGAATTTGATATGGCACATGAAATTCGCCCAGAAGTTTTGCCACTGATTCGGAATTTTGTTTTAGGGGTAACAATGGGGGCAAGCCAAAAACTTCATTAAATCCTCATAATAATCCTTCATCTTTGGGTTATCCACACTCTTTGAACAACAGTAAGATATATAGGGTTGCTGCAATTATGTAGCGCAATATGCAGTATGCAGACGTTGCTCAAGGGAGGCGCGAACGAAGATGAAAACTTTGGGCATTTCCAAGCAGCACATTGCTGCTATGTCCTCACTAGAGGTAGCAGATTTGGCTAGCCGTCTAGAGCAGGACAATTACACTAATGCTTTTGACGGGTTGAATGATTGGCATTTACTACGGGCGATCGCCTTTCAGCGTCCAGAGTTAGTGGAACCCTATATCCACTTGCTAGATCTCGAACCCTACGATGAAGCATGATCTCGTCTCTAGTTAAATACTTATCGTTTTGACTGCAAGGGAGCAGAGGGGCAGGGGGGCAAGGGAGATAAAAATCCAAAATGCAATCACCCTTGAATCCAAAATCCAAAATTGCCTCGCGGGTTCTAATTGGTATAGGTGGCGGTATAGCTGCCTATAAGGTATGTGAAGTTATTTCAACTTTGTTTAAAGCTGGGGCTGAAGTTAGGGTAATTCTTACTCGTTCAGCCCAAGAATTTATTACGCCTTTGACAGTAGCAACTCTGTCTCGCTCTCCTGCTTATACAGACAAAGATTTCTGGCAATCAACTCAAGCGCGTCCATTGCACATAGATCTAGGGGAATGGGCAGATGTTTTGGCGATCGCTCCCCTCACTGCCAACACTCTGGCAAAATTGACACACGGTATGGCTGACAACTTGCTCACAAATACTGTCCTAGCTTCTACTTATCCAGTTTTGTTAGCACCAGCCATGAATACCGAGATGTGGCAACAGCTGAGTGTACAAAGAAATTGGCAGCAGCTATTGACAGATAGCCGTTATCATGGTATGAATACAGGTTATGGGTTGTTAGCTTGCGATCGCGTTGGTGCGGGTAGGATGGCAGAACCCGCAGAGATTGTGACTCATATCCAATCCCTACTGTATACTAATGGCAAGCGAGATTTATTAGGTAAGCGAGTATTAATTAGTGCGGGTGGAACGAGAGAGTATTTAGATCCCGTGCGGTTTATCGGCAATCCTTCTACTGGCAAAATGGGATTAGCATTAGCAACTGCTGCCCTCCATCGAGGTGCAGCAGTGACGTTGGTGCATGGTTGTGCTAATTGGAATGCACCACAACAGGTGCAATCGATTGGGGTTGTCAGTGCCGAGGAAATGGAACGAGCGATGCTAGAGTTCTTCCCCAGTGCTGATTTGATTGTGATGTCGGCGGCTGTAGCAGATGTCAAACCAGCTAATTATAGTCAACAGAAGTTACCCAAGCGATCGCTACCTACCAGTCTTCCCCTCGAACCTGTACCGGATATCGTAGCCGCTTTGGGAGAAAGAAAACAGCCGCATCAGATTTTAATCGGGTTTGCAGCTCAGACGGGGGATATTGTCACTCCAGCATTGGAGAAGTTGTATAGTAAGAAATTGGATGCGATCGTCGCTAACCCTATCGATCAACCGGATAGTGGATTTGCAAGTGATAATAACTGGGCTATCTTTTTAGACAAACAAGGACACCAGGTAGAGATTCCATCTTGTTCTAAATTACAGCTTGCTCATCATTTATTTGATTTTGTCCAAAATAAATAAAAACTCCTATTACTCATAATAATAGGTGGGCATAGGTGGCATACTACCTTATGACGTTGCTAACTTTCTTCTTTTACCAGCTCGCGCCCAACGAGTAGCTTGCCAAATCCGAATAAATAAATCGCCAGCAATCAAAGCTCCTAAACACCATTTGACAGAATTTTTGAGCAACCCAAAACCTCTACTTCTGCGAGTAGCTTCAGCTTGTGACTTCAAATTAGTCTGAGAAGTTTGAACTTCTGTCAACAGCCGACTTTTCATGTCCTGAGAGTTTTTAATCTCAGGTGTTGGGTTTTGGTTATTGATTTTAGTGAACAAATTTGCTAGCTCTTGATCTGTAGCTTTATTCAATTGCTGTTCAAACTGTTGAATCTGTGAAAGCTGCTGAGTAATTTGAGCGTTAATTCCATCGTTGTTAAAATTATTGATACGTATAGCATCACTAATGCATAAAGGAATTAGTAACAAAAACAGCACCCCAACTACAATAGAAAATTGAGATAAGAGCTTTAAGATAATTATTTCCCACTTAGAGCGGTAATTTTTTTCTCCATAAAATACTAGCACCATTCCTATTAAAGGAAGGGGTACACGCTCGATTAATGCGCCTATAGTTTGGAATTCCCATATAGGATTCATCAAGCGCGGCGGGAAAAGGATATCTACAATATCAAAGAATACAAATAATAGTAATCCATAACCAATTACATGAAAAAGGAGATGAGTAGACTGTAATTCATTATGTTCTGAACGCATCATAGCTGGATATTCCTACTATAAATAAATTTACTTTTAAGCGGGAGGAAATAAAAAAATGGCAGACCGTCAAACTAGATAACCGTTCGGACCGAGCGCGTGAGGCGAAGCCCATGATGCATAACAGATCCGACAATACACGGTCTGCCATTTTTTTCAGACGAGGTATTTAACTCGATTCTTTGGGAAAGCGTGGCTCCCACCACTGATACCAAGAAAAAAATGCAGTTTCTAGTTTTTGGTAAGCATGGTCTGGGGTAGTATGTTTTAAAGGAACGGATAAATGAACCCAAAGACAGCGATTATCTTTAAGTTTTTCCTGACCTAGTAACCAAGGAAGTAAACGGTTAAGTTGCACATCATAAGTATTACGATTTTGCTTGAACTGTCTATCTGTTACCGTAGTGCCACCACGCGGGTTAATACAGCTACTCAAATACGCTTTTTCTTGAGTTGTAAACAAGTTATAAAAACCTATTCCTGCTTGCTGACGCAGCGTAACTTTAGATGAAGGAATATTTGTATTTTGTTTGATAAATTCTTTAACATCTCCAACAGTATTAACTATATAACGCATCTCAATATTTAGCGGTAAATCATTCTGAATATATTGATACTGTCTACCAGAAACATAGTTAAGATGCTTAGAATTTTGAGTAACTAACCCATGACTGGGTAAAGATTGCCAATTCTTTAATGGAACTGCTGAAGGAAAAACAAAAGCACTTGCTGTTTGCTTATCTTCAGCCGGAATTACGATTGACTTGGCTAATACCAATAATACATTAAGTAAAATGACAGCTAGAAGTGAAATGCGGATATTTTTCCAAATATTCATGATTACAACTCTACCTCGTCATGCTCTTCATATTCGCCTTGTCGAAGCAAGAAAAGGCAAAATAGTCCTAAAATACCCACACCAATCATTGAAAAGATTAAAGAACCATCGCCTTTATGCCAGTACTCAAGCGCTTGTGGATTAGCAGATGCTGCAAAAATACCCAGAATTGCTACTCGCACGCCATTAACTACAAATGCAATCAAAACTGCAACAATAGGTAGCAGAATTTTTTCTAGCCATTTAGTTGGAAAAATCAATAAAAACATTACTGCTAATCCTAGTAAATGGAGCATATTTTCTATTCCAGAACAGCCTGGATATACCTCTATTACTCCAGTTGGAAAATATATATGAACTCCTTTACGGTAAACTTCAAATCCCATATACCAGAGGATAGCAGTTGCAAACTTAGCTGTGAGCGTAGATATATCAATTAATAATGCTAGTGTTCCTGGGGATGGAACTAGAAAACAAAGGATAAGTAATTCCTGCCAATATTGCTTTAACCCTTTAAAGCCAGAAGCAAGCAAGGCAACACCAAAGGTGGAAATTAAGGGAAAGAGCCGCAAAAAAGGGTCGTAGCCAGATACTGATATACTTTTGAGCAGTACGAAAGCGATGATAAGTAGCGCGCAAACGTTAGAAAAAACTCTACTTTCTAAATTGAGCGCATCGCGCTTTTGCCATATTATCGAACATACAGTAATCCAAAATAAGGTACTAGTACCCAATAAGCTGGCATCGTTGGCTCTCGATGTCAAGGTTAAATGGATAGTAATTAAGCCTGTTGCTATTCCTAGTAGCCAAAACTGAATATTATTAAAATTAACTAATACTGTAGCAGTATTTTTCATAAATTAATTCATAAATTAATTTCATCCAGCTAGGGCAAAATTTACTATAGCCTCTAAGCATTAATTCTTCGGCTTGTAAAAAAAATCTGTAGCTGTGTATAACAAAGCTACAGATTAATTTACCCTCTCAACAGAGCTGTATCCAAGGGTAATTACACTGATTACCCTGGCACAATCTCAGCTTTGTATCTCACTCATTGCAGTAAATTCACGATTGACAATAGTGAGATTACTATTTTTTTAGGCTTTAACTTCAGCTTTTTTCCGCTTTTTTGCTGACTCTTTTTTGAATAAAGCTCCAAAACCTAAAGCTAATCCTGAACCAACCACAGTTATAGGTTCAGGAACACCAGCGGCTTCATAACTGTCTTGCTCAGTTTGAAACTTAAGGGGAAATGCACTAAGAGTTACTGAAGGATCAGAACCGAAGTTACCGAAGATATTAAGCATGAAGGTATCAGATTGACCACCTTGTAGACCTTTTTTAATATCTCCACCGTTACAACCTCTACCTGAGTATACGCAAACATCGATGTTTTTGAAGCCACCAGGAAAGTTGCCGTTTGGTTTAATTCGCACAGCATCATAAGTTTGCTGCGCACTTGAGATTAATTGAGCGCCATTAGCATCTGGACTTACACCAAATCCAAAACTTACGATAGACGAATGGAAGTTAGCAACAGTTGTATTGCTTAGTTTGATCGCCAAAGATAACATTTTAGAGGTAAAATTCTCAACTTTAATCTCGGCTTTGGCACTTAGTTCTACTGGTAAGCCTGTGTTGTTGCTGTTCTTAGGAATAGACCATGTAACTGGATCTAGTTGTCTGCCAATGTCGCCTGCATTTAGTCCAACATCATACAGGAAACTTGACGGATTTCCAGCCTGAGCATTAGTCCGTATTACTGAGTAAGCATTGGCGGGAGCAAAGGCTGAGGAAATAACAGCAATGCTAGCAGCAGCCGTAACAGTAGAAACAAACGAAGTCACAATAGAACTTCTCATAATTAATGGTGTCCCTTAAGTAATAAATCAATTGAACTAAACTCTACCTACGGTATAAAGTCGTAAATACTTAAATACCCTAGGTAGTTATTGATATAGAAACTTTAAGTAATCAGATAAATTACTCTAAACAAACAAAAACACTAGTTTGCTTACAGGTAAAACTGAATATAATCGAATTCATCAGTCTATTAACATCAGGAATTTATTTTTTCCTTTTGGAATTACATAAAAAATCTAACATCTAAATTTCAGTATATTCCCTAAGTTTATCGAAGTTTAGGATAAAATTTATACTGTCTTTATAAAAATGCCTACGATCGCTAGAAATGTACTGTGTTAAGAAGGAATGAAGGGCTGTAGAGACGTTTTCATGAGCGCGTCTCTACAACTACAGTTAAACGGGAAAGCTCTCTCTTCTATAGCAATCCTATTTGAGTCATGAAATACTGCCTCTGATCGTCATTAGTCATTAGTCAATAGTCCTTTGTTCTTGACTATTGACTAAGAACACTCGTACAGCCACATGAAAGATTTCACGAATCGTTTAGGGTTCCTATAGCACAGTTAGTTTTAGTAACCGGATTAAAGAAAAATTACCTACTGTACTCGGTCTTTAGTTATAATATTGCACTTACTTTCGGATGCTGGTGCTTTGATCTGAATTTGGGTTATCCTATCAACTCGAAAATCACACTTGGGTAATTATCGTCGCTTCTCTTTCAAGAACTGTCAGGAACCAGATATCAAAAGATGAAAAAATTTTTTTGGTCGGCTATGTTGCTGGTATTGCTACCGTTAGCTGCTTGTTCTAAGAGTACATCTGGAACGGCGGCGAATAATGGTGCTACACAAACAAAGCCTTTGATGATGGGGGCAATTCCTGACCAAGTCAGTACACTAAACTAGCGGACTTTCTGCAAAAGGAACTCGCAGTGGCAGTGGAATACAAGCGGGTGACTGATTATACGGCGGCTGTGACTGCTTTTAAGGTAGGAGATTTAGACTTAGTTTGGTTTGGGGGATTGACTGGCGTTTAGGCTAGGTTACAAGTACCAGGTGCCGAAGCGATCGCCCAGCGTGATGTAGACGAAAAATTTCACAGCCTCTTTATTGCCAACAAACAAAGTGGACTAAAACCATTTAAAGACATTGCCTCACTCTAGCAGTTGAAGGGACACACCTTTACCTTCGGCAGCGAGTCTTCAATTTCGGGGCGGTTAATGCCACAATACTTTTTGCAACAAGCTGGTGTGAAGCTAGAAGATTTTAAAGGTGTCGGCTTTTCTGGCGATCATGACAAGACGATTAAATTAGTGGAAGCAGGCACTTATGATGCTGGTGCTGTAAATGAAAAAGTTTGGTTAAAAAGACGGTCGGCAAACGAAGTAGACCTCAATAAAGTGGATGTGATTTGGCGATCGCCTGCCTACTATGACTACCACTGGGTTATTAATCCCCAAGTTAAACAACGCTACGGCAATGATTTTGTCAAAAAAGTCCAAAATGCCTTTTTGAAACTAGATCCTAAAGTATCAGAACAAAAGGAAATTCTCGACCTTTTACAGGCTAACAAGTTCATTCCTACCCAAAATTCCAATTACGCTCAAATTGAAGCAGTTGGTCGCCAAATTGGCAAAATTAAATAAACAGGTAATTGGTAATTGGTAATTGGTAATTGGTAGGGGCGGGTTTATCAAACATACTTTTGAACAAACAGATAACTCGTTTAAAGTGCGCCCGTACGGTAGTTGGTAAAGAGTAACTGCTCTTGCTTTTTTAATTACGAATTACCCCTTGCTTTTTGCATTGAAACATCATAATATAGTAATTGTATTTGTCTGACTAAATACTTGCTAAAAGTAATTAGTTGGAGCGCAGAGGACAATCGTCCTCTGCGCGGGAATCCTCAGAAGTAACTAAAGAGGAGATTAAATGTTTTCAGAAAAAATTATAATATTTTATATAGCAGCGCTTGAGGGGAAGTACCTTTAAAATTGCTAAAATATCTGACAGCGAACTAGTGGTAGAATTAATCCAAGAGTATTATGAATTTGATGGTCATCCCTTTGAGGGCTACACTGTTCGCAAGGCATTAGCAAAGATTTTGCCTGATAATTCCCTCGTTCGGGTGTGGTTAATTCAACATGAAGGTGGGGCAATAGGCTACAGTGAACAGTGAACCCAAATTGAGAACTGGTAACTGATAACTGATAACTGATGGAAGCACCTATTTTTGAGTTGAAAAACGTTACCTAACAATTTGGCAGATACCGCGCGATCGCTAACATTAACCTGCAAATATATGTTGGGGAAAGAGTTGCTCTTGTCGGTTCTAGTGGTGCTGGTAAAAGTACGCTAATTAACTTACTTAACGGTACACTGCGACCGAGTGGGGGTCAAGTGTGGGTATTAGGGAAGAATTTAGCTAATTTAAAACCCCATTCGTTGCGTCAGGTGCAGCGCCAAGTCGGTACGATTTATCAGCAATTTCATTTGGTGGATAATTTAAGAGTTATCCATAATGTTAACGCTGGGCATTTAGGACGGTGGTCGTTTTTGAAAGCAGCCGTTTCACTGATTTATCCGTTGGAAGTGGAAACAGCAACGCTCGCTTTAATGCAGGTGGGAATAGGGGATAAGTTGTATGAACGTAGCGATCGCCTTTGCTGGAGGTCAGCAACAACGAGTAGCTTTAGCCCGCCTTTTAGTCCAAAACCCCGCTGCTATTCTTGCTGATGAACCGATTTCTAATCTTGACCCAGAACGCAGCCGTGAAATTATTCGCCTGTTATGTGAGCTAAGCCAAACAAAAGGTAAAACCCTGGTGACAAGCCTTCACGCCTTTGAATATGCCCGTAGTCATTTTCAGCGCTTAGTTGGTCTGCGTCAAGGAAGGATTTTATTTGATGCACCAGCCCAAGCAGTATCAGCAGCAATGGTTGACTCTTTGTATAGAACTGAGGATTGAACCGCCTCTGGAAAAAAAATTTAGAACGAGCGCATTGACATAAATCTAGCTATATGCATTTGGGTTCACTTTCTGTTTTAGGTGTTCTAAAAAGTCACAAGCGCTCGTGAACAGATAAGTTTCTCTGGAGTTGGATATCAGTTTTTAATTAACAAAAGAAGCAGGTTTTGCACTTAAAGTTCTGCCGACCATTGTGAATCTTGCCGTTTTTAAGGAGGAGATCAGTGGAAGTGTGTAGTAGAGCCAGCAAGGTAGCTGATAATTTGGCTAGGAAAGCCGCAAGGGCGATACAAGGAAGATTTTGGATACATAGAGAAAATCAACTCACAACCAGCCTCTTTACACCAACCCTTAATTAACAAAGGCAATGCCCTGGTGTATCCTAAAGTTGACAATACTCCAAAAAAAGTTAATTCTTAAATGAAATACAAAGTTAATCTATAACGAATGAAGTTTTGCTAACTAAGTAGGTCAACTCAATTAAATATAAGATAAGTAAAGTGGTTAGCTGGATGCAACAACGATGCCTGCTACGAGCGCAAATTAAGCTCAATGAAGCACAAGAGCGCTCCCTCAAAGAAAGGGGTTGTGCTAATAGAGTAAATGAGCGCATCAAACAACGGGCGATCGCACTAGGACTCAATGCTCATGGTTGGAATGTGCCTGAAATTACAGCATACCTTAATCGGCATGAGTATACTGTGCGGCAAATGCGGCGTTGGCAAGGTAATGGACACAGGTGGATTGAGGGAAGCGCCAGAATGTGGTAGACCAGGACGCGGCAAGTGAGGACCACACAGCAGGCAACCCTTGCCCTGGTGTCGCAGCCATGTCGAGGGTGCGATCGCGTTGCGTTGCCACAGGCATCGCGCGAGCCAGCTTTGAAACCAATCACACGCCAGGTAGAAGTGGGAGCAAAAGCAGGTGCGTCGCCTGCTCAAAAAAAGGGGTGGACAAACAAATGCATCCGCATCAGTCCTACCTACTCGCAAATCGCCTTAAATAGTACAAGCAAAACGATGGAATTGGGAGATGCTTAAATTCTGGGTACAGATAGTATTGCTTTGCTTGAAGTATCGAGTGCGAGTCACGATGCTATTGTCACAGCCCAGCCAATTACAGCTATGGTCGTCGCCAAGAGCAAAATATAGATTCGGCAAACTCGCTTGCGAGGTGACGTATCAATATTTTTAGCCTGTGGGAACGGGGTGCGGTTTGATTATGGGCTAATGGTCAAAATCCTCAAAGCGCCGTCCTATACTCAGTTAATGAACACAGCAAGCAAAACAAGCCCAACAACATTTTAATACGACTAGACAAATTACAGTAATTATGCAAAACAATGCATCAGTGCATCATAGCCAATTGGCTCAACAACACCATCTACGCTGGCAGCAACAAGACCTGTTTATGTTCTTCAAGCCACCTTCGCACTTCACTTCCCAGGGTTTTCCGTCTTAAAAATACAACTGTCTCTGTATTAGGGTTTATTGGATTTGTACGAGGGATCTTTGAAGTAGGGACTGTTGTATTTTTAGAGTTACATCGGATTCCCAATCGCATTGAAGATGAATGGTTATATCTCAAGCTCGATGAGCTAACTTTTGGTGTGTTTGAGGATGAATATGATTTAGCGTTGGCAATTATGGTTGCTATCGAAGCTTTCACCAACCAAAATAACTATGAAGTTGAGCGTTTTGTATTTAATTAGGTTGAGCTACCAGATAGATTCAGCTCTATTTAAGGGTTATGCATTTGAGTTGGTGTAAAGATCTAAACATTTAGAGGAGTGTCACAGATGAATTTGCTTACAGATGCATTAACAATTCTGAAGGAAACCAGCCGGACTTTTTACATCCCCATTAGTCAATTACCTCTTGAACTGCAAGAGGCAGTCACATCAGCCTACCTGTGTCTACGAGCGATCGATCAAATTGAAGATCATCCAGAACTAGATAATCTTGCTAAGGCGAAACTATTGCGCTCGATTAGTTTGACATTACAAGCAGGGGTTGATGGCTTCGCCTTTGATGCTTTCTCTACCCCATTTAGCACCTACAAGGATTCGTTAGAAGAGGTAACTCTTCGGATTAGAGAATGGTTGCTACTAGCGCCCCCAACCATTGCACCTCGAATTTGGGATTCCACTGCCGCGATGGCAGACCGAATGGCTTATTGGGCAGACAGAAATTGGAAAATTTATACCGAGGCAGATTTGGATCGTTATACATTTAGTGTTGCCAGTGTAGTTGGGTTAATGCTCTCGGATTTATGGGCTTGGTACGATGGGACGCAGACGAACCGTATCCATGCGATTGGGTTTGGTAGAGGTCTACAAGCGGTTAACATTCTCCGCAACCACAGTGAAGATTTGGTGCGTGGGGTGGACTTCTACCCAGATGGTTGGAGTGCAGAACAAATGCACAGGTATGCCCGTCGCAATCTAAAGCTGGCAGATGCTTACACCCAAGCTCTCCCTGTCGGTCCTGCATTAAATTTTTGCCGAATTCCCCTGACCCTAGCGCACGGCACTCTTGATGCTCTAGCGCATGGCAAAGAGAAACTCAGTCGGAGTGATGTGCTGGCGCTAATTGAGCAAGTAGCAAATACGAGTAAATAGCGAAAGATTGTACGTACCTCGTCTGAAAAAAATGGCTCTTTTGTGTATGGGAGCTGGGGCTGAAAAAATGGACAGGCTTTTTGTCTTGCCCTTAAAGTATAAAAGGGGGCTGCGTGTTGTAATGAAGCCTGTCCATTTTTTTTTGCCATATTCCAGGTCGGATCTGTTAGGCGGCTAGGGTTATCTAGTTTGACGATCGCCATTTTTTTATGTCCTCCCGCTTACGACAAGCGTTTTCAACTTTGAACACCAGTTTGAAGCAGTTAAGACCAGCGCTTGTCGTACTCTACCTTGCCGTAGTCCAGCTTGACGATTCGGTCTGCTAGGTGGAAGTAACGATCATCGTGGCTGATCGCTAGCACTGTTTTGCCCTTACTCTTTAGGTTAGGTAGAAATTGGGTGTAAAAGAGTTCCTTGAACACGGGATCTTGATCGGCTGCCCACTCATCGAACAGGTAAATCGGTCGGTCTTCCAGGTAAGCAGTGAGCAAAGCTAACCGCTTGCGTTGTCCCTGAGAAAGCGCCGTAGTGGAAAGCCTGCCATTTTCCACCCTCACCTTGCGATCTAGCTGTAGTTGCTGCAATAAGGCTTGAGCTTGGGCATCCAGGTTAGTGGTATCTAGTCCCAGGAGGCGATCGAACAAGTAGAAGTCAGAGAAGACAGCGGAAAAATGCTGACGATACCACTCCCGATTTTGCTGGTTAATTGGCTGTCCATCCAGCAATATTTCTCCTGCTTCTGGGATATAAAGCCCAGTAATCAGCTTTGCCAGGGTGGATTTGCCACTGCCATTGCCACCTACGATAAACACTAGTTCCTTCGGTTGTAGCGTCAGATCGATCCCACCGAAGACAAACCTACTATCTTCTTGTCCCTGGTAAGTGTGAGTGACTCCCTTGAGTTCTAAGCACTGCCAGTCCCTTCTAGGGGGGGGTGGCATCGTGGCTGCTTCGGAACACCCATCTAGTGATAAACCCAAGGATTCAATTTTTTGTAAAGCAACACTAGCCCGACCAATCTGGGGCAGGTTATTAACTAAGTTGTCAAACGGCAGCATTAAGTAGGTAAAGGTCAGGATATAACCTGCCAGTGCTTGGGGACTAATATTAATCAAACTTGGCAGCGCAAAAAGTATTACCCCGATGGCAAAAAACAACAAAAATCGTCCCCAGCTAGACGTTGTGGCAAACACAGTCAGACTGTGAATATTGTTGCGGCGAAACGAATCGGCAGTGGCTTGAAGGTCGTTAATGATAAAATCCTGTCGCCGTTGGTAGTGCAGCTTAAGTTCCTTGACTCCTTCGGTAACAGTTCCCAAGTGCTTATACAGTTGGTCTTGATCTTCACGCACTAGGACGAGCAATCGTCTGCCTTTTCTCAATAGCAACAAGCAACTAGCCAATGCAATTGGTGTAAAGCCAAGCACAACCAGAAAAATTGACCAGTAGAGCCAAGCCAAATAGACAAAACAACCTACTATGATCGCCAGATCAATACAAAGAAACGGGATCAGGTAAACGGCTGAAGTGATTGCCTGGACATCCTCTGTTAGAGTTGCCAGCAAGCGGGGAGTGCCTAACTGCTCCAGATGACTCAACTGGGAAGCGAGAATTTGGCGCGTTAGACGCATCCGCAATTGAAAAACAGCATTCTGCAAAAGACGAAATAGCACAACCTGAGATATAAAGCTGGTAGCGGCTGCCACCAACGCTAGTCCAGTAAAACCCCAAATTACTGGGATAAGAGGTGAAGTAGGGTTGTGACTGACGGCATTGCTGATCAGGGCAATCAAGGCGGCACTGCTGCCACCACTTAGCAAGCCTGTGATAATGGCGATCGCTACCGTCCTCCAGTCAGACCGCAGGAGAAAGAAAAGTAAATTCATGCTGGTTGATCACAACCCAATTGATTTGCCCTCTGGTAGTCGGACAATAAAAACAATAGATTATATCATTCCAGATACAATAGAGATACAATATTTTTCGGTTAGGACTCGATACCCCAACCCTTGTTTAAAGGGGCGATGGGGGGATCTTCAATGGATAAACATTGTTAACCAAGATGTATTGTTATTTTTAGGTTAAAAGTTGTTGAAACATATGTAAAATCCATTGACTAAAACCAATAAATATGCGCGTTTTCTAGATTAAATGCTTGTTTTTTTCTAACTTTTGCACGAACTTCATGTGTGGTTATTATGGCAAATTACAATTATCAATCAATAATCAACAATTGATAATTGATAATTGATAATTGATAATTGATAATTGATTTAGAGATGGCTATAGTTAGTAAGCTCAAAGCCATTATTCGCCAATGCCTCACGCACTTGTTCGCTCAAAAGGGCTGCAAGTTCTGCTTCACCTGCACCAGGTGGACCATTGAGTGGTTGGTTAGCGATCGCAATTGCCGGATGGGAATAAATCTCCACTAGGTCTGCACGTAGCTGGGGAATTAGACCGAGCAAGTATTCCTTAGTCATGCCACCACTTTGGAGCAACCCATAAACTCGGTTGGCAAAGCCAATGCCTTTTGACTTAAGTAAACTCTCACCGTAGCGCCGCAAGCCACTAAATATTCCAAACCAAACTAGTTTATTGAGCCATCTACTGCGGTCGAGCTTCAGTGTCAGTCCCAACTCCTCGGATGGCAGTCGAATAACTTTGATATTAAATTCGTCTGCCAATTCCACTAGGATGCCCAGTACAACAGGATGAGCGTGCATATGCAGATGACCATCTACATGGGAAAGGGTTAACCCACAGGAGCGAAATTTTTCTAACTGGGCAATAATTTCCCTACGCAGTTCCTGACGTGCTGCTCGGTTAAACTGGTAGCGCAACCCAGCTAGGAGCGGATCGTTAGGAAAATTACCATTGGAATCAACTAAATGGGGTATTTGGGCTGGTGGCAGAACCGAGCGACCGCAGACCAATACCAGGTGTAGCCCGACCGCCAGATCAGGATGAGTGAGGGCGGAGGCTATCGCTTCATGTGCAGCATCACCCGTCACCATCAGGCTTGTACTAGTCAGTACCCCTTGTTCATGAGCTTGGATAATCGCTTGATTGACACCACTAGAAAAGCCGAAGTCATCACCATTGATAATGGCAAATCTCATAGTCTATCAATAACCTAGTTTTATGGTTCTGAAAATTGGGCTGTCGGCTTGGACTGACTCTGAGGTATTAGTTTGAGAGCGCTTAGGGCAATTTTGGCAAGTCTAGGTATCATCATGGGCTGAAGTAGCTGCTGGTCAAAAACGCTCATCCGTCGGGCGTTTTCTTGCAGGCAAGTGGAGAAAAACAAATCGGGAGTTAAATTATCCATAAAGTTACTAGCTCCAGTAGCAGTGAAACTCCCCTGTCGCTCATCATTTGAGCCACCAAAAGCTTTGATCTTATATTGAAGCGCTCTGCTGTAATGCCAGAGAGCATGAACTCCACGTAGCCAATTATTGCTACGACCCTGATTAATTTGTAGGTAAGTTACCCAATTAACGAAGAACATGATGTGTCGCGCCTCTTCGTCCAGAATCGGATCGAAGATGTCGAACAATGCTTCAGGCATATAGCCAACTTGACGGGCAATTCCGAACATCCCGAAGGCGAAGAAAGAGTCGAGACATTCGCCAAAGCCAAAATCAATGAAGGCAGTTTTGATGTTGCTTGGAAGGATGGGCAAGGGCGGTTGGGAAATCTCAATGTCGTAATGCTTAATTAGACAATCAATCAGCCTCGCGTGGCGAGCTTCCTCCCTACCTTGAAGGGCGATCGCTTCTTGCAATAGGGGATCGTCCTGTGTTGCAGCGAAGGCGCTAACCATAGCCCCAGCCTCTTGCTCAGTTTCGAGGGCTTCTTTCCAAAAGGGAATACTACGTAGGCGATCAAGGGCTACGCTGTCGAGATCTGGCCAGGCTAATTTCTCCGGCTCAAACTCTAGATGAGTGTCAATGAAACTGCGACAGAACAGTTCCTTGTGGTTTTCGCTTCCTATTTTCATGGTTGAATATTGATCTATCAATTCCATTTCAGATTTGTTGGTATTGGCTAATTTAGTCATCGCCAATACCCCATGAGTGTTTCAATGCTATTGCGCTTTTGCCAGCGCTTGAGTGTGGCGCTCTTTTAGGTAAGAGAAGAACTCCCTACCCTCACGTAAGCGACGTACTAGCATTTGGGGATCGCTGAGCATTTCGGTTACGATCGGGATAATCGCTTTAGGTCGAAAGTAGAATCGACGGTACATTTGCTCTACGGCATCCTCAATCTCGGCGCTAGAGAGGTTCGGATATTCCAGTGTAGACATTTGAATGCCGGAGGTGGCTACCAGGGAATTTTCGCTAAACCAACCGTTAGCCTGAGCTTGTTGATAGAGTTCGGTTCCAGGATAGGGGGCGGCAATAGAAACTTGGATTGTATGAGGACTCATTTCGCAAGCAAAGCGAATAGTTTCCTCAATTGTCTCGCGGGTTTCGTTTGGCAAACCGATGATGAAAGTCCCGTGTACGGTGATGCCAAGTTTGTGGCAGTTCTCCATAAATTTCCGCGCTACCTCCAGCTTAATTCCCTTCTTAATCCCGTCTAGAATTTGCTGGTTGCCTGATTCAAATCCCACCAGTAAAAGGCGCAAGCCGTTGTCACGTAGTTGTTTAAGGGTATCGTAGTCTAAGTTAGCGCGGGCGTTGCAACTCCAGGTGAGCTTCAGTCGTTTCATGTGTTCGCTAATAGCGATCGCACGGGGCTTATCAATCGTGAAGGTGTCGTCGTCAAACATATATTCCCGCACCTTGTCACCAAAAATTGCTTTGGCTTCGGTCATCTCTTGCCCTACCGCCAAGGGGCTTTTGGTGCGATACTGATGCCCCCCAATTGTCTGAGGCCACAGGCAAAAGCTGCATTTTGCGGGACAGCCGCGCCCAGTATAAAAGGAAACGTAGGGGTGTAGCAGGTAGCCAATGAAATATTTCGTAATATCTAGGTCACGCGCATAAATTGGTAGAACGCTAGCCATAGCATCCCAGTCGTGGATCAACTGGCGCTCCCCGTTGTGATGCACGTTACCATTCTTGTCACGGTAGCTTAAACCCTTAATTTGATCCCAAGGTTTGCCTTCTGCCAGTTCCTTGCAGGTATAGTCGAACTCGTGACGACAAACAAAGTCGATGACTGGGCAATCGCGTAGCGTTACCTCTGGTAAAACTGCTACGTGCGCCCCAACGAAGCCAATCTGCACATTGGGATTCTGGGCTTTGATTGCCTGGGCGCACTTCACATCATTAGCCAGCGAGGGCGTGCTGGTGTGCATGATAATTAGTTCATAATCTTTGGCAATTTTCAGCACATCCTCTACAGTCTGTCCGTGTGGTGGGGCATCCACAAGCTTGCTACCTGGCACGAGGGCGGCGGGTTGCGCCAGCCATGTCGGATACCAGAAAGAAGTGATCTCGCGCTTGGCTTGATACCGAGAACCTGCACCACCATCAAACCCATCGAAGGAAGGAGGACTAAGGAACAGGGTTTTCTTCACTGATATATCTCCTTGAGTTGATCTGGCAATAGATTTCTTAAACAATTAACTGCTTTTGGAGAGTTGTCAACTTCAAGCACTATCAAATGACATTAGACCTCTTGCACAAGGATCGCAGCGCGAGACTTTTTGCGTCCGAACGATCGCGGCTTTGCGCGGACACTTTACCTCCTGTCGGGAAACCCGCCATCGCTTGTGTCCAAGTTTATTGCGAGAAACAAAAAAAAGACGAGTGCAACAGGTCTATTGATCAAATTAACTGCGAATGCTAATTCTTTTTTGTAAATGTGTAAGCTGGCAAGAGAGAGTTGATAAATAAGCTGTTGACAGATGCAATATCTACCTGCGTCCGCCCCTAAACTTGCTAATTACCAATACCCAAAACAGTGCCAATCGAACGAGCAATGTTTTGCGGTTGCATAGCATCCATCGCGGCGGTAGGTTCGTAGCCGCAATGCACCATACAATCGGCACACTTGGGATTACCACTGGCACGACCGTATTTACTCCAGTCAGTTTCTTCAATTAATTCCTTGAAGGTAGAGTAATGTCCTTCATTCAACAAGTAGCAAGGCTTTTGCCAACCTAAAACGCTATAGCTGGGCATACCCCAAGGCGTACATTCGTAATCCTTCTGACCGATCAGGAAGTCCAGAAACAAAGGATTATGGTTAAAGTTCCAGTTTCTTTGACTGGCTTTGTAGGGAGTCAGGATTTCTCGGAACAGAGCGCGTGTCTGTTCGCGCTTGAGGAAATGCTCTTGGTCGGGAGCCAATTCGTAGCTGTAGCCAGGGGAAATCATTATACCATCAGTATTTAGCGTGCCAAGGAAATCAAAAAACTCCTGAATTTCTTTGGGATCAGCTCCCTCAAAGATAGTGGTGTTGGTAGTGACACGGAATCCTCTAGCTTTGGCGGCGCGAATTGCCCGTACAGCAGTGTCAAAAACGCCTTTGCGATCGACGCATTTGTCGTGCCACTCGCGCATTCCATCTAAATGCACGGTGAAACTGAAGTAAGGGGAGGGTTGAAACTTATCCAGGCTTTTTTCTAACAACAAGCCATTGGTACACAAGTAAACGAATTTCTTGCGCTTTACCAATCCCCGCACAATTTCATCAATCTGGGGATGCAGCAGAGGTTCCCCACCAGGGATGGAGACAATGGGAGCGCCGCACTCTTCTACAGCAGCAAAGCATTGTTCTGGTGTCAGGTTTTTCTTAAGTACGTCTGTTGGATGCTGGATTTTACCACAACCAGAACAAGCCAGGTTGCAGCGGAATAGCGGTTCGAGCATTAACACTAGGGGAAAGTGTTTGCGTCCTTTTAGACGTTGTGCAACCAAATACTTCCCTACTTCGATCGCTTCTTGTATGTGAACTGCCATATTATGTTTCTCCCACTCCTCGTTTTAGCCATCACCAATATTGGCAACTTTACCTTATATTCTTATCGGTTTGCATCAACATATCCGTGAGATGTAAACCAGTCTACGGCATCTGTCAAGGCTATCCTAATTGGAGTTTGAGGTAGCCCTAATTCTCGGATGGCTTTTGATGCATCGTAGTACATATACTGCTTTGCCATCCGCACACCGTCCAGAGGAACAGCAGGTGGTTTACCCCAAGGTGCGAGAATTTTTTCATCTAGCCAAGCAACGCTCATAGGTAGCCAGCCAGGTACGGAATAAGGAGGAGCGCTCAACCCAGTCAGATCGGCAAGTTGGTCTAGCAGAGCTTTCAGGGTAAGGTTTTGGTTTCCCAAAATGTAGCGATCGCCCATTTTACCCTTTTGCAAAGCCAATAAGTGTCCCCACGCCACATCCCTTACATCAATAAAATTCAAACCTGTATCCAGATAAAACGGCATTTGGCGACGCAAAAATCGTAATATTATATCACCTGTTGGAGTTGGTTTAATATCTCCAGGTCCAATAGGGCTGCTGGGATTGACTATAACCACATCCTGCCCTGTTGAAGCTGCCCCCAGTGCTTCCTGTTCTGCCAGAAATTTGGACTTTTTGTAATGCCCCACGAGCTTTTCTAAGGGGGATTGGTGAGTTTCATTCACCACAGTACCGTTCTCACCCACACCGATCGCCGCTACCGAACTAGTGTATACAGTACGCTCAATTCCAGCTCGTTGCGCTGCCGATAGTACATTTCGCGTACCGATCACATTATGGCGGTAAAGCTGCTCTCGATCTGTCTGCCAGAGGGAATAGTGCGCCGCCACATGAAACAGAACCTGGCATCCTGCCATTTGCTGCCATAGGTTGCGATCGCCTAGATCGCCTAGAACAACCTCTACCGCCAATCCCTGCAAATTGTCCAGGCGGCTCGTAGGACGCACCAATGCCCGCACCGCAACGCCCTGTTGCAGCAGCAACCGTATCAGATTGGCTCCAATGAAACCTGTACCTCCAGTAACAAAAGCCTGCATATTAGTTGTTAATTGTCAAGTTCTGCCATTATTTCTTTGCCGTTTTTCGTAACATATCTCTAGGCGCGCCTGCAAGCAGTATAGCGCTAGCTTCTCACTTCATTGGGAACTTACGGTTTAGCTCGATCTCAGCTTCAAACAGAATGCCCTACCGCCTTTAATTGTGAACTACTTGCGATGGCTAGCCAAATAGTACATCACTTGCTTGTTATGAAGATGACAAGCGATTGAATTATTGATCTAAAAGCTCCCAAATATCGCCAAAAACTACTGTACCCTGATCTAAGAACTTAAACACGTCCCCACCAAACAGAGATTGAATTTTAGTTGCGACGATCTTTAAGGCGAGAGAATTGCCATTGTAGTACTCAATCAGTTGTTTGAATTCATTCTCTAAATCAACGATGCCTTTATCTTTGAAGATATTCAGGGCTTCTGATAGAGAAGTTTTGCCAATCCCACCCATTCCCAAGAGCAATACCAAGCGGCATCTATCTTGTAATATCCATTGATCTAAATTAGAATTTTTATATTGGTGTTTTTTCTAATTTGTATTCAAATTTTTTATATATAGCAACCCTAAATGATTCGTGAATTTTTCATGATGGTTGTCAATAGTCAATAGTCAATAGTCATTTGTAGCTAGACAAAGAAGCAATGACTATTGACTATTGACGCTCAAGTCGCAGTATCTCATGACTCAAAAGAGATCGCTATATTATTAGTTTTATCTCTACTGTCCTAAGACTTTACTCTAGAAAAGAACAGATTAAAAGTAAAGGATTATACTTTATGTTTAGACAATTCATGCTAGATAAAATCGAGCCATTCATTGAAATCTGTGTAAAATAGACTGTTCCTATTCCAAGTCTGGGCTTACCTGGTAAGAATTTGAGCAAAAAATAAATTCAATAAAAAACAAAAATAATTCGGATCTGCCAATCTCGATTCTGACGACAAATCTGAATTTGACTAATAAATTCACGAAAGTAGAATCGCCGCTCGGATTCAGACAAATCTAGCCAAAATTGGCTGATCGATACAGCAGAGGCAACGGAGCGCAAATTTACAGGTGGTAGTGTTGCTAATTTGCCTTGTAATTCTGAGATTTGGGTGCGAAGTTTATAGGCACGTAAGGCGGCGGTTTGGGAATCTAAAATTCCCTGGGTGGTAAGAAGAGGTAATTGAGCCAGGATTTGTTGCTTTGTGGCGATCGCCTCTGTCAAATTATTCTTGAGTGCATCTAATTGGGGGAAATTCATAGAGGCTACTGCACCTGGTAAGTCACGACAAATGGCGGCGATCGTCTGCTCGAATACTTGCTCGTATGCGATCGCACGGCATTTAGGACGAAGGGGGCAGTTAATGGGGCGTAAATAGAGATATTCCTTCTGTTTACCGCGACTGGTGACACTAACTACCATCATGGATGAAGAGCATTCGCTACAGACAACCAACCCAGCTAGAGAACGAGGCGCACTAGCACTGCGAGGTGGTAAGCGGCTGTTGCGGCGCAACAGTCGATCAATTTGTGCTGCTTCTTCCCTGGAGATGATGGGAACGTGGGTATTAGAGATCACCTCACCGTTTTGATATGCTGTGTCACCGCGATAAACTGAATTAGTTAACCAACGCCGCCCCGTTGTAACAGATATTTTCTTGCCGTATTTTTGTGCCAGATGGCGAACTGCTCCGCGCAACGAGCCGTAGAGGAGGAAATGTTCAAAAAAATCTTTCACGACTGGTGCAGCTGCGCGATCGAGGGCGTATTTTTCTTTGCCTCGGCGGTAGCCGTAGGGCGCTTTTCCAGGTGGTGGGATTGCATCGAGTCGATTGCGGGCGTGTCCTTGGCGGATACGGCGGCTACGCTGTTCGCGTTGGATTGCTTGCAACAGGAGGAGTAAGTCTACGCGAAGATTGGTAGATGCGGGTTGTGAGGTAATGATTATTTGCAAGCCCAAGGCTTCTAGTTGGGCATGAGTGTCGCTCACTTGTTGTAATGAGTCGCCCAGTTCTTCTATGCGTCGAATTAAGAGATAATCGGCTGGATCTGTTTGGCAGTCTGTTATTAGCTGTTGTAGTAGGGTGCGTTGTCCGATGTCTTGATACACTCGATCCAGTTCCCAACCCCATGTAGATGGATCGGGTGTTGGTTCTATTAAGGGATCGCTGTATGTGTAGGCAATGATTTTCATTTACGAACCGCCAAGACGCAAAGAACGCGAAGGTTTTTAGAGTTGAGTGAGTTCTATGATGTTGTTGTCTGGATCTTGGGTGAAGAGTGCGGATCTTCCAGAGGCGCTCATTTGCATGGGGCAGTTGTGGGTGAGTAGTTGGTTTTTGGCTGCTTCTAAGTCAGCTACGGCTAGGGCTATGTGGGGGTTGCGTCCCCATTTTTCTGGGTTTTGGGGTGTGGATGGGGTAGAGGGAGCGACGATCAGGTGAAGTTGAAATTCGCCGATTTGATACCATACGCCTGGGTATTTGAGTGTGCGATCAACTTTAGATAATCCCAACACAAGGCTATAAAAATGTTCAGCTCGTTCTAGATCAGATACTAGTACTGCTGTATGGAGACAAGTGGTAATTTGCATAATTAGGGGTAGGGGTGAAGGGTAAGGGGATAATTTTAAATCCAAGAGTGTCTTCTGTCTTCTGTCTTCTGTCGTGGGTCTACTATTAGTATCTATTCTTACTTTTCCGATTAAATGTTTGAGGCAGACTAATACAAGGCAATGGTTGTGTGAGACAAATTCTATGAGTGCTTCAGAGCTAAGCAAACTTTATGAGGCAGGAGAAAGAAATTTCCAGGGCGCAAAATTTATTGGTGCTACTTTGAGTGGAGTGAATTTAAGTGGAGCCAATTTACGAGAAGCATCTCTGAGTGAAGCTGATTTGAGTGGGGCTGATTTGGTGGGAACTAATTTACGAGAAGCATCTTTGAGTCAGGCGAATCTGAAGGGGGCAAATTTAAGTGCAGCCAATCTCAACGGAGCGAATTTGTTTGCTGCTAATCTCAATGGTGCTATTTTGAGTGGGGCAGAATTGAAAATGGCAGACCTTACCCAGGCAGATTTACGACAAGCAAATTTAAAAGGTGCTAGTCTTTGGGGGGCATTTCTCGCTGGGGCAAAATTACAAGGGGCAATCATGCCTGATGGTAAAATCCACGATTAGGAATTCGGAATTAATGATTCTCCCTACTTTCTTTCTCCCCACAGCGAACCACAGCGAACCACAGCGAACCCTGCTTTTATTCCTGTGCGCCAAATGCTTGGAGACTTCGCACTACATTTTTGTACCCGTTAAATTCTGCAATCATCAGGGCTGTATAACCACCACGATTTTTTAAATGCACGTCTGCCCCAGATTTTTGCAGCAGTTCTACTGCATCGAAGTAACCTCGATGCGCTGCCCACATTAAAGCTGTTGCCCCTGCTGCATCTTGCAAGTTGACATCGGCTCCTTTTTCTAGCAGATAGTGTATCACTTTTATATGGTTGCGGTCTGCTGCCTTCATTAAAGGAGTTTTGCCGTCTGCTGTTTGAGTGTTGGGATCAGCACCATACTCTAACAATACTTTTACTATGTCGCTGTAACCCTCGGTTGCTGCTAGTGTTAGGGGTGTCTCGTCTAAGTTTCTGATGTTAGGATCTGCTCCTTTTGTTAGCAGCATTGCTACAATCTGGCTATATCCCTGTAATGCTGCTACAAGTAAGGGTGTATCTCCTAGATGATTTTTAGCATTAACATCAGCACCCAGGGATAGGAGAATTTCTACTACATCTTCGTAACCTTCTAGGGTAGCAAGATGCAATGGTGTTTCACCATCGTTGTCCGCGACATTGATGTCAGCGCCGTGATTAATTAATGCAGTTGCGATCGCCCCTCGCCCCCCAGATGCAGCTAAAGACAAGGCTGATCCACCATCTGAGCATCTAACTTTCACATCAGCCCCAGCTCGTAGCAATGCTTCCACAACTTCCTGATTACCTCGTTCTACTGCTAGAGTTAAGGCTGTTTCTCCCGCGTCGTCTTTGATATCGAGAGCAGCACCTTTAGCTAACAACAATTGGGTAATAGCAAGAAGATTACCCACAGCCGCTTGCATTAGTGCCGTTCTCCCCTCCTGATTTTTACTATTTACTGCTACCCCATGCGCTAACAATACTTGTACTGTCTCGGCATTACCACAAGCAGCGGCTATTGTCAATGTTGTTTCACCTTGCTTGGTTTGATTTAAGTCTGCCCCCGCAGACAGCAATACTTGTACTACATTGCTATGATTGTGCAAGGCAGCTAGGTTAAGTGCTGTATCCTCATCAGAATCTTTGATATTAATATCTGCTCCTGCCTGCAAAAGGATTTGAACAATTTCAGTATTGCCTTTTGCAGCTGCCGCCATTAGCGCTGTACTACCGTCGTTATTTTTAGCATTTAAACTAGCTCCATTGGCAACCAGGAGTTTTACAACATCAACATTTTGATTTGCCGCCGCTAACATCAAAGCAGTGATGCCAAATAATTTTCTTCGTTGATTGAGATCGGCTCCTCGCTCGATTAGCGATCGCACAATCTCAGTGTAGCCAGCAGAGGCTGCAAACATTAAGGCTGTAGTGCCTTCATTATCCCCCGCGTTTACATTTGCACCCTGAGCTAGTAGCGCTTGTACCTGCTGATAGTCGCCACTTCTCGCCGCCCGTATTAATGAGATATTCTGATTAGCACTCATGTTTAACCATCATCTCATCTCTAGGGCTGCTTTGGGCGATCGCTCAGACAATTAATAGCCAAATCGCCCATTTACTGCCAAATTTGCCAACCTCAATCTAGGGAAAAGGGGCAAGGGAAACCAGTTACCAGTTACCAGTTTTGGGGAAAGGGGAAAGGGAAAAGGGAAAACGGGAAAGGTAAAACGCACCAATGTAATTAATCATCCTCCCCTGATTCCCCTTTTCCGACTCTCCTACCCACGAGCTACAGCGATTAGTCCTACTATTCCAAGCACATAAAGGACAAGTACAACTAGCGAATCAATACCCATACGTAAAACTCGACGAGAAGGTCGAAATATCAGCCCGTAAATGTAAACTGTCGTCAGCAATATCCCCAAACCAGATATGTAAATGTCGGTTTTTGTTGCCCTTGGCAGTACAGCCTGATCTGACAATAAAGTAGCTAAGAGGAACAGGACGGGTAAAAAGGCATTACCACCAAAGATGTCACTGAAGGCAAGCTGATAATCTTGCCGCTTGACAGAGGCTAGCCCAGTAGAAACCTCTGGAAGGGACGTAGCAGCCGCCAGGAAAGTCGCACCAAATAGTACACCACTTAGACCAATGTGCTGGGCAATGGCATCACCACTTTGCTCAATTACAACTCCAGCTACGAGCGTGACGATAGATGCTATGGCAAAAACTATAACCGTTCGTGCTAGACTTACCTTTTTTTCTTTAGCATCCTGCGCCTTGCTCTGCTGGGAAACACTACGATTTGCTTGCTGAGAGTTAGGAGCGTTACCCTGCTCGTGCGGGGGTAAAGCAGTACGAGCCTTGCCTATGAGCCACAGACCAATGATCCACAGTAGGGTAATTAGCAAACCACCAGGTGTAACACGCCCAAATATAACTGTTGGCGGCAGTTGAGAACACATAATTGCGACGATTAGCACTGCAATCACCAACACACCCTCAAGCACTAATGTTAAGGAAGCTGCACGGTAAGTTAGCGAGTACTTGCCCTTGACACCAAATGCGTCGAGGATAACAAGTACAACAGTCTGGATGGCGATTCCGCCCAAAATATTACCACTGGCAATGCCCACGTTATGTTGCAATGCAGCACTTGCAGTAATAGCGAGTTCAGGCAAGTTCGTGGCGATCGCAAGCAATATCAATCCTCCAAGTGCCTCACCCAGCCCCAAACGCGATGACAGCACATCTGTAGTGTTGGATAGTTGGATGCCTGCAATCCAAATCGCAGCAGCAGCGACACCAAAAATCAATAGCAGGATAGGCTCAGATAGGGAGTTGAACATAGTAGTTCATTACAACTGCTTGACACAGTAGCAGCGTCGTCATGTCTTCAACCTCTACCTTGAGATATCTGAACTAATCAAAATGCATTTGTAATTGGTGCTACAAAGACAAAATCACTACTATCCAAAGTCTTATTTGGTAGTTATGCTAATTTTTATCAAGATTCTTAAAGTAAGGTGAGAGTACTATGAATTTGCCAATTTCGCCGGAAATTAAATTTTGGCTGAATTTTATTCACCCAGTACTGATGTGGGTATTGCTAGGACTGTCGATTTATGCTTTGTACCTGGGTGTGCAATGGCGACGGGCAAGAACTGCCGAGGGTGATCTCAAGAAAGAGCTTGTTAAAGGCAGGTTTAACGTTAGGCACTACCAAATTGGCTCATTACTACTGGCGCTGATGGTAATCGGTTCGATTGGTGGCATGGCTATCACCTACATCAACAATAATAAGCTGTTTTTCGGACCTCACCTACTAGCAGGACTGAGTATGACGGGAATGATTGCGGTTTCTGCTAGCCTTTCTCCTTTTATGCAAAAAGGGAAAGACTGGGCGCGTTACACTCATATTGTTTTAAATGCCGCCCTCTTAGCTTTATTTAGTTGGCAAGCAGTAAGTGGAGTACAGATTATTCAGAATATTCTGAGCAAGAGCTAACTAATGAGGGGCTAGGAGCGAGGGGAAAGGATGAAGGGTAAAGGCTAAAGCCTAAAGGCGGGCATGGGAAATTTCACACTTCATCCTTCATCCTACCCTTGGGGAACGCTCCCTTGTACACACTTCATCCTTCATCCTTTACACTTTATACTTCATTTAACTTACTTGGATTTGGCAGGAAAGGGCAGCCCGTAGGATTTGTGAAAGTCTTGCTGTACCTTGTGAGTCAAACGGCGGGATACTTGGCGTACAATTTGATTAAGCAAGCGATCGCCAGTGTTTTGCACCATAGCTTTAGGTAAGCGCTGGATAAACTTGGGAAACTGAAGATAAACTGCTAAATCTAAGTGCCATTCGACGCGGGTGAGTTTACCCATATACGATTCTGGCTCGACTAACTGCATAGCAGCCTTGAAGTCTACATCATAGCCAGGAGCAATATAATTTGGGATGGCGATCGTTTTGATTCGATAAATACCTTGCTCTGGAGGCAATAGTTCTAAGCCTACTTTTGGTTCTACATCATAGCCAAAAGAGCCAAAGCGACCAACAGTTAAAGCATAGCCATTTTCACCGATTGGTTCTACCTTCATTGGCGCAGCGCAGCGGTAAAACCAATCTTGGTGAGCATTGAGATACTCAGCCACAGTTGTAGGACAAGCAAACATTTCCATACAGTCGGCAAATTGACCGTGAAAGCGAGTTGGTATGTCTGCTGTCATTTCAGATGGTTGATTGGCAGCTACTTCCCATTGTTTGGGAGCTTCCATATATTGGTATTCGCGCTTTCCTGACAGCATAAATGCCTTTGTGTGTAATGTTGTCTATAATTTCAGGATGCCCACTTCAAGTTTAATGTTTCAATCTACAAACGAATTCTTCATTGAAACAAAATAAATGCACTGCTAAGTTCATCAAAACTACAATTTAGAAATAGCACTTTGGCTCACATACGCCAAAATCTGTCGTTTAACTAACATAGACTTTTATATGAAAGCATTTGTAGCAGGGGCAACAGGCGAGACAGGTCGCCGGATTGTACAAGAGCTAATCAACCGGAATATTCCTGTTCGGGCTTTAGTACGGAACTTAGAAACAGCTAGAGCCATTTTACCAAACTCAGCAGAATTGGTGGTAGGGGATGTCCTACAACCAAATACACTCGATGCTGCTATAGGAGACAGCACAGTTGTACTGTGTGCTACAGGGGCAAAACCTGGCTTTGATCCAACTGCACCGTATAAAGTAGACTACGAAGGCACGAAAAATCTAGTTGATCTAGCCAAAGCTAAAGGAATTGAACATTTCGTCCTTGTTTCTTCTATCGGTGCTTCTCAGTTTTTCCATCCCCTGAACTTGTTCTGGCTAATTCTTGTGTGGAAGAAACAAGCAGAAGAGTACATCCAGAAAAGCGGTTTGACTTACACAATTGTGCGACCAGGCGGGCTGAAGAATGAAGACAACTCGGACAAAATCGAGATGTATGCTCCTGACTCTCTATCCTTGAGTGGTAGCATTCCCCGCACTAAAGTAGCGCAGGTTTGTGTCGAAGCTTTGTTTCAACCAGCAGCTCGTAATAAAATTGTCGAAGTCATTGCGAAGCCAGAAGCTCCAGAAAAAAGTTTTGAGCAACTATTTGCTAACATCGCTTAAATAGTGCCTTCGGCACGGGCAATGGGATTGCGGGGAACTCGGTGTCACTCGCGTTGTGGGGATTAGGGGGCAAGGGAAAAGGAGAGAGAAGACCCACGAAGATCGACCCACGACAGGAGACAGAATATTTAATTCTTAATCTCCCTTTTACCTCCTTTTGCTCTCACGCGCGCCCCTTTCACCTAAAACCATTTCCCCTGCCGCACAATTGGGACGAGTCTTGAGGTCTACTCATCAAAAAGTTGAGCGTGTGTGAAGTGAGGAGAGAAAAATTAGTGCTTACCTCGTCGTTGCAAGCAGGGCAACAAAAGCGGGTTTTCAGGAGATTTGCTCTCCTCCGTCTAGTTGCATTGTGCATTGCTACTGTTGTAGTAGCTTCCCTGCTGAAGAATTTGCCCCACGAGAAAGCATACCATGACCCCATATGTAGTGTGAATCTGCCACCCTTGGTAATGCAAGGAGGCGATCCCTATATTCGCGCTTTGATGCGAACCATCTCCGCGAGTGAGGCGAATGACGATCGCCCCTATTCGATCCTCTATGGCGGCAAGCACGTTGTAAACTTGAGTCATCATCCTGAGCAATGCGTGACGATTGTTAGCGGTCCCAACAAGGGAAATTGTTCTACAGCCGCAGGGCGCTATCAGTTGCTCAATACTACCTGGTACACCATCGCCCAGCGCTATCACCCCCAGCCATCTGGTTTTCTGTTTTGGAAGTCCTACAGCTTTGTGCCAGAATTTCAAGATCAGGTAGTTTACGCTTGGCTCAAAGATCCACAAGCTTGGGGAACTGACATTTCTACACTGCTACGCCAGGGAAAGTTGAATCAAGTTTTACAACGGCTTTCTAGCACTTGGACAAGTCTTGGTTATGGAATAGAGGATAATTCTATGACAGGGCGCTTACCACAAATATATCAGAAATTGTTGCAACAAGAGCTACACAAATCTGCCTAAAGAGTGAGGTCAATATGGTTAATCTCAGCTAGGGCTGGATTGCCAGTATGGACGTAGCAAGGGTTAGGCGGGGATATTTGTTGCCATTAAAGATTTTCGGAAAACCCGCCTCTACTTGGGTACTACACCACTAGCTGACGCACCAAGCTAGCCAAACGTGAGGCACTCTCAGGAATTGCGAGCGCGAAGGCTTTTTCTCCCATCTGTTCTAATTGTGTAGGCGATCGCAACAAATTTAACACCTGGGTTGACAAAATTTCCGGTGTTAATTGGGCTTGCCGAAATACCAACGCCGCCCCGACTGTTGCTAAAATCTGTGCATTGTAAAATTGGTGATCTTCTGCCGCCGTCGGTAAAGGAATAAAAATTGCTGGTTTTCGCATGATAGCTAATTCTGTCACAGTTCCAGCCCCAGCCCGACCAATTACTAAATTTGCTCGTTGCAGCAGTCTAGCCATGTTGTCATAAAAAGGCAGAGTAAAATACTGAGGATGCTTGAGACTATCAGCTTCTGGGTCATTATTTCCAGTTAGATGAACAACCCATGCCCCAGAGTCAAACCAAGCAAAGACACACTGGCGCACTAGTTTATTAACTGCAACTGCTCCTTGACTACCACCAACGATAAGGATAAGGGGAACATCTTTAGGTATTGGCAGATCCAGAGGAGGCAATTTTTCGATTGTACCTTCTTGAAACTGCGATCGCACGGGAGTGCTAGTATAAATTGTTTTGATGCGAGGCAGATATTTAGCAGTAGGCTCAAACCCCAACGCTACTGCACTAGACATGGGACTCAAAGTTCTAGTTACTTTACCAGGAATGGCGTTAGCTTCATGTAAGATTGCAGGTAAACCAAGCGATCGCGCTGCAATTACAGCAGGAGCAGCAATATAACCACCAGTTGTAAACACGCCCTGAAAATTCCCCTGTTTGAGCAATCTTCTCACTTGGAGAATTGAACGGCTAAATTTGAGCAAAATTCGCAGCGTACCAAGTCCAAAGCGCTGTTGAAAGCCTTCAATATTGATAGTGTGTAAAGGATACTCGGATGGTACTAACTGGGTTTCCAGTCGATGGGGAACACCTAGCCACTCAATTTGGTAATCTGGCAATTGTTCAGCTAGAGCGATCGCTGGGAACAAATGTCCACCAGTACCACTAGCAGCAATCAGTAATCGAATCGGTGCGTTTGCCATTCCCGCCTCTACCAAGTCAACTCACAGGTTAACCTAAGATAAAACAAATAGCTGCCCTCTCAATTAAATATCCAAGCTATCACCAATGCGTAATCTTCTGACTTCTATGCCTTGCTCCTGGTTGTTTTCTGGTAAAACTCGGTTTCAGTTCCAGATTGGGCTGGCTCTTGTTCTACTGACATTCTTCACAACACTTGATAAGCGAACTTTTGCCCAAGTTCCACCTACTGCGCCACAACCTCCAGCGACTGCGCCACAACTTCCTGTTAATAATGCCCCACAACCTCCAGCGATTGCACCACAGCCGCCCGTTAATAATGCACCACCGCAGCTAATAAACCTGTTATCACAAATTGATGCCGCAGCAAGTCAACACAATGTTGAGGGCGTGATGCGGTTTTATAGCCCGAATTTCACCCATTCAGATGGCTTAACACGCCAGAGTATGGCACAAGCTTTAACTCAACTTTGGCAGCGTTATCCCCAGTTAAAGTATCAAACGACAGTGCAATCTTGGCAACCGCAGGGTAATGCGATCGTGGCAGAAACAATTACTAATATTACTGGCGCTCAGCCTGGGGATAGGAATATGGTTTTTGATGCCACTATCAAGTCACGGCAACGGTACGAAGACGGTAAAATTGTCCAACAGGAAATTTTATCTGAGCTTACTCAACTCAGGGCTGGTGACAAGCCACCCACAGTGCAAGTAAAGCTACCAGAGCAGGTTACAACTGGTCAGCAATACAACTTTGATGCTATTGTCCAAGAGCCACTAGGCGAAGACTATCTACTTGGAGCAGTCATTGAAGAACCAATCAAACCAGAAAATTATTTGAATCCCTCACGAGTAGATTTGGAATTATTAACATCAGGAGGGCTATTTAAGATAGGTCGTGCGCCCACTGTGCCAAATAATCAATGGATCTCTGCTATTTTAATCCGAGGTGACGGGATGACGATGGTGACTGTGCGCCAGAATGTAGCAGGACAACGCCCAGCAGCTAGCACGCCCACCCTGAGAAACCAAAATTTGGGGGTGCAGCCTTCGACGCAGAGGGGCAGGGGGGCAGAGTTGCCCAGGGGCAGAGGAGCAGAGGAGAAATTATAATCCAAGGTCCCCAAAATCTATAGTCCCCAAAATTCCCCCCCTAGCCTCTAGCCTCTAGCCTCTAGCCCCCCCTAAAATTATGCTACAAAACCAAATTGCATTGATTACTGGTGCTACTAGCGGCATTGGTGCGGCTGTGGCGCGGGTGTTTGCGGATGCTGGTGCTAAGCTCATTTTGGTAGCACGAAGGCAGGAGCGATTAGAGCAACTGGCATCTGAACTAGGCAAAGATGCCAGTTCTACATATTTATTATCTCTGGATGTACGCGAGCGCCTAGCTGTCGAGTCAGCTATCTCAAACTTACCCGCTGCTTGGTCATCAATAGACATTCTGATTAATAATGCTGGTCTTAGTCGTGGCTTAGACAAACTCTACGAAGGCAGCTTTCAAGATTGGGAAGAAATGATCGATACCAATATCAAGGGGCTGCTCTACCTTACTCGCCTGATTGTACCTGGAATGGTGAAGCGCGATCGCGGTCATGTCGTCAATCTTGGTTCAACTGCTGGTCATCAAACTTACCCCAACGGTAATGTTTATTGTGCTACTAAAGCTGCTGTGCGGGTGATTTCCGAAGGCTTGAAACAAGATCTATTAGGAACGCCAGTGCGCGTCAGTTCTGTAGATCCTGGTTTAGTCGAAACCGAATTTAGTCAAGTCCGCTTTCGCGGCGATACCGAACGGGCAAAAAAAGTCTATCAAGGACTAACACCCCTGACACCCGCTGATGTAGCAGATGTGATTTTTTTCTGCGTCACTCGACCACCCCATGTCAATATCAGTGAAGTGCTGTTGATGCCAACGGATCAAGCTGGCTCAATGCTGTTTAATCGGCATTAAATTCAAAACTTCAAAAGAAATTAATTTAGCCATATGCACAAGCACAGCCAACGCCCAAACAATAGGACTGACGGTACTTACAGCAATTAATATCGCCAAAGTGCTAACAATTGTATTCCTAGTTGCTTTTGCTATTGCCTTCGGTATCAAAGACTTGCGCCAAGTAATCTATCTATGTTTGCATATCAGTTATTGCCTTTGGTGGCTATTGGAACAGTGGATTTACCCCCAGCGACGACAAATTTTTAATCAACAAGCAGGAACTGGGGGATTTATCTTCACGCTATTGTTCGTTGGGGTATTCTACACTCTGCCTGGATATTTGGCTTTTACTAATTCTGTACCTATATCAATAACAGCAGTAGCTGTGGCACTGCCACTTTACATTTTTGGCACTTTGATCAATGCCTCTGCTGATGTTCAAAAGCTTACTGCCAAACAGTTTGGGGCTGGGCTAGTTCGTGATGGGATTTGGCGGTTTTCCCGTAATATTAACTACTTTGGTGATTTGTTGCGCTATCTGAGTTTCAGCATTGTAGCAGGTTCAGTTTGGGCGTATCTAGTACCAGGGGCAGTTGCTCTACTCTACTTCCAGCGCATTTTCCAAAAAGAATCAGCAATGTCTCAAAAGTATCCCGACTACGATGAGTACCAACAATCTAGCACCCGCCTAATTCCCTTTATTTGGTGAAGCGATATGTTGCTGTCTTGAGATAGGCAAACTATAGCTGGTAAAACGTACTCATAACGAGTATGATATTAAGGAAATTGAAACACTGGGAAGTTGCACTAGTTGTCAGTGTAAACCACATTGGCAATTGTGCTAAATTAAACAATCTTTTATGAACATTGTCGCTATTGGTTTTATCGCCAGCTTATTAGCTGAACTTGCTACAGCTGTCGGTGCTTTGCCAATTTTGCTGCCAATCAATCTAACACAGCGAATTCAAGGAACTATGCTAGGGTTTGGCGGCGGAGTAATGTTAGCAGCTACAGCTTTTTCCCTAGTTGTACCTGGAACCGATGTTGCAATCAAGCAAGGTCAATCCGAAGCCGGAGCAGCAGGGATTATAGTTGTAGGTATTCTCTTGGGTGGAGTGTTCCTGCAAATGGCTCATCGGTTTTTACCGCACGAACACTTTTGACAATTAGTTCTACTTGATTAGCCCGTGTTCGAGGGCGAAACGTACCAATTCAGTACGGCTGTTAGTGCCAGTTTTACTAAACAAGCGACTAACGTATTTTTCCACGTTGCGGACGCTGGTTTGTAAACGACGGGCAATTTCCTTGTTCATTAGCCCTTCGGTGACTAAATTTAAAACACTTTGTTCTCGCGGTGTTAAGTCAATTTTGATCGGCGAAGGAGTTTGCGCGATCGCATTTCTCTGAGTTAATATCGCCTTAATTTGGGCAATCTGATTTGCTAACTCAGCAATGTCAGGCGTTTCGCCATCTTCGGTAGTTTGATTGGCGGCGCGTCGTTCGAGCAAGTTTTCTACAATTGCTACTAACTCATCTGGATCAAACGGCTTGGGTAGATATGCATCAACACCAGCTTGATAGCCTTGAATTCGATCGCCTGTCATACCTTTAGCAGTTAAAAACACTACTGGTAAACGCTTAAAGCGGGGATCTTCCCGTACCTGTTTGAGGAACTGATAGCCATCCACTTGTGGCATCATGATATCTGAAATCAATAAATCAGGGCTAGTTTGCTGCATTAACTCCCAGCCTTCACGGGCGTTACTAGCAACTTTCACCTTGAAACCACTATCTTCCAGATAATCTTTGACGGCTTCACGCAATCCTGGTTCATCATCAACCAGTAGAAGTTGTCCTGACATTCCGTTGTTTGTTCCTATTTCGGCATTTGTAGCTAATAGCTGTTAGCTATTAGCTGTTAGCTTTTAACTTTTAGTTTATGGGTGTAGCAAGAGAGTTTCTAGCTTTTTTTGGCTCTAATACCATATTAGCCAATTAATTGACGAGAGCGCGATCGCGCTCTCGCTAAAAGCTACTCGCTAAAAGCTAATTGCTAATCGCTGCTGGTTGCTTTTTCTGAAATTGAGCGAAGGTGTTGTTAGCTATCGCAAAGATCGCCCTTTCGTATTGGGGATCGTTTCTAGTACCAATTAGGTTTGGATTTGATGCTAGCTGAATCTTTTGAGCTTCGCTCAAATCTATCTTGATATTGGGCGTAATTCCCTTGTGGTTAATATCTGTACCTTTGGGGGTATAGTAATGAGCAATTGTTACTGCTAACCCAGAGCCATCAGACAGAGAATGCACAGATTGTACTAGAGCTTTACCAAAACTTTGACTGCCTACAATCAACGCTCGTTGATTATCCTGCAATGCGCCTGCTACAATTTCGCTAGCACTGGCGGAATTACCATCTACCAATACTACTAGCGGCAGCTTAGTGAGTGCGGTTTTGTTAGCCGCTATTTGTTCACTTCCCCCTTGCCTATCTACTGTACGGACAATTGAGCCGTTATCTAGCCACATCCGAGCAACTTCAATACCTGAAGTCAATAACCCGCCTGGATTTCCGCGCAAATCCAAGACAAAGCCATTCACTCGCTGCCGTTTGAGATCCTCAATTGCCCGTTGCATTTGTTCTCCTGCATGAGAGCTAAACTCGCGTAAGCTGATATAGCCTATTCGCTTGCTACCTTCCTGCTTGAGACTATAACGAACCGTTGGCAGTTCAATCTTAGCGCGTGTGAGCGTAAGGTCAACCATATTACGCCCTTGCGCTCGTCCAATTTTGAGCGTAACAGGTGAACCCGCCTTACCGCGAATCAGCCCAGATGCATTTTCCACATCCATGCCTTTGGTCGGTTTACCATTAATTGCTAAAATCTCATCTCCAGCTTTCACCCCACCTTTGAAAGCGGGTGAGTTTGGGATTGTGTCGACTACTGTCAAGCGCTTAGTTTTTTCATTTAATTCCATCCGAATACCCACCCCAGAGACTTCCCCAGATGTTTGGCTAGTTAAGGAGTCGTACTGTTTGGGATCGAGAAAGCGAGTATAAGGATCTCCCAGTTTGGCTAAAGCTGCCCGAACCGCGCTGTATGCTTGTTCAGGAGAAGTATATTCTCTACTTAAAAGGTCAGATCTTGTTGCTTGCCAGTTAACTTTGTTAAATGTACCATCAACATATTCCCTGTCGACAAGTTGCCAAACTTCGTCTACTAGGGCTTTTGGGCTATCTCGTAGAGCAGCGCGGACAGAGCTACACCAAATGGGAGTCAATAGAGAGAAAGTAGCGGTTGTGGCGATCGCGCCACCAAATAAGGCAATTTGGAGCAATGATAAACGTTTTAAATATTGCAGCATTGAGATTGGCGAAGAAGGGTTGGCATTCTTGATCTGATGACTCACTCAGAGCCTTTTATTATCCGCCCTGAGTGGCAATCTATTGAATATACACCCGAAAAGTGGTAACTGACAGTAAACACAATTCGGTTATTCTATTTTTCTAAACTTACTATTTTTACTTTACCCAAATTTATCAAATTTGTAATACTAAAACAGTGACACTTTACCTATTGTCCAGGTTGTCAATTAGCAAAGCGCGCGGTTGCGAGAACGCTTTGCGTGCTGGCGTGCAATTCCTCTTTGTTTCTAGCAAATGGTTATTTTTGTTACTTATTAGTCAATTGTGTTGCTACTTGCTACTCACTAATCGCTAAAAGCTAACAGCTAATAGCTAATAGCTAATAGCTAATTAATAATTGTTTACTTCAGCCGCGGCGATCGCACAGATTGTAGTTAACGGAACTTCATAAAAATACTGCCTTAAAAATTGTTCTTCTCGTACAGCAGCGATAAATTTTTCAATTGCTTGTAAACAAGCAACATCTGAAACTGTTGAGTGGGTGGGGGAAGTTGATCCCATGCTAAAATATCGGTCTTGTAAACTAACACAGAAGCCTAAATAAGAAAGTGCTTCAAACCCAAGTCGAAGCAATTGGTCGCTGATCCCCAGCTTTTGACAAAGTTGCACCCTTGTAACAGTTTTCCCTGTGCGACTTAGATATTTGGCAATGCCGACTAGTTGTTGCCAAATTTGACTCGGTGGGACTGATGATGGTGAATTCCAAGCGATCGCCAGTTGTTTTTTCTCAAATAGCGATCGTTTCAACCAAGCGCGTAAATCATCCCAGCTAGTGGGACATTGTTGCACGATCAAGATTTCTGAATCAGTAGGGGCGGTTTTTTGTCTAGGGACGGATTTTTCGCCATTAGTACCGATTTTACGCCAGTCAATAATTTCAGGGCGATGGTGTGATACCCCCTTAGCTTGTAAGGCACTTGGTTGCGAGGTTAGGTGTGAACAATCAGAGGTAGCTCTGACGGCAATAAGCCGGATTTCATAGCGAGGCTTGAATGTATTGTAATCAAGTTCTACTATACAATCACATCTTTTGGTTGGTAATTCTTCCTTGTAATGTCCCCACCACACACCAGGAAAGCGGTTTGTGGTCGATTCATCCTGAATTTCAAACTCGGTTTTGATGTACTGTACTTTATTGCCTCGCCAATCTTGTTGATTGCGATGGGATGCATTTTCAAACCAGCAGTTTTGGATTAGCAGTTTTGGCACAGGGTTGCCCATACCACAAGGTTCCAACAATTTCAATTCTCGAAACAAGTCTTTACCCAAGTCTGCTACGGTAACAACTAAATCTGCTTGTACTAGGGGTGTAGTCAGTTCACTACTGTGCTGTCGTAGTCGTTGGTTAATTGCTTGTGTAAACAAAGGAATGTTTTCAACAGGTAGACTCAACCCAGCTGCAAAGGGATGTCCACCAAAGCGATGCAATAAATGTGCTTGGTCTTTTACTAGCTGGTAAAGATCAATGTTATTCACAGAACGAGCCGATCCACGCGCCAGAGGCTGGGGGCTAGGGGCTGGGGGCTGGGGGCTGGGGAACTCACTTTTAGTCTGCTCTTTAGTTTCCCTAGTCTCTAATCCCAAGCCCCTAGTCCCTATTTCTTCTGTACTTAAGAGAATAGTAGGTCGTCCAGTTTCTTGGGCTACAAGTCCTGCTACTAATCCTAATACTCCGGCTTGCCATTGGGGATCTTCTAGGACGATGACGCTGGTGGTGGATAAGTCGAGTTGGGAGAGCTTTTTAGCTACTTGGGCAGCAACTTCTTTTTGTAAAGATTTGCGACGAGTGTTTGCAAGTTCGGTATCTTGAGCAAGTTGATTTACAAGAGCTTGATTGCGGCTGGTGAGCAGTTCTACGCAAAAGCTAGCGTCGCCTTGAATGCGGCTAACGGCGTTGATGCGAGGACCAAGACCGAAGGAAATATCTGTAGGGCGATCGCCACTTTTTTGGCATAGTTCCAGCAATCTTCCCACCCCAGGTCGTCGCCGTGACAGAGCTGGCTGTTTGAAATCCTGTTGCATTCGCTCAATTCCGATTTGAGCTAAATAGCGACAATCCCCACTCAATTGCACCAAGTCAGCAATTAAACCGATCGCTACTAAATCCAATAAATCAAACAGTGGTTGTCCAGGTACATCGGGCAGAGTTTGATATAAGGCTTCCACCAATTTGTAAGCTACAGCTACCCCTGAAAGATGAAATAACTGATGGTCAGAAGGTAAATAGCGGGGATTGATAATAGCTATAACTGGCGGACGCTGGGCAGGTAATGTATGGTGATCGGTAATAATTACATCTATCCCTAGAGAGTTGGCATAGTTAATTTCATTTAGATTTGTACTGCCAGTGTCGCAAGTCACAATTAGTTTGCAACCGTTACTGGCAAGCTGATCAATTCCTTGGCAGTTAAGCCCGTGAGATTGGGTGAATCGATTGGGGATGTAGTATGACTGAGTATGTGGGGGAAAAAACTGCCCTAAGCCATCCCATAAAACAGCCGTCGATGTGATGCCATCAGCATCGAAGTCTCCCCAGATAGCGATTTTTTCCGCGCGATCGCGTGCTAATTGCAATCTTTCCACCGCCTGATGCATTTCTTGCCCAAATTCAAACGGGCTGGCTGGGTGATATAATTGGGGGTTGACAAAACCAGCCAATTGCTGTAAATCTTGAATTCCTCGCTGCCATAACAGTTGGGCGGCGTAATTCCCAGATATATCAGGGGCGAGGTTTCTTAGCGCTTGCACAAACCACTGGGGCGGCACAATTGATGCAAGATTCCATTGCTGCTGTTGCTGGGGCATTTTGTTAGCGTCATCTCCTTCTGGCTATTGTGCCGCAGCATCGCCATTCAATGTATTTGTGTCAAAAAAACAATTTACAAACATCAAGAAAACGGTAAGCGATCGCTTACCGTTAAACTATTTATTGCTTAAGCTTTACTGTCCAACTTCAACAGTAAAGTCTGCGGTTTACGCTTAGGCAAATCAAGCGCCGAAGCCGCCACCGCCGAAGCCGCCACTGGAGAAGGGGTTGCCACTTCCACCGCCGAAGGAGCTACTACTACCGAAGGGGTTGCCGCCTTCAGAGCTGCCACTGGATAAGGGGTTGTTGTTACCACCGCCAGAGGAACTGCCGCCACCAAAGGAGCCGCCACTAAAGCTGAATAAATCTACGGTTTTTCCGTCTATTTCAAGAGACACTTTACCTGTTGATTGATCAAAAACAGGCTTAATGTCTGAACCTTGGAAGTTGTAGGAATATGCACCGTTGCTGTTACCTTCACTAGGATTAGTTAGAGAGTCACTCCCTAGATTAGCAGCAACTTGTTGTTGCCCAATCTGGATTAAGCTTTCCTGGGTAGTAGTATTGCCGTCTGTGGTTGCCCCAGAGGAATTTGAAGAATCTGACGTATTTGACTGATCACCTGCTAAATTATTAGCAAAAAAGTCAGCAAATGAATTTGAAGATGTTGATGTATCTCCTTGGGCTGTTGAATTAGACCGAGCTTGGTCTATCCCCTGCCCAATTGAACTTTGGATTTGAGCGAAAACTGAAGATGTCGTCGAGCTATCTTCACCTTGGGCTGTTGAATTAGACTGAGCTTCAGCTATCCCCTTGTTAATCAAGCTTTCAACTTGATCGAGGGTGGTGGAGAAGTTAACACTGTCTGCCATAATTAAACTCCTGTTTTTTGTCGTATTAGACGAATTGTGGAAACGAAAACTACAGTGATTGGGTTGCAAACACTGGCGATGCTCTGCTACAGAGTTTTAGACTGTGGCAGAGTAATCATAATTCGGGTTGTTGTAACCTGGATTTGACATGGCGGATGATGCAAGGTCAGGGCTACTGAGTAAATTAGTGACATCAGTGACAACTCCTTCGCCAGGCGTACTACTACCTAGCGATATCAACTCGCCGTTAGCAGAGAAGTTCCAGCCTTCATTGCCAATGAGTGTTTTGCCATCACCACTGGCTTCAATCCGGTTCCCAAGCAGATTGCTGTCACTAACATTGGAAGTGTTGCCACTACCAAGGATGTCGTTGCCATTGCCAGTAGGCATATTGGCATTACCAACGATGTCGTTGTTGTTGCCTATACCCCAGTTGCCATTACCATTGGTGGTGTTGCCACTGCCAAAGCCCCAGTTGCCATTACCAGTGCCAGAGCCGCCATCACCGTAGTTCCAGTTGCCGTTACCGCTGGTTGTGTTGCCACTACCAAAGTTCCAGTTACCATTACCGTTGGTTGCGTTGTTACTACCAAGGCTCCAGTTACCGTTGCCTTGACCAGTGTTGCCTGTAGCATTTGCACTAGAGTCTATATTGTTAAGATCCTCTGTCCAGTTGCTACTGTTATAAGGTACAGGTAGACCGTTGCCAGATTCCGGCAGGTTGCTACCACTTTCCTTGGAAGGGGGGGTGTCACCAAATGGTAAGTTACCAGGAAGGCTGCCACTGACAGCATTTTCACCACCACCTGACGCTGAACTGCCACCACCAGCAAACGGGTTGTTACCACCACCGGATGTTGAGGCACTATCTCCACTGGGAGCGCTGCCACCACCAGATGTTGAGGCACTATCTCCACTGGGAGCGCTGCCACCACTTGCAAAGGGATTACCACCACCATCTAATGAGCTGGTGTCACCGCCAAGGACTCCGACCAATTGATTGAACGGGTTGTTACCATCACTTAATCCCCCCTGGTCAGCTTCCCGTGTGTAAACGTGGTTACTATCTGCTCTGGAGTTGTCGCCACCACCAGCCAACGGGTTGCCGTCACTAGCACCGAAGCCGCCAGCACCGCCAGCACCACCACCACCGAAGCCGCCGCCAGCAGCAGCCCCAGCACCGAAGCCATTAGTAGCGCCACCAGCACCGCCAGCATCTAAAGTGCTGCCATCAGTGGACTGCCATTTGCCATCGCTGAAAGTCCAATTGCCATTACCAGTGAAATTGCTGCTATTAGCTTGTGACCCAGCCGTCTGATTACTATTCTCAGAAGTTGCCATCGGAATTAAACTCCTATTGCTAGAACAGAAATTCCCCAGATAAGAGGAAAGTCAAACACATGAATGAAAGCATCTTTTTGACTTTCATCTTCAATAAACAATCTATTTTCTAACCGAATAACTAGTTGTGTTATCTGGTTAGAAAAGGGTTGAGATTAAACTAAATTAAAATTCAAAGCCTTTGAATTTATAAGTGCTAATAAATAAAAATCAAAGAAAAAAAGACACACTTAACGCCACATTTCACTTAAAGTTTACAGTATAAACATTCCGGCTAAAATGAACAAAATTTAGATTTGGTTGTCAATTCTTTTGATTTTGTTCAGTGAGAACATTATGTAAAAAAAATTCTGGTTTTTGTAGTAATGGACGGGGGGAGCAAATTATTTATCTGAATATCTACAAAATTAAATGGATTTGAGGTATACTAGCGCAGCACAACGGCGATTAATCTATCTCAAGGTACATTTATTAGCCAAATAAATGCCATCATACTAAATCCCTAGTTCCCAGTCAGAAACTGGAAACTATAACAAAGTTTGTGATTCACTTGCAAGGGAATTAAGGGCAACTTCCCCAGTAATTACTGATAGTTTGCGCGACATCATGGCAGGTTTTATACGCCTATAACCAGCCCTGTCAAATCGCTTGGCTTAAAAGGGACAGTGGCAATTCGTGCTTGCTTTCTATCTTGGTAAGTCCATTACAATTGAAGTTAGAAGTCCTTCACAAGGACACTTCTTGAATATTGTCTAGATTTTGCAGCCATTGTGTACTCAGGGCTTCTTCTCCAGCGTAGCGATCGCGTTCACACCGAGTCACATATTGACAATATTCACAATGTTTGCTACCTTCTGCTACCTGTGGAAATGGCTCTCCCTGCTCGTAACCTTGCAGCCAACGAGTTAACTGGTTTAATAGCCGATTAAGTTTTTGTCCAATTTTCTCGTGCTGTGCTTGACTATATGTAAATTTGATGCATTGAGGTTTATCATCAGATTGGACAAACCAGTAAGTCATAGAAATCTGTTCTGGTAGATAGTCGCTCGTTTGTGCCAATACATATAAATAAAGACGAGTCTGCCAATTTTGTTCTAGCTTGCGCTTGTTTTGGGGTTTGGGGTAAGTTTTCCAGTCGAGAATTTGAGCCGTCCTATAGTCAGCAATTAACAAGTCATATATAACAGTTAGCAAATAATCTTGCACTTGCAAAGTACGACAATGTTCGCTTTCGCGGAATTGACTATTTATGTCGGGTGTCAATATTTCCGGTGCTGCACTAGCAAAAGCTGACATCGTGTGTTGCAACAATTGATCTTCTTGAACAAGAGATTCAATTGGTAAGCCTAGTTCTCGCTGTTGCATCAGCAAGTGAAAGCGACTTCCCCAAGTTTGTCGTTCCTGCTGTTCTGGGTTGATAGGTGAGGCGAGTTGTTCTAAGTAAGTGTGTTGAAACTGACGCGGACAACGTTCTAGTAAATTTAGCTGTCCTTGGGATAAGCGCATACAGTTATCAATTATCAGTTATCAGTTATCAATTATCAATCAAGGTAAGTATTTATGGATCATTGATGGGTGAGAAATTCAGAGTTTTCTAATTTGACTTGCTTGACAAATCTGCTCTGCTGTGAGTTCTAACTCAGGAAAAGTAGGGGAGATAATACGCTCTGAATCTTTGAAGCTGGACGATTGATATTTACCATCGACTAGATGTTACACAAAAACTTTAGGTTCTTTAGGGTTTCCCAAATATGATCTGGACGCGATCGCTAAATAATCAACAATCCAATATTCAGGAATACCAAGCCTATGATACTCATCTAACTTATCAACATAATTATCTTCCCAGTTGGTTGACACAACTTCTACCGCAAGTTGGATAGGTTCAGTAACAGCACCATATCCCAGTACATTGCTATTCCACGTTGCACTAACCACGCCCACATCTGGGTTTCTGCCTTGTTCTTGCCCATTAGCCGAAACAGTTCTAATGAGTATATCTTTGTCAATAATGTAGTCAAGTCCTAATCGTTCACTTTCTCTATCAAAACATTTAACAAGATATCGTGCTACATTTTTATGCGCTCTGGTTGGCTCCACTTGTACGATTTCCCCATTTACTAACTCGAAAATGCCTTTACCATCTGGATACTGTTCGAGAAACTCAATAAAACTGAGTTTTTTAACTGTAGTAGTGGTCATAACTTTTTTATTTTTCAAATATCCTAATCAACTTTCTAACTAAGCTTCAAAAAATACTATTTTTGAAAAGAAGTTAATAACCAGGAACCAACCGAACTTTGATTCATTTGGCGAGTGCGCCGCCGCGCTTCTTCTAACAGAGAAATTTCTAGTAGTAACCCTTAGCTTTTTTTAAGCGTGGATATTCGATTATTTGGATGTATTCAGCCCAACTAGCTACTACCCAACTATCAGTTAGTATTGTTGCCTTGCTATCCATATTAATATTTATGCCAGATATCCCCGCCGACAGCTATTTTCATTTCGTCAGGGGCATTAGGGCGCTACGGTTACTTTGCTAAGCTTTGAGAAATTTATCCAACCAAGTATTAAGTGACTGTTTGATTTGACGCTGACGATACCATTTTTGAAATGCTATTTCATATTCTTCGCCTTGAGAATGAAAATTATTCCAAACATCAAGACCGAGGAACAAACCCCAAAATAATAAAATGTATAGTGACCAAGAAAGCTCACCACTACTAACAATATTTAATAGTACTAAGAAAGAATTAGTAATTCCATACCTTCCCAAGCGCTTTTGTAATCTTCTGCGCCTAAATTTATTAAAATCCATCCGCTTTTGAATGTCAGTTTGCAACGCTAGCCATTCTTGTTCTGCTAGTTGCACAGATTGGGGAGAAATTTCTAACTCAGCAGCAATTTCTAATAGTTGATCTCGCGTGAATTCTCCCTGGTAAGCTTGATGAGCGATCGCTATCTGGAGAATCTGCTGAATATCTTCTTGATGATAAGTTTGAGTAATTTTACGATCAGAAACTGTCATAATTGTATCTCTTATTTCTTTTAACAATTTTTGCACTCACAACCAGATAGCCCCACCGTCTCTATTATGCCTAAAATAAATGCTTCCGTTTAGCCCTCTGACTAGATCTCTTCAACAAACGCACTTTTGCGGCTTTGCGCCTTTGCGCGACACAATACCCAAATTAACTACAAACGAGTTGATTAAATGTGCTTCTATTGCTGAGACTATAGGATAAGTAAATACCCTCGCAGTAAACAGGAATAAATCCAAATGGAAGAAAATGGATGTATCCGCACTCTATCTGTAGACATTGGTGGTAGCGGTATCAAGGCTATAGTCTTAGACACAGATGGCAAGCCACTAACTGAAAGATCCCGTGTAGAAACACCACAACCTCCACGTACCTCTTCGGTGATTAGTGCGATCGCGCACTTAGCAGCATCTCTTGGTGAATTTGGTCGAGTTTCAGTAGGATTTCCTGGTGTAGTGCGTCAGGGCGTAACCCTAACGGCTGCAAACTTAGATCCAGAGTGGATAGGTTTTGATTTGGGAGCCGCCCTATTGCAGCAATTAGGCAAGCCAGTACGGGTGGTAAATGATGCAGATATGCAAGGTTTGGGGGCAATTTCTGGACAGGGAGTTGAATTAGTAATTACCCTGGGTACAGGCTTTGGTTCCGCCTTGTTTTTAAACAGTAAACTAGTGCCGAATTTGGAACTAGGACACCATGAGTTTCGCAAAGGTGAGACTTATGAACAACAGCTAGGACGTGCGGCTTTGGATGAAGTTGGGAGTAAAAAATGGAACAATCGGCTAGAAAAAGCGATCGCATCAATCCAACATCTATTTAATTGCGATCGCCTTTACATCGGCGGTGGTGAAGCAAAAAAAGTCACTATCGATTTACCACCAAATGTCACAATTATCCCTAACCTGAGTGGTTTGTTAGGTGGCATTGCTTTGTGGCGAGATTAGATTTTTACAACCTTAACTTGTTTAGATTTGAGCTTGGAAATAATCTAAACATCAGTAAAAATCATAACTTACGATCTAGACAAATTGGTAATAGTGTGCATTAGCTGTTTTTCCTCGCCAGTTCGGTAGTGTTGTAGATGAGTTGAATTGAATTCAAATCTCTACTTCAAATTCATACTTA
>CAXTYC010000028.1:0-72469 GCA_964248365.1 uncultured Chroococcidiopsis sp. | reverse complement strand
TAGTATTTATACTCATTTTATCATCTGTTGTTTTCTTTTGGAGAACTGGTATTACTATCTATAACTCTGATAATAAAAATACTCTATATGTTGATTTAGCCAATACTGTGAGTACAACTGTCGCAGCTTTTGTTGTTCCTCCAGGGTCAGCTTATGTTTCAGATATTCACTGGGTAGGCGATGTTTGGGCTATTGCTAAAGGTGGAACTATCAGCGTTACTGTGAGGGAGTTTACATAATGGCTGCTTTACCACAATTGCAATCAAAAACCCTTGAGGGCGCTTTTTTAGAATTGGCTTTTTTGCTTCAAAGTGGCGAAATTAATATGAGTAACAAAGGAGTAGCAGCCGCGAACTTTATTAATGTAACTGCCGATACAGATAATGGTCTCCCAAGCTTTTTAGCACTATGCCATTTCGATTGGGCTGTAAATGCTGGATGCGATCGCGCAATTAAGACTCTGCAACAGGTAGTTGGGGTAAAGACTGATGGTATTATCGGTTCTGTGACGGGGCGGGCGATAGCGAATGCGCTTTCAACCCACAAAGAATCATGGTTATGCGATCGCTATTGCGCTGTACGCGAGGGGTGTTATCGGCGCTGGGGAGTTGGGAGTCAATCGCAATTCCTCAAGGGTTGGTTAAATCGGTTGAAGGCACTACGTACTGAAATAAGTCATTAAGCAGAGATTTTCTGTGGGGATTCATGGTACAGCCGAAGAACAAGTTTTATATCCCGCAATTCGTCCGTATTACGAACACACACAGGAAATAGTTGTTCAGACTGACGAAGTGATGCAGATGTTAGACGAAATTAAACCTCTTAGCCCTTCTTCATCCGAGTTCAAAGCAAAAATTGAGCAGCTAAGGACTGCGCTACGAACTCATATAAATCAAGAAGAGAACGATATATTCCCCAAGCTCCGCGATAACTTTAGCCACGAGCAGCGAAAGCAAATGGCTACTGAATTTAAAACAGCTAAAAGCCAGTTGCAAAACCAGATGGCTGCTTCTACATTCGTAAGCTAACAGACATTCCAACAAGCACACTTAAATTCTTGAAACTATTATGGGATAGGCATCTTGTTGTGGTACGGGCAAGATGCCCATCCCACAAAATGCAATCTTATTACTACATTAGCTATTGGGTAAGCTAACAACCTTCAAAGGCACAAAGGATTAGACCTCTTGCAAAAGTGACTTTTGCAAGATATGGGTAATAGTTTTAGGTTAAAAGTTAAACCTGTTTTATTTACCTTTTCCCTTTTCCCGAGTCCCTTTTCCCGACTTGGAGTAAGAAGTCTATTGTAGTTCAACTCAAACTCGCTAGAGTATAAATAGAGCCTAAAATGTTGCTGCCTCCTGTGCAGTTTAATCGTGATGTCAAAACCAATCTTGCATCCAATCAAAAAAATCCTGATAGGAGGGGTTGGAGCGTTAGGAATTAGTTCTTTAATCATACTTGGGGCAGATGCACAACAGCCACTAGGAAATAATTCGGTAGCTCCGATTCGACTCATTACTCCTAACAATTCGATCAATCAGGTGAACACCAACCCGATTACTCCTACCCAAAACGGCAAGGTAGTAGGCGATCGCAACGCTTATCCCTACGGATCGCGAATTGGTACAAATGGTGTTATCTCTACGCCGCAAGGAGAAAATTATCTCCCTGGTGTCACGATTGATCGCGGTGACGGTTCTAAGAGTTACTACTATCGAGATGGTTCGCGCATTGATGTTAATAGTAATACTATCCCCCCGACTGGCAAGCTGCTCAGACAATAGAGTTACATATTTCTAGTTTCCGACAGAGTACTTCATATGAATTTTGATACTGGTGTTGGAGCCTGCTACTAGAAATACACATTGTCCATAGTTAGGCACACCACGACTAACAATTGGATTATTAGAAAATCCGTAGCCTTCGGTTGGCATACCCAGAGAGTTGCGGTTGAGTTTGCGATCGCCATTTGTATCATGAAAAACGCTAACAGCGTAGCTACCTGCTGGAATATTCTTCAGCGTAATCGCTAACGAATTACCCGTTACTCCCACACACTGACGTTTAATAGCACTTTCATTGCCATCGGGAAATCCTTGACTACCCGAAAAAATTTTGAAGCAGACTTCTCCTTTTTGATTGTTTAATGAATCTACTTCTATAATCAGGTTGCCTTTCAAATCTGCTTTGGCACTGTCTGCAAACACTAAACTTAATAGAGTTACAAAAAAAAATGCACTCTGCCTGATTCTACTTGCCATAAACCTTGAATCCTCATTCTGTTGCATTAGAGTATGTTTAACATCAGTAACCTGGTAACTGGTAGTTGGTAATTGGTAGTTGGTAACTGCTAACTGATAACTGATAACTGATAGAAGTAGGAGAACAAATGCCGGAAGGACCAGAAGTGAGGCGGTTTGCACAAAGGGTGAATACTGCACTTGAAGGTAAGCCCATTGTTTCGCTGACAGCACGGACACGTAGGGCAAAAGCTTGGCTAAGTGAACATTCTGGTATTTTAACTGGAAGACGAATTGAAATCGTGCGATCGCGTGGCAAGTACTTGATCGGCTGGATTGAAGGCGGTTATTATTTCTACTCCCATCTAATGATGTGGGGGCGATGGCTAACGGTTGAACAGGAACCGATGGAAATAGATCGTCGGGAACGGGCGCGAATTGTCGTACCAGATGCAACTGCTATTCTATACTCAGCACCCATTTTTGAACTAGGTATAGGCGATCCATTTGAATCAGTTGAAACACTCAAAAGTTTAGGGGCTGATATTTTACCGTACCCCTCGCAAGCGCCATTTGATCGACTCACTTTCAAAACACGACTACTCAAACCTGAAAATAGCGATCGCGCGATTGGTGCTACTCTACTAGATCAACAAATAGTGGCAGGAATTGGTAATTATCTCAGAGCAGAAATTTTATTCGATTGTCAACTCGATCCCTGGCGAAGAATTGCTGATCTGACACCAGATGACTTAGAACGGCTGGGTAATTCAATAGTATTGATGGCGCAACGGGCATACTCGACTGGTGGCTTTACAGTGTCCCCAGAAGATAGAATGCGTCTGGCTAGCGACAGTTCACTAGTCTATCGACTAGGAAGCGAGTTTGGTACTCGTCACTATGTCTTTCGCCGCACTAACTTACCCTGCTTGAGATGCAATACCACAATTCGTCAGCTGCGTCAAGTAACTAGAAGTGACGACGAGGAAGATAAAACCAGAATTATTTATTTTTGCCCCACTTGCCAAGGCACGAAAGTAGAGCCTCAAAAGCCAAAGCGCAAAAAGTTACCAGTTACCAGTTACCAGTTACCAGAAAATGCTATGCCAGAATCTAAGGTCGGCGCAAATCCTTCAATTGAAGTAAGTGAGTAAGCTAATCGTCATTCCCTTTGCAAATGGTTCTGGTGTGTTAGGTTTGTGCCGTAACGCACCAAACTGCTTTCCCATGCTGCTTGAAAAAAATCTCGTTCACACAACATGGCATAACGGTAAGTTTGATGTACTTGCGGTGTGATAATAGTCGTGCGATCGCCTAAACTTGCCAGTTGTTGAGCCAGCTGCTCAAACTCTGGGCTGCTATAAGTGCGAATCCAGTCTGCATACTGGTGTTCTGGAATGCCATTTTCAGCTAACTGTTGTCCCAGAAAGACATATAGACTCATACAAGGTGACATAGCGGCGGTTGTTAAACCCACATCACCACCCCAAGCCAGCGCCAGCAAAAAATCTGTATATCGACGTGTTGCTGCTGACGGTTGAACAGAACCTAAGTCAACTTCCCACACTGCGGCATAGCTTTCATGCAGTCTCAGTTCTGCCAAGACACCACCTGCTAAATTGTGAAAAACACAGAATCCTTCCCAATCTTGACTTTTAGCAGCTACTATGCTATATGCACGGGCAAAGGCTTCGAGAAAAAAAGCATCTTGCCCTACATAGTAAGCAAATTTTTTGCGTTCAAGTGTGCCATCACCAATGCCTTGAACAAATGGATGCTTTAAGCAAGCTAAAACTAGATCTTGATTAGCTTGCCATAATTCATTTGATATATTCATTGCAAGTAGGGTAATTGGTAGTTGGTAATTGGTAGTTGGTAGTTGGTTCTATCTCGCCTCTCGCCCCCCAAACCCCCCCAAGCCCTCTTAAGCGCTCCTAATTACAGTAAAAACTGTAACAAAAGCGAACTAACCCCACCTAAGAAGTTGAAGAAATTGGGCTTGCCTTTACTTACAGATGTAGTTTCCGGCGTTTGTAGCTCTTTGACAAATGCTTGGGCTGTTTGATAACCATCCTGATTTCCTTGAAATAAGAATAGTGCTTTAGCTTGCCCCGCATCCCGCATTGCGCCTGCTCGATCTAATAGTTGGTAACGAGCAACGCCACGCGCCAGATAAGCGGGGGCATATTTAGAATTAATACTTAATGCTTGGTTGAAATATTCGATCGCTCCCTTGGGGTCGCCTTTTTGACCTTGAGCCATCCCCAAGCGGTAGAAGTCTTCAGGTTTGCCAGAGGAGTTAGGTATAGCGATCGCCCCCTGCAAATTAGTGCTGTTTAGGTTACTACTACCCAAATCTATATTAGCTAAGTAAGAATCTCTCAGATCGGTTCCTGTCAGATCTGCTCCATTCAATTTAGCGCCGCTCAGATTTGCACCGTATAGAGAAGCACCGCTGAGGTTAGCGTAGCTCAGATCTGCTCCACTCAAGTTAGCACGACTGAGATTACTACCACTCAGATTTGCTCCACGCAAATTTGCCCCAGACAAATTAGCCATCACTAAACCTGCACCACCTAGATCGCAACTTTCACATTGCTTGGTTGCCAGTAGTTGTCTAATATGTTCAGAGTTTTCTGCTTTTGCCGGAGGTACTAGGCAGAGCGTGGTTAGTAATACAGCACTAGTGATGAGCGTAGCTTTCATATATCAACAGGTAGGCAGTAGATGCGATCGCACAATACATCTTAACCGACTTTTATTGAGTGGCTAGAGGAGATCTGAGGGAGCAAAGGGGAGCTGGGGGAGAATCATTAATTCCGAATTCCGAATTCTGTCTCCTGACTCCTGTCGTGGGTCTTTTGACTTCTGACTTCTGCCTTCACAACTCCTGCCTTCTGCCTCCTAACTACTTCAACTGATTGAGATCGAGCGTATAGCATCCGATTTTCCCTGGTACGTGTTGCCACCGTCCTTGTCTAGTACCACTCCATAGAGTTTTACCAATTTTATCCTTGGCTTGGGTGAGAGCCGATCCTGAGAGATTGCCATACAATTCCTGGGCAATTTTCTCTGTAGTCAAGATCTCACCTGCATACTCATGCACTACACTCTCAACCGCTGCCGTGAGATTGAGGTGTTGATAAGGGGGAAGTAATTCTTCGTGTGCCTTGCCTCTAGCTGGCGTTGTGCGACGACGGGAACGAGGGGGAGGTAATTTCTGTTTAGCTGTCGAATCAGGCTGTACTAGCTTCAGATCAAAAGTATAGCAACTGGGAGAGTCTGGCACTTTCACCCACAGTCCTTTTTTTGTGCCTTGGGTGAGGGTGTCATACATCCGAGGCTTTTCGTCTTTGATCGCAACTGCATCCATCTCCCCGTACAAAGCGCGAATGATATAGTCTACGTGTAGAATGCTGCCCTGATTTTCCCGCAGGAGCTTTTCAACTGCTTGAATTTTGCTCAGATGTTGATATTGAGGTAGCATTCGTGTCTTAGTGGAAGAAACCACCGTCGGATCATCCGAGTCTTGAAATGGGGGCTGGGATGGTTGTGATGCTTCAACTGGGCTAGTATTAGGATGCTCAAATGTACCTAGAGGTGCTTCTTCTGTTAAATCTGCTTGGGGGGCTGGCTCTGGGGTTGGCAGTTGCCTCGGTTCAGTTTGAGGCTCGACTGTATTAGGTGCTGGGATAGCTTCTAACTGTTGTTGCTGCTTGGGGTTTAAACTCCAGGCTAATTGATCTGCCAGTAGAGCGTTAATGTGTGCCAGTTGTGCTTTGGCATGAGTAGCTGTTTGTTGATGCTGTGCCGCTAGTGATTGATAGTGCGATCGCAAATCGATTAAACTTTGGGCAAACTGCTGATCTCCCACCTGATCTACTAACAACGCATTTACGTGTGAAAGTTGCTCAAGTGCTAAATTAGCCTTGTATTCAGCCTCTATAAGCTGGGCTTGGTAGTGATCTAATAAAGCCATCAGATTTTCTATCAACTGCTGTGACGGTTGGGAAAGTGACATCGGGAAGAACGTGGGGTTACGAAAAAGTTATCTAAAAAGAGTCAATCTTTACTAGTTACTAGTTTTGGCTACACAGAAAACTCTGGTTGTGGGCAAAAAAGGCGGCACTATTGACAAAAACTCTGGTTGTTGACAAGGAATACCGCCTTTTTTGCCTTCACGTAGCACAGCGATCCCGAAGGGGTAGTGTAGCGTAGCGTCTAGATTGACTCTTTTTAAACAGGTTTCAGGTAGGGCTTACTTTGCCGCTAGCATATTTGTTTAACCTTAGCTAGATTTTATGCTCTATGCCATCTAAAAATATTTTTGTCTCTTGATCTACTATCTGCTTGAGCGGATTGAGGTAACAAAGCACAAAAAGACGAAACCTATACAATTTTGGATGCGTGGAAACCATATATTTAAAGATTATAGAACCCTTAGTGTGCAATTCGTTTGCTCTAATTTAAATGTTGCACCAATAAAATCCAACGGTATAGATCAGTACTCGTACATTGTTGAATGTGTATAAGAATCTTAAATTTTGCTTATTTTTAACTAGCAAATTATTTTTGATTTGGTAATTGATACAGTATGGTTTTAGAATTTATGTATGCTTGAAATCATACCAAAGCAACTGGTAAGCTAAATAATCTAAAATTTAAGGTATTACTCAATTAACAGCAGCAAATACCCCTTTCCCTATTAGCAATATCTAAACTATGGCTCAAATGCAACAATCAGAAGATAAGAGCAACACCTTAGAAACCGTGAACCAATCAAGCTTCTCTCCAACTAGTCAGTCTATTCAAAAAGCACAGTGGATATTTACACTAACTTTTAACTTTTTAGCACATATTTTTGACTACATAGGTAGCTTTTTTAACACATACAAGCAGTCAATTATTAGTCTAGTTCTGATTGGGGCGGCATTCGTTACACTGCGGGTGGTCTTGGCAGTGATAGATGCCCTCAATGATATCCCTTTGTTGGAATCAACGTTTAAGTTAATAGGTATTGGCTACTCAATTTGGTTTACTTACCGCTATTTGCTCAAGACACAAACCCGACAGGAGTTTTTCCACAACCTGCAAAACTTTCTAGGTAAGCATATTTGAGTAGAAAAGGAGAAAATAGTGAAGAAAACTTAACGCTAACCATTTATCACTTATTAGTTATTGTGTTGACAGGGGTGCTTGATGAAGTTTTGGAATCCGCGATCGCTGCAATCAAAATCTACTGATAGTGGTATTGACAATGACACAGCAGAACCTGAACCATTGAGCTGGGAAGAGGCGGTTGAATTTGCCGAAAACCCAGAGCCGCGTTGCCCATGTGTTTTGCTACTAGACACTTCTGGCTCGATGCAAGGTGAAGCAATTAACGCCTTAAATGATGGTTTACGTACCTTTAAGGAGGAACTAAATCATGACAATCTGGCAAAAAAGCGAGTCGAGGTAGCAATTGTAACTTTTAACACTGAAGTAGAGGTAGTTCAGGGCTTTACAACAGCCGATGAGTTTGAGCCGCCAACTCTTTCGGCTGAGGGTTTGACTCAAATGGGGGGAGCAATTCTCCAAGGGCTTGATCTGCTCGAAGTCCGCAAAGCCATGTATCGTGCTAATGGAGTTGCCTACTATCGCCCTTGGGTATTTTTGATTACCGATGGCGAACCACAAGGAGAAGCAGATAGTGTGGTAGAGCAGGCAACAAAACGTATTAAAGACGACGAAGCTAATAAGCGTGTTGCCTTCTTTGCTATAGGGGTGGAAGAAGCAAACATGACTCGCCTAAGTCAAATAGTTGTACGTCAGCCGCTAAAACTGGGAGGGCTGAATTTTAAGGAGTTGTTTATCTGGCTTTCAGCTAGTATGCAACAAGTTTCCCAATCTTCTCAACTCGAAGAACAGATGCCGCTACCACCAGCAAATTGGACAATTGAATAGATAATCTAATGTGCATTTATATTGCATCTTGCCCACCCAAGATGCCCACTTAACAATAAATATATCTATTGAAGGGTGCAAGGCAAGGCAAGTTTTTCTAGCTTAGGGTTTTTAAAGCACGGGTTGTAGACGTTGAATCAGCCGTTCGGGAGACATTAAAACCTCACTGTGTTCCTCTTCAATCCGCTCTACAATCTGTCCATTCTTAAAAAGCAGCAACGTTGGTAGGGCATGAACCTGATACTCAGAAGCCAAATGAGGATATTTTTCGCTATCAATTTTTACAATCCGTAGCTGTTCTTTTATCTGGTTATCTACTTGCTCTATAACTGAGAGCATCAGGTGATCAGGTCCACTGGTAGGGGCGTAAAAAAAACCTAAAACTGGTAAATCTGAGCTAGAAATAAGCTCTTCAAAGTTATTAGACTCTTGTTCGATTACCATGTTTTTATTCTCCAATTTGAGCTTTGTAAGCTAAACTAAATTATGCTTATTGTATAATTATATAAGTATTAAAAACTAAAAAATTATTTGCTCCAACTGTTTTTTAATAAGCTGTCGCACACTTAACGTACATATTCTGAAAATAGGGAAAAAGCGGTAAATTCCTCTCATAAAGCACCTCAAGCCCCCCTGCGGTCTAATCAGGCAAGTTAACAGTTTTTTATGAATAAAGGACGGCTTTAAGGCGAACTGCGATCAGTTATAGGTAGGCGAGGACACTTGTGTGCCTCGTTTCCTCCGTTGAACAAAGTCAAGTGCAGTGTGGCTTGATTTGCAGCTGCTTGTGGTAGTTCGTGGCGATCGCCAGATAAATTGTAAAGAACCCAATGGGTAAAAGTTATGGTGGGTGCGTCAGGATCTTCTACAATTAGGCAAAGCTATTTGTCCCATCTGGTGCTTGATTCCAATGCAGGGGAGGAGAGAGATTTTCCCCGTCGCAGGTGTATTTAAAGGGGATAGCGCCACCAATGAAAAAAGCTGGAGTGTGAAGGTGCATAGCTTTTATCTCCTGCGTTTAGTGAGTTTTGGCTTGATCGCTTTCGTGCTGTCGCTTGGTAAGTTTAGTCAGCTGATGACGAGCAGCATCGAACGCTTCCCGAATGGCTGCATCAATTGGCTGGTACTGGTTGCTTTCTGCGTGATGATTTTCACCCACAATTTCATGATTTGGGGGTACAGTAATATCGAGCCGCACCCGATACGGGGAACCATGACGCGGGCGATCGTGAATCTTTTCAATTGCAATATGGCAGCTATTAATGTAATTGCAAATTTTTTCAAGCTTGGCTATCTTGTCATCAACTAATGTGGCGATCGCATCAGTTTTCTCGACACCCCTATAAGTAATCTCTGGTGGAACTTTCACAATCTATCCTCCAAGGAATGCGGATTATTTTTAGCCACGCCCAAGGGCAAGATATAGCTTGCCTCTACTCAATCACGCTCCCTTTCTCATGTTTTACATTAGTCCTGCATCAATTTCCTCTAACTAAGGTCGCGCGTTTCAATAACTGCTATAGCAATTAGCTACTAGCTATTAGCTATTAGCTTTTTTCAAGGTTTTTTTAGCTCAACAACGAATGCCAGGTAAACTTATCCTAATCTTAATGCGTCTTGCTATATAATCCAATGGATCAGGTATTTTTGTATAAATTAATACGAGTATTCCTGTTATCACTTAACACAATCGCACTTTAGCTAGTTAATTAAGCGCTGCGAATTAATGAATTGGTGAATTTACTTTATTACTCCCTGAATGTCTGATTCTTGAAGGAGGATTGTTGTTTCAAAACCTACTCTGCCCACGTCTGGTAATGGACCCATTTCCATTTCAACAGCATAAGTCCATGTACCTGAATCAGGACGTAAGTTTTTAATTGTACCGATGCCTCCAACAAAGTGAACAATTTGATTTGTATTGAACCTGGGTAATGTCTTTTCTTGCTCTGCCCATTGAATGCTGTTCATATTTGTCTCCAATATCCAAGCCTGTGGCTATTTTTACAACTCTTCGATGAGAAACTGAATAATCAATAGCTGCATAGGTTTACTTATTTTAAAATAATCATTAGAAGCAGCTATATTTAGATATGTAACTTTTCAGCAAAAAATTACAACAAAAAATCAAAATAATTTGATATTTGATTTTTGTTAAGTTCTACTCCTATCTACTAATAAATTACTAATAAAGACTCTTGTGCTTGAGCAGTGGGATCTATCGTCCAACCTGCCTTCAATAGTTTTTGATAAGTCGCCCAACCTTTTGAACCTCCAGGTACTCTATAATCGGGTACAGCATATTCAGGGCAACTTGTATAGGGCTTCCAAGGTTGATTCGGCTCCCTCCGTAAATGCAATATTTTTTCTTTGTCTGCTCCCATAGAAAGCCAACACATTTGATCAGACATGACAAAATCCTCCTAACAAAAATCAGTGAGCTAGTAATGCAAATAGATATTTAAATTAGCTAGTACCTAATTTATAGTTGTATTTTTACAAATAAAAGCTGTTGCTAACTCTATCTATAGTTAAAATATTTGAGTACAAAGTATTGTCTAAAGTCAGATCAATTTTGGCAATTATAAAGTAACGAATAAAACATTTTTTTATGAAAAATAAATCTTTTGATACATTTTGTTATAAAAATAACTATGATGAGTGAGATAACGCCTTCAAAAATATCTTGAGTTACTAAATTAACTACAAAAGACGTTATCTAATGGTTGGCGTAGCTATTCATCCCCAGTAGAGTAGGAATTTTTGAGCGCGTCATTAGAGAAAGTTTCCTGCTGTGAAATTATTATTTTTATCAGTTTGGTGTAGTTTCTTAGCGATCGCAGGTTCGGTTTTGGATATGCCTTTATGGATAGCTAATAATATCTAGCGCCTCCTTCTATCGGAGGATACATTACTTTATTGCAGTTTACTATCGCAAGACAGAAATGCTGAATGGGTTTGTAATAATAAATACAAAGGAATAGGAAATGCGCGCTCGCCACCTTTATTCCATCAAATCAATTAGCTCTGCCAAAACACACCTTTCCTCCTTCCACCTGCGGGTAGATTTGTTCTGGCAGCAGATTAAATCAGCATGAAAGAGTCCCAACGTAATTCGTAATTTTTGAATTCTCCCCCTCTCCCCCACTTACCACTAGCACCTTTTTTAGATCCTGTAGAGACTTTATGAAAGCAGCAATTATCGATCGCTATGGTTCTCCTGAAGTCTTCCAATATACAGAAGTCGAAAAACCGCGTTTTCAACCAGACCAAATGCTGGTTAGAGTATACGCCACCAGCGTTAACCCGATTGACTGGAAGATAAGATCAGGAATGCTCAAAATTTTGACGGGCAACAAATTCCCTATGATATTGGGGTTTGATGTTTCAGGCGAAGTGGTAGAAGTGGGGGAGAATGTCAACTCTTTCAAAAAGGGCGATCAAATCTATGCTCACCTCAACTCTTTGCCAGGTGGTGCTTACGCGCAATACGCTGCTGTTTCACAAAAGGTTGCGGCGGCTAAACCAACTGTTATGAGCTATGAAGAAGCTGCCGCTGTGCCTCTAGCAGCTATGACAGCATTGCAGGCTTTTAGAGATGAGGGGAATCTCTTGCCTGGGCAAAAGGTACTAATTAATGGTGCTTCAGGGGGTGTAGGTACTTTTGCTGTCCAGATTGCCAAGGTGCTGGGAGCAGAGGTAACGGCGGTTTGTGGTACTAGTAATGTAGAACTGGTGAAAAGCTTGGGTGCTGATCGCGTTATTGATTACAAGCAACAGGACTTCACCAAGGACACAGCTAAATATGACATTATCTTTGATGTAGTTGGTAACAGTTCTTTAACCGAGTGCAAAAATGTGCTGCAACCCAAGGCAATTTACATTACAACCCAACCCTACCCAGAAAATTACCTCAAAAGTTTCTTAACTTGGCTCACACCTGGTCAAAAATATAAAGTAGTATTATTAAAATCCAGGGGTTCAGATCTGGCTTACCTGAAAGAGCAAGTTGAAGCAGGGAAGATTCGAGCGATCGTCGATCGCACCTACCCCTTGTCAGAAATAGCAGCCGCTCATACCTATAGTGAAACCGAACGTGCAGTAGGCAAAATCGTAATTCGCAATTCTTAAATTTCCCTTTCCCCCCACAGCGATCCCTGGTCCCCACAGCGATCCCTGCTCAATTCTTGCCCCTAGCCCCCAGCCTCTAGTCCCTTTTTGTACAATCACTGAGGTAGTCTAGATCAAGTGATTTAATTTTCGCTTTTAATCCTACTGTTATATGTCCCCGAACGCTGCACTAATTTCCAGTCCTCCTCGTACTATCCGCATCGGTTCCCGCAAAAGTCAACTTGCTTTAGTTCAAACACATTGGGTAAAAGAACAACTTCAAAAAGCCTTTCCCGATCGCACGTTTGAAGTCCACACCATGTCTACCCAAGGTGATAAAATTCTCGATGTCGCCCTAGCCAAGATTGGTGACAAGGGTTTGTTTACCAAAGAACTCGAAGTCGGAATGCAAAGCCAGGAAATTGACTTTGCAGTACATTCCCTCAAAGACTTACCGACACGTTTACCAGAGGGTTTAATTTTGGGTTGCGTCACCGAACGGGAAAATCCGGCTGATGCAATGGTTGTGCATCAAAAGCATAAAGATAAGCAAATTGACACTTTACCATCAGGATCAGTAGTGGGTACATCCTCTCTACGACGGTTAGCTCAATTACGCCATCACTTCCCGCACCTAGCTTTTAAAGATATTCGAGGAAATTTAAATACACGACTGCAAAAACTTGATGCTGGCGAGTATGACGCAATTATTTTGGCAGTGGCTGGATTGCATCGACTTGGTATGAGCGATCGCATTCATCAAATCCTACCAGATGAAGTATCCTTACACGCAGTCGGACAAGGAGCGTTGGGGATAGAATGTAGGGCTGATGATACAGAAGTGTTGTCCCTACTCAAGGTAATTGAACATATACCAACACGTGATCGCGCATTAGCTGAACGCGCCTTTTTGCGCGAACTCGAAGGCGGCTGTCAAGTGCCAATTGGTGTTAACACCCAATTAAACGAAGGTAATCTAACTTTAACTGGTATTGTCGTCAGTGTAGACGGTCAAAAACTAGTTAAAGGTACTGTCTCAGGTAGCGCCAGCGATGCCGAACAGCTAGGAATCGAACTAGCTCAAAAATTACGTAAACAAGGAGCTACAGAGATTTTAGAGCAAATCTTTGCCCAAATTCAAAGAGGCGCTTAAGAGAAGGGGGGGAGTGGGAAGACTTGGAGAGGGGGGGAGAATTTATGTAGTTTCCCCTTGTCCCCTTGTCCCCAGCTTTCCCTAGCCCCAGCGCCCCTAGTTCCTCTCGCCTCTAGCCCCTGCGCCTGCGCCCCTATACAATGTACTAGACTCGCTTAGAGTAGAATACATAATTCAGGGGACATAGATGCGAATTCTGTTTGTAGCCGCAGAAGCAGCGCCGATCGCCAAAGTAGGCGGAATGGGAGATGTAGTGGGTGCTTTGCCTAAAATACTACGAGCAATGGGACATGATGTGCGAATCTTCATACCATACTACGGCTTCCTGCCAGACAAAATGGAGATTCCTACAGATCCCATCTGGTCGGGATCTGCTATGTTCCAAAATTTCTCGGTTTACGAGAGTGTTCTACCTGGTACAGATGTCCCCTTGTATTTATTCGGACATCCAGCTTTTTCACCCCGCCGAATTTATTCTGGGGAAGATGAAGACTGGCGGTTCACTTTGTTTGCCAATGGTGCGGCTGAATTTTGCTGGAACTACTGGAAACCGCAAATAGTTCACTGCCACGACTGGCATACAGGTATGATACCAGTTTGGATGCACCAAGATCCAGATATCAGCAGTGTGTTTACAATTCATAACCTTGCCTATCAAGGACCTTGGCGGTGGTATCTAGAAAAGATTACCTGGTGTCCTTGGTATATGCAAGGACATAATACAATGGCAGCGGCTGTGCAGTATGCCGATCGCGTTAACACTGTTTCCCCAACCTACGCCAAACAAATTCAGACAGCCGAGTATGGCGAGACTCTAGAAGGGTTGATGTCTTTCATCAGTGGTAAATTATGGGGGATTGTTAATGGTGTTGATACCGAAGTTTACAACCCAGCTGATGATAAATACATTGCTCAAACCTTCACTGCTGATACCATAGATCAACGCAAAGCTAATAAAGTAGCTCTGCAAGAAGAACTGGGGTTAGAAGTCAATGCCAAAGCCTTTTTGATTGGTATGGTGACACGGCTGGTGGAACAAAAAGGAATTGATCTGGTGTTGCAAACAATGGATCGCTTCCTATCTTACACCGATGCTCAGTTTATATTATTGGGAACAGGCGATCGCTATTACGAAACCCAAATGTGGCAAATGGCATCTCGTTTCCCTGGGCGGATGTCAACTTACTTACTCTACAGTGACGCGCTTTCTCGTCGGATTTATGCTGGTAGCGATGCCTTCCTCATGCCTAGCCGCTTTGAACCTTGCGGAATTAGCCAAATGATGGCACTGCGCTACGGTAGTGTACCTATTGTCAGACGTACTGGCGGTTTAGTTGATACCGTTTTCCACCACGATCCAACAAATCATACAGGTACAGGTTACTGCTTCGATCGCTATGAACCACTAGACTTATATACTTGCATGGTTCGCGCCTGGGAAGGCTTCCGCTATAAACAAGACTGGAAAGCACTTGAAGTGCGCGGTATGCAGCAAGACTTTAGCTGGGAGCAATCCGCCAAAGAGTACATAAAAATGTACAACTCGATTTTTGGCATCACTGATAATGTGCAAGAGGCGCAACCACAGCCAGAGTTAGTCTCCACATAAGTGGTGTTACCAATAACGTAGGGTGGGCATTGCCCACCGCAACAGATAATCTTTAATTGAAAAGGAAGTAATTTTGTATGCCACCCATGCCCACCTCAACAGGTAATTTTTAATTGGAGAAGTAATTTTGCCCAGCTAACGAATCCAACTTTTGTTGTACCGTCTGGTGAATTTTTTGCATTACAGTGTTAACTGTAAGCGTCCGATTTTGCTGATAATCAGCAAACCAATCTTTGAGATTTATCGGTTCGGCAACGTGTACCAGTGCCTGACGATGACCTAATGGCCGAGGTTTATCGATATTAAACACATCTCGTTCTAGGCGGATGAGGGTATCTAGGAAACGTTCGGGCGTAATCGAAGCTGCGACATAACCATCATAAATTGCATCAAAATTTAGTACCCGCCAAGCAGCCTTAGCCATCACTTCCCATGTCCAAATTTGATCTAATGTAGTATTAGAATGGCTTGCCTGGTCTGTAGCCTCTTCAAGTGCTTGTTGAATTCGGTAAGTGCGTTCGCGCCCTCGTTCTCCAGGTGACGAAGTTAGCCCCAATCTTTGCTCACACTGTTGCAAAACGTGTTCCTTGAGATTGAATACTCTTTGATTCCAGTCTGTTACCTCCGGTTTGTGTAAACCATATTCTTGTTCACATCTAAGCAGAACCTCTCCAGCAACAGTTCTCAGTCGTTGGTAAAAGTTCCCTTGCGGCTGAATCTGTAGAGCTTGTTCCAGTTTCTTGAGGCTGTGCGCGATCGCCGCTGTCATATCTCCGGTATAGTGATACTTGATAGCGATCGGTACGGCGTAGAGATCTGGCACAGATTTTTCCTGTTTGAGTACTTTATTCATCGCCTGAAAAGCCATTTGAATTGCGCCTACTCGAAATGGCATCACCGTATCATTCTGGAACGATACGCCCCCCTCGGCAAAAATCACTAATTTACAACTGTTCTGAGTTAATATTTCCAGAGTTTGGGCAAAACTCGCTCGGTCAACCATTCCCCGCCGAATCGAATATACACCTAACCGTTGCAACCAATATCCTTGCTTCCCCAGTAATGTTTCTCGCGCTGACAGGTAGTAAAACGGTATACCTAGACGAGCGGACAATAGAAAAATTACAATCGGGTCGTCAAATGTGGGATGATTGGGTAACAGTAGCAAACGCTTGTGTTGGAGCGATCGCAAGCAGTCTAAATCCTCCTGACTAACCACCAAGTCAAAGCGATAGTACCAGTGAGCAGCTAGAGGAGCAATTCGCTGTGCTAGATTTACCAGCTTCAGATTTAGTCGAGGTGGATAAAAGTCACTTTGCCGTTTATGCATGGCTTGCTAGGAGTTAAGCCAATCTAATTTTGCCTTTAAGTTTACCTTAACCCCCCCAGGAAAAACGATGTTTGCGGCATAGGATAATCTTTTCCCAGTAATACGTTCACACCTTGGATGTGGGTTTTAAGAACAGCCAGCTTACAAAGAAGAAAGCAGCTGTAAATAACTGAGCTATATCTAATGCTGATAAGTAGCCATCTGATAAAGAAGCAATGCTTCTATCGGTGATACCAAATAGCCAAGATGAAATTCCCACTAACCAAATTCCGTTCTTAAGGGAACCCAAAAATATCGAAGATTCTGATGTTTGGCGGTTTTCCATGCTTCTAGTCCCTTAGAGGTGACGATTTGGTAATTAAGTAGTCATGAGGGTTTCAGGTGTTCGGTTTTTTACGCCTTACTCTCCCAATGCATTTACAGGTTAAGAAATGTTTTTTTTCCTGCCATTATTCTAAAGAAGTATTTCAGATACTTGACAAATTTTACTCTATTTAAATTAGCTCTAAGGTAGGCTGGTATTAGTTCCAGATGCCTCTCTAAAAGCTGATTTTGAGTGGTTTTTAATATCTGTCATTAGATAGGTGGCATTTTTATACATCTATCTAAGGAAGGGTAGGAGAGTTTTGATTTATGTCGCGCAAAGGCGCAAAGGCGCTAAGAGAAGAAAAAAGAAGAATTTAAGGTAGTAAAGATCGCCCTAAGTTGAAATGCTATGACTACGTGTAGATGTGCGATCGCTCTTTTGAAGATTAAATTTTATATATGATGCGGCAACCCTAGAAGTAGGGTGTGTTGTTGATGCACAAGACTAAGTGTTTATGAATACTAATAATTTAAGTAATATGGAGTTATTAGCTAAGAGCAATGTTGCTATAGAGGAAGTACGAGGAACGTCTGTAGCAAAAGATAGCGTTCGCCCTCAGTTGGGTTTGGTTTGTATTACTTTCTCTAAGGAAATACGTTTCCGTGCTATGACTCGGACGCGCTACCTTAAATTAAGTTTAGCAGAACGGGAAACCGCTTTGAAGGAACTTTATGTTAGTAATTTAAATCGGTTGGATGCGGCGATAACATTTTGTCAGCAGCGTCAAATTGGGCTTTATCGCATTTCCTCAGCATTGTTTCCGTTGAGTGATATGGAAGACGGAATCGGAGCGCGAATTTTAGAGGAAATGAGTGCTGATCTGGGTAATATTGGTAAGCGATCGCATCAATTGGGGATTAGGATGGTGCTACATCCAGATCAATATGTGGTGTTGAGTTCTGATTCGCCTACTGTTGTACAAAATAGTATCAATATTTTGGCACGACACGCTCGAACATTCGATTTGTTAGGTTTACCGCGATCGCCTTGGTCTTTAATGAATATACATGGTGGTAAATCTCAAAGGATAGATCAACTTGTCAAAGTAGTTAATGAACTACCAATGGAGATCCGCAACCGCTTGACTTTTGAAAATGATGAATATGCTTATAGTTCCCTGGAGATTTTAGAAGTCTGTCAGCGTACTGGTGTACCAATGGTGTTTGATGCTCATCATCATATCTGTCATGAAGGACTTGATAGCTATGAAGATCCATCGGTAGCCGAAATGTTTTATGCAGCAAGAGAAACTTGGGAAAACCCCGAATGGCAGTTAGTCCATATTTCTAACGGTGAATCAGCTTTCAATGACAGACAGCACAGCGAATACATTACTGTAATGCCAAGTGTTTATCGGGAAGCACCCTGGATTGAAATTGAGGCAAAAGCAAAGGAAGAAGCGATCGCCCGTTTACAAGCTGGGTGGTTGGTAAGCTAGATATTATACCATAAGGTTTTCTGACTGCTACAAATGTTGCTAAAACTCCTGATATAGCATTCCGTGCAGGATTTGTAAACCTCCCTCTACTTCTTCACTTCGCGTTCTTTGCGCCTTTGCGGTTCGTTAAATAGGATTGCTATAGTTGGATTTTCCAATCCAAAATCTATGGCTCCAAAATCTAAAATAGTATAGACCGCTGGTAAAGATAACATTAAGTTACAAAGACTGTTGACTTTACTATTCATGGCGATGTCTACGACAAGGACTTCATCCTACGCAATTGACTTCGGTACTAGCAACACTTGTATAGCCCGTTGGAACCCTGTTACCCAGCAACCAGAAACCCTAAGTTTACCTGGTTTATCTGAGCAATTGGGGCAGAATCCTCCCCTGATCCCTAGTTTGGTATATGTAGAAGATGCGGCACAAAATAAGGTAGTAGTAGGACAGGCTGTACGCGATCGCGGGCTTGATTTAACCACAGATCCGCGATTTTTTCGCAGCTTCAAAAGAGGAATTGGTGCAGATATTCAAGGCTTCTTGCCAGAGCTAGACGGGCAAATTGTCTCGTTTGAACAAGTCGGGCAATGGTTCCTCAGCCAAATCATTGACAAACTTGCAACCTCGCCTACTGAATCTTTGATCTTGACTGTACCAGTAGACAGCTTTGAGGCTTACCGTCTCTGGCTTGGGCAAGTGTGCCAATCGCTACCAGTAGAACAGGTGCGGCTTTTGGATGAGCCGACAGCTGCTGCTTTGGGATATGGGATGGTAGAACAGGACATTTTGCTAGTAATTGATTTCGGCGGCGGTACACTCGATCTTTCTCTAGTGCGGCTCGATGGTGGTGCGACTAAGAAGCAGCCTGGGTTTCTACTTAAATGGGGTAAAAAATCCCTGGCGGAAAAATCAGGACAGAAGGTAAAAACAGCCCGTGTATTAGCAAAAGCAGGGCAGAATTTAGGTGGTTCTGATATTGATAACTGGATTGTTGATTATTTTGCCACTAGACAAGGATTGGCGGCAACTCCTTTGACTACTCGACTAGCAGAACGGTTAAAGATTCAGTTATCTTCCCAAACTGGGGCAAATGAAGTTTACTTTAATGATGAGACATTTGAAAGCTACGAACTGGAATTAGACCGCGATCAGTTAGAAAAAATTCTCGCCGAACACTCGTTTTTTGAGCAGCTAGATCAGTCGATGAATCAGCTATTGCAACAAGCACGGCGACAAGGATTAGAAAATACAGATATTAAGGCTGTGTTGTTGGTTGGTGGTACAGCACAAATGCCAGCTGTGCAGACATGGGTACAGCAGTATTTTGAGCCTGAAAAAATTCGTTGCGAACGTCCGTTTGAAGCGATCGCCCTTGGTGCGTTGCAAATATCTCAAGGTGTGGAACTGAAAGATTTTCTCTACCACAGTTACGGTATCCGCTACTGGGATAGGCGAAATAATTGTCATAACTGGCATCCTTTGATTAAAGAAGGACAGCCTTACCCAATGGATACGCCTGTAGAATTAGTTTTAGGCGCATCGGTGGATCAGCAGCCCAGTATTGAATTAATCATCGGCGAATTGGGGGCGGAAACTGGTGGTACAGAAGTGTATTTTGATGGCGATCGCCTAATCACCAAGCGTCTAGATAGCGGGAAAAAACAAGTGCAGCCACTCAATGATCGTGAAGGTGCAAGAACGATCGCCTCTTTGACACCGCCTGGTTATCCAGGGAGCGATCGCATTAGAGTATTGTTTCAAGTTGACAAACAGCGCTTTTTACGCATGACAGTAGAAGACTTGCTAACAAACCAAGCCTTGCTACAAGATCAAGTCGTAGCGCAGTTAAGTTGACAGTGACCAGTTACCAGTGAACAGTGAACAGTAAACAGTAAACAGTGAACAGTAAACAGTGACCTTAAATTGATAACTGATAACTGGTAACTAATAACTGATAACTGGTAACTGTTAAAGACGCAATTGCTGCACAAAACTTTGATGTTCTGCTGATTGTAGTCCCTGCTGTAGGGTTGCTAACACCTGGGCTAAATCTCCCTCACGCAGGGCGTTTACCGCCAGCCATAATCCTGGGAAAATCTGACTGCGGATTACGCCTATAGCATCCGGTTGCAGCGAAACATATCGACCATTATCTAGATAAAACCAGTCAAGGCGGTTCTCGTAAATTTGCCAGACGATATATTCCCGAACCCCATTACGACGATAAGCATTAAGTTTGTCATTCAGGTCATAGGAGGCACTACTAGCAGCGATTTCTGCAATTAATTCTGGTACACCCTCAATATAGTCATCATCACTAATGCGAGAGGAGCCTCCCGCTTGGGGCTCTAGTCGTAATAAAGCATCGGGTTGAGGCTCATTATTTGCATCCAGGCGTACTGTGGCGTTATCGGCGACATCAACTAGGGGTGTCGCGGCACTGTAGACTAATAACCAACCGACGATTTGAGCATGGGGTCTACCATGACGGCTAGCACGTACAGGTGAAGCTACGTACACGACTCCTTCAATTAATTCAGCTTTTTTAATCTGTGGCATTGCTTGATAACGACGCTCAAATTCAGAGCAAGTCAAGCGATCGCCACTTTCGAGTGGAGGAATATTAGTTATGCGACTGGCTGCCATACAATAGACTTCTTGCCTCGTAGGGAAAAGGGGAAAGGGAAAGGGGAAAAGGGATTGAATTTTCTTTGCCCCTTTAACATTTAGCATGAGCGCCACCATGAGACCTCCTGTACAATTGCTGCGAGGTTCAATACAGCACCTTTATACTTTTAAATTCATCCTAAGCGACTGAAGGCATAATTATCCAAGTAGCTTGACTAAACCCGCCCCGACAAAACATTTGTGTGTATACGTTTATTGCGGATTGTGCGATCGCGCTTGCTATCTAACCCTTGTCACCTCACCCAAACGAGTAAAACGAATTTCTATCCGTCGCCTGGTTGCATCTGGATGACGACTAACAGAGGCAAACTCTCCATTTGGTAAAATTAGCTGTGCAGCAGAATAGGCTCGAAATTTCAGCCCTTTTAGATGTCCAGTTTTCGTCTGGATGTCACGCAGTAATCTTACCACTGCCAACGCTCGCATCAGTCCCAAATCTGCGTTAGAGCCTGAATGCAGATTACTAACAGGATTTTGAGCGATCGCTACTTTCTCCAAATTCTCGTCTAGATTACTAGCTGCACTGCCATTAGCCTGACCGTCAGTGTGACCAATTAACTCTACCACATTGATATGATATTGCTGCGTATTGCGTTCAATTTCAGGTACTATCTTATTTTTGATATAAGTCTTCATTGGCGGCGGAATTTCTGCACTACCTGAAGCAAATCGATAGGCTTGTTCATCTTCAATCACAATAATCGGTGGTGCGCCTGTTTCTCTTTGTCCTGATAGCTGTTTTTGTAAAACTGCAACTTGACGCTCTAATTCATCAGTTCTATTTGCTTTCGCTTGTAAAACTTTAACCTGTCTAGCCAATGTTCCCACTTCATCTTTTCTATTACCTAGACTATTAAGAGTTTTGTCTAATGTTGATTGTGCAACTACAGATTTAACGATCATTAGTAATAAAAATAAGATTGCTATCATGAAAGCATTAGACATTAAATCTGTAAAAGCAGACCAAATATTTAAGTCTTCATTCGACTCAACATATCGTGAACGATGACGCATAATAAAAAGCTCAAATAGTATTTATGAGGCTTAGAAAACTCCGGTTCCTCTTTAGAAGTTATTGTTTAGTTAATCCATTAAATAAATTATTTAACTCAGACTTACTAGATTTATTTGTATCTTCCTGTTTTTCTATTAATTGTGTCATCCAGCGATTTTCATATTTGGTATCAAGTAAAGAATTAATACATTGCTCAAGATTTTGTTCAATAGCTAGAAGATGATGTTTATTATTATCTGTGTGATTGCTAATACTTTCTACAAAGCGATCGCCTACGTTCTCAATCCCCAAATTTACCTGCTCTGTATAATTTTTCAGAGTCTCCACCAACTGCGCCAACTCAACTTGTACATCACTCCAACTATCGGGTTTATCTGCAATTCGTTTTTCTAGCTTATCAAGCTTGGTAACAGCTAATTGGAAACTCTGCGCTCCTTCCTTCAGTTGTGGAATGATTTCACCAAGAGACTGCTGGCTGCTTTGATGTAACTCCAGTACTTGAATCGAGGTTTGATTAATATTGCTGATTTCTTCTGCTAACTTTGTGATATTTTGACTAGAGCTTCTAGTTTCAATTACTGCCGTTTCGATAGATTCAGCCGTGTTAGCTAAACTAAAAGCAGACTGAGAAAACCTATTCTGTATATCAGCTAATTTGTCTGTAGCCTTTGATAATTTTTCAGGAAATTGACTATTTTCAAATAAGTTAGCCACTTGTTGATATTTCTCAGTATTGGCAATCATCGCCGCTACAGCATTCTCAAAAGTAGAAATAGCATATTTGAATTCACTAGCAGAACTAGATATTGTGCCTGAAGATTCTTGAAATCCAGTGTAAACTTGACGAGCTAGATCAGTTGCTTGTTTATTGACATCAACAATTTGTTGAATTTTTGCCCCTAGCGATGACTCTACCGCATCGCGTACAGTAGTACCAAATCTGCCCAAAAAATCTTTAAATTCAAATACTAAGCGATCGACAGCTTTATCTAAGCGATTATTTCCTTGAACTTTCGGTAAATAAATATTATCTAGATAATCTTCAATAGCACTAATCAGCTTATACTTAGTTACATTGGTATTGAAAATTAAATTAAATATTGTTAATGAAGCACTACAGAATATACCAGTCAAGCTAGTAGTAAAGGCAATACCCATACCTTTTAAAGGTTCCTGTAGTTCGCGCACTAAACTGGTAACATCGTTACTATTAGTTTGACTAATTGATTGACTCAAGGAAGTCAAATTTACTGTAATACCTATAAAAGTTCCTAACAAACCAAAAGCTATTAGCAAATTAGGTAGATTACGGCAGAAGTAATCAATTTGTTCACAAGAAAAAAACAAAACCTTCTCGCGGCTATAAACTTGCTCTATTAATGCTGCTGTATTAACATGATCTAAGTTGCTGCTAGCTTCCTTGAACCTTCTTTCCAATTCTTCAATAATTTCTGGCTGCTTACCTCGCTCTCCCCGATTAATTAGTCTTCTGACACGCTTTTCTAAAAAAACAAGACGCTTATATAGAGCAAAGCGTAAACAAATAGTTGCTAAAGATGGTAAAATTACCAATACAAAAATAAGAATAACTAAATACGGTGGCAATAAAGCTATAAATTTCGCAAGTGAAATATCCATAAACTTTTAATCTCAAATTAGATAAATCCGTAGGGTGGGCATTGCCCACCTAAAAAAACACTAAATACTTATCTCCGCAAAGGATATTTATTCAGGATTTCCTGGCGTTCGTATTCATACTCTTCTTGGGTAATAATGCCATCATCAACATCCTGTTTTAGCCTTTCCAGTTCTACCCGCCGTCGTGTTCTATTGTCACCAGAATCTGTTGCATAATCGTCAACTACTTCGCCAGTGAGAACTTTTTGACTTGGGGTACTTGCTGGTAAAACTTTATTTTGCTCTGGTAAAGCTTTAACTCGCTGTTGCATTCGTGTATAAAAGCGGTTAATAACTCCTTCTTTAGCAGAAGTGTCATCAGTTCCCCGTGAACCAACTACCATAAAACGGTAAGGATAATTAATATCGTCATCTGGCAAATTATCAACCTGATCAACAAATTTTTGGAGTTTAGGCAAGTAGTATCCCTGCCATTTTGTCCGTTGATTTTCTATGTCTGTAATGGCTCTATCAAGTAATTGCTGGAGAGCCACTCTCATGTTAGAATTATTAACCAATTCTTGAAGGCCTTGTTTCCAAGTTGGACTAAGAGAATCTGTTTTGTAAACACCTCGGAATTCATCAAAATATTGAAACTCTAGTTGCTGTGTTTCCTGGTTCTGTTGAATTAATTCAAAAGCAAGACAAGGATAGAAAATATCCTGTAAATCCTGCATGACTGATACATCTGGTGGAATAATGTCTGTAAATATGTCGTCGCGGCGCTCGTTATGCAGTGGAGCATTAGCCGAATGTTTTCTTTGCAGGTAGTAATGATCTTTCAACTGCTGCAAACCATCAATTAATCTAAGTGGAAAAGCAGCATATTCACTGACAATTACAACTTTATCCTCTGCTTGAGTAGGCTTGAGTACGTTATCTGGAATTGCCAATTTGTCTGTTAAAACAGTATTGAATTGTTTAACTTCAGGCTCATCAGTAACTTTGAAACCCACCAGCTTACTTTGTTTAGCAGAATTATTGTGAAAGTATGGAGCAGTTAAGTTAAGCGGTAGAAGCGGTTGAGCTTCGCGGAGAATTTGTCCTAACCGAACTGCACGTTCTGAAGACGGATATTTGTGGGTGAAGCGCTTGATTACAGATTGTACAATATCAGCACTACGAGAACCAAATAAATGGTTAACTGTAGAGTCAATTTCGTGTTTAAGCTGTTCGGTATTTGTGAGACTTTGATCTAAAAGAATTGCTAAAGATTGTCCGACTCCTATTGGTTCTAAGATTTTCTGAGTAATTTGTACAACCTGAGAGCGGTATTCTTTTTGTGGCAACAAAGCATTGTAACAAATATCAAGGTCTTCATCAGAAAAGATTTCCTCGCCGCTCATTTCGTCAGAATTTGATTGTTTGAGCGCAGCTTGCATTTTCTCATAGTGACTTTTTAAGTCATCTACTAGGCGATATAAGTTGGTTGACTGACTAGCTCTTATTTGCGTGTGCTGTTGTAAAACCTTAACGATTTCTAGAGCTTCAAGTGCTACAGCCAGATTAAAGTTATGTTTAATAGCATTTTCAGTCTCTTTAGCTACCTTTCTTGCTTCATCTTGTACACGACTGTTTTTATTACTGAATACTGGTAAGTTAAATTCTTCCTCAATGTCTTGAATAGTTTTGTTTGTCTGTTCCCATTTCTTCTCTAGTTCTTCCAGGTTTCTGGAATTATTCAATCCTCTGATTTTTTCTTCTAAATCATATTGATAGGTATTCAACTCTGTCTGAAGAGTATCTAGCCAGTTACGAACGTTGGCAATAGAAAAGTGTTGGTTACTGGGTGTAAGTATACCAGATAAGTAACTATCAATATCTTGCCGCAGTTGCAAAGCTAAATTTGCACGACTCTTAATTAGCTTGGTTAACCAAATTCCTCTGTTACTTTCTGTTTCTCCAAATTTAATCTTATAAAATTGCTCTTTGAAATCTCTTTGTAGTTGTCGGAGCAAACTAGAGCGATCGTCTTTATTTTTGCATTCACTAATTTTATTTTCTTGCTTAGTTTTCCAAGCATTCATTAAGTTAGTGAAATTTTTTTCTGATTCTAGGGTTGTTGCTTCTAGTTTCGTAATTAGACCATCTTTTTTGTCTAAATTACTGTGCCAGCGATATTCAATTAGAAATTGATCTAGCAATTTAACAGGATCTGGGCTTTGTCCTTCTCCCATCAGCCAGAAATTAACTAGTTTTGAATTAATCCGTGCTACTGTGATTTGGGAAATGCGATCGCGTGGAAAATAAATAGCAGCTAACCCAAATGTTAGATACCCTTGGCTATTAGGACGAGGATGATCGTCTTCCTGAATTAGATGTTGAGCAAAATTATCTCTCATTCCCTTGACAATGGGAGCCAATTCGCTCGAAAAATCTAGAGCAATCTTATGAGCAATTACATTACAAAGCTTTCGCTGTTTATCAATAACATAATTACCCTGCTCAGTAGATTTAGAAACTAAATAAGTATAGTCAAAAGGAGGACGTTTTTCTTGTACAACTGTGAGATATTGCTGGTTATAGCAAGCCTTAAACTCTGTACCAGGGCTAGAATAATAGTCAAGTTCCATCAAAGCAGCGTAAGTATTGGCACACATATTAGGAGTGTTACCATATAACTCAGGACTAATAACTAAATAACCGAGAAGTTGTTTGACATCAGGGTAGGCATATCTAAGACTATAAGCTATGTCTAAAAATGTGCCACTACCTGTACCACCGCACAGAGAACCTACAACAACAATATTCAATCCTGGGTCAACAATTAAACCAAAATTTCGCAGTAAATCTTGCTCATGTCCTCTTGTCCGCTGTTCTGCGATTTCAATAGCTTGCTTAATTTTCAGATAGTTGTGAAAGAAGGCTAATCTACCTACAGGTCTAATACCTTGTGCACCTTGATCTATTGCTCTGACATTGCGTAAAAGCTGTGGCGGGAACCACTGAGCAATATGTTCGTAAGGACTGGGTTGAAGACGGTTAGAACGACATTGCTCTAGTCCTTGAACTAACTCAGAAACTTGCTGCGCCGTCATTGTAGCGTTGACTTTTTCTGCATCTTGAAATCCCAAGTCAACACCTTGATAGATGTTACCTGTACGCAAACTAACAGATTGAGTTGCTTCTTTGTCAGTATCAATATGAACAAAGCTAACAACGGGTAAGTTACTCAAATCTTTGTATTGGTCTACAATTAGACGACGAATTCGCATTAATACATCTCTACCTGTACCTCCTAAGCCGATGCAAATAGTACGGTTGATTCCCTGATACTGTCTTTCATTTGCCGAAGATTGATTGTACATAATTTACCTTCGTTATAAAGTTATTTCTTAAGTTTGAGGTCGATATAGAAATCACCACTTTTTTCGTCGGGGCAATTCAGTTTTATTCGATTACCAGTTAAGCGAGTCCGCTTAATAAGTTCTTTACCATTCCAGTGAATTGGTGCTAATATAGTAGGCACTAAATAAAGTTGATTGCCTCTACGTTCTAGATAAGCTCTTACTTCTGAACCAGGACACTCAATTTCATCTACACACCTAGAGTCTGCCGCACCAATGGCGTAACATTTACCAGGTAGTAGAGGACGGCATTCTTTTTCATCTTCGTTAAAATCAGAAGTTACTATAATCCGCCATTTTTTGCGAAGACTAATCAAATACCACAGTAAAAATGGGATAAAAGCTAATCCAAGAGATAATATTAATGTAGGGAACCATAACTGCCCAAATAAGTAAGAATTTACTTTACAAATTTCCTGACCGCTGGGTGCTATAGTGCAAAACTCTTGAACGGTTGGATCTATATCAACAACAGCAATTTTGTATTCTTTATGGTTATTCTTAATTAATAACTCTCGTTTATGCAACGGTAAAGTTTTCAGCCAAGCCTGACGAGCTTGACTTTCTGGAGAATCTTTTACTCTAAAAGGGCTATTAGCTGGAGTTTCAATCCACTCTTTACCTGAATTAGCTAAAAGTGGCGCATCAGTAATCCAAACAATTGATTGTGGCTTGATTGGTTGATTTTGTTGCAGACGATTTTGATTCAGTTGAGCTACACCTTGATAAACGGTTAACTCTGCTCGTTGAATATCTGTATTTTGCAGCTTTAAATCGGCTGATTGTGGTATTTTTTGTAAAATTTTTTCAATATTGTCTTGACTTTTGCTACCAAAATTGATCGGGGTTCCCAATGGATTTGAATCTGATACGCTCTCAAGTGAACTTACATCAGATGCAAAAGGAACAACATATACTGAATCCCCAGGCTTTAAGCTATCTTCTATAATCTGACGTAGGCGGATGCGACCTTCGCTGTTTATTCCTACACTCTCGGTCAGGTCAATTGCTAATACAACATCACGTCCTTTGTGTAAATGAGTAACTAGATTTAAACCCGTTTTTTGTTGAGGGCTAAGTGATTGACCTGGAGTAACTGTTGGAAGTGCCACAGAAAAGACAGATGAGTTATAAATGAATTGCTGAATTGATGAAGATAATTCAAGCTTTATAGCAAAGTTTCTTTCCCTTCAAATGGGGATTTGAAACTTGCAAAGGCTGAATTTATTTGTACTAAGTTAGCCTAGCCATGCTAACTTGGGTCATCAGTAATATCACTTAAGAAATACTTAAAATCTTTAAGAATTTAGGAGTTAATTCTGTGGTATTTAATCAGAAAGGTTGGTAATGCCTATGAGTATGCAAACGGTAGGGAGCAGAGCGCCCTATGCCTTGTGGGCTAAGCCTGAGTGCGAGTAGAAAATGCTTCATTTCCAGGCTCAGCCTGGCATCAACGGATTTTTTACAGCTTGCAAGTTTTTATGGAAGTCCCTGTTTTTCTTCCTCTGCAACCTGAGTAGTTACAAACTTTTATATTTTGCGGTTCGTTAGGTAATAACCAACACCAAATATAGTAAAGTGGGCTTATGTTTTTACTGTAAGAGCCAAATGCAAGTATTTTCGACAATACCAATTAATCAAGAAAATCAACAAAATAAATCTCGGTCAGCTGTGATTTTTTGGTACAGCTTAAGCCTAGCTTTTGCGATTACTTACATTGTCATCGGAATGCGGCAAGGTTTTAGTAGTAAGTATGTAGTTAGCGATGATGCACGAGAATATCTCCCTTGGGTATATCGCTACTTCAACAAAAATTTATTTCCAAATGATTTGATTGCTGATTATTTTCAGTCAGTTACACCAATTGGGTATAGTCTTATTTATAAAATAACTACTTTTCTTGGCATCGACCCGATTTCGTTTAGCAAAATTTTCCCAATAGTGGTGGGAACGATTACAACTAGCTATTGCTTTGTAGTCTGTATGCAGATACTCGCAGTACCAATGGCAGGATTTATGGCTACCTTACTTTTGAACCAAAGTCTTGGTTTGCACGATGATTTATTTTCTGCCACTCCTAGAGATTTTATTTATCCGCTATTTTTGGCATTTATATATTATTTATTACGAAATTCTTGGTTAGGTACATTGAGTGCGATCGCACTCCAAGCTTTAATATATCCTTTAATAGCTTTCGTAGATTTATTAATTTTATTTCTGAGGTTATTTAGCTTACATAATCGAAGAATCAGCTTTGCTCAAAACCGCAAAGATTTTCGACTATTCGCTGCTGCGGTGATTATTTGTGGTGCAATAATTTTACCTTATGCAATTCAAGCGGGTCAATTCGGACCAACAATTACTGCTGCCTCCGCTCGAACTATGCCAGAGTATTGGCATGGAGGCAGAGTCAGTTACTTTACTCATAATACTATTAGTTTTTGGCTAGATGGTAGAGATAGCGGTTGTTTGGCATTAATTGCACCTTTGCAACTATTAATCGGCTTTTTATTACCAATTATCCTCAAGTTCCCGTCTCGCTTTCCCCTAGTTAAGCAGGTAAAAGATAATATCAAAATTTTGCCACAGGTAGTAATAGCGTGTTTAACGATGTTTTTTACTGCTCATGCCGTCGCATTTAAGCTACATTGGCCTAGTCGGTACACCCATCATACCTTTAAGATGGTACTTGCTTTAGCTAGTGCGATCGCGCTGACTGTAATTGTGGATGCTGTAGTGCAATGGTCGAAAGCGAATAAAAGGCAATTTGTCGCTTTCGGGTGCGCAGGTATTATTGGTGTTGTGCTAATTTTTTACCCTAGCACTTTAAAATCTTTCCCCAAAACTCCCTATGTAACGGGTACTGTACCTGTATTGTATGAGTTTTTACTGCAACAACCGCAAGATATTGTCATTGCATCCACTTCTGAAGAAGCAGATAACATTCCCATCTTTGCGAACAGGTCGGTTTTGGTAGGTAAAGAATTCGCTTTACCCTTCCATACCAAATATTACGCTCAATTCAAGCAGCGAATGCTTGATTTAATTAACACTCAATATAGTCATAATATTAACCAACTTAAAGATTTCATCCAAAAACACCGCATTACTTATTGGTTGTTAGAACGTTCTGCATTTACGTCTGAATATATAGTTAATAATAACTGGTTGCAACAATATCAGCCAGCAGCACAACAAGCGATTAATAACTTACAGAATCCCCCTATCTTATCGACATTAATGGATGCTTGTGCTGTTATAAAGACTGATAATTTAGTTCTCCTCAAAGCTGAATGTATCAAAGCTGCAACAAAGATAAGCTGATGTACATTTAATTTTTAGTGATGATAGGTTTAGAGGCAAGAGGCAAGAGGCAAGAGGCTATAATATATAGAGGATATGCGACCTAGCCCTGACCCTTTTGATAATACGGTAGTGTTATAGATTTATTGTTAAGCTGCTCATAATAGAACGGTTAATGCTCAGGCGACTGGCTAATGTAATTACGCAGACATTTTCTAAGAAATAGAAAAATAGTTTGCTTTTGTTGGTGAATGCAACTGTTTAATTACGTCGAGTAAACTTTGGTATTTATCTAGCTTTCCTCGTTTTAAATAGAGTTCACCGCTTGTATGTAAATCCTCAACTACTCCCCGCATATCTCCAAGTTGGTGGCGAACTAGACAGCGACAGTGATAAGCATCTGCATTTTGGGGATCGATCGCAATTGCTTGATTAAAGTCTGCCAACGCTCCTTGATAGTCTTGCAGTTCAAAGCGAATATAACCTCGGTTGTAGTAAGCAACTTCTAGATCAGGATTGAGGCGTAGTGCAGAGTTAAAATCTGCGATCGCTTCGTGTTGCTCTCCAGTTGCCGCCCGTGCTAAACCTTTATTAGCGTATGCTATAGCATCATTAGGACGAATCTGAATCACTTGGTTAAAGTCCTCAATTGCTAGCTTGTAGTTGCCAATTAGCGCCTCATATACTCCGCGTTTGAACAAGTCGTCAGCGCTCAATTGATTTGTGTGGTTAATATTCGTGGCTGCTATTGATATAGGCTGCGGCAAAAACATCATGGCAGCTGCCAGAATGAAGATGAAAATGATACGGTAAAGGCAATTCATAAATAGGGGCTAGGGGTTAGGGGCGCTCTTGCTAGGGAAAGAATCATCAATTTCGAATTTCGAATTCCGAATTTCGAATTTTCTTAACTCCAACCTTTTTCTGATTGTTCCAGTACGTAGGTTGCTACATCTTCAATTTGCTGATCATTTAATTTACCCTTGAAGGCAGGCATGGCATTTTTGCCATTGTGTACTTGATTGACAATCGCCTCTAGCGAGTTCATGTTGTATTTTTCAAGGGCTTCTTTTTGCAAAGTTTTTGCAGCCATGACAACATTGCGCCCACCCATGTGACAAGCGGCACAGTTGGCACTAAAAATTTTTGCTCCGTTGGCTGCATCCGCAGCTAAAGCCGGACGGCTGAAGGCGATGGTAAAAAACGCTACAGCCAGCAGTAGGAGTGATAAAATCTTTTTCACAGTGGCTCTCCTTTCTTTAAAAACGCGCATTTGGCACAAAATGCCAAACCTAATTTTTAGGCAAGCCTGCTGTTTTAGTCAAAAGACAGCCTGTCAAAGTTCGTACATAGCCCTAAATATTGCACTGAAGCGAAAGTACCCGCAACGCCCAGCGGAAAAATTGGCAAGGCTACGCCTTCCCCAATATTTTCCAAGACAAAAGCTACACAACTGAATCAGTTAACTATAAATATAAATGACTCATCACAAGGTTAACCAAAAATAACCTATGCTATATTTGCAACTCTAACGCTTCTTGTCAGGGCTTACAATTCACCGTTGAATTAGATGAATATTCCATTCCCACCACCAGAAAAACCAAAGTTTACATTCATAGATTTATTTGCCGGAATAGGAGGCTTTAGGATAGCTTTACAAGCACTTGGCGGAAAGTGTGTATTCTCGTCAGAAATTGATGCAACAGCGAGAAGAACCTATAAAACAAACTTTGGTGAATGTCCGAGTGGAGATATTAAAGAATTTACAAAAATAGAAATATCAGATGAACAACTAGACCAGCTTATTCCCTCACATGATTTATTAACTGCTGGGTTTCCTTGTCAACCTTTTAGTCTAGCCGGAGTATCAGCCAGGAATTATCTGGGTCAAAATCATGGTTTTGATGATTTGGAGCAGGGAAATCTATTTTTTGATATTATCAGAATAGCGCAGGTAAAAAGACCGAAAGTATTACTATTAGAAAACGTGAAAAATTTTCCTTCTCACGACAAAGGAAAAACATTCAATATAGTTAAAGAACTTATTGAAAATAAATTAAATTATTCGTTACATTGCAAAATTATAGACTCTAGCTCTCTTGTTCCTCAAAGACGAGAGAGATTTTACATGGTTTGTTTTAGAGAAAATTTAAATTATGAGTTTCCAGATATTCAAGGCGTGGCGATACCTTTAAGGTCAATACTAGAAGAAACTGTATCAGATAAATTTACCATATCTGACAAGCTGTGGGCAGGACATCAAAAACGCTCAGAAAGAAATAAAGAAAGAGGAGTTGGATTTGTTGTACAATTAGCAAATTTGGACAAACCATCTAATACTTTAGTTTCAAGATACTACAAAGATGGAAAAGAATGTTTAATTGTACAAGAAGGTAAAAACCCTAGAATGTTGACACCCCGTGAGTGTGCAAGATTACAAGGTTTCCCTGAAGAATTTATACTGCCTGAAAGTGCTGCTGCTGCTTACAGGCAGTTTGGTAATGGTGTTGCTGTACCTGTGGTAGTTAAAATAGCAGCAAACATTTTGGAAAAACTTGATACCATGACATATCGACCAGAAGAACTACAACAGGCAGGATTTAAAACAGTAACTAACTTAACAGTTTGGGAGAAATGTTACTGGTATTTGCGCTACATAATTAGAAGCGGCGCTAAACAATTAGGAAAAGATACTAAACGCATTGAAACAATCTACAATACTTTAACAACCACCTATAAGCTTACATCTTTAAGAGAAGAAACAGTAGAAAATCAACTAAAAATTTTACGTTCTGTTTTTGAGCAATCGTTGTTCGAGCAATTAGTAGAAGATAGTAGGATTAGACTTGAATATGAAAAATTGTTAATAGATTTAGAAAAAATTTTAATAACTCCTAAAGATTATTTGATTTTTGCAATAGCAATAAAAGAATTAATGATCCCTACTAATGCAGCACTAGAAAAAGTGCCAGTAACTGAAACCAATGACTTTGTTAAAAAGTATGCGAAAGCTATACTTGATACAAAAAAAGAGCAAGGTTTAGTGACATTGATTAGAGAGTGGGATGATTTTACAGGAATGCTGGCTATTAATAAAGAACGAGATTTAATCGTTGAAATATATAGAAGTGTAAAAGAAAACTTGGGAGCAAGATTAAATATTTTTGATGAAAATATATGTGAAAGTGATTTGGATGTTGTATTAACAGCATTATGCCAAGAGTATGAAAAAAGAGTTGCACAAAAAAGAAAAACTAGAGCAGGCAGAGCTTTAGAAAATAGTATTGAATTCATTTTTAATTATTTTGGGATTAAAACAGGTGGAAAACCTATGCTTACGGCAGGGCTAGAAATAGATAACTGGGTTGAAACGAAAAGTGGATGGTATATAGGAGTAACTTTAAAAAGAACTTTGCGTGAAAGATGGAAGCAGACTTATACGACAGAAGATGAATTTTACAATCAACATAAAATTAGCAATATTTTGTGGGTAATAAGTGAAGATTCTGATTTAAGTGAAAAAAAAACTGAACTTGTATCTTACAAACACATCTTTTTTATTCCAGATAACTCTCGTGTTTTGAAAAATTTAAAAGACCATCCAGAAATCGGAAAATATCTTTTTCCGATGACAGAGTTGATTAATCAAGTACAAAAGCTAATAGAAACTTGATAATATCAGCTTAGTTGTTGATTGAAATAAATTAATTTAAGTATTATGGCTCCTCTGCCTGATTACCGTCCTAAACAACTGTCTTTAGGTCCACTAGAAACAGAGATTTTGCATATAGTCTGGGAACTCGGTTCTGTCACTGTCAAGGACGTACACGATCGCATTCTCACCGATCCCAATCGAGAATTAGCTTATACCTCGGTCACTACCGTACTACGTCGGTTGACTGAAAAAGGCTGGCTAAGGTGTGATAAACAAGAACGTGCCTTTTATTGGCATCCACTGGTGTCGAAAGAACAGGCGCAGATGATCGTTGCACATGAAAATTTACACAAATTTTTAGCAGTAGGCAACCCAGATGTGGTAGCTGCATTTGCAGATAGTCTTGATTATGCCAGCTGCGAACAATTAGAAGCGATCGCCGAACGAATTCAAGCCGCACGTCGCGCTAGGGAGGAACAGTAATGCATTTATTCATGATTTTGGCTGCATTGACAATGGCAATCGCTGTACGACAAAGCTGGTGTGCGGATACTAAAGATAATTGGAATCGGCGTTGGGGGCGATCGCTATTTTTCTTTCTGTTCCCGCCACTGCTACTATTCATCACAGGCTTGGCAGTGCTTTGCATGGGAACCCAGGGAACCATGATCGGGTTGCAAGTCGGACGATTTAGCTACTGGCTAACTTGGTTTTTGTTTGCAATAGTTGGCTTTTTAGGATTGAAACTTGCCTGGGAGGGATGGCGTTCTGTACAAAAAACCCGTACATACCCTGTGCAAAATCTGGGTGATAGAAACAGTCGAGTGCTGGAAACGAACGCCCTATTTAGTGCATTAGTTGGTTTTTGGCAGCCAGAATTAGTTGTCAGCCTCGGTTTGTTGCACACACTCCGACCAGAGCAATTATCAGCCGTCATTGCCCATGAACAAGCACATTACTATTACCGAGATACCTTCTGGTTTTTCTGGCTTGGCTGGATACGCAATTGTACCGCTTGGTTGCCGAATACAGAAGCCTTATGGCAAGAACTCTTACTTTTACGGGAAATACGAGCTGACGCTTGGGCAGCACAACAAGTAGATCCGCTAGTGTTGGCAGAGTCTCTAGTGTTAGTAGTGCGTTCTTCAATCATGCCGATGACAAGCTTCTGTGCTGCGTTCAGTGCCATTGCTCAAAGCGATCGCTTTACAGAACGCATCGAAGCCCTACTAACTTCCCCTGAACCAACCACCCAGCCTCAACTAAAGTGGTCATTACTATGGTTGCTCTTGGCATTCCTACCTTTAGCAACTGTACCATTTCATTCTTAAGCAGGGGCTGGAGGCTAGGGGCTAGGGGCAAGAGGCTAGAGGCTAGAGGCTGGAGGCTAGAGGCTAGAGGCTAGAGGCTAGAGGCTGGAGGCTAGAAAAAAGGGTAAAGGGTAAAGGGTAAAGGGAAATTGATGATTTTCTCCTCTCCCCCTCTCCCACTCTCCCCCTCTCCCACTCTCCCCCTGCCTGCCCTAACGAAAAATCTATCTTTCTTAACGAATCCTCTGCGTGGCGATCGCCAACTTTGCTCCTGGTACTTGTCGTAATATATCCATTACACTCACCACTTGACCATGAGTTACAGACTTATCTGCATTCAAAACTACCAACGCTTCCTGATTTGGCTTAATCATCTGCCGTACTTCACCATCTAGCGCTTGGAGTTGAATTGACTTTCGATTTAATGCTAGTTTTCCTTGGGCATCTATCGTAATTGTAATTGGAGCTGCCGGCTGAGCTTTTGCTGAGGAAGCTTGGGGTAAATTGACTGACAGCCCCTCAGAACGAGTCAGAAACAGCGTTGACATGATAAAAAAGGTCAAAATTGCGAAGATGACATCGATCATCGGCACGATGTTGATCTGCGCTGGAATATCCGGTTCATCTGGTAGACGCATAAGTTTTTTCCCCTCGTTCATAGCGACGGCGGTAGAGTAATTCTAGCTGACCACCGTATTCTTGAATCTGTGCAATTTGGCGGATGTATAATCCCCGAAATGTATTTGCAAATAAAAGCGTAAAGATAGCAACCACCAAGCCTGATGCTGTTGAAACTAGAGCTTCACTAATTCCAGATGTAACACTAGCTGTTTTGCTACCTCCCACATCCCCGATATCGAGAGAGGCAAAGGATGCAATCAATCCCAAAACAGTACCAAGTAAACCCAACAGGGGTGCAAGGCTAATAATTGTCTCAAAAATGTTGTTAAATCTTTTAAGTAATGGAATTTCGGCTTGTGCTTCACTTTCTAAGGCGAGGCGAAATTCTTCTGGGTTAGGTTGCTCAAGTTCTAAAGCTGCTAAAAAAATTCTTGCCATTGGCAAATCTGCATTGTGTTTGAGCAAATCTATAGCTGATACGACGTTATCATGCCGATAGAGATTTAACACTTCTCGCACAACTCGGCGCTGTCGTTTAGTAATCCGCACCCAAAATGTTACACGCTCGACAATTAGCGCGATCGCCAATATTGAAAACCCCAGCAGGGGAAACATAACTACGCCGCCTGCTGTAAACACATTATTAATTCTCATGTACTTGTTCAAGAATAATCAAATTAGGCACAGCCAGTTTCCTAGCTAACTCGGCTATTCAAGTGATATTACTTCTCAATAGAGAAGTATTACCAATGGAAATCAATCTCAAGCAGTTTATCACAACTCACTTCAAGATGTATAGAAAAAATTTTTGCTCTGAAAGTGTGACTAGACAAGCATTAGGTAGTTTTTTTGAGTTCGTTAAGAAAAGAAATACTTTCAATAATTTAGCTTGACTTTTGCTGTTACCACATTTTAGTCTCAGGAGATTAGTGAAAATAAGTGGCAGTAGAGTATGTTCCTGTCTAGCATCGCGGTGCAGCAGCGAGAAAAAGAAGCGATCATCCCTCAAATCTTTTCTTGCTTTTAGTCTAATTGGCTCAATAACATTGCATATTAGTTTACTAGCTTCGGGTATAGGCAATTTTTTGTCTAAAACACCGGATCTAGAAGACAAGCCAATGGAAGTTGCGATCGTCGATCCTCCCAAAGTGGAACAAGTTAAACCACAACCGGAACCTCAACGACAGCCAATGCAGCCATCAAAAGCACCAGTAACTAAATCACCAGGTTATAGCAGAATTCGCAGTCAGTCCCCAGCGCCAAAAGTTGCCACTAAAATACCCTCGCCTTTAGCGCGTGGCTCCATCACCAGCGATTGTAGCGGAAAAACAACCTCAAGCAACACCGCAACCTATACAAAAACCTGTCTCTAGCGTGAAGCCGGAACCAGCACCAGAAATAGCTGCCACACCAAAGCCAGTCCAAACAGCACCCACCGCAGTATCTAATCAACAGTTAAAAGATACCCTAGCAGAAGCAAGAGCAGCTAGAGCAAGTCAAGCGAATACATCTACCAATACAGCACCTTCAGCCCCACCTGTTGGTAATATACAAGGATCAACGAGCGTTGCTACTGGTTCAAGAGTCAGCACGGGCAACACCTTTGGTACGGATAGGAGTACAGGCAATAATAGCACTGGTTCGGGAAGTGCCACGAGGGGAACTCCTCAAGGGCGAGGTAGCGGTGCAGGCAATGCAGAAGGTACGGGTAGCGGTCGTTTAGCTTGCCGCGAATGTGCTAAACCTAAGTATCCAGAAAAAGCTCGACGTAGAGGTATAGAAGGTAGCATCAAAGTCAAATTAGAAGTTGATGAAAGAGGTAATGTTACCGATGTTAAGGTAGCACAATCAAGCGGTGATTCCGATCTTGATGAAGAAGCAGTCAGAACAGCAAGGCGCTGGAAGCTAAAAAATCCAAAAGGTGGAACACAAAAAGTTGTAGCCAAAGTTGATTTTGCCCTCGAAGGATCTCAAAGAGCGCGCAGAGCAGAAGAACGTCGCAAACGCACAGAAGCACGTAGAAAACGCCAGCAAGAGGATGCATCCTCACAACAGCGTCCTTCCCAAGCAGCTGCACCCAGACAGCAACAACAACAAACTCAGTCTACCAACAACTCACAACCTGCCCCGTCCGATAGTCAAAGTAGGTTACAGCAAGCTTTACGTCGTTCTCAAACAGACTAGTTCCTGCTGACGGGGTGGCAGGAAGCTTATAAAGTAGACTGGATAAAGGTCATAGCTTGAAGACCTCGTTGAAAATTAGATAGCTTTTGGCTAGATAGCTTTTGGCGCTTAAGTTGGATTAATTGTGTTGCTTTATCTGACCAAAACTCCATGCTAGCTATCCACAGTTGTCCGTATAAGCCTACCCAAAAACTACTGTGTCTTTTGTGCAACCGCCCTAGTTCCTGTAGACGACTAATATATTTTTGCTGTCCTGAGTGTTTAATTTTTCTGCCGCTAAGCCCAGCACAAGTGTAAGCAATTGCTATCAGTAAAACGCTCGCGAGTTAGGCGCTCAATCGAAGCTTTGGAACCTTCGTTGGTTTAGCCACCAGTTTTGCAGTCTTTGAACATTGCTTCTATGCCACTGCGGGCTTTAAAGACTTGAAGTGCAGTTGATAAATCTGTCAGGTTAGTCAAGATGTACCACCCCTCTTGTGGCACGTTGCCCCGATATTTCCGCTTCCAGTAGGCGGCAAGATTAAAAGTACCAAATCCTTGTTTTTTGGTAATTTTTATCCCAGTCAGGTACATCTTCATTCCTGGTGCTAAACCTAAAGATTCCAATGTTTGGTAGTCTTCACCACTTTGTTGAATGTAAGTATCTTTTTTTTGCCTAAAGGCGAAGTACACATTCTGCTGCCCAAGCCAACTAGCCAGTTCAACACTACGAAACTCACGCTCTCCTACTACAATAATTTTATTACCTCTGAACAGGCGAATAACTGGACGGAGTAAAGCTTTTTGTTCGCCTATGTTACTACTGCCAATCTTGGGCAAAAATTGCCAGTAAATCGGAATCGCTCGTTGCTCCCAAATTAAGCTAGCTACAAATAAGTTGTTCTGTTTCCCGTGAGTTCTATCAATTGCAATTATTATTGGCTTATTTTCCTTGAATTCGGTTCTTAAAAGGTATTTGATGATGGGGAACCAGAGTAGAGGTATGCTTAGTTGCGGCAAGATGAAAAATTTTTGCAGACTGCGACGACGACTCTCAAAAAGGATTGGTTGTGGGAAAAGTGCTGCTAATCTCTCAATCCGCACTTGTTTGTGAAATTGCAGTATCCCAACGCCGGATTTGTAGGGTAAGAAATTGAGTAGAACTAAGTTGACTTTGAAGGCAGGTAATGTAAAATTGAGGCAACATTTTTCAACTGGTCGGTCTTATTGACAAAAATAGACCGATCTTTTTTTACCATAAGTTGCTCCCATGCCCAACTGGCAAGCCTTTTGAGGTGGCTGTCACCCCTTCAGGGCATCGGTTCTAAGATATGAGGGACTGGTGAATGTATTGGGTAGAGAAACTTGGCGATCGCCTACATACACAAGTCCTAGCCCAAACCCCAATCCCTGCAAATTCCCCTCTTGAAGCTCGTAAGTCGTCCACAAGCTGGCACTATTATACGGCGCACCAACTAATTGATCTCCAACGGGAATAACAATGTCTTTGTTGACAAAAGCATCGGTATATGCATAAAAGGCGATAATGTTCCAGCCAGGTAAAATTTCTCCGGCTAGATCCAGCTCGACACCACGACTTTTTTGTTCGCCTGTGACGATGCTGAAAGTCGGAGCGACTGGATCTGGTGTCAGCACGTTTTGTTTGGTGATTTGATAAAAAGTCAAAGTCGCTGATAGCCGATCTTGGATCAAATCCTGCTTGACCCCAACTTCAAATTGTTCGCCCTCTGAGTTTGAATGCTTCGTTTGTCCGACTTCTGCCCAGGAACGGGAGAGAAAAAGAGTTAGACCAGTTAAAATAAAGCGACGTGGATTCGACGGGTTGGTAGACAATACCGACTGATGGCAAGAAGCGATCGCTCGATTGCTTAAAAACTGTCGGACCATCTATGCGATCTTTTAGAGTTGAATCGGTTGTGTCAAACCGACCAGCAGCCAAAAGCTTGAGATTAGGCAAAATCTCAATCAAATCTTGCACGTAAACCCCAAGGTCATCTGAAATATATTCCCCAGTTAAAAGTGGTGCGAACACTCCAGGTCGTGCGCCATATCTGGGGCGAAAAATATTAATTGGTGCTAAATCTGCACCCAGAACTTCATAGCCGTATTGGAATCGTGATAACTCTAGTCCTACTAGAAGCTTGTGACGCAAAGAGCCTGTATTAAAATCGCCATAAAATTCGTTTTGCAACGTATAGTTTTCATTGTTTTGTGGTCCCTTTGAAGTTATGCGATCGAGTGTCTGCCGATCCTCTTCCAAAGTGCCAGTGTAGAAACGAGAGCCAATTTCTAAATCGCTATTGAGCGCGTTAAAACCCTGCCTAAATCTCCAATTCTCACTGAATTTGTGTTCCAGGTTATAGGTAATGATGTGAGTGGACCTGTGATATCAAGCGTCGGGCGATAAAAGCTGTAGTTACCTACAGTCATGGTCGCACGATAGAAAGGCGTATCAAGTGGCTTTTTTGTTATCGTATTGACTACGCCTCCAGGGGAAAAACCACCGCCATAAAGAATAGCAGCAAGACCTTTCAAAAATTCGACCCGCTCAACATTAGCGAGATCGTGAGGACTTAGAAGACTAAATTCTCGAAAACCATTGCCCCACTTTCATAATTATAAAAACCGCGAATATAGTAACCCAGCGCAGCACCTAAGCCTGAAGATGAGGCTAAGCCTACTAACCTTTGGACAGCGCTTACATTGTCTGTTAATTCATCTGGACGTACTATTTGACGGTCTTCAATCACCTGACGCGGGATTGTCTGAATGGATCTGGGAATGTCACGGTTTGGGGCATCTATCTTCGTCCCAGTTGAGGTTTCTGGGACGCTATATCCATTTTCTCGCTCACCTGTCACCTTAATTTCAATTGCCTCGTCTGATTCTGCTTGTGATTCCTCAGTATCGGGGGTTGCGTCTGATGGCTGGATTTAAGGACTGGCTGGCGTGGGCTGATTTGCTGTATTATTTGCTACTGGAGTGAGGCTGAGAACAAGAGTGCGTTGGCGAAGCCCGCCGGAGGCATCGCTCTTTTGTACCTGTGCTTTTGGTGCGCCTGCTTTACCAACGATCATCACTCGAATGCTATTGGCATTTAAGCGGACAACACTAACCGATGCGATGTCAGCAGTGGGGTTATCCTGGCGGAATGTACCACTGTTGGGTAAACGTAGCTGGGTATTGGGAATGTCAGCAATTAAGGTCTGATTGTAGGTGGTGGTAAAGACCTCAAGGGGATTGCTACTTGAGGTGTTCAGAATGACTTGCAAAACACTCTCAGCTGAATTAAGCCTAACGCTAGTAACCTGAGCTACATCAGCGCGAACTGGCTGATTCGCTAGCATTACAACAGCCGAAGCTAGACCTAGATGCTTCAGCCAATGCAGTTGATGCACGAACTTTCCCCACGCTTAATATTTTTTATACTCGTATGATTTTGAGTGGGTAGATTCTTTCTGTCAAAAGACAGCTTGTCAAACTAAAAGCAACTTCTGCCACAAGTATTGAGATTGCCTACCGTAACAATATTTCACCCTAGCTGTTGCCCTCCTCAAAGGTTATGTTACACTTTAGATTAACCAATCAATCATCAATAATTCGAAATTCGGAATTTGAAATTCGCGCATTGATGATTTTATCCTCTGCTCCCCTGTGATCGCGTCGAAAAATATTCAACTCAAAACGAACTATGCCTAAGCGCGACGAGCAAGACTTTGAAGTCAAGCGACAGCAAATTATCGATGGTGCGTTGCAAGTCTTTGCTAGTAAAGGCTTTGACAAGGCGACCAATAAGGATATTGCCGCCGCCGCCGGAATTGGCTCACCTGGTCTAATTTACCACTACTTCAAGGATAAAGCAGACTTGTTTCGACAAGTAGTTGAGCAACGCCTACCTTTACTGCAACTGCTAAACCATAGTGATGAAATCATGACTAAACCACCACAAGATGTACTAACCATCTTTGGTCATGCTTTTCTCAAAATCGCAGAAAACCCAACATCGATCGCCCTATTTAAGTTGGTATTAGGAGAAGCGATCCGACAACCACACGTCGCACAAATGGTTAATAGCATTGGTCCGAGCCGTTCTGTGGATTTCTTAACTCGCTATTTGGAACAGCAAATGTCAACTGGAGTACTCAAATCGATGCATCCGGGAGCCGCCGCGCGTTGTTTCGTTGGTTCTCTTGTTGGTTATCTGCTCACGCGTGAAGTATTTTTACAGCCAGATGCTCAAAAAATCAGCGCCGATACAATGGTAGCAACTGCCGTTGAAGTCTTCCTACAAGGGATGCAGGTTTCTCCCAATGATTTTAGCACAGACTCATGAAACATATCTATATAGACTTTTTTTGTATTTTATTTTTGATTAACCAATCAATCAAATAGATTTGATCAATTAGGAGTCGTTATGAAACAAACGCAGACCGATCCCACCAATGACTTTAAACAGGCTCCCAGTGTTGAAGAGAAAGAGCAAACCCTAATACAGCAGCCCAAAACTGGGGAGCCGCAACCGCCTCCCCAGAAGCCGAAGCGACGTATTCCTAAACCATTGTTAATTTTGCTTGCGATCGCCCTTGTAGCTGGGGTAGGGTATGGCGTTTACCGCCTATTCTTTTATCAGCCGGAACCGAATGGTGTATTTTTAAGCGGTCGGATCGAGGGTTATGAAACAGATATATCAGCCAAGATTGGCGGAAGAATTGCCTCTGTAGCCGTCAGGGAAGGAGATGTAGTTAAGCCACGTCAGCTATTAGTGAAAATCGACGATGCTGACTTACGCGCTCAATTACGGGGGGCTGCCGCCAGGGTACGTGCAGCACAAGAGCGGTTGCAGAAGGCGCGTCAACAGTTGCCCGTACTACAAGCGCAGCTAGAGCAAGCTAATCTAACCACACAGCAAGCAAAGCAAGACAGTCAGGGGCGAGTCGAGCAGGCAAAAAATGCTTTGGCTGCCGCTCGCGCCCAGTTAGTTGAAGCCCAGGCAGATTTGAAGCTAGCGCAAGCAAACCAACGCCGGACGAGAGATTTATTTGCTCAAGGAGTTGTGTCAGCCCAGCAACGCGATCGCGATGACGCTGGGGCAGACGCTGCCAACGCCAGAGTTGTAGCTGCTCGCCAGCAAGTGCAATCAGCAACGGGAACTCTAACTCAAGCCTTGTCTACCCTAAGCAATACACCAATTCGCGCAGCAGCGGCGCTGCAAATCCAGAAACAGATTGCCCAAGCCCGTACAGATGTCTCGGTGTCTAGACAGGAAGTAGACGATGCCAAAGCGACGCAGGCAGAAATTCAGGCGAATTTGAATTATTTGGTGATTAATAGCCCAATGAGCGGGAACGTCATCACGCGGGATGCAGAACCAGGCGAAGTGATAGCAGCTGGTGCGCCTTTATTGACACTAGTGAATCTCGATCATCTATACCTGCGTGGCTTCATTCCAGAAGGAGAAATCGGGATGGTTAGAGTCGGTCAGCCAGGAAAAGTTTATTTAGATACATTTCCCGATCGCCCACTACAAGCAACAGTCACGCGGGTAGATCCTAAAGCTAGCTTCACCCCAGAAAACATCTATTTCAAGAAAGATCGAGTAACTCAGGTATTTGGTGTCGAACTCACGCTGAAAAATCCGCAGGGCTTTGCAAAACCAGGAATGCCAGCTGATGGCAGAATTCTCTTTTCAGGGGAGCAGGGGCAAGGGGGGAAGAGGGGGGCACAGGAGAAATTTCAATCCAAAATCCTCGCGCTTCCTCTAGCCTCTAGCCTCTAGCCTCTAGCCCTTAACCTCTAGCCTAAGCGCCTCTAACCCCTCCTATGACCGCAACTCAACTGGTAGCTAATAAAACCGAGCGCCCCCAAGCACCCGTAATTTCTATCCGGGATCTGCGGCACTCCTACGGTAAGCAAAATCTTGAAGCCGTAGCCGGAATTAACTTAGATATTTATCAAGGTGAGATTTTTGGACTAATTGGACCAGATGGAGCCGGAAAAACTACAACATTTCAGATTCTTTCCGGTGTAATGCCTCAAAAAGCTGGCATTGTCCAAGTTCTGGGCGCGAGTCCCCTCGATGTGCGCCCCTTTCTTGGCTACCTTACCCAGCGCTTCAGTCTTTACCTAGATATGAGCATTTGGGAAAATTTGCGCTATGCAGCAGGTTTGCGCGAAGTAAGTGAGGGGGCGTTTAGAACTCGTAGCGATCGCTACCTCAAATTACTAGATTTAGCACAATTTAAAGACCGTCTAGCCGGAAAACTTTCAGGGGGAATGAAGCAGAAACTTGCTTTGTGCTGTTGTCTAATTCATCAACCGCAAATCTTGCTGTTAGATGAGCCAACTACAGGTGTAGATCCGGTATCGCGGCGGGAGTTTTGGGACATTTTGGCACAACTGACAGCGGAAGGCATGACTGGGGTAGTCGCTACCCCTTACCTAGACGAAGCAGAGCGCTGTTCGCGGATTGCTTTGATGTATGACGGCAAAATCCAACAGTGTGACACACCAGCGCAAGTGAAAGCTAGTTTGGGGGTGCAAAGGTTAGAAGTTTATCTACCTGTAGCACAGTTAGATCGAGCTGGAGACATCCTCAAAAGTAATGCTGATTTGCAGGATGTAGTCTCTGACGTGCAACGCTTTGGCGATCGCTTGGATGTGTTGACACCACAACCCAAAGAAACAGGCGATCGCATTGAGTGCATCTTGCAGCAGCAACAAATTCCAATTGAACACATTACCACCGATACCCCAACTCTTGAAAACACCTTTGTTGCTCGGTTGCGGGAACTCAAGGGTGATAGTAAGGCGGCTAATTTTCCGCGAATTTATAACGAGGAACAATCTACCCAAACAGCGATCGGGGCGCAAAACTTAAATAAAGTTTTTGGTAATTTTCACGCCGTCAAAGATATTAATTTAGACATTAAATATGGTGAAGTATTTGGTCTTTTGGGAGCAAATGGTGCTGGGAAGACAACCACAATTAAAATGCTCTGTGGTTTACTACCAATCAGTTCCGGTAAATTAAGCTTGGCAGGGGAAACAGGGCAATTACGTAGTGCAAAAGTGCGACAGAAAATCGGCTATATGTCGCAAAAATTCACCCTCTATGATGATCTAACAATTGGACAAAACCTAGAGTTTTACTGCGGCGTTTATGGCATACCTCGTCGTTATCGACGAGCGAAGAAAAACTGGGTACTCCAAATGAGTGATTTAATAGGTCAAGAAGATAGGCTGACTGGTGACTTACCAGGAGGATGGAAGCAGCGAGTAGCTTTTGGTGCAGCAGTGATGCACGAGCCGAAAGTCGTGTTTCTAGACGAACCAACATCCGGCGTTGATCCTCTAGCAAGAAGAGAATTTTGGCGCTGGATAAATTATTTCGCCCGTGAAGGTATGGCTATTCTAGTGACTACACACTACCTAGAAGAAGCCGAACAGTGTCACCGCTTAGGATTTATGGTAGCAGGAGAACTCGTGGCGCAAGGAACACCGCGATCAGTCAAAGATGAGCAACCTGGGCAATTAGTGGAATGGGAGTGTAGCCCACTACAAAAAGCATCCGATCTTCTTAAAGAAAAATTCGCTCCTTGGCGAGTCTCCATCTTCGGTTCTCGCCTGCACACCATTTTAGAAGATCCACGTATCCAAATTCCCGCCATCCAAACCTGGCTTCAAGCGGCTGGCATAACAGTTAAAAGCCACAGAGAAATTGAATTTTCACTTGAAGACGTATTTATCAGTGTAGTAGAGCAAGCGCGGCAACGTGGCTTAGACATACCAACCAATTAAACCCCCTCTTCCTTCCCTTCCTTCCTTAGCGCCTTTGCGTCGAGGCGCGACATAAATCTAAAAACTCAAATCAGTATGCGACCAAAACGTATCTTTGCCCAGACGATCAAAGAACTAACACAACTAGGGCGCGATCGCCTTACCCTAACCCTAGCATTAGGGTTGCCATTAATTCTTCTACTGCTGTTTGGCTTTGCCGTCTCGCTAGAAGTCAACAAAATTAACTTTGCCATTCAGGATCTAGATCGCACACCTACTAGCCGCGAGTATATTGCCACGTTTGAACGCACCAACAAGTTTAAAATAGTTGCTCAAGGTGCGACAGTGGATGTACCTCGACTACTAGATCGCGGTAGTATCTCAGCCGGATTGATTATCCCGCCAGAGTTTTCACGCGACTTACAGCGACTAGGACGTGTCGCCCAAGTACAAATCTTAGTAGATGGCACTGATGCCAACACTGCCAACATTGTCCGAGGCTATGCCAAAGCAACCAATAACACATTTGTGGAAAATTTGCAAGGCAATAAGACGCTTCCCGTAAGCCTCCAATCGCGCCTATGGTATAATCCTGGCTTAGATACCTTGAGATACATTGGCCCTGGGGCTTTAGCGCTTACTGTCACTTTATTTCCCCCTCTTCTTGCTAGCTTAGCTGTAGCCAAAGAGCATGAACAGGGAACCATCATCCAGGTTTACGCCTCTAGCCTTTCAGGCACTGAATACTTGCTAGGGTTAGCAGCTGCCTTCTGGCTAGTGGGCATGGCAGAAGTGTTGTTAGTGAATCTAGAGGCATGGCTGTTCTTCGGTTTATGGTTTGCAGGCGATCCCACTCCCATGATTTTGGGTTCGGCTCTTTACATTGCTTGTGGTGTATTTTGGGGCATCTTTATCGGCAGCAATACCAAAATTCAGAGTGCTGCAATCCAAGCAGTTTCCTTCACCGCCTTTTTGTTATCACTCCAGTTATCCGGCTTCGTCTACCCAATAGCTAATATTCCCGTTGCTATTCGTTGGATTTCCAATATTATCCCAGCTAGGTACTACATTGAGTTGACACGCGATACCTATGTTCGCGGTGTGGGTTGGTTGGGAGTCTGGTTTCAAATGCTGGCTTTGACACTACTAACAAGTTTCTTTTTCTTCCTAGCTTGGCGCAAATTGCAAAAAATGCAAGTTAGTTCGTAATTCGTAATTGTCTCCTTTTGCTCCTAATAACTCAAGTTATATATCTAATTTCCTCGCGCTTCCTCTAACCTCTTGCCACTCGTCAAGCGATTTTGGAGCCTTGGATTTACTCATATCTTGCATCTGCCAAGATTGCCAGGAGGCTCTTGCCTCCTAACCCTCAAAGGCAAGGCTTAGCCTTGTCACCAAAAATAGAGACGGAGCCTCATTTACTCAAGTTATATATCTAATTTCCTCGCGCTTCCTGTAACCTCTTGCCACTCATCAAGTGAGATCCTAATGTTTACTCAACTAATAGACACAATTTTGGGCAGTCGCTTTTGGGCATTATTTAAAAAAGAATTTGCTCAGATATTTCGTAATCGTCAGCTAGTAATTCAATTGTTGGTTCCACCCACTGTCTTTTTAATTGTATTTGGCTTTGCTCTGAGTCCTGATTTTCAAGACTTGAAGGTTGGCATCACTGACGGTGGCAATAGCAGGGCTGCGCGTGAGTTTATTGAAATATTCCAACAGACTGATGCTTTTGTGGTTAGTCGGTACTATAGCGACCAAGAAGATATGGCTGCTGATTTAGCTACGGGTAAGCTGACAGTCGGGATTACGATTCCACCAGAATTCGATAATGACATTGCCCGCAGGCGCACAGCTTCGGTGCAGGCTCTGTACGATGCTGTAGATGCCAATACAGCAAGAATTGCTTCGAGCTATGTCAGTCAATTAGTCAACGATTACAACTTGCGTCAACTCAATACCCGCCTTGCGCCAACTGTAAAGCGAAGGGTGCAGGTTCAGACATCAGTGTTATATAATCCTGGGCTGGAAACCTCTTGGTTTATTGTCTCAGGTCTAATTGGAGTGGTGCTGACGGTAATCGGTTCTCAAGCAGCTGCTTCATTGGTAGTACGGGAAAAAGAAGCGGGAACTATCGAGCAGTTGATTATGACTCCAGCCTCAAATACAGAGGTGATCCTTGCAAAGGTCTGTCCATTACTAGTATTGCTTACAAGTGATGTCTTAATCGCTCTTGTTTTAGCAAGACTAGTGTTTAGTGTACCGCTGCGGGGTAATTTACTGGTGTTCCTGATTATTGCCATACTTTACTTCTGGGTGGGTATCAGCATCGGCATTCTCATTGCTACCTATTCAAAAAGCGAACAGCAGACTCAATTAACAGCTTTTTTTGTCAATCCACCTTTAGTTCTATTGTCTGGAGCTACTACTCCAATTACCTCTATGCCAACCTTCATGCAATGGTTGACTTATCTTGATCCCATGCGCTATTTTATCGAAGTCTGTCGCGGAGTTTTGCTCAAAGGAGTTGGTATAGAGACGCTCTGGCATCAGGTAGTGATTTTACTCATTTTCGCCGCCGTGCTGATGAGTTTGAGTATCCGTCAGTTCCGGCATCAATTAAGTTGAACTAGTATACCCCCTATAGCTAGGGCAGATTTATTAAATTTGCACCCTTTACCACTATATATGTAATTTGGGCAGTCTTGATCTATTTAAGAGCAGGGCTTATATTCTTAATCTGTCTTTAAATAACAAGACTTTTTCTATGGTGCGAGATTTAGAGCGGGTACGCCAAACAGTTCAGTTTCCCCAGACAGCCCCAGCAGCTAACCCAGTATTTTATAGGACTTACAGCCGTAGGATATCAGGACGGCGTGAGACTTGGGAAGAAGTGTGCGATCGCACCTTGCGAGGATTAATCGAGTTAGGCTTCCTTACACCCTCTGAAGCCGCCATCATAGAAAAAATGCAGCACGAGCTGAAATCTCTACCCAGCGGACGATGGCTATGGGTGGGCGGAACCGATTGGATCGATCTGCCTGAAAACTATTCTGGGGCATACAATTGTACCTCGACCAATGTAGTGGACTGGCGAGCCTTTGGCTTGATGATGGATTTAGCAATGATGGGCTGTGGTACAGGTGCACTCCTCGAACCACAATACATCAACTCTCTGCCACCAATTCGTAATCACCTCAATGTTATTGTTGTAGGTGAAATTGGCACTACGAAAGCGAGTAAACGGCAAGAACAAACCAGCATCAATATCGAAGGTAATACAGTCAAAATCCGCGTTGGAGATAGTCGCCGAGGTTGGGTAAAGTCTTATCAAACTTTACTAGAACTATCTACAGATGAGCGATTTTCAAAAGAAGTAACTGTTCAAATCGATTTGGGCGATGTGCGTCCAGTTGGGGAAAAACTCAAAGGATTTGGCGGCGTTGCCAACCCAGTTAAATTACCAGAACTGTATACTCGTTGTGCAACTATTCTGAATAAAGCTGTAGGTAGACAACTCAATTCTGTGGAATGTTGTCTGTTAATTGATGAAGCTGCTGTTGTTGTAGTTGCTGGGAACGTCCGCCGCTGTATTGCTTACGGGACAAGGGTTTGTGCCGCTCACGGTATGCTGCCGATACAAGACATCCAAGTTGGAGATTTGGTTTTAACTTCATCGGGCGAGTACCGCCCTGTATTAAACAAATTTATTCAGGGCGTTCAAGATGTTCTCGAAATCCGAACTACTGCTGCTTCAATCCGCTGTACAGCTAACCACCGTGTAGCTGTGTATGATGGGTTGCGCTCATATAAATGGAAGCGCTCTTGTGAACTCCAAAAGGGCGATCGCCTGATTTGCGTACCTCATACCAAAGGCTTACCTTGTTCTACAACAGATTACGCTTGGCTGGTTGGATTTTTCCTTGGTGATGGTCATGCAGATATCCAGTCAACAAAACGCAATGGCGGCGGAGGTAGTGTAAGCTTTGCTATTTCAACCAACCGCCTACATGGTGGGCTAGGACAAAAAATTTTAAGAATCTTGACGAGTTTGGGTCACAACCCTGCAGTGCATATTCAAGAAACTTATGCTCATATCCTTATTTACCGCAAGGAGTTAGCGCTGGAACTAGGTCAGTATAAACAAGCGTGGGGAACACCAGTAATTCCTGAATTTGTTTGGCGCGGTTCTCGTGAGATTCGAGCAGCATTTTTAGCAGGACTAAGTGACGCAGACGGCACTCCTTCCCGTAATGTACTGCTTAACTCGAATAAATTGGAATTCTTGCGAGATGTGCAGCGCCTAGCCCTATCTTTGGGGATCGCTACTAGAGTGCATGAGCGCTCCTCCAAAACCCTTGTAGGACGGGATTTGGTTTATGAAGGTTGTCACTGGCTCCACATTCGTGGTTTACAGTCACAAGCCCTAGCAGTGGCGCTAATTAATCAGTTTGCTGTTCATGATGGATTTAGATTAAAAACTGGGAAGAAAAACGGACTTTCCCTACCGTATCAGTTTGTCCAAGAAGCTGCTGTTGCAGGTTGGCGACCATCTGTAAAGAAATTTCCGTCGGATTTAATTCATCCGTCCAAAAACAATCAAAAGTATAGAGATGCTAATTGGGACGCGCTGATTGTGGAAGATGCCGTTAATCCTCATTGGCTACCAATGGAAGTACAATTCATTGCACCAGCTGGTCAAGCTGAAACTTTTGATATTGAAGTTGAAGGCAACCACGAATTTATTGCTGATGGTTTACTCGTCCACAACAGCGCTGGTATGCGTCAAAGTACCAGTGAAGATGAGCTATTTGCCCAAGCTAAAAGTAATCTTTGGCAACAAGATGAAAATGGTAACTGGCGCATAGATCCCCAAAGAGATGCGCTTAGGATGGCAAACCATACAAGAGTATTTCACCACAAACCTAGTTTAGAAGAATGTATTGAAGCAGTTCGCACGCAATATTATTCTGGCGAAGGTGCTATTCAATGGGCTGGTGAAGCCATCGCCCGTGCTAATGCAGATATTTTGAATAGTTCCGAACTCAAGGAAGAGTTTATCCTCACTTACGCAACATCAAAAGAAAAAGCTCGTTTTTGGGTGCAGAATAACTTTCCTAAAATATCAAATGAAGAAATAGAACATAGACTTTCAAGATATGGCTTGAATCCTTGCGGTGAAATAATTGGTGCTAATTTCCACTGCAATCTTTCGGAGATTCACCTCAATCAAATTGACCCGAAAAACTATAAAGAACAAGAGGAAGCTTTTAGGGCTGGAGCGCTATCTGTTGCATCTTTGTTGAATCATAAATTTGGAGAAGAACGTTACCAAAAATCACGGGAATTAGACCCAATTGTCGGCGTATCTTTTACAGGTTTATTTGACTTTTTTGTTCATGCTTTGGGAGTAAAATGGTTGCAATGGTGGGAGGCTGGAAGACCAGAAACGCCAGAAGGAAGAGCATTTAAACAGCAAGAACAGGAATATTTAAGTCGCTGGAAAGAAATTGTGCAGCAAGTAGTATGGGATTATTGCGATCGCCACAACATAAAACGTCCAAATCGCTGCACCACTGTCCAACCAAGTGGCACTAAATCCCTACTTACTGGTGCATCTCCAGGTTGGCATCCTCCCAAAGCGCAACGTTTCATTAGACGCATCACATTTCGCAAAAATGACCCCGTAGCACTAGCTTGCATTGACTATGGATACAACGTTGTTCCTTCTCAATCTGATAAAGATAAAAACGGAAATCTGTTAAACGATCCCTTTGACTCGCGTTGTACAGAATGGTTAGTAGAAATCCCTGTTGCTGTTCCTTGGGCTGACTTACCAGGTGCTGATGAAATTGATATCAGCAAGTTTAGCGCCTTGGCACAGATGGATTTTTATATGCAGGTGCAAAAATTCTACGTCACCCATAACACCTCAGCCACAATTGAGCTACGAGAAAACGAAGTAGAAGCTTTGGGCGAAAGAATTTATCAAACTATCCAAGATGATGAAGGTTATATTTCAGCTGCACTTTTGGCACGATTTGATGCTCATCAAAGTTTTCCCCGCTTACCTTTCGAGCCAATCACAAAACAATTGTATGAGCAGTTGCTCATACAAGTAGAAAAGCAACGCAAAACCGCTGATTTTCAGGCAGCACTAAATCGCTATGATTTAGATGAATTAACCGAAGCAGGTCCATCCGGTTGCGACTCTGACAAATGCATCATGCCCGAACAAAATCCCCAATCAAAATAGAGAGGCTAGGGGCAAAGGAACTAGGGGCTAGAGGAACTAGAACAGGAGGGGGGAGAATTGATGTAGTTTCCCCTTGTCCCCTTGTCGGGTTGTCCCTCTTTCCCTAGCCCCTTTGCCCCTAGCCCCTAGTCCCTCTTAAACGCCCCTACTCCCTAACTACTCTATTCACACGCTAGAATTCCGACAGACAATGAATACAAAGGCATAGGATACTCTATATGTTTCTTGATGAATTGACTCCGCTCTTCAAAGAATTGACACAGCACCCCGTTTCATTCTTAGGAGGCTTTGTCTCTGGCGTACTGAGACTCAGCCTAGCTGATGATCCTGTGAAAAGCTGGCTCGACGGGCAAAGGACTTCGACTAGCTACACTACTTCGACAAGTGGGGCGCACAACGGTAAAACTGCTGGACCTCAAACGATTTCAATTGATTAAGCTGTCAGCGGTTAGCAGGTGCGCTGTTAGCTATTACCAACTACCAACTACCAGTTACAGCTACTCGCTAATCGCTACTGGCTAATCGTTTAGAGTATTTGTAATACAGGCGACTAATACCTACCCAGCCGATGGGGTATGATAAGACGGTAAGCGTAAGTTCAGTCCTGTTACTGGTTAAGTTTTAGAAGCTGCTGCCTGTGTGGTTGTCAACCTTTAAACTTCATTACTGGTCAATCAGACGAAAATTTGCTCTTGTTTGCAAACTTGGTAGTCTGTATCTAGATCTGAACTTATGCTTTTCGTTCAGACTTGCGTGATCGATATGACTATCTACGTTGGAAACCTTTCTTACCGTGCTACTGAAGAAGACTTGAGAGAAGTGTTTACAGATTACGGCACAATTAAACGAATTGTCTTACCGATGGATAGAGAATCGGGGCGAATGCGGGGTTTTGCCTTTGTTGATATGATGGAGGATGCCCAAGAAGAGGCGGCAATTACAGAATTAGATGGAGCTGAGTGGATGGGGCGACAGCTCAGAGTCAATAAAGCCAAGCCACGCGAAGAAAACAACAACTTTCGGCGCGGTGGTGGTGGGCAAAGGAGATATGCAGAGTAACTTTCGCCCACCACAGCCTTGACTAAGAAAAGCTTCAGGGAACTTCAGGGGCTTTACGGAGCAATAATCAATAATCAATTGATAATTGATTATTCTTTCCCTTGCCCCTTTCCCCTTTACCTAATAAAGTTGCATAGCGAAAGGCTTTGACCAGTTACAGCTTATCTTAACTCTTGTTTCACCCAGTACTTTGTTGCAAAAATAAACAAAGCTGTGGTAACTAATCAATTGTCAATTATTGATTATTCCGAAGCGAACTTGTTTGTTTGACACTTGTTAGCAGCTATAGAGTTGCCGCCGACAGGTGCGATCGCTCCTCGTCATCTTAGCAAAGAAGAGTATAATAGCATTAAAGTTCACGTTTAGCAAGGATATCTACTGTATTACTTCCTTTCTAACCACGCCAATCTTGTAATAATTTCTGTAGTTCGCCTAAAGTCAGATTTCATAAACTAATTGGGTTTCTAAGATAGAAAGCAGAAGCGGGTATTAAGCACAATTGCCAATCCCGTGCCAACCGTTCCACTCTAAAGGAAGGACGAAAACAATGGCTGACGATGTGCAACAAATACTAGATAATGACAATGCCCTGGAGCATGATTGCACAACTCTATCCCGTCACGTCCTACAGCAACTTCAGAGTTTCTCAGCAGATGCCCAAGATTTAAGTGCCTTGATGAATCGCATTGCTTTGGCTGGCAAACTGATTGCCCGTCGCCTCAGCCGTGCGGGTTTAATGGAAGGTGTGCTTGGATTTACTGGTAGCGTGAATGTGCAAGGCGAATCCGTCAAAAAAATGGATGTCTATGCCAATGATGTTTTTATCTCAGTATTCAAGCAAAGCGGTCTTGTCTGTCGCTTGGCTTCCGAGGAAATGGAAAAACCATACTACATTCCCGAAAACTGCCCAATTGGTCGCTACACTCTGTTATATGACCCGATTGATGGCTCTTCCAACACGGATATTAATCTCAGTTTAGGTTCGATCTTTGCGATTAGACAACAACAAGGAAACGATCCCGACGGAACAGCCCAGGATATTTTGCAAAGTGGACGTAAACAAATCGCCGCTGGTTATATCCTTTATGGTCCCAGCACAATGCTAGTCTATTCGATTGGCAAGGGAGTTCATTCGTTTACGCTCGATCCCAGCTTAGGAGAGTTTATCCTTTCAGACGAAAACATTCAAATTCCCAATCACGGAGCAATTTATAGCGTTAATGAGGGAAATTTCTGGCAATGGGATGAATCAATCCGTGAATATATCCGCTATGTTCATCGTACAGAAGGATATACCGCTCGCTATAGTGGAGCAATGGTGAGCGATATCCATCGCATTTTGGTTCAAGGTGGTGTGTTTCTGTACCCAGGCACAGTTAAGAAACCAGAAGGTAAATTACGCTTGCTGTATGAAACTGCACCTCTAGCTTTCCTAATTGAACAAGCAGGAGGAAGAGCAAGTACAGGAAGTGGGGAAATTTTGGATGTAGTGCCAGAAAAGCTACATCAGCGCACACCGTTGATTATTGGTAGTAAAGACGATGTGGCTTTGGTCGAGTCTTTCATTCAAAAACAGATCAAAGCACAAGATGAGCGTAGCTTAATTGAGCGATCGCGTGTACCTCAATAAGGGGCTAGGGGTTAGGGGCTAGGGGCTAGGGTAAGACCATAATGCAGAAAGGCAAATATAACTGATAGGAGTTTAGAAGATGACAGATCAAGCAACTAAACCAAACAACCATTTAATCGAAATCAAGCAATTCGGTCAAAGTATCTGGATGGATAATTTGACTCGTGATTTAATCCAATCGGGTGAACTTAAAGGCTTGGTTGAGAATGGGGGGATTTGTGGAATTACCACCAACCCAGCAATTTTTGAAAAGGCGATGATGGGTAACGCCATGTATGACGCAGATATCGAAGCTGGGGTACGGGCTGGATTACCAGTTGATAAAATTTACGAATCCTTGATTTTTGAAGATATTCGCCATGCGTGTGATATCTTACGCCCCATATATGACTCGTCTGGTGGATTAGATGGTTACGTGAGTATCGAAGTACCACCAACGATCGCTCATGATACCGAAGCAACGATCAAGGAAGCCCGCCGTTATTACCAAGAAATTGGTAAAGAAAACGTAATGATCAAGATACCTGGTACTAATGAGGGTTTACCTGCGGTTGAGCAAGTAATCTCAGAAGGTATCAATGTAAATGTCACCCTGCTGTTTGCTGTCTCAAGCTACGTTGAAACCGCCTGGACTTATATTCGAGGATTGGAAAAGCGGGTGGCTAAAGGTGAGGACATCAGCAAAATCTCGTCAGTAGCAAGTTTCTTCCTCAGCCGAATTGACATCAAAATTGATAAGCTGATTGATGAAAAACTCAAAAAGGGTACTGATGATATTGCCTTTGAAGCAAAGCTGAGAGCGGTTAAAGGCAAAGTAGCGATCGCCAATGCTAAAGTAGCTTACCAAAAATACAAAGAAATTATCCAAAGCGATCGCTGGAAAGCTTTGTCAGCCAAAGACGCAAATGTACAGCGGCTACTGTGGGCAAGCACCAGCACCAAAGATCCTAACTACAGCGACGTGATGTATGTCGATGAGCTAGTAGGACCCGACACTGTTAATACCCTACCACCTAGCACAATTGAGGCTTGCGCCGATCACTGCGATCCTGACAATCGTGTTGAAACTGGCGTGGAAGAAGCATATACATTGCTCGAAAACCTCAAAGATCCAGACATCAACATCAACTTAGATCAAGTAATGGATGAATTACTCGTGGAAGGAATTGACAAGTTTGTTCAACCCTTCCAGTCGCTGATGAACTCCTTGGAAGAGAAGATAAATCAGTTGTCACCCGTCTAGGAGAGCTGAGGAGGCTGAGGAGGCTGAGGAGGCTGAGGGAGAAAGTGCATTCAACTTTCTTGACTTGAAAGCAAGGATATGGTATAAACAAACCCCTCATCTCCCTCAGCTCCCCCAGCTTTCCTCTAGCCTCTAGCCTCTAGCCTCTAGCCTCTAGCCTCTAGCTTCGCCACTAACCACTAACCACTAACCACTAATATGGTCACGCTGCTAGAAAATCCCTTGCGTGTAGGGCTGCAACAACAAAAAACTCCTGATCCTCAAATTTTGGTGATCTTTGGTGCATCAGGGGATCTAACCCAGCGCAAATTAGTACCAGCACTTTACAAACTCAGACGAGAACGCCGTATTCCACCAGAAACCACTATTGTGGGAGTAGCACGCAGAGACTGGAGTGACGACTACTTTCGGGAACAGATGCGTGAGGGGATAGAGCAGTTTTCCGACGGTATTGGTGCTGAGGAATTATGGCAAGACTTTTCACAAGGTCTTTTCTATTGCTCTGGAGATATGGACAATCCAGAAAGCTACCAGAAATTAAAAGACTTCTTGGCAGAATTGGACGACAAACGAGGAACGCGGGGCAATCGCGTGTTTTACCTGTCTGTCGCCCCGAAATTCTTTCCAGAAGCGATCGAGCAATTAGGACGGGCGCAGATGCTAGCCGATCCAACCAAGACTCGGCTGGTAATTGAAAAACCCTTTGGGCGAGACTTGGCTTCGGCGCGAAGTCTTAACCGAGTAGTACAGCAAGTTTGCAAAGAAGAACAAGTATACCGCATTGACCACTATCTCGGTAAAGAAACTGTACAAAATTTATTGGTATTTCGTTTTGCCAATGCGATTTTTGAACCATTGTGGAATCGCCAATTTGTCGATCATGTTCAGCTCACTGTAGGAGAGACAGTAGGCGTAGAAGACAGAGCAGGATACTATGAATCCTCTGGTGCATTGCGGGATATGTTGCAAAATCACCTGATGCAAATTTTTTGCTTCACCGCGATGGAACCACCCAACGCTTTAGATGCCGATAGCATCCGCACAGAAAAACTGAAAGTACTGCAAGCTACTCATTTGGCAGATTTGCAAAACCTAGAGCGGTCGGCAGTGCGCGGTCAATATAGTGCTGGCTGGATGAAAGGTAAACGTGTGCCTGGGTATCGGGAGGAACCTGGAGTTAATCCCAACTCGACTACACCGACTTATGTAGCGATGAAGTTTGCGATCGATAACTGGCGTTGGCAAGGTGTACCTTTTTATCTACGTACTGGTAAACGCCTGCCGAAAAAAGTGAGTGAAATATCGATCCACTTCCGTGAAGTGCCGTATCTGATCTTTCAATCAGCTACCAAACAGGCAAATGCTAATATTTTAGCAATGCGAATTCAGCCGAATGAAGGAATTTCGCTGCGGTTTGAAGTGAAGATGCCAGGACCAGAACTACGCAGTCGTTCGGTAGAAATGGACTTTAGTTACGGATCTGCTTTTGGGATAGGATCTGCGGATTCTTACGATCGCCTGTTGATCGATTGTATGATAGGCGACCAAACCTTGTTTACACGAGCAGATGAGGTAGAAGCAGCTTGGCAGGTGGTGACTCCAGCACTGAGCGTTTGGGATGCACCAACAGATCCTGCATCGATTCCACAATATGAAGCTGGCACTTGGGAACCTGCGGAAGCGGAACTTCTGATCGAACGAGATGGTCGTCGCTGGCGCAGACTGTAAAAATGAAGAAGGATAAGGGATGAAGTGTAAAGAATAAACATTAAATTTCCTACTTCATACTTTATACTTCCTACTTCATACTTTAAACTTCCTATTTCACACTTTTTTTATGGCTACTCAATCTCCTCCAATTTTTTCGCTTCAGGCTCCCAAGGATATTTCAGTCGGTGAAATTGAAGCGGAACTTAATCAGATTTGGCAAAGTTACGGACTAGCAGGCGATAATGGGGGAATACCCGCCGCAACACGGGCAAAAACCTTTAGTTTGCTCGTTTACGAACCAGAACAAACTCAACACCTGTTAGCAGCTTTGGGATTTTACAGTGGTCCAATAGATGGTATTCCAGGACCGCGCACCGCCACTGCTGTGCGAGAAGCACAGAAAGCTTATGGATTAGAGACAACTGGGAAGCCAACCCCCCAATTGCTTGACCTTCTACGGGAAGAACTTGTTAAACGTCGTGGTGCTACGAGTGTAGACGGCACGGCAAGTTTGTCTTATGCTTTGGATACGAAAAGCCCAACAATTGCCGATGCGATCGCTAGTCGCAACCCTTGCCGCATTATTGCCCTGTGTCCAGTAACTGGGGATGACGAAGGCGTAAAGGCACAAGTATCTGCTTATTGCCCTATTCAAAAGCAGTCGTCAACTACACTTGTATGCTGCGAGTACATCACCCTCACGGGAACTGTTGAAGCCTTGGAAAGAGTGGGGGGCATGGTTCCAGCGTTATTAATTGGCGATTTGCCGAAGTTTCTCTGGTGGAAAGCAACGCCCGATCCCAACAATGGGATATTCAAGCGACTATCAGCAGTTTGCAATTCTGTAATCTTTGATTCTAGCGGCTTTACTCAAGTAGAACAAAATTTGCTGAATATTCAAGAACTCATAGAAGCGGGTGTACCAGTAAATGACTTAAACTGGAGTCGATTGGCAGCATGGCAAGAGTTGACTGCTGAAGCTTTCGATCCTCCTCAGCGTCGAGCAGCTCTTAAGGAAGTTGACAGAGTAACGATAGATTACGAAAAAGGCAATCCATCACAAGCACTGATGTTTTTGGGGTGGTTGGCAAGTCGGTTAAATTGGCATCCTTCTGGCTATCAACAGGAAGAGGGGGATTATAACATCAAGTGCATCCACTTTGTTACCTCAGACGGGCGGCAAGTAGAAGCAGAAGTAGCTGGAGTTCCCACAGCTAATTCAGGCGATATTCCAGGCGATTTAATTGCTCTGCGCTTGAACTCGACCAATCAAGAGGCAGACTGTTGTACAGTTCTGTGTTCTGAAACAACTGGTTGTATGCGAATGGAACTAGGTGGCGGCGCTCAAAATTGTCGCTTTGTGCAAGTAAGCTCTCTTTCCGATCAAAGTGCAGAAGAATTACTCTCACAGCAACTACAACGCTGGGGGCGCGATGTGCTATATGAAGAAAGCCTTGCCGTTACAGCTGGAATGCTCAAATTAGCTAATGGGTAATGGGTAATTGATTTAACCTTTCACCAACTACCGTACGCGCGGGTTTATCAGACATACTTGTGAGGCGCAAGATAACTCATTTAAAGTGCGCCCCTACTTGATTTAAAGAGCGCCCCTACCAATTACCAATTACCATCTGTGGCTATGACATTAGTAATTGCTGGAGAACGTAGCCAGGTGGGCAAAACAACTGTGACGCTCACCCTGTTAGCTTCTTTGCGCCGTCGCTGTTTGCAGGTGCAATCTTTTAAGGTGGGTCCAGATTATATTGATCCGATGTTTCATCAGTACGTCACTGGACGTGCTTGTCGGAATTTAGACCCAGTGTTAACCTCCCAGGCTTATGTTCAGCAATGTTTCGCTCGTCATACCCAGGTGAGTGAATATGCCCTGGTAGAAGGGGTTATGGGGCTATTTGATGGCATTTCGTCATTTGTCGAACAAGATCAAATGACTGATTTTGCCAGTACGGCTCACATTGCTAGGTTACTTAATTTACCTGTAGTCTTAGTAATTGATTGTAGTCGGTTATCTGGATCTGTAGCAGCGATCGCACACGGTTATCGCTCATTCGATCCCAACGTAAAAATAGCCCACGTGGTGCTAAATCGAGTAGGAAGCGATCGCCATCTGCAATTACTCAAGGATGCTTTAGAACCATTGCAAATCCCTATTGTGGGAGTCTTGCGACGATCTGATAATATCACAATTCCCGATCGCCATCTCGGTTTAGTACCCACAGCCGAACTGAGTCAACTGGATACATTAATAGATCAGCTAGCGACTTTAGGTGATACGTGCTTTGACTGGGAACGCTTATTACCACTTTTGAAGACAGAAGACAAGGGATATTCACAACTGTGTACGGGCGGGTTTACCAGACATACCTGTAATCACACAGATAACTCAGAAAAACCCGCCCCTACAAATTCACACTCTGTACGGGCGGGTTTACCAGACATACCTGTAATCACACAGATAACTCAGAAAAACCTGCCCCTACAAATTCACTCCTCACCCCTCCGTTTGGCAATTGCTCTTGATCGCGCTTTTAGTTTCTACTACCAAGACAATTTGGATTTGTTGCAACAACTGGGGGCTGAATTAGTTCCTTGGAGTCCGCTTGTTGACTCTGGTTTACCCGAAAACGTACACGGATTATATTTTGGTGGTGGCTTCCCCGAAGTGTTTGCCCCAGAATTGGCAGCAAATACCCAGGCTATTGCATCTGTGCAAGCAGCCATTCAAGCTGGAATGCCGACCTTGGCAGAGTGTGGCGGGTTAATGTATCTGTCTGAGCAAATTATAGACTTTGATAGTAAGTCCTGGTCAATGGTGGGAGCGATCGCAACAGAGGCTGTAATGGGTTCTCGTCTAACATTAGGTTATCGACAGGCAACTGCTTTGCAAGATAGTCCATTGGTGAAAGCTGGGGATATAGTTTGGGGACATGAATTTCATCGCTCACACCTGTCTATAATGCCCACACAGCCATTGTTTCAAACAAGAGGAGCTGATAAAAGCTCATCTACAACCTCAGAAGGATGGCGATCGCCTCACCTTCATGCTTCCTACATTCATCTACATTTTGGCGAACACCCAGAAATTGCGGCGCGATTTTTGCAGCAGTGCGATCAAAGGGGCTAGGGGCTAGGGGTTGGGGGCTAGGGAAAGAGCAGAGGGGCAGAGGGGCAGAACTCCTGACTCCTGACTCCTGACTCCTTCATACTTCATACTTTATACTTTTCAGGCTCCCAGCCCTTCAGCTTGTTCAATCGCCCGACAACATTCAGATACATCAGCCCGTTGTCTCATAGTATTAACTAAAGCTTCATAAGCTGACCAATTATTTTGTATTAAGGTACGAGCTTGTAATGCTGCGAATCTTTGCTTTTGCTCTTGGGCTTTAGCAGAAAATCCTAAAGGTGTCAAGACAGTTCTAATTTTTTGTAAATCGTCGGTTCCGCCTTCAGTATTACCGTAAACTAAGTCTTCAGCTACACCGCCAGCCATCCAAACAGTGCAATAACGATCTAACATTTGGGCTGAGAGAGTACCCTTTTCTAACTGCGATGCTAATTCCCGATCGTCAAAACTTACGCCACCTAGTCCTGGTTGTTTCTGCTTTAGCGCTTCCCAAGCACTGAGAGTATAGCTAGTGACAGGAATTCCCATCAAGTGAGCGACTAAAAAGTGTCCCGCTTCGTGACGGATAATGCGATCGCGGTGTTGAGGTGAGAAACTACCAAGCGTATCTAACAATAAGTTACCTCCCTTACCCCCGAAGCCGAAATTATCCAGGGTAGCAAGTCCTAGTAAACTAAAGGTGGCGATCGCCGGAATAGTTGGCGACAAGTTGAATAATGGTTCCAGCAGAGTCGAAAATGTGATTACAAAAATAGAAATAGCAATTAAATTGAGGGATATTTGGCTCATATCAGTGGAATTAAATAAAGCGCCAATACTTATTATCAGGCGATCGCATCTGATAAATTTAGCCAATCGGCTACAATATGCTTTGCGAACATCACTAGCAAAGATAAAATCTAATCAACGTCCGATAGTCGGTAGGTGTTGACTATGAGTAAGGATCAAGAATTCATTTCTACCAAGGATACCCAACACTCGCCTGCACTAACATCTAATTCATCTGAATTTCAAGCAATTGATCGAAGGGCTTTCTTGAAACTACCAGTTGAACAACGCGATGCAATACTTGCTCAACAAGTTGCTACAGTAGCTCAATACTTTCTTCCTGGTGCAGAGGGTATGGAATGGACAGATGAGTTTATAGATGATGACATCTCGGATGAGCAATAGCCAGCCTCGGCGGGGTGAAATTTGGCGAGTTCAGTTTAATCCAACTAGAGGCGGCGAAATTTAGAAAACACGCCCAGCAGTTGTTATCAGTGCAGATGGATTAGCAGGATTGAGGCTACGTTTAGTTGTCCCGATAACAGCTTGGAAATCAGCTTTTGCTAACATTGCTTGGTTAGTGCAAATTACTCCCACACCACAAAACGGTTTAACAAAAGTTTCTGCTGCCAATCCTTTACAAACCCGCTCTGTTTCTCTGGAGGGTTTCACTGATAAAGTAGGTGTGGTGGAAGAAACGACACTTGAAGAAATTGTATTGGCATTGGGTATTGTTGTTCGATACCCTTGAAGTGCGATCGCACCTCACCTTACCTTAATTACCGAAGGGCGATCGCATTTAATATTATTAGTTATGCAGAAGTAGAGCGATCGCTATTCAACAGATTGATTTAAAATTGCTTCAATACGCTTTTGCACCTGCTCAAGTTCCTGACATTTTTGATAGATAAAAGCTTTTTCAGCCTTACTTTCTGCCATTATTTCTTTTTGGGCTTTCTCCTGATGTTCGAGCAATTTTTCATAAGACGAGATAAAATGTTTGATAGCTTCTTCAGCTGCTTCAACTTGGCTATCGAAGGCTGAAATAATAATTTCCTCTAACCTATTTCCTATTTTGTCAATAGACTCACTAAACTTCTCAAAGCCTTGCTCAAGAACTTTGGCTTTGATTTGGTCGTGAATCCCATCAACGTCTAACAACCCCAGTCCAAATGAGCCAGCAATAGCAGTTGCTACAGCGCCTATGATGATTGGGATAAGACCAATCCCTGTAAAAGCGAATAATCCAGCTGCTAAAGCACCACCAGCACCTATACCACCCATAAAACCACCAGCACCCGTGATATCACCCTCAATTCCACTAATATTGAAGTTAGTCTGTTGACTGAATTTTGTATTTGTTTGCAGTTCGATAAGCTTCAAATTGTTTTGAATCCCCTGTAATTCTTGAATAATTACTTGGTTGATTTTTTTGATGCTTTGCTTCAAAATTACATTTTTAAGCTGGCTATTACCCCAATCGTTTATTTCTGTTTGGAAATCTCGAATAAATTGATTGGCGTAGTCTTTGATTAGCTTATCTTGACTCCAAATGTGTGAATGCTCTGAATGCCAGTATTCACTTTTTTCTACCATCCGATCAATTAAGCTCTCACACCATTGCTCGAAAGAATCAATAGCTTGAGCGAATGCTTCATCTACCAGTTGGATTGCCAGATCCTTAATTCTCACATCACGTCCACTGGCTTCCCCAATTTGCTCTAATATTTTCTGCTTTTCTGCTTCCGAATCTTTTACTTTTTCATCCAGCTTATTATTAGCTTGATAAAATTCGGATAGACACAACTGAATTAATATCGTAATGTCTGTAACAGATTGCTGAAGTTTGATTAAACCACGTTCGTTTGTTAAAAACTTCTCAAGAGACTGGCAGAAAAATTCAAATAATTTCAGATAATCATCTTCAATTCCATCCAAAATTGCATCTAGCGCTGCTTGGGCAGAAATAAAATGAATGCGGTTTTCACCGTGAATAATGGGATTTTGACCCTGCACAAACTTTTCAACTAGTTGCTGTACTTGCTGCTTATCCTTTTCGCGCCGTAGTTGATCGATGAAATTGACTACTACAAAAAGATTATTAGCAGGTTCATTTTCATTACCACCATTTAGTTGAGGTTTCAAAACAACATTCAGTAGGTGGCGTTCTGCTTCCGTTAATACTTGTAATGCGCTAGTTAAGAAAATAACTGCATCAGTATTTTTTAGAAGCTTTGAGGTAATTGCAGTACGATCAGGATGTTCATTTAAACCTGGAGAATCAACAATTTCAACACCATTGCGGCATAATTCTAAATCAGGATGTTCAAAAATAATCTCTTCAATTTCAGAACGTCCTAGCTCATCACTGCGATACTCAATTGCTGCTTCTTCAGAAATAGCTGCTTTAACTTGATATTGCTCGAAGGGAATTTCTTCTTCTCGTCCATTCTTATAGCGACAAACTACTCGTTTTTGCTGTCCGTATCTCAAAACTGTAATCGTACCGCTACAAGCAATTGCCCTCACAGGTTGGATTTCTTCACCTAGCAGGGCATTAATTAAGGTTGATTTGCCTTTGCTAAACTCACCTACAATTGCTACTCGAAATTTTTCAGACTTTAATTTTTGAAGTGTTTCTTCTACTTCTCCTACTAAAGTTTCAGGCATTACACCGCGCTTAGTACAGTTTTGGATAATTTGAGCAAGATTATTACAAGCTACTTCAAGTTGTTGTCGATCGCGTTTGCTCCGCTCAAGTCCCTGCCAAGTATTCATAATGTATGTAATTCTACAGTTATACTTGTCGTCCAGTATGCTTGGATTCAACACAAACGAGTACCGAGTAAATACGGTTATCTTGACTGAAAAAGACTAGTTAAGCTCGAATATATAAGCTTATAATTTTCAGAATATGCTATTTCAATTTACACCTGCTGTTCAGGCTGCTATCGACGCTGGCAAATATGTGCAAGTCTATTCCAATGGAGTGCCAATTGGCATGGCGAGAGATCGAGTTACTGGACACTTCGTCGCTCATGCAATTGGTGCTGTAGTTAATAATAACCCTCTGTTACCATTAGTTGCTCCTACACAGTTTGCATTGGGTGGCATACAAATGATGCAAACCCACATGGGGTTTCAAAAAACCTATAGAATGCTCGATGCTCTCCAAACGAGTGTAGGAGTTCTACAAGCAACCACTGCTGTAATTGGTGTCGGTGTTGCTGCTGGTGTAGCGCTTTCAGCAGTGAACTTGTATCAAACGCTGAAACTAAGAAAGGCGGTAGAAAGGCTGGAGGTTAGAGTAGAAAACGGGTTTATAAACTTGGAACAAGCCTTGAAGGATCAAGGGGCAGAAATTAAGCAAATGATTTTGGAAATTGCCCATGACGTAAAGTTTGAGCAGCATCGCTTGGTTTTAGTTCGAGCTTATGGCTTATTTACTCAAGCGCTTCACCGTTTTCAAATGGCATTGAAGTTGCAAGATATCAACCGCAGAAATGCAGAAATTGATGCTGCACGAGGAATGTTATTTCAGGCTTTAGCAGACTACACTAATCCTCACTTATTAGAAGAAACTTGCGCGGCTGGACAACTTCGCAGGCTAGAATGTGCTTGGGCAATTGACCAATCAATTATTGCAACATATCAGGTGCAAAATAAGTTTGCAGCAGTAAGCGATCGCCTCTCCCACTTACAACACCAAATCCGCCAAGATACTATCAATATTATTGATTGTTGTGAATCAGAGGATGAACTTGATTTTCTCTTCCCTGAAATCCAACGAATTCACGACCACGATCTAGCTGTATTAAACTCCAGGCAAAATCACATTGATTGGAGGCGTTCTTTATCTCCAGAAGATGCAAAAATGTTGCTAAGCTCAGATTTTAGTAGCTCAGATACCAACGCCAAAGAAACTACAAGTGCCTTACCAGCACCGCCAGAACAATTACTATATGAAAATTTAAAACACAAGTCTCATTTCCTATCTTTGTGCGATCAAATTATATTTATGATGCAGCCCAAGCTACGTAAAGAGGCTGAATTATATATTACTAAGCAAGCAGCATCTGTTGGTTATAAAGCATTAATCCTTTCCAATTTACAACAATCTTCAGATTTGGCTGTTGCTAACCTCTACTGGTATTTTAAAGTTAGAGATGAATCAAAAGACCAGGCAGAAGAAGAGATAGTAGCGTAACAATTTAAACATTGAGTAGAGCGATCGCTATCTTCTCTTCCTCGAAATCCTTCCCTTCAAGTGCTTTTTTATGATCGGGCGATCGCCATTACTACAGGACTTACGTAGTTGATCCCCCAACAGAGTTTTTAAGGGGGCTTTGAGTCCCCCCTTAAAAAGGGGAGGACACTTGTGGGGTAAGGGTTTCCCGACTTGAGCAAAGTGTCCGTGGACTAGGGGGAATCGAGATTTCAGATTTCAAGTGCGTAACTCGTGTACTAGTAAATTGACTGCTATTAACCACCCTCCCTATACAAATTTTAGAGTAGTAAGTTGATTGCCTTCAACCCTAACTAATGCATAATCTTTTCATCAAGAAAATCAAAAACAATTTTTGTAAATTTCCCCACTAAGAAAATACACCACTCGTGATAACCTTCCTCCACAACTACTAACTTTGAATTTTTAATAAGTCGATAAAATTCCTTACCAGTACTAAAGGGAGTTGTCAGAGCCTTAGCTCCCCAAACAATTAGACAAGGAGATTGTATTTGTGGTAAAACTGATTTTAAATCTTTTGTTAATGATAGTAATAATATATATATAGTATTTTGAGTTTTAAAAAAAGATTGTAAGCAAAGCCTTGAAAAACTTGTTGGATTTGAGGAAATTTTATTTGTGGCGTGTGAGGCGTCATTTCAATTGTTCTTTGAACTAACACTTTTGGTATAGGATCTACAGGTATCCCTGTACTGTCTACTAATATTAAATTGCTCACCAGATCTGGCATTTTAGCTGCTAATGAAGACATTAGTGAAATCATCTCTTCTACTAACTCTGCTTCATAGGACTTTGGCAGTGCCTCTTCCGTTGAAGTTTGCCTAGAAACATGGGCAACCTTATTTAGGTTATCTGTTATTTGAAGGGTAATCGTGAAATTATAGAAAATTGGGCAATCCTCTTTACGGTTAACGTTTGGACTCCTTATAAAGAGCTGATGGTGGGCAAAAAAGTTGCCGTATTTGCAATTGATCTTGCTTGTTGATAAAAGGGCGGCAACTTTTTTGCGCCCGATTGCCCAATTTTCTACAGTTTTCGCCCAAGGGGAACTGAGAAGTCATCAAAGCAGGCAATAAATTTTATCTGGTGAAACTATTTCACCCTACCATTTTTTGCAACACAGCCGTTTTTGCAACACAACCCTATTACTGGTTATTGAATAGACTTTTGGCTAATTTACTAGGTTAAATTTTCAAATTAAATTGTTTTTTTAGTACTTCTATACGATCGCTACCAATGCGCGAATTTTGGATTTTGGGTTGAAAACCTCTTGCTACCAAGCACTTTTTCGAGTATGCATTTGTAGCTTGCCTAACCGAAAACGGTAGCATGGTTTGGCACGATCGCGCTACCGTATAACAGCTTCCATTTATGAATGGTTGTTAAAAAGTTGAGCCACCAGAAGTACTTATCGTAAATTTGCTACGAAAAAATTAGAGCTAGAGATAAAGTTATGTCGGGCAAATATCAATACCATCATCGCCCCTTCTTTCCGATGCGATCGCAAAACTTTGCAAGCCAAAGGGCTGCTCTCTCCTAAATTCTTCTAACTGCTGGTGTAGATCAAAAAATCGGGAGATGGGGAAGACATGCCGATGAACAACATACCGCGACAACAGCTTTATCAACTGATTGCTACTTATGGCCCTTCTTTATGCGATGACCCGCGCCGCTGCGAAGCTTTGCTCAAAGATCTCTGCGCTCAGTACCGACCAGAAGTTTCTGTGTTAGTGGGTGCGCTGAAGGAGAAAGTTGCAGCCGAACTGCTAGCATCTCAGAAAAACATGCCGCAAACAGTGCTGCTAGCGCGTCTGATCAAAAGAATACGCGAAAACCTAGCCTTGACAGAAGATGCGGCTAGGTGGGCGGTAGAATCTTGGGCGCTAGCTTTAGGGGTTATCCCAAGTACTGATGAATCTGAGCCAAAGCCAGAACCTCCAGAAAAGACAGTAAGCCTGTCTTCTGCAATTGGTGTTCTACCAAAACCTCAAATCTCTACTATTCCTGGCAAGCCCAAACAGCGCCGCTTACTGATTGGAGCTAGTATTACCACTATTGCGATTGGTACATTGGGAGTTTACGCGCTCTACAGGCAGCTTGGTACAAGTTCTCTAAAGCAGATTAAAACTCAAATTGCACAAGGAAACTACCAAGAATGCGTGGAGCAAGCCACAGCAATTCCTCAAAATTCGCGCATTTATACCGAAGCTCAAACCCTTCTTCAACAGTGTCAGCTTTCCCTAGCTAAGCAATTAGCAGCAAATAACAACTTTGCAGTGGCAATTACTGAAGCGGCTAAAATTCTCCACAATTCTGTTGGATATCCAGAGGCACAACAACGTATTAGCGAGTGGTCTGACAGCATTCTTGAAATTGCTAGTAAAAAATATCAGTCAGGCAAACTCAGCGATGCAATTGCTACAGCTAAAAGCATTCCTGAAAGTAGTTCTGTTTACCCAAAAGCACAAGGAACGATTCAGCAATGGAATAAAGAGTGGCAAAAGAATCAATCTTACTTACAAGCAGCGCAAAAAGCTTTAGATGAAGGTAAATGGCAAAGTGCAATTAGCGAAGCCAATAAGGTAACAAATCATTCCTACTGGCAAGAGCGGATAGAGCCAATTATTCAGAAAGCCGAGTCTCAAATAGCAGCACCTAAACCGCAACCTCCAAGAAAACAGCCAGAATTCCCTGCACCCCAAAATCCTCCACTAAAAACCATTCCAGCACCAGTTTTGTATCCAGCAGAACCAGTTCAACGTCGATCAAGACCTCGACCCGCTCAGCCTCAACCAAGACCGCCAGTTTTGTATCCAGCAAAACCAGTTCAAGATCAACCAAGACCTCTTTCACCAGAAGCCCAGCGCATTTTGTGTCAGCGGTTCCCGCTAAATTCCCGTTGCGTTGGTAAGCATCCTTAGAGAGGAGACAAGCTTTGCAGATAATCCAAAAGCAAGTCCATTACCACGCAGGGTTGCTAGAACCCCAGCAAGCACTGTTATTAAACCACCAGGAAGTTATGTGCCTAGACCACGAGTAAACAAAACTCAAGGCAACCTTAGTAGCTGGCCCGAATGAGTCCAACAAAGAAGTGCTAACTATCGATGCTAACCAAAAATTTTGATCCTAAAAAATTAATTTATGAATTATCTACCACGACAACAGCTTTATCAACTCATCGCCACTTATGGTCGCTCCTTGTGCGACGACCCCCGTCGCTGCGAGGCTTTACTCAAAGATAGCTACGGTCAATATCGTCCAGAAATTGCTGTTTTAGTAGGTGCGCTACGCGAGGGAGTCGCTGCCGATCTGCTAGCATCTCAAAATAGCGTACCGCAAACAGTGCTGCTAGCGCGTCTGACTAAAAGGCTGCATGACAACCTGGCTTTAACAGAAGATGCTGCTAAATGGGGAGTGGAATCTTGGGCGCTGGCGCTAGGGATGATTTGTGCTCCCGACGATTCTTATCAGCTACAGATGAGCGTACCTAATTTAAATGCCTCATTTGAGCATCAACCGCCATCTGTTCAACCGCAATATCGCCAAGAAATTCCAGCACAATATTCATCTTCGGCAGTACCCAATCCTAGCTGGAACGTACAACCACAAGCATCAGGATTTGTTCAATCAGATTCGTTTCAAGCTGAAGTTAAGACAAGAGAGTACGCAGGTTTTTGGAAAAGGTTTCTAGCGTACATATTAGATGGAGTTATTCTCTATATTTTTGGTTCTGTTATTGGCTTTATTATCGGTATTGCCTATGGATCTGCTAGCGGCACGGCGGAAGGATCTAGAGTTGTCGGCTTTTTCTTAGGTCTAATTCTTGGTTGGCTTTACTTTGCACTGATGGAGAGTTCCCGACAACGAGCAACACTTGGAAAACAAGCACTAGGAATTATTGTTACTGACTTGAATGGAAATAGAATTTCTTTTGGTAGAGCAACTGCCAGACATTTTAGCAAGTTCATTTCTGGAGCAATTTTGTGCATTGGCTTTATCATGGCAGGATTTACCGAGAAAAAACAAGCTCTTCATGACATGATAGCTGGCTGTTTAGTTGTCAAAAAATAATAGGAGATTGAAGAAATTCAAATAACAAAGGTCTGAAAATATGACAAATCCGACATTCGTTAGACGACCGGGAGGACAGCTATCAACTCGACCGCTGCATTTTATTTGGATTTGCGATTGCTCTGGTTCTATGGCGATTAGCGGTAAAATCCAGACTCTTAACAGAGCAATTCGAGAAGCGATTCCCCATATGCAAGAAGCCGCGATTGATAATCCCAACGCTCAAGTGTTTGTGCGTGCAGTTAGGTTCTCCGATGGCGCGTGGTGGCATATTGCACAAGCGACTCCCGTTGAAAGCTTTCAGTGGTCTGATTTATATGCTGAGGGGCTTACGGATATGGGCAAAGCTCTTGCTTTGGTAGCAGAACAATTAAAAATGCCACCGATGACTGACCGCGCCCTACCTCCCGTCTTAGTGCTGATTTCTGACGGACAGCCAACTGACGATTTTGCTAGCGGACTCCAAGCACTGATGGATCAACCTTGGGGAAAAAAAGCAGCACGCATTGCGATCGCAATCGGTCACGATGCCGATTATGAGGTATTGCAGAAGTTTATCGGTCACTCAGAAATTAAGCCCTTGCAAGCAAACCAGCCAGAAGATTTGATTGGGCGGATTAGATGGGTTTCTACTGTAGTTTTAGAAGCAACTTCTGCGCCACCAAGTCGAGCATATAACCAATCTCTGCGGACAAATGTGCCAATTCCCCAGCCACCCGATTTTACTCCCCCTAACGTCGATGATGTGTGGTAGGGAGGTTAACAGTGGAACAAAAGCGCAGATCGTATTGGCGCTGTAGCGGTAAAACTGTTCGAGGAGCCTCCCACATAAGGGCAGGATTGCCTAATCAGGACGCTCTTTGGTGGTTGCCGGAATCTGGATCGGGTTCGCCTCTAATTCTAACTATATCCGACGGTCACGGTAGTGCTAAGAGTTTTCGCAGCCATATTGGAGCGAAAATTGCTGTCGAACAGGCGACGAAACAAATTAAGAATTTTGTGCTTGAGAATAACCAGCGCGACGCTGTTGCAGTACAAACACAATTACCGAAAATAATTGTTAGCCAGTGGCTCAAAGCTGTCGAGCACCACAGGCAAGAAGTTCCTTTTACCCATGAAGATTGGGCATTACTGGAGAAAAAGGAAGGTACAAAGGCACAGGACGCTTTAGTAAATAATCCATTTCTAGCTTATGGAACAACGCTTTTAGCTGTTGTCGTGACAGACGAGTTCATTCTTTACCTGCAACTGGGCGATGGTGACATTCTTTGTGTAGATCGTGGAAAAACAACACGACCTTTTGCTTTAGATGAAAGATTAATCGCTAATCAAACAACTTCTCTTTGCACAGAAGATGCGTGGCGAGAAGTGCGATTACGCCTAGTACCGCATTCAGAAAACTCACCTTCACTGATTCTAGTTTCTACGGATGGCTACTCGAATTCCTTTCGCTCAGAGACAGACTTTCTTCAAATCGGTCAAGACTATCAGGAGATGATTCGGTCGAGAGGAATGGATTTTGTGACGCAACAACTGCCCAACATCCTCAGCGATACCTCGCAACAAGGCAGTGGTGATGACATTACGCTGGGAATTATTAAGCGCATAGAAACAGGGGATGCAGACTATATAGAATCTGTTGCAGCACAAGCTTGGGGTTTAGAATCACATCAAAGTTTAGAAGCAAGCATGATAAGGAATCCGATGTAACCACTAAAAATGAGGGCGTGGGAGCGCAACGCCCAAAAAAATAGGAGAGCTTCATACAACACAGACTATTCATTCTGCACAACATACTACTCAAAAAAGCTCTCCTATTTTTTCAAGGCTACTTCCTTGCCAACAAATGCGATCTCCCCTAATACCGACAGACAACCCAATCATAGGCATGAAATTGGCGACAAAAAATAAGGGAAGCTTTTTTGAGTTGTCCAGGGTGCATAGTAGGTGAAGGATTTTGTCTGAAGCTTCCCTTATTTTTCACAAGATAGCCTCCCGCGCCCTCATTTTTATGTCGGCTCTTCCAGGGAAACCGATGTAACCCTTAAGTGCGATTCGTTGTGAGCGAATCACGGTATTCAGTCCGTAAATAACCTCACCAACCTAGCTCGTCCAGAGCAAGTACGAAAGTACGGTTGAACTCTTGGTCTGATGCAGGTGAAAGCCCTGCCCATCCGACTCAGATGTGACTCCCTATCTGCCCACACTGACCAGACTCGGTTTCTGGAGGGTGAAGCTGGGATGGGGGCGCAATCAGACATCCGTTGCGGGGTGACACTGGCGAGAGAGTTTGGGGAAGAATTATTCTCCCCCAAATCTCTCATGCTAACGGGGAGTCCCTACGGTGAAACAGAGCCTGAAAAAGCGACCTAAGCGGAAGCGGGACACAACAAAAAGACCCGACTTTACTGGAGAAAAACTCCCACAAGGAGAAAATTCCCGCCGAAATATTCTTTCGTTATCGGCAAAGAGTCCAGGGAATCCAGTGGTTAAATTGGTTCCACCTAACGAAACGAAACAATCCAACCAAGGGAACGAAGAAAAACGCGCGACCTCAAAAGGGTCA
>CAXTYC010000027.1:0-72622 GCA_964248365.1 uncultured Chroococcidiopsis sp. | reverse complement strand
ATGTAAAAGCTGGAAATTCAGAACAAGCAGTATTTAAGCTATTTTCAAGAGGTGTAGAAACTACAACAGATGAATGGGTTTATGATTTCAATACTTTAAACTTGCTCGAAAAAATAAAGTTTTTCATTAAAACATACAACTGCTCTATTGAAAATAAAGAAATAGATTATTCTATAAAATGGAGTTCATCTTTAACAAGTTATTACCATAATGGACTGAAGACTAACTTTGATGAATATTTAAATCAACAATCTCTATATAGACCATATTTGAAACTCTATCACTACACAGAAAAGCTATTTAATCATAGGTTAACAGAAAATCATTATGAAATGTTTTCAAAAAACTTAAAAAATAATAACTTGATTATTGCTTTTTCTGGTATTGGTTCCAGCAAGTCTTTCCACTGTCTAGCATCTGATTTATTGATAGGCTTAGATACAATTGAAAAAACTCAATGTCTGCCTCTCTACCGATACGACAAAGACGGAAATCGCATTGATAATATTACCGACTGGGGATTAGAACAATTCCAAAATCATTACAGCGACAATACAATTACCAAATTAGATATTTTTCACTATACCTACGCTGTATTACACAATCCGGCATATCGAACAAAATACGAACTCAACCTAAAACGCGAATTTCCCCGTTTACCGTTTTATGATGATTTTCACAAATGGGTTGGCTGGGGTAAACAGTTGATGGATTTACACATCAATTATGAATCTGTCGCACCATTTGGTTTAAAACGCATTGATTTACCTGTGGGGGATGACATTCAGGGCGGGATTGATGAAATTTCTCGTCGGGGCGGGTTTAATGAAATTTCTCGTATTCCTACAGATATGCAGGGGAAACCCGCCCCTACTACACATACGCACGGTAAACCCGCCCCAACCAACACGAAAAATCTATTGCAACATACAGATAAACAGAATAAATCTGCCCGAACTCCAAAAACAAAATTAAAAGCAGATAAAGACAAGGGAACGATATTTTTAGATGATATAACGACCCTTGAAGGTATTCCAAAAATTGCTTGGGAATATCGGTTGGGTAATCGTTCTGCCCTAGAGTGGATTTTGGATCAGTATAAGGAAAAAAAAACCAAATATCCAACCATTGCTGCAAAATTCAACACCTACAGCTTTGCAAATTATAAACAGCAAGTAATTGATTTATTACAACGAATCTGCACAGTTAGTGTACAAACAATGAAGATTATTCAAGAAATGGAAGGTTGAAAGCTGCTCCCCCTACTCTCCTTTCAAAAGGGTGATTTTCTTCATTCCGAGTTTTAGTTTAGTAGTCAAAAGAATATTTGTAAAATCTAAAATAAGTTCATTTGGGAACACCGCCTCAAATTTTATGGGTGACTTGTGGGAACGTGACTAACCGAAATTTACGGAGAATTTTAACCCTGACTTTTCCTGATGCATTACAGATATTACAAGCTGGAGAAGGTGTTGTAGAAATTGGTGATAGAGATTAAAGTAGTTTCTACCGTCAGGTGCGTTACGGCGCACAAGCACCTAACGCACCCTACAATATTGATGCAGAAAAAAGGTTGACAAAGCCAAAAAAGCATGAGATTATAGAAAACGGTCTGGATAAGGGACTGTAGTTCAATTGGTTAGAGCACCGCCCTGTCACGGCGGAAGTTGCGGGTTCGAGCCCCGTCAGTCCCGTTAAACTAAATGATGAAGTCAAAAAGGATAAAGGGTAAAGGTTGAAGAGGTATTGCAGTAAAGGGTAAAGGATAATTCGTAATTTATCCCCTTTGCTCCCCCTTTGCTCCCCTTTGCTCTCCTGTCTCCTTCACACTTCATCCTAGCCTACCGCAACGCTTCGCGTACATACTTCATTCTTCCTCCTTACTTATGACTGTTCGTGTCCGCATCGCTCCTAGCCCTACTGGTAATTTACATATCGGTACTGCGAGAACTGCTGTGTTTAACTGGCTGTTTGCACGTCATTACGGCGGTCAGTTTATTTTGCGGATTGAAGACACAGATACCGAGCGATCGCGCCCCGAATATACTCAAAATATCCAAGATGGTTTAAGCTGGCTAGGGCTGAACTGGGATTGGGGACCAATCTTTCAATCAGACCGCTTGGATATCTACAAGCAACAAGTGCAAGCATTACTAGATAAAGGACTAGCCTACCGTTGCTATACCAGTGAAGCAGAACTAGAGGAAATGAGAGCCGCCCAAAAAGCTAGAAATGAGGCTCCCCGCTATGATAATCGTCACCGCAATTTAAGCCCAGAGCAACAAGCAGCTTTTGAAGCGGAAGGTCGTCGTCCAGTAATTCGCTTCAAAATTGACGACGAGCGCGAGATTGTCTGGAATGACATGGTAAGGGGTGAGATGAGATGGCGCGGTAGCGATTTGGGCGGTGATATGGTGATTGCTCGTGCCGCCCAAACAGGTATCGGACAGCCGTTATATAATTTTGCCGTCGTGGTTGATGACATAGATATGAAAATCACTCATGTCATCCGAGGAGAAGACCACATCGCCAATACTGCTAAACAAATTTTGTTATACGAAGCTTTCGGCGCAGCAGTACCAGAATTTGCCCACACGCCGTTGATTTTAAATATGACTGGTCAGAAGCTTTCCAAGCGCGATGGTGTTACATCCATTTCTGACTTTAAACAAATGGGCTTTGTCGCCCCTGCATTAGTTAATTATATGACATTGCTCGGCTGGTCGCCGCCGGACTCGACACAGGAAATATTCACCCTAGATGAAGCAGCCAAACTGTTTGGTTTTGAGCGAGTAAATAAGGCTGGGGCGAAGTTTGACTGGGCTAAGCTCGATTGGCTCAACAGTCAGTATTTACATAATATGCCCATCGATAGATTGACAGATCTATTGATTCCCTACTGGAAAGAGGCAGGATATGAATTTGATCCCCAACGCGCTCGCCCAACGCTTGAACAAATTACAAATCTGATTGCTGCGAGCCTAACTCGTCTGACAGATGCAGTAGAAATGTGTCGGCTGTTTTTTGTCAAGTCAGTCGAATATACTGGGGATGCAACCGAGCAGCTGAAGCAAGCGGGATCTGATAGTGTTGTGCAAGGTATTCTCACCAGCTTGGATAATACCGCCGAATTGACCGAAACTAGGGCGCAAGAAATTATCAAACAAGTGGTCAAAGAGCAGAACGTCAAGAAAGGGCTAGTAATGCGATCGCTTCGTGCTGCATTAACCGGAGATATGCATGGTCCTGATTTAATTGGGTCTTGGTTAATTCTGCATCAACGGAATTTTGATTGCGATCGCTTGCAGCAAGCAATCAAGATTAGTGGCAACTAGGATAATTACGAAGCGCGGAATTATTCTGCCTTTGCCTGAACAAATGTATTAACTGTAACAAGCAATAGACGTATTGCATAAGGAGCTTAGTGGGACTTTTTGCGCCCGAACGATCGCGGCTTCGCACCGGACACTTTGCCTCCTGTCGGGAAACCCGCCATCGCTTGTGTCCTCGTCTTTGCGAGAAACAAAAAAAAGACGAGTGCAACAGGTCTAATATTTAGCGAACTGTAAATTCCTGTTGCAAACCTGTCAAAAAGCTTTAGAAATCGTTTAGAAAACAGACATAGCCTTAATCTATAACATTAAGCATCTGGAAGGAAATGTCATGAATAATATCCAAAATCAAAAGTTTCGCTTCATCTGTACCCTGAGTTTCGGCGATATCTACGGACAAATCATTGTATGGTTGATCACTATTGCTGTAAGTTTAGCTTCAGCAATGGCAATGATGGGAGCAAGACGACCTGTATACGCTTTAGCCACCGTTGGATTGATAGTATTACTATCACTGCCCTTCTTGCTCTTTGCCTTTGTTACCACATTGTTCAACCATATTGAAGTGGCTGCTGTTGAACCAGGTACAAAAACAGAACCAATTCCAGGCAATATGTCTCAACAACAGCCAGTCCAAGCACAACCAGCCCAGTAGGAGGCAGGGGGGCAGGGGGAAAGTGGGAGAGGGGGAGAACTACAAAACTACACAACTCCTGATTCCTGAGTCCTGAATTCTAAAGAGCTTCTCTGTCTTTTGGTAGGGAAGCTTTTATTTAGGTCAGGATAGAGCAAGATAAGTTTTAAGTATAAGTCGATCATGCTGGAACACGACATTATTATAGTTGGTGGTGGATTAGCTGGATGCCGAGCAGCAGTTGAGATTGCCCGTACTGATCCTAGTCTGAATGTAGCCCTAGTTGCCAAAACCCACCCAATTCGCTCTCACTCAGTTGCAGCCCAAGGCGGAATTGCAGCAACGCTGAAAAATGTAGATTCATCTGATACTTGGGAGGCTCATGCATTTGATACTGTCAAGGGTTCTGACTACCTAGCTGACCAAGATGCGGTAGAAATTCTTGCCCGTGAAGCCCCCGACGTGGTGATTGACCTAGAGCATATGGGAGTGCTATTTTCTCGCTTAGCCGATGGTCGGATTGCTCAACGCGCATTTGGAGGACACAGCCACAACCGCACTTGCTATGCAGCAGATAAAACTGGTCATGCGATTTTGCACGAATTAGTTAATAATTTGCGGCGGTACGGCGTTCACATCTACGAAGAGTGGTATGTGATGCGCTTGATTCTGGAAGACGGTCAAGCTAAGGGTGTGGTGATGTACCATATCCTAGACGGGCATATAGAAGTAGTACGAGCAAAGGCGGTAATGTTTGCTACAGGTGGTTATGGAAGAGTTTATAATACCACCTCAAATGACTATGCCTCAACAGGGGATGGTTTGGCAATGGCAGCCTATGCTGGTGTTCCCCTAGAGGATATGGAATTCGTTCAATTTCATCCTACGGGTTTGTATCCCGTAGGAGTGCTGATTTCTGAGGCTGTGCGCGGTGAAGGAGCATATTTAATTAACAGTGAAGGCGATCGCTTTATGGCGAACTACGCCCCCAGCCGGATGGAATTAGCGCCACGAGATATTACTTCTAGGGCAATCTCTAGGGAAATTCGTGCAGGACGTGGGATTCATCCTGATGGTAGTGCAGGTGGTCCTTTTGTCTATCTTGACCTACGGCACATGGGTAAGGAAAAAATTATGAGCCGTGTTCCCTTCTGTTGGGAAGAAGCCCATCGGTTAGTAGGTATCGATGCCATCCATCAACCTATGCCAGTACGTCCTACAGTTCATTATTCTATGGGTGGGATACCAGTTAATACTGATGGACAAGTACGCAGTAGTGCTTTCGGTTTGGTAGATGGTTTTTTTGCGGCGGGAGAATCCGCCTGTGTGTCCGTACATGGAGCCAATCGTTTAGGCAGTAATTCTCTACTGGAGTGCGTAGTTTATGGACGAAGAACAGGGGCTGCTATAGCACAATTTGTCCAAAATCGCAAGCTCCCCAGTCTAGACGAACAACGCTACTTATCCACGTCAAAGCAACAAATTCAAGCGCTTGTAGAGCAGCCAGGACAGTATCGTATCAATCAAATTCGTACTGCCTTCCAAGATTGTATGACCCAACACTGCGGGGTTTTCCGCACCCAAGAATTAATGCAAGAAGGTTTGCAACAGCTAAAACAATTGCAACAGCAATCCTTGCAAGTTTATTTAGATGACAAGGGTAGCTGTTGGAATACAGAAATTGTTGAAGCTCTGGAACTGCGGAGTTTGATGATTGTGGCTGAGCTAATTCTCACATCAGCTTTAAATCGTCAGGAGAGTCGCGGCGCTCATTTTCGTGAAGATTATCAACAGCGAGATGATGGTAATTTCCTCAAACACACAATGGCTTACTATTCACCTGCTGGCATTGACCTTCAGTATCGACCTGTTACCATAACTATGTTTGAGCCGCAGGAACGGAAATACTAGGATCTAGAGGCTAGGGGCTTGAGGCTAGGGGAAAAGGGGGATAATTCCGAATTTTGAATTGTGAATGCGCGAATTTTTAATTTTGAATTATTTTTGACTATGGCTTCATCTGATGATAGATTTAGATTTAATTAAGAATGAAGGGGAGTAGCTTCTGGCAAAAAATTTTGCCAGATACCTGAATCAACATACTGGCAATAACAGCCTGGTTCAGGTAACAAATTAGCAATTAGCAATTAAAAAGAGATTAGGAGTTAGGATTAAGGGTTATTAAGTAGAGTGAAAGTACAAAATACTACAAAGCCATAACTATTTCTAGCCCCTAGCCCCTAGTCCCTAGCCCCTAGCTAATAGCTATTTGACAGTGAGACCTTCACCCAGTTCACAGTTGGAGTGAGCTTGGTGAAGTCTCTTTTGAACTCATCAAGCTCTAAATCCGAGTAAGTTAATTCTGATGGAGCTTGATGAAGTGTTGACTGCTTTTATTGCTGGTCTATTACTAATTTCAGTTTCAGAGCTAGGAGATAAAACCTTTTTTATCGCTGCTATACTGGCAATGCGTCATTCACGACGGTTAGTATTTGCAGGAGTAATAGCGGCTCTGGCTGCGATGACGATAATTTCTGTATTGGTGGGACAAGTAGCAGGTTTTCTACCAAAAGATTATATTAATTACGCCGAAATCGCTTTATTTATTGGTTTTGGACTCAAGCTGCTTTATCAAGCTAGTCTAATGCCATCAAATTCTTGTGATGCAGAAGTTGTACAAGAAGCCAAGGATGTAGTGGAGAAAGCTGAATTTAAGTTGCCTACAATACAGAGTCCAATGGCAATTTGGGGAGAAGCTTTTATGCTGACGTTTTTGGCAGAGTGGGGCGATCGCACTCAAATTGCTACGGTTGCCTTGGCAACAAGCTATCATCCGCTCGGGGTAACAATAGGGGCAATTCTGGGGCATGGTATTTGTGCTGCGATCGCTGTGATTGGTGGCAGAATGCTAGCAGGGCGGATCTCCGAGCGTACCCTGACTTTTGCAGGCGGATTTCTATTTCTCATCTTCGGCGTAGTCTCTGCTTTAGAGGGGCTAGGGGCTAGGGGCTAGAAAAAAGGGTAGAAGGGTAAAGGATAATTCGAAATGATATTTATCTCCCCTGTGCCCCTCTGCTTCTCTGCCCCTCTGCCTCCCCAACTCCCCCATTCCCCCGCACGGCAGTAGACGGCTGTGTGGCTAGTTGTTTGATTTGTGCTTGTTCTTCGGGAGGTGCTAAGGCAACAGCTTTCTCAAATAGGGCATTGGCTTCGGTTGTTTTTCCTTGCTTTTGGAGAATGACGGCTTTGACAAACACTGGACGATGATCTTTTGGATTTAAGGCTATCAGCCTATCTAAAGGAGCGATCGCTCCGTCAAGATCGCCAAGTTGAATTCGAGCATTTACCAAACCTTGCAGTGCTGTCTGATTATTTGGCTCCTGCTGCAAAACTAATTCATATTCCCTCGCCTGGTTTGCCTGTTGGGATTTTTGTTGTGCTATTGGCGATTGGCTAGCGGTTGGTGTTGATGCGGTTATCGGTTGACTTTCCTTGATTACGCTCTCAAATAGAGGTAGCATGGAAAATCCTACAAAAGCAACGGCTCCCAACACTAACACAATATTAAGAAACCAGCGGCTGCGTGGTTGAGACACAAAACTGCTTAGAACTCTATTATCATTATCAAATTATAGGATGGTAGCAGTTAAAGATAGCCTAATTCTTTGTTTTTACTTTCTAGGGGCGATTGCAGGCTAATACCTTAATTACGAATTACAAAGTGGCTATGTTAAAAATTGCTCCAATTTCCCGCAGTTGTCCACATAGCTCTTGATTGAGTAAAATAACGATTTTCTAGCTAAAAGTCAGTGGTGAAAAGAGGTAGAACCTTCTATGTAGTAGCTATATGTTATGCTGCGCACACTAGATGATCTCACTATGCGGATGAGCTACGCTTGCCAATAGCGAACAAAATGGGAATTATATTCCCCAGCCGCTCAAATGTGTGCATCTACAAAATAATCATCCTAAATAGGATATGTCTCCGCCGCAAGGAGTTTTTATGAATTCCGACCTGATTCCGTCGTCCGAAGCATCTAGTCCTACTTCTTTGCCCACTCCTCCCGAAACTGTCTTTGAAGGAAAAAAGGCGAATCGACAGCAACCGATTCCGCCACCGAGCGAACCGATGCAGTACCGAGCTATTGGCTTAGTTCGCGGTCGTTACATGGCAAGTGCTGAGCAATTTACTCAAGGTACATTGCTCACAACAGATGGTACACAACTCGAAGCCGTCTTGCTAGGACGGATTATTAGTTTGCTCAGGAATCACTTAGATTTAACACAAGAACATCTATGGGTGGTTTATCCCCGTACAGGGCAAAAAGAAGACAACTTGCATCTTCAAATTGTCGGAGTTTGGGAGCCTGAAAACTTAACCAAACAGCAAACCCCAGACGAGCCAGAAGCTAGAACAGAGCAAGGGGAGAACTCACCCCAAACCCCAGATTCCTCACCCTTAGTTGAAGATGGATATTTTTCTGTTCGTGGCGAAGTGGTGTTCCAATCCGCCTCTGATGGTCAGTTAGTAGTTAAAATCAAGCAAGCACCTCGCAAAGAATCTGACAAACCGAAGCATTTTAAGTTAAAGCTTCAAGGTGTACTTAAAACAAAAGCTGTAGGTCAATTTTGGGATTTACAAGTTAAAAGGCAGGCTGATAACTTAGTGATACAACAGGCAGAGGCGATCGCACCCATGCCAAAACCAAAACCAAGGAAAAAATTTCAGCCCAGTGGGGGAGAAAAGCTCGGTCATAAAAGCAACTTTGACACCCCGCGTCCAGTTCGTAAAACACCTGGCTCCTCCTCCAGTGTGCCAAAACCCATTCCCAAAACGTCTGTTCCCAAACCAAACAAACGTCCAAAACCACCACAGTAGAAATTCACCAATTCAAAAACTGCACTCAAGCGCAATTTAAGAGAACAAGATAATTGTGAATTGGGCGCTTTGTATAAGCCTAAATGTTTGTTCCCAGGCAAGAGCCTGGGAAACCGATGTACCTCTAAAAATAGAGCCAGCCGTGTATTGGTTTATCTGTCGGGATTACAGGGGATCGATATGAAGGACTGGCTCTATTTTTAAGACGGACAACCCTGGGAATGAGCTAAAAACTAGAATTCAAAATCATTTGATAAATTTCCCCAGCCGTTGCAGGTGCTAATAGCACACCGTTGCGATAATGTCCAGTAGCTAATAGAACGTTACTAAATCCTGGTAGATGACCAATTATAGGTGCGGGACGACCGAGGGGACGGGGGCGCAACCCTGACCATGTTCTAATGATAGTTGACTGGGCTAAAGCGGGACACAAAGCGATCGCGCCTTGCATAACTTCAGCAAGTCTTGCTGGTTGTGCTACCACATCCCCCCCATCTGTGGGAAATTCTACCGTTGCCCCTACCTGGTATTCTGTTGTTTGTACGCCCCCACCATAAGGCACGATATGCACATCATTTGCAGTAATTACAGGTTGAAAATCTTGATTACCTAAAGGATGACTCAGTTTGAGGTGTATAGCTTGACCCAAGACAGGTCTAATATCAATAGCAGGGGAAGAAGAGGAGGGGGAGAGTGGGAGAATGGTTGTAGCTTCTCCAACTTCTCCAAGTCCCCTGCTCCCTTGCATAGCTTGTAGCGCTTGTAATGAACCAAGCCCAGCGGATACCACTAGCCAATCAACATCTTGTATTAAGAGCCTTGTTTCAACCCCGACACTTTTTGTCTTGATTTGTTGCACCTGATGCTGATGCTTTGGGGTAGTTGTCAAATCATATTCTTCGACTGTGACACCAAAATGGAACGTAACACCATTGCGTTTAGCGCCCTCGACTAAAGCTAGAGTCAAACTTAGTGGATCGACTTGGCGATCGCAAGGAGAATAAACAGCTGCACCCAGGCGATCGCAATTGATTTGCGGGCATCTGGACTTGACTTTTGCCTCATCCCAGATTTCCAACTGCCAACCCCACGCCGCACGAATTTGGGCTAACTTTTCCCAAGAAGCTAAATCTTGCCATGCTCCACATTCTTGCGAATTGGGAGGAAGGAGCATCAAAATTCCCTGGCGATTGAAAGGAATCTGATGCCCTGTAAGTGCCTCTAGTTCTGGAATCAGAGTTTCATAGCGCTGGATGCTAGTCATCCGCATCTGCCACGCCTTGCCCTTAATTTTGTGACTAATGACTGCCATCAGGACTCCCAGGGCAGCTTTAGTTGCCGCTTGCGCTGGGGGTTGTTTGTCAATGACGGTGATTTTGAACCCTGGAACAAGACTCAGTTCGTAGGCGATTGCCGCCCCAACAACACCGCATCCAATAACTACTACATGACTCATTTGAAAGGGGGCTAGGGTAAAGGATGAAGGGAAAAGGGAAAAAAGAAAAGGAAAAAGGTTGGAATTTTACATTTTATCCTTCCTTCATACTTCATCCTTCCCACTTCATCCTTCATCCTTCTTGAGTGTTTGCTTGAGGAACGTATTTTAAGAAGTTATCGAGCTTTGCCGATGCTTCTTGATAGTTGAGCAGGGCTTTTTTACCATCGCCTTGTTCAGCAGCTTGATAAATCTGAACTAGGTCGTCAAAAAAGTCCCGTGTAGCCTCACGCGCCCCCGCTTGATCTTTTGGCAGCAGGTTGCGAGTTACATAGGTCATTTTCAGCCGCAGTTCGCCCATCGGTCCGTGAATAAAGTCACTCACGTCTATCCAATCGCGTCGTTGGATCATCGAGGGAATTTCCTTCATGCGATCGCGCAAAGCTAAAACGCCAGGAAGATACTCTTGAATTTGCTCCACCTGAGCTGTTGTATAAGTTTGGGGTACTGTTGCAGTGCTAGGACTGCCACAACTAACCAGAAAAGTTGCCACAATTGCCAAAATCAATGACAGGATCGAGCGATAACGCACCATAGATTGAATTGCTTTCATCTGCTGATAAACAGTGTCATTTTAGATCGCACCTGGGAAAAATCACTCCTTGCTATGGACAAGTATTTATATACAAATTTATATATAAAGCACTTTCATAGTTCAGTTACTGCATAAATACTACTCCTAATCGTTGCTAAATCAGAAAGGGATTGCTAAGCTGAACACCAATAGCTGTCGGCTTTCTAGTAATCTTGCTGTCCTTATATACCTTTTTTGACCCCGCAACCGTTAGGAGTGAGTCGCGTGAATGCAGTTGAACAGGCAGTTAATCTTGAACTTACAAGTAAGATTGCCACGGTCGTAAATCTGTTTAAATCTGAGTTTCCCCACATCAAAGCTGACCTGAAGCCTTGGCAAAATGACCCCGAAACTAGAAAGTTAGTTGATCCTGATTCGATTGACATCGGTTTTCACTTCCCAGGTAGGAGTAAATCGTTTCAAAGTCGCAGCATCCTAATTCAAATTCGCTTTTATCAAGATCCCTTAAACGACGTTAGGCGCTGTATTGGTGTTGAAGCGGCTGGCTTTGACCATTGTGGCAAACAATGGCGACTCTCTACCGTTGATAACTGGCGATGTGAAGGAATGACACAACCACAACCACAAGCGAGCGAACAATTAAAACACATCTGCCGACAAATCCTTGAATTGTTTAATCAATAGAAGACAGAAGGCTAGAGGAACCAGAGGAACCAGAGGAACCAGAGGTGCGCGTGAGGGCAAAAGAGCAGGGGAGCAAAAGGAAGCAAAGGGGAGCAAAAGGAAGCAAAGGGGAGCAAAAGGAAGCAAAGGGGAGCAAAAGGGAGATAATATTTATATACCTGGGGCAACTCGCTCATAGCGCCTCTCGCACGCGCGCCTCTTGCCTCTCACCCCTTCATTTACAGTTACAATCAACCGAGTAAGCACTCTTGTAGGTACTCTGGCGCTTACCAAATAAGGTGTAACGGTTGTCGCGGATTTGTTCGTATGCGCGATCGCCTATCCATTTTAAGCCAGGAAGCGATCGGTAAGCATTCACAAACACCTCGCCCATCGGTAACAAACGTCCAATTTCTTCAGCAGCTGCACTACCTTGCCAACGTTGTTGGGGTGCATCTGCATCAATCAAAATCATTCCCATTTCACAATCTTGGGGCGTGATTCCCCACTGTGCCAGTGAAGACTCATCTTGCATTGAGATATATCGAAATTGCTGCCCAGAGTCTAAATTTTCCAATAACTGCACCAATGTAGTACAGAGATTGCAGTTGCCATCGTAGATCACGTAGTAGGTCATTGAAATAATAGCTTTTTAATGAATTGGGTATATTTTTATTTTGACGTTTAAAAACTGTTTTCTTCTAGTGCGATCGCCAAATATTACCTACACTCTCAACACTGGATAGTCAGGATGAGCGGGATTTGGGATCAAACGTTGATTTTTACAATTTACAAGTAAATCTAACGTCTCCAATACAGTCTAACCAATCAGCACATCACCAGTGACTAATGCAGCTTCAGTAGTCTCACGACCTTCTATTTGAATTATCACAGGTCTAGTTACACCTATTGCTTGCTCTTTACCATCAGCATACTTGCTATCTGCTGATCCCGAATTCTCAAACCTAGCTGTTGCACTATCCGCATCGGTAAGACAGTGCGAACTGCACCACTATCTACAAGTGCTTGTGTCTCACACACACGCAATTGATTTGGGTTAAGCACCCCTCGATTGACTAACTCTTCATCAACGGCATTCGTTAGCTTCACCTGTACTCGAACTTCTCCCATGCTCTCACTAACCATTTGATTAGAACGATTGAAATTTACCATGCTCTGAATCTCCTGCAATGATGTTGCTTTAGTTGTCTTTATACATTAGCCGAACAAGCTGTTAATATAATTCACATTTTATTGATTGATGCGGCAACAAGTGGTAGGTTGCTACTTGGCGTATTATCTATTGCGCGTGAACCATAAAATAGACTTCTTGCCACGCCCGTGAAAAGGCAAAAGGTAAATACAACAGGTTTAACTTTTAACCTAAAACTATTACTTCTATCTTGCACTCGTCTTGGCAAGAGGGCTAATGTATATCCTGCATTTTCAACTGGAAAATATTTTTTAATGCGGTTTTGCAAGCTGAAATTGTTGCATAAATCAATGATTTTACAAGTTATTTATAACTGCAATAAAAGTTATTTTTATAGGTTATAGCTAGAAAGTTTATTGATACTTGGAACTATATTTTATCTCGGACTGCTGAGGAGAATTAAATTATAGGCGATTGCACTTAAATAGTAAATATAACTGGAGATGGAAAATATAAGAACAAAGTTATAAGCTAGAATTTGTAAGTTGATGATCGCAAGTGTTTATTTACAAACAAAAAGGATGATTTAAAAAGAAAACAGATAGGACGAAGTAAAGACGAATTTATAGCCCCAACAGCGTTGAGTAACGGCTGAAAAGCGCCTATAAAAAAGAAGGTGCATCTGAGTGTCAGCAGAGAAAGTGAGGCAGAAATATTGATTTTCGCTTTTGGAGAATATGCCATTTGTAAGTAAATGGCTCTTGAACTACCAGCATCTCAAAAAAGGAGTAGGCAAGGCGCATGGCTAAACCTGTAATCATGACAGTTGACGATGATCCAGAAGTTTTGCAAGCAGTAGCGCGAGATCTGCGGCGGGAATATGGCGATCGCTTTCGGGTATTACGAGCCGAGTCAGGGGCGATCGCTCTGGAGGCATTGCAACAATTGAAACTCCGTAATGACCCAGTGGCACTGTTTCTAGTAGATCAGCGGATGCCACAGATGTCAGGTGTAGAATTTCTAGAGCAGGCTTTGCAACTGTTCCCAGACACAAAACGGGCATTACTAACAGCATACGCAGACACTGATGCAGCGATCCGCGCCATTAATACCACCCAAATCGACTACTATCTAATGAAGCCTTGGGACCCGCCAGAAGAGCGGTTATATCCCGTACTTGATGATTTGCTCGATGACTGGCTGGTGAAATTCCGCCCACCGTTTGAAGGTATTCGCGTAATTGGTAATCGCTGGTCACCCCAATCCCATCAAATTAAAGACTTTCTAGCGCGAAATCAAGTGCCTTATCAGTGGCTAGATATCGAGTTATCTGAAGAAGCACAACAGCTAGCTACATACGCCAACTGCGATCGCTTAAGCTTACCCTTAGTTCTCTTGCCCGACGGTTCTAGTCTACTTCAACCGACAAATATCCAAGTTGCTGAAAAAATTGGACTTAGGACACAAGCTAATAAGCCATTTTACGACCTAATTATCGTCGGTGGTGGCCCTGCGGGTTTGGCAGCTGCGGTATATGGAGCCTCCGAGGGGCTAAGTACCGTCATGATTGAACGGGAAGCCCCCGGCGGACAAGCGGGAACAAGCTCTCGCATTGAGAATTATCTAGGCTTTCCCTCTGGCTTAAGCGGAAGCGATTTAGCTAGACGTGCCGTAGATCAAGCAAGACGTTTTGGGGTGGAAATTCTCACACCGCAAGAAGTTACAGGCATTCGTGTCAAAGATCCATATCGTTTTATCCAGCTAGCAAACGGCACAGAAATTAGTTGTCATGCCCTGATTTTAGGGCTTGGGGTATCGTGGCGACGGTTGAGTAATGTGCCTGGACTTAATCACTTAACTGGGGCGGGTGTCTACTACGGTGCAGCGCAAACAGAAGCCCTATCTTGTAAGGATGAAGATGTTTATATCGTCGGTGGGGCAAATTCCGCTGGACAAGCGGCGATGTACTTTTCTAAGTACGCTCGTCAAGTCACGATGTTGGTACGCGGCGAGTCGCTGACTAAGAGTATGTCACAGTATCTAATTGACCAAATTGCAGATACACCAAACATTCTTGTTCAGACACATTCTAGTGTAGTTGAGGCAAAAGGTGAGACAAGTTTGGAGGCGATCGCTATTGAGAATGCGGTAACTGGCGAAACCCAAATTGTTCCCGCTACTTCGCTATTTATCTTTATTGGTGCTGTCCCCCGTACCGAATGGTTAGATGGTGTGGTAGAGCGGGATGAACGCGGCTTTATTAAAACTGGACCAGATCTAAACCACGATAGTCATCGCCCAAAAGGATGGACATTGGATCGCGATCCATTTTTATTAGAAACAAATGTTCCTGGTGTATTTGCAGTCGGAGATGTACGTCATGGTTCAGTCAAACGAGTTGCTTCTGGGGTAGGTGAAGGTTCAATTTGTGTGCAGTTTGTTCATCAATATCTCAGCAAAGTTTTGTAATCGTAAGTTTTAGAGGATGTTTAGAAAGTCTCACGTAATACATTAAGTCCTTATCAATCCCCCCTCGCCCCCCTATCCAAGGGGGATAGAGGGGGATCTAGAGAGTCTACAAGTTCAAAACAATACTTTTCAAACATCCTCCTAGCACCAAGTTGGATTGTCAGCTTAACGAACGAAGTTTGATAATTGGTAATTGGTAATATATCCCAGTTACCAATTATCATTTATCACCGAAATGAAAATTACGTTCTTAAAAATAGAGAGGTTATAACTATGCAACAAATAAATATTCCTGAGACATCTAAACACCTGCCTGAATTAATTGAAGCAGCTATCAAGGGTGAAGAAATCATCCTTACAAAAGATGATCAGCCAATTGCTAAACTCCTGCCAGTGCCGCCAGTGAAGAAACGTCATCCTGCTAAGACTGGAAGTGCTAAAGGTTTGGTCACAATAGCAGATGATTTTGACGAGCCAATAGATGACTTCAAAGATTATATGTAATGCGGTTACTGCTCGATACTCATACCTTCATTTGGTTCGTCACTGACAGTCCCAGGTCAGCGTTACAGTAAAGGAGCTAATTGAGGATGAAAATAACGAGAAGCTTCTTAGTACAGCTAGTATTTGGGAAATGGCAATTAAGCACAGCACTGGTAAACTAAGTTTTGGTCAGCCCTTTCAAGTATTTATAGACCAGCAACTTAATCTTAACAGCATCGATTTACTGAAGAACAATCTAGATCATATTGATATTGTTGCAACGCTACCTCTTCATCACCGCGAGCCATTTAATCGGCTTTTAATTGCCAAAGCTATGGTAGAGCAACTTCCCATTTTGAGCGCTGATTCTACTTTTGATGCTTATCCAATTAGGCAACTATGGTAAGTAAAAATTCAAAATAAATCAAGGGCGATCGCGCTTTTAATTTATCAATCAGTTTCTTACCATTTTATCTCAAAATAGTTTAACTTTTTATTAAAATTAATAATACAATGATAGAATTGATTATAAATGAAACAACGCTTAAGACTTCACGACTGTTGCTTGAGCCACTAATCGAATCTCATGCAGCATATATTTACAGGTAATTACAGGATCAAAAGCTTTATCAGTTTATCCCGCAGGAGGCTCCTACATCATTGCAGGTTTTGGAGAATCGATACCGTGCGCTATCTTCCAGGCTTTCGCCTGACGAACAAGAAGCATGGCTAAATTGGGCGGTGAGGCTACGCCAAGAGAACATATATATAGGAACATTAGAAGCAACAGTATATAACAATCGAACAGCTACAATTGCATACATGATTTTTCCATCATTCCGGCAACAGGGTTACGCCAAGGAAGGATGTTTAAGATTGCTAAATCATCTTTTCAATGACTATAAAGTCACCGCGATCGCAGCCGAGATAGACACTCGTGATATCCCATCTATTCAATTGATTAAATCCCTTGGATTTACCTGCGTATCCAAACAAGAAAACGCTGACTTTTTTAAGAGATGTGTCAGCCATGAATATAGATATGAGTGTGTGTCGTCTGTTGCTGTACGGAAGTCTATGTTAGTGGAATAAAATCAGTATTCCCAAATCCATAAATACACTCTTAGCAAGGTGGTCTAATGACAAACATAAAAGAAGCTTTACGTCAAGTGCCACTGTTTGCCCACTTACAGGACGATCAATTGCAATGTTTGACCCAATTAGGTACAGAAATTTGGTTACAGCCAGGAGAACAAATTGCTAACCAAGGAGATCCGCCTGATGGATTTTACATCATCCTAGATGGACAAACCGAGTGGACAAGAAATATTGATGGGCAATCCGCTCATGCTGTTAATCTGGGAACTGGGGATGTCTTTGCTGAACTAATTTTACTATTGGATGAACCTTATCCTACCAGTGGACGCGCTTTAACTGCTGTCCATCTATACAAGCTGAGTCCTGATGGTTTTTGGGAAATGCTCGATACTTGCCCACAAGTACGAAAAAGTATAATCAAAATTTCGGCACAGCGATCGCAAATTCACGAAGCCGTAAGCCAACAGCAAGCCAAGCTAATGTCACTGGGTACATTATCCGCTGGTCTGGCACACGAGTTGAATAATCCCGCAGCTGCTACTAAACGGGGGGTACAAAACCTAGACGAAATATTACAGAAGCTACCCACCCTGGCTTTGAAGCTACATCAACAACCACTGACTGAAGAACAATTAGCATTTCTAACACACTTGTACAAACAAGCAACTGCAACAGCTAAAAATCCCTCCCAACTTGATCCTATCAACAGAAGCGAAGCAGAAGATGCAGTAACTGACTGGCTAGAAGATCGTGATGTAGCTGACGCTTGGAAACTCGCCCCCACCTTGGTTACAGCTGGACTCAATAGCCAACGGCTAGACGAAATTGTTGCTAATTTTTCAGAACCTGAATGTCTAGCGAATATATTGAATTGGCTAGAAGCCACGCTTACAGGGATGGGACTATTAGAAGAGATCAAACTGAGTTCGGTGCGAATTTCTGAGTTAACCAAAGCAATGAAAGATTACTCTTTCATGGGTCAAGCACCGATACAAGAAGTTGATATTCATGAAGGAATTGATAGTACATTAACCATCCTCAAGCATAAACTTAAAAAAGGTAGCATTGTTGTCAAGCGCGAGTATGGTGACTTACCAAAAATTAGTGCTTATGGTAGTCAATTGAATCAAGTGTGGACAAATTTGATTGATAATGCAATTGATGCAACAGGTGGTAAAGGAACTATTTGGATACGTACAGCTGTTGAAGGCGATGCCGCAGGCAAGGGCAATGCCCTACGCATCTTGGTAGAAATCGCTGATGATGGAGTAGGTATTCCCCCAGAAATTCAACCACGCATCTTTGAGCAGTTCTTTACTACCAAAGACGTAGGCAAAGGGACGGGATTGGGATTAGATATTACTCGCCGGATTATTGTAGGACAACACAAAGGCGACATCCGTTTTGATTCTCAGCCTGGAAATACAAAATTTCAAGTTCGGCTACCGATTAAATTGTCATAAATTACTGACTCTTTAAAAACCTTCTGGCAACAGTGACACACAATTAACTACTGACATAGCCAAAACTCTATTTGTGGATATTACTTTAAATTTAGATACCGCACAAAACTTGTAATGCTTTTCTCTTATTACCTTTGCGCCTCCGCGTCGAGGCGCGACACCATATCTAGACTTTGTGCAACATCTTTGAATTTCAGTCTGAAGGTATATATCACAAATTGTATACACTTGACTACTCTGAAAGGCAGGAAAATTATCTGAATTAATCGAATATTCTTCTGTGCGTCACAAATGGTAATAGCGATCGCCTACTAATAGAAGTTGTAATCATGCTTGACATCAACACTTTACGTCAAATACCACTTTTGGCAGATTTACCAGATGAACGGTTGCAATGGTTAATTGAACATGGTATAGAAGTATGGCGAGAACCAGGTGAAATCCATCGGGAACAAGGCGCACCTGCTGAACACGTATTTCTCATGATTGACGGTGAACTTCGGGTAACGCAGAAGGTAGGCAATCAAGAAATCATTCTAGCGACATACGAATCGAAAACATTGTTTGGCGAGTTGCCTTTGTTGTTAGGAGATACGCATTTTTGGGCAGCTGGTCGCGCCGTTACTCGCTGCCATATTCTAGAATTGCCAAACCAGGTATTTTGGCAACTGCTTTCGAGTTGTACTTGCGTGATGATCAAGATTCTGCGCACGATGGCAGAAAGATTGCTAGAGGTACAGACGCTGTCACAGCATCGAGAAAAATTGGTAGCACTGGGGACTTTGGCGGCTGGATTGGCACATGAGTTGAATAATCCCGCTTCCGCAGGTCGTAGGGCAGTGGGACAATTACGAGAGACGGTAGAGGTGTTGCAACCACTGACGCTGAAACTGGGTTGCGCCCAACAAGAATTTCTTGCCGAGTTGCAAAAAGAAGCGATCGCCCGTGCCAAAACAGCAGTTAAACTCGATCCAGTCACACAAAGCGATCGTGAAGACGAACTGATAAACTGGCTAGAAAGCCACGAGATTGCCAATTGCTGGAAAATAGCTCCTACCTTCGTCGCAGCCGGACTAGATATCAACTGGCTAGAGAATGTTTTGCACAATGTAGGCGACTCTCTAGTTAGTAATGTTTTGACTTGGATAGAGGTGACGCTGCAAGAAATGGGGCTATTAGAAGAAATTGAGCATAGTACCACACGGATCTCTACCCTTGTGCAGGCAGTTAAAGATTACTCCTACATGGATCAAGCCCCAGTTCAGGAAATAGACATCCATGAAGGGCTAGAAAGTACCCTAACAATTCTCAGTCACAAACTTAAGAAGGGTAACGTAGTTGTTAAACGGGAGTATGATTGTAATCTGCCGCGCCTTAGTGCTTATGGCAGTGAACTAAATCAGGTATGGACGAATTTGATAGATAATGCGATCGATGCGATGAACGGACAAGGTCAAATCGTGATTCGTACTAGTTGCGAAAGTGACTTTTTGCTAGTCGAAATCGCTGACAATGGTCCTGGCATTCCCCCAGAAATTCAATCCCATATTTTCGAGCCGTTTTACACTACCAAGGGTGTGGGCGAAGGAACAGGATTAGGTTTGCACATTGTCTATCGCGTTGTCGGGCAACATCAAGGCGATATCAGTTTTTCTTCCCAACCTGGAAATACTAAATTTCAGGTGCGTTTGCCGCTTAAATTGTCATAAGTATCCAGAGCCGCCTTGAACTTAAGTTCAAGGCTAATAGCAAAAGTCTACTGAAGTAGACTAAAAACGATCTTGTAGTCGGATTTATCCGGCTTGGGCTATGAGAGTGTGAATTAATTCACAGGCGGGCGTTGCAATCGGTGCAAGATCTCAGAACTAACAACTACCATAAAAGACGTAGCAGTGCTATGTCTCTACTAATACCAATTCGTTCTTAAACTTCAACCTAAAGGTGTATATCAAATCTAGCAACTTAACTAGGCTAAAAAGCGTAGTATTTAAGGCACATCATGACTGGCAAGTTAGATGGCAAAGTTGCGGTTGTGACAGGGGCTTCATCAGGCATTGGTGAAGCAACTGCCATCGCCTTGGCTTCTGTTGGGGCAAAGGTAGCCCTCGTAGCACGACGGAGCGATCGCCTAGAAACCCTGGTAAAACAAATTTCAGACAGCGGCGGACAAGCGATGCCAATTGTCGCTGATGTTGCAGATGATGGGCAGGCACATGACATGATATCTAAAGCCAAAGCCTCTTTTGGTAGTGTGGATATCCTCGTTAATAACGCAGGTGTGATGCTGCTTGGTTCCATAGATGGCGCTAATACCGAAGACTGGCGGCGCATGGTAAACACTAACCTCCTGGGCTTGATGTATGCTACCCATGCAGCCCTACCTATTATGAAAGCGCAGGGTGGAGGGCATATCATCAACATTTCCTCAGTGGCAGGTCGCACAGCCCGTGCAGGAACGGGTGTTTACAATGCGACAAAATGGGGGGTGGGTGCATTTTCAGAATCCCTACGCCAAGAAGTTCATAAAGAGAAAATTCGTGTCACGATCATTGAACCTGGAGCAGTTGCGACAGAATTGACCGATCACATCACAGATTCTGGGGCAAAGGAACGAACCAAAACCTGGATTCAATCAATTACACCCTTAGCAAGTGAAGATATTGCGGCAGCGATTGTTTATGCAGTTACCCAGCCCCCTCACGTCAATGTCAACGAAATTTTAATTCGTCCAACTGAACAGGAATCATAATTTTAGGCATCAGAAGTTCCCTGAAAAATCAACGGCAATAGCTAGAAAAACTACAAGGATCATTCAATGAGAGCAACAGTTTACCATGCGCCGGGCGATGTGCGAGTCGAGAACGTCCCCGATTCAAAAATTCAGCAGCCTACCGATGCGATCGCCCGAATTACCCATGCTTGCATCTGTGGTTCGGATTTGTGGTTTTACCGAGGCTTAGATAATTGGCAACCAGGCTGGCGCACAGGTCATGAGTGGATGGGAATTATCGAGGAAGTCGGATCGGAAGTTCGCAATATCAAAAAAGGCGATCGCGTCCTTGCTCCCTTTGCTTTTTCTGATGGCAGTTGCGAATTTTGCGGCAAAGGATTACAGACTTCCTGTGTTCAAGGCGGCTTTTGGGGTATGTCTAATGACGGCGGACAAGCAGAAGCGGTTCGTGCGCCGTTTGCCGATGGTACTCTTGTCGTCATTCCCAAGGAAGTTGAGGGCGACGATGCCATGCTAACAGCAATTCTACCGCTTACTGATGTGATGGCGACAGGTCATCACGCGGCGGTTTCTGCGGGTGTGCGTCAAGGGGGAACCGCAGTAGTAGTTGGTGATGGTGCTGTTGGACTGTGTGGAGTACTAGCGGCAAAGCGCTTGGGAGCTGATCGCATTATCATCATTGGTCGCCATGAAAAACGTCTGGAAATTGCGCGGCGTTTTGGAGCTACCGATGTAGTGACAAGTCGAGATCAGCAGGCTATCTCAGAAGTTCAGGAAATGACTTTGGGCGGAGCAGAGTCTGTACTCGAATGCGTTGGTAGTGAGTCATCTATGGATACGGCGATCTCAATTACCCGTCCTGGCGGTGCGATTGGCTATGTGGGAGTGCCTCACGGTAGTGAGACAATCAATCTAGGGACTATGTTTATGTCTAACATCACCTTACGCGGTGGAGTCGCGCCAGCTCGTGCTTACATTCCCGAACTGCTTGCCGATGTAGTGGCGGGTAAGCTTGACCCTTCCCCCGTGCTAGATCTTCACGTTGATCTCGACGGCGTTCCCTCTGGATATGCAGCAATGGATGGGCGAGAAGCAATTAAGGTAATGGTGCGACCTTGATACAGTTGGTAGGGTGGGCATTGCCCACCATTCACATTGGCTAACTCGTATGAGGAATGTCTCAAAATCGGCGCTTTTGCTACAGTTGCCGAAATTGCTATATATTATATTATTTTTGTTCCTAAAAGTCAAGGTATTCAAAAAACTGCTCAGGCACTAATTTTAATTCACCTGATTTAAAGCGGTCAATGTTTACCCAAAGTGCGCGTTTTTTGCGCTCTCCTTCAGCAAAAGTTAGCTCTTCTAATTGATAAAATTTAGGCTCGACAAAATCACATTCATAAATAAATAGAATTTCATGACCTGGTTTACCGTTGAAAGTAAACAAGTTTTCCATACAGCCCAGGTATTTTATGTTAGTTAATTCTGCTTGGATTTCTTCTTGAAATTCTCGTTGCAAAGCCTCGCGACTAGTTTCACCAAAGTCTACACCGCCGCCCATTGCTCGATAAAATGTTTGTTGCTTAACCGGATCGTAGCCTTCGGAAATAAAGACGCGATCGCTTTGGCGAATTATTCCCAAGGCTAGAACCCGTATTTCACCTTGTTTATGCATTATGATTGCTATTTCCCATCGTAAACAAAACTAGATTTGCTGTCGTCGTCTTCTACTGCCCAGTCCTCATTTTCTCCACCAATATATAACAATTCAATAGTGACGTATTCTCGGCTCAATTGTTTGAGGGCATTAATTAAAATATCCAGAGCGATCGCATCACTCGTTCCTAAGTCAAACCAGCAACGCGCCCATGTACCTAAATATTCAAACTCACCCATATTGTGCATGAGTGACATCAAGCTCTCGTCAGCCCTTTGCTCATCATATTCCATATAGCTCAGATCCAATCCCTCTTCTTGGACCTGAAGATTTTCAGCATTAAATCCCCCCAGCTTACCAAGATAAAACCAGGAGCGAAAAACCTCTTCAACATACTGCTTTTCAACCTGAGAAGGAACAGTACTAAACTGTATCCAAATCCATAAATCGAATTGGTTAAACTCGCGGAACTCTACTTTCATCTATTTTTGTACCAATTGAATAAAAGTAATAATACAGAAAGATTGAAGCCACGAGCTGTGAAATTGTGAAGTCAGGAGCCAGGCGACAGAAGTCAGGAGACAGAAGTTGTGAAGTTATGAAGTTGTGAAGACACAAAACAGAATATTTAATTCTTTCCCTTGTCCCCTTGTCCCCTTGTCCCCTTCTAGCCCCTTTGCCCCTGGTTCCTCTAGCCCCCCAGATCCCCTCATTTAGACTGCTGAGCGACGCTCAGGCGTTGGGCGGCTTTTGCGCGTTCCCGTTCAATTTGTTTGACTAAATCAGCGGGAAGTTGATCTTTTTTGGCGATCGCCAGATCAAAATTCTTGATAGCCTCCTGCAAAATCGGCTGGCTATTTTGCCGTTTACCTTGAGCCGAAAGGATTTGACCTTTGAGATAGTATAACTCTGGGTTGTTAGCCGTAGCGCGCAGAGCTTGATCTACAGCGGCGATCGCTTGGGGATACTGTTTTAAATCGCGGTAGCCCAGCGCAAGACCACGATAAGCTAGATATCTAGGTCCAGCAAATTTTTCTAATCGAGTGATCGCAGTCTCTGGGTTAGCAAAGGGTAGATTGACAGCAAGCATCAAATCCATATATCCCCGCACTAAATTAAGTTCTGGATCAGAAGGGGAAATGGCTTCTGCTCTATCTAGATAAGAGTAAACTTGACGCAGTTGGGATAAAGCTGTGGGCGTTCCTTTTATAGTACCTTCACGAGATACAACAGCAGCACCTTGTAAGAAATGACCTACAGCAGCATACAAGTTTCCACGCAAGGGATCTGTATTTATTAGTTCCTGGGCAGTTTCTAAAGTTTTTTTACCGTAGGATTCTAGGGCATTGAAGTCTTGATTATTAGCATAGGCTAGAGATGCCTTCATTGCATAAGTCAATGGTTCTTTTGGTTCAGTTCTTTCTGCTTGCTCTAGATAACGTTCCCCCATCATGTAATCTCCCTGCTCAAAGATGGCTCTGAAGGCTGCTTCTGTTTTTTCACCAATCGTATGTTGATGGGCGGCGCGAAAGGGATCTTGAGCAAGAGTAGGGCTAACCCAAAGGCTAAGTGTGAGTGCAGTAGCACTAGCAATACCAGCAAACAGCTGTTTAGAAGCACAAAACCGACGATTCATTATTTTCCTCAAAAGAATCAAGCGCGTTGGTAGGTGATTGACAAGTCGTAAATAATATGGCTTAACAATTAAACTTCTGTCATCATTAGCGGTTATCAGTTACCAGTTACCAGTTATCAGTTACCTGCAGGAACCAGAGGAACCAGAGGAACCAGAGGAACCAGTTATCAGTTATCAGTTACCAACTACCAACTACCAACTACCAGTTACAGCTAAAAGCTAAAAGCTAATCGCTGTAATTATTTGACGTTAATGCTGGTGTTAAGTTGCCGCGATCGCATTATCAGTAAGAGTATCTGTTTGCCAGAATATAGGCAGAATGATTTTTGGTACTGACTAAATGAACATTAACTTTTTCTGGTACTGTTAACGGATGCTATATCTCAAAAATCTAAGTTATCACCCTCCAGCTACCCCTACAGCCATTTTAAAATCTATCAACTTAGAATTAGCGCCACAACAACTGGGGCTAGTTATTGGTCCTAGTGGCTCTGGTAAAAGTACTCTATTAGAAATTCTATCTGGACTGGTTGCAGGCACATCTGGTAACGTTTGCTGGCGGGAGCAGGAATTGACCCCTGATTATTTGCAACAATTGGCAGGTTTAGTATTTCAGTTTCCTGAGCGTCATTTCTGTGGTAATACCATTTTAGAAGAACTACGGTTAGGACATCCAGAGTTGGGACCAGAACGAGTCAAACAAGCTTTGCTAGAAGTGGGGTTAGAAAATATACCGTTACATACATCACCCTATGCATTAAGTGGAGGTCAACAGCGTCGTTTGGCTTTAGCAGTACAGCTAATTCGTCAACCGCATTTATTGCTATTGGATGAACCAACTGCGGGGTTAGACTGGTCGATGCGCCGTCAATTAGTGAATTTATTGGCGAAACTCAAACAGCATTGGACGCTTTTAGTCGTGACTCATGATGCTGGGGACTTGTTAGCGATCGCTGATAGATGTTGGACAATCAAACAAGGTGAACTGTTTCCCACTACACCTTACCCTGTTGAGCCTCGTGTAGCCTGAGTGAAAGATGCTTGATAATATACCGCAGCTGCCCCAAATGGCGGATTTATGGCAGCAAAGCTTGAATTGGCAACCCAACGCTGAGCAACAGTTTCTATTTCAGCGTCTTTATGAATTAATAATACAAGCTAACCAAACACTAAATTTAACTCGCATCACTCAACCCCTAGAATTTTGGGAAAAACACTTGTGGGATTCCTTGCGGGGAATTGCGCCTTTGTTGGAGGGGCGAGGAAAAAAGCAGGGGGAGCATTTTGAGCAGGCGTTGCCCTGTGAGAACTTACCTCTTGCCTCTCGCCTCTTGCCTCTCGCCTTTCACCAATTACCAACTACCAGAAAAATAATTGATATTGGAACAGGAGCAGGATTTCCTGGTATTCCCGTTGCGATCGCTTTACCTCATGCCCAAGTAACTCTCCTCGATTCAGTTCGCAAGAAAGTTACTTTCCTCAATACCTTAATAGCCGAACTGAACATTCAAAATGCTAATACTGTACTTGGCAGAGCAGAAATTGTAAACAAGGAATTCCAACATAAGCAAGCTTACGATGTTGCACTAATTAGAGCTGTAGGTTCTGCCTCTGTTTGTGCTGAATATGCCTTACCTTTACTCAAGCCAGGAGGTTTAGCAGTACTTTATCGGGGTAATTGGACAACACAGGAGACAGAAACCTTAGAAAATACAGCCAAAAACTTGGGTGGTTTAATTGAGACAATCCAAGGGTTTACAACTCCTATAAGTAATAGCATTCGTCATTGCGTTTATTTACATACTCGTTAAGTAAAATGCTTGCTAGGCAATAGGTTTAGCAAAATTACTTATTGAAGAAATAGGCATAGTAGTCAGTGTTCCCCACTTTTCTCCAACCTGGTGCAATAGCCCCATTGGGGATCTTAAACCCAGGTCTTTGTACAATCGCTTTTACTCCAGTATTCTTTATACGTCTGAGAATTTCAGCTCGGATAACAGGATCTGCTTCCCAGAAGCTTTTTTCATCAAAAACTTCTGCAACAATTTTGACTCGTGCTAATCTAGCCCAATGATAATGAGGCGCTAAATATTGTCCCAGAACGGCAACTTTTTCTCCAGGGCGAAGCCCTAACTGTTGCAAACTCTGTGCAGCTTCCCACTCAATATGCTGCTGTGAACCACTTAATACAGTTCGTAAATTTTTTGCAGCCTGTCCAAACACCTGACTACTGATTATTACTAAAGTAGCAATAGACATTCCAGCTATCAGTCTTTTCGATTCTGGGGAATTAGGAAGACGCACACTGGTAAACACTCCAGCAAACAACAGCACAATAAAGGGAGCAATGTACCTTGTGGGCTGGAATGCAGTAGGCATATCAATCACTAACATATATATACCTAAGCCTGCTGCTGCTGGAATGATTAATATCCAATTTCCTATTAAGTTTTTTATTGAAAGCCAAAACCTGCCGCTGACGCAAACCAGTATTAAGTAAGCAAATATTAAAATTCCAATAAATTGTTTGTAATAAAAAATGCTATTTTTTCCTATAATTATTAGTTGTCTTTTCAAACTGAATTTGTATACAAGCCCTTCATACCAGTAAGATGGATCATGCCAAGGAGAATATGTACCACCTCCTGATTTCTCAAATTCAAAAACTTTAGGATTATCAAAAATTTGTCTAACCGGATGTTTGGGGATACCATGACCAGGTTCTTTACCTTGCCAAAACCTATAAGGTATAACTTCATTGGTTACTAACCATTCATAATTTAACTTTCCAGTGTCGCCAAAAGTTAGGCGGTTCTTCGCTGTAGAAATTGTCGCAATAAAAGGAGTTACTATAATAGTAAAAACTAGCAATGCCGCTAATGCTTTTGGTAATGCTTGGCGGAGATTTTTTGCTGAAAACAAGCTAACTACTAAAAAGACAAAACCTAGCGGGAACATAACTGCTTTGGATAAATAACCCAATCCAAGCACTGTTCCTAAAATCAGGAAGTTCAACCAGCTATCAGAATGCCTAGATATGCGTAATATTAAACCAGTAGCTATATATACAAACGCTGCCACCAACATATCGGGGCTGTCACTATAGACACCTATCCATTGCAACGAAGAAAAAATAAATAGGGTGTAGCCACACACTATCCATACCCAACTTGGTATCTTAAAAGCCCTATTTCGTCCTTCTTTTGCAAGTTTATGGTTGTAATAAAATATCAACTCGCGCAGAAAAAATTCAAACCAAACTAAAGCAAACAAATAAATTAAAAAGTTGATGATTTTAACTAAGGGAAACTCCCAGTAACTAGAAGGCTTAAAGACAGCTAAAGTCAGCCCTAGTATCCAAGAGTAAAGAGGACTCCAATACGCATTAATAGCTGTATCCCAGTCACCTCGAAAGTAAGCCTCACCAATATCTAAATAAGCAATGATGTCATCGGCAGTTTGAATATAAAAATTAGCGCCAACTTGAAGAGCGCCTAAAAATATAGCTAAAACCCAAAAGATAGCTTTTAGTGAGTAGTTTTTTCTGTTACTTACAACAGTTTTTCCTAACATATTAAATTTAGGTTTATTTAATTTGACTTGCAAGCAGGATGGTAGATTAAAATAAAATAATGTTTAACGAGCCAGTATAGTTTTACTCTTGATGTAGTTTAGCAGCAACCAAAGGACATTTGAAGTATCTTAAGTAACTATGGTTAGCCACCCGTTTTGCAGGCGATCGCATCATCAGTCACCAGTGACCAATTGGTAACTGGTCACTGGTGACTGAGTTTAAGCTGATTTAGTTGCTTGCGCTAAACGCTGGTTAACCTCATTCCAGTTAACAACATTCCACCAAGCTTTTAGATAATCAGCACGACGGTTTTTATACTTGAGATAGTAAGCGTGTTCCCATACGTCGTTACCCATAATTGGATAGCTACCCTCCATTAATGGGCTATCCTGATTGGGGGTGCTTGTGATTTGATATTTACCGTCACGGGTACGAACTAGCCACGCCCAGCCGCTACCAAAGCGTTTTTCACCTGCTTGGTTGAACTGAGTTTTGAATTTGTCAAAGCTGCCCCAGTTTTGATTAATTATAGAAGCGATCGCACCCGTTGGTTGCCCGCCACCTTTGGGACTCATAATCCGCCAAAACATACTGTGGTTTACATGACCACCACCATTATTCCGAACGGTTGTCCGAATATCTTCTGGTACACTATTTAAATCTTGCAGCAGTTGTTCAACACTTCTACCTTTAAGTTGTGGATGTTTCTCGATTGCTGCATTCAGGTTTTTGACATAGGTTGCATGATGTCTGTCATGGTGAAACCGCATTGTTTGAGCATCAATGTGCGGCTCTAAGGCATTATAAGCGTAGGGCAAAGGCGGTAATTCAAACGTTCCACTTTGTTTAGGAGTCTGTGCGGTTAAGGTGTCACCTAGCACAATAGAAGAACGGTAAGTATCTAAGGCATATACACCCGCACTTGCTCCAATTAAAAACAGAAAATTGCGACGATTGAGACTCATAAGATTACTGTCTACTTAAATTATGTCAGTTGACAGTTTTCATATTCTCAGGTACCAGATAAAAAAACATACAAAATTGGTAAAAAACTGCGATCGCTTTTGACCGAAGAAGGGAGTAGGGAGTGGGGAAAAACAAAAAAACTTCAGTTGTGGGTCACTTGCCCACTTTAGACAAAGAATTATGTCTCGCACTACGTACCGAGACATAAAGTGTCCTTATCTCAATCCCGTGCTTTTAAGCATGGGTTCCCTACTCCCTCTTGACTATTACTCACAGCATTTCATCCTCTGGCGGTTGAAAAGAAAGTTTTGGTATAAACCGCTACCTAACAACCGCCAAGGCGACCACGATAACCAGGATCTAATTCTGGTAGTGATGCATAATCCAAGCCACCCCACCGAGGATATAACGATGCTTTCTTACTCAAGCGAGGCAAACTCTGATTTCGGGTTGGTACTTGAACAGAATAGTCAATTTGAACTGGCGTAATTTTATCACCTGTGAGGATATCGTTAACCGTAATCTTCTTCAGAACATCGGGATCTACATTATGGAAATGTTTGTCATCCATTGAGGATAGCCTCAACACACGCGGTATTTTTTCTAAATATATTAATACACTGCCAAGCAGGGTAAATCCAGAACAGACGTAGAAGGGCTACATTGGTACATCCGAAATCATACCTCAATTGCTGCAACCCCCTATTTTTCATTGTTGAGAAAGGCGTTTGACAGCTTGAGATGCTAATAACTGGTGAGCGTGTTCTAGTCTAGCTGGAATTTTGTCTGCATGGGGACTATGAATGAGACTTTGTCCCAGATCGAGTTTACTTACTTGTGCTGCATTATTACCAGGGAACCAGTGACCGCCACTACCCAAAAGGTTGTAGCGCATTTTGGCATATTCAGTCAAATCGTAAGCGATCGCTAGATTTCTCAGCCACAAAATCACAGGAATATTTACATTGCCAGGTGTTTCGTCATACTTGGGTAAACCGATATGCCATGTTTTTACCCAATCTTCTCCCAAAGCCGCGATCGCTGCTTGTTCTAGCCGTGCCAAAATTGGCGGTAATATTTCATCAGATCGATCCAACAATTCCAAAGTTTTCAGGTGTTCGTCAAAATCCTGGGGACAGGATGCACCGATGCTGAGAGTATGTACTTGCGAGTCACTTAGACAGAATAGATTATTAAATACTATCGGGCTAAGGGGCGCACACAGTTCTACTAACTTTTGTGGCGGCTTGTAAAGCATTCCGCCTTTATCGGTAGGACTGATAATAAACACTCCCATATCATGACATTGGGCAGCTTCAATCGCAGCCCAGTTATTTTGATTGATGTAGTACCAATGTAGATTAACGTAATCGAAACAATCGGTAGCGATCGCCTGCACAATAGTATCTGTGGCTCCATGAGTGGAAAAGCCGATAAATCTAACTTTTCCTTGTGCTTGCAGTTGCTTGGCTACGTCTAAACAGCCACCAGGACGAATACTCTGGTGCATTGTCTCCTTGTTGTTGATGCCATGCAACCCCAACAAATCTATATAATCAAGTCGGAGATTGCGTAGAGACACATCAAATTTGCGCCGAAACTCTTTCGGAGCTGGGCTGGGACTAATTTTAGTCTGAACAATAATTTGGTCACGGGGTAAAAGAGGCAGAATCCGCCCTAACTGAAGTTCAGAAGTACCATAACCACGCGCAGTTTCAATGTGGTTAATGCCTACTTCTATTGATCTTCGGATCGTGGCTTCTAGATTTTGTTGATTGTGCTGAGGAATTAGCCATGCTGGCACATCCTGCCACTTAAACTGATAGCGCATTCCGCCACAAGAAAACACTGGCATGAGTAATTCTGTGCGACCAAATCGTCGGTATTGCATCACTGAATTTTGGATTTTAGATTTTGGAGCCTTGGATTCACTTCTAATCTAAAATCTAAAGTTGCTATTTTTGTACGGTGCGTTCCGGCAGATCATCATTTACTAATGAGAATACAGTAGCTTAAGTGCCTAACGCACCCTACTGTTAACTGTTTTGTTTACATTTGGCGGACGATGGGCTGTTCGTTTTGGACTTCGCCAATTAGCACTAAATCGGTATGACCGACGAATATACCGTTTTCTAAGACACCTGGAATGTTATTGAGTGTTTTTTCGAGTTCGGCAGGCTGATCAATGGTGTCAAATTTGACATCGACAACCATATTTCCTTGGTCAGTGATGACTGGTCCAGCTTTTTTGACTCCCATGCGTAGTTCGGGTTTGCCTCCGAGTTTTTCAATTGCCCGCATGACTGGCGCGATCGCCATTGGTATTACTTCGACTGGGACGGGAAAGCTGGAACCTAACCGCTCTACTAGCTTAGAACTATCCACAACTACAATAAATTGATCGGCAAGGTAGTCTACAATTTTTTCGCGGGTATGTGCTGCACCGCCGCCTTTGATTAAATTCTTTTGCGGATCGACTTCATCTGCGCCATCAATTGCGATATCAATGTGATCGACTGCATCCAATGTAGTTAAAGGAATGCCGTACTGTTTGGCTAGTACCTCTGCTTGAAACGATGTAGGTATACCAACAATATCTTTTAATTCACCAGACTTAAGGCGATCGCCTAAAAACTGAATAGTATAGGCAGTGGTCGATCCTGTACCTAATCCAACAATAGAATTTGATTTGACAAGGTTAGCGGCTTCTTTGCCCACTTCCTGTTTCATTAACTTAACTGGATCTGCTGCTGCGGTCATATTAATAACTACTAGATGCCGTGTTTAGTATATGTTGCTTGGGCTACCCAGATCACAGGACTTTACGATTTTAGATTTTAGATTTTCGATTACTTTTGTAAATCTTGCAAATTTAAAACCCCACAGATAATCTTCTTTGTTTTACTTAGCGCCTTTGCGTCTTGGCGTGACATTAACATTCTTTCTTTGTCCAGCGCCAAAAAACTTATACCTAAAAAAGTTTCAAGTCCCATGATCTGATGGCTGACGCTTGAGCATTACAAAGGCAATTAGCGCACTTGCTAAGGCTAGCATGACGGCAATTAGAATAACTAGACGAAAACTATCGACAAAAGAAAGGGCGATCGCACGGCGTAGAGCTGTTGCCAAATCTGGGCTAAGATTAGCAGGAATCTCTGCCCCAGCTAGTTTAATCCGTTGGGCATCTAGCAATTGTTGTACCCCAGGCGGTAACGTCAGCGTAGCCAAGCGGCGATCTAGATTGGAGTTAAAAGCCCGTACTACCACAATACTTAAAATTGCAATTGACAACAATCCTGCAGTTCTAGCAACAGCATTGTTGATACCCGAAGCAATTCCGGCTTGGCGTTCACTCACCGCACCCATCACCGTAGTTGTCAGTGGCGCGACTGTCATTGCCATACCCAAACCGAGTACGACGACTGCGGGGAAAAAGGTTGTCCAGTAACTACCGCCAATTTCAGGAAAAGCAAATAAAGCCAGCCCAATAGCAGCAATAATTGGACCAAAGGTTAACGGGCGTTGAGAACCATAGCGACTAACTAACCCACCTGACCAACGGGAAAGCAAGAACATAATTAAAATAAATGGTAAGAACGCCGCACCAGCAGCCGTAGCTGAGTAACCCTGCACTTGGATCAAATTAAAAGGAAAAAAGAATAGGATACCGCTCAAGGCTGTGTAAAGCAGGAGTGTGAGTAAGTTTGCTCCGCTAAAGGTGCGAGAGCGAAATAAACTGGGAGGCATCATTGGTGCTGGGTTTTTAGCTTCTAGGAAGATAAATGTCACCAGTGCCAAAATACTCACTACTACGGCACTGATTACTCTTGGGTGAGTCCAGGTTAAATGAGATGATTCAATTAGCCCGTAGACCAAAGTTCCCAAACCAAGCGTTACCAACATCGCCCCCCACCAGTCCAACTTCTTCGCATCTTCGTCGTGGCTTTCTGGTACACGCCAATATAGAATACCAAGCACGATCGCAGCTAGGGGGACATTCAGAAAAAAAATCCAACGCCAGGAAGCATTTTCAACTAGCCAACCTCCTAATACTGGTCCCAAGGCAGAGGTAATACCTGTAAAGCCTGACCAAGTACCAATAGCTTTTCCCCGTTGTTCAGGGTTAAAAGCGGCGCTAATGATTGCTAGAGAGCCAGGTACTAGTAAAGCTCCCCCAACTCCTTGAATGGCACGAGCGTAGATTAGTTGATGCACATTAGCAGCTAAACCGCACGACACCGAAGCAGCGGCAAATAGTGCTACACCGTAACCAAAGATTCGTCGCCGTCCAAAGCGATCGCCTAAAGAACCACCAACCAGAATCAGGGCGGCGAGAAACAGCGCATAAGATTCAACAATCCACTGTACATCAGCAGCTGTTGCATTCAGTGCCGCTTGCAGTGCTGGCAGCGCTACATTCACGACCGTACCGTCTATCATAGCCATGCTGGAGCCAAGGATCGTTGCTGCCAATATCCAAGGTCGGAGGTTGCGGCTACAAGGTTGAATACATGGCTTAGACCGGATTACTCCTTCATCGCATGGCTGTCTAAGTATATTTGCCATTTGGTTTTTGTCCTTTGATAAAAGCTAATAGCTGTTAGCTTTTAGCTTTTAGCTTGTAGCGAGTAGTAATACAATTGACACGTTCTCATACTAAAGATCAAAAAAGCTATAAACAAAGTGAAATTCATAGTTTGCCACCCATGCCCACCATTATCAGAAGGAGTGGCCATTGCCCACCCTACTCGCTCATCTTTTATTCAACTGTAATTGATTTGATAATGCACTAACTGCCTGACTTGTTCAAGAGATAATCCTAGTTCGCGGCTAATTGCTGCTTCAATTTGACTAAAATCTGTAACATAGAATTCAAATTCTAACTGTTTGAGTGTTGAATTAGCTGTCTTGACTTGTACTTTAGAAATACCTAGCTTATAGTTGATTTCTACTTTAATTGCTAAAACTACTTTTGCTGGTTTTTCTTTAATTTGAGTGTTAACTTGTAGTTGCTCATTATTGTAATAGGAGCGGCTCAAAAGATAGTTTGTTACTAATCCACCACACATCCAGAAAAGGATTCCTAACAAAGGTAAGGGTAGCCAAAACTCTAATCCTAAAGATTTTATGGTTTTTAGCCCTCTAAAGTCACGCATAAAGCAGAAGATAAAATAATTTGTAATTCCTGGTTCGTAATTCGTTATTGATAATTATCCCCCAGCTCCCCCACACTGCTTAAGCGCCCCTATCTGCCCCGCTTTTATTACCATTAAACATATCAGTATGAGCAAAGAGTAGCCGTAATAGTAGCGGTAATAATTGTTAGTCGATATGATGATTTTACTAGTGGAAGACGACGTAGCGCAGCTGGAGCCGCTTCAGGCTGCTCTATCTCAAGCAGGGCATATTGTTGATGCGGTAAAGGATGGAGATACAGCCGAGTGGTTGATGTCTCAAAAAGAGTATGACTTACTGATATTAGACTGGATGTTACCTAGAGTAAGCGGAGTTAGCCTTTGTCAACAATATCGAGCAATAGGCAAAACCGCTCCGGTTTTGATACTCACTGCCAAAGATACCACAGCTGATAAAGTTGTTGGGTTAGATGCTGGAGCAGATGATTATTTAGTCAAGCCTGTTGATGTTATAGAACTGCTGGCAAGAGTACGGGCGTTAGCAAGGCGATCGCCCCAATGGATCGGAGATATTCTTACCGCCGCAAATTTAAAACTGCATCTGACAAGTTTATGCTTGGAGCGAGAGCAAATAACTATCCAATTGTCAACCCGTGAGTTTCAACTGATGGAATATCTTATGCGTCACCCCCGTCAGGTTTTATCCCGCGATCAAATCGAAAGTGCCTTATGGGAGTGGGGTACAGAACCAGAAAGTAATGCTGTTACCACTCTTGTCAGAAGATTACGCCAGCGCCTGCAAGCAGTTGGGGCAAAGGATTGGCTAGAAACTATATATGGTATGGGCTATCGGCTCAATGTTCCAGAGGAAGGCAGAGGGGCAGAGGGGCAAAGGGGCAGAGGGGCAGAGGAGAAATTCTAATCTCTAATCTAAAATCTAAAATTCCCCTAGCCTCTAGCCCCTAACCCCTAGCCCCTCATAATGTTCAATCGTAGCCGTCGCAATTTAGCTTGCTGGTTTGCTCTGTCAATGGGGAGTATCCTAGTTATTTTTGCTGGGGTAGTTTATTGTCTCGAAGTAGAAGCTCAACTGCGCGATTGTGAGTATAAACTTGTCAAAAAAAGTAGAGCGATCGCATCAAAAGCTCAGTATCGATTTCAACAAGGACAATGGCAATTTGATCTAGAAAATGTCCCAGTTTTAGGAAGCAACACCTTACCGCTGTGTGGTGAAATTGTCTACGCTCGATGGTATAATCCACAAGGCAAATTGGTGCAGTTTGTTGGTACTCCTGCTCCTAAACAGTTAACCCAACCTCCTGGTTATCAAACTATTAAGCCTCAACCAAACCAAACTAATATAAATTACTCAAAAGCATGGCTTAGACAAGTTACCCTACCAGTTGTAAGAAATAGTTCACTAGTTGGTTATCTACAAGTTGCTACTTCTATTACCTCTGTACGGGAAAATTTAGATCAAACGCGGCTATCGCTTTCGCTAGGTGTTCCAATAGCGTTGAGTTTGATCGGACTTACTGGCTGGTTTCTTGGGGGACTTGCAATGAAACCTATTCGCCGTTCTTATGATCAATTACAACGCTTTACTGCTGATGCTTCTCACGAATTACGAGCGCCTTTAGCAGCAATTTTGAGTAATGCTCAAGTCGGTTTGTTGTCTCCCTCTGAGGATAATATTCAGCCACGTCGCCGTTTGGAAAATATTGTAGATATTACTAAGTCAATGAGCGCCTTGATTAGTAATTTATTGTTCTTAGCACGCCATGAAGGCGCATTAGCACTTACAGAATTAAAAAGTGTTGATCTCGTTGGCTTACTGCAACCATTAGTAAGTGAGTATCAGACACAAGCAGCTACACAAAATTTAAGTTTTGTTGCCGATATATCTGGGCAACCAATATGCATCAAAGCTGAACCAGATTTGTTGCAACAAGCTGTAAAAAATATACTTAACAATGCTTTTAAATACACTCCAACTGGAGGTAAAATTTACCTGCGACTGTTTACTCAATCTGGGCGAGTTGTAATTCAAGTAGAAGATAATGGGATAGGAATTCCATCTGCCGATTTGCCTCATGTATTTGGGAGGTTTTATCGCGTGGATACGGTGCGATCGCGTGAAACAGGTGGCTTTGGTTTAGGCTTAGCGATCGCCCAACAAATTGTAGAAGCTCACAAAGGACATATTACCGCTAATAGTACCTTGGAACAAGGCTCAACCTTTCAAATCCAACTTCCCCTTAGATAAAAGCTGGCGCGCAGTTACCAGTTACCAGTTACCAGTTATCAGTTACTAGTTACTAAGCAAGCTTTTAGCTAATCGCTAAAAGCTAAAAGCTAATCGCTTTTTTGACATATTTCTGTCATATTTGTGCAGCAAACTAAGAATAACGAAGTAGTTGAGAGTTTTTGGCTTCAAGTAACTTATAATGCCATGAATTGACTTAAAAGTCGAATTGTGTATCAGTTAGCTGTGCCTTTAGCGATCGCTTTGGGGCAAAATCATCCCTGTACTATAAGCCAAAAGCAAGCAAGAGCTAACAAGTAATTTAATCAACAAGCGTTTCTACCTTTGTAGTTGACTGTATGGCAAATAAACTGGTAATGCCACCAACCCTTTCAGTAATAGACGCAGGTGCGTTAATCATCGGTATGGTGATCGGTGCAAGCATCTTTGAGTCACCAGCTTTGATTGCTGTTAATGCAGGTAGTGCAAATGTAACTATGGCTGCTTGGTTGCTCGGTGGTGTGATGTCACTCATTGGCGCTTTGTGTTATGCAGAACTGGCAACCACTTTTCCGCACCCAGGTGGAAATTACCATTATTTAATGCGAGCTTTTGGTAAAGATATAGCCTTTTTATTTGCTTGGGCGCGAATGACAGTAATTCAAACTGGTTCGATTGCTTTATTAGCTTTCGTATTTGGTAATTACGCGGCTCAAATCTTATCTCTTGGTAACTTTGCCCCTTCCATTTATGCAGCTTTGAGTATTGTCATCCTGACAATATTGAATCTGATGAGTGTGCAGCAAGGAAAATGGACTCAAAATTTACTGTCAGCAGCAAAGGTGCTGGGTTTGTTATTAGTAACTCTTGCTGGTTTAGTATATACCTCCTCATCCGCTCCGGTAAATTCTGCTCCTCCTTCTTCTTCTGGCACTTTTGGGTTAGCAATGGTTTTTGTACTGCTAACCTATGGCGGTTGGAATGAAGCAGCTTACATCTCCGCCGAAATGCGTGATGTGCAACGGAATATGGTTAGGGTTTTGCTTGGCAGCATTGTCACGATCACAGTTATTTATTTGCTAATTAATTTTGCTTATATCCGAGGTTTGGGGATTTCTGGATTAGCCTCGTCTAAAGCCCCGTCAGCTGATTTAATGCGCCATGCGGTGGGGAATGGTGCAGCAAAATTTGTCAGTTTCTTAGTGGCTATTTCATCATTGGGGGGAATTAATGCCACAATTTTTACAGGCGCTCGGACTAATTATGCTCTAGGAAAAGATTTTCCCTTTTTTGCTTTTTTGGGACGCTGGAGCGATCGCCGCAACACACCAACTAATGCTTTACTAATTCAAGGTGCGATCGCTCTAGCGCTGGTATTGCTTGCTACCTTTGTGCATGAAGGTCGTCAAGGCTTTGAGACAATGGCTGCATACACCTCCCCCGTCTTCTGGTTCTTTTTTTTACTATCAGGTGTAGCACTATTGGTACTACGGCAGAAAGAACCGAATGTACCTCGTCCCTTTCGTGTTCCTGGTTATCCTTTCATACCGCTAATTTTTTGCCTTATCTGTGCATATATGCTTCAATCTAGCCTAAGTTACGCCACTAGTATTTCATACAGCATCGGTGCAATTGTAGGCGTAGCAGTTTTGCTAATGGGTATACCTCTGTTGTTGGTGATTCGTCGCCCACAATCGTCAGCCAGATAAAGAAATAGAAGGAGAAAATGCTATGGGATTACAACGAATGCTCACGCTATTAGTTACAAGTAGCAGTGTAGCTCTTGTGGCGATCGCTGGTTCTATCAAACAAAGCGAACTTAATGCCCAAGCTCAAGATACCCCACCAGCTGGACAAGCTTCACCAGAAGTTACCCCAGGAGGCACACCAGGAGCGACACCAGAAATTTCACCACAAGCCACACCGCAAGCCAAGCCGTCACCTACACCTAATACTCAAACTGAACAACGGGAACCGGATGTACCTTACGTTCCCACACCTCAGCCAGTCGTAGATGCAATGCTCAAGTTAGCAAATGTCAAGAAAGGTGATGTGCTATATGATCTTGGTAGTGGTGACGGGCGAATTCCCATTACAGCAGCAAAGAGATATGGTATACGTGCTGTAGGTATAGATATTAATCCAGAGCGAATTGGGGAAGCCAATCAAAATGCTAAAAAAGCAGGTGTGACAAATCGAGTCCAGTTTCGCCAGCAAGATTTATTTCAAACTAACCTTAGTGAAGCAACAGTAGTAACGCTTTACCTATTACCTGATATTAACGTCAAGCTGCGACCCCAACTATTTAAACAATTGAAACCAGGTACTCGTATCGTTTCCCATGATTTCGATATGGGTGAATGGAAACCTGACAAAGTAGTACAAGTCAAAGGACCAACGCGCGAACATACGCTTTATTACTGGGTTGTCCCTAAACAGCCTCCAGCTAATTTACGCTAAAAGTAGGCGCGAGGCTAGAAGAGGATGGGCTGAGGGGGTGACAAGGAGAGGGGGGGAAAGAGGGGGTTTAAATACTTCCCCTTGTCCCCTTGTCCCTTTTCCCTTTTCCCTTTCCCCTTTAACCTTCAACCTTTTCCTCGCAAGAGCGCCACTCAAAATTCACTCCCTCACACATGGATAATTCCTCTAACCTTACTTGGTGTTATCAAGTTTTAGAAATAACGGATGTTGCTACCGAGCAAGAGATTAAGGCAGCTTACAGAAAGCTTGCCCGAAAGTATCATCCCGATCTTAATGGCGGCGATCGCCAGTCTGAAGATCGCTTTAAACAAATTACTCTTGCTTACCAAACCCTACTCACAGCGCGCAAGCAAACACCACAAACTAGTAATACTAAAAAATATTCTGCTCCAACCGAGTGGGCCACTTCTACCCCTAACGCTTCATCTTCAGCTACGCCATCAGGTGGCGTGCGCTTCCACGTCAAGAACCGTGAGCAAAGCCAGACACAAAAATCTCAGCTTTCTCCTGAGCAAAAATTGCACAAAGTAAGTACTTTGAACCAAATCTACAGCCTGCTCAAGCGGAAAAAGTGGCAGCAAGCAATTGAGGTAGCAGAAAATTTGGCTAAACAGTTTCCCAGCGACTCAAAAGTGTGTCAATGGCTGGCTGTAGCGTATCATAGTTGGGCAAGAAAGCTAATTGAACGCCAGCATTACGATTCGGCTCGGATCTATCTCAAAAAAGCCTTGCAAGCTGATCCTCATAATAAACAGTTGTGGTTATTGATTGATCAAGACTACAAAAACATCGAGCGTGGGCTGAGGCTGTGAAGGTTGTCGATTTTTGCGACACACTGGTAGTTAAAGTAAAGGATACCTCCAGAGGTAGATGCATGAGTAGACAGGAAACAGGAGCGATCGCGCGTGAGTTAAAAACTCAAGTTTTTGTTCTGGGTGGATTCGTCACCATTATTTGGGCTTTAGAAATCATAGATTCCCTGTTTCTAGGAGGGGCGCTAAATCGTTATGGTATACGTCCACATAGCTTGATCGGACTACGGGGTATTTTATTTGCTCCTTTTCTGCACGGCGATTTTGCTCATGTAGCTGCTAATACTCTCCCCTTTTTAACTCTTGGCTGGTTAATCATGCTGCGCGAGACTAGTGACTTTTTTGTAGTCACTGTGATTACAATGCTAGTCAGTGGTTTTGGTGTCTGGCTGACTGCTCCAGCTAACTCAATTCACATCGGAGCAAGTGGTTTAATCTTCGGTTACTTTGGTTTTCTGCTACTACGTGGCTACTTTGAACGCAGCTTTGCCGCCATTTTATTTTCTTTAATTGTCGGCGTACTTTACGGAGGAATAATTTGGGGCGTTTTACCCTTGCAGTATGGCATCTCCTGGCAAGGGCATTTGTTTGGATTTATTGGTGGCGCTTTAGCTGCACGTATGTTGGCACGACGCAAGCGCCGATATTCTAAATAATTTTAGTTTGTCCCTAGTTCCCAGGCTCAGCCTGGGAACTAGAATGTAGCTCTGGTTCGGCTGGTGTTATTGAAGGCTGTTCGGGTAAAGTCTCTACTTGAGGAACATTATCATCAGGAGGAATCGATTCAGGTGCTGGCGACTTCATCACCTGTGGAAGAGTGGGAGACGACTTAGCCGGAACACGACGAAAGCGATTGAAGTAGCCGCCTAATCTTTCTTTTGCTGGTACTTTGAATTCCTGAGACTCTGAAGGAGCTAGTGGTTCTGGTTCGGCTGGTGTTATTGAAGGCTGTGGTTCCGGTAAAGTCTCTACTTGAGGAAGATTATCATCAGGAGCGATCGATTCAGGTGCTGGCGACTCCATCACCTCTGGAAGAGTGGGGGAGGGCGTAGCCTCTGGACGACGGAAGCGGTTGAAAAACCCGTTAGCTTTTTGGTTTTCTATTGGTTTTGACTCTGGGGTAGTCGTTGGGGCTGAATCTTTTGTTTCTATTTCAGTTTCTACTGGTTTTTCTTCACTCGGTTCGGCTGTTGGGGTTGTTTCTTCTGCTGATGGTGTAGGGATAGGTGTCGCAGTAGGAACTGGTGAAGTGGTGGGTACAGGTGTAGGCGTTGTTTCTGGGATAGCAGTATAGTTTGGTTCGATAATGCCACGAGCAGCATCGGCTGAAAGTTCGCCTCTGGTTAACTTAGATAAAGTATCTTTGCCCTTTGGTTCGTAAGTAATTACTCGTACAGTGTTGTTAAAAACGTTCTTGACTGGGTTTCCCTGTTCGTCTAGAAACTCTAGCTGCACCCAGTTTTTACCAGGTTTAAAGCCTTTGAGGTAAATAGGTTCCCAACGATCTAGAACAAAACTATTGCCATTAATTGTGCAGCGAATGCGCCAATCCGCTATTTCATCGGTGGGATTTTCCTGTGCCACTAGATGAAGGGGGGCGTTAGTTAGGTAGAAGTCTAGCAGTATTGGTTCTGCCCCGTAGCTACCTTTAGGACGACTGTAAGTTAACAATGGTTGGGCTGGATTGGGGTTATTGTCGTCGGTTTTGGTGAAGATGTGAAATGTTGTTTGGGCATATGCGCCTTCGTTCTTAAAGCTTTCATGCCAAGGGCGAGAAGCAAAAACTCGTAGCGTATGGGTTCCAGGGGCTAAGTCTGATAAAACTAGGGGTGCTTTGAGGTCATAAACAGCTATGTATGGCTGATTATCTAAAATTACGTGCAGGTGAGGACCCAAATCTAGATCGGGATTTTTGAAGATGGGTAAGTCTTGAACTTGGAACTGCGCTGATACTTTGTCGTCTTGGAGAACCTCATCGGGTTGAGGACTCAATATTTTCACTTGAGGTTGGTAAGTTTCCAAGGCTTGACGCAATTGTTGAATTGCCTGGGGTGGTGACACTTCTGAGAAGTTGCCAGCAAGTTGAGCAAGGCTTGTGCTACGAGAGTCTGCGGTCGTGGCAGCACGTAAAGCGTTATCAGATTCAGATGGGCGATCGCCGCAGCTGGTGAGACTCAAAACCAAAAAGCCTGTCATTAAAGACACGAGGCAAGCTTTAACAATTCTTTGTATATCTACACCAAACACCTAGATATTCTCCTACTAACGTGTGCTGCCATGTCCATTTAGATCTTAAAGGCTAGGGAGGAAGCGCCGCTTTCATTCCACCTGCTATCAGTTACCAGTTACCAGTTACCAGTTACCAGTTTTGGGAAAAGGGACTCGGCTGTTCGCTTAGTTACCGCCGGCTTCGTTAAAGGGTAAAGGATGAAGGGGGAAAGGGAAAGAATTAAATATTCTGTCGTGGGTTTTCTTCATACTTCCAACGAAATACTTCATACTTCATACTTCTCTTGCCTCGTGCCTACTTTCGTAGTTACTTGTAATCAAAACACAGTATTTTATCAAACGGATGCTGGAAAAAGCACAAGTTTCATAAGTATTGCAAATTATTTAGTTTTGTAAAAAATATAAAGGAACCCTTGACTTTTTCGCCAGATGTTCAAAGACGAAGACCAGAATTAGCTTGCTCTCTGGCGATCTTGAATTATTGTTAACAAACTCCTAATACCAAGACAAAGAACACTCTATAATTCATCAGAAAGCAGTTTCCACAAGCGGTCTTTAAGTCTGCTCCAGAAACCATCTGAAGTAGATATATTTGCTCATAAGAGCCTGAAGACAGCTGTGGTGTTAACCACTACTGGTTCCTTGTCTAGAGAGGAGAGTCTAAATGACGATTAGTCCTCCAGAGCGAGAGGATAAAAAGGCAAGAGTCGTTGTCGATAAAGACCCAGTACCCACTTCATTTGAAATGTGGGCTAAACCGGGACACTTTGACCGCACTTTAGCTAAAGGTCCAAAAACCACTACTTGGATTTGGAACCTGCACGCTCTCGCCCATGATTTTGATACTCATACGAGTGACTTAGAAGATGTTTCCCGCAAAGTCTTCGCCGCCCACTTCGGTCAATTAGCGGTGATATTCCTGTGGCTAAGCGGGATGGAATTTCACGGCGCTCGCTTTTCAAACTACGAAGCTTGGCTTGTCGATCCGTTAGGCATTAAGCCTAGCGCCCAAGTCGTTTGGCCCATTGTTGGTCAAGAAATATTAAACGGTGATGTTGGCGGTGGCTTCCACGGCATCCAGATTACATCCGGTTTATTTCATGTTTGGCGGGCAGCTGGGATTACAAATACATTCCAGCTTTACTGCACTGCCATTGGCGGTTTAGTAGCAGCAGCACTGATGCTATTTGCTGGCTGGTTCCACTATCACAAGCGCGCTCCCAAACTGGAATGGTTCCAGAATGTGGAGTCAATGCTCAACCATCACCTGGCTGGACTACTAGGTCTGGGATGTTTATCGTGGGCTGGTCATCAAATTCACGTTGCTCTGCCAATTAATAAACTACTTGATGCTGGGGTGGCTCCACAGGATATCCCCTTGCCCCAAGAGTTTATTTTGAACACTGGCTTGATGGCAGAGTTGTATCCCAGCTTTGCCCAAGGTTTAACACCCTTCTGGACTTTGAATTGGGGTCAGTATGCTGACTTCCTCACCTTCAAAGGTGGATTGAACCCCGTTACTGGCAGTTTGTGGTTGACAGATACAGCACATCATCACCTAGCACTGGCGGTGGTGTTCCTGGTTGCTGGTCACCAGTACCGCACAAACTGGGGTATTGGGCATAGCATCAAGGAAATTCTGGAGAACCACAAAGGTCCATTCACAGGTGAAGGTCATAAGGGACTCTACGAAAACCTGACGACTTCCTGGCACGCTCAGTTGGCAGTTAACCTAGCTATGCTGGGTTCACTTACCATCCTCGTAGCACACCATATGTACGCGATGCCTCCCTATCCGTACATTGGAGTAGACTACCCCACTGCGCTGTCGATATTTACTCACCATATGTGGATTGGCGGGTTCTGCATCGTGGGTGCAGGAGCGCACGCTTCTATTTTCTTGGTGCGCGACTACGATCCGGTAGTAAACCAAAACAACTTGCTAGATCGAGTTTTGCGTCACCGAGATGCGATTATCTCGCACCTGAACTGGGTGTGTATGTTCCTGGGCTTCCACAGCTTCGGATTATATGTACACAATGACACTATGAGTGCTTTGGGTCGCCCCCAGGATATGTTCTCGGATACGGCGATTCAGTTGCAACCTGTATTTGCTCAGTTTGTGCAAAACATCCAAACTGTGGCTCCAGGTACAACTGCTCCTAACCAACTTGAACCAGTTAGCTACGTTTGGGGTGGTGGAATTGTAGCGGTGGGTGGCAAAATTGCCATGATGCCGATGGCGTTGGGTACGGCGGACTTCATGATCCACCATATTCATGCGTTCCAAATTCACGTCACAGCGCTGATTCTGCTGAAGGGCTTCCTGTTTGCTCGCAACTCACGCTTGGTTCCAGATAAAGCTAACTTGGGCTTCCGCTTCCCCTGCGATGGTCCAGGACGGGGTGGTACTTGCCAAGTATCTGGTTGGGATCATGTGTTCTTGGGCTTGTTCTGGATGTTCAACACCATTTCCATTGCGGTCTACCACTTCAGCTGGAAGATGCAATCGGATGTGTGGGGAACCATTGATCCAGACGGAAACATAGCGCATATCACTGGTGGCAACTTTGCCATGAGTAGTAACACGATTAACGGTTGGTTGCGTGACTTCCAATGGGCGCAAGCTGTTCAAGTGATTCAGTCCTACGGGACAGCACTCTCAGCTTATGGTCTAATATTCTTAGGCGCACACTTTGTCTGGGCATTTAGCTTGATGTTCCTGTTCAGTGGTCGCGGCTACTGGCAAGAACTAATCGAATCTATTGTTTGGGCGCACAATAAGCTAAAAGTCGCTCCATCAGTTCAGCCTCGCGCTTTGAGTATTATTCAAGGTCGGGCTGTGGGGGTAGCTCATTTCCTCTTCGGAGCGATCGTCACAATTTGGGCGTTCTTCGAGGCGCGAATAATTTCAGTAGGTTAGCACTCAGTCATCAGCGATCGGCGTTATTATGCTGATGGCTGATGGCTAAAGGTCAGAGGATTCACGAAAACCTATGGCAACAAAATTTCCCAGATTTAGCCAAGACCTAGCCCAGGACCCGACAACACGTCGGTTATGGTACGGGATTGCTACAGCTCACGACTTTGAAAGCCACGATGGCATGACCGAAGAGAATCTTTACCAAAAGATCTTCGGAACCCACTTTGCTCAAGTGGCAATCATCTTCCTGTGGACATCTAGCCTCCTGTTCCACGTAGCCTGGCAAGGCAACTTTGAACAGTGGATTAAAGATCCTTTACAAACTCGTCCGATCGCTCATGCGATTTGGGACCCCCACTTTGGTAAAGCAGCAGTAGATGCGTTTAGCCAAGGGGGCGCAAATTATCCAGTTAACATCGCTTACTCTGGTGTTTACCACTGGTGGTACACCATTGGAATGCGGACAAACAATGACCTGTATCAGGGTGCAGTGTTCCTGCTACTATTAGCGGCAGTATTCTTGTTCGCTGGTTGGCTACACCTGCAACCCAAGTTCCGCCCCAGCCTCTCCTGGTTTAAGAGTGCTGAGCCTCGCCTAAACCACCACCTAGCAGGTTTGTTTGGTGTTAGCTCTCTAGCTTGGACTGGTCACTTAGTTCACGTTGCTATCCCCGAATCTCGCGGACAGCACGTAGGTTGGGATAACTTCCTCACCACCCTACCCCACCCAGATGGATTGCAACCCTTCTTCTCTGGTAACTGGGGCGTTTACGCTGCCAACCCTGACACACCAAATCATATATTTGGTACAGCTCAAGGTTCAGGAACAGCAATTCTAACTTTCTTGGGCGGCTTCCATCCACAGACACAATCTTTGTGGCTGACGGATATGGCGCACCACCACCTAGCGATCGCAGTGATCTTCATCATCGCGGGGCATCAGTACCGGACTAACTTCGGTATTGGTCACAGCATCAAAGAAATGCTGAACGCTAGAAACTTCTTTGGTGTTCAAACCGAAGGTCAGTTCAACCTGCCTCACCAAGGTTTGTACGATACCTATAACAACTCCTTGCACTTCCAGTTGTCCATACACCTGGCAGCGCTTGGAACTGCTCTATCCCTGGTAGCGCAGCATATGTACGCTCTGCCTCCCTATGCATTCATGGGGCAGGACTACACAACCCAGGCATCGCTGTACACCCACCACCAGTACATCGCTGTGTTCTTTATGGTGGGAGCGTTCGCCCACGCTGCGATTTTCTGGGTGCGGGACTACGACCCAGAGCAAAACAAGGGCAATGTGCTTGACCGCGTGTTGCGGCACAAAGAAGCGATTATCTCCCACTTATCTTGGGTGTCGCTGTTCTTGGGCTTCCACACTCTCGGTTTGTACGTTCACAACGACGTTGTAGTTGCCTTCGGTACACCTGAAAAGCAAATCCTAATTGAGCCAGTATTCGCTCAGTTCGTCCAAGCTTCTCACGGTAAAGTGCTGTACGGTTTCAACACCCTGCTATCCAATCCAGATAGTGCTGCTTCCTTAGCTGGCGCTCCCTATCTGCCGAATTGGTATGATGCGATTAACAATGGTACTAACTCACTGTTCTTAACCATTGGTCCTGGAGATTTTCTAGTACACCACGCATTTGCGCTAGGTATACACACTACCGTCCTGATTTGTGTCAAGGGTGCTTTGGATGCTCGTGGTACAAAACTGATGCCGGATAAGAAGGACTTCGGTTTCACCTTCCCCTGCGATGGTCCTGGTCGTGGCGGTACTTGCCAAACTTCCGCTTGGGAGCAGTCCTTCTTCCTGTCTATATTCTGGGCGCTTAACACTGTTGGTTGGGTAACTTTCTACTGGCACTGGAAGCATCTAGGTATTTGGCAAGGCAACGTGGCTCAGTTCAATGAGTCCTCTACTTACCTCATGGGCTGGCTGCGTGACTACCTGTGGCTGTACTCTGCTCAGCTGATCAACGGGTATAACCCCTATGGCATGAACAACCTGGCTGTCTGGAACTGGATGTTCCTATTTGGACACCTAGTTTGGGCAACTGGTTTCATGTTCTTGATCTCTTGGCGTGGTTACTGGCAAGAGTTGATCGAAACTCTGGTCTGGGCGCACGAGCGCACACCACTAGCGAACCTAGTTCGCTGGAAAGACAAGCCAGTCGCTCTGTCCATCGTTCAAGGTTGGTTGACTGGTCTAGCTCACTTCACGGTTGGCTATATCCTCACCTACGCCGCCTTCCTGATAGCCTCCACTGCTGGTAAGTTCGGTTAATGAGATTGCCGTAATCTTGCAGTGTAGGTAAATAAAGAAAATCCCCTGCCTTGGGGTGGGGGATTTTTTATTAATTAGTAAAGACTAAAATTTATAGGAGATTTGTGTTTAAGCAGTAACCAGGTAGAGTATCTATTATTGAACCACTAACAAATAGTTATAAGATGAGCGAAGACAAAATTAAGCAATCAGCCAGCAAACAGCAACCGCATAAAACAATTGATATTGATGGTCATCGTCCAGTTGACCCCAGTGACTTGCAAGTTGAAGAAACTTTCAACAGTGACGGTCAACGCCCAATTGCTTCGAGTGATCTTCAAGTTCACAATCACCTAGACGTAGATGGTCATCGTCCAATTGCTGCTAATAATGTTGAGTTTGAAGACACGTTGGAAGTAGCTGGTAGTCGTCCAATTGATCCTAGTCATCTTCAGGTAAAAGCTACCCTGGAAATAGATGGTCAGCGCCCTGTCAGTGCTGATAACTTTCAATTTGAAGAAACTTTAGACATAGATGGTAAGCGTCCAATTATGTCAAATAACCCAGAGCAACCTGAAATTATCACAGATTTTGTAGATTAGCCCTAGCTTGTAGGCATCCGGTGTACCTCTAAAAATAATGCAGCCCTCTTTCAAAGATCTCTCGCACGGAACTAGTAAACCCTAATACAGGGCTGCCATTATTTTTACGACGGAAAAGTGCAGGCAATCATCATAACTGATATGTGATCGCTTCCCCTATTTTGATATAGGGGAATATTTTTATTTATAGGAATTTCTTAATAAACAATTAAATGGGGAGAATCGTGCAAAGCCGCTAAGAAGAACGAAGGATAATTTAGCATCTAAAGGAAGAAGAAAGAAAAATTATTATATTAACCTCTTGTCTTGTGTGCAGGAGGTCTCATGGCGGCACTCATGTTAAAGGTTAAAGGGCAAGGATAGCGTAAAATAATTGGTAAGAACAATCCCACTGAAGATAGTGGATGTTCTAAAACATTTGGTAAAAGACCGCTGTGCTGTCCTAAGAACCAAAACCAGAACAGATTATCATCAAAAAAAGGTATTCGTCCTGTTTGAGAAAATGCTGGTGATGCTCTTAGCTCAAACAGGATTGCTATAGTACTTGTAACGTGAATGTCATCTAGCATTGAATTAGTACTCGTCAAAAAGAACCACACCTTGGATCTTAAACAACGCTTACACAATCATCTGAGGCAAATAGTACGCGATCGCGACCCCTACTTATCTACAGGGGGACATTTCTTTGTCAAACAATATATTCAGCAACAGCTATCACAATGGGGAAATGTAGAAACCCATGAATTTGAGGTAGGAGGAAAAACCTATCAAAACTTAATTCTGAATCTTCCCTCCCTTAATCAGGAAGGAAAGGGGGAATCGTCACCTATTTTAATTGGCGCTCATTATGATGCAGCCCCAGGAACACCAGGCGCAGATGATAATGCTACTGGTGTAGCAGCATTACTGGAATTAGCAAGAATATTCGCATCTAAACCAGCAAAATACCCACTGAGATTAGTTGCCTTTGATCTGGAAGAATATGGAATGCTGGGTAGTGCTGCGTATGCAACTCTTTTACGACAACAACAGCAGCCGCTACGCTTGATGATATCTCTAGAAATGTTGGGATATTCTGACTCTACCCCTGGTTCACAACGCTATCCATCCCCATTAGAACGTTTTTACCCCAATCGAGGCGATTTTATTGCTTTGATTGGCAATTTATCCACAATTCCAGACTTAATTAGTCTTAGCCGCAATATTCGTAAAGTAGGAGTAGCTAGCGAGTGGCTACCAGTCCCAAATAGAGGTATGATTGTGCCCTCAACACGACTGAGCGATCATTCACCATTTTGGGATCGTGGTTATTGGGCGATTATGGTGACGGATACAGCTTTTTTGCGAAATCCCCATTACCATAAGGCAAGCGATCGCATTGAAACCCTCGATCTAGACTTTCTGACTGGTGTCTGTCATGGTTTAATCAAAGCGCTTCATTTATTATCATAAGCAAGCAATTTAGTCAAGAAAATTAATTAATATTAACTGCGCTAGCGTAGAAATATAAGATTTTTTGCACCTAGCTGGGGCTGGGTGGAAAGGAGTTTAATATGGCTAAGTTAAATTTGCGTCGCTCGGAAAATGTTAGTGGCAATTTTTATGTCGATACTACCTGTATTGATTGTGATACTTGCCGCTGGATGACACCAGAAGTATTCAGTCGTGTTGATGAACAGTCGGTGGTTTATCATCAGCCACAAAATGAAACAGAAAGATTGCGATCGCTCCAAGCACTACTGGCTTGTCCAACGGCTTCTATTGGTACACTAGAAAAGCCAAAAGATATCAAATCTGCTCAAGAAAGTTTTCCGATTTTGGTAGACGAAAATGTTTACCACTGCGGCTATCATGCAGAAAATTCCTACGGTGCTGCTAGCTACTTAATTGTACGACCAGAAGGCAATGTTTTAGTTGATTCTCCTCGCTTTACTCCACCTTTAGTTAAGAGAATAGAGGAGATGGGCGGAATTCGTTATCTTTATTTAACCCATAGAGATGATGTAGCAGATCATCAAAAATATGCTGAGCATTTTGGGTGCGATCGCATTCTCCACATTGATGAAATTTCTAGTGGTACTCGCAATGTAGAAATCAAATTAACAGGCTTAGAACCCTATCAACTTGAACCGGATTTATTAATTATCCCAGTTCCAGGTCACACTAAAGGTCACACAGTTTTGCTCTACAGAAATAAGTTTCTATTCACAGGAGATCATCTCGCTTGGGACGATGAAGATAATCAATTAGCAGGTTTTCCTGACGTGTGCTGGTATTCTTGGTCTGAATTAATCAAATCAACGCGCAAACTAGCTAACTACTCGTTTGAGTGGGTACTACCAGGTCATGGGCGGCGTTACCACGCAGATTCAAAGACCATGCATCAGCAGCTATTGCAAGGTATCGAGTGGATGGAAGGGACTAAATCAAGAAGATGATATGCCACCCATGCCCACCACTATCATACAAATTCAAAGATGATATGCCACCCATGCCCACCACCAAATATATTGATGGTGGGCATGGGTGGCAGACTAGTTTTAGCTTGCCATCAGTGAAGAAGGTACAACCCGCCATAATTGCTCTAATCCAACTGCTGGTATTGTCAAATACAAAACATCACCTTCATGGAGATATACATCTAGTAAATTCCAGCCATGAATAGTTTGATGTGCTGCCTCGATATACAACGGCACAAAGTCTGTATCCATTGCCGCCTCTTTAACACTCCTACCGCAAAAAGGATGTCCTGGTGTAATTAAAGTAGCTAAGGCTACCCAAAGACTATCCGCCGTCATCCCATTCCCCAAAATTTTTTCTCCGAGTGCAGCAGCGGCAAAGGCAGGCGCTGCGAGTTCGGCAGGGCTTAGCACTGCCTCAAATTCAAACACCTGCTGCGCCATTTTAGCTAAATGAGGATCTTCATAGCGGACGATCGCAGGAACTTCCGGTGATATTCCTTTACCATTGAGTGCGATTTCCAAATTAGTTGTATCGTTACTAGTAACTGCTAACAGTGCCAATGCTCGGTCAATATGAGCAGCTTTCAGGGTTACTGGTAGGCTAGCATCTCCGTGAATTACAGGAATACCCAAGGCGCGGATTGTGTTTAAAAAACGATTATTCTGATCTGGTTCAATTACTACAACCTCATATCCATTGGCGTGGAGTTGATTAACGATCTGTACTCCAATGCTACCTAGTCCACAGACAATATAATGATTGCTCTGGGGAACTCTGGCTGCATCCCAAAATTGTTTCAATCGAGTGCCTAAAACAAAATCATTCAGCAGTGCGTAGAAAATCCCGACGATTGCCGCCCCAACTAGCATCATAATTGCTGTAAATAACTTAATGCTGTCGGGGGTATGTTCTGCCACTTGTTCGTTTCCACCAGCACCCGTAATCATGCCTACGGAAAAATAGAGAGCATCAACAATAGAGGTGTTGAGATTGACGCAAAGATAGGTAACAGTAACAATGAAAATCGTTAATAGCAGGATTGCCGTCACTACGACAATTGATTGAGCGTGTTGCTGAAATTGGCGTAGGTTAGATACTACCTTGAGCAGTTTACGAATTATAGATTTGTGAATCGTGTGCAACTGAGGTTTAGTAGCAATAATTAGGCGATCGCCTGGTTGTAAATATTGTCCGTATACTACAGCCGAAACTAAATCTACCTTTCCTTGCCCTGGTAGATAGTAAATTAGCATTCGAGTGCGATCGTTCCACAATTCATTTAACGCACGCCCTTGCCAAGGATGGTTTTCATCCATAAGTTCTTCTTGAATTGACCAAGTTTGGTTAAATAGTTGCAGTTGTCCAATAGCTCTCGTTCCCAAAGCTGCAAAGGTAAAGACAGGAGCTGCTAAAGCAGCAACGCTTAAAGTGACGTGATCGCTTAGAGTTTTGTCCAGGCGATCGCCCAGACTAGTATTAAACAAGCGGTTGATAATGCGAATCTTGGGATTGAGTACCCGCGCTTGCAACAAAATTGCTAAATTCAGTGTCTCGTCGGATCCAGCCAGCACCAAAGTTTTTGCCGATCCAATTCCCGCTGCTAGCAAGGTAGCACTTGCCTGTAAATCACCAATAATAATATCATCCTCTTGGTCGGGAACAGGTTTATCATTGACACCAACTACAGCAGCTCCCTGTTGCCTAAGCAAACAAAAGATTTTTAAACCAGCACGATCCAAGCCACAGACAATGATTTTAGATTTCATACTTCATGGGCAGTAGGCTTTGATCACAAAAAGCCTATTAGTCGTCTAAATAACCATTCTTGACGACTGCTGCTTGCTGGACTGTAGCTGAAAACACGCTCGCTATGGGATTTTAGATTTTAGATTCCCCCTTTTTAAGGCAATACGGTTCAGATAAGACGATCCCCCCAACCCCCCTTTTTAAGGGGGGCTAGGGGGGATCTTTGAGGATCGATCGCTTTTAACTGAACCGTATTGCTTTTTAAGGGCGCAGGGGGGATCGGATTTTGGATTGATAGCGGTTGTAGGGGCTGCCCTTTTTTTGCCTTTCTCCTCCTTATAGCACTCCTATTGGAGTGGTAAAACGCATCTTTCTTCCTGGGCTGTCATTTGCCAAAAGATGGCAGCGATAATTGATCGTTGCTTATTGATATATGAAGACTGTGACGCAGTTTACAACAATACTTAGTTTATTCTTCTGTTTGCTTGTTTTATCACCTACTGCCACACTAGCTCAGTCACCCAAGACATCGTTGCCAAAATCTCCTCCTAATACTGTATTCAAGGTAAAACGTCAATCAGGAAACTGCCCCAAGACAGTTGGACTTTGGACTTCGTTTCGGTACTACGAAGGTGGTGGAGAGAATACAGTAATTGCGGATACTTCAGCGATCGCACAAGGCGCTCAAATAATATCTTCAGGTGATAAGTTAGTTGATTATAAAGCGCCTCTGAAAACAGCCTACGCTGACTGCATTGGTACGGCTATAGATGAAAGTGATGGGGAACACCTCTATCAGTTTATCTTTCGGGAAGGCAAAGTTTTTTTTCGCGTAGTGCTACCACCAGACACTGATGCTAACCCATCTGGCTTCAGCGTTCGTAGTGTACTTGGTTCGCGTCCTTTCGTGCGGTGGCAGATCGCAGACTAAATGAAACTCTGATCGATATAACACCATCTCCAGTCCTCCCCAGGCTCAAATGACTTGACAATCGGATGAGACGTTGCATGGAAGTGTTTAGTAGCGTGTTTGTTCTTAGAGGAGTCGCAACAGCCAACGTGACCGCAAATCAGACATTCGCGCAGATGTACCCAGCGATCGCCCATTTTTAGACATTCCTCACAACCTTGGGCGCTGGGTGTCACGTCTTGGATTTGATTAAGATGTGTACACTGGTTACTCATTGAATTCTCCTTTTGCAGATCCAAACAAACTAAATTAAGCATAAAGCCCGCATAAACGGGCTTTGTTCCTAGAGAAAAAAGTATTGTAGTACGTTCTAACTGCGGCGCCTTAACGAAACATACTGCTAACAGAACTATCCTCATGAACGCGCCAAATAGTTTCCCCTAACAGATTCGCTACAGAAAGCACTGTTAACTGTTCAAAACGCACTTCTTCTGGTACCGGAATTGTGTTCGTTACTATTACCTCTTCAAACAAACCACTAGATAACCTTTGACTTGCTGGGGGTGAAAACACTGCATGGGTAGCACAAGCGTAAACCTGACGCGCTCCCTCTTGACGCAGTAACCTAGCTCCTTCACTGAGCGTACCACCAGTATCAATCATGTCATCTACTAATACTGCTGTCTTGCCAGATACGTCACCAATCACATTCAAAACTTCAGCTACATTGTGAGCCTGACGACGTTTGTCAATAATTGCCAACGGTGCGTCATTGAGTTTTTTGGCAAACGCTCTAGCCCTTGCCACACCCCCCACATCTGGCGAAACCACAACAATATCAGACAGTTGTTTGCTTGCCAGATAATCAATCAAAACTGGTGAACCGTAAGGATGGTCAAACGGTATATCAAAATAACCCTGGATTTGCGCCGAGTGCAAATCCATTGCTATCACTCGGTCTGCCCCTGCTTGGGTAATTAGGTTTGCCACCAATTTAGCAGTAATTGACTCTCGTCCTGCTGTTTTGCGGTCTGCCCTAGCATAACCATAGTAGGGAAGCACTGCTGTAATTTGCCGCGCCGAAGCTCGACGACAGGCATCAATCATAATCATTAATTCCATCAAGTGATCGTTCACTGGATGGCAGGTTGGCTGCATTAGGTAAACATCACAGCCTCTAATAGATTCTTGGATTTGAATATATATTTCACCATCCGCAAATGATTTGCGGATCATTGGTCCCAAATCTATACCCAGGTAACGAGCAACTTCCTGGGATAAAGGTATGTTTGCTGAGCCAGAAAATAGCCGCAGTCTGTTATTATCTGCAATCGCTATTGGAGCAGATTGCAGCTTTAAAGTTGCAGAACGTAGCACAACAGTCCCTCGAAGCGCGATTATCGCCATCTTATCATCACAGATTTAACAAGTTTATGCAAAATTTTTCTGAAAATTAATTTATTAAGATTGTTTTTAGCTGTTACCAGTTATCTGTTACCAGTTATCAGAAACCCAGTTACCAGAAACCCAGTTACCAGTTTCGCTCTGTCCTGTGCCAGGGACTGTTTACCTGCTGACAAAATAAAAATTCAACCCAGTAAAATTGCTTATGCTGTGAAATGTAACAGGCAACCAAGAGATCCATAAGTAATTTATTTTGTTCCTCCCAAAAAAATCGTCAAGTCAAAAAGCTCACTTTTAAATGTGAAACTAAAGCAAAATAGTAGTGGCTAAGACGGGAAAAATAAATGTACTGCTCCAGTAAGGTATCAGAGCTTTGTATAAAACTTATGATAACTTTTTCTTATCATCTTCGCGTTTGTGCGTCGAGGCGCGACACTATCCTCTAGACTCTGTGCAACACGAGGAATCAGCAGACTCGGTAAACAAAGTGGCAAAATTTATTCAGAAAACTCACTTAGCCCAAAAGCAGTTCTTGCTTCTAGTCAAATGAATCAATCATCTTTCCAACCCCCACTCAGGCTTGGCACTGTCCTTCAAAGCCGCTACCGCGTAGTCAAGATTATAGGTCAAGGAGGATTTGGTCGGACATATTTGGCAGAAGACATAGGGCGCTTTAATGAACTATGCGCCTTAAAAGAACTGATTCCATCTCAAGCAGAAACTTACTTTCTGGAAAAGTCAAAAGAACTGTTTCAACGAGAAGCAGCCATCCTTTATCAAATTCAACACCCGCAAATTCCACAGTTTCGCGCCACGTTTGAGGAGGATAAGCGGTTGTTTTTGGTACAGGATTATGTTGCAGGAAAAACTTATAAAACGCTGTTGGATGAACGTCTAGCTGCTGGGATAACTTTTTCGGAAGCAGAGGTACTCCAACTGCTGCGGCAGCTGTTGCCAGTGCTGGCACATATTCATACTAAAGGAATTGTACATCGGGATATCTCGCCAGACAATATTATTTTGCGAGATGATGGTAAACCAGTATTGATTGATTTCGGTGTAGTAAAGGAACTGGCTACTCGATTCCAATCACCAAATAATAATAATTATCCCCAACCAACAACAGTTGGAAAACTAGGCTATGCACCCAGCGAACAAATCCAGACAGGAAGAGCTTATCCCTGTAGCGATCTTTATTCACTAGCTGTTACAGCCGTCGTGCTGCTGACGGGTAAAGAACCACAAGAATTGTTTGATGATAATAATTTAGTTTGGAATTGGCAGCATTGGGTAGCAGTTTCTCCCCAGCTAGCTATTGTATTGAATCGGATGTTAAGTTATAAGCCGAGCGATCGCTACCAATCTGTTGCTGAAGTAGCAAAAGCTCTCCAAGCAATTGAACACCAGAGTGCGGCGATCGCTTCAACCTCAGCTTACCCTCCTCCAAATCAACACTCGTCAGCAGCACAGGTATCCAGACTACAAACAGTCGCAGTTGTGCGTAATCCTGATCTCGTTCAACCCAATACAGGTAAACCCTCTCGACCAGACCCAGTTATTCACACACCTAAACATCGAGGAATTTTGGATAAACCTTGGATGTTTGCGCCACTAATAATTTTTGTTGCAATACTTGCTGGCATGGGAGGGTGGTCAATAATGAATGCCTTGCTTCACAAGGATAATAATCAGCGTCCAATACCACAAAACTTTCCCTCACCAACCGTTTCTAACAGTTCTACACCAACACCAACACCAATACCAACACCTAGCCTTACACCAACACCCACACCTACACCTACACTTAACAATCAACCAACCACTTATAACCAGTCTTTAAATCTAGTCCCAGGTGAAAGCACAAGTATTGAAAGTAGCTTGAAAGCTGATTCGACTGTTTACTACACATTCAAAGGTGAACAAGGACAACAGTTAACCGCTTCCTTAGAAAAAGAAGGAATTTTGCTGACAGTATTAGCACCAAATCAAGTACCCATAGGTGCGGACTCAGTGCGTGTGACACGCTATCAAGGTACACTCCCGCTTAGTGGTGAATACACAATTCAATTAAGTCCCGTAGAGGGAATTGACGAAAGCAACTACAAACTTAAACTAAGCTTAGAAAACCCAGTTGCACCTATACCCGCACCCCCACAAACTTCATCTCCACCAACTCCTAGTGTAGAAGTTCCCACTGTAGAATCTGAATCTATCAGCTTTCCTGATGGTAAAACCGCAACCAGGATTTCTGGTCGGACTGGTGGACGACAGCAAATTAAGCGCTACCTAGTCAATGTTAAGTCCGGTCAACAGTTGTCAGTAGCAGTGATAAAAGGTGCAGTTACATTGGATATTCGCAATCCGAATGGTCGATTGTTGGAAGATGCTTCTAGACTGCTAAACTGGCAAGGTCAAGTACCTGACAGTGGTGATTATCAAATAGATGTTGTGCCGATTCCAGATAAAGAAATCGATTTTAGTTTAGATGTTAGTGTGAGCAAATTACAATAGTGGTTAGTCGTAGGAATGACTTTGTTTTGAATGTACTATTAATTACGGGAACTGATACTGAAGTTGGGAAAACAGTCTTAACGGTGGCTTTAGCCGCTTATTGGCAAAAATATCAACTTGAGCGCACTTTCGGAATAATGAAGTTGATTCAGGCAGGGATAGGCGATCGCCAATTATACACGCAGACTTTTTCCCTGAATCAATCACCAGACGAAATTACACCACTATATTTTGACGCACCCCTAGCCCCACCGATCGCCGCCGCTAGGGAAGGACGTACAGTAGACTTAGGAATTGTTTGGCAAGCTTTAGAAAATTTGCGCTCAAAAAGAGATTGGGTACTAGTAGAAGCACTAGGAGGATTAGGATCACCCGTAACGAGTGAGTTAACAGTAGCAGATTTAGCTTCTTCGTGGCGATTACCAACAGTGTTAGTAGTTCCGGTAAAATTGGGAGCGATCGCACAAACAGTTGCCAATGTTGCCTTAGCCAGACTTACTAATGTTAACTTGAAAGGCATTGTTCTCAACTGTGTACAACCGCGTTCACAAGCCGAAATTGCTGACTTGACACCTGTTGATATAATTGAGTCCCTAACCAATACCCCAGTTTTAGGCTGCTTGCCTTATTTAGAAAATACAACTGATTTGGATAAACTAGCCCTTGTTGCGTCAGATTTAGATCTAGAGTGGCTAATGCCACTGTAATTATATTTAGAAAAAAATGATTTCCACCGCATCACAAAACCCTATTGATATTGACCTTTCCCGCGTAAGGTCAGAAATCCAGGCTTTACAGCCGCAACTGGTAGAATGGCGACGACGACTACACCAACGTCCTGAACTCGGATTTAAAGAACAACTAACAGCCGAATTTATTGCCCAAAAATTGCAAGAATGGGGAATTGAGCATCAAACTGGCATTGCAAAAACGGGTATTGTAGCCACTATAAGGGGCGAGGGGCGAGAGGCGAGGGGCGAGAGGAATACAGGACAACAAGACTTCAAGACTTGGGGACAAGGGGAAGAATTCTCAATCCAAAATCCAAAATCTAAAATCCAAAATCCAAAAGTATTGGCAATACGGGCGGATATGGATGCCTTGCCCATTCAGGAGGAAAACGAGGTTTCTTATAAGTCCCAACACGATGGGGTAATGCACGCTTGTGGACATGATGGACATACAGCGATCGCACTAGGTACAGCTTACTATCTTTCCCAGCATCGCAACGACTTTGCTGGCACAGTCAAAATCATCTTCCAGCCAGCCGAAGAAGGACCTGGCGGCGCTAAGCCAATGATTGAGGCGGGAGTGCTAAAAAATCCCAATGTTGATGCAATTATTGGTTTACACCTGTGGAATAACTTACCTCTAGGTACAGTAGGCGTTCGTACTGGCGCATTGATGGCAGCTGTAGAGTGTTTCCGCTGCACTATATTAGGCAAAGGCGGACACGGCGCAATGCCCCATCAAACTGTTGATTCAGTTGTGGTTGCTGCCCAAGTAGTAAATGCTTTACAAACGATTGTGGCGCGTAATGTCGATCCTTTAGAATCTGCTGTAGTCACAATTGGGGAACTTCATGCTGGTAATGCACTCAACGTGATTGCTGATACGGCAAGGATGAGTGGCACTGTACGGTATTTCAACCCCAATTTTGAAGGTTATTTTGGACAGCGGATTGAGCAAATAATTTCTGGCATTTGCCACAGTCATGGGGCGACGTATGATTTAGAGTATTGGCGACTTTATCCGCCTGTAATCAATAATTCTGACATGGCAGAATTAGTGCGATCGCAAGTCGTGGAAGTAATAGAAACACCAGTCGGTATTGTGCCAGAATGCCAAACTATGGGCGGTGAAGATATGTCTTTCTTCCTGCAAGAAGTACCTGGCTGCTATTTCTTCCTTGGTTCTGCCAATCCAGATAAAAATTTAGCCTACCCCCATCATCATCCTCGGTTTGATTTTGATGAAACAGCTTTGCCAATGGGTGTAGAGATTTTTGTCCGCTGCGTGGAGAAATTCTGTAACTAAAAGTAATCTAAGCTGGTACTTTCATCCCACTTTGTACAGCCGGACGTTGTTGCATTGTCTCAACCCAATGCTTAAGATTGGGGTGATTGTCCAGTGTCAAACCTTGAAACTCGTAAACAGCAACCCAAGGATAGGTGGCTACATCAGCAATTGAGTAATCACCGCAGATAAATTCATTGTCTCGCAGTTGCCGATCTAAAACACCATAAAGGCGTAACGTTTCTTTTTCGTAACGTTCAATAGCATAAGGTATCTTTTCTGGTGCAAACTTCTTAAAATGGTTTAGTTGACCAAACATTGGTCCCACACTACCCATCTGCAACATTAGCCACTCTATTACCACGTAGCGTCCTTTTTGGTCGGTAGGCAGCAATTTTCCAGTTTTCTCTGCTAAATACATCAAAATAGCGCCAGATTCAAAAACTGTAATGCCAGCGTCTCGATCAACAATTGCCGGAATTTTGCTATTCGGGTTAATGGCTATATACTCCGGTGTGAATTGCTCATTCTTGGTAATGTCTATCTTATGGACGTTATAAGGTAAACCAACTTCCTCCAACATAATGGAAGCCTTACGTCCGTTTGGTGTGGTGAATGTATAAAGGTCAATCATAATTCATAAATGATGAATTTTGTCAGAAAAGCGATTAGCTGTTAGTATATCTTCTTTGCAGCTAGCTTTTTTGGCTCTTTAATAGGAGTTCGTGTCAATAGTGTTGCTAAAAGCTAAAAGCTAAAAGCTAATAGAATTAGAAATAAGACATTGCCCTTAGTTCAGATGCAGCAGGCTGTAAACTCTTTTGTTAAAGACTTAGTATTGATTGGCGGTGGTCATAGTCATGCCATTGTCCTAAGAATGCTTGGGATGAAACCACTGCCTGGAGTGAGAATTACACTCATTACCGAAGCATCAGATACTCCTTATTCTGGTATGCTGCCTGGACATATCGCAGGGTTTTACAGTCACGACGAATGTCATATAGACTTGCGATCGCTAGCCTCTTTCTCCCAAGCACAATTATATATTGACCAGGTAACAGGGCTGGATTTAACCAACAAAAAAGTTCTGTGTGCTAACCGTCCCCCTGTAGCTTTTGATCTCCTATCCATCGATATTGGCAGCACACCAGCTAAAGTATCTGTACCAGGGGCGGCAGAATATGCAATTCCTGCTAAACCAGTTGCTCAACTACTAGCACATTGGTATCAATTAGTTGACCAGATAAAGCAAAATCCCCAAAAACCTATTTCTTTGGGAATTGTGGGTGGAGGTGCTGGCGGCGTAGAATTAACACTCTCGATGCAAAGTCACTTGCATCAGATACTCGAAGCAACCCGACAGCCAAGAGAAAATCTGGAAATTCACCTATTCCATAGTGGTGCAGAATTGATGCCTAACTATAATTCTTGGATACGTCACCGCTTTGGGGAAATTTTGAACCAGCGTGGAATTAGGCTACACCTTCAAGAAACAGTATGCGAAATTCAACCATACCCTACTCTTGTCCAGGGGGATTTATCAGATCTACCTTTGGTTAAACACACTAAGGGCAGGTTTGACAAATATGAGTATAGGACAACAGATAAAGGAATTAAGCCTGCCCCTACAACCTTTTCAATGAAATGTGAATCTGGACTGAAGGTAGAATGCGATCGCATCTTCTGGGTAACACAAGCATCAGCACCCGCGTGGATCAAAGCAACAGGACTTGCAACTGATGAAAACGGTTTTATTCAGGTACACAACACATTACAGTCAATATCACATCCAGATGTCTTTGCTGCGGGTGATATTGCCACAATTGTAAATCATCCCCGTCCGAAAGCTGGAGTATTTGCTGTTAGACAAGGTAAACCCTTGTATAAAAACTTACAGCAAAATTTGCTACAAAAGCCCTTGCAACCTTACCAGCCACAAAAACAATACTTAAGCTTAATCGGTACAGGTGATGGAAGTGCGATCGCCTCCTGGGGGAAATTCGGCTTTGGTGCTACTCCAATACTATGGCGCTGGAAAGACTACATAGATCGCCAATTCATGCATCGCTTCAATCATCTCCCCCAGATGCAACAACTGATCCCCCCAACCCCCCGAATTTCGGGGGGCGAAGGGGAAAGCGAAAATTTAGCAAAATCAGAGCAAATTGGTAAAACACTAGCCACTAGCCTACCGGTTCCACTAGCCACTCAAATGCGTTGCGCTGGCTGTGGTTCTAAAGTTGGTAGTACAGTTTTAGAGCGTGTACTGAATCGAATCGGGCAAGAACAAGATTTTAGGAGCGATCGCACAGATATCATAATTGGTCTTGATACACCTGATGATGCTGCCGTCGTGCAAGTACCAGCAGGTCAATTAATGGTACATACAATTGATTATTTTCGTAGTTTAATAAACGATCCATTTATTTTTGGACAAATTAGCGCCAATCACTGTTTGAGTGATATTTTTGCTATGGGAGCAACACCTCAAAGCGCTTTGGCTATTGCTTCTATTCCCTACGCTTTAGAACCCAAAGTCGAAGAAACACTTTACCAGCTATTATCCGGCGCAGTAAAAGTGCTAAACTCTACGCAAACACCCCTAATTGGCGGACATACAACCGAAGGAGCAGAACTCGGATTTGGATTATCATGCAACGGTTTAGCTCATCCTGACAAGCTACTACGAAAAGGCGGGATGAAACCAGGACAAGTATTGATTCTTACTAAAGCATTAGGTACAGGAACACTATTTGCTGCTGATATGCGCCGCGAAGCTAAAGGACGTTGGATTGATGGCGCTATTGAATCAATGCTATTGTCTAATTCCTGGGCAGCTACTTGCTTAATAGAACATGGAGCCACCGCCTGTACAGATATCACAGGTTTTGGACTAATCGGACACTTGATCGAAATGATTCAAGCTTCCCCTCAAGTTGGTGTCGAGTTAAAACTAGAAGCTATCCCCGTTCTAGAAGGCGCACAAGAGACAATACAAAAAGGAATTGTTAGCTCACTGCAACCAGAAAACTTACGAGCTGCACGTTATATTACCAATGTAGAAAAGGTTTGCGATCGCCCATTATTCCCCCTACTATTCGATCCCCAAACATCAGGTGGACTCTTAGCTTCCATCCCAGCCTTCCAAGCCAACACCTGTTTAAATTCACTTCAAGCCTTGGGATATTCACAATGCCGTTTGATTGGTTGCGTTATTCGCCAGGTTGAAATCACAAAGCCGATTATCCTAATTGATTAACACCAATTCCTGTTATTTAGGCTCTAGTCAAGAGAAAACACCAACGCACATATTTGTAACCATCATCGAAGCATGATTATTCATATCTTGCACTAACGCTCCTACCAGCAAATAAATTTCCCCGCTTCAGCTTAAATTTATTCAAGCGGACTAAATATATTTGCCAGTCCTCTCTTAGAGGACTTTCGCTATTAGCTTGCAAATTAATTGCAGGCGGGTCATCGGGTAGGTGCAATATATAGCAGTTCGTCTTGAAGTAGTTCGTTTTAGAGTATAGCAGTTCGTCTTGGAGTAGTTCGCTTTGGAGTAGAGAGTAGGTTAAAAAGTCTTGCAACAATAAAACTTATAGTAAATTGACTTGTCCTAATCTATCTACTTACTGCTATATAAGCTGACACCCATGATATTGTAAAATCTCCCCAAATACAGATTGTTTTTTTGCTCACCTATGAAAACCTCTGCTGCTCGTACCTCTGCATTATTCTTTACCTTTGCTTTGCTACTATCAGCCTGCGGTGGAAAAGCTAACACAGGTATAAATACTACAACTAATACATCAGCAACAACAAATTCATCTAGCGCTATTCCCATCGGTATTGCCTTCGCGCAAACTAGTAATGTTGCCTTACTCGGTCAAGAAGGAGTTGCTGGAGCCAAAATTGCCGAGAAGTATTTTAATGACAAAGGTGGCATTAATGGTACTCCTATTAAATTAGTCTTCCAAGATACTGGCGGTGATGAAGCAGGCGCAATCAACGCTTTCCAGACTTTAATCAATCAAAATAAAGTTGTCGGCATAATTGGTCCCACTCTATCCCAACAAGCTTTTAGTGCAGATCCCATCGCCGAACGTGCCAAAGTTCCCGTAGTTGCAGCATCTAATACCGCTAAAGGAATTCCTCAGATTGGTGATTATATCGCTCGTGTCTCAGCGCCTGTTTCAATTGTTGCCCCAAATTCTGTAAAAGCTGCACTCAAAATCAACCCAAATATCAAAAAAGTTGCCGTTTTTTACGCTCAAAACGATGCCTTTAACAAATCTGAAACAGAAATTTTTCAGCAAACCGTTAAGGATCAAGGATTGGAACTGGTAACAGTGCAAAAGTTTCAAACTACTGATACTGACTTTCAGACACAAGCTACTAATGCAATTAACCTAAAACCCGATTTAGTAATTATTTCTGGATTATCTGCCGATGGAGGAAATTTGGTGCGGCAATTGCGTGAATTGGGTTATAAAGGCTTAATCATCGGTGGAAATGGACTCAATACATCGAGTGTATTATCTGTCTGTAAAGCGCTGTGTGATGGTGTTCTAGTTGCTCAAGCTTATAGCCCCGCTCATCCAAGCGAAATTAATAATGTATTTCGCACTACTTATACCAATCAATATAAGAAAGCACCACCACAATTTAGCGCCCAAGCCTTTTCTGCTGTTCAAGTATATGTAGAAGCCCTCAAAGCTTTGGATCAAAAAACCAAAATTAGCCAATTGCCACTACCTCAACTGCGTACAGAACTGAACAAGCAACTGCTAACTGGGAAGTATGAAACCCCATTAGGTCAAATTGCCTTTACGCCAGAAGGCGAGGTCATCCAAAAAGAATTTTACGTTGCACAAATTAAGATGGAACCAAATGGAAACGATGGCAAATTTGCGTTTTTAAAATAATCATTTCCAAACCAATAGGCGAGATTTCCAACTTAAAACCTTGGAGAAGCGTATTTTACAAAAACAAATTTTTTCTCAAATAAATCTCTCAGCACTTACGCAAATTTTCTCTCTTTACTTTGCGTCCTTTGCGCCTTGGCGGTTCATTATTCCATAAATATCAACCACAAACTGCCTTGACAAAATCAGTGTTTTATGAACTTAACCCTGTTTCTACAACAATTTTTGAATGGCTTGTCCATAGGCAGTGCCTATGCAATTTTTGCATTAGGATATACTATAATCTTCTCCATCTTGGGCATTATTAATTTTGCTCATGGTGCAATTTTTACCCTTGGTGCTTACTTTACCTATGCACTGATGGGCGGTGCTTTCGGTTTTAGTGGATTGCTGGCTAATGCATCGCTACCTGTACAACTGCCTTTTGCTTTAGCCTTGATTGTCGGAAGTACCCTTGCTGGATTAATTGGAGTTGCAATTGAGCGCATCGCCTTCCGTCCTTTGCGCCGTAAAGGTTCCGATCCTCTGCTCACAGTTGTTTCTAGCTTAGGTGTGGCAGTGGTAATTGTCAATCTCATTCAGTATCTAGTCGGTGCAGAAAGTTACACATTTCCAGCCAACACCTACGGTAACTTGCCAGCTGCGATCAATTTTGGTTCAGCAGCACAACCAGTCCCAATTCGCAGTGTTCAAGTGGTAATTTTTTGTGTATCAGTAGTAATTCTATTAATCCTTACTTATTTCATCAATCGCACTAAGTACGGTAAAGCAATGCAAGCTGTAGCCGAAGATCCCACTACTGCAAGTCTACTGGGCATAAACACCGATCGCTTTATTGTCCTAACATTCTTCATCAGCAGTTTCCTAGCGGGGTTAGCCGGAACTTTGGTAGCCTCTAGTGTAAGTATTGCTGGACCATATTTCGGGATTGGTTTTGGCTTGAAGGGTTTAGCAGTGATCGTACTAGGCGGTTTGGGTAGTATTCCTGGTGCGGTACTAGGTGGTTTGGTAATTGGCATCATAGAAGCTTTTGTCCCCGCCCAATACTCTGCCTATAAAGATGCCGTTGCTTTTGGAATACTGTTTATTATGCTTCTAGTTCGACCTCAAGGTTTACTCGGTCGTCGCTTTGTCCAGAAGGTGTAAAAAAGGCAAAAAGGATAAAGGATGAAGGATGAAGGATAAAGGGAAAAAGGACTCGGGAAAGAATTAATATTTTGTCTCCTGACTCCTGACTCCTGACTCCTTCATACTTCACACTTCATATTTAAGAAAGATGGCTGGATTTTTCGATACTTACGGATTTCTCCTCGTCTCTATGTTACTAGGGGCGATGTTGGGGCTGTCACTGTACTTACCGCTGATGGCTGGACAACTGTCTCTCGCAACTCCTGGCTTTTATGCTTTGGGCGGGTATATTGCCGCAATTTTATCTACTAATGTATTTAAATCCTCCACAGGTTTATTTCCCATTCCCCTACTACTATTAGAGATGCTTATTGCAGGCGTAGTGTGTGGAGTGTTGGGAGTAATTGTAGGAGTTCCAGCACTGCGGCTGCGAGGAATTTACCTGGCGATCGCTACTATCGCATTTGTTGAAGTGTTGCGTGTCATCTCCCTCAACTTAGATATTACAGGTGGAGCAGTAGGCATATTCGGCATTCCTCAACCATTCCAAACCCCAATCGAGTATCTATGGATTGCTGTACCCTTGCTTTTACTTAGTATGTTCTTCTTCTACCGCCTAGAGCGAATTCGAGTTGGTCGAGCCTTCGCCGCAATTCGTGGAGATGAACTGGCTGCGGATGCAATGGGAATTAGTCCTACCTACTACAAAGTTCTGGCTTTCACTTTGAGTGCAATTCTAGCCGGAATTGTTGGTGCTATAAGCGCTCACTTCCTCAATACTTGGAACACTCGTCAAGGCACTTTTGATGCAAGTATTATTTACTTAACTTTTGTATTAATCGGTGGAACTAGAAGCTTTTTAGGACCAGTGTTAGGAGGTATGGTATTTACAGCATTGCCAGAAGTGCTACGGGCGATCGCAGATACCAATGGTTTACCTGTTGCTCTGGCTCAATTTCTCCGTGATGGTCGTCTAATTATTTATGGAGTGCTAATTGTAGTAGGAACAATATTTTTCCCCCAAGGCTTGGTAACACCAGAATTATTTAGAAGGCGAAAGGCGAGAGGTGAAAAATCATCGTGACTTCATCTAATGGCAGTCCTATTCTAGAAGCTAAAGATCTCACTCGCCGTTTTGGTGGTTTAGTTGCTGTGAATAATGTATCTTTCACAGTTAACAATAATGAAATTTTTGGGCTAATTGGTCCTAATGGTGCTGGAAAAACAACGCTGTTTAATATAATTACAGGTTTGCTTCAGCCTTCTAGTGGAAATTTAATTTATCAAGGCAATAATATTATCAAACTTCGTCCGCATCAAATCGCTGCCAAAGGGATTGCTCGTACATTTCAAAATATTCGCTTGTTTGGCGATCTTTCCGCCCTGGAAAACGTGATTATTGCACGGCATATTCATACTAATAGCAACGTTCTAACTGGTGTGTTGGGCTTACCACCTGCTCCGATGGAAGAATTGAAAACAAAGCAAAAGGCTTTAGAGCTACTTGATTTAGTCGGCTTGAGCGATCGCCTCGACGAAAAAGCGCGAAATTTCTCCTACGGAGATCAACGAAGGCTGGAAATTGCCCGTGCGTTAGCTCTTCAACCTCAAGTGTTACTGCTAGACGAGCCAGCAGCTGGGATGAATCCCAATGAAAAGCATTCCCTAAGTGAATTTATTCGCAAAGTATCCACCGAGTTCAACTTAACTGTAATCTTGATCGAACATCACGTTCCGCTAGTAATGGGTTTATGTGATCGCATTGCTGTTTTGAATTTTGGTAAGTTGATTGCTTTAGGTAATCCAGCCCAAGTCAGAACCGATTCGGCTGTAATTGAAGCTTATCTGGGGGCGGAATAATGGCTATTCCCGATCAAGCAAGGAATATAAAAGCATCTGACTCTACTCAACTACTAGAAGTTCAGCAATTATCAGTCAACTACGGTGGTATCCAAGCCTTACAAAATGTTGATCTAACCGTCAAAACTGGTGAAGTAGTCACCCTAATTGGTGCTAACGGTGCGGGTAAAACTACTACACTACAGGCAATTTCTCGCTTGCTCAAACTCCGCAGCGGTTATATTCACTACAACGGACGTAACATTACCCGTTGCCCTGCTTATAAAGTCGTGCGCTTTGGTATCGCCCATTGTCCAGAAGGACGCAGAGTATTAGGGCGGCAAACAGTTCTCGACAATTTGCAGCTAGGAGCATATATCCGTTCTAACCCTGCATCTATCAAAGCTGACATTGAACAGCAATTTGAAATTTTCCCCCGTCTAGCAGAACGCCGCCAGCAATTAGCTGGAACACTCAGCGGCGGTGAACAACAAATGTTAGCGATCGCTCGTGCTTTAATGAGTAGACCAAAACTCTTGCTTTTAGACGAACCTAGCCTTGGTCTTGCACCTGCAATTGTACATGAAATTTTCTCAATTATTCAAAATCTCCAGGCTACAGGTGTCACAATTCTTTTAGTCGAACAAAACGCCAACCTTGCCCTTCAAATAGCTGATCGAGGCTACGTGCTTGAGGCTGGCTGCATCACCCTCGCCGGACTTGCCTCATACCTACTCAATGACGAGCGCGTTAAGAAGGCTTATTTAGGATAGTGATTTAGTTACACGTTTAGTGCGTTCCTTTAGCTCTTGACGCATTAATCGTGTATACATATTAATTGCCTGAATATGTGCTTGTGTTGCATTAACGTGCGCTTGTACAGCCTCTACGTATAACTCTGTTTCAATAAATATATAGCCCCCGCCCAAGTGCATATACATAAGTAATTGTTGTGCATAGTCCTGTACAGTCTTCCCGTACTCCTCAATAAAATGACCGTATTCTTGTGCAGAGGAGTTGCGCTGCTGTAAAGCCTTACCACACACTTCTATTGACTTGCCATGTTTCTGCGCTTTTCTAGCGTGTGCCTGTGCTAACTGCACAGTAGACTCTGAGATTTTATGCATATTTTTATCAGTTGCCAATTAAGTAAGCAATTTCTGTAAAAATTGTACACTTAAAATATATATCGGCATCTGCCCATACTTTACATCTGACTTAAAATACACGTTTGATCGCTACCCACCACTAATAAAACATATATTAGATAACGGAGAGGAGAGGATTTGAACCTCCGTTGGGTGTTACCCCAAAGCTGATTTCGAGTCAGCCGCATTCAACCACTCTGCCACCTCTCCAAAAGAGGATATGTATCCCATTTTGATTAATAATACCATTGATTTGCTGATTTTTCACAACGCAGACGCTTTTTCTTCTATTGTTTCTATTGGCTCGATACCATTAGGAGTCCATTGCACAGCCCCATCCCGTCCTGTCAAGAACACCTTAACCTTGCCTTGACGCAACGTAGACATCGTATCTCGGTCAATTCTAGGAGAAGAGGCGATCGCTACTTTTGGTTGTACTGCCTTGACTAAATCAGGCTCTAAAGACTCTCCAGACCATAAAAGCACTTGAGCGCCTGGTAGTTTTCTGGATAAGGCTAACTGTTTTTGCTCATCCGGCTTAACTTTCCCCAACATTAGCCAAGTTTGACCTTGAATTTGCAATTGCAACGTTGGTATTTGATTGTTGGCTATTTCAACGGATGTAGAACCAGTTGCTACCTTTTGACTAGCACCTAAATGCTGGTAGATACCTCTGTGCGATCGCACTACACTTTGAACTATTGAATATTCCTGTTGGTTAGAACAAGTATAAAAATTTTTGACGGATAAGTGTTGTAATATTTCTAACCAATCATCATCAGATAGAGAATTCGTAGCGATCGCCCAATCAATTTGATTCACACCCTGCTGTTGTAAAAAAGGCAGTACTGTAAACCGAGCATTATTTTCATCTCCACTATTAACTAACAGTACTTTCCCTTTGTCTTGTATCACCAAAACAGGTTCTTTTCCAGCCGCCAAAGCAGTTACACGCAAAATTGACTTTTGGATTTGCCACACTGGAATTACTACCAACCCCATTGCCATTAAACTAGCAAACCACCACCGCTGTTGCCACCATTTTTGAATACAAACTAAACCGATTAAACTATAAATTGTAATTAACTGAATTGCAGAAATTGTCCCTAATGCTACCGCCCCGCCTGGTAGATGACTAAAAAAATCTATAATCGCAATTAGTCCGTGTGTTGGGTAATATAACAGCCATGCTATAGCGCTACCCAAGCTGGGTAAAATTAGAGCAGCGATCGCACTAATAAAAGCACCAAGACTGATAATAGAAATAGGAATAGTAGTAATAATATTTACTAAAATGCTATAGGGAGATACCAAGCCAAAGTTGTATATTTGTAGCGGTAACGTCCATATATAAGCTGCAATTGGTACAGCGATTAAAGTAGCTATCGCAGGTGGCATCCAGTCTAATCTTTTCATCAAACCTGGCACTGTAACCACTAATCCCAGTGTCGCTAAAAAGCTAAATTCAAACCCTAAATTCCAAATCCAAATCGGATTAACTATCAATAAAATAGTACCAGCTACCAGTAGTAACCCCAAAGGCTTAACTTTCCGCTGCAATACCAAAGCAGTTAAAACGCCAATTCCCATCAAAACCGCTCTTAAAACCGAAGGTTGAGGTCCTGTTAAACCTACAAATATTAGCAGTGCTGTAATTCCAAAACAAAACTGAACGCGACTAGAAAAACGTCTTGTTATAGTTAATATTACACCAAGAATCAAAGATACTTGAAAGCCAGATGCAGCTAGAGCATGAGCTAAACCAACTCCCAAAAATGAATCACTGATATAGAATGGCAAATCAATTACTCTATTTCCCAGTACCATTGCACTGATAAGCGGTGCTTCAGGAACATCTAACCAACGTGCTTGAGAGTGAATAATTCTTTGCCTAATCGCCCACCATCCCCATTTGCTACTTGTGCCAAGTAAACTAATTTCGCGCCCCTTTAAACCAGCAAAACTACCTTCTTGGGCTAAATAAGCCTGAAAATCAAATCCACCAGGATTAGATGCAGATTTAGGTTTGTACAAAATGCCAGTAACTGCGATCGCTTCCCCTTCATGTAAACCAGTAGCCTGAAGTAAAGGCACAGTCACATATAATTTACCCGTAACTTTTTTACGTACATTTGCAATATCTAGTCCAGTTGCTTCTAACCAAAATTGCTCTCGTTGATTTCTAGTTAAATGAGGCGTACTTGCAACCTTACCTTGAACACTAATTTCTTCCCCGCGATCAACAGACGTAATAAACCTGCTAACATCATTTATTCCTGGTTGTGGTATCCTTAATTGAAAATATATAGTTGCTACAAACCCAATTCCTCCAGCCAACAACCATAATTGCGGCTTAATTAGCCAAAAACTGTTGGGTAATTTATTTCTGTAACTTGGTGGAGCTTGCCTCCTGGCTGTGTTTTGTTTGCCAAAGTATCCTAAAACTGCTGCTGCTATTCCTAAACCTATTACTCCATATCTTCCCCAAGTAACAGCCGTCGATAGCAAACCTAAAATGTAAGCAATACAAAGAATGACACCACTTGTTAGAGCCATTAAAACTTTTTCTCAAACTTTCAATTTCATATATAAGTCTTTCACTGTCGGCGCTTTTTTATTGGGTAACTCCTTAAATTCAAATATATCCATAGCTCGGATTAATTTTCCTAGTTGATTGTAACCATAGCTTTTACAATTAAAAGAAGAAGATAGTTGTTTAAGCTGATTTCCCAGTTGTCCTAAACTAGCCCATCCATCTTCTGTTGCTATAGCAGCATAAGCATTTTTAACTAAAATTAATAACTTTTTATCAAACTTTGATTCAATTTGAGTTTTTTCTGATTGTTTTTGACCATTTTTATTAGGTGATTTATCCTCTTTTACTGATAAAGCAACCAAATATTGTGTTTCTTTTTCTTCTACATCTTTTAATGCTTCTGATTGTTTTTGACCATTTTTATTAGGTGATTTATCCTCTTTTACTGATAAAGCAACCAAACATTGTGTTTCTTTTTCTTCTACATCTTTTAATGCTTCTGTATAAGTAAATATGTCACAAGCTTTAACGAAAGATTTTGGAGTCTTCTTTTCACCAAAACCATACACACGCAAGCCAGATTCTCTAATTCTATAAGCTAGTCTAGTAAAATCACTATCACTAGAAATAATACAAAAACCATCAAAATTGTTAGTATAAAGCAAATCCATTGCATCAATGATTAATGCAATATCAGTCGAATTTTTGCCTGATGTGTAACTAAATTGCTGTATTGGTTGAATGGCAAATTTAAGCAGCTTGTCTTTCCAGCCACTAAGTTGAGTCCCCGACCAATCACCATAAATTCGTTTTAGGTAAGCAGTACCGTAATTTGCAATTTCTTTTAGTAAAGGTTCAACTAGGCTTGCATCAGCATTATCAGCATCAATCAGTACGGCAAGCCTAGCTGTTCTAGATAGTGGTTCCCCTTGCATAGGTTGGTTTTATATAAATATACTTTTCACTTAAATTATTCCCAAATACAACTGTGAAAGTTTAAATTGCCAAACCCAGTTTTAAGCCTAATACCGCATGGAGGAATAAAAGGCAAAGCGCAGTACTTCCCAGATAAGCATGAACCGTGCGTAAAGTAGCTTTATTGCTACCAAAGCCAGTTAACGCCATTACCCCATTAATCACCAATAGTAACAGCACAATTGAACCAGTCCAAAAGTGAGGGCTTTCCAAGATAGGCTGATCCTGCATTACCAGAGATAACACACCGCCAGTGTAACCAGCCGCCATGAACAAGAACATCCAAGGCGCTAATTTCGCGTGGCTGCTCAAACTTTTACTGGCAATATCTTTATCTTTTACATTCCTGCCACGCCAACCAGCAAGCCCCACAAAACTACCCATGACAAAAACCACGATCGCCATCATTACGGGATGTCCCCAATGTACAATCGGTTCAGGAATTCCTAGAGTGCGAAACCATGCGGCGAAAGGTTCTAATAACTCTCTGATATTATTCATCAGTTGGGTTTTCTCCTGCTGAAGCTGATGAAAGCGTTTCTGTTTTCGGTAGCAGTGGAAACCCTAACGCTTCCCTTTGTTGCAGGTATAGTTGAGCAACCTTCCTTGCCAAATGCCGAATTCTACCAATATAACGAGTTCTTTCCGTTACAGAAATTACTCCCCTAGCATCAAGCAAGTTAAAAGTATGTGAACACTTCAAAACATAATCCAAGCTAGGCAAAACTAGTCCCCGCCCAGTCACTTGTTCAGCCTCGTGCTCGTAAAGGCTAAACAGCGTCTGCAACATATCTGGGTTAGAGGCTTCAAAGTTATAGATACACTGTTCAATCTCACCTTGCAGGTGAACATCTCCATAAGTAATATCATCTGTCCAGTGAATTTTGGTAATTGCCTCTACTCCCTGTAGATACATAGCTAGTCGCTCTAACCCGTACGTAATTTCTATCGAGACAGGACGGCAATCAATTCCCCCACACTGTTGAAAATAGGTAAATTGGGTAATTTCCATTCCATCTAGCCAAACTTCCCAACCAGTACCCCAAGCGCCCACAGTAGCATCTTCCCAATTGTCCTCCACAAACCGGATATCGTGATCTTCAGGATGAATGCCCAAAGCTCTGAGAGAATCTAAATATATACCCTGAATATTCTGGGGCGATGGCTTGATTAAAACTTGGTACTGGTAATAGTACTGGAATCGATTGGGATTTTCGCCGTAACGTCCATCTGTGGGACGACGACAAGGCTCAACATAAGCGACTGCCCAAGGCTCTGGTCCCAACGCCCTTAAAAAAGTATGGGGGTTCTTAGTGCCTGCCCCTTTCTCAATATCGTAGGGCTGAGCAATCAGACAACCACGCTCGCCCCAGAACTGATGCAATACTGCAATCACCGATTGAAAGTTCACGAATTTTTTTCCTCCGTAGCACAATGCATATGTCATTGTCGCTTAAACTCTCCACACACAAAAGGTTTGAGCCAACAAAAAAAAATTTTTCCAAACCAGTTGACAAAACAAAAAAAAGATTGCTAGATTAATAAAGCGCC
>CAXTYC010000026.1:0-74657 GCA_964248365.1 uncultured Chroococcidiopsis sp. | reverse complement strand
ATGTAAAAGCTGGAAATTCAGAACAAGCAGTATTTAAGCTATTTTCAAGAGGTGTGGTAACTCAGCGTGATGAATGGGTATATGATTTATCAAAGCAAAGTCTTGCTGAAAAGATGAATTTTTTTGTAGAAGTTTATCAAAGTGAATTTAACAATAAAAATCAAGAAGAATTTTCGGGTAAAATCAAATGGGATGAGGACTTAAGAAGCTACTTTAAAAGAGGAATCCAAAAAGAGTTTCAGGAACAAAGCATCAAATCAAGCCTTTACAGACCTTTTTATAAGGAATATCTGTATTTTGATAAGCACTTTAATGGCAGAACTTATCAATGGTTTAATATTTATGATGAGAATGATGCTGAAAATAAATTTATTACTTTCAAAAGCTTTGGTAGTAATAGACCATTTAACTGTTTAGCAACTAATTGTATTGCAGAACTGCACGTTACAGGAGCTAATCAATGTCTCCCTCTCTACCGCTACGACAAAGAAGGAAACCGCGTTGATAATATTACCGACTGGGGATTAGAACAATTCCAAAATCATTACAGCGACGATACAATTACCAAATCAGATATTTTCCACTATACCTACGCTGTATTACACAATCCTGTATATCGAACAAAATACGAACTCAATTTGAAACGCGAATTTCCCCGTTTACCCTTTTACGATGACTTCCACAAATGGGTTAGCTGGGGTAAACAGTTGATGGATTTACACATCAATTATGAATTTGTCACACCATTTGGTTTAAAACGCATTGATTTACCTGTGGGGGATGACATTCAGGGCGGGATTGATGAAATTTCTCGTCGGGGCGGGTTTAATGAAATTTCTCGTATTCCTACAGATATGCAGGGGAAACCCGCCCCTACTACACATACGCACGGTAAACCCGCCCCAACCAACACGAAAAATCTATTGCAACATACAGATAAACAGAATAAATCTGCCCGAACCCCAAAAACAAAATTAAAAGCAGGTAAAGACAAGGGAACGATATTTTTAGATGATATAACTACCCTTGAAGGTATTCCAAAAATTGCCTGGGAATATCGTTTGGGTAATCGTTCTGCCCTAGAGTGGATTTTGGATCAGTATAAGGAAAAGAAACCCAAAGATCCAACCATTGCAGCAAAGTTTAATACTTACCGTTTTACTGATTATAAAGAGCAAGTGGTTGACTTATTGCAACGAGTGTGTACTGTTAGTGTGGAAACGATGAAGATTATCGGGGAGATGGAAGGCTGATCCCCCCAACCCCCCTTTTTTGAAGGGGGGCTATATTTCGCCAACAGGGATTTTGAAGGGGGGCTATATTTCGCCAACCCTTTTTTGGCTATATTTGCCCAACCTCTTTTTTCCCTGGCTGAGCTAGGGAACCAGAAACCAAAATTTCGATGCTTTGCATCCTAGATAATGATAGTGGGCATGGGTGGCATACAGTCACAATAATGATGGTGGGCATTGTCTACCCTACAGTAAACAAAAATGATGGTGGGCAATGCCCACCCTACTCTTACCCTTGACAAATCAATTTGTGTTCCAATAGCCAAAATCTTCATTAGAAGACTTTTAAGATTACAGTCCATTTTAATGGACTTGAGCTATGAGCCAAAAACTTAAGTTTTTGGTGGTAATTGCAACAGGTGTTAAGAACAGCAAGCAAAGAATTCAAAGAATTGATTTTAGCAAGTAAAAATGTTATTATTGCGGATTGTGTCTAATTAAAACCAAATCAATGCCGAAACTCAAAACCCGTAAAGCAGCGGCAAAAAGATTCCGAGCCACTGGCAGTGGTAAAATTGTACGTCGCAAAGCTTTCAAGAATCACATCCTAGAAAAGAAATCTACCAAACGTAAGAACAACTTGTCGAAAATGGCAGTGGTGAATGAGCGCGACGAAGAAAACGTGCGCTTAATGCTTCCATATTTGTAATATTTGTCAAATCCGTAATTTTTCAGGAATTTAAGTTATGACACGGGTAAAACGCGGTTATGTCGCTCGTAAACGCCGCAAAAAGATTCTTAAACTAGCAAAAGGATTTCGCGGGAGCCACTCAACTCTGTTCCGCACAGCAAATCAACAGGTAATGAAGGCACTGCGGAATGCCTACCGCGATCGCAAAAAGCGCAAGCGTGATTTTCGTCGCCTTTGGATCACTCGCATCAACGCGGCTGCAAGGCTTCAAGGAATGAGCTACAGTCAGCTAATCGGCAACCTGAAAAAAGCCAATATTCAAATCAATCGTAAGATGTTGGCACAAATGGCAGTCCTCGATCCTGCTGGTTTTAGCAAAGTTGCCCAACTGGTAAGCGAAGCGAAATAATAAAGGATGAAGGATGAAGGATGAAGGGTAAAGGGGAAAGGGTAAAGGGAAAAGGGAAAGAATTAAATATTCTGTCGTGGGTCTCCTGTCTTCTGTCTCCTTCACACTTCACACTTCACACTTCACACTTCACACTTTACACTTTATACTTCATACTTCTTTGCCTTTTCCCTTTTTCGCTCAAAAGTCAGGCTGCTGAACTAAAAGAAATCAAAAAACGCGGTTATCTAGTTGTTGGTGTCAAAGATAACTTGCGCCCTCTGGGTTTTCGTGATGCCAAAGGTAGACTGCAAGGGCTGGAAATTGACATCGCCCAGCGCTTGGCACAAGATTTGCTCGGCAAGCCAGATGCTGTGAGATTCCAGCCTGTAGCAAACAGCGATCGCATGAATGTAGTGTTAGAGGATAAAGTCGATCTGACAATTGCTAGGGTAACATCAACTAATTCCCGCGCTCGATTGGTAGACTTTAGCCCTCCCTACTACTTTGATGGCACTGCCTTAATTACTAAAAAAGGCGATCTCACACGGTTGAAAGATCTTGCTAGCCAGAATATTGCCGTCCTTAAAGGTTCTGACTCGATTGCGACAGTGCGGTATTTCTTACCTAGTGTGCAGCTAGTGGGAGTTGATTCGTACCAACAGGCGTACTCACTTTTAGAATCGGGGAAAACAACTGCATTCGCAGCCGATGCCAGTGTTTTGACCGCCTGGGTACAAGAATATCCTCAATATCAACTGTTGCCGACACTGCTGTCGGCTGAACCGTTGTGCGTAGTGATGCCGAAAGGATTGCAGTACGATGAATTACGACGACAGGTGAATGCTGCGATCGCAAATTACTCAGCATCAGGCTGGTTACGGCAACGAGCAGCTTTTTGGGGATTACCCTTAGATAAATCAACACCAGCCAACCTAACTTCACCCACGACCAATGATAATTAAAATATTATACGGGCTACGCCCCAACCCAACTACAACTTTAATCATTTCTATATTTGCAGCAAATGGATAATAATTTAGCAGTTGTCTATTTAGGGGTTTTGCTGGCTCTGCTTGCTGGAGCTGGCTTGTTTGTTTTTCGCCAGGTGTTCAAAACTCGCCGCCTGGAAACTACCCTTGCACGATTGCAAAAAAAACTGACTAAAGAAAAAGGGACAGTTCAAGAGTATTTCGAGTTAGGCGGGATTTATTTAAATAAAAAACTGTATGCTCAAGCGATCGTCATGTTTCAAAAGGCGCTCAAAGCAGTGGAGCAAGAAGAAGCAGACAATGAAGTAAACGTCGCCTTAATCTACAATGGGCTGGGCTATGGCTACTTTGGTCAAGAGCAGTACGACTTAGCAATTCGTAATTACAAAGAAGCCTTGCGGATTGATCCCAATTATGTTATAGCGCTTAATAACTTGGGACACGCCTATGAGAGAAAAAACTTGACGGCTCTGGCATTGGAAACTTACGAGCAAGTGCTACAGTTACAACCGCAAAATAATACCGCCAAACGCCGTGCTGAATCTTTACGCAAACGAGTAGTAGCTACTGGCTAAAGGAGAGGCTGGGGGCTAGAGGCTAGAGGAACCAGAAGAGAGCAGGGTTTGCGCTTTGGGAGGCTGGGGAGGCTGGGGAGGAAAAAACGGAACCAGCTCCCCCAGCCTCCTCCAGCCTCCCCGAGGCTTTCTTCTAGCCCCAAGCCCCTAGCCCCAGCGCCCCTCTGATCTAAGCTTCTCTATTCAAAAAGGCTTGAATTTGCTTGATAGCAGCAGGGGCAATATTAAACAATGCCCAACTTGCAGCAGCAATCACTGGTAGTAGAACAAAAGCAACGCGCATATCGATGTCCATAAATCGTTTTCCTCTCTTAATAGGGTTGAGATTAAAGATTTTTCACATTTTCTCATTTTTAATTGTTAGCTGAAACAGGTAAATTTTCCATACCCTCTTTGAAGAAAGCAGGGGGAGCAAAGGGAGAGGGGGAACTCGCTGTTCACTCGCGTTGTGGGGATTAGGGGGCAAGGGGGAGAGTGGGTTCAGGGGAGAATCATTAATTACGAATTACCTTTACCCTTTACCGCAATACCTCTTTACCCTGCTGCAGGCTTCCTCTAGGCACTGGTTCCACTAGTTCCACTAGCCCCTAACCTCTAGCCCCTAGTTAAGTAAACCCCAAATCCGTACCTTTGCCAGCATGAACTAGGGCTAACTTTTCATAGCGACGTGCGTGTTCGATTAGTTCGGCTGCTTCGGCTGGGGAAACTTCGCGCAGATGCTTTGCAGGTACACCAACTACAAGAGTTCGCGGTGGGACATCTTTGCTAACCACCGCCCCAGCACCAACGATGCTACCAGATCCTACCCGCACACCATCTAAAATTACAGCACCAATACCGATCAAACTTCCCCGTTCAATGTAAGCCGAATGTACTACAGCTCGATGCCCTACCGTTACGTGATCTTCTAGAATTGTGGGCGTACCGCGATCGCTATGTAAAATTGCCCCATCCTGAATATTTGTGCATTCGCCAATTTCAATTTGCTCGACATCGCCGCGCACAACTGCTCCGTACCAAATACTTACCCCTCGTGCTAGCCCCACGCGACCCACAATTACAGCATTCGCAGCAACAAAGGCAGCAGGCGAAAGATCGGGCAATGACCAGTAGGATGGCTCAGACACGGTAGAATGATTTATATATTAATCAAATATAAATTTCCAGCTTTCAACCTTGAAATTAGATTTTTTCAAGGAATAGCTCTTTTAGAAAGAATATCACGATGTCAAACTCTCTAGGAGGCAGTGGTGGGTCTAAAAGTCTCCATCTGGTTGAACCTGGAGCGTCAAAACCAAACTAATGATGCTGGTAAGCTGTTATGCATTTAAATTGCACTGTGTTGGCAGCAGAGGGGCAGAGGGGCAGAGGGGCAGAGGAGAGAATTTGACGGGTTTTGCCAAAATCTCAGATTATGCTGCGTTAAATGCCCTTTAGCTTAAAACAAGAAACATTCTGGTTCTTCGCACCTCATGATAAATTCAAGCTTACAGTACCCAATTTTTGGTCCAGAAATTCCGTGTCCCCACTGTCGCCAGCCAATTCCGGCGCTGACGCTGACGGATACTTATCTTTGTCCCCGTCATGGTGCTTTTGAAGCTGATCCAAAGACAGGAGAATTGATTCATCTCCAATCTAGTCGTCACTGGCGACGTTGGAATAACGAATGGTATCGGCAACACACGCACCCAGATGGGATTCGGTTTGAAATTCACGAAGCCCTAGACCGACTTTATACCCAAGGCTATCGCGCTACCCGCGTGATCATTGCCCGTCGTTATCAGGAACTGATTAGTGGGTATTTAGAGCGTAGTACACCTTGGAAAGGTCAATCAGAACAGTCTCGACCTAGACTCTATGGCTTACCAGTGGAATTTAGCCCCGACCCAAAAGATGAACCGTGTTGGGAAGTGATTAATTTTGACCTGGAGAAAGAACCAGGCGTTCCGGTTAGATATCCTTATTTCCGATTGTTTGAATAGGCTAGAGGCTAGAGGCACAAGAAGTATGAAGTATGAAGTATGAGGTATGAAGTGTGGAGGAGACAGAAGACAAAAGACAGGAGACTCCAAGTCAGGAGACAGAATATTTAATTCTTTCCCTTTAACCTTTCCCTTTACCTTTTACCTTTTACCTTCACCCTTTAACCTTTATCCTTCAAGCTTTACCCTTTACCCAACTCCAGCGCCCCTAGCCCCTAGTCCCTAGCCCCGCCTATGCATCACGCCTCAATTCGTACTGCTAATATTCACCGTGCGATCGCGTTTTACGAACAGTTAGGCTTTGCTGTTTCGGAACGCTTTACGACGGGCTACACCCTAGCTTGTTGGATGGAAGGGCTGGGGGGACGCATTGAACTGATTCAAATTCCCCAGCCCCATCCAGCCCCCGACGCTTTTGAAGACGAGCATTATGTAGGGTATTACCATTTGTCATTTGATCTGAGCAACATCACAACTGATCTACCTGGCTGGTTAACATCAATACAAGAACGTTTTGCCGATGCCCAAAACCACCAACCAGAGCAATATCAACCATTGAAGGTGCTTTTAGAACCGACACAACAACAGATAGGCGAGGGCATTTACGAAGTTGCCTTTATTGCTGATGCTGATGGTTTACCCTTAGAATTTATCCGCTTGCTCACACCCACCTAAACTTCAGTTATAATGCATTGTTTGGGAAATTTGTCAAGTCTAAGAATCTATGTCGATTCTCCTATCCACAGGCAACTGACCTTGATAGCTTTTAGCTTTTAGCGATTAGCTTTTAGCGATTAGCTTTTAGCAACTGATGGACGCGCCTGGTTACAAAGATAAGCATCTGCTAGAAACAAAGAAGATCTACTAACGGCTAACAGCGCGCCAGCTAACAGCTAACCGCTAATCGCTTCATTGACTAATGACTCTTTACTGATTGCTGTAAAAAAAATTCATGTCTATTTTTGCTCATTTGCGCCGACATCGGTTGTCCATTTCACTATTCACCCTATGCCTTAGTCTAGTGCTGTTGTTTGGCTGGGGAGCAACTTTTAATCAAACGGCTGTTGCTGTGTCCCAACCGACAGCACCTGTATCCCCAGAAAAACCATCACTTTCTATAACTGAAGAAGTCCGCAAGACAGTACTAGAAAATGGTTTGACTGTCCTCACAAAACCAGTACACACAGCACCCGTAGTGAGTGTACAGGTGTGGTATAGGGTAGGCTCACGGAACGAAGCCCCTGGAGTGAATGGTATTGCCCACCAGCTAGAACATATGCTGTTTAAAGGCACTACCACCCGTCCGATTCAGTTTGGTCGCCTATTTAGTGCGCTGGGGAGTGATTCTAATGCGTTCACTAGTTACGATCAAACAGCCTATTTTGGTACTGTCGAGCGAAACAAACTCAAAGCGCTGCTGACATTGGAAGCAGACCGAATGCAAAATGCGCTAATTAATGCCCAGCAGCTTGCAAGTGAGAAGCGTGTAGTAATTTCAGAACTACAGGGATACGAAAATAGCCCTAATTATCGCCTTAACCGTGCTTTGATGCGGGCGGCGCTACCAAACACACCTTATGGTTTACCCGTAGGTGGAACCAAAGCAGATGTAGAGAAATTCAATTCACAGCAGGTAAGGGAGTACTACCGCAAATACTACAGCCCTGATAATGCCACCCTAGTTGTGGTTGGGGATTTTCAAACAGAACCCACGCTGCAAGCAATCAAAGAAGTTTTTGCTAAAGTACCCAGTAGAAATCAAGAGTCAGGAGTCAGGAGTCAGGAGCCAGGGGCTAGAGGCGAGGGGCTAGAGGCTAGAGGCTCTACCCCAGCAACGCCTGCTTCCTCAGCAACGCCTGCTTCCCCAGCTCAAAATCGCCCTTCACCTATTGTCCTGCGAGAGCCTGGAGCCGCTGCAATATTGCAAGTAGTGTATCCGCTGCCCGATGTGAATAATCCCGATGTGCCAGCACTGGATGTAATGAATGCCATCTTGACAGAGGGACGCAATTCGCGTATCTATCAAGCTTTGGTGGAATCAGGTTTAGCAAGTGCGGCTGATGGCGGTACAGCTAATTTGATTGCAGGCGGTTGGTACAATTTTTCAGCAACAGCTGCTCCAGGACAAGAACTGACAAAAATTGAAAGAGTTTTCCAACAGACGATCGCCGATCTACAAGAAAAAGGTGTGACAGCAGAAGAACTTAACCGTGCTAAGGCACAGGTACGCTCTACCATCATCTTGAATAACCGCGATATTAGCTCTCAAGCAATGCAGCTGGGCAACGACCAAACCACTGCCTCAGACTATCGCTATACAGATCGTTATCTAGCAGCACTCAATAAAGTAAGTGTAGCGGATGTCAAGCGAGTGGCAATAAACTATCTCGCGCCCAATAAAAGCACTGTAGGTATGTTTGAGCCAACCCAACAGGCTGGAAAAGCAGGGCAAAAGGCAGTAGCTACTGGGCAAACTACAGAAAGCTTTAACGCAGGTCCACCCGTAGATCCGGCACAGGTAGCCAAGTATCTGCCACCGCTAGATACAACCACAACGCCAGCAGCGCGATCGCTACCTGAGCAATTGACACTCTCCAACGGGCTACAAGTATTACTCCTACCCGATCCTAGTACGCCTACTGTCACCTTAAGCGGTTACATCAAAGCTGGTACAGAATTCGATCAGGCAAATGCGGGCGGTTTGGCTAGCTTGACGGCTGATAACCTCATGAATGGCACTAAGGATAAAGATGCCTTGACACTGGCAAAAGCATTAGAAGATCGAGGCGCAAATCTAGGTTTTCAAGCCAGCCGCGAGGGAGTAATTGCTGCTGGGTATAGCTTAAAGACTGACCTACCCGTTTTAATTGGGACATTTGCCGATGTGGTAGAAAATGCCAATTTTCCCACCAAAGAATTAGAACTTGCCCGTCAACGTGCCTTAACTAGACTTAAGTTGGAATTAGACAACCCAGGACAGGTAGCGCGGCGTTTGTTTCAACAGACAATTTATCCCCAAAACCATCCCTTCCATACATTCCCAACTGAGCAAAGCCTCAAGAGCATCAGCCGTCAGGATGTGATGGAGTTTTATCAGCAACATTACCGACCGGATCAAACAGTGCTGACTTTGTTAGGTGACTTTGATCCTAGAACAGTGCGATCGCTACTGGAAAAACAACTTAGCCCCTGGAAAGCCAGTGGTAAACCGCCAACTGTAGCATATCCACCAGCGCCCCTCCCTGCCAAAGTCGTACAGCTTAACCCCGTTCTACCTGGTAAAACTCAGTCAATTACCTTTATGGGTTACAAGGGTATTGACCGGAAAGATCCGCGCTACTACAGCTCATTGGTATTCAATCAGATTTTGGGCGGCGATACCCTATCAAGTCGCTTGGGAACAGAAATACGCGATCGCCTGGGTCTAACTTATGGTATATACAGTACCTTCCAGGCTGGCAGACATCCAGGACCATTCTTGATTAGTATGCAAACTGCTCCCGAAGATGCATTAAGGGCGATCGCTAGTACTCGTAACCTGCTTGAGCAGATCCACCGATCTGGTGTCACCGATGAGGAAGTAAAAGCTGCTAAACGCTCCCTCATTAGTAACTACACAGTTTCCCTCGCCAATCCAGACGAGCTGGCTAGTACAATTTTGATGAATACAGTTTATGGACTGGATGCAGAGGAACTACGCTCCTTTACCAAAAAAATTCAGTCTGTTACCCTCGCTCAGGTTAACCTTGCAGCTCAACAGCTACTACAACCAAATAACTTAGCAGTTGTGACAGCAGGACCTAGCATTTCAGTTGAGTAAGGGAAAAAGTGAGAGGCTAGGGGCTAGAGGAACCAGAAGAGGATGACCCGATAGGATGGTGAGGAGATAGGGAGGATTTCTCCCCATCTCCTCATCTCCCCATCTCCCGCAAGCTCCCGAAAGCTCCCCAACGTCTGAACCGATAGAAGCAAGTTAAATAGTGAAGTAGTGTTAATTTAAAATATAGATGTGACATCAATTATCCTGAGCAATCCTCTTGCTCGACCGAGCGATCGTAATCTAGCGCCAACTCTAGCTGGTGTTGACAAGATTTTCAGTCGTCATCCTTTGTTTTTTAGTTCGATAACTAATCAATTTAACTACTTCTCCTATATCCATGAATATTCTCAGCAATCTGCTTTCTCAACCTGCGGTAGGTGGGCGTTCCAAAAAACAGCGCAGAGGAATTGAAATTAAATCACCCCGTGAAATTGAGATCATGCGCCAATCAGCTTTGATTGTAGCAACCGTCCTGAAAGAGATTTCAGAGATGGTAGAGCCTGGAATGACGACTGCGGACTTGGATGCTCATGCAGAAAAGCGCATCCGTGAAATGGGTGCTACTCCTAGCTTTAAGGGATATCACGGTTTTCCTGCTTCCATCTGTGCCAGTGTTAATAACGAAGTTGTGCATGGCATCCCCAATTCTAAAAAAATCCTCCGCGCGGGGGATGTGATCAAAGTAGATACCGGAGCTTACTACCAAGGCTTTCATGGCGACTCCTGCATTACGATCCCAGTCGGCGAAGTCACACCCCACGCGGCTAAACTGATTCGTGTGGCAGAAGAATCCCTTTACAAAGGTATTGAACAAGTTAAAGCCGGAAACTATTTAATCGACATTGCAGGTGCGATTCAAGATCATGTGGAGGCAAATGGTTTCGCTGTAGTCGAAGACTTCACAGGACATGGTGTAGGTCGTAATCTTCATGAGGAACCATCAGTCTTTAACTTCCGTACCCGTGAAATGCCTAATGTTAAACTTCGCTCAGGTATGACACTTGCTATCGAGCCGATCTTGAATGCTGGATCTAAACTTACTCGCATACTAGCCGATCGCTGGACAGCTGTAACGGTAGATAATTCTTTGTCGGCTCAATTTGAGCATACTGTCTTGGTGACAGACAGCGGCTACGAAATTTTGACAGATCGCTCTAAAGTCTAATTTTACACCAATTGCTCTTAGGATCAAATTGGGAACCCCAGTTATCAATTATTAATTAACAATTATCAATCAACTAATCAAGCACAATTGGAGTCAAACTTTTAGCCATTGTCTCTTGTTGTCTTTTAATTGATAATTGATCGTTGATAATTGATAATTGCTTGGTCACTTGCCCTTTAGTGAAGTTTTTAGACAAGAAAGCATTTTTGTTTGCTAGAGGCAGCAAGAATGGAAGGATGTGACCTGATGGGCGTTGTAACTGATGAACACAGCTAGTCTGACTTGTTTCCTGGCTCAAGAACTTGAAGGTAATGCAAGTCCGCATATGATATCAAAGTGTCAGATGCTTTCGCCTGCAAGAAAGGCGAGTGTTCAGGATGTTAAATAAATTAAAGCAAAAATCTCAGCGACGACTCTTGCGATCGCAAGGGTTATTATTTCTGCTACTGTTGCTGTGGAGTCTGGTCATAGGCTGGGGTTTAGCCCAGGTAACAAATGCCCAACCAACCACCCCCAAATCGGCAAATGATACCATCACAGGAGTTGATCCAGTTCCAGCGCGCTACCAACTAGGGCAACAACTATACTTAGAAAATTGTGCTACTTGCCATATTGCTGTACCACCTGCTGTTTTACCCACTCAAACATGGCAACGTGTACTTCAAGACTCGCAGCATTACGGTGTCCAGATTAAACCTTTAATCGATCCACCTCGCTTACTAGTGTGGAACTATCTTAGAGCTTTTTCCCGTCCCCTCAACAAAGACGAAGAAATACCATTTCGCACAGAAGACTCTCGCTATTTCAAAGCCTTGCATCCTAAAGTCAAGCTACCACGCTCGGTCAATGCTAGCAGCTGTGTTAGTTGTCATCCCAGCGCGAGTGAATATAACTTTCGTCGCCTAACCCCAGAATGGGAAAACTCGCCTTAGCTAGTGGAACCAGTGGTTAGTGGAACCAGTGGTTCCACTAGCTAGAAAAGTGGTTAGTGGCGACGCGATCCTAGAATTTACACTCTTAGTATAAAGGTTGGTTTTCTCTAGTCACCAGTCACTGGTTCCACTGGTTCCACTAGTTGGGAATTCTCTACCAAAAGACTTCGCCTACCCACCTCTTTCCTATAGAGAGGGAAATGATACGATATATCTAGTCTAAAATCAAGACTATCAGCAAAAACTAACTGCAAAATCATAAATTTTGAAAAAAAGTTAGCAATTAGCTAAAACTTTCCACCAAACTCTTGGTGATGGCAAAATCAAAACGCAAAACTTGGATGCGAACGGGTTTACCAGAAATATCTGTAGTCAGACAGACAATTGCTGAAAAACCCGCACAGACAAACTCATAACTGCTTAAATTTTCTCTTAACCAACCATGCTGAAAACCTTGCTGGGCGATCCAAACGCTCGTAAGCTCAAAAAATACCAGCCTTACGTTACAGAAATCAACCTGTTAGAGGAAGATATTCAGGCACTTTCCGATGACCAACTAGCCAGCAAAACAGCCGAATTTAAATCTCGGCTAGAAAAAGGCGAAACCCTGGATGACTTACTACCAGAAGCATTTGCCACTGTACGGGAAACCGCACGGCGGGTGTTGGGGCTGCGACACTTTGATGTTCAACTTTTAGGTGGCACTATTCTCCACCAAGGGCAAATTGCCGAAATGAAAACTGGTGAAGGCAAAACCTTAGTTGCCACCCTACCAGCTTACTTAAATGCCCTAACTGGTAAAGGAGTACACGTAGTCACCGTTAACGATTACCTGGCGCGGCGAGATGCCGAGTGGATGGGACAGGTGCATCGTTTCTTGGGGTTGAGTGTCGGGCTAATTCAGCAAGGCATGGGACCCAATGAGCGTAAGAAAAACTATGACTGCGACATCACCTATGTCACAAATAGTGAAGTCGGCTTCGACTACTTGCGCGATAACATGGCAACCTCGATGGCAGATGTGGTGCAACGTCCATTAAACTACTGCATCATTGACGAGGTAGACTCAATTTTAATCGACGAAGCGCGGACACCACTGATTATATCTGGGCAAGTTGAAAAACCAACAGAAAAATACCTCCGAGCCGCCCAAATAGCAGCAGCCTTGAACAAGGAAGATCATTACGAAGTAGATGAAAAAGCTCGTAACGTGCTGCTAACAGATGAAGGGTTTGCCGAATCAGAAAATTTACTTGAAGTAACAGACTTGTTCGACCCCAATGATCCTTGGGCGCACTTTGTATTTAATGCAATTAAAGCCAAAGAACTGTTTCTCAAGGATGTAAACTACATTGTCCGCAATGGTGAAATAGTAATTGTGGATGAGTTTACCGGACGGGTACTGCCTGGACGACGTTGGAGTGATGGACTGCACCAGGCAATTGAAGCAAAAGAACGAGTAGAGATTCAACCGGAAACTCAGACTCTGGCAACGATTACCTATCAAAACCTGTTCTTGCTATATAACAAGTTAGCAGGCATGACAGGGACAGCTAAGACCGAAGAAGCAGAGTTTGAAAAGATTTACAAACTCGAAGTAACAATCATTCCCACTAACCGACGTAGAAGCCGCCAAGACTGGTCGGATATGGTGTTTAAAACCGAAGAGGCAAAGTGGAGAGCGATCGCCCAAGAATGCGCCGAAATGCATCAACAGGGGCGACCTGTACTAGTGGGAACTACCAGCGTTGAAAAATCCGAATACCTCAGCGGGCTGTTAAACCAGCTAGGAATTCCCTACAACTTACTCAACGCCCGACCAGAGAACGTAGAACGGGAATCAGAAATCATTGCCCAAGCAGGTAGAAAAGGTACATTGACGATCGCCACAAACATGGCAGGTCGAGGCACAGACATCATTTTGGGTGGTAATGCCGAGTACATGGCACGTCTGAAGCTGCGCGAGTACTTTATGCCCCGCATCGTACAGCCAGATGAAGAAGATATGTTTGCCCTACCACGCACTCCCGGTATACCAGCCTCAACGGGTAGCGGTCAAGGCTTTGTCCCAGGTAGGAAAGTCAAGACATGGAAAGCGTCGCCCCAAATTTACCCCACCAGCCTAACGCGCGAAACAGAACAACTGCTCAAACAAGCAGTAGATTTGGCGGTGCAGGAGTATGGAGAGCGCAGCTTACCAGAACTAGAGGCAGAAGACAAAATAGCTGTCGCCGCTGAAAAAGCTCCTACAGATGACCCAGTAATTCAAAAGCTGCGGGAAGTATACAACCGAGTTAAGCACGAATACGAACAATTCACTAGCCGAGAACACGATGAAGTAGTATCGCTAGGTGGTCTGCACGTAATTGGTACAGAACGCCACGAATCACGCCGAATTGACAACCAGCTACGGGGACGGGCGGGACGACAAGGCGACCCTGGTTCTACGAGATTTTTCCTCAGTCTGCAAGATAACTTGTTGCGGATATTCGGTGGCGATCGCGTAGCTGGCTTGATGAATGCCTTCAAAGTCGAAGAAGATATGCCCATCGAATCTGGGATGCTCACCCGCAGCTTGGAAGGCGCTCAGAAAAAGGTTGAAACCTACTATTACGATATTCGTAAGCAGGTGTTTGAGTACGACGAGGTGATGAATAACCAACGTCGTGCTATCTACGCTGAACGTCGTCGCGTACTCGAAGGTCAAGACCTGAAAGAACAGGTGATCAAGTACGCTGAAAAAACAATGGATGAGATCGTAGATTACTACATCAACCCAGACTTACCATCGGAAGATTGGGACGTGGCTAAGCTAGTGAGCAAAGTACAGGAATTTATCTATTTGCTTGCTGATTTAGAGCCACAGCAACTAGACGATCTTTCTGTCAGCGAAATCAAAACCTTCCTACATGAGCAGGCGCGAAATGCCTACGACATGAAAGAAGCCGAGATCGAGCAAGTCCAACCTGGACTGACGCGACAAGCCGAGCGATTCTTTATCTTGCAGCAAATTGACTATCTCTGGCGCGAACACCTGCAACAAATGGATGCCCTACGCGAATCAGTGGGACTGCGCGGCTATGGACAAAAAGACCCGTTGATCGAGTACAAGAGCGAGGGATACGAGCTATTTTTGGACATGATGACCAACATTCGCCGCAATGTGGTATACTCACTGTTCCAATTCCAACCACAAATTCAACCAGCGCCGACCGCGCCTTCGGAGCTAGTTTAATCTCAAGGGGCTGGTGGCTTGGAGCTAGCCCCTCTTTTAGTAGCTTGCCGCAAATGGGTATGAAAGAACTGACATCAGTAATCAGGCGAGTTAGAAATAGCAATATTTAAGTTGAAAGCGATCGCCAACGGCATTAATTGTCAACAGCGAATTACATAACAAGCCAAAGCAAACCAAAAAGATAAGCGAATATCTACCACTAATCGTTCTTGATGTCAAGCGTAACGAAGCTAGTGCCGTATTAGCCACCGAACAGTTAATTTAATTCGGACGGACACAACTGTTCGCACAGACACTCCGACATCGAGCAGCTGTTTTAAATTTAAAGAAAGACAGTAGTTAGGGGAACGCGGTAAATGGTAGAGACGAGCCCCGCTACGTCTTTCCTGGTAGTAGGTATTGAGTAACTTATCTAAATGTTTGCATAGAGGTAACAATTAAGTGTTGGAAACCCTTTGGATTTTTGCCGTTGGACTGATGCCACCTCTGTTTTCCCTGTGGATGATGCGCCGGAATGAAGCTCAGACACAAGCAAGGTTAAGGCAAGCGATGACCGTCAGGTATAGAGTGAGGACACATAGGCGTTATAACACACCAATTCCAAGCCAATCTCCTACCCAGACGCTGCGCGATCGCTATTACCTAGACTCAGTTGGTTATCTAATAGGCGATATTAGCTGCCGATTTAATGCCCGTTCCGGCTATCTCAGATGTGCAGTTAATCCCTCTGGTCCGTGTGAGGGTTGCCGCTACTATGAGCAAGTAGGAGAGACTTTTCCTCATAGCTACACAGCAGAAAACAATGCTTAGAGAATTTACATTTTTTGATTTTTAATTTTTAATTTTCAATAGTTTCGAGAGGTCTATGGGTTGTTAAAGGCGATCGTCCATACAGGCTGGTTTCATTTTGCACTGCTAGGGGTGTGGATAGCGATCGGTGCTACCTTGCGTTTTACCAATTTAACGGCAAAATCACCTTGGTCAGATGAATTTGCCACTCTGGTTTTTAGCTTGGGAAATAGTTTTAGTAGCGTACCACTCGATCAGGCGATCGCCCTAGATACGCTCTTGATGCCGCTGCAACCTCGTTTGCAGAAAGATCTCGGTGCAGTTTTTCACAATTTAATGACTGAGAGTACCCATCCCCCAGTCTACTTTATGCTGAATCACCTGTGGATGGGGCTATTTCCGACAGAATATGGATTAGCTTCATTGTGTGCCGCGCGATCGCTTAGTGCTATTTTGGGGGTAGTATCAATTCCAGCTATCTTTGGCTTAGGCTGGCTAGCTTTTCGCTCTCGATTAGTTGCTCAAATCGCAGCAGCAACGATGGCGGTGTCGCCCTATGGCATCTATCAAGCTCAAGAACCCCGTCATTACACTTTGGCGATTTTGTTAATTATCGCTTCCTTGTCTTGCTTGATAATAGCCACGCGGACTATCCATCGTCGAACGAGCCTGCCGATATGGGTAGGATTAACTTGGGTGGTGGTTAACACTTTGGGAATTGCTGTTCACTACTTCTTCGCCCTTACTCTGTGTGCCGAAGCTTTGGTTTTAATTGGATTTTGGTCACGCAAAGACGCAAAGGCGCAAACAGACAAATTTTCTTTTTGCTTCCCCAGCTCCCCCAGCTTCCCCTCACCCATATTTATGGCGACTCTATGCAGTGGCTGCGGGTACTTTGGTGGGGGGCTTGGTTTGGCTACCTGCTTGGCGGAGTATTCCAGATAATCAGATGACGCAGTGGATTTTTAATGGAAATCGTTTCCAGAACAGCCTGGAAACGATCGCTAGATTCTTGGCTTGGATTATTACTATGCTGTGGTTATTGCCCGTCGAGGAAGTAAGTTCACCGATTGAGATCGCTTGTGGTGCTTTGGTGCTGATTTTTCTGTTCTGGACACTAGCAAGCTTAATTTCTGGCTGGCGAATTGGGCTTGTGCGATCGCTACCTCGCCTAGAAACTCTTGTATTAGGTGGATATGTTTTGGTAGCGATCGCGCTTTTTCTTGGTATCACTTATACTCTCGGTGCTGATTTATCCATCGCTGCTCGTTATCACTTCAGTTATTTTCCAGCTTTTATAGTTGTAATCGCAGCCGCATTTGCTATCTGTTGGGATGCTACTAATTTGGCAGCTAGGATGGATTTAGGATGGTCTACTTGCCAACAATCTCTGTTACATTTTCTCCAAGCAAAGGGTAAAAAAGTAGTAATACTAAGTTGGTTGTTGGGTTTTCTTGGTGCTTTGACTGTAGTTTACAATTTTGGCTATCAAAAGATTGAACGAGCAGATCTTTTAGTTCCGATTATTCAAAATACTTCTCACAATACAGTCCTAATTGCTACTGCTCACAAAACTCATGCACAAACAAGAGAAATGATGGCGTTGGGTTATGAGTTTAAACGTCTTTTTTATCCTTATAATTGGGTAGTAAATGCTGCAAAAAATTACCCTTGATTTCTCTTAGCTGATCAAGAACCATTATCTAATAACTCTACAATTGCACTTACAAAAACCCTGGCTGGGCTACCACGACCATTTGATTTATGGATAGTGAATTTTACCCGCGCCGTAGCCAAATTAGAGAAAGATACCCAAAACTGTGTTGTAGATTCCCAACGCAGATTTAAGACAAATGGTTTTAAGTATGAGCTTTACCATTGCCAATAAAGGATAGTTGCGATCGCATTTGTGAGACTATTGTCAGTTATCAGTTATCAGTTATCAATTTGGGTAACTGCTTGTCTGTTCTACTTTTCACTGTTCTACTTTTCACTGATAACTGATTCCCAGTTTTTGCGCCCGATTGCCTCTTTTTCTTGTGGTTTCGCCCAAGGGTAACGCGATCGTACGCACAAATGACCTCTGAGAGAATGTTTGTAAATGAATGTTTTGCCCTTTTTTTGTTCCAGTTTCGGCGATGCGATCGCACTGAATTTAGGTATTGCCCCAGGATCTGAATATAGATACCCAGCTGGCATTATTCACGTTCTTAGGACTTGCAGCAGAAGACAGGCATTGCTTCCTGCTGCAAGCGGAACTAATAGAGCCAGTAGTACAACGGCTAATTTTGGCTAGTTACAAGCAACGTGGGCTTATCGCCACCACAGCCGCTGCTTGTTTATATTTACAATTAACAAATGGCTCAATAATAGCAGAAACGCAGATTTGTGACTGACAACAAACCAACTGATTACGCCGCAATTATCCGTGCCGCCAACTCTACTGTTCCCCCTCCTCCCGAATGGTTGAGTGTGGGTAAGCATATTTACTCGCCAGAGTATGGAGTTGGTGAAGTAATGGGGATATTGGGCAGACGGTTAATTGCTAAGTTTGTTGAAGAAGTCAACCCAACTCAATTTGGAGATTGGGAAAGAGCGATCGCGCGTGGATCGATTAAACCGAGTAATGCCAACAGAATTTCTTCCACAACACCGTTGCTCGAAGAAACGGGTGCAGCAACCGCAACAATTTCCGAACGCATTGGGCAAATCCCGCATTTGGCGTTTCAGTCTGTAGTTCAAGAACTAATAGCAACCATCACGACGGTGGATATTAAAGATGCTAATCAAGGAATGGTTTACCCCATACCCAACGATTTACCACCGGCTTTGCGTTTGGGGTTGCACAATAACGGGATCGTCAGCATTTTTTCTCACCAACTAGAAGCACTGACAAAGTTACGTGCTGGTTTTGACTTGAGTATTACCACGCCGACAGCAAGTGGAAAGACGCTGTGCTACAACCTCGCTATTCTAGAATCGTGTATCGAGCAACCGCAAACAACGGCATTATATATTTTCCCACTTAAAGCATTAGCCCTCGATCAAATGGGAAAGTTGCAATCGCTGAAGGAGGCGATGCCAAACAACTGCCTCAAAATCGCATTAATGACGGGTGATACACCCAAAGAAGAACGAATACGCTTGTTTATTCCCAATCCTCCAAACATATTAGCAGTCAGTCCCGACTTGTTGCATTACTATCTTTACAATGTGCGGCAGCGAGAATCACAAGAAGGAATGAGACAGTTTTTAAAACAGTTGCGCTGGGTAGTAATTGATGAATCACACACTTATGTTGGCGCTTTTGGCGCTCATGTGGCTAATTTGATGCGGAGGCTGCGCCTAGCTGTTGATACTGTTGGCGGTAATTCCCTCGCTCTGCAATTTATCTGCTCTAGTGCCACAATTGGCAATCCCCAAGAAATGGCGCTTAGGTTTAGTGGCAGAACTAACGAACCTGAAAAACTACACCTAATTGAGCGCAGTGGCGCTCCTAGTTCAGGGCGTACCTTATTATGCCTTGCTCCAAATAATGCAGCTAATGTCGAAGCTGCTAAGATTGTAGGAGCCTGGTTGCAGCATAACCTTAGTGGTATTGTCTTTTGTAATTCCCGTGCTGCTGTCAAAGGTTTACTGGGGTTAATTCAAAGGGAAGCACAACGCCAAGGAAATGGTTATTTAACAAGCAAGGTGGCGGTGTTTTACAGTTCCTTGAGGAGCGATCGCCGCCGCGAGATTATTCAAAAACTGCTAGACGGACAAATCAAGGTAATTATTTCTACTTCTTCGTTGGAAGCTGGAATTGATTTACCTGCTCTAGAGTGCTGTTTGCTTCGTGGATTTCCAGGTAGCTTAATGTCATTTTGGCAACGAGTGGGAAGAGCTGGACGCAAACAGCACGGACTTGTGATTTATCTACCCTTGGCACAAAACCCGATTGATGTATTCTACGCTCGGCATCCCGAACAGTTACTGTCCGGCGAAGTTGAACGTGCTGCTTTTAACCCTGACTATCCAACAATTCTAGGCAAACATTTAGAATGCGGTTGCGTTGAAAGTAGCCTGCCTTTAAATCAACTCAATACCCGTTTTGGAAAAGCAGCCCTAGCAATTGCAGATTCTCTTTTACAACAAAACAAAATTTTTATAACGAGCAACGGAAAACTTTGGAGCAGGGGTTATCCTCACAGAGAGATTAATATTAGAAGCAGCACTCAAACTTCAATTTCCTTAATTGACAAGCATACGGGCGAAATCTTAGAAACTATGTCTCTTATGCTTGCCCATCGGGAGGTATTTCCTGGGGCAATATATACAGTGCAAGATGAAAACGGAGAGTTAATCGCCTACCGCAGCGAGAGCCTAAACGAAGAGAAACAAGAAGCAATACTAACGTTTTTAGGTAAAGATATAGATTTATTTACCTCTGCCGAATCGGAACTAGATATTCAACCACTTTCTACATTGGCACAATCCAAGATTGTCCCTACCAACATCAAAGATGCACGGGTTAGATTAACTCTGGTTTGGGGAGAAATTACTAATTCAGTTACAGGTTATCGTTTGATGAAACGCGCCTATGGAATGACTTGTAAAAGCCAGCGTTGCGCTAACTATAAAAAACCGCTTGAAGGAAAAACTTGTCAAAAGTGCAAGCATCCTCTGTCCACCGCTGAAGTGACTTTGCTTCAGTCAGAAGTGGCTTTTGATCCGCCTTACGTGACAAAATACCAAGCACCCTGCCTCCTAGTGGAAATAAATGAACCCCTACAAAAAGCCCTGCAAGTACAAGCTAACCAATACAAGAAAGAACTTATAAACTCAACAAGTGGTGAAATTCCAGAACTTCATCTTTCATTGTGGACTAGCAGCGCTGATTTTATAGCACTGCACAGCATTCAGCACCAGATAGTAAAAGCTGTACCTTTGGTAGTTTTATCCTCTAGTTTGGATGTGGACGCAATAGTTACAACGCAAAAACAGACTAAAACAATTGGCTACTTTTTTGACACTTGTGAAGGTGGTAATGGAGCAGCAGAAGCTATTTTCTATGACTTACCTAAATTTGCGGCGGCATCAATTGCCCTAGCAGCCGAATGTGATTGTGAAGCGGGTTGTCCAAGGTGTCTACATTCAACCAGGTGTCCGCAGCATAATGAAGCACTGCATAAAGATATGGGTTTGTTCTTGTTGGATGCGATTAGCGGGGCGACACAAAATATCGACTAGCAACGCCCTACCCCCCAAGCAGTAAATAAGCCTTGCCTCCCGAACACTTGCTCAGCAACTCGGAATGGCAGTAGCAATATTTACTAGACCTCGTAGCAATTGGGACGAGTCTTGAGGTCTAATGTTAGATGGTACGCCTATGAGCGTACGTGTTGTCTGCTTGGGCTGGCACTGGTTCCCGTACAAATACTCAAGAATTAGAGCAAACTGCGATCGCCATCCTTGTAAACCTTGATCAATTGACGTTCAGCAATTCGATTTCTCAAAGATTGATCGTATTGATAGAATGCAGTCAGTCCAACACCATTTACCAGCAAAACTAATAAAGCTGGTGCTACAAGAATCCACCAGCCAAAAATTAGCAGTGTGTAACTGCTTACAAGTAAGATAATACTACGCTAGTCGAATTGAGTATATGTAAATAAAAATACTTTAAATTTTATATTGTCTTTCTATTTAGGATATGACAAAATGCCCTCTGTTCCTCTGAGCAAAGGAGACTGAGGGAAAAAATTGCTTGTGATAATAGATAGAGCTATATTTACATAGTAAAATACTAAGTTTCCAGAGCTACCCAGAGATAGCTGCTTACTTCAATTTGTCAAGAAATCATGATAAATCAAAGGTTATGGAGGAATGTAACCCCCAGATGGCTAACAATTGCAGGATCTAGCATTGTTACCCTATGTGGTTTAATATGTACAGTGGCGAAATCCTCGCCAACCGCATTTGACCCTCACACTCCACGCTTTGGATAAGAAAAAGTTGGGATTTCTGTCAGATAAGCTTTAGTTGCACTTTGGTTATTTGCACTTAAACGGACTCCCGAAAATAGATAGACACTCAAAGTTATCGTCGCTGCTAGTAATAGTTTCTGAAACATCGCTTTTTTCTCCTCACTCTCACCACACACCTACTTAACATCACTAAAACTAGAGACAGTTAATTTATCCTGCTTTAGTGTGCCTAATAATTTATACAAATAGATAAACTCAAATTCCGGTCTTTCAACTGGCACAACGGCAGCAACTGCAACCTGAAGTTACCAGTTACCAGTTATCAGTTATCAGTTATCAGTTATCAGTTACCAACTACCAACTACCAGTTACCAACTACCAGTTACCCATTACCAGACAAAATTTCAGTTCTATTAATCTGTCTGTAGAACGAGGAGTTGCACCTGTAAGCAGTATACTCTGGATCTATTTCACTAAAGCATAAGTCACCCAGTTCCAGGGTATGACTTGCGTGTTAGTCCAGATATATTAAGAAGAGGCTGAAGATGGATATATCAAACATTAAAGAACATATGCCCGTCTACGCAGACGGACCTGGCGGTTTGGCAGGTGGATCAGAAGAGCATATTGGCAATGTGGACAAGGTGGAAGGCGGTAAGTACATCAAGTTGACCAAGCATAGCGCTGATGATGGGCAACACCACTGGTTTCCGGTCGAATGGATTAGGACAGTAGATGAACGAGCAGTGTATCTTAATAAAACGGCAGATCAAGCGAGGGCTGAAATGATGGATCAGCAGCCTGCTGGTAATTAATAGCTTCAATTTCCTCTTGAGGAATTTGCAAATTACTCTTGTGCTGGGTTTTGAAGAGCGAAGTCTCTAAACATCAAAGCACAGGAGTAAGCTGCTATGCTTTTAATTTTACCCGTTGAGACCGCAGGGTTCGCTGTGGGTAGCGCAGGCATCTTGCCTGCAAAGGAGCAGGGGGAGATCAAGATAATTACGAATTACGAATTAGGAATTACGAATTCCTAATCGTGGATTGTGCCATCAGGCATAATTGCCCCTTGGAAGTCAGCTTTGCCCAGATTAGCCCCGTCGAGGTTAGCTTTGCTCAAATTAGCGCCTGCAAAGTTAGCTTTGCTCAAATTAGCGCCTCTAAAGTTAACTTTGCTCAGAATAGCGCCTGTGAAGTTAGCTTTGCTCAGATTAGCCCACCTAAAGTCAGCTTGGTAAAGATTAGCCTCACTCAGGTTAGCCCCGAAAACATAAGCTCCACCGAGGTGAGACGAGCTAAGATTGGCATTGTGGAGATCAGCCCTGTAAAGGTAAGCTCCGATCAGTTCAGCTTCGTAGAGGTTAGCATTGCTCAGATTAGCATTGCTCAGGTTAGCTGCCATCAAGTTAGCATAACCTAGGCTACTCCTTCTAAGGTTTGCTCCACTCAGATCGCACTCGCTAAGATTAGCCCCGATAAATTCAGTTGCAATCAAGTTAGCATTACTAAGATCGGCTCGTCTCAGGTCAGATCCTCTAAGGTTTGCCCCAATCAGGTTAGCATTACTTAGGTCTGCCCCAATCAGTTGAGTTTCAATCAGATTAGCATCGATCAGTTCGACTTGTTGGAGATTAGCATCGATCAGACTGGCTTTGTAGAGATTAGCCCCACTGAGGTTAGCTCCTTTTAGGTTAGCTCCTTTTAGGTTAGCTTCGCTAAAGTCTGGTTTTATCTGTATATTTTTGTTTCTCCACTCAAGCCATTTTACTGCACCCAGATCAAGTAGCGCAAGATGCTCCATATTTGCCATCCAACATCTCCTTTAGTTAATCCTCCCCTACCCTTGTACCCAGTCTGAGACTGGGTACGGCGTTGTATAGAGGCTCAGCCTCTATTAGATACTGGTGCAAGATATGAATAGGGCTATTGCGCTTTCTAACGAACATACATTGGCTACTCCTTGCGCCCACTAGCAGGATTTTCACGCCCAACCACATTTTCAATCGCCGCCAACGCTGCACTAGAACCCGCCAGAATATCCTGTTCTTGTCCGCCCAGGTAGAGTCGTCCGAAACTGCCTACAGCCTGAATCTCTAGAATGTTAATCAAGGCGGCTTTCTCTGCCTGGTTCGCTGCTAAAGCAGCGTAGGCGGCTGGCTGAACTTCTAACACATATAGTGTTTGCCCTGCTAAAATCATCTGTCCTTTGCGGGTGCGATTGATTAATTGTGTTTGGTGGGGATCGATGTTGCGAATAATTTGGCTAGAAATGACGTGCGGTTTGAGACACTCCCTTTCACGGACTCCCAATGCCTCCAGAATCGCCTTCCCCGCTGTCCGCGTCTCGCCCTGTTTGCTAGAATGAACTTCTAGAAGCCCATAAAGTCGTTCGACAACTTGCACCCCAGGACGTACAGAGGTAGCTTTCAGGGCGATATCCATAATCCGGTTAATTTCGATACCAGGCGAGATTTCAATCCACAAGGAAGCATCACCAGGCAATGGCAAAAACCCTAGCGCCACCGTTCCCATGTAAGCCGCGTGTTGCGGCTGCAAGCTGTCTAGAAATACATAACTACGCAATTCTATACCCAAGGCTTAAATCTCCGTATCTTAGGGGAAAAATTTTTAAAGCTGCAACATCTGAGTTTACCTGCTACTTTGGTGTTCTAGAAATCCTGACTTAACCCTAGGGTTGGTTATTAAGCTAAAAGGCTATCCAGATAAGCATCCTCTAAAATAATCAATTTCTTGTGGGGTTTGCCTCCAGCAGGAACTAAGTGTGAAAATTAAATGCACGACAGCTTGACTAATCCAAGGAGTTTATTGCGCTGAAATTTTTGCGCTAACCTAGTGCTGGCTTTGAAAATGAGTATAGATTAAGAAAGAAAATGGATAATTCAATATTTGTTATTTTTATTGCCTTCGGGTGTATCTGGATATTGATGGGAGCTGTTGGCTGGATTGCATTTCTAAAATCTGAGGGTGAAGAAATTCGGTTTAGCAAATGGGGGCTTGTAGTTGCTCTCCCTATCATTATCCCGATAATTGTTGCCCTCATGTTTGGCGCGTACCACCACTAGGCGACTCGTTCTCATTATTGTCCCAGTCAAGGAGCGACGCTCCAATACAAAAAGGCTCCAGCATTGCTGCCTAAGCCTCTTTAGATTAGATTAGATTTGGTTACTGACACTTGAGAGCAAGGCATCGATCGCAAACCCTCAAGTGTCAGTTTTGTATATACAAGCTAAAAGCGTTTAGCCTTAAAGCTTAGTAGCGGCTAGAGAAGTTGTTTCTTCGATTACCACCATATGACGAACCCCTGTCTTCACGAGGCTTCGCCTTATTAACTTTCAGACTACGACCCATCCATTCAGCACCATCAAGGGCTTCAATGGCAGCCTCTTCTTCAGCATCTGTACCCATTTCGACAAAACCAAAACCACGCATCCGACCTGTTTCGCGGTCAGTGGGTAGTTGAACTCTTTTTACAGAACCATATTCTGCAAAAACAGCGTTGAGGTCTTCTTGTGTGACCTCGTAGGATAGATTACCTACATAAATTGACATAGATTTTCTCCAAAATCAGAGGGTTGTAGAGATTGAGATTTCGGAGAGAAGCCTGTCAAGACCAAAAGGGGAAAACCTATCAATTCTAAAAACAAAAGCTGCAACCGAATTTTATTCTCATCTCTACTACACTAGCACAAAATTGAGTTTTCAAGATGTGCGATCGCTTATTTCCAGGGTTTTCCGTCGGTACATCGGATTCCTTGCCCTCATCAAGAGACAAGCTTTTCGATCAAGGTTTTAGATGTCAAGTGGTCAAATAATTTGACACTCGATACTTTGCCTGGATACACATCCAGTCAAACGTACGCGATCGCGCCCCTGCATGAAACCTGCTCAAAATTGGTCAGACTAGGCATTTTGGTGCGCGGTGTCGGCGGGAAGAATACTCTTGCCGCCGAACCCGCTTGGCTTGGGATACTGGCTTATTGCAAATATTCTCAAAAAAGCCAAGCGAGCGCATCTGTAAGAGTACTCTTACCCGAAACGTCGCGCACCAAAATGCACAAGGTATTTGGGTTGGAACGATAGATCTTTGGTACGGCTGACTCTTTTTCGTAACTTTTTCGTAACCCCTTGTGCTGAAAAAGAGGCAAGTTTTAACTTTGAGCAAGTGTAGAACGTCTGCTAGTCCTCCTATTCGGCAGCAGTTAGGGCAAAGCGGTTGTGGTTGGAGTAGGGGCAGATAGGTTAGCCCAGATGTTACCGCCGGATGGTATGGGCATAAAGCTAGAGCCTATTGGCTTGTGTGAAGCTTGTGTTTTGCCCAAGCATCTTATCACCGGAGCATCGTGGTAGTTTAAGGTAATGGTAGCAAGATCGCCACCAGTTAAGCCTGCTGTCAAAATGCCTAAACTGCGGAGCAAGGTTTAAAATCCCAGCTTTAGGGGTAGATGGAATATGTTAGCGTTGCTTTATGCCCTTCGCGGACATGATAAAGTGGCAGAAAGTGGTTTAAGCGCTACAAGTACTAGAAGAAGAAAAACAAGCCCTTACAAGTTTTAAGGGCTTGTGTTGGGTTAGAAATCATCTATTCCCAAATATGGGGATTAGCGTTTTTAATCGCTTGCGTCGAATCACCACTAAAGGTTTCAAATGCGACATATTGAGAACCCTGTCCGTAGTTGACTTGATGCCCAGTTACAAGCCAGTAGAAGCCGCCTCTTAGGCTTAACTGGTCGTACATGACTAGTCCATCCTCACGGAAAAATTCTTTCATGTAATCGCGGTCTGCACCGATACCCATACCGCGACCGACAAATTTTGTATGGCACTGGGCAATAATATCCTTACTAATCGCGGTGATACGTTGGGAGATTATCATCCAACCCACGCCAAGCTTACGAGTGGTGTTAAAAGCGTCACGAATTACTTGGGTAACTTCATCATCACCACTTTGAGGTGCCCATCGTGGACCCTCATCCAAGACGACTAAACCATTGCGCGTGGTTCCATAACGTTTGAAATCTTCTTCTGCCTTACGTTTGACTTTACTAAAGACTTCGTACATTACATATCGCTGTTCTGACTCAGACATGGTTGCCATATTAAGCAGGATTATGCGCCCGTTATCTAGGAAGCCTTGAACAATCTCGTCAATGCTGTATTTTCCCTCAAAGTACTTCATCACACCACTAGTGTAAGCTCGGACAAATGAGCGATTCTGAGCTGCATTATCCCTGATTTCTTCAGCCTCAGTTTCTTTTTCCCTGCGCTTGGCACCAGTATAAATTGAGGCAATACGGTCAATGACGGCGTTAAGAATGTGGTTAGGTTGTGCAACTGCCAGGTCTACTTGTCGGTCAAATAACTCTTCTGTTACCCTGTCAGCAAGCTGCTCTGACTTTTCCCCATGCATATTTAAAGCCTTTCTAAGGACAGGGTTAAGTAGCTGCTTGAATGAGGTTTTGCTAGTTAACCTGATTTCCTGAATACCGATATATTCAGGATGTCGTCCTGCACTTTCCAGTAACTCAATAAAGTTGAACTTAAAATCGCCCTTAGAATGTGAGCCACCTTTGGCAATATCTCCAGCAGTATCTGGAATCAAGCACCCTTTTTGTGGATTAGCTGCAAGCTGAGTAGCAATTAACGCTAGGGCTAAAACAGTTTTTCCTGAACCATTTTGACCAAAAATACAAGTGTGTTTTGCCTCACCGTAACCACCATTATCCCATTCGCTAAAGTGGCGGTTAATTACTGACATTGGCATTGCTGACTCATCAGGTAAGTGTCCAATCACTGCTTGATGAGTTTTTTCGACTTGGTAATCAGCTACTTCACAATCATGTAAAACTCGTAACTGTGTACCAGATTTGGGAGGACAAGCTATTGCGGAAAAAACTAAGTCAGAAGCTCTTATGCAAGCTATTGTCTCAACTTCAGCACTAAGAATATCGCAGTCGCCCGAATAATACGGTAGATGTCCATCCTCGGCAAGCAATTGCTGAAACTCTAGACTTTCGTGGATAACGTTTGTCATATCCACACGATTAATACGGCAGAGAACCCGCTGTTTTCCTATGTCGGAGTTAATCAGTAGTTCGCAGAGTTTGCCAGATATGCTGCGGTTTTTAGCACGGTTAAGGATGGTAACGTGTAACTTACCCTTTTTATAAGAATTGACTGTGGCAACAAAATCTTGTTTTAGGTCGGTTATCATGATTATTTCCTTACAGAAGTACGAAATGCTCTAAAGAGTTTGGGATAACGCCCAACATTAATTTCGCCGTAGAGTTTAATAACGGCTGAAGCTTGTTTTGATAGCAAATCTGCAAGATATAAGGGCATTGGCTCATCACACTTCTGGTTTTTGTCTGAGCTTTGACAACTCCAAAAACCTCTTCTAGCTTGCAAGCAGTTTTGTTATAATGAATCGTCATTACAGGCGACCAAGCCCAAGGGCGAAAGTTGACGATTCGCATATTCTTGAAAGTTACTTCTACCGAATCGTGCTGCTTTTCTAAGTTGTGATTCTTGCCTGTGTGTGGCTTACCATAGCCAGGAACCTTTGAACCATGAGAGTCTTCAAAAAGTTGCTCGTAAGAAACAGGAGATGTATATTCATCAGGCTGCAAAATCAAGCCCAAGATAAGCTTGTCAGATGGACGGAAAGCATTGTCTGTAATACCGCTTAGTGCTTTCAGCTTTCGAGAATAGTATTTGCTGTTACCCTTTTTACTTAGTGAAATTAGACGATTAACACCTTTGACATCAGGCTGACCGAAAATTGTGAACCAATCAGAGTCAACACTTAGTAAACAGCGGCGATAACAATCTTTTACTAATTCCCATTCTAAAAAATCTGGGTCATCTAGTGAACCATCCAAATCATCAGGCATAGATGCAGCAAACTTACATAAATCCCAATTTAGTGAAGTAAAGCTGCCATCATACATGACCCAATGATTTGAATCACAAGCATATCTTACTGTTTCATGAATTTCAACCTCAAGTAGACAAAAGGATTTGCTCTCAACTTTTAAGTCTCATTCCTGCGATAGGCTGAGAACTATTAGTTGAGCCGCAGATTTATAATAGTTTTATGCCAGGATGCACCGTAATTTTTTAAGCGTCAACTAGGCTTCTAATTTTTTTGGGATTTTCTTTTCCTAAACTAATCCATCTCGCTAAAATAAAACCACAGTATTCAGGATTGATTTCAGCACCATGACAAATCCTGCCAATCTGTTCAGCAGCTATTAAAGTGGTTCCACTCCCCAAAAATGGATTTATTACCACTTCCCCTGGATTGGTTAATCTGTCAATCCAGGTCACAATAAAATCCAGTGGTTTTCTACCTGCATGGTCGGTGTCATCAGCTTCTATCGCTTTGATAATACTTTCAGAGTAGTTTTGATTGCGCTTCCCTGTTACTTTATAAGGAGTAGATTCTTTACAAAATACAGCAGCAATGATGTGATTGCCATAACCCATTGGGCTTTTGCTCATACCATTTTTAATCCAGTGGGCAATCATGCACTTGTAGGGCATCGAGGTTTTTCTCAAGAAATGAGCAAAAGATTCATCTCCTGGTGTAACGACCACTGTATCGGCTTTATCAATCAGCCAATCATGATTCCACTCAAACCCTGTGTCCCAATCAGCTATACCTGCGTTGTATGGTGGGTCTGCGAAAGCTAGCTTAGCTTGCGGTGCATTCCAATTTGAGGAGTCACAGCAAGTGAGCGTGTGCTGCCCTAATTGCCAAACATCACCAAAAGATACACGAGGGGTTTCATCAACCTCAATCCCTAAAACGCTGTTCACCACTTTCTCTAAGGATTTTTTGGCAATTTCCTGTTTAATTTCTTTGCGATACTGAGCTAATCTTTTTGTTCTGCGCCCTGCCCCTTTGTCTCGGCAAAACCGAGCGATAACTTCCTGTTTGATTTCAGGTGACTCGTCTTTTACCTTATAGGCATCAAAAATAGTAATATCGCCATTGATAACATATTCTATAACTTCAGGAAAACAGTTTATTGTCGTTCTCGTACTTGCTACCGTCCGCCTACTTACATTGAGTGCTTCAGCGGCTTCTTTTAAAGGCACTTCCTTTGAATTAGCAAAAGTGTAGATTTGCATTGCTTTACATTTTTTAACAGCATATTGATTGCTACCGTCTCCGCTTTGTTGCATATTTGCGATTTTTGCTGCAATTGCTGCTCTTTGACTCTCACTTAAATGTCGCCTTCTAACATTGAGGGAAATCACCTTCCACAATATCTGCGACGCGGTTAGCGCAATATATTCAATTCTTGGTTGGATACCTAACTCGCGGCAAATCTCGTATCTGTGCCTGCCATCTAGAATAAGGTTTGTCCTTGCCAGGACTGTTATAGGGATTCCCTGTCCATTAGCTACTATGTCTTTTTTGAGGTCTTCAAACTCCTGTTTGTTTAAGCAAGGAAAAAGATAAACATAGGGATGATACTTTAGGTCAATCACTGCAATCACACTAATTAAGTTAACAGCTAATTAGTATATTTGTACTATAAAAAACAACCAGGCTTTTCAATCAATGCAATTGTAGGTCTAATGAAGACATTAAAGGTTTTATTCCCTGTTGTGCGTTTTTATGCTTCAACTTGCGCTTGAACATATTCCTTATCTCCAAAAAAACTCGTGATTGTGTTATAGCTCTCCTGTCGGTAAGCTAGAGAAACTGCTACCGCAGTATTAGAAATACAAATCACTCATCTGCTCCTAGATTTAAAGATGCAAAGAAAGAAGGATTTTGTCTTAGCAAGGCGGGAAACGTAATGTAGTGGCGCGATCGCTCTACCCCAACAAATCTGCTTGCTATCCGTTGATGAATCCGATCTAGCCATACACAGAATCACAGGCTGACCTTGTTCTAGAGATGCGATCGCCCTGTCCAGATCAAACTCTACAAGTTCAAGCGAAAGCGATCCTCCATTCCACTGCAACATAAAGCGTCGGGATACCGCACGAAGAAGTGCACGCCTGTGATTCCTTCGCATGAAGCTGCTTTACAGCAAGCGCTGCTCCTCGTCGCTCAACTCTACCCCAAGGTAATATTCTATCACTGCGCTCCTCAACCCTTCCAGATCGAGAGTAATAAACACTCCGCCCCCAAAAGCAAAAGCTTTTGAAGAAAAAGGTGGGTTGAAAGGCGCACAATGTTTCGGGATTGCCCCGATTTAGTAATTACAAAATAAATAAGGTGGAGTTATCATATCAACGATCAATGAACAATTATCAATTATCAATGAACAATAAACGCTGATAATTGACAATTGAATTGTGGACAACAATATGTCATCGCAGACAAATAATTTGATAATCGACATTTTAGACCAATCGGGATGACTGGATTCGAACCAGCGGCCCCTTCGTCCCGAACGAAGTGCGCTACCAAGCTGCGCTACATCCCGTTACCGCATTGAGCAATCAGATCCAAGATATCATGTTAGGACACAAATTACAAAATCGTCCCCTAGCAATTACATAGCCTGTTAAGATAACACTGAATCAACTTGAGTAATTAGAGCAATTGTGACTGTTAAGCCAGACTGGTTAAGGGTGAAAGCGCCTCAGTGGGAGCGTGTCGGCAACGTTAAAGAAATTTTACGGGATTTAGCCCTCAATACCGTTTGTGAAGAAGCTTCTTGTCCAAATATTGGCGAGTGCTTCAACGCGGGTACAGCTACATTTTTAATTATGGGACCAGCTTGTACTCGTGCCTGTCCCTACTGCGACATTGACTTTGAGAAAAAGCCTAAACCCCTAGATCCAACCGAACCTGAAAGACTGGCACAAGCAATACGACGGATGAGACTTAATCATGTAGTCATCACCTCTGTCAACCGCGATGACTTACCAGATGGGGGTGCTTTGCAGTTTGTCCGTTGTATTCAAGCTATTCGCACTATTTCACCCAACACAACCATTGAGGTACTAATTCCCGACTTGTGCGGTAACTGGAATGCTTTAGAGTTGATTCTACAGGCACAGCCAGATGTACTCAACCATAATACAGAAACAGTTCCTCGTCTGTATCGACGAGTGCGTCCCCAAGGCAACTATGAGCGGACATTGGAGTTGTTGAAGCGATCGCGCATTTTCGCTCCCCAGGTTTACACTAAATCAGGCTTGATGGTAGGACTGGGAGAAACCGACAGCGAAATTCGGCAAGCGATGCAAGATCTGCGCGCTGTGGATTGCGATATTCTCACTCTAGGACAATACCTCCAACCGAGTCAAAAACACTTAAAAGTAGATAGCTTTATTCCACCAACGCAATTTGATGCTTGGAAGCAGGAGGGCGAATCTTTAGGCTTTCTCCAGGTAGTATCCTCACCCCTAACTCGCAGTTCCTATCATGCTGAACAAGTGCGGGAATTAATGCAAACTTACCCCCGCACCAAGGGCGATCAATTATGAGTAGGGGCGGGTTGAAAAGACATATTTATGGCAAAACAGAAAATCTTTAAAAAACCCGCCCCTACCTCAAACCCCGTTTCTACAAACTCAAAACGAGGTATAACAATTTTGGGTGCTGGTGCTTGGGGTAGCACTTTAGCAACGCTTGCGGCGGCGCGGGGTCATGACGTGCGTTTGTGGTCGCGTCGCTATGGTAATTTGGCGACGATGATACAAGGCGCTGACATAGTTTTATCTGCCGTTTCGATGAAAGGTGTAACAGAAGTAGTAACAAAAATTCAGTCTTTACCTGTCTCACCAAATACAATTTTCGTCACAGCTACCAAAGGCTTAGATCCCGCCACTACTTTAACACCATCTCAGATTTGGCAAGCCGCATTTCCTACCCATCCCCTTGTTGTGCTGTGTGGTCCTAATTTATCTAAAGAAATTCAACAGGGGAACCCAGCAGCAACAGTTGTTGGTAGCAACGATCATACGGCAGCTGTGGCGGTGCAAGCCGTCTTCTCTTCCAACACATTTCGGGTTTATACCAATTCTGACCCCTTGGGAGTAGAGTTAGGCGGGACGTTGAAGAATGTAATGGCGATCGCAGCTGGTGTTTGTGATGGTTTACAACTTGGAACCAATGCTAAAGCCGCTTTGTTAACTCGTGGTTTGACAGAAATAATTCGGATCGGTAACAGTTGGGGAGCCTTGACAGAAACATTTTATGGTTTATCTGGCTTAGGTGATTTGCTAGCAACCTGCAACAGTCCTTTGAGTCGTAATTATCAAGTTGGTTATCAGCTAGCTCAAGGCAAAACCTTACCAGAAATTCTCGCTCAGTTAGAAGGAACCGCCGAGGGAGTTAACACTACTCAAGTTTTAATCCAACGCGCCAAGCAGCAAGAAATTTATATACCAATAACAGTTGAAGTTTATCGCTTACTGCAACGCGAAATTACCCCCGGACAGGCACTTGAGGCTCTAATGCTCCGCGACCCCAAGCCCGAATACAACCAGTAAAGGTAATTCGTAATTCGCAAGGCTAGAGGCGCTTAGGCGCTATAGCTAGAGGATTTTGGATTGAAAGAACTTCCCAGAAAGCCCCAGAAAGCTCCCTTGCTCCCTTGCCCCCTAGCCTCTTGCCCCCTAGCAACTTGCCTCTTGCCCCTAGCCCCTAGCTCCTAACTCAATCTTCTCCGGAAATGATTTAAGCAGCAATGTAGATTAACTTAGCTGTAACAATAAACATTTCTATCAAATGCGCTTAATCTACAAAAACTATTGAAATTAAAAGAGTTTGGTTAACTAACAACCCTGTTAGAGCGAGAAATCAAGCTCTATATCTAAGTAAATTCTATTAAATACGTGTTGGAAAAACTACAAAAGGGTGCAAGAATCAGGGAAAACACGTACACCAGTACCAAAATTAGCAGAGGATTAAGCAGCGAGCTGTTAGTTGGCTGGAATGACTGGGAATAATAACAACAAGCAACAAGAAGCAACGCCAGTGAAGTCTTTGTCACCTGGAGCAATTGAGACGAACCGTTATGCAAGCACTTTCTTTTTACGCGGATACAGCCTACGAAAATCAATTGTCGCCCCAGCGCTTTGAGTCAGATTACGCAGCCGATGAGGCTGAGTTATCAATGGATGACCTGCTTGCTCTGGAGATTGACTCTAACGAGAATGCCAGCCTACAGCCTGGTGTTACTCGTCGCACTACAGATTTAGTCCGTCTGTATCTGCAAGAAATTGGTCGAGTTCACCTATTAGAGCGGGATGAAGAGGTTTCCGAAGCCCAAAAAGTCCAGCGTTATTTGCGGATGCGATCGCTGTGTTTGGACAAGTCTTTGAAGGATGACCAAGTAATCACGACTTATATCAGCTTAATCGAAGCCCAAGAGCGTCTAACCTCGGCACTCGGACACCGCCCTTCTTTAGAACGGTGGGCGGCTACTGCTGGTATAACTGTGTCGGAACTTAGACCTGCTTTATCAAAGGGAAAAAGACGCTGGGCTGAAATTGCCGGATTGACTGTGGAGGAGCTTGAGCAAGCTCAGAGCGAAGGCATTCGGGCAAAAGAACACATGATCAAGGCAAATCTTCGTCTAGTTGTGTCAGTTGCGAAAAAGTATCAAAATCGCGGTTTGGAACTTTTGGATCTAGTCCAAGAGGGAACTTTGGGCTTGGAACGGGCAGTAGAAAAGTTTGATCCGACCAAGGGTTATCGTTTCAGCACCTACGCCTACTGGTGGATTCGTCAAGGCATTACCAGGGCGATCGCTACCCAAAGCCGCACAATCCGCCTACCTGTCCATATTACGGAAAAACTTAACAAAATCAAGAAAGCTCAGCGCAAACTAGCTCAAGAAAAAGGTCGCACACCCACGATTGAAGATATTGCCCTTGAGCTAGAAATGACTCCTCCCCAAGTTCGGGAAGTCCTCTTAAGAGTCCCTCGCTCTGTCTCCTTAGAAACAAAAGTAGGTAAGGAAAAAGACACTGAGTTAGGAGAATTACTCGAAAATGACAGTATTTCCCCTGAAGAAGTTTTAATGCGCGAAGCTCTGCATAAAGATTTGCAGCACCTGTTGGCAGATTTAACTGACAGGGAGCGTGATGTAATTCTAATGCGATTTGGTTTGGGAGATGGACACTCCTATTCTCTAGCAGAAATTGGGCGGGCTTTGGATCTTTCGCGGGAACGGGTGCGGCAAATTGAATCCAAAGCGCTGCAAAAGTTACGCCAACCGAAGCGTCGCAACCGAGTACGGGACTACTTAGAGTCTTTAAGTTAGTCAAATTAAGTGTGAAGTATGAAGGATGTAGTCTGAAGTGTGAAGTATGAAGTGTGTAGGAGACCCACGAAGATCGACCCACGTTGTGGAGGAGTGAATATTTAATTCTTTCCCCTTGCCCCTAATCCCCACTACGCGAGTGACCCCAAGTTCCCCTTTCCCCTTCCATCCTTCATCCTTCATCCTTTTTGCCTTCCGCCTACCCCAACGCTTCCGCAAGCTACATCCTTACTTTTTCTCTAGTCAAATAATCTGCTCTTACTAGCAGGTCTTGCTGCTTACTGTTGGAAAATATTCTCAATAAACCTAGCTTGTTGACAATCACAGCAATAATTGATTATACTTATCAATAATGCAGCTTGCTTGACAAGGTAGTTATGACTGTCTATTCTGCTAGCTCACTTAAGGCGGAACTCAATGATCGAGGTTGGCGTTTAACTCCCCAAAGAGAAATTATCTTACAGGTTTTTCAAGAACTTCCCACCGGAAAGCATCTTAGTGCTGAAGAACTCTATCATCAGCTAGAAACCCAGGGAGCAGGAATCAGCCTGTCTACTATTTACAGAACTTTGAAGTTAATGGCGCGGATGGGAATTCTGCGGGAACTAGAATTAGGAGAAGGACATAAACATTACGAAATTAATCAACCCTACCCCCATCACCATCATCATTTAATTTGTGTGCGTTGTAATAAAACAATTGAATTTAAAAACGATTCAATTTTAAAAATTGGGACAAAAACAGCAGAAAAAGAAGGCTATCATTTGCTCGATTGTCAGCTGACAATTCATGCCGTTTGTCCTACTTGCCAACGAGCATTATTACCACTATAAAGACAATTAGCTGGCGCGCGGTTAGCTATTAGCGGTTAGCTGGCATGCTGATAGCAAAGCGCTGATCCATAGTTCCCTTGCAGATGGTGGTCTTTGATATTCATTAGTCTATCAGTTGCTACCTCGCTAAAAGCTAATCGCTAATAGCTAAAAGCTAATAAATTATTGCTGTCGCTCTAGATTACCTGCTTTAATCCAACCTTCTTGTTCGCCATCTGCTAAACGAACTTTCTGCCAATTTTTATCAGCACTTTCCTCCAATACCACAACTTGTTGATTGTTGTCAAGTCCCCCAATACGCTGGGCATCTGCACTCGGTTCTGCTCGTAGGCTCAAGCCTTGTGACCAATTGACACGAGCTTTGTAGGTTCCTGGTGCTAAAGGCTGGGCAGGAAGGGTTTCACTTGGTTTTGGAGTTGCACTTGGTAATGGTTTAGTTGTCACCTGTGGCGGATTTTTTGCTTTCGCCGCCACTTTCTCATTTACTTTTTCATTAGAAAATACAGGTTTAGGGGGGTGTGACGTGACTTTGTACATAAAGTACAAACCAACCAAGACGCTACCGCCAATCATAAGCGCGATCGCTAAGCTCACCCCAATGACAAACTTTGCTACACCAGCCAAAGTCATATCGATTTTAGATTTTGGATTAAAGATTTCAAGATTGAATAATGTAGATCGCCAGAATCATCGTCCAAGCTTAGCAGATATTTGCACTTTTCACCCCAGCTTACTCGCAAATAATTCATTGGAATTGGCGTTGAATACGGCTACTCAAACCACCCTGTTTCGATGCCATACGCGCTTTACCAGCAGCAGCCCAGTCTTGGAGAAACTGAATTTGTTCTTGGGCAGTTCTTGCCAAGGGAATAATTTGGCTAGCAGCTTCTAAAACGTCATCTGTAGTAAAGTCTCGGTTTTGGCTAAAGCCAATATGCATAGCTTCGATGATAGTCTGCTCAATTTCTGCCCCAGAAAAATCAGGAGTTTCGTAAGCCAAGCGCTCAATATCGTAATTTTTCAAATTATGAGGGCGCAGCCGAGATAAATGGACTGTAAAAATCGCTTTTCGTTCTTCCTGGCTGGGCAACCCGACAAAAAAGATTTCGTCAAATCTGCCTTTACGCAGCATTTCTGGTGGCAGAGCTTGAATATCATTAGCCGTAGCAACTACAAATACAGGCGAGGTTTTTTCGCCTAACCAGGTAATGAAAGTACCAAAGACGCGGCTAGTAGTACCAGCATCGCCTTTACCGCCAAGTCCAGCAAAAGCTTTATCGATCTCATCAATCCACAGGATACACGGGGCTAGGGCTTCAGCAACCTGAATCATTTGCCTGGTACGAGATTCAGATTCACCCACCAAACCGCCAAATAACCGCCCGACATCTAAGCGTAGTAGAGGTAAATGCCAGTGATGAGCGATCGCCTTTGCACTCAGAGATTTACCTGTTCCCTGAATTCCCACCAACAGCAGCCCACGCGGATGGGGTAAACCATATGCCCTGGCGCGTTCACTAAATGCCCCACCTCGGCGTAGCAACCAGTCTTTGAGGTTATCCAAACCGCCAATATCTGATATTTTTTCTGTTGCAGGGTAAAAATCGAGAATTTGGGTTTGGCGAATTGTTTGGCGCTTTTCTTCTAAAACCAGTTCTACGTCTTCTGGTTGTAATTCACCATGACTTGCGATCGCCCTAGCTAACACCCGCCGAATCCTCTCAATCGAAAGCCCTTGACAGGAACGCACTAGTTCATCTAATACTTTTTGAGCTAGTGATTGTCCTGTAGCTGCGTTCAAGCGTTCTATTTCGGCTTTAATCTCAGCCGCTGCTGGTAAAGGAAACTCTAAAATTGTTAAAACTTCACCCAAGTCTTCCGTAGTGACAATTCGAGGCGACAGTAAAACTATATTTTTCGGCTGGGACTTAAGTAACCGTGCTAGATTACGAAGTTTACGAGAAACAGAAACATCCTCTAAGAAGCGGTGGAAGTCCCGCAAAATAAAAACTGTTGGGGCAGATGCTGCAACTTTTTCTACAAATTCCAAAGCTTGTAATGGATTGCGGCGACCAAATCCAGCATCATTTGGGTTTCCTTGGTAGCCATCAACAAAATCCCAGGTATATACAGTGCGATTGCCTTGAAGTTGAGCTTCTTGCCGAATTGCTGCTTCTGCTCGCTCCTCCTCATTGGTGGGAATATAAATTAGGGGATAGCGGGCGCGTAGCAATAATGCAAACTCTTCACGGAAGCTCATATCAGTGGCTGGTGGCTAGTGGCTAGTGGCTAGAGAAAGAGAGAGACTAGGGGGCTAGGGAATAGGAATTAGGGAGTAGAAGCTCTCTTATGCTTAGTTTAGGTGATGTTGTAATTAGTTCTCGTAATTGTGTCTTTTCATTACTTTTTCCTTAACTAGATTATCTGTGCTTTCTTCCCCCTAGCCACTAGCCACCAGCCACTAGCCACTAATTAGGGAGTTGTTTTTTCAAAGCTTCTAGTAGAGATGCCCAGCGGTGATCGACTGATTGATTTGAATCTGATGTTGCGCTTTGGATACCTGCACACAAAGCATCACACAGCTGCCGCTGGGGAATTTCCAAGCATAATTGCTGGTAAAGCCACTCGCCTGGATCAAAATAGCCTTGGGGCGGTAGGGCTTCTACTAAGTCTTCTACAGCCAATTCTCGCTCTAATGGTCCTTCATATGGTTGGTCTGCTGCTGGGTCTAACCAGATGATTTCCAACGTGTCTACACTCAAGCGATGGTTGTACTGTTGCAAGCAGCGGTGGCAGTTTAGAGTAATAATCGTTTCTGCCTGGGCAGAAACTTCTAGGTAATTCCCGTGATGTTGAACGCGAATGCGTCCACGAACTGGGGTTAGTGTTTCCAGATCAGGCAGAAACTCGTCAACTTGAATTACCTCTGTCTGCTCCCGCGCTTTGAGCAGTTGGGGAATGTAAATTGCCTCCATAGGAGTGGGAGTCCATGTCAAGGAACGATTTGGCGTAGCGATCGCGTTGCTGCTAATGCTACATTTCCAGTGTAACTATTTAGATTTTAGCTTTGTGCCGTCATTTGGCGGATGACTAGATGACGATGTGGCTCTTTACCCCGACTGAAGGTTTCCAAATCTGGATAATCTTTCAAGAATGTGTGGATTTGCCGTCGCTCTGCTGAAGAGAGAGATTTGATTTCCACTTCTTGACCAGTGGCGCGTACTTTCTCAATGGTAGCTGTTGCGATCGCTTCGATTTCAGCTTGCCGACGGATGCGATATCCATCTAGCTCAATTGTGTAAGCCGCTTGCTGATCTGGGGGTTGGTTCACGTTCAAGGTAGCATTAGCTAGATACTGAATTGCATCTAAGACGCTCCCGTCAGCACCAATCAAAATCTGAATTTGCTCTGGTTGCAGGTTATTTTCATTAATTGTCAACCAGTAGCTCTCAGGTTCTGAGCGATCGCTAGGATCGCCAGCTGCCCCCATCTGAGCTTGAACGTCAGTCGATACTCCCATCAGTGGCAATAGTCTTTCCAGCCACTCAATCCCGCGCTGCATTCGACTATCACTCATGTTTTACCCTCGGAAGCTTTTTTCTTATTACGTCCTGGTTCAAAGGGTAGTGTCTCGCGTCCTTTACTATCGCTGGTCTTTTTTTCCTCTGCCTCTAAAATCTTTTGCAGATTTTCTGGCAGTGGTTCACGAGAGACAACGTAGCTTTGGAGTGTTTGAAAGATGTTACCAATTAGCATATACATCAGCACCCCAGCTGGTAGGGGGAAGAACAAAAACATCCCAGAGAAAATAATCGGGGTGATTTTGTTCACCGTATCTTGTTGGGGGTTGCTAGCTACCGAACCTTGACCGGAAATTACTTGGCTCAGGTAAAGGCTCAAACCAAAGCCAATCACCATTGCTACAATGTCCCAATGGATTGTGCCATCCTCATCAAACGCTCCTACCCGACCTAAAGCATCAATAAATAGAAAGCCTTTATCAGATGCTAGTCCGGGAATTATTGCCTGAACTGTTGCATCTCCTGGTTGGATAGCTTCTATATTGCCGTTTTCATCTAGTTTGAGCCGCTCTTCACCCTTAGTCACCTTCCATTTAGTGGCAAGGTTTGTTTCAGGATGTTCTGCTGTTAGCGTCGAGAAGGGTTTTCCTTCTGGGGTTTGAAATTCGATTTTAGTTTTATCACCTACTGCTAACCGATTACCCCCAGGTAAAATGGCGCTGACGCGAGCATGAACCCCATCGGCAATGTATATGTTTTGGGGAGCAGTGGTAAATGCTTGCGGCTGAACTCGCTCGATTTGCTCTTGTGGAAGAATTTGTAGATTGACAGTGTAATTTACATCTGAAAACGGTGAACCACGCAGGGTAGCAAACAAAGCAAATAGGACGGGCATTTGTAGCAGAACGGGCATACACCCTGCTAGAGGGTTGCCAAAATCTTTGTAAACAGCGCTCATTTCTTCCTGCATCTTAGCAGGGTTGTCTTTATAGCGCTCTTGAATTTCTTTGACTCGTTTTTGCATCAACGGCTGAGTTACCCGTGTGCGACGCATATTACGAATCGAGCCAGCACTTAGAGGATACAGTGCGAAGCGGATCACCAGAGTCAATGCTACGATCGCCAGTCCATAACTTGGCACGATCCCGTAGAAAAAATCCAGGATCGGCAGCATGACGTTGTTGGAAAGAAACCCAATACCAAAGTCCATTAGTGTGAAGTCAACCTGAAATATTTAAACTTTCTTAATCTAATCTATCCGATACTGTTAGCTGTTAGCTGTTAGCCGTTAGCTGGCGAGCTGGCGCGCTGGCGCGCTGGCGAGCTGGCGAGCGCGGGGCTGGTCAACAGTTTCTAGCTAAGAAGTGTCTTTGTAACCAGGCGCGTCAATGAGTGTTGCTAATGGCTAAAAGCTAATCGCTAATCGCTACTTAACACCTGCATTTACTTTGGGATTTTTGGCAAGCACTTTCTCATTGATGTAGTCGTAAATTTCGCGGAACTTAGGCACTGCTCGCATTTCTAAGCGACTACCATCTCTAAGGGTTAGTACCATATCACCCCACAAGCCAATGCCGCGTGGCACTTTGACGATTTTGACAACTTCTGCGTAAATGATATCGGTGCGATCGCGTCCCATCCAACCTCCGGTTACAGATATCCGACGATTGGTAATGCGGTAGCGTAGCCACAATGCCCGTACGATCGCCCCTACTGTCAAAGGTAAGCCAATCAGTGTTAGCCCCACGAGCAAATTAATAATCAAATCCCCAACATGAGGACCGCCTTCATAATAGACTTCTTCACGAATTCCCATTGAGTACCTCGGCTGCTACCAACAACTGCTCTAATTCTTGCAGAAATTGTTCGGTTACGCACTCTTGTTGTCCTGCCGACGGTTGAACCACGATCACTATAAGCCATCCAGATGATATTCGGGGCAAAAGGAGGCGAAAAGCAGTTTGTAGCTGCCGCTTGATGCGGTTGCGAACGGTTGCCTTTTTGCTGACTTTCGTGCTAATAGAGATTCCAATTCTGGTTGGCTGAAGCTGTGTGTTTGATGCTAATTGTGTTGTTTCCAGCACATCTGGGCAGGTTGGTTGTGCGATCGCGCGTAAAGCTCTCAGTGTCAAGTGAGAACCATTACGACGAATTCCTGCCCGGAATACTGCTTGGAAATCATGTCTACTAGAGAGCCGATTTGCTTTTGATAAAGCCACACGCGATCTCGATCGCAACATTGATGTAATAAGGCTGCTAAACAGTAAGACGATAACGCCCTTTTCTTCTGCGAGCCTTAATTACGTTTTGACCATCTGGGTTACGCATCCGAGCGCGAAACCCTGATGTTCTTTTTCTTTTACGGTTGGTTCCTTCCAGCGTGCGCTTCATAATTGTGTACTCGTCAGTTAGTTGTTCAGCTAAAAAAGTCACAATCTGCTATTTTATCACCAAATCAGGGACGCTTAGGCTAGAAGAAAGCAGGGGGAGCAAAAGGAAGCAGGGGAGCCAGAAAGGTGCGGGGGGAACCCCCGCAGGGGCAAACTGGCGTGGAGCAGGGGGAGATAATATTTGTATACGTGGGGCAACTCGCTCATAGCGCACGAGCGCACGAGCGCCCCTAGCCCTAACTAATACTCACAATCCATGTGCCAACGTAACGCAGCAGTGGCACATCTCCAGGAGTCTGAATATTGCAGTTGAAATAAAAAGTTCCCCCAGAGTTGGGATTTTTCACATTTGAGAATACCAACTCAACGCGGCTGCCTGCGGGAATTGGCTCTTGGGGATAAATGTCCACCTTATGATTATCTTTATCCCAAACTACCTGTTGCAGCGGCACTTTTTTACCTTTAATGCGCACCTCAATCTTATCCTTATCAAATTTGCCTCTGTAATAATCTGGGTAGGTAATGGAAAACTGAGCAACTGCCAAATTCAGTTTTTTGGCTGGAATTCTCAAACGGTAGCGATCCCAACCATTGACTTGACCGCCAAAATCTAACTTAAAGGGCAGTTCGTTTTCACGCTTAACGCCGCTAAATATGGTTAATCCAGGTAAACTCTGGGCATTGCTGATAATCGGGAACCCAGTCAGCAACAAGCTAGAAACAGCTAAAGTGGCAAATAAGCGTCGCATACAAGCTCCTTTGAAGAACAATAACCAAAACAATTGTCAATTCGCAATTAGTAATTCGCAATTGTGAATTTGCCCTTTTCGTGCATTTGGATGGATGACATAGAAGAAAAATTTTTCTCTCCTTCCTTCGCCTCTATCTTCAGGCACTTGTTTTAATTGGGAATTGGGGTGAATCTAACTGTTCGTAGCTAAACTTTACTAAAAATGACTTTACCAAAGCGGACGGTAAACAACGGCAAAAAGTGCCATAGGGAATTGGGAACTGGTAACTGATAATTGGTAGTTGGGAAAAGAGGTATTGCGGGAAAGGTGAAAGGGGAAAGGCGAAAGAGAAAAGGATGAAAGCAAAAAGTATAAATTAACAATTCTCCCCCTCTCCCACTCTCCCACTCTCCCCCTGCTCCCCCACTTCCTCCTTGTCCTTTATTGTTCTTGACATGGGTAATAAGGGTTGTACTGAAATTTTTATATTCCTACAGGTATATTTGTTAAACCCGCCCCTACTATATAGGTCTCCTATTAAATATCAGTATTAATTATCATGTCTAATCTTAGATAAACTTATAGATTTCGTTATAAAAATTGAGGTGTTTGACAAGCGCGATCGCCTGCGAGCTTAAGCTATATTCATCAAGACATAGTTAAATTAATGCTTTAAACATTAGCTTTTTAAAGATTTAGATAAAAATTACACAGAAATTAGACTCGTTAAGAGATTTAATGTAATGATTACTAATGCATGATAAAAAGGTGAGGTCAGTAGTGCCAGCAAAAGCTGATAGTAGTTGCACTCTGGCAACTTAGAAGAAAAGTTGAAGACACAGATTCAGACTTTGGGAAGCAAAATAAGATGCAAAAATTGGCTGCTTTCTAGAAGCTCCAAAAATTTTTGCATCGTTACAATTAAGTAGAAAATCACCCAATTAAGTTTGAGTGGGCGAAGGATAATCAGCTAATCACTGAGGATGCCTAACAGAACAAGGATATCTAACCATCATCAATCAAGAAATCAATTGTTTCCCAGAAGGAGATTAGATGAAAATAGCGGTTGCCAAAGAAATTGAAGTTGGTGAACGTCGTGTCGCTTTAGTACCAGACATAGTTGCCCGATTGGTTAAACAAGGGCTAGAAGTATGGGTAGAGGCGGGAGCTGGTGAACGGTCGTTTTTCTCTGATGCTGCGTATGAAGCAGCAGGAGCAAAAATAATTGACGATCCTGCTACCTTATGGCATGAAGCAGATATCCTGCTCAAAGTTGGATTACCGCAAGAGCGAGAGGATGGGCGATCGGAAATTGATATGCTGCACGAAGGAGCTGTATTGATTGGGTTTCTCAATCCCTTGGGTGAACCATCCGTAGCGCAACGGCTGGCAGAACGCCGAATCACGGCTTTTAGTATAGAAATGATCCCCCGTACTACCAGGGCGCAGAGCATGGATGCCTTGTCATCCCAGGCATCGATTGCAGGCTACAAAGCTGTATTAATAGCAGCAGCTGCATTGCCCAAGTACTTCCCAATGTTAACAACAGCAGCAGGCACGATCGCCCCAGCTAAAGTATTTATTATGGGTGCTGGTGTAGCAGGGCTGCAAGCGATCGCCACCGCCCGCCGACTAGGTGCGATCGTAGAAGCATTTGATATCCGCCCTGCTGTCAAGGAAGAAGTACAAAGTTTGGGAGCCAAATTCATCGAAGTCGAGCTGAACGAAGAAACAGTCGCAGCCGGAGGATATGCCAAGGAAATTTCCGAATCTAGCAAGCAGCGTACCCAGGAAGTTGTAACCGAACACATTAAGCAAGCAGATGTAGTAATCACGACGGCTCAAGTTCCAGGCAAGAAAGCCCCGCTGTTAGTCACAGAGGAAATGGTAGCGCAGATGAAACCTGGTGCTGTAATTGTCGATATTGCCGCTGAACAGGGAGGAAACTGCGCCCTAACTGAACCTGGGAAAGACGTTCAACGTAACGGTGTCACCATTATTGGTTCAATTAATCTACCCTCATCAGTACCAGTACACGCTAGCCAGTTGTACGCCAAAAACCTTTCTACCCTAGTCCAACTCATGATTAAGGACAAAAACCTAAATCTGAACTTCGAGGACGACATCATCGATGCTGCTTGTATTACCCATGCTGGGGAAATTCGCAACTCACGGGTGAAGGAGGCTTTAGCAACTTTCAGCGGTGCAACCGCAGGGTAACAAATATCGGTAATGGGAAAGGGAGTAGTTCGTTTTGGAGTAGGGAGTAGGGAAGCAGGGGAGCTTCAGGTGCAGAGGGGAAAAGAAAAATTATGAACCAGGAACCAGGAATTACCCTTTCACCTTTTCCCTTTTCCCTTTTCCCCTTTCACCAACTACCAACTACCAATTACCAAAAGGAGTTTTTAACTATGACAGAAACATTGATTGCTGCTTTTTTCGTATTCGTCCTCGCATCTTTTACCGGATTTGAGGTAATTAACAAAGTACCACCGACATTACATACTCCGTTGATGTCTGGGGCAAATGCCATTTCTGGCATTGCCGTAATTGGGGCTTTGGTGGTTGCAGGTCCCAAAGACTGGAATTTGTCAGTGATTTTGGGATTGATTGCTATAGTGCTGGCAACCGTTAACGTAGTTGGTGGTTTCCTAGTTACAGATCGGATGTTGCAAATGTTCAAGAAAAAAGAGGTGAAAGCGTGAGTGAGTTTTTGCCGACTGGGATTCAGCTGACGTACTTAGTTGCTGCATCTTTGTTTATTGTGGGGTTGAAAAAGCTGGGATCACCCGCGACGGCACGTAACGGCAATTTACTTGCCGCTGTGGGAATGTTGCTAGCTGTGGTGGCAACGCTGCTAGATCAGCAGGTGTTGAATTACCAGATGATTCTGCTGGGGTTGGCGATTGGTTCTTTTGTGGGAGCGATCGTTGCCTATAAAGTGCAAATGACTGAAATGCCCCAAATGGTGGGCTTGTTGAACGGATTGGGTGGTGCTGCTTCGGCTTTGGTAGCTGTGGCGGAGTTTTGGCGGCTAATGGGAACCACACACGCCATTCCCCTCGATGCCAATATCTCCATGTTGCTAGACGTGTTTATTGGCGGTGTCACCTTTACTGGCAGTATGGTAGCCTTTGCCAAACTGCAAGGTTTAATCAGTGGCTCTCCGATTACATTTCCTTTACAGCAACCGATTAACGTTTTGCTCCTGATTGGCTTTGTGGTGGGTGGTGTCTATTTTGTGGGTACACCCCTTCTGCCAATATTCTTGGCACTGGTTGCTGTTTCCTTACTCCTGGGTGTGCTGTTTGTCATCCCCATCGGCGGCGGCGATATGCCTGTAGTAATTTCGCTGTTGAACTCGTTATCCGGTATAGCCGCGAGTGCCGCTGGTTTTGTGGTGATGAACAATATGTTGATCATCGCTGGTGCATTGGTGGGAGCGTCGGGATTAATCTTGACTGAGATTATGTGTAAGGCGATGAACCGCTCTCTATTCAGTGTGCTGTTTGGAGCTTTTGGGAAAGTTGGGGCAGCTGGTGGCGCTGGTGGATCAGCTCAAACTGATAAAACTGTCCGTAGTGTAGATCCAGAAGAAGCCGCGATGATGTTGGGCTATGCTCGTTCTGTCGTGGTTGTTCCAGGCTACGGTATGGCAGTAGCTCAGGCACAGCATTCGGTGCGCGAGTTGGCAGATCAACTCGAAAAGCTGGGAGTAGATGTTAAGTACGCTATTCACCCAGTTGCTGGTAGAATGCCTGGACACATGAATGTGTTGCTGGCAGAGGCTAATGTGCCTTATACCCAGTTGTATGATATGGATGATATTAACGATCACTTTGACCAAACTGATGTCGCTTTGGTGATTGGGGCAAACGATGTAGTCAATCCGGCGGCTCGTCACGATTCTGCTAGCCCGATTTATGGTATGCCAATTCTGGAAGTAGATCGAGCTAAGCAGACTATCGTGATTAAGCGGGGTATGAGTACGGGTTTTGCTGGTGTAGACAATGAGTTGTTCTACAAGGATAAAACTACGATGCTTTTTGGTAGTGCTAAGGATGCGGTGGCTAAGTTGGTTTCTGAGGTAAAGCAGCTTTAGAGAAACGAACCGCAAAGGACGCAGAGGACGCAGAGGAAAGAGATTAGAGAGGTAGCTTGCTCAGGGGGTTGAAGGCTCTTGAGGCAAGCTACTTTTTATAAGAGGGGGAAAGTGGGAGATGGGAAGATGGGGAAGCTGGAGGATCTGGGGGGAAATTACCCTTTTCCCTTTTCCCTTTTCCCTTTTCCCTTTCCCCTTTCATTTTACAAGTACCCGTGTTCTATTAAAAAGGCTGGGGTGATATCTGCTGCTTTGTGGTTGGGGTTGAAATGGTGTAGCTTTTCTACGTATTTGCCCAATATGTCGGCTTCTAGGTTTACTAAGCTACCTAGACTGAGATAGCGCAGGTTGGTATCGGCATAAGTGAGGGGAATTACGGCTACTTTGAACCAGTTTTGTGCTGGATCATAGTCTGCTATGGTTAGGCTGACTCCATTGACGGCGATGCTTCCTTTGGGGACGATGTAACGGGCGATCGCATCTGTTGTAGTAAAGCTCATTTCCCAAGAAGTCGCTGTTTGCTCTAGAGCTTGTAGACTACCTGTACCGTCTACATGACCCATAACAAAATGTCCCCCTAGTTTACTACCAACTCGCAGCGAAGTTTCTAAGTTGACATAGCCCTCATCGATTTGCCGTTGTCCTAGGGTAGTACGGCTAAGAGTTTCGGGCGAAGCGGCGGCAATAAATCCTTGGGGTAATATCTTCATTACACTTAGGCATACGCCATCCACAGCGACGCTATCACCGATCGCCAAATCTTTTAAAATTACATCCTTTTGCTCACTCTCACAAGAAATTTCATAATCGTAGCTTCCTAGTGAGCGAATTTTTCCTAATGCTTGTACTAATCCTGTAAACACGGCTTTTTTTCAAATAATTGAGTGAATTTAACTGATTGAGGCTGATTTATACTTTAAAGCTTGTATTTACTTCAATTTATCACTTGGATCTGGCAAAAGTTGTGAGAGCTAGTTGAATAGAATCATCATAAAATCAGGGCATACTTTTAGATAAGGAGTTGGTTGGAAATCTATCCTTAGCTATAGTCGTTTGAGTTAGCTTTGTGATTGCTGCTGTGTTTGGACGCAATTAATTCTATTAAAGCTATATTCAATAAAGCTATAAAGTATTTTTATTCTTATCCCTATCTATACAGTAACAACCTTCCCTGTCTACTTACTTACCTTTGCCTAGAAAATTTTAGAGGCTACGCAAATGATTGAAATGAGAGTCGCTGGCATTGCTTTAGATGCGGTAAATCGCAGTCCAATTGTGTTGTTGAAAGATGGTCAAGAGCGAAGAGCGCTGCCAATCTATATAAATCAAGACCAGGCAAAGGCGATCATTGGGGCGCTAGAAAATCAGAAACCGCCCCGACCTCTCACCCATGACTTGATGGTGAATATTCTCCAAATCTGGGATATGTCCCTAGAAAAGGTGATTATTCATTCGATTCAGGATGGAACGTTTTTTGCTATTTTGAGTGTCCGTCAAGGTGAGGTGAAAAAAGAAATTGATGCTCGTCCTAGCGACGCGATCGCGATCGCCCTACGCACCAACACCCCGATTTGGGTGATGGAAGAAGTACTAGCCGATGCTTCCATTCCCGTTGATCGAGAAGCTGATGAAGCCGAACAGCGAGCCTTTCGGGAATTTCTTGCTGATATCCGACCTGAAGATTTAATCAAGGGTGGCGGCTATAGTGCGGGGGAAGCCTAATTTCAAAGTGGCGAGGGGCGAGTGGAAAAGTGGCGAGGGAAAAGGCAAAAAGGATGAAGTGTAAAGGATGAAGTTTAAATCTTTAACCTTTACCATTTTCCCTACTCACTACTTGGGTACGGGCGGGTTTATTAGGCATACTTGTGAGCAAACAGATAACTCTTTTAAATCCGCCCCTCCTACTATTCACTAGACATATGCGCTACCGACAGTTTGGCAAAACGAACTTGTGGTTGTCAGTGTTTTCCTTGGGAACGATGCGCTATCTGGCTTCGGAGGAAAACGCTAGACAGACTATACAACAAGCTGTATTTCTGGGTATTAATCACATAGAAACTGCCAGAGGTTATGGCAAAAGTGAGTTGTACCTGGGTGCGGCGCTTAAAAGCGAGTTGCTTGTGCCGCGATCGCAACTCTACATTACTACTAAAATCTCTCCCCAGCCAGATGCCGATTTAATGCGTCGCCATATTGATGAGTCGCTAGAGCGATTAGAAGTAGATTACCTCGATTGCCTAGCGATTCATGGTATTAATACCTGGGAACATTTGGACTTGGTGCAGCGGGATCAGGGCTGTATGCAAGCCGTTGGGGAAGCTGTTGCTGATGGTCGAGTGCGACACGTTGGCTTTTCTACTCATGCTCCCCTAGAGATTATCACAGCAGCAATTAATACAGATTTATTTGAATTTGTCAACCTGCATTATTACTACTTTTTTCAGCGTAATGCAGCAGCAATTGAGCTAGCACACGCCAAGGATATGGGTGTTTTTATCATTTCACCCGCTGATAAGGGAGGACGGCTTTACACGCCGCCAGACATTCTTAAAGACTTATGCTATCCTTTTTCACCTTTAGAGTTAAATTACCGCTTTTTACTGAGCGATCCGAGGATTACTACCCTGAGTGTGGGAGCAGCCAATCCTTCTGAACTGATAGAACCTTTAAGTGTAGCTGATCGGGATGAACCACTGACACCAAAGGAAGTGGAAGTTTTGCAGCATTTAGAGACGGTGGCAGCAGATACTTTGCACAGCGATCGCTGTAGCTCTTGCTATGCTTGCTTACCTTGTCCAGAGAAAATCAATATTCCCGAAGTTTTGCGACTACGCAATCTAGCTGTTGCTTACGATATGAAAGAGTATGGCGAGTATCGTTATCGAATGTTTGAAAACGCTGGTCACTGGTTCGATGGAATGAAAGCAAATAAGTGTACGCAATGCGGTGACTGCTTACCTCGCTGTCCTGAAGAACTAGATATTCCTAAACTGCTGTTTGACACTCATGATCGCCTGAATGGATCTCCTAGACGCAGGCTGTGGGGATGATAAATTATGAATGCTAATGTTAAATTTATACCTTATAATTTTGATAATTCATAATTTATCCTTCATATTCATAACTTTATGAGCAAAGCTACTTCCCTAGGGGAATTTAGACCGCTAAAAAATACACAATTTTGGTTACTAGCGATCGCTGGCAGTTTAATTGCTATTCACTTGAACCTGATTTGGAGAAGCGATCCAAACTTGACTGGGGCAAGTTTGAGTGTTCTTGGTTGGGGCGCTGTGTTATCTCTTTTATGGGAAAAACGCCACACTTTCAGCTTCAAAAGCGACGTTTTATCTAGCTTTTTCGGCTTATTACTTATTGCTTTTGTACTTGTCAGAAGCGTAGTGATGACAAGTTTTGACTCAGTTTTTTTCCTGTGTCCATTCATTGCTGGATTAGGTCTAGCATTGTTAGCTTCTGGAGTTAAGGGATTGACTCAATATTGGCAGGAACTTCTAGTTATCTTAGCTGTCCATGCCCCATTACACTTACTAGTAGATCGAATTAGTATACTATCAATTTACACTGCTAAGACTGCTACGGCAATCCTAACTTATTTAGGGTATGAAGTCCATCGCCAAGGAGTTTTTATCTTCCTTCCTCCCAACGGAAGCGTAGAGGTGGCTGCTGGCTGTTCTGGCTGGGAAAGTATATTCCCACTATTAAAATTATCAGTAATTTTTTTGGTGATGTTCCCCACTAAATTAGTCGCTAAAATCTTAGTTCCCCTCGCTGCGGTTTTGATTGCTTTTATTGTCAATAGTGTGCGCGTCGCTATCATGGCTACTCTAGTCGCGTACTCTGAGCCTGGGACTTTTAAATACTGGCATACAGGAACTGGCTCTCAGATATTTTTTCTGATTTCTACCCTGCTGTTTGGTGCGTTCTGCTATTTTGTCAGCCAGAAAACAGATATTGACAACAAACAGCCCAAGGAGCTTTCTGGATCATGAATCTTGAGAAAAAGCTGCGAATACCTGTGCTAGTATTCACATTTGCTAGTGCGGTATTCGTTTTTGGCAAGACAATTATTGACCCTGGAATTGGCAGACGAACAGTTACTCGTTTTGTTTTTCCTTCCTCAGTTCCCCTACCGCAATGGCAGTTTGTGGCAAGTAAATCTCTGCCCAATCGAACTATCGATGAACTTCCATACGGGAAGTTAGTTCTACCTGGAATGCAATATAGCTATAAGCAAAATGATATTCCCCTAGAAATCAAAATGCGCTATGAAGTCAATACACAAGGGGAGATGAAGGAGTTGATAGAAAAGTATACCGATATTGTGTTTCCGCCGTCTCAACCAATGCCGAATATACGCCAAAATAAACAAATTGGTTTCTACGGTGTTTTTACACATCGAAAGCAGGCGTATTTAAATGCTTGTATCAACCCACAAGGGGGTAGTACATTTACTTCAGCACAATTTGACTACAACCGCGTTCACTATGATATGCAATTCCAACGTGTACTGCTTTGGATATTCGGACGGCAAGAGCTGCGTGACAATCGTTGCCTGTGGACGCACTTGTCTATACCCTTAAATCAGTCTGATCCAGAATCTGCCTATGCGACTTTAGAACAGGCATGGTTTTCTTGGTACAAATGGTGGCATTCCCGCTTTCCTCAAATTTGATCCTTATATATGGACAGAGTATAAATAAGAGGGAGACAATTACCAGTTACCAGTTATCAGTTACGAGTTATTAATTTAATGGTGTTTTTAAGTGAAACAATCAGATAGCAGTCAAGAGTGGTTCGCTCCTCTTTTTCGTTTAGCAGGCTATAGCTTATTAGCTTTGTCTTTATTAGATCTTTTGGGGCTTTTTATTCCTTTTCGCTTTACAGATCCAGGCTGGGAATTTCAGCTAGCAAATCAACTAGTTGACCGTGTACCTGTGCCATTGATAGGATTAGTGTTGGTATTAGTTGGAGAACAAAACTTTCGGTTTTTTAAATTTTTATCTTGGGCAAGTGTTGTAGCTGCCGTTTTGTTTTTCTTACTTATACCTTTAGCTATCAGTTCTGCTTGGCGGATTCAGCAGCAAAATGACTTGCAATTTTCTCAAAGGTCATCTCAGATTCAGCAAAGGACAACTCAAATTCAGCAATTGAAAACCCAGCTAAACAAAGCTAATACGCCTGAACAAATTACTCAGGTTTTGCGTAGTCTCAATCCTCAAAATGCACCATTACAAATTAGGAATCCAGAGGCAGTAAAAAAACAAGTGTTGGCACAAATTGCCCAAGCTGAGCAAGCAACAAAATCAGAAGCAGACGCTCAAGCAAATAATAGCTTTGCTCTGATTAAAAATGCTGTTAGGTTAGTTTTGGGGTCTTTGATTTCTGGTACTATTTTTCTCACGATTTGGGGTAGAACCCGCAATGTGATCAAAGCCAGTAAATCAAGGGCGTAGCCATCGCATTTGGAAAAATGAAATACTGCGTATGCTAGTCATTAGTCAAAAGTCATTTGTTATTCAGCAAAGGACATAGACGCTATTGATCCTGACGTAGGCGCTTGACAAGTAACACTCGTACAGCCACAATCGAAGATTACACACATCAAACGGGCTGCTGTATGAGTTCAGTATAGTCGGCGGCTACCTTGCTAATTTGTCAAAGTTGTGGTAACAACGATTAATGACAAATTAGCAATGTATAGTGTGCCAAAGAAGATGAATTCATGGCTGAAATCATCGCAGATGCTATTAGGTGTCAGCATAGGCGCGATAACTTCGTTAAGCAACGCTTACGCGCTTTTGCCAACCCCACCATCACACTCACAAACCCCAACGATCCTACAGCCTTCCCAGGCTCCCTTGGAACCTGGTAACCCTGGCTCCGAGGCAATTCGTGATGGTCGTGTAATTACATCCAACACTATATCTCAAGAAGGATTGACAATTCCCAGTCTCTGGTGGGCGAAAGAACAGTTTGGGGGTGATGTACTCAATAACTGGTTAGCTTATCCGGCGCAAGGCGAAACAGCTGGACGCATCGACCTATTTGTAAATCGACAAAATTGGAGTTCGCTTGACTACATTGGGCGCTACGAATTCGTTAATCACTTTGGCACAGTAGCACGAGATTACGGTTACAACCTCAGAGTCTTCAACGAACAAAAAGAACTTTTGGCTTCTTATACTTGCGACTTTAGTCAAAATTCCAGTCAGTGCAATATGCAGCTAGATGCTACTGGTAAAGCACGGATACGGGGGTCGGATGAGGGGCTAGGAGCTAGGGGAACTGGGGGAACTGGGGGAACTGGGGGGTAGAGGGGCGCAAGGGGCGCAAGGGGCAACAGGAGAAAATCTAATCCAAGGTCCCCAAAATCCTCTAGCCTCTAGCCTCTAGCCTCTAGCCTCTAGCCTCTAGCCTCCAGCCCCGACCTAGACACACATTTATAAGGCAAACTAGATTTATAGAGCCTGCTGTTGCTTTTGCCGACGTGGTAGATCCTAGTTGACAGCAGGTGATTAGTATGCTTGAGCTTTGGGCTTAGTATAAATTTATTCCTTCACGACAGCAAACAAGTACTACACATGGTTTGGCCTTTTAAGCCTCGTTTTCGCAAACAAATTGCTCGGATAGAAATTAATGGGGCGATCGCCAGCGCCACCCGCAAAAGAGTGCTAGACGCTCTCAAAACTGTAGAGGAAAAACGGTTTCCTGCCCTATTGCTGCGGATAGATAGCCCTGGTGGTACAGTTGGGGATTCTCAAGAAATCTACAGTGCCTTAAAGCGACTACAAGAAAAAGTTAAAATTGTCGCCAGCTTTGGCAACATCTCTGCTTCTGGGGGTGTATACATCGGCATGGGAGCCAAACACATTATGGCAAACCCAGGTACGATTACAGGTAGTATTGGCGTGATTCTCAGAGGTAATAATCTAGAACGTCTATTGGAGAAAATCGGTGTTTCGTTCAAAGTAGTTAAGTCTGGTCCTTATAAAGACATTTTGGCTTTTGACCGCGAATTAACCCAGCCAGAACAGCACATCCTGCAAGAATTAATTGACACAAGTTATCAGCAGTTTGTTCAAACAGTTGCTCAGAATCGCAATTTAGCCCTAGACGCAGTTAAAAGTTTTGCTGATGGTCGCATTTTCACCGGACAGCAAGCTATAGAACTAGGTGTTGTAGACCGATTGGGAACCGAGGAAGATGCTCGTCGCTGGGCTGCCGAATTGGCGGGGCTTGACCCAGATAAAACTAAGTGCTACACCCTAGAAGAGCGTAAACCATTTTTGGCTCGCTTGTTTGGCAATAGTCAAGTAGCATCTGGCTTAGCTGACAAATTCGAAAGACTTGAATTTGAAGTATCTACTAGTGGTTTACCTTTATGGCTATATCGCTCTTAAGTAAGTAAGTTGTTTAGTTGTTAGTGATTGGCTGTTAAATGTTAATCTTTGGCTATAACAGATCAAAACTAACGACTAACAACGATGGTTATTAATTGGTAATAATTAAATAATGTTTTTTGCTGGGCAAACTAAAATCTAACAAATAAAAACTATTTAAGAACATGGAGGAATTGACGTGGAGTGGCAAGTTCGAGCAATTCGCGGAGCAACAACTGTTGCAGAAAATACAATTGAGGCAATTCGAGAAGCAGTAATGGAACTGCTTGATGAATTAGAAGCGCGAAATCAGCTCGATCCAAACAAAATTATTAGCGCTACTTTCACAGTCACCCGTGATTTAGATGCTATTTTCCCCGCCGCGATCGCGCGCAAGCGACCGGACTGGGACAATGTAGCAATGCTAGATGTACACCAAATGCACGTTGAGGGAAGCCTAGAACACTGCATCCGGTTATTAATCCACGTCAACCTCCCAACATCCCACACTCAGATTTACCATACCTATCTCAGGCAAGCTGAAAGTTTGCGACCAGATTGGAGTTTACCCCAGTGCAATAGTGTATTACCACCAACGGTTGTTCCGTCAAATCATCGGTGAAGGAATAGGGGCTGGGGAAAGGTAAAAGGGAAAAGGGGACAAGGGGAAAGAACACGGCATAAACCTCTTTTTGTCCCCCATCTCCTTGTCCCCCTATCCTCTTCTAGCCCCTAGCCCCCATGTTTATGAAATCGGATGCCTAAAAAAATGTCGTAAACAAAACTTAAAAAGTCTTTTCTGGGCAGCAGCCCTAAAGATTGATGACACCCTTTTTCATCTAACAGGGGTTTAGTTGCATAGTAGGCATTTTGGTAATTATACCAGGGAATAGAAGGCCATAGATGATGAATTAGGTGATAATTCTGCCCCATGATCAGAAAGTTAAGAATTGAATTAGGATATACTCTGGCATTTTTCCAGCGATCGCGCTCTTGAAAGGGACGATGGGGTAAATAATCAAAAAATAGTCCCAGAGTAACTCCGACTACGGCAGTAGGAATAAACCAAAAATTGAGAATGTAGCCCAAAAAGTGGTATTGAATTGAAACGTAGAAAATAGCAACAATCACCAAGCGGTTCAAAAACCACTCCCATAATTCGTTTTTGCGCCACAACTGCCGTTTAAAGAAAAAAATCTCGTGGTATAAAAAGCGAACGGCAATTAACCACAATGGACCACCTGTGGAAACATAGTGATCTGGATCGTTTTCGGGGTCATTTACATGGGCGTGATGCTGCAAATGCACCCGCGTAAAGACGGGAAAGGAAAAAGCTAACATCATGGCACTGCCATGCCCTAAAATCGCATTTATAACGCGGTTACGATGGGCGGACTGATGACAAGCATCATGAATTACCGTGCCTGCCATGTGTATGGCAATTACGTTAGTGCAAAAACAGCACCAGTGGGACCATTCCCAGAGCCAGTAGCCGCAGTTTGACAGCACGAGCATGGTAGCTGATGCCAAAAATATCAGCAACGTGGGATTAAATTCTCCAGGGGGTGCAAGGAACTCCTTGGGAACTGTCAGCGGCTTGGTTGCCTCCGACGTGACCATCTTTACTCCTTTTGTTGTAAATTAATGCGGATTATTGTGATACTTTCACTAGAATACTAAAGTTTTATGTATCGCAATTCATTTATACTCTTATATCGAAATCTGGAACAATAGCGCTATTATTCCAGATACCTCCCACTTCAACTGCATTCATGCAATTACAAAAGTCCTCACGTCGAACAAAAATTGTTGCCACTATTGGTCCTGCTACTAGTAGCCCAGAGGTGCTAAGGGCATTGATTGAAGCTGGTGCAACTACCCTGCGACTGAATTTCTCTCACGGTAGTTATGCAGATCATCAGCGCAGTATTCGCTTAATTCGGCAAACTGCCTTTGAACTAGATCAGCCTGTGGGTATTCTCCAAGACTTGCAAGGACCAAAAATTCGACTAGGGAAGTTTGAAAACGATTCGATCTACGTCAATAAAGGCGATCGCTTTATTTTAACGAGTAATCCAATCGTTGGAACTCAAGAAATTAGCTGCGTAACTTACGATTACCTAGCAGAGGAAGTACCAGCCGGAGCAACCATTCTCCTCGATGACGGGCGAGTAGAAATGCGGGTGGAGAAGATTGACCGTGCTGCAAAGGAATTGCATTGTCGCGTAGTTGTGGGCGGTACGCTTTCTAACAACAAAGGCGTAAACTTTCCAGGTGTTTACCTATCAGTTAAGGCAATGACTGAAAAAGACCGTCAAGATTTGATATTTGGTCTTGGTCAGGGTGTAGACTGGGTAGCACTCTCGTTTGTGCGTAACCCCCAGGATGTGCTGGAAATTAAAGAACTAATTTCCAATGCAGGCAAGCAAGTGCCAGTAATTGCCAAAATTGAAAAACACGAAGCGATCAACCAAATGGAGGCAATTCTACCCTTGTGTGATGGCGTGATGATTGCCAGAGGTGATTTAGGTGTAGAACTACCAGCAGAAGACGTTCCCATCTTGCAAAAGCGCTTGATTACCGTAGCAAATCGCTTGGGTATCCCCATCATTACGGCTACTCAGATGTTAGACAGCATGGTTCATAGTCCTCGTCCAACTCGCGCTGAAGTCTCGGATGTAGCAAATGCGATTTTAGACGGAACTGATGCGGTAATGCTCTCAAATGAAACCGCTGTGGGTAAATACCCAGTAGAAGCCGTAGCAACAATGGCACGAATTGCCACTCGGATCGAGCAAGAACAACAACTCGCAGCAACGCCAAACAGAAGCAGCGATACCCGTCGTTCTATTCCCAATGCGATTAGCCAAGCAGTAGGGCAAATTGCCTCGCAACTGGGTGCAGCGGCAATTATGACGCTGACAAAGACTGGCGCTACAGCGCGCAATGTTTCAAAGTTCCGACCGCAAAATCCTATCTTGGCGGTGACACCTCATGTAGATGTAGCACGGCAGTTACAGCTGGTGTGGGGTGTGAAACCGTTGCTAGTGCTGGATCTACCTTCGGCGGGTAAAACATTCCAATCTGCCCTCAATGTGGCTCTAGAGAAACAGCTATTGTATGAAGGGGATCTAGTGGTAATGACCGCAGGAACACTTCAGGGAATCTCAGGCTCGACTGACTTGATCAAGGTAGAGGTAGTAACGGCATTACTCGGTCAAGGAATTGGCATCGGTCAAGGTTCAGTCAGTGGTCGGGCAAGAGTGGCTTACAGTGGCATGGATGTGAGTAAGTTTAATCCAGGTGATATTTTGGTAGCACCTCGTACCAGTGCTGATTTTGTCGAAGCGATTCGTAAGGCAGCTGGGATTATTACCGAAGAAGAGAGTCTAACTTGCCATGCAGCCGTAATTGGCTTGCGATTGGGAGTGCCTGTAATTGTGGGAGTAAAAAAGGCAACAGAAGTGATTCGAGACGGGGCAATTTTGACTTTGGATATGCAGCGGGGTTTGATTTACTCTGGGGCGTTGGGGGCAGGTTAGATTAAGCAACGTGCGCCTAGAAGAGTCAGGTGGCGATCGCTTGATAAATACCGTGCATAAAATCACGATGGTAGTGTCACGCATAGACGCGGAGCGGAGCCTCTTCGCTCCAGTAGACGCAAAGACGCTAAGAAAAACCAAGGATGATTTAGCATCTAAAGGAAAATCATGATTATATTGTGCGCTCGCATGGAAAGCTATTTTCTGTCTACACATATAGCACTCTTGAATATGTCACAAGCTAATAACAAAGTGAAAATTTTCGACACCACTATGCGTGATGGAGAACTCACGCCAGGTGTGAAAATGAATATTGAGGAGAAAATTAGCATTGCAAAATTGCTAGAAGAAATCGGTGTAGATGTGATTGAAGTTGGCTATCCTGGTAAATTTGAAAAAGATTTTGATGAAGTATGGAAAATATCTACAATTATTAAAAAATCTATTATTTGTGGGCTGGCAAGCTCAAATGAAGATGAAATAATCAGTGTCAGTAAAGCAATTAAACCTGCTGAGAAAGGAAGGATTAATATTTATACTACCATAAATATAAAACAAGAATACGAAAGAAAAAAGCAAGTATTAGAAACAATACAACACAGTGTTTGTCTGGCAAGAAACTACTGTGAGGATGTACAATGGTGTGCTTTTGATGCTACCAGAAGCCAACGGGATTTTTTATGTAAAGCAATTGAAGTTGCGATAAACAGTGGTGCTACTACGATTAGTATTCCTGATAGCTTAGGGGTAGCATCACCTGAAGAATTTTCCCTGCTAATTCAAACTGTTATCAATCAAGTACCAAATATAGACAAAGCTATTATTTCAGTTCACTGTCATGATGATTTAGGCTGGGCAGTAGAGAATTCAATTGCTGCTTTAGAGTGTGGGGCGAGACAAATTGAATGTGCAATAAATGGTTTGGGGGCGAGAAAAGGTAATGCTGATTTAGAAACAGTTGTGACGCAAGTTTTTCCAGATGAAAATTATCAAATTGAAATTAACACGTCTTTAATTAAGAAAGCTTCAGAAATGGTTGCAAAAATAACGGGAATGATAATAGGTAATAGGTAATAGGTAGTTGGTAATTGGTTTTTTAATTACGAATTACGAATTACGAATTACCTTGATTGTGTATTTTTTACACCTAATACGACAAGATACGCTCAGGAGTGCAAAGATCGAAGAAAGGGAAGTTTTCAAAAGACTGCTATGCTAGAACAGCACCAATCAATTGCTCAACACTACCACGAGCGAACTAAATACGATCCTGAGACGATCGCCTCTAAAAGTCAAGGATTAGACTGGTCTAAACAGCCAGTGCCATTTAAAGAATACAAAATTGGCACAACCTTCGACCTCAAGCCCTATCTTCAAGAAGAACCAAAAGTATTTACGAATGATCCAGAAGGCATCGGATGGCAGAGGTTATCCTGGCTACTGTTTTGCAGCTATGGTTTGACAGCCAAAGTGCCAACAATGATGGGACATCCCATCTATCTACGCGCTGCACCATCAGCAGGGGGTTTATATCCTGCCGAAGTATATTTGATTTCTCGTGGCACATCAATTTTGCCGGCTGGACTTTATAACTATCAGCCTCAAAGCCATTCCTTAGTTCATTTTTGGTCAAGTGAAGTTTGGCAAGCTTTGCAAAAGGCTTGTTTCTGGCATCAGGCTTTAGAAAGTACTCGACTGGCACTTGTAGCAACTGCTGTATTTTATCGTTCGGCTTGGCGTTACCAAGACCGCGCATATCGGCGGATTTTCTTGGATACAGGACACCTGCTGGGTAATATCGAGTTGGCTGGATCTTTGACTAATTACCGACCTCATCTAATTGGGGGTTTTGTCGATGAAGCAGTTAATGAGCTACTTTACCTTGATATCGAACAGGAAGGGGCGATCGCTATAATTCCTTTGGCAGATTTACTTGACGTACAACAAAACCTACCATCAAGTCAAACTGCTTTGCCCTCTGCTACCTCTTGTGACTATCCCCAAATTCCAGATGGGGAACTACTAAGATACTGCCACCGAGCAAGCCAAATTCAAGAGGTAATAACAGAAAAATCTTTCCTCTCACCTTCTGAAGATAAATATAACTTTCCCTTCTGTCTTAAGGTTCCCACTATTACCTATCCCATTGACTGGGGCGCAAACCTAGAAGGGCTGGAAACTACAATTATCAATCGTCGTTCAACGAGGGCTTATAGCGGTGGAGATCTAAATTTAGATGAAGTGTTAGCTTTGTTAGATTTTACCTATCAACCCCACCACTACATCGATCAAGGTTTAGATGGCAAGCCAGATTATTTTGACTTGAATTTAATTGAGACGTTTATTGCTGTATCTGGAGTGATGGGGCTAGAGTCAGGCTGCTACTACTACGCGCCAAAAGCCCAAGAACTGCGGCAAATTCGGTTTAAAAATTTCCGGCGCGAGTTACACTATCTGTGCTTGGGACAAGAACTAGGACGGGATGCAGGGGCGGTGCTATTTCATACAGCGGATCTGAAATCAGCTGTGGCACAATATGGCGATCGCGTTTATCGTTACCTGCATATGGATGCTGGTCATTTAGGGCAAAGATTAAATTTAGGCGCGATTCGTCTTAATTTGGGTGTGAGTGGCATTGGTGGCTTCTTTGATGACCAGGTTAATGAAGTGCTAGGTATTCCTGCTGATGAGGCGGTTCTATATATCACTACTCTGGGTCGTCCGCGATAAGAGAGCGGGGGGCAAAGGGGAGAGTGGGAGAGGGGGAATCAGGGGAGCAGAGGGGAGAATCATTAATTCAGAATTCCGACTTCTGACTTCTGACTTCACAACTCCTGACTACTGACTAACTACTAGTGTTTGTGGTGCGGCTTGTTTGATTCTGGTAAGTAGCCAAGCAATCTGTTGTTTAGTTTGTCGGTCAAATTGTTCGCAAGCTGTTTCTAGTTCTTTGTCGCGTAGTGCTTTGGCGGCTTGAGAAAGGACTATCCAGCACAGATAAACTTCGTTTGCTAGCAGCCACAGATCATGAAGGTCGCGTAATAAGGCAAGGCTACCTGTGCGCGGTTCTGAAAACAATGTCTGGCTCAGTCGCGCTGGTTCTTCACTCTTTTGTTCCTGATAGCGGTCAATTAATGGTTTGAGTGCCTGGACGTGTTGCTGTGACCATGTTGACAAAAGCTTACCAATGTGGTGATGTCAGGTTCATCGCCATGATGGTCTGCTATGGTTGCAAACGCATCGGCTAGTTGCTGTTCACTGTTATGGACTAGTCCCAGGTAATTACTAAGGTGCATATATTATATTAGTCTCCGATTCAAAGTATGAAGCTTTCTATCAAGGAGATTTCGAGGTAGTTCCCTAGCCTCTAGCCTCTAGTCCCTAGCCCCAAGTCTGATCGATTTTACGAATTCGCACGGCGGCATATTTGTAGTGTGGCTGCTTACTAACCGAGTCCCATTCGGTGATTGTGAGTTCATTGGCAGCACGGAGGCGATCTGGATTATCCCAGTAGCCATAATGGAAGGGAATGAATACAAGTCCTGGTTCAATACCACCAATTCGCGCCCGTTCTACTACTCGACCTCGACGAGATGTAATTTCAATCATGTCACCGTCAATAATGTTGTATTTGGCTGCGTCTTCGCTAGAGATTTGTACGAAGGCATCTGGTGCAGCTGCTTGCAGTCGAGGCGATCGCCCCGTCTTAGTTCTAGTATGGAAGTGATACAAGACTCGCCCGGTTGTCAGCCAAAGCGGGTATTCTTCATCTGGCTGCTCGTGCGGGGGTTGGTAATGGGCAGCTTTTAGGAATGCTTTGCCTTTAGGGTCATGGGCGTGGTATTCTTCTGGTGTTACCTGTGCACCCGTTACCAAGTCGTTACCGTAGGTTTCGCAGTAGTCAGCACTCGTATTGAATACACCATCGGTGTATAGGTGCGGTGTACCATCGGGAAACTGTTCGTTACAAGGCCACTGAATCCCAGAACCTTGACTGAGTTTGGCGTAGCTCATGCCACTATAATCGCAAGGGCGACCTTTTGAGCATTCTTTCCAAGCTTCAAACGCTCCTTCGGCATCGTGCCATTTAATTAAAGGTGCGCCATCTTTGTCTCTGAAATCCATGCGGCAGGCGTAGTCGAGAAAGATTTCCAGATCTGATCGCGCAATACCTGGCGGATCAATTGCTTTATGGGAAATGTGGACAGTGCGATCGGCATTAGTATAACATCCTGTCTTTTCACCCCAGATAGCGGCGGGTAGAACCACATCAGCAAGAGAGGCAGTTTCGGTCAAAAAGGCATCCTGCACAACCACGAACAAATCGTCTTTCTCTAGAATCTGCCGGATACGCCCTAACTCTGGCAGTGATACGGCTGGGTTCGTAGCACTGATCCAAAGCATCTTAATTGAGCCTTGCTCGGCATAGCGCCAAATCTGCATGGCGTGGGTAGGTGGCGACCAGTGGGGGATAATTGCTGGATCTACATTCCAAATTCGTGCTAACTGTGCTATGTGTTCTGGATTGTCCCAGTTACGGAATCCTGGCAGATCTCCGTCTGCACCACATTCGCGGGTATTTTGTGCTGTAGGCTGACCATTCATTTGCAAGATGCCGCATCCTGGTTTTCCAATCAAACCGCGAATTAGGTGTAAATTATTAATCTGCACAGCCGTAGCTGTTGCCTGCATCGATTGATACACTCCCTGAAGTGCGGTTGAAACCAAGGTTGGGGTAGAACCAAGAATTTCAGCCGCCGCGCGTAACTTATCAGCTGGTACTCCTGTCACCTGTTCCACTCGCTGTGGAGTCCATTGGCTAACGGTTTGTTTCAGGTTTTGAAAGCCAACGGTATGGGCATCAATGTAGTCTTTGTCGATCTGCCCAGCCTCTATGATTAAATTTAACAGCCCGTTCATCAGCGGCAGATTAGTACCAACGAGGGGTGCTAGATGCACATCTGCTTCCTTAGCGGTGTAGGTTTCGCGTGGATCGACTACAATCAGAAGCGGTGGATTTGAACTTTGCCGCCGATCTAAAATCCGCATCCAAAGCACGGTTTGTGCGACAGCAGTGTTGTGTCCGACGTGCAAAATAGCATCGGTGGTATCAATGTCAGTATAAGAACCAGGTTGCCCGTCTGTACCAAATGATGCTTTCAGTGCTGCTGCTGATGTTGCTGTACATAGCCTGGTGTTACCGTCCATGTGCGGCGTTCCCAAACCTGCTTTACCAATAATACCCAGTGTGTAATACTCTTCTAGGAAGAGTTGCCCACTGGTATAAAATCCAATCGCCCCACTGGTGTATTTGTCTCGAATTTCTTTGGAACGCTGGACAATCATGTTCATTGCTTCGTCCCAGGTTGCTGACTCAAGTTGACCGTTGCGGCGAATTAAAGGATGAGTCAGGCGATCGCTACTATGATTTGCTACCCATCCGTTTAATCCCTTGGGACCTAGCCGCCCTTTGTTTACACGGTCTACTGCCCTCCCACGAACACCCACAATCCGCCCGTCTTTGACACCAATATCCATCCCGCAGCCATTAGAACAAAGGACACACGCAGATTGCACCCAAGTATCGGGTTCTTCGTGCAAAAGCGAGTCTACTCGTACTGACCAATCACCAAAATAAGGTGTTCGCTGACCCCAAATGTCAGCAATGCTGTCCCGCGTCTCTTTCATCGCCTCTTTCTGATTCCTAAAAGGCGAGGGGCGATGCCAAAAATCGCTCCTCGCTACTTCAAATCTGGATGAACAAGCTTAAATGGTATAAACTTTACCCAATCCCATTATTTAAAATATGAGTTTTTCAGCAAATTCATCTCCTTCCATCGGTATATTTGGTAAAGATAAATACAAGAAACTATCAGCAAAATTATGTAGGTGCGATCGCAATAGAATAGACCTCTTGCAAAAGTATGCCACTCATGCCCACCAAATTATTGATGGTGGGCGAAGCTGGGTATTACACCATGCGGAGGGATGGCATACTAGTGGGTGATGTAGATAATTGCAAAAGATTTAATATTTTGGCGTTGCACACATCAGAATTCTAGGCAGGATAAACTGTTGAAATTGGATCGAAGTAAAATAAAACCTCTTGGTTAAAAACAGTGTGCTATGTCTAGTTTCTTATTGGAAGTCGGTACAGAAGAATTACCCGCAACGTTTGTAGATAGCGCCATCCAACAGTGGCGATCGCGCATTGGTCAAAGTCTGAGCGAAAATAACTTGACAAGTAGCGCCCTAGAAGTTTACGGTACTCCCCGCCGTCTAGCCCTTCTGATTAAAGATCTACCAACTGGGCAACCAGATAGAGATGAAGAAATTAAAGGTCCACCCGCACAAGCGGCGTTTAAAGATGGTAAACCAACCAAAGCAGCAGAAGGTTTCGCCAAAAAGCAAGGTGTAGAATTAGATGCATTGGAAATTCGTCCCACAGAGAAAGGGGATTTTGTTTTTGTCCGCGTTTCGTACCCAGGTCGTCCTGTTGCTGATGTCCTCAGCGAACTAATACCCCAATGGATTTTAGGCTTAGAAGGTAAGCGGTTGATGCGGTGGGGAGATGGAGATTTGAGGTTTTCCCGTCCGATAGTGTGGCTGGTGGCTTTGTTAGATGATGCTGTCTTACCAATAGAGATTGTGAATGGTTCCGAGACAATAATAAGCGATCGTCTATCTTTTGGACATCGGGTATTACATCCACAACGAGTTACTATTCCCCAAGCAACTGATTATGTCACTTGTTTGCAAAGAGCCTTTGTAGAAGTTGATGGATCTGCGCGTAAAGCCAAAATTCAAGAGCAAGTGCAAACGAGCGCGCAACAACTCGACGGTCATGTAGACATATATCCAGACCTGCTCGAAGAAGTTACAAACCTGGTAGAATTTCCGAATACCGTCGTGGGAAAATTTGACCCTGAGTTTTTAAGCTTGCCATCAGAAGTAATTACCACTGTGATGGTGAGTCACCAGCGCTATTTTCCAATATTTCAGGCAGAAGCTAAAGATCGGCTGCTACCCAACTTCATCACCATTTCCAATGGCGATCCTGCTAAATCAGATATCATTGCAGCTGGAAATGAACGAGTAATCCGCGCTCGTTTAGCCGATGGACAGTTTTTCTACAAAACTGACTTAGCCAAGCCTTTGGAAAGCTATTTACCCCAATTAGACGAAGTAACATTTCAGGAAGATTTAGGTTCAGTTGCAAAAAAAGTAGAGCGGATAGTTAAGATTGCTCAGAGAATAACCGAGCAATTGCAATTAGGACAAGATGAGCGATCGCAGATTGAAAGAGCCGCTTTGTTATGTAAAGCTGACCTTGTAACCCAAATGGTGTATGAATTTCCTGAATTGCAAGGAGTGATGGGACACAAATACGCCTTAGCTAGTGGAGAATCCCCAGCAGTGGCGACGGCGATTGAGGAACATTATTTACCGCGTGGTGCTGGCGATCGCCTCCCCCATACCTTACCAGGTCAAGTTGTCGGAATAGCTGACAGACTCGACACAATAGTGAGTATCTTCGGGTTGGGGATGCTACCTACAGGATCTAGTGATCCCTTTGCCCTGCGTCGTGCTGCTAATGCAGTGATTGCGATCGCTTGGACAAGTAATCTATCTATCAATTTACATCCGCTGCTCGAACAAATTGCCACCGATTTTGTTGCAACCAATGTAAAAACCTTGCATACAACGTCTCTACTGCAACAATTACAGGAATTCTTTATTCAAAGAATTCGGACATTGCTGCAAGAAGAACGAATGATCGATTATGACTTGGTGAATGCCGTATTGGGAGAAAATGATCGAGAATATCGGTTACGGGCTTTGGAGGATTTATTAGATGTACGCGATCGCGCTTTGTTCCTACAAACAATCCGCAACAACGGTACTCTAGATAAAATCTATGAAACCGTCAACCGTTCAACTCGTCTCGCCACCCAAGGGGATCTCGACACTACTCAATTGAACCCTGAAAATTTAGTACGTCCAGAACTCTTCCAAAAACCATCAGAACAAGCTTTCTACGATGCTTTAGTGCAACTGGTTCCCTCTTCTCAAGCCGCTAGAGAATCCCGCAATTATCAGCAACTAGTTGAAGCTTTGATTCAGATTGCTCCGACTGTAAGTAATTTCTTTGATGGTTCCGAGAGTGTTCTAGTGATGGATTCCAATCCAGAAATTAGACGCAATCGCTTAAATTTGCTGGGATTATTGCGTAATCATGCCCGTGTGGTAGCAGATTTTGGCGCAATAGTCAAGAGTTAGAACAGATTTTTCGCTAGGGGCGGGTTTTTCAAAATTGTCTGTTTTGCCCTAGATATTTCGATTAAACCCGCTCTGACTGCTTCCTTTTGCGTTGAAAAAAATAATCTTAAATTGGCAAAGTAAGAGCAACCCAGTACTATATAGGATGCTTAATTAGAGACTTGTGCCAATTGATCTATGCCCAATTCATATGTAATCGGATTAGGAAAATCAGGTGTTGCGGCGGCAAGACTGCTAAAACAGGATGGCTGGGAAGTGATAGTGAGCGATCGCTCTGACGAGCCATCCTTACACCAACAACAACAAGAACTACAACAGGACGGAATTACCGTTAATTTGGGTAACACCCCTAATTTCGATAGCTCAAATTTACCCCAATTGATTGTTGTTAGTCCAGGCGTACCTTGGGATGCACCTGTATTAATCCGTGCCAGACAATTGGGTATAGAGACAATTGGTGAAATGGAACTAGCTTGGCGACATCTCAACGCTGTTCCTTGGGTAGGAATTACAGGCACAAACGGAAAAACCACCACTACAGCCTTAACTGCTGCAATTTTTCAAACCGCTGGACTTCACGCCCCCGCCTGTGGGAACATTGGCTACGCTGCTTGTGAATTAGCTTTGGAGGTGAGAGGCGAGAGGCTAGAGGCTAGAGGCAAAGAGATTGCACTCACCAGTCAACAGTTAACAATCCAAAATCCAAAATCTAAAATCCAAAATTCCCTTGATTGGGTAATCGCTGAAATTAGTAGCTATCAAATTGAGTCTTCTGGTTCCATTGCCCCACGCATCGGAGTTTGGACAACATTTACACCCGATCACCTCAGTCGTCACGGTACTTTAGAGCGTTACTACCAAATTAAAGCCCATCTCATCAACCAGTCAGAACAACAAATCATCAATGGCGATGACGCTTTTTTGCACCAAAAAGGTGTAGATGAATGGAGGAAGGCTTGTTGGACGAGTGTGAAAGGGAAAGCTCATTTGCTCGGCAACCCAGATAAAGGAGTTTACATTCAAGATGACTGGGTATATGCACAGAACGAGCAGATTGTCAAGGTTTCGGCTTTGCGAATGGCGGGAGAACACAATCAGCAAAATCTGCTGATGGCTGTAGCGGCGGCTAGGTTAGCAGGAATTGAAAAAGAGGCGATCGCCCTAGCTATTACGAATTTCCCTGGTGTTCCCCATCGTCTAGAACACATCTGCACATGGCAAGGAATTGATTTTATCAACGACAGCAAAGCCACTAACTACGATGCTGCCTTGGTTGGGTTAGCCTCGGTTGATAGTTCAACAATTTTGATTGCTGGGGGTGAAGCCAAAGCCGGAGATGACAGCAGTTGGATACAAACAATTCAAGCCAAAGCCGCAGCTGTTTTACTCATTGGCGATGCAGCACCAACTTTTGCCCAACGATTAAAGCAGGCTAATTATTCTAATTATGAGATTGTAGAAACAATGGAACGAGCCGTACCCAAAGCCGCCGAGTTAGCTAAACAGTATCAAGCGCGGATTGTCTTGCTGTCTCCAGCTTGTGCCAGTTTCGATCAATACCAGAACTTCGAGCAAAGAGGCGATCGCTTTAGACTACTGTGCCAAGAGTTAGTGCAATAGACGTTAGACACTTGCTTAAATGGCTTAATTACCAGAAGAAACAATAACCACTGTTTTAAACTTGCAGCGACGACTGCTGGCAATCATTAATCAACCAGCGGCATTAGACTTCTTGATTTTAGAACAGTATGGCGAAACAGAGGCAACGATGATTGACTTAGAGCAACTCCAGAATATTAAAGAACGAGCAGATATCTATTACACAAGGTTTTACAGACTATTGCGACAGATTGCAGAAGCTCAAACCTTGAGCTACTACTGCTATGCTGGATTTACTAGCGCGTTCAATCCAAGAGGCAGAGGCTACAGCAGAAGCCTTACCAGCAAGTACACAAGAAATCAAACAAGATTGGAACATATTATGACTGACAAACCGCAACCTCCTGATATTGAGAAGGTTAAAGAAAGAGCAGCTAAGGTGCAGGAAATCTGCAAACGAGCCGATGCTAACATCTTGATTTTAGATGAGATCGTTGCTCAATTAGAGTAGGATATTCGTTCCTCGCCTGTTTATTAATACCGATTGAAAAGAGCAAAGCAGTTATTAAATTTCCTTTGAAAATCAGTTACGAAAAATAGAAACTCATCAGGAAACCAAGGCTTAGTTTCTCCTGCGATCGCCCCGTTGCAATCGCCAATGGCAATACTGTCATTAGAGGTTAAGGGCAATTAGGGGAAAGTATGAAGTATGTAGAGACGCAATATATTCCGTCTGCTTCCGTTGTATGAAGTATGAAGTCGAACAGTGGAATAGCGGAATATTTAATTCCCCTCTTCTCTTAACTGGTAACTGATCAAAGCGATGCTTTTGGCAAAGGCGAATTTAACAACTTAGTAGCAGCATTAACTACAATCTGAGCAGATCCGGTAAAAAAAGACTTGTCTAGAGTTGCTACTTTATCACTCGGTTGATGATAATGCGGTGTACGCAGATTTGCCGTATCAGTTAACAGCACTGCCGCTTTTCCTTGATACCAAAACGGTGCATGATCGCTGCGTAGCACATCAGGCATCAACATACCTTTAAGAGGAACTGGTAAAGTTAACACGAGTGGTAAATTTTCTTGCCCAGACGGTTGAAAAGCATCAAGTAATTGTGCGTGTTCCATGTCGCCTACTACTGCTAGAAAGTCTCCTTTGTCAGAAGGTGGTACAATAGGCATGGGCGGATATTTCTGACATCCTGCGGTATGGCAAGCAAAACCCACCATATCCAGTACGATGACTGCTTGTAGGTTTTCTAAATGCTTCTCATTTGCCACAAAAGCCCTACTACCCAAAAGCCCTAGTTCTTCTCGATCAAAAAAGGCTAACTGTAAAGTGCGTGTCGTAGGGTGCGAACCCAACAGACGGGCAACTTCCAAAACTACAGCCACCCCAGTAGCGTTGTCATCAGCACCAGGCGAAGTTGGTACAGTGTCATAGTGTGCTGCTACAAGAATTGAACCAGCTTTTGGATCAGTACCTTGTCGCTGGGCAAAGATATTTACGCCACCCTCAAACGCTTGTCGTTCTGGTTTCCAGCCTAATTGTTTGAGAGATTTTATCAGGTAAGTGCGGGTGCGATCGCGTTCATTTTCTGTATAACGTCTATAATTCAAAGCCCGAACGTGTGCCAACAACTTTTGAGTTGATACCTTTGAAATATTGACAAATGGCTTAGTTTTTGTTACCTCAGATCTGGCTTTTGACTCTTGTACAGATGAGATTTCCTGCCCCACCTTGGGCGATCGAGGCTGTCCAAAAAACTTGCTGTTGAGTGTGCCAAGTAATATTAACACCAACAATGCTAGCCCAAGCAATTTTTTCATGTTTTTTGTAATTACCTGTGTATCCCCACCATATTTTCAAACATAGCCCGACATAAAAGATAAGGCGCTAACTATGACAGCTTGTCTTTTGACACAGACAGCAACTTGACTTAAATTGTCAGATGCAATATAAAAAAGCTGCTATTAATCAGAATGTTCAAAAAACTATTATTAGTATCCACAACTCTACTTTGCATCGCTGCTGGTAGTATGGGAATTGCTAGCTCTCAAAAGATAGTAGCTGATGAGCGCCAGGAGGGTAGTGAAATCTTTCATCATCACAAAACAATGGAAATTCCAGCAGGTCAACCCATTCCCTCAGTTGACTTATTTGTGCATAAAGATTCGATGAAAGGATACAACTTGCAAGCGAAAGTTTCTAATTTCAAATTTGCGCCAGAACATATTAACGAGGCAGCTAAACCTGGAGAAGGTCACGCCCATCTTTACGTAAATGGCAAAAAAATCACTCGCTTGTATGGTTGGTACTATCTTGAAAATCTTCAACCTGGTAAAAATGAGATTACTGTTAGTTTAAATGCCAACAGTCATGAAACTTTGGCTCATAATGGAAAAATGATTCAAGATACTAAAATTGTCGAATTACCTGCACCTGGTAACTAATTATAGCAATTCTATTTGAGTGATGAAATTTATCAATTATTACTTATTAAATATTATTAACTGATGCTAGACCTATTGCTAATTGTCACTCTAGGTTTTCTGGGGAGTTTTGGTCACTGTGTTGGGATGTGTAGCCCGCTTACAGTAGCGTTTTCGCTTTCCCATCAGCAGGAAACTCCCAAATGGCAGCAGCAACTATATTTTCATACCCTGCTCAATCTAGGGCGAATAATTAGTTATGTCCTAGTTGGGGCAGGGATTGGGGCGCTAGGTTCTGTGTTAGTTGCTAGCGGACAAATGGCAGGGATAGGCAGTGAACTGCGCCGGAGTATGGCTATTCTGACAGGGGTGATGCTGATTTGGTTCGGGTTAGGACAGCTCAAACCCGACTTTCTCCCCCGTCTGCCAATTGTGCACCCGTTAACTGGGGGTGGTTTACACAAGCGACTGAGTGCAGGCATGGTAAAACTATCACTGCAAAGTCGCTGGTGGACACCAGCTGGATTAGGGTTAGTTTGGGGTTTGATTCCCTGCGGGTTTTTGTATGCTGCCCAAATTAAAGCTGCCGAATCGGGTAATCTTTGGCGGGGAGCAGCAACTATGCTAGCTTTTGGATTAGGAACGCTGCCCACTATGCTAGGGGTGGGTGTGTCTACATCGTTGGTGAGTAGCGATCGCCGTAGTCAATTATTTCGCTTGGGCGGCTGGATAACCATTACGATAGGCATAACCACCCTGCTGCGAACTGGTGACACTATGGTAGACTATACAGGGCATGGGGCGTTACTGTGCTTAATGCTAGCACTGATCGCTCGTCCCATCAGCCGCTTGTGGTCGTCACCGCTAAAATACCGCCGCGCCTTGGGAGTGGGGGCGTTTGTGTTGGCTTTGGCTCACACCGCCCATATGATGGATCATACCCTTAATTGGAACTACGACGCGATCGCTTTTATGTTACCGATGCATCAATGGGGTATGGTAGCAGGTTTCTTGGCAGTAGTATTAATGATGCCTGCTGCTTTGACTAGTTTCGATCGCATCCAAACTTACTTAGGCAAGCGTTGGCGACAAATTCATCTGCTGGGAGTGCCAGCTGTAATTTTAACAGCGATTCATGCTGCGTTGCTTGGTTCTCATTACCTGGGTGCTGGGGAAGAAAATTCGAGTAACCAGTTATGGACAGTACTACTAGGAATAGCGGTGCTAGCTGTATTATTGGTGCGATCGCCTTTGTTTTGGTCAATCTTGTCTTTAGGAAAATACTATGTTCCCCCTTACAAGTCCCGCTAAAAAGACTAAATGGCTATTACTGTGCTTGCTAGCTGCAACAGTAACAACTATTGCCCCAGCATCTGCCCATAAAATTCAAGTTTCTGGAGATGTAGGCGGTACTTTACATATTGAACCCGACGACACACCACTCGCTGGGAAAGCAGCATTAACCTGGATTGCCTTAACTCGTAAAGGTGGGCAAGCTATACCATTTGGGCAATGCAACTGTCAACTATCTGTCTACTCGGAACCTAGCGCCAAACATTCCCCACCACTTTTAAAACCAGAACTTAAAGCAATATCAACGCAAGGATATAAAGATATTGCGGGTGCAATTATTACCTTTCCTAAAACAGGTAGATATCAACTGGAGTTAATAGGAAAACCCAAAGCTGGGGCGAGTTTCAAACCATTTGTGCTGAGTTATAACGTTACTGTTGCCGCTGCAAAGTAGTAGCATTGGGTTAGAGTTTTCAACGCACAGTAACGCAGAGGATGAGAGATAACTGGTGCGTACCCTTGGGCGAAAACACAAGAAAATTGGGCAATCGGGCGCAAAAAAGTTGCCGCCCCTTGATCAACAAGCAAGATTAATTGCAAATACGGCAACTTTTTTGCCCACCATCAGCTCTTTATCACCAGTCCAAACGTTAACCGCATTTGAGGATAAGGAATTTGGCAAAGACAAATAAAGCGGGGCTTATTTTGGGAACGATTAGTCGAGGAGGAATGTAGATTAATCGATGAAGCCCCGCTTTATTTCAGGTCCTGACCACACACGCCTCTTTTTCTATAATTTCACGATTACCCTCTTTTAGCTCGAGTTTAGACTACCGCATGACAAAACCACTCAGGAACACTGAGTTGATGAGCTAAGCAGATCCAAACAAAAAAATCAACTGGTCAAGCCGACTTTGACAGTTGTTTTTTGGGTTTAGCAGTACCTTTTTTGACAGTCGGATAAAGAATTCTACGGAAGCGGGGTTGCCCCTGTGTCCAACCTGAAGACTTTCTACGGGGTTTGGGGTCAGTAGCAGGTGTTCCAATCCTGGCTAAAATAGCAGCAAATGAATTAGCGACTCGGCCAGGCGGCAGAGCTTGGTTAGAGGTCTGTTGCCAGGGGAGAGGACAATCAGGTCCACATATGCGAGCCAACCATAACTGCCAAGTAAGCACAGGCATGAAATCACTCCATCGTTCAGATTGTTCTGGAGTGGAGAAATGGGGTAAAGTCCAATGCAAACGTTGCTTAATAAAGCGATATCAATGATCGATGACAAAGCGACGTAAATATTGATGCCAAATTTGAGATACTTCAGGTATATCCTGACCCACCCAAATCAACCATCAGGGTTTAAATTTTCGTTTATCAAGTCCATCCAATCGCTCAACTCTTAGCAGATGCATTGAGTGTTTGGCAGACTGTTGGAAGTGAAGATTGCACCACAGGCGCACCTCAATACGCCCCATTTTTGAGTCGTTGACCTCTAATATTTGGTTGGGGTGCCACCATGAAGTTGGGTCATTGAGCTTGAACTTATTGCCGTGAACAAATGCACCCGAACCACAACACGGTGTCCAAGGAATTCAACAACTAATTGCCGAGCTAATCCCACAGTTAGGGTTTGACCCTGCAAGGGACGTACAAGTGTTGTGTCCCATGACCAGGGGAGAAGTAGGGACGCGCCACCTCAACGGCGTTTTGCAGGCTTTGATTAATCCTCCAGTTGCTAGCAAAGCTGAGATTAAGTCTGGCTCTATTGTACTGCGAGTAGGTGATCGCGTGATTGGGCAGGTGAATGATTACGACCGAGAAGTTTTTAATGGTGACTTGGGAACCATTGCTGCCATTGACTTGGAGGAGCAGGAAGTAACGGTGCAGTACCAAGAGCGAAGAGTTGCTTACGATTATGCAGATTTAAATGAAATTACATTAGCATTTGCTACAACCATACATAAAAGCCAGGGCAGCGAATTTCTAGTGGTGATTCTACCTTTATATATGCAGCATTACATGATGCTATCGCGTAATTTGTTGTACACAGGTCTGACCCGTGCCAAACAGTTAGCTATTCTGGTGGGACCAGCTAAAGCCATTGGTCTAGCAGTGGGGCAGGTGAAAGACACTAAGCGTTATACCTGAATGGCACAGCGGTTACAGAATCATGATAAAATGTGACCATATAGTGACCACTTTTTAGGAGTCAAAATGAAAAGCGTAGGCATACGGGAGTTTAGGGACAAGGCTTCTCATTATCTAGCCAGTCATGAAGCGATCGCGGTGAAACGTCACGGCAAGATAGTAGGATTTTATGTTCCAGTCAGAGAATCAGATGAAGGGGAAGAAATAGCAGCATTGATGCGACTTTCGCAAACAGTGGAATCTGCATTGCAACAGAGCGGTTGGGATGAAGAAAAACTCAGCCAAGCTTTAGACTTGTCTCAACCCGAATAGTATGCGCTTAGTCGTTGATGCGAATATTCTGGTAGCTGAGCTAATCCGCAAGCGGGGACGAGAGTTAATCGTTCATCCAGAGCTAGAACTATACATGGCACAGATGGCTTGGGAAGAGACTTGCCATGAGTTAAGTAAACGGGTGGAGAAGATGGTACAAAAGCAGGTATTTTCCCAGGAGGTCGGGCAAAATCTATTAACTGATGCGATCGCTCTGGCTGAAGCAAAAGTATCCATAGTACCTCAGTGGCAGAAGGATAACTTTTGGCTCTACGGGGTGGTTGAACCCTTGAGCGGTTGGCACTTTTATCAGGAGTATGCTCAACTCAATACCGCAGGCTTCCAGCAGTTCATCGATGCCCTCTCCAGACAACTCGGTGAGGAGAGTGCCGTGCTCCAACTCGACCAGTCTGGTGCTCATATTACGGCAGCATTGCATTGGCCAGAAAACTTGATTCCTATCGCTCAACCTGCTCATAGCCCTGAACTCAATCCTATCGAGCGCGTCTGGCAATTCATCAAACAGCAACTCAAGGGAAAAGTCTTTCCCACACTCGAGCAGTTGCGAGAACGATTACAGCAGGTGCTAGACCAAATCACACCTGCGCAAATCAGTTCACTCTCATCTTACGATTTTATTCTCGAAGCTTTATTTTATGCACCTTCTTATTAAATTGGTATTACCCTTTTTTGTCACTCTCCGAAAGTAAAAAGTAGCGAAGTGTCGTTTGATCCGTCAGGAAGATAAGGCTTAAACTGATTCAGAATTCCGATTAAAACTAAAAAGCCTTTGACTAAATTAGGAATGGGAAAGACTTCGAGCCTAGGAGATATTAAGCATAAAAATATCTTTGGTTGTACAATTAGACGCAAATTATTCAAAATACGGCGTTGCATAATTAAGATATGAATTGAGAATGATTTTGATGCAATGTCCTGAGTGTAATACTATTTCCGAAAAATTATGCACTATTTTCAGTACGTTTATTTAAGGCATCCAGAATGTATGACCAACCTGTAAGCGCAACAATTGCACTCGTTGAGAGC
>CAXTYC010000025.1:0-75639 GCA_964248365.1 uncultured Chroococcidiopsis sp. | reverse complement strand
TGCATTACCTAAAGTATAGAATTGTTCCTGTTCCAAGCTAAATCATTTGTCTATTTTGCAACGCCAAAAAAAGAGGTATCAAATGCTAGTGAAAGAATTCTCACGACGCAATGCACTAAGTTGGCTTGGAGCTAGTGGGTTAGCCACAGCTTTCCTAGTTGGCACTCAAACCAAAGCTAAGGCTAAAAATACGCCAAAAATTGTTGATGCATGGCTTGATGCTTTTTATACTGCCCAAGATCCAGCCGCTTTGGCTGCACTCTATACCGATAATGGTGTTTTTGAAGATGTTCCTAACGGATTTAGAATTCAAGGACCGAATAATATTAAATGCTTTGTTCAAGGTACTTTAAAGCTTTTTGGTAACTTTAAAGTTGAAATACTATCCACTTTTACTGGTGAAAATAAGGCAGTAGCTGAATACTTGTTAACTGCAACAAATACTGGTCTGGTTCCAGTACCTTCTACATTTGGCAAGTCCTTCACAGTCCGCACAGTAACGGTTTTTGATTTAAAGGGGAATAAGATTGAGCGCAGTTCTGATTACTACGACAATAATGCAATCCTGGTACAGTTAGGTTTGGCTCCGGCTCCCCCAGCTGCTCAACCGCCCTCATGCTAATAGATTCTAGATGGGGGTAAGCTGTACGACGAATTATTTGACCGCAGCGACAAATTAGAAGTCGAGTTTTTCATGCCTGCAAGCTTCACTGGAAGGGCATTTAATTTTTAGGGTTTCTGACATGAAGTTGTAGAAATTGCTTGATGGGACAATGCAGAAGGATTTGGATGGATGACAAACAATCTGCCGTTCCGATCAAATAATTCGTCGTTCTACGCAACCCCTACCCGACGATCTTTCTATCCCTTCCAATTAGCTTGCTACACAAACCCTACTCAGTACCCCGCTACTTACTGTTCCCACTAACACTGCCTCTGCCCGTCAAGTAGTCAACACTTCGGGAAATGATTGAAGTAAGGATTGATGTTGCCCACTTCTTGTCATATGTGGAGCCAACGCCGCCAATACTAGCTACGCCCAAATGCTGGGATCTAAAAGCAAAGAACAACACAAAAGTTATTAAATGAGATAAAGAGTAAGTCGAGTAACTGGTAAGTAACAATAGATGAAGCGATCGCTTACCATCTGATAACTAACTACAAAAAAGCTTGGCATGGACATTTTGCTGATGTTAACGTCTAGTAGCTCACTAGCCGTAGGATTTAAACATCTGTCAATCTATGAAGCGATCGCTTATTAGTCTGACTCTAGTTTCGTATTTCCTTTCATCTTTCACCCCTAACGCCCTATCTGCACCACCAACCCCAAACCAAACAGTAGATTGTGAAATCTTAGTCGTGGGCGGCGGGCTTGCAGGTGTCGCCACAGCATACGAGGGTTTACTAGCAGGGCGAACTGTTTGCTTAACTGAAATTACCGATTGGGTGGGAGGACAAATTTCTGCTCAAGGAACATCCGCACTGGATGAGCGAGCCACTCAGAGATCGCTGCTGTTTTACTCGCGCGGCTACCTAGAATTACGAAAACGAATCGAACGCAAGTATGGCAAGTTAAATCCTGGTGACTGTTGGGTAAGCGATTCTTGTTTTATTCCAGGCGATGGTGACAAAATCCTGTCTGATATGCTCCAAGACGCTGCCAAAAAGGGTAAAGGCAAGTTGAAATGGTTTCCTTCGACTGTAATAAAAGAACTAGAAATCACTCCCCCTTCGCAAGGAAGGGATAAAACGGCAGGTGGACAACTCATTCAAAGTGCGATCGCTATCCAACATCGACCAGCTAAAGGCGCACCACCTCTGAATACATACCCATTGTCTCAAACCATCGAAGATTCATATCGCTACGAAAACTCGCCTCGATTTGAAAAAACCGTTCTACGTTTCGTTCCCCAAGGCAGCCTGGAGACGCGAGGAAATGCCCCAAAATGGTATGTTGTCGATGCTTCGGAAACAGGAGAGCTAATTGCTTTAGCCGATGTTCCCTATCGACTAGGAATTGATGCTCGTTCTTACTTAGAACCTTCTTCCTCTAGTGCCACTAATGACCCTTATTGCACTCAAGGCTTTACTTATACTTTTGCTATGGAGGCGCTAGAGGAACCTATAAGACACACCATTCCTCCATTTTATAACCACTATGCTCCATATTATAGCTTTGAAGCGCCGCGGTTGGCAAGCTTTCCCTTAATTTTCACCTACCGCCGGATCTGGAGTCGAAAAAAAGGCGAACCAAGCACATTCGGTAATTTTAAATATGATGCGCCTTTAGCTGGCGATATCTCAATGCAAAACTGGACTTGGGGCAACGATTATCGCCCAGGTACTGCCGCAGATAACCTAATTTACACTCGTAATCAGCTGCAACAGGGGGGTCAACTACAACCAGGCGGTTGGATGGGTGGACTGCGGGTGGAAAGTCTACGCAAGGCAGAAGAAAACGCTCTGGGCTTTTTCTATTGGCTCGTAGCTGGAACTACAGATTCTCAATTGGGCAATGGAGTCAAACAACCACAACCGAATAATCGATTTCTAGCTGGGCTTGATTCCCCAATGGGGACAGTACACGGGTTATCCAAGTATCCTTATATGCGGGAAGGACGGCGCATCATCGGTAGACCGAGTTGGGGTCATCCCGAAGGCTTTACTTTATGGGAAATCGATATTTCTCGCCGCAACTACAAAGACGATTACTACCTCCAGACTTTACCACCAGATGAGTATCGCCGTTTGAAAGCAGCACTAGCGGGACTGGAAGCAACAGCAGTAATTGCAGGTACTAAGTCTCCAGAGCAAGTAATGCGGCGCAAACGCTCTACCGTCTTTCCTGATTCTGTTGGGATTGGTCATTATGCGATCGACTTTCACCCCTGCATGACCTATAGCCCTCCAGAACTTCCAGGTAACACCGAACGAGAAGGTGAACGCCGAGGAGCAGGGATGGCTTATCCTTTTCAAATCCCCCTACGGGCGATGATTCCTCAAAAAATAGATAATATGCTGGTTGCTGGTAAGAGTATTGCTACTAGTCATATTGCCGCAGCTGCTTATCGAGTGCATTCATTTGAATGGTCATCCGGTGCAGCAGCAGGAACGACGGCTGCATTTGCTTTGGAAAAAGCGATCGCACCTTACCAACTAGTAGATCAATTACCTCTAGCAGAACCTTTGCTAGAAGTATTGAAACGCCGCTTAGAAGAACATGGCAACCCCACAGCCTTTCCTGATACCTCAATTTTCAACCAAAACTGGGATAGTTGGCGCTAAATGAGGGGCTAGGGGCTAGGGGCTAGAGGCTGGGGGCGAGAGGAACTAGAGGCTAGAGGCGAGAGGCTAGAGGCGAGAGGCTAGGGGCTAGAGGCTGGGGGCGAGAGGAACCAGAGGAACCAGAGGAACCAGAGGAACCAGAGGAACCAGAGGAACTAGGGGCTAGAGGCTGGGGAATTTTAGAGCCTTGGATTTTGGAGCCTTGGATTGGGTTCTCTCCTCTGCCCCCCAGATCCCCTTTGCTCCCCCAGCCCTCTTTCTAGCCCCTAGCCCCTAGCCCCTAGTCCCTAGTAGAATGTATTTTTGTTAAGTTCTATTTATATAATTGTGTTATGACTAGGGTACTTTCAGCAGGTGTTTACGCAATGGCAGCCTCTCCAAGGGTAGCTCCTGAACGCTCAATTCAAGTTACCCAGAAGCCATATCCTAACTACAAAGTTATCGTGTTGAACGACGATTTCAACACATTTGAACACGTAGCTGAGTGCTTGATGAAATATATTCCAGGGATGACGGGCGATCGCGCTTGGGATCTCACTAATCAAGTACACTATGAAGGTCAAGCCATTGTTTGGGTCGGTCCTCAAGAGCAAGCGGAACTTTACCACCAGCAACTCAGACGTGCAGGTTTAACAATGGCTCCTCTGGAGGCTGCTTGAATTTATTATGAGAAATCCCGCCACTGGTAGATTGGTTCTCAATCACTCTACCCACATTCCTGGTTTGATCCAAGTCTTAGAACGTCTGGCTAAGCTAGACGATATTCAAACCATTACACCTGGAGTAATTGGGCGGGTTAAAGGTCATACACCGAAACTGCAACTGAGAGTTTCTGTACCAATTCGCGGCGGGTTTAAAGTTATAGCTAGACTTGGTAAAACTGTTCAAGAGGTATTTATCTTGACTACTCGAAATCAGAATGAATTAGAGCAGGCGATCACCCATGTCTTGAAAAATCATTAATCATTTTTGCCAGTCAAGCCCCTGCAAAGGGGTGATAACTTGGAAGTTGGGGCGCGTTTTTTAAGGTTGCTTTTCCTATAGATATGTTTATTGAACCCGCCCCTATAGAAAGATCTTCCTATTCTTCTACTTGACGCACAGCCAACCTATGCAGAGGCAAACAAACAACACAAGCAAAAGTCAAAAAGTAAGACAGTGCAGCAGTTATCTTTAAACTCAGCAGCAGGATTTCCCAATCAGGTAAAGCAATTTTTTGGATGCCAATAGCAAGGCAGTGTACCAGCCAGTAACTAAAGCTCATCCTAAACAAGATTTGCTCTGTTTCTTCCAATTCATTCGCTTGATTTTGTTTAGTATCACCTAGCAACAAAATACCTGCAATACAAGCAAAAAAGGAAATAAGCACTATAGTATCGTGCCACGCTATATTTGGCATCTGCATAACAACATATATCCCAAATTTTTCCTTGGAAATTAGTCTAAAGGATTTGTGTTTTGATATACAAAAATAGTTACAAACTGCAATAGAGTACAGCGAAGATTGTAAACAATTGCAAAAATAAGGGGCTTGAAGAGGAGGGGGTGATGGGGAGAGGGGGAGAGTGGGAGATAAATTTCTGGTTCCTCTAGCCTCTCGCCTTTCGCCCCTAGCCCCTAGCCTCTAGCCTCTCGCCTTTCGCCCCTAGCCCCTAGCCTCCAGCCTCTAATCACTCACATGGGGTTTCGCAAGCTCCAATACTCACCCAGCTGCTAGAACCATCTGCCCAATGCTCTTTTTTCCAGATAGGGGCGTTGTGCTTGAGTGTGTCAATGGCATACTTGCAAGCTGCAAATGCCTCGGAACGATGGGGAGAACCTACTGCTACTAAAACGCTGATTTCTCCGATTTGCAAGCGCCCGATGCGATGATGAATTACTACCCGATTCACATCAGACCAATTATGGCGAATATCTGCGGCAATTTGACGAAATACTTGTAAAGCCATCGGTTCGTATGCTTGATACTCCAGCGCTACCACTGGTTTACCATCGGTTTGATTGCGAACCATGCCACTCATAACTACTACAGCCCCATTGCCTCTTTCATCTGCTAGGGCGTAAACTTCCTCTAGAGATAAGCTTGCAAAAGCGATCGCAAAGCTATCTTCTGCTCTGGCTTTAACTCCAAAAGCTGGCTGGGTGGTAATTCCAGAATTGATCACGGTTTCGATCAGTGTTAAGAAGGACTAAATCTATTGTGCCTCGATCAAAGGTAGTAAGTTAGCCGCTTGTAGCAACCATCACTATCTGACGCAAAGAATCTATAGCAACCCTTGGGATTTGTGAAATCTTTCATCGTGGCTGTACGAGTGTCATTAGTACGAGTGTCCTTTGTTCAAAGGCAAATGACTAATGACTAATACTAATGACAATCCTCGCGCAGTATTTCATAACTCAAATAGGATTGTTATAAGGTGCTGTATTTAGTTTGAATCTTATTTTTTTACCATACAATACCTAATTTTTAACTAAACTTATATAATATTTACGGTTTTTTGCTCACATCTCTACAATTTTTCCAGTGTAAATACTTATTGTATTACTACGATTTATTAACTAAAATTTCATTTTTTATACTTATAAGAATTATTGTATAATAAAGAAATCTGAAAAATACCGCCCAGGTGTGAGGAAATATTTCTTGATGCGCGATCGCCTTGAATAATTCAGGTAAAAAATTTATATAACTTTAATTAGACAGGAGGAGAAGCTACAGACAAGTAAATTTTTTACTAAGTTAGAAGTAATTAGATAAAAATGAGATAATTTGTCGAAAAAACTACCGACTAAGCATAAAGTTTTTAACACAAACAATTTATTTAGCTTGAAAAGTACTAGTAAGGTTCGTCACCGCATAACAGGAACCATTTATGAAAGCTGTACTGCCTAAAAATGAAGCAGTTCGTCTGGCAGCCCTCCACCAATACGCAATTCTCGATACCCAACCCGAACAGGCGCTGGACGAGATCACGCGCTTAGCAGCACAGATTTGTGGCACTCCCATTGCCTTAATCAGTTTAGTTGATGCAAATCGACAATGGTTTAAGTCAAAAGTAGGTCTGAGCGTGGAGGAAACCGAGCGCGATATAGCTTTCTGTAGCTACACAATTTTGTTAACTCAGGGGTTATTGATTGTTCCAAACGCCTTGGCTGATGAAAGATTTGCCACCAATCCCCTAGTAACATCTACACCAAATATTCGGTTTTATGCTGGCGCACCTCTAGTCACTCCAGAAGGCTTGTCAATTGGTAGTTTGTGTGTAATTGACTACGTTGCACGAAATTTAAACGAGCAACAGATATTTGCCCTAGAAGTTTTAAGTCGCCAGGTGATTACGCAATTAGAGCTAAAGCGTAACTTAACTGCTTTGACAAGTACTAACACCCAGTATCAAAGATCGCAAGCAGCGCTAAAAAAAGCATCGGTTGAAAACAAACTAATGGCTCAAGTTGTGGCTTCAGTCTCGGAAGGAGTTTTAATTACCGATCCAAACCAGCCGCATAATCCAATAGTTTATACAAATCCAGCTTTCAGCCGCATGACTGGGTATCAACCAGAAGAGGTAATTGGCAAAAATGGTCGCTTTTTGCAGGGAATTGAGAATGCACTTGCCCTTCCCCCAGCAAACGACAATATTGACACCAAACAACCACCGAAAGCTAGGCTAGTCAATTATCGTAAAGACGGTCAACCGTTCTGGAACGAACTTCAGATAACGCCTGTATTCTCAGATGTAGGTGAATTACTATATTTTGTCGGTGTTCAGACTGATATTAGCGATCGCGTATTAGCAGAAGCCGAGTTACGTTGGCAAGAAGCTCTACTGCGCTCAATGACAAGTGCTTCACCGTTAGCGTTTTATGTAGTAGATAACCGCACCGATGCCATTCTTTATTTCAATCGGCGCTTTTGTGAAATTTGGGGCATCGAACATCTAGAAGAGCAAATGCAGCGAAAAATACTGAAAAATCAAGACATTATTGCTCACTGCTTGCCATTAATAGCAGATATACCAGCATATGCCTCTTCTTGTGAACCTTTGCAAAGCGAGTCAAACCGTTGCGTAGTTGAAGACGAAATTAGATTTGTTGATGGTCGGACTATTCGCCTCTTTTCAACTCAAGTTCGTGATGAACTTGATCGTTATTTCGGACGGCTTTATCTGTTTGAAGATATTACTGCGCGAAAATCAGCCGAAAAGGCGATACGAGAAAGCGAACAACGATTTCGTACTATGGCAGACACAGCTCCGGTCATGATTTGGATGGCAGGTACTGACAAACTGTGTAATTATGTCAATCAAGGCTGGCTGGAATTTACGGGGTGCAAGCTGGAACAAGAGCTAGGCAAAGGGTGGACTGAAAGTGTCCATCCCGATGATATGCAAGTTTGTTGGGACACTTATAGCAGTGCGTTTGATGCTCACGAAGCTTTCAATATGGAATACCGTCGGCGGCGCTTTGATGGTGAATACCGCTGGATATTAGATACAGGTAGTCCAAGATTCAATTATGATGGTAGTTTTGCAGGTTATATCGGTTCATGCATTGATATTACTGAAGCCAAGCAGGCGCAAGAGAAAATCCGCGAACAAGCAGCACTGCTGGATATCACAACAGACGCTATTTTGGTGCGAGATTTAAACCACCAAATCTTATTTTGGAATTCTGGTGCGGAACGTTTGTATGGCTATGCGGCAATTGATGCGATCGCTTCTAATGCGATCGATCTTTTGGGCGTACCTCATATCGAACAAGCTATAAAAACAGTTATTCTAGCAGGCGAGTGGTCTGGTGAATTAAATAAAGTGACAAAACAGGGCAAGCAAATCACTGTTGAAAGCCGTTGGACGCTAATGCGCGATCAGCGGGGGCAGCCAAAATCAATACTTTGCGTCGATACTGATATTACAGAGAAAAAACAACTTGAGGCGCAATTCCTTCGCGCTCAACGGCTAGAGAGTATCGGCACTCTCGCCAGCGGGATCGCCCACGACTTGAATAATGTACTAGCACCAATTTTGATTTCGGCTCAACTTTTGCAGTTGAAAACTTCTGACGAGCGAAGTATGCAGCTGCTAAAAACGATGGAAAACAATGCCAAACGGGGAGCAGCTTTAATTAAGCAAGTGCTATCGTTTGCGCGAGGAGTCGAAGGGAAGCACACAATTTTGCAAATGGGGCATTTGATTGCCGAACTTAAGCAGATTGCTGATCAGACATTCCCCAAATCGATTACTGTTTACACGGATGTACCAGCTGATCTTTGGACTGTCTGTGGAGATCCTACCCAATTGCATCAGGTACTGATGAACCTAGTAGTCAATGCTCGTGATGCTATGCCCAAAGGCGGCGCATTGAAGATAACAGCCGAGAATCTTTTCATTGATACTCACTACGCTCGGATGCATCTAGAGGCGAAAGTAGGTTCATACATTGCGATTACAGTAGCAGATAGTGGCGTGGGAATGCCGCCAGAAATTGTCGAAAGAATTTTTGAGCCATTTTTCACTACTAAAGAGTTAGGTCAAGGCACAGGGCTAGGATTGTCTACGGTGATGGGCATTGTCAAAGGTCACGGCGGCTTTGTCAATGTCTACAGCCAGGTAGGGAGAGGCACAAAATTTAAGGTGTATTTGCCAGCCGTAGAGACAATAGAAAAACAGCGATCGCCTCTTTTAGAACTTCCCGCTGGACAGGGAGAATTAATTTTAGTGGTAGATGACGAAGCAGCAATTAGAGAAACTACCAAAATATCATTGGAAACATACAATTATAGAGTTTTGACAGCTAGTGATGGAATTGAAGCGATCGCAGTTTACGTGCAGCATCGCGCTCAAATTAGTTTGGTGTTAATTGATTTGATGATGCCATCGCTCGATGGATTTCTTACCATTCGCACGGTGCAAAAACTTAACCCTCAAGTCAAGATTATTGCTACGAGCGGACTTACCTCAAACGCTCAACTAGCAGCAAATATAAGTAATGGTGTCAAAACACTTTTGTCCAAACCCTACACAACTGCGGAGTTACTCAAAAGTATTCACCAGTTGTTGAAGACAAATTAAATTCACAAGTTGCATAAAGTTTGTATAATAGTGTCGCGCCTCGACGCATAGACGCTAAGGCAACTCGTACGAGTAGGCGCTAAGAAAAACAAAGAATAGACCTCTTGCACGAATATTTTGGAATTCTTTATTACTCTGGTTTAGATGTAATTACTTCGGTTGGGCGCAGGATTTTCTCACCTAGATGAAAGCCCCGACGTACAATTTTAGTAATTAGACCTCTTGCAAAAGGAACTTTTGCAAGAGGTCTATTTTGCTTTTTCAGAGTGCCGATTTCTTGCATGAGCAAGTTGCGCAACTCTTGAGTAAGAATGTAAGAATGAAGTTCCAGCGGCTATAATTAAGCAGGCATCAAAAGTACCGCCACCAAAGTCATAAACTAGAATTGTTTTTACATCTCCTCCAACTGGGGAGTAACCCTAGGAGATATAGCAACAGCCAAGGTAGTTAACACATACAGTAAAAGCAGACCGCTAAAATCCTAGTCACGTTTCTGATGGCAAACCCCTACAGTTACGACCTGCACCAAAAAGTGCTCCAATTAGAAATATCAAAAAATGTTTTAATTGCCAGCAATTATTGCTAAAAAGCTGCTGAATACAAAGTTGTGTTTAAACTTTTTAGTCTCATAAATCTAAAAAACTGCATAACCAGAGCCGATGAAATATTGCCCTAAAATGCACTTATTTACGATTAATACAGACTAGATCCCAAATCGCCTACAGCAAAATACGGATAAGTTCATATTTTGTATAAACGCGAAATTTCGTGTCTCTACTGCTATAAAAGCAAAGGCAGCAGTTTGCAACATGGGAAAATACACTAGTGCAAGCGTCAAAAAGGGAAGTAAAATTTAATGAAAGCTTATTCACTCGACCTCAGTTAAAAAATTCTTGAGGCTTACAACAATCAGGAAAACTCTTAAAGACAATTAGCCAAACGGTTTAAAGTTAGTCTAAGCTTTGTGCAAAAACTACCTCATCGATATCGAGCACAAAAAGCTATTGCTCGAATACCTGGAGGCAAAGGTTTTGCTAAAAAAATATTTCAACACTACAATTTAGTGTCACAATTTGTTGAGCAATATAATGATATAACTTTGGCACAATTAAGGAAAAGAATATATCAATAAACCCACATGAGCGTCAGCAAAAGTACTTTGTGCAGAGTGTTACCAAAGCTTCAAATAATATTAAATCCGGTTAATTTTAATAATACAATGTTTTTTGCTAATAGCTAATGGTCAAAGGTTAATAGTTAACAGCATTCAACCATTAACTATTAACCATTAACAAACATAAAATATTTTCCGGTTATTCAACCGGAGATGATACAAGTCGATACTCTGTGCAAAAGGCGCAAGGATTGTGCATCAACGGGAACCGATGCCAAAAATAGGCGAATCTTTATTATCTCTCTAGTTATATAATTACTCCCCTCGCTTGTGACTTGAGGGTTCGCCTTATAGCAATATCCCTTGGATTAAAGAGTCTGATGGCGAGGAATATGGCGGTTAAAAATTAGCTATAGCACACTATCCTCTCTAGTTGTCTTTTGGAGATAGCGCGTTAATTGATACTTGGCTAATTTCCAGGTTCCTTACCTCCCAAGCCTGTAATTTCTGCGTCGTCCTCTGTACCACATTTGTTAACTAAAATATATATAAATATAACTATATAGTAATATACTATACAAATATATAGTTTTCTTCACCTTTACCAAAAAAATACAAGTCCTACTTGATACAATCATCTACATAAGAACCACAGGGGTGAAACTTTTAGCCAAGACTAGCTTCAGGCAGCCGCTAACTGCAATCCTACCGTCACTTCAATTGATTTTGAACAATCAATAACTGTAACTGCGTACGCAGATACTATCTGCGTTCCATTTTAGTGTGTCAAAAAATATACCGATAGAAACAGTTAAGAATGGAATACCCTAACGAGACTCTAGGTGAATCCCCCACTGTTACGAATATTGCGCTTGCAAGTGACGAGACAGGCGTGTATCTCAACACTGCAATCAATGTCGATGTTTCTTTGCCAAATATGGGTGCTGGTGTAGAAGCAAACACGCTCAATACTACTAGCGTTGGGCTTTATCGCACAAAAGATCATGCCCTAGTTCCAGGGACAGTAAATACTACAGGGGGCGGTGATGCTATTGTCTACCAACCAAGCGTACAGTTAGAACCGAACACCAACTACACTTTTATAATCACCAACAAAGTATTAGACGAATCGGGTGCTAGCTTTATCCCCTACTTAGCTTTCTTCAATACTGGAACTAATACAATAGGTAGTAGTGATTCGAGTGTAGAATTTACTAAAAGCACAGTTTACCAGGGTTCTCCTATTTCTAGTCTGGCGATCGCTCCTGATAGCAGGCTTTACGCCACTACTTTAGATGGCAAGATCCTTCGCTGGGATATAGATAGCTCAGGCGATTTAGAAAATCTACAAACCTATGCGCCCGCAGAACTTAAAAATCGGGCTATCATTGGTGCTACGTTTGAACCTAATACTTCCGATCAGTTGAATTTGTGGATTTCAAACAACGATCCACTTTATTCCCAACCTGCAAACGATTTTACTGGCAAAATCTCAAAGATAACTATCGAAAGTGGTTCAGATTTTAACGCCAGCGTTCAGGATTATATCACTGGCTTGCCCCGTTCCGCCAAAGATCATCTGAGCAACAGTCTGGCTTTTGGTTCTGATGACAAGCTTTATCTAACCCAAGGTTCTAATACTGCTTCAGGCGCTCCCGATTCTACCTGGTACAATCGTCCTGAGCGATTACTAAGTGCGGCTGTACTCCAAATTGATCCAACGCAGACACCGCCGCCTGAAGGCTTCAATGTCCAAACGGAGAATTACACAAACAGCAAAGGTATAACAACGATTGGTAACTACAATCCCGACGCTGCCGATGCTCCTGTCAAGCTGTTTGCAACTGGTGTACGCAATGCCTACGATCTAGTCTGGCATAGTAACGGCAACCTTTATGTTCCCACGAACGGTACTGCTGCTGGCGGTAATACCCCAGACGATCCTACAACCACAACAAACGAGGCGCTGACTAATGTAGGGACTCAGGACGATTATCTGTTCAAAATTGAACCAGTTGGGGGCGGCTACTATGGACACCCGAACCCGACACGTCACGAATATATACTCAACGGTGGTAATCCTACTAGTGAAGTGGACATGACTGAAGTGGTAACAAAAGATGGGTATTCAGGGTATTCTATAGGTACTATGCCTGACTGCAATTATCAAGGTGCGGCTTTTGATTTTGGTCGGAATCGCTCACCCAATGGCATCATCGAATACAAGAGTGATACCTTCGATGGCGCTCTCAAGAACAAGTTACTGGTAGTCGAATACAGTGGCGGGGATGATATACTAGCCCTTACACCCGATTCTAAGGGCAACATTGCTCATGACAATGTTATCCAAGTTGCTTTCGGCTTGACAGATCCCGTGGATCTGATAGAGGACACCCAAAAGAACCTGGGCAACCTCTACGTAGCTGAACTGATTGACGGTGGCGCTGCGGGTCAAATTTCCCTGTTGCATCCTATTTGAGGTTGCACTTTTGTCCTCCCGTCATTAGGGAGATATAAGTTCATAAGCGATCGCACTCCATTTTGAGCTACCTTTATAGAGCAGATATTTTTTCCAACAAAAAAACGGTAGAGAATTAACCCTCTCTACCGCTGATTAATTTATAAAATACTAATTACTCAGCTACTTGGGGTAGCAATTCTTTGCGCTGTTCCGCCAGCACTTTGACATTGCCAGTATCATCCACATCTACGACGGCTGTGTCACCATCTTTGATGCGACCGGACAGAATCTCTTCTGCCAAGCTATCTTCCAGTAAGCGCATGATTGCTCGACGCAAGGGTCTTGCACCGTAACTGGGGTTGTAACCCTCGTCTACCAAGCGATCTTTGAACCGTTCGGTTACTTCTAGGGTGATTCCCTTTTCTGTCAAGCGACCAAACACTTCTTTGAGCATGATGTCGGCAATTTCTTTTACCTCGTCCTTGCTCAATTGACGGAAGACGATAATTTCATCCAAGCGGTTGAGGAACTCTGGACGGAAGACTGACTTCAGTTCTTCGTTGACTAAGGAGCGAATACGGTTGTATTGGTTTTCGGCTGCATTTTCGTCAGAAAATTCAAATCCGATACCGCCGCCGCCTTTTTCAATCACCTTGGAACCAATGTTAGAGGTGAGGATGATCAGTGTGTTCTTGAAGTCTACAGTGCGTCCCTTAGCATCCGTCAGCCGACCATCTTCTAAAATTTGCAGCAGCATATTAAAGACATCGGGGTGTGCCTTTTCAATTTCGTCAAACAGCACTACGGTGTAAGGACGACGACGTACTGCTTCTGTCAGCTGACCGCCTTCGTTGTAACCCACGTAACCAGGAGGCGAACCAATCAGTTTGCTGACGGTGTGGCGTTCCATGTATTCCGACATATCCAGACGGATCATCGCATCTTCGGAGCCAAAGAAATAGGCTGCCAAGGCTTTGGTCAACTCGGTTTTACCTACACCAGTAGGACCTGAGAAGATAAAGCTAGCGATGGGACGATTGGGATTCTTCAAGCCAACCCTGGCGCGACGAATTGCTTTGGAAACCGCTTTAACTGCTTCTTCTTGACCAATTAGCCGCTGGTGCAGGGTATCTTCCATGTGCAACAGCTTTTCGGATTCGGATTCGGTCAGCTTGTTTACTGGCACTCCAGTCCAAGAAGCGACAATGTGAGCAATGTCTTCTTCGGTGACGACTGGGGAATCTTCATTTTCACTGCGGGAACCAGTGGCTTTGTTTTGTGCGATCGCCCTGATTTCTGCACGCAGTTCCATTTCGCGATCCCGTAATTCTCCAGCACGGTCAAAGTCTTGGGTACGTACTGCGTCGTCTTTTTCTTTCAATACTTGACGCAGTTCCTTATCCAGTTCTTTGGCTGCTGGCGGCAATGCTGAATTAAGCAATCTTACCCGCGAACCAGCTTCATCAATCAAGTCGATTGCCTTGTCTGGTAAGTAGCGGTCTGAAATGTAACGGTCAGATAGTTTAGCCGCTGCTTCTAAAGCCGCATCGGAGATTTTCAGTTTGTGGTGCTGCTCATAGCGATCGCGCAGACCATATAAAATCTCGATTGTTTCATCTACACTTGGTTCACCCACCATTACTGGTTGGAAGCGTCGCTCTAAAGCTGCATCCCGCTCGATATGCTTGCGGTATTCATCCAGGGTAGTAGCACCAATACACTGCAATTCACCCCGCGCCAAGGCTGGTTTGAGGATATTTGCGGCATCAATTGCCCCTTCTGCTGCACCTGCACCAATCAGGGTATGCACCTCGTCAATCACTAAAATTACGTTCCCTGCGGAACGAATTTCATCCATGATTTTCTTCAGGCGCTCTTCAAACTCACCTCGGTATTTAGTGCCCGCCACTAATAAACCAATGTCGAGAGTGACTACGCGCTTGTCTTCCAGAATGTCTGGGATATCTTTGTTAGCAATCCGAGAAGCTAAACCTTCTGCGATCGCTGTTTTACCTACCCCTGGTTCCCCGATCAAGACTGGGTTATTCTTCGTACGGCGACCTAGAATTTGAATTACTCGTTCAATTTCCTTTGCGCGACCGACTACAGGATCGAGTTTGCCTTCTGCTGCCATTTGAGTCAGATTAGAACCAAACTCATCCAGGGTTGGCGTTTTGGTGCGCCCTGACTGAGAACCTGCTGAAACCTCAGCCGTTTCTCCCAACATTCGGATTACTTGGGTGCGTACCTTCGTTAAGTCAACGCCCAAGTTCTCCAGCACCCTTGCCGCAACACCTTCTCCTTCTCGGATCAGACCCAACAGCAGATGTTCAGTGCCGATGTAGTTATGCCCTAGTTGACGAGCTTCTTCTAGGGATAGCTCCAGAACTCGCTTTGCGCGGGGTGTAAAAGGAATTTCTACCGCTACAAAGCCTGAACCCCGACCGATAATTTTTTCTACTTCTATACGGGCATCTTTAAGGTTGACACCCATTGTTTTTAGTACTTTGGCTGCTACGCCTGTTCCTTCTCCGATCAGACCCAGGAGGATCTGCTCTGTGCCTACGAAATTGTGACCCAGGCGGCGAGCTTCTTCCTGGGCCAGCATGATCACCTTAATTGCTTTTTCTGTGAAGCGTTCAAACATGGCTGTTTTCCATCACCTGAGTCGTGTCGGTACGCTGATTTTAGCATAAGCCAACTAACTGGCTGTTTCTTGATGATACAAACAACCAGTCAGATTTTCCCCTATCACGGGTGTATTTGTTGTCGAAAATTAAGAAGTTTTTATTTTTTGCTCCTCAAGCAGTTTATTTTCATTTGTCAGTAGGCGAGTGTAACTTGATTGTTATTTCAAGTTGATTCCACAATGATTGCGCTGTTGCGATCGCCGAATTATTATCTAATCGAGCGTTCTGATTCCTTGGCAACATTCAAGAGCAAACTATTGCTGCTCCTTTGTTGTTTTATCTTATTCATCGGTTTTTCGACTGATTCTTCACCAAATAAGAATTAATATCAAAAATCACATGAATTGTCAAGTATAGAGGGGACGAATATGACAGGGAAAAGGGGAGAGGCAAGGGGCTAGAGGCACGAGGCTAGAGGCTAGAGACCCTCTAGCCCCTTGCCCCTTTTCCCTTTTACCAATTACAAATTATTTGGGGTAGATGGAAGTTCCATCCAGATAGTTGTAGGCGATCGCTTACCCTCTGATACCAAGAGGCTAAAGTTGTTTGAAATTCAGGATGCTGGAGATCGCCGCACCAAAGAATCAAGGCATCTTCATCGGTATCTTTGTAGTAGTCCCGCCGCCGCCCAGCAATTTTGAAGCCAAATTTTTTGTATAGGGACAGAGCTGGTACATTAGAGGCTCGAACTTCGAGTGTGGCTCGTTCTAAACCGCGATCGCAAGCTTCTGCCATTAAAGCTAATAGCATCGCCTGTCCTAAACCTTGATGCTGATAATGGGGATGAACTGCTAACAGAGTAATGTGTGCCTCGTCCAAAATTACCCAAAAACAACCCATACTGAGCAGGGGTGCAGGGGTGCAGGGGCGCAGGGGGGAATTTAAATTTACATTCTCCTGTGCCCCCCTGCCCCTCTGCCCCTCTGCTCCTCTAGTGTCCCCTAAAAACAAACCGAGCAACACACCATTAGGGCTGTCTAATTCTCGCTGATACCCTTCTAGTGTCCACAGACCACCAAAACACAAATCATCGAGTTCCAGTACTGCACTGAGCATTTCTGCTGCAATTGGTTTTAGTTCTAACAAACTCACAGTTGATAATTGTAAACTTGTAAACTTAGTAACGAGACTTACTCACTTGGCAAAAGCCAATTTCCACAATTATGTTATCGATCCCTCCCACTGGAGTTCAAAATTCTGGTCGTCAGTATATATCCAATTCAAATCTTGCCGCCGCGAATTCACCCAACCAGCAGCTTTTACCAGGTGGAGCGCGGATCAATGAGCAAGACTGCTTAGAAATCGGTGGTTGTGATGTTACAACACTAGTGCAGCAGTTTGGCTCACCTCTATATATTTTAGATGAAGAAACTTTGCGTACAGCTTGCCGACAGTATCGAGATGGGTTTAAGCGTTACTACCCAGGTGAATCTCAGGTACTTTACGCCTCAAAAGCTTGGAATTGTCTAGCTGTTTGTGCGATTGTCAATTCCGAAGGTTTGGGAATTGATGTAATGTCTGGAGGAGAACTTTACACTGCCCTCCAAGGTGGTTTAAGTCCAGAATTAATTTACCTGCACGGTAATAATAAATCCTTGGAAGAACTAACTCTAGCTATTGAGTATGGTTGCACAATTGTGGTAGACAACTGGCATGAATTGCATATGCTGGCGCAAGCAAGGCAAGTTGCCCAAGGTACGAGGCAAGAGGAAGACTTGTCTGCTCTTCGTCCAGATTTGAAAGCCAACGAAGAATCTCACCTCTCGCCGATTAAAATCATGTTGCGGCTGACTCCTGGGATTGAGTGTCATACCCATGAATACATACGCACAGGACATCTCGATAGCAAATTTGGCTTTGACCCAAATCAAATAGAAGAGGTTTTTAAGTTTATTAGCCAGCAATCAAATTTGAATTGTGTAGGTTTGCACGCTCATATTGGCTCACAAATTTTTGAACGCCAACCGCATCAAGATCTAGCCGCAGTGATGGTGCAGTGGTTGGATAAAGCGTCTAGCTATGGTTTACCAGTAAAAGAATTAAATGTGGGTGGTGGTTTAGGAATTCGGTATACCCAATCCGACGATCCCCCTAGTATTGAAGAGTGGGTTAAGGCGATTTGTGAAGCGGTTAAGAATGCTTGCGCTTCACAACAAATACCTTTGCCTAAGTTATTGTGTGAACCTGGGCGATCGCTAATTGGATCTGCTTGTGTTACTGCTTACACCATTGGCTCATCTAAAGTTGTGCCAGAAGTTCGCACTTATGTAGCGATCGATGGAGGTATGTCTGATAATCCCCGCCCGATCACTTATCAGTCAGTTTATCGAGCAGTGGTAGCTAACCGAATGTCAGCACCACTGACCGAAACGGTCACAATTGCAGGAAAACACTGTGAATCTGGAGATATTTTAATTAAACAGGCAACTTTGCCTCAAACGGGACCAGGGGATATCCTAGTAGTAATGGGAACTGGTGCTTACAATTACAGTATGGCTTCCAACTACAACCGCTTGCCCCGTCCGGCAGCAGTAGTAGTAGGAAACTGTGAAGCTAATTTGATCTTGCGGCGCGAAACCTATCAAGACTTGATTCATCAAGATTGCCTACCAGAAAGATTAACTAGCAAAAAAAAGTAAAGGCTAAAGTTCAAAGGTTGAAGGGTAAAGGCGATCGCGGATGAAGGTTAAAGGGTAAAGGATGAAGGATAAAGAGGTATTGCGGTAAAGAGGTATTGCGGTAAAGAGGTATTGCGGTAAAGGATAATTCGTAATTCCGCGCTGCGTAATTTTTCTTTTCCCCCTTGTCCCCTTGTCCCCTTGTCCCCTTGTCCCCTTGTCCCCTTGTTCCCCCTACCCTTACCCCCTACCCTTACCCCCTACCCCTACCCTTCATCCTACACACTTTATCATTCACACTTCATAGTTCGCTCATGGATTGGTGGAAGCAATGGCTGACAAACCTTGGCTGGACCCAGTCTTTGTTGTTTTACATCGATTTGGGCTTGGTTCTGGCGCTCACGTATATGATGCTTGTTGTCGTTGGCGAGCGTCGTACCCTTTGGGTAGTCAGGGGGTTTATTGTCTTGTTGCTGGCATCAGCGGTGAGTGCCAGATTAGGTTTGCCCCTGTTGAGTTTTGTACTTGACAAGTTGGTAGTGGGTTCTGCCGTAGCAATGGCAGTTGTCTACCATTCAGAGTTTCGCCGCTTTTTGGAACAATTGGGGCGGGGTGAAATTAAGCAGCTTCTGCAACCGTCCCGTCGTACCATACCTCAGTCTGATAGTGTGATTGATGAAATAGTCGATGCGGTAAAAGAACTCTCGCAAAACCGGATCGGAGCTTTGTTAATTTTAGAAATAGATAGTCCGATAGATGAGCGCGATTTTTTAGTGCCAGGAGTCAAGCTAAATGCTGAGATTTCTAAGGAACTGTTGCAGACTATATTTCAGCCGAAAACGCTTTTACACGATGGGGCAACCTTAATTCGGGGTTCTCGGATTATAGCATCTGGAATAATTTTGCCCCTGGCTGAACGTACAGCATCCCGTCAACTAGGTACACGCCATCGGGCAGCAATGGGAATTACCGAGCGCATCCCTGACAATTGTATTTGTGTGATTGTGTCAGAAGAAACTGGATCTATTTCCTTAGCAGAAAGAGGAATATTAAATAGACCACTGACCAGCAGTAAACTTAAAGAATTGTTGGAGGCTCGATTCTCCCCATCTGTGGAGCGCGAAGCTGTCGCTCCCAGTCTAAGAGGTTTGATTCGCCAAATTACTACTAGGGGTTGGGTGCTGATTTCTCGGTTATTTGATTTAATTGGTCTACATTTACCAGCGTCTCCCCGAAATAAAAAATGACTGCAAAGCCAATTATTGTGTCACAAGATTTACCTGCTGATTTAGAACGAGAAAAACTGCCAAAACACGTAGCAGTAATTATGGATGGCAATGGTAGGTGGGCAAAAAGGCAAGGACTACCGCGAATCATGGGTCATAAAGTTGGTGTTGATACACTCAAAGATTTACTGCGCTGTTGTAGGGATTGGGGTATTCAAGCCCTAACTGCATATGCTTTTTCAACGGAAAACTGGGGTAGACCACTAGAAGAAGTGGAATTTTTAATGACTTTGTTTGAGCGGGTTTTGCGTAAAGAACTGCGAGAGATGATGCAGGAAAATGTGCAAATTCGGTTTGTGGGAAATTTACAGGCTTTGCCCCGAAGTCTCCAAGCTGAGATTTCGCGCTCAATGGTAGATACTCAGCACAATCGAGGCATTCAGTTTACTGTAGCGACTAATTATGGGGGACGGCAGGAGATTTTACACGCTACACAGGCGATCGCAAATAAGGTACAGCAAGGTCTGATCCAACCAGAGCAAATTGATGAAAAGTTATTTGAAACTCACCTTTATACCGCAGGCATTAGCGATCCCGATTTATTAATACGTACCAGTGGGGAAATGCGAATTAGTAATTTCCTCTTGTGGCAAATGGCTTATGCAGAAATTTATATTACCCAATCTCTTTGGCCTGATTTTGACCGCACCGAGTTTCATCGAGCTTTAGTTGCCTACCAACAGCGCGATCGCCGTTTTGGTAAAGTGTAAAGCTAGTGGAACCAGAAAACTGGTGACTAGTGACTAGAAAAGTGGCTAGTGGAACTCGTGGCTAGTGGAACCAGAAAAGTGGTTAGTGGCGACGCGATTCTAGAATTCTCACTCTTAGTATAAAGCTTGGTTTTCTCTAGTCACTAGCCACTGGTTCCACTAGCCACTAATTAGGGTCCTGCAAAAACCGCTTGTTCTATATCTTTGCGAGTGAGAGAATACTTAAAAGAGCGTTGAATATCTTGTCCTTCTTCTCCAGCCCCGATATATCGCACTGTCAGTTGATCGACATCGAGCCATAATTCTGCTTCCCAACCAAGTCGATCAAGATGCCAGCAATGAAGCTGCTCTTGATCTTGTTGGCAACCGTGACTTTTCAACCACTGCTCAATTTGGGGCAGCGGATGGTTATAAAGCGGAGTATCAGAGGCAGGAAGAGACATAATTAAGTTAGAAGTTGCAAGTTGCAAGTCGGAAGGCAGAATAACTAATATTACCTTCTTTCTCCTGAATTCTGAATTCTCGATTCTGGATTTATGAAGGTGAGTTGTTCTTGTACAGGTGTGGGTGGTTGTAGTGCTGTGGGTGAGAAAGCTGTGTCACCCCTGGTTAAGCCAATGGCGATCGCTAATAATATACAGCCTACAAACGTCAACCCCAAAATGAACAGGACAAATATTTCTCCACCTGAGAGGGGGCGATCGGTCGGATCGAGATAGGCGGATGAAGATTGCCGTACCCCTTTGGCAACCTGACGGTTATAGTTCGGTGGTGCTTGTACCACGTAAAGCCGCGAATACCCTATTTTGATGTCGTATTGCATTCGCCGCTCTGGATTACTGAGTGTGGCGTAAGCTTCGTTTAATTGCTGGAACTTGGCAGTGGCGCTCGCGGCTGGTAAATCTGTTGTATCTGGATGATAGCATTTGCTCAGTTGCCGATATGCGCGGCGAATTTCTATCGCCGATGCAGAAGGATGTAACCCTAGCAGAGCGTAATGAGTTGTAGAGTTTAGATCGGGGCGATCGCTGCTGTTTGGCATTGCCCAATTTTGAGTCACGGCAGTTTGACTGAACCTGATAAGAAAGGTTTTCTGACTATTTTAAATCTACATCTGCCATACAGGTATCTGCTCTTATTAATTTTAATTAGAATTATATGTATTAAATTACTCTCTTCAATTACCAAAAAAGGCAAAGGTAAAAGGTAAAAACATTTTATTTCTCCTTTCCCCTTTCATTCTATTTTTACTACTAATAGCGGTTAGCTGCTAGCTTTTTTTGTTTGTTTATTTGTATTAAAGTTTTTGATTTTCACTCGTCAAAGCTAATCGCTAAAAGCTAAAAGCTAATTGTTTATTGATAATTGTTTTCACAACTCAAATAGGATTACTATATATCAACCCAAGCTAAATTTTTATTTAGCAGCGCATAGAAGCGAGAAATTAATAAGATAGGTGGGCATTGCCCACCCTACCTTTTCTACAGCTTTGTGCCACATTCGGGGCAGAAGTTGTGAGTGGAGGTGTTTTTAGCACCGCAGTTGTTGCAATGAATCGTTTCTTGTGCTTTTTCTTCTTTGGGCTGTTTTGGTAAACCGATCATTTGCGAGTTGTTTTTGCCTGGGGCTACCATTGGGTAACAGTTTTCGTCTTTGGTAACGTGAGCATCTACCAAGACTGGACCATTATGAGCTAGCATTTGGGCGATCGCATCCTTTAATTCATCCCGACTGCGGATCGTTATAGCCTTAATGCCATACGCTTTTGCCAGTAACTCAAAATCTGGCATTGCTGCTTGCATATTCGAGGATGAGTAACGCTCCTCGTAGAACGCTTGTTGCCACTGGCGCACCATTCCCTGCCAGCCGTTGTTGATAATTACAGTCTTGACATTAATGCCATATTGTGCTAATGTACCTAGCTCCTGCAAATTCATTTGGAAACTAGAATCACCACTGACACAGATGACTTCTTCATGGGGCAACGCCATCTTAGCGCCCATTGCAGCTGGCAAGCCGTAACCCATTGTGCCTAATCCTGCACTGGAAATCCAGCGACGGGGACCATTTTTGAGGAATTGCGCCGACCACATTTGATGCTGACCTACGTCTGTGGTGTAGTAAGCCTGGGGTGCTTGGCGACTCAGTTCTACAATCACCTCTTGCGGTGACAAACTATCGGCATGATGGGGTACAACTAGGGGATAATCTTCACGCCAACGGTTAATTCGATTTAGCCATTCTTGAGTTTGGTTAGGAGCAACCGAGATATCTTGACATCGATGTAGTAAGTCAATCAATACTTTACGCACATCGCCTACGATTGGCACTTCTGGCGCACGGTTTTTCCCAACCTCAGCTGGATCGATATCAATGTGAATGACTTTGGCGCGGGAAGCAAATTCATCTAACTTACCCGTTACGCGGTCATCAAATCTTGCACCGACGGCAATTAGCAAGTCACACTCACTCACGGCAAAGTTAGCATAAGCCGTGCCGTGCATCCCCAACATTCCTAAAGCTAAGGGATGATTTTCATCAAACACACCCTTGCCCATTAGAGTTGTGGTGACAGGGATGTTGAATAACTCTGCCAATTGCCCAATTTCTGCATGGGAATTAGATGCGATCGCTCCTCCACCCACATACAGCAAAGGGCGGCGGCTTTCCCGCAGTAGCTGCACAGCTTGGGCAATTTGACGCGGATTTCCTTTCACTGTGGGACGATACCCAGGTAACTTCACCGATCCTGGTTCGACTGGTATATAATCAAATTCCTCTAAGCCTACATCTTTCGGTACATCAATTAAAACTGGTCCAGGTCGCCCCGTGCTAGCGATGTAGAACGCTTCCGCCACTATCCGCGCCATATCTTTGGCATCGCGTACAACATAGGAATGCTTGACAATTGGCAGTGTGATGCCATAGATATCTGTTTCCTGAAATGCATCAGTACCAATTACTGCACGCGAAACCTGCCCTGTGACGACCACCATTGGGATCGAGTCCATGTGAGCTGTAGCGATTCCCGTTACCAAGTTAGTTGCCCCAGGACCAGAAGTAGCGAAGCACACACCTACCTTACCTGTGGCACGGGCATAACCGTCAGCCGCATGAGCTGCACCTTGTTCGTGTCTTACCAGAATATGCGCAATCCCGCCTGCTGCTTCGGCGCGATACAGTTCATCGTAAATCGGTAAAATCGTCCCACCGGGATAGCCAAAAATATGCTCAACTCCGTGTCGCCGCAGACTGTCAATCAGAGCGAAAGCTCCGGTTGCACGTCTTGGCGCTACTATTGGCGAACCAGAAACTTCTGAAAGTGTTTGACGTTGGTGTTTTAGGGAAGCATTTTGGAACCGCGATGCTCGCACAGGAAACCTCACGCAGTGGCTAGTTTATTAGTGGAATATCTGTATTTTAAGATGCTTTTTAATTATATTTTTTATTTTATTGTTATTGTTTGGTCATATCTGAGGGGCGCTTAGGCTAGAGGCTCTCACCTCTTAAATCACATCCCGTAGAACGCGGCGTGTATTTTGCCAAGCCCAAACACCTACTAGGGTAACTAAAGCGCTCATTCCGATTAAAACACTACGTAAGCCGATCGCATCGGTGAGGGGTCCTGCGATCGCCAATGGCGCACTCAAAGCAATATTCACAGCATTGTTTTGAAACCCAAATACTTTGCCATGCATATCGGGTGGGGTTTGCTGCTGAATCAGGGTTTGCATTGGCACTCCGATTAGTGATGCTCCCATCCCCAATAAAGCACACAGTCCAAATCCTAGCCATAGGTTGTTGACAAAAGTGAAAACACCTAGGACAAATGCCATACTCAAAAACCCAATTAAGGGTAAAGGTTTGTGGTGGAATCTTTCGCCTGCGTGTCCCAAAATTGCTGCCCCAAATACCATACCCACCCCAGCAGCTGCTAATAAAAAGCCAAATTGGGTAGATTTCAGACCTATTTCTGCTGCCAAGTCAATTGTTAACACAGTTAAGGCAGCAAAGACCGAGTAGAGAATTGTAATCTGTAACATCGCATTCCAAATTAGACGATTTTTCCTGAGATAACGCAATCCTGCTTTTAGGTCACTCAAAGGATTAATTTTCGCTATTTGATCCGCATCCAGACGGGCTTCTTTAATGGGAATTAGCTGCATGATCGCCGCCGCTAACAAGTACAAGCCGCCAACTACTGTTTCTTCTCCATAATTTTCACTCCACAGGCTAGCTAGGCTTAACATTGGCTCCCCAACGATAAAGCCTACAATTAACGCTCCCATCATTGTGGTAGTAAATAAGGCATTAGCTGCCATTAAATTCTCTTTTCTGACTAAAAGAGGGATAGCAGCTTGCTCAGCTGGAGCGAAAAACTGCGTAACAGTAGATATCACAAATGTCAAGACTAGTAAAATTATGAATTCTCTAGGTAGCCAAGGAATTGCTAGTGTCAATAAGCCTCGAATCACATCAGAGACAACTAGCACTTGTTTTTTACTGAAGCGATCTACAAAGATGCCACCAGCTGAGCCAAATAAAATGGCTGGGATTGTAAATACCACCATCAGGATTGAGCGCATGGAGTTTGCCATACTCGAAGGTGTGTGGTACTTATCGAGCAAAGCAATCAGCAAAATGAAAAAGATTTTATCTGCAATTTGCGACAAAAGTTGCCCAATCCACAGGATCAGGAAAGGACGATTTTTTAGTAACGCTCGGAATCCGTTATTAGTAGATGGTGGTTCAGTAGGCAACATCGCAGGCATTAGGGGCTAGAAGAGGGCAGGGGAGCAGGGGGGACTCGGAGTCCCCACCAAGTGGGGTTGGGGGGAAGAGGGGGGCAAGGGGGCAAGGGAGAAATTACCTTTTACCTTTTCTTTTAACTGGTAACTGGTAACTGGTAACTGATAACTGATTTCCCTTTCCCCAATTCATTCTTCATAACGATTTAAAAGCATAATCAAAAACTCGGCAGCAGTCATGCGCCTTGGGGGTTGTATTCCATCTGATTTTATCCACCAGCCTGTAACTTTTGCGGGCGATCGCCACAGTGTCAAATGCTCTACAGGTGGCTCGGCATAAAAACTATCCGTTCCACTACCCAGCATTGATGAACTCCAATGAGTAAAAAAATCATGACTGAGACGATGAAGAGGAAAATTGCCTCCAAGCGGTACAAGCCAGCCATCTAGAGCAATCAAAGCTTTAACCTTGCCTCCCATCAGCTGCCAACCCCAAGCAGCGCCTACTGCGCCTACCACACCTGCACTAAAGCCGATAAATACCACTGGTGATGTAGCAGTTGGACTACCTAGACTTTCTTGCATAAACTGCAAGATATGAAATGTGGATAAAGACAAGTAAGTGTTTTGAGCGGAAAAAACCAGTATATTTTCTGGCTTACGCCAGTTTGAGTCGGCAGGAAAACTTGACTTTAAACTTGCCAAAAGTTCCTCAGTTAAAGCGGGAGCGTGAATTCCCGGACAAATCAGCACTTTCATCAGTCTAATTAAGAAAGTTTTAATAGTCTTTCAGTGTTCCTACTGTAGTAACTTTTGCCCTACGCTACGAAACTTTAAAGAATACAAACCTTGTTTTTCAAGTATCTAGAGTCTAGATGATTACTGCCGCATCCCAACGGCTCTATGCCCCAAAGTATCTTTTATCAAAAACCAAAAAAATTTGCAGCAATGTTTCCCAGCCCCAGGAAGTAGCTCGTCTGGCAGCCCTCTACCAGTGTAATATTCTCGACACCCCAGCAGAAAAAGAATTTGACGAGATCGCGCAGTTAGCCGCCTTGATTTGTGGCACTCCCATTGCCTTAATTAGTTTAATTGACTCTAACCGCCAGTGGTTCAAGGCAAAGGTGGGTTGGGAGAAAACTTCAATAGAGCGTGATTTAGCCTTATGCGCTCATACGATTGGGCAAAAAGATATTTTGATTATTCCCAATACTTTAACCGATGAAAGGTTCGCTACAAATCCGCTGGTGATTTCTCAACCTCATATTCAGTTTTATGCTGGTGTACCTCTAATTACATCTGATAATCAAGCCCTAGGAACGCTCTGTGTAATTGACTATGTACCACGAGAAATCAATTTCCAGCAAGTAGAGGCGCTGCGTACATTAAGTCGTCAGGTTGTCAAGCTACTGGAGTTGAGGCAGTCAGCAAGTAAAGTAGAATCTATTGAGATTAAGCAGCCATGCAGGCGAAAAAGCAAGTATTTTTTCACCCGCATGGCTGCTGGGTTGGGTTTAGCGTCAGCAATTTTGATTGGCGTTGGTTTGGTTTCGTATCGCAGTTTGACTAATTTAGTTCAGAACGATAACTGGCAAATTCAACACTATCAAGTGCTAGACAATATAAAAGATCTTCATGCTCTCATCCAAAAGGCAACAATTGCTCAAGCTCGCTATGTTGCGACGGCTGGACAAGCTAGCTATCTAGAACCTTATTATGATGAGCTAGAAAAAGAGATTGATTTAAAAATTGCATTGTTAAAGCAAGAAACTATTAATAATTCTCAGCAGTATCGCCGACTAGCTACTTTGAAACCTCTAATTAAGAGATTTATTGAAATTGAGCAGACACCTAAAAGCAAGATTAACTTAGTTAAGGTTGCATCGCAGGTACTAGAGAAGCAAAAGGCAAAAAACGTCAGCCAAGAAATTGACGTGATACTGGGTGATCTAGAGAAAACTGAAAATGCGCTGCTGCAAAAGCGATCCCAAGACGAATTAGCAAAAACCCATAACTCAGTTTTGTCTTTTTCGGCGGGGATCTGCCTGAATTTTTTGATTCTTGCCAGTGTGTACTATTTAACCTATCAGGAGATATGCGATCGCAAGCAGTCGGAAACAGCTTTAGAGCAAGAGCGCGATTTCACTGACGCTATTCTACATACCGTAGGCGCTTTGGTTGTAGTGCTTGATCCGCAAGGCAGAATTATCCGTTTTAACCGCGCTTGTGAGCAAACAACAGGTTACTCTTTGGCACAGGTGAAGGGCAAGTACTTCTGGGAGTTATTCTCACTTCCAACCGAAGCACAAATAGCCAAAAATCATTGGTCAAAGCTGCTAACCAGTGAAGCTGCAAACGAGTATGAAAATTTCTTACTAACGGCAGATGGCAGTCGCCGTCGCATTGCTTGGTCTAATACTACTTTACGCGATCGCAATGGTGCAGTTGAATATGCGATCGCTAGTGGTATCGACATTACAGAACACTCCTTTGCCTCTGAAGCCCTGCGTAGCAGTGAACAGCATTTGCGAAATGTGATCAACAGCTTATTTACTTTCGTGGCTGTTCTCACCAAGGATGGCACTCTGATTGAGGCGAATCAGGCACTTTTGGAGGCAGCCTCTGTACAACCTCAAGATGTGTTAGGACTGAGGCTAACCGAGACATACTGGTGGTCTTACTCAAGTGCCGTGCAAGCTCAAATGCAAACAGCGATTGAGCAGGTGAGCGGGGGTAAAAGGGTGCGCTATGAGGTGAAAGGGCGAATCGGTGAAAATAAGTTTATCATGATTGACTTTGCCCTTACCCCGATGTTTGACTCGACAGGCAAAGTCAGCCATCTAATTGCCTCTGGAATTGATGTGACTGAACGCAAGCAAGCAGAGGCTGCCTCTGTGCATGCCAATCAGCAACTTAGCGGCTGGGTGAACGAACTCAAACAGCGTAACCGCGAGATCACCTTACTCAGCGAAATGAGTGATTTCTTGCAAGCTTGTCTGACGGTAGAAGAAGCTTGCACTACACTAGCTCAGCTTGTGCAGCCGCTCTTTCCGGCGGCATCTGGAGGAATTTTTTTGATTGGTGCTGGAAAAAACTTGGTAGAACCAGTTGCAAGCTGGGGTGTACCCCTAGTGGAAGATCTCAAGTCATTTACACCGACTGATTGTTGGGGACTGCGGCGGGGTAAACCTCATTGGGTAGATGATACTGACAACGGTTTGCTGTGCAAACATTTACACCACGCTTTGCCTGCTGAATCTCTCTGCGTGCCGATGATGGCACAAGGAGAAGCGCTGGGTGTGCTTTACCTAAGTTCTTTAGAAAGTGGCAGCTTAACACCAGCTAAACAGCAGCTAGCTACGACGGTGGCGGAACATATTGCGTTGGCTTTGGCAAACTTAAAACTGCGCGAAACGCTACACCATCAGAGTGTGCGTGATGGCTTGACTGGGCTATTCAATCGGCGTTACATGGAAGAATCCCTAGCAAGGGAAATACGAAGATCCGATCGCAAGGGGCAACCACTCTCGATCATCATGCTGGATGTCGATCACTTTAAACGCATTAATGACACTTTTGGTCACGATGCTGGAGATGCTGTACTGCGCGAGATAGGGAGGTTATTACAAAGATATGTGCGCGGTTCAGATATTGCTTGTCGCTATGGCGGTGAAGAATTTACGTTGATTCTACCGGAAGCGTCTTTAAGTGTGACTCTACGACGTGCTGAGCAAATTCGAGCCGCAGTTAAGCAACTGAATATAGAATGTTCCGGTAACTTACTAGGTGCTTTGGCTGTGTCTATGGGAGTTGCTTGCTTCCCCGATCATGGACGGGAGCCAGAAACAATCTTAAAAGCTGCTGATACGGCATTGTATCAGGCAAAGCAACAAGGACGCGATCGCGCGATCGCTGCCACTTGAACTTAAGGGCGCTAGGGCTAGGGGCTAGGGCTAGGGGAATTTTGGATTTTAGATTGAAATTTCTCCCCCTGCTCCCCCAGCAACGCCTGATCTCCCTGCTCCCCTGCCCCTGTGCTTTCACAAAGAAAATTTTATTTTTGCCTGAAGTATATACTAGTCCCCCTGTAGGGGATGTTAAGCTAGTCAGTGTATGGGTACTGGAAGCAGTAGCGAAGTATCAAATTTTTACCTCACAGTACCTAAAGCTTTGACTTACAACATCTATCCAGGTGAGGAAATTAAATTGGTAGCCATTCCTGAAAAGCAACAACCGACATTCACACAAAATTCTGCCAAAGACCGAATTGCAGTCCTGCTCATGGGTTATGGAGAAGTTGAGAGTTATGAAGACTTCGCTAACTACAATGAACAGGCATTGAATCTACTTACAGCTAAGTTTGCACCAGTGCCAACGTGGATTTATCCACCTTTGGCAAAGCTTTTGGCAATGTTTGACTTACATGAGTGGAGTCATCAACATAACAAATTTGTTTCACCTCATAATGCTATTTTTGAACAGCAACGGGCAGGAATTGAGAAAAACTTGCAGGCAAAGTGGGGAGAGCAAGTTAAGGTATTCAAAGCCTTCAACTTCTGCGCTCCCTTCCTACCAGAACAGGTGCTGACAGAAATCAAGGAACAAGGATTTGACAAGCTGCTAATCTATCCTCTATTAGTTGTAGATTCCATCTTCACCAGTGGTATCGCTGTTGAGCAAGTCAACAATGCCTTAGCAAAGCTAGCTGATGGTGAGGAACATTGGGTTAAAGGACAGCGCTATATCCCTTCGTTTTACAACGAACCAAAATACATCGATTTAATGGCAGATTTAGTTGAAGAAAAAATTGCCTCTGATTTAGCAGCAGCTTACCTACCTTCTCAAATTGGTATAGTGCTGATGAATCACGGCTGTCCTCACAAAGCCAAGGGATTCACTTCTGGCATTACCGAAAGTCAGGCTCTCTACGATTTGGTACGAGACAAGCTGATCAACCGCTATCCTCTAATTTCAGTTGGCTGGCTCAACCATGATACACCCCTAATTGAATGGACGCAGCCCAATGCTTTCTTAGCGGCAAAGAACTTGATTGATTTGGGTGCAAAAGCAGTTGTGTTTATGCCAATCGGTTTTGCCACAGAAAATCACGAAACCCTATTAGATGTAGACCACATCATACACAATCTACAACGCAAGTACCCGAAAGTAAACTACGTGCAAATGGCTTGTGTGAATGATCACCCTGATTTTCTCCAAATGGCGGCACAGTGGGCAGATTCCCATATTGCCGAGCTATTATCCGAGCAAGCGGTTTCAGTTAATCTGGGGCTAGCTGTAGCTCCACACCATCACCATCATCATCACCACGACGGGCATCATCATCATTAAAGGGAGTAGGGAGTAGGGAGTAGGGAGTAGGGAGTAGGGAGAGGGGACAAGGGGACAAGGGGACAAGGGGAAAATTATCAATTTCGAATGTCGAATTTCCTTTTCCCTTACCCCTTTACCCTTTATCCTTCAACCTTCAACCTTTATCCTTTACCCTTTACCCTCGCCCCTCGCCCCTTCAATTGATCCCTCGAAGTTTGCGGGTATTTTCAACTAAACTTTGAGCAAAAGCATCGAAACGCTGGGAGAGTTTTTCATCGAGCAGCTTACCTGCTGGATCGAAGGCTTTCCAAGATTGTCCAATCGCAATTTGTTCAGGAATTACCCAAGCGTGTACCCAGCGCATAATTAATCTTAGGTCATTGAGTGCATTGCTGTTAGGTTGACCACCCAAAACACTAATTAATCCGGCGACTTTGCCGTCGAGTTGTTCAAAGTCCATTAAATCTAGGGCATTTTTCAAGACACCGCTAATGCTGCCGTGATACTCTGGTGTCGATAGAATTAAACCATCTGCTTGTTTGACTGTATTTCGCAACCGCTCTAGATCAGGATAGCCTGCATATTCTTCTTCTCCATTACAAAATGGTAGCTGCATTTGCCTTAAATCCAGAATTTCCATTTGCGCCCCTAGAGCTTCCACTCTGCTAGCAGCTACATTGAGAGCTAGTTGGCTGTAGGAGTTTTGTCGTAAGCTACCGCCAATACCAACAATTTTGACCATTACTTTGATCCTTTTGATAGTGTTGAGAATTATTGTCTTTTGTTGAAACGTTCTATAGCAATCCGCTGCCCCTTTTGTGAAATCTCACCATTAGCTATATGCGCCCCACCCTCGGCTCTCGTTCCCTTGATCAGCCAGGGAACGAGAGCCGAGAGGTTCTACCTGTTTTGGTGCAAGGTGTGAGGTTCATCAATTTGAATTTGTTGCAAAGTGTAGTCATTATGAGTATGATTTAATTATAGCAATTTGTATCTTCCGCTTGTCCAATTGAAGTCCATGCCAATTAAGAGAATCTTCTATCCAGAGATTGAGGAACTATTTGGAGAAACATAACCAACGGTGGCTAGGTCAAGGAAGTTACACTAGATTTTGGAAGATTTGTACAAGACGCGATATATTGCGTCTCTACTGGGGCAAAGCGAAGGTAGGGCGCTACCTGTCGTTTTGAATTTCCAAAATAGTGTTCGGCTCAAGGTAGCAGACAGAGGGCGATTAAATATGAGAGGTTCGCGCAAACTAGCATCAATTGGTCAGCAACCAGCAAGTAGCAATGTAACTAGCAAGGCAAAGGGATGGCTGTGGAATTTGGCAGCTAGTTGCCTGATATTTCAGTCAATGGTTGTAGCTACCCCGGCACTAGCGCAAAAAGAAGATCCTAATTCGTTAAATTATGGTGAATTGTTACGCAGTATTGAGAATGGCAAAGTAACCAAAATTGAGCTTGATCCAGCGGAAAACATAGCAAAAGTGCAACTAAAGGGACAAAAGCCGACTGAGCCAGCAAAAACAGTGCCATTGTTGCAGCAAAACCCAGAGCTAATTGAAAAAGCTCGTGCTAGCAAAGTCGAGCTAGAGATAAATTCTTCAGCAGACAGTAGAGCTGCTATGGGGCTGTTGGCTAATTTACTGTGGATTGTGCCTTTGATGGCTTTAATGTTGTTAATGCTACGGCGCTCAACTAATTCTTCTAATCAAGCCCTAAACTTCGGAAAATCGCGCGCTAGATTCCAAATGGAAGCCAAAACAGGCGTAAAATTTGACGATGTAGCGGGGATCAACGAAGCTAAAGAAGAACTATCTGAAGTAGTAACTTTCCTGAAACAGCCAGAAAAATTTACGGCTGTAGGGGCGCGAATTCCCAAAGGTGTGCTACTAGTAGGACCACCAGGAACAGGTAAAACTTTGCTGGCAAAAGCGATCGCAGGTGAAGCTGGTGTACCATTTTTTAGTATCTCTGGTAGTGAATTTGTCGAGATGTTCGTGGGTGTAGGTGCAAGCCGTGTCCGCGACTTATTTAAAAAAGCCAAAGAAAATGCACCTTGTCTGATCTTCATCGATGAAATTGACGCGGTAGGTAGACAACGAGGAGCCGGAATTGGTGGGGGTAATGATGAAAGAGAACAAACCCTTAACCAGTTGCTGACAGAAATGGACGGGTTTGAAGGCAATACAGGCATCATCATTATTGCTGCTACCAACCGTCCAGATGTGTTAGATGCTGCACTGTTGCGTCCAGGTAGATTTGACCGACAGGTAATAGTTGATTTGCCGAGTTACAAAGGTCGTTTGGGAATTTTGCAAGTCCACGCCCGTAATAAGAAATTGTCAGAAGAAGTCTCACTCGAAGGAGTTGCACAGCGTACTCCAGGGTTTTCGGGTGCAGATTTAGCTAACTTACTCAACGAAGCAGCAATTTTGACCGCGCGTAGACGCAAAGAGGCAATTACACCTTTGGAAATTAGTGATGCAATTGATCGTATTACTATTGGTTTCTCCCTAACTCCGTTATTGGACAGCAAGAAAAAGCGACTACTGGCATATCATGAAGCTGGACACGCTTTGTTGATCACTATGCTGAAAAATGCCGATCCATTAAACAAAGTCACGATTATTCCCCGTTCTGGTGGAATTGGTGGTTTTGCTCAAAGCTTACCAGACGAAGAAAACGTCGATAGTAGTTATTTGCGTAGTCGCGCTTGGATGTTGGATCGGATTACTATTGCCTTGGGTGGCTTAGCAGCAGAAGCTGAGGTGTTTGGCGATGCCGAAGTTACTACGGGAGCATCAGGCGACTTGAAAATGGTGGCTAACTTAGCCAGGGAGATGGTAACGCTCTATGGAATGTCTGATTTAGGACCAGTGGCGCTAGAAAGCCCTGGAAACGAAGTATTTCTCGGTCGAGACTGGGGAGAGCGAGCGGAGTACTCTCTAGAAAAGGGAAATGAAATCGATCGCACTGTCAGAGCGATCGCAGCGCGTTGCTATCAACAAGCCCGTACCATCATCCGCGAAAACCGTGCTTTAATCGATCGCATAGTAGATTTGTTGGTAGAACAAGAGACAATCGAAGGAGACGAATTCCGAAAACTTGTTGCTGAATATACTGGGCGCACCCAAAAGCAAAAGCTGTCTGTTGTCTAACTATGGGTAATTGGTAATTGGTAAAGACGTAGCAATGCTACGTCTTTACAGGTAGTTGGTGAAAGGGAAAAGGGTAAAGGGTAAAGCAGCAAGTATAAATTAACAATTCTCCCCCTCTCCCCCAACCCTACTCCCTACTCCCTGCTATACTTGCTTGTTGCTGCCCGTACATGGCTCGCAGAACCAAGGCAGGGTCTATATAGTTTTTGGCATACTTTAGCCCCCAGTGGAGATGGGGACCTGTTGTGCGTCCGGTCATTCCTACGCGACCAATTCTTGCGCCAGCATTCACCATCTGACCTTGCCAAATCAGAATTCCACCTTCACGATCAATTAGATAGCGGTTGTTGCCTTGTGTACCAACCTGCCCTTGCATATGACAATAGATATGTTCCCAAGGTCCTGATTGAATCACAACATGAGTGCCGCAAGCATCACCATCAGCAACCGTTTCTACTCTACCAGCCCACCAACTGCGGACGTAACTTCCTTGGGGAGCGACTAAATCTAAGCCGCTATGAAATTCTATGCCAGAACCACCAGTGGCAGAGCGACGGTAGCCAAAAGGTGAGCTGTAGTATTGAAAATTTTCAACTGGAAACGAGGCTCCACGCCAGGTGTTGTTAGATGCGATCGCGTTTGGCTTTGCTTCCACTGCCTTGACCGTTTTTTGCGGCAAGCCCATTAGTGGTATTACAAGACTCAGGGCGACCAGAAGAAGGATTTTTCTCTTGTGAGCAAAGCTTTTTTGTCTGGGATTTGCGAGATGAGTCATATTACAGATTTATGAAGCTTTAAAAGACGACTAGAACTTGTCTTGCGATCACTTGCAGCAAATGTATGCCACCTAGTTGATATCCTTAGACTCGTTAGCACTGGGCATGAGGTAGGTTACATAAACTTACTTAAGTAGGATTGACAGTTTGCTTGGGATAGGATCTACAAAAAGCCAGCAAAAACTTAACACTGTTTATACTTCTAGGGCAAGCGTAATTTTACTGATCGCGCAAGCCCCGCTTGGTGAATTGCTGCAATTATTGGGCGAATATACGCATTAGAACCATTTAGAACAATTTGCCCTTGGCAGTTTCCTCGGTAAGAACACTAGAATTTTTGTAAAGTTTGTGTAAATGTTTAACTTTATCGTTAAAATTTTTAAAAGCCCTTAATTAAAGTTAAGTATTCAAGCAACGAGCGTCCCATGCACAGTGAAATGCTTCCGTTTAGGTTTGATCTGAATGCGACTGCGATCGCCGGAGCAAGTCTATGGTCTTTGGCTCTATACTTGAGCTTTCCTGCTGTGGGCGAATGGCTCATGCACCAACTACAGCGCTGGTTTAACTTTGCCGAGCGATCGCTCTACACCAGTGAAGCTGAATTTGAAAGAACTCGTAAAGGCAGAGAATCCCAAAACGCTTTTTATGCCTCCCTGTTGAGCATAGTGCCGTTTTTAATCATCGGTGGCTTGTGCAACTATGGCATTGAAAGAGGCTTGGGCAGTAGCTGGGCAATTAGTGTAGGTATGCTAGCTTGTGTGGGCTGTGGAGTCTACGAATTAGGGCGGCGGGATGGACACTCAGGAGAGTAGGGGCGGGCGTGAGAGCAAAGGGGCAAAGGGGCTTCAGGGGCGCAAGGAGCTTCAGGGGAGATGAAAGAATTAAATATTCTGTCGTGGGTCGATCTTCGTGGGTCTCCTTTCCCTTTTCCGCAATACCTCTTTACCCTTTTCCCTTTCAAAGGCTACTGTCTACGTATGGCAATTGTATAAGAAGGTCGTTGTTTGGCTTCGCGTTGAGTTTTAACTAGGCGAAAATCCCGATCTATATATAAATGCTCAAGCTGAGGAGTGGCTAAGAAGATTTTTTCAAATTTTTTGGAAGTCGTTTTATTTAAATTTTTGAATTCGGGTGGAGACGGAACTTCTATATTTATATTTTTAGAAGATTCCTTTAATTTTGATTTAACTACATTATCAAACCAATCTTCTGCTTTGTCGATACTCAAAGGAATTCCTCTCATTCGCAAAGCTTGTTCTATTCTGACGTTTTGAATATACCATTGACCATTGTGTACCTCAAACTTTTGCAGCACCATCAAGTCGAAAGCTAACAGAATTGATGAAATATTTTGTAAAAAAGATAGCTTACTTCCTGGGGCGTATCGAGCAATATTGGCATAATAACCATTGTCATGAAAAATTTGATAAGACTGCTCACGAATACGCCCAGGCAAAGTTTCTTGAAAAGGTATAGTTGTCCAAATTGGTGTCCAAACACCAATTACCAGCGGCACTTGATCGTCAGCATTGGGAAATGGATTGCGCCGACTCAACTCGGTAAAAAATGGCTCCAATTCATTTTTATAAAACTGTACTTTTGTGCTGAAAGGATCTGTATCTCTATCCCCAGTAAGAGCTAAAAGTTGCTGTTTAAGTTCTTCTGTAGTTAAATGGCTTAGATCTGCTTTGATTTCGCCTATCATTTTTCAGACTCCTAGTGATTAGCTTTTAGCCTTTAGCTTTTGATTTATAAAATAAGTATTAAAAAAAAAGGAATACAAAAACTATTATATAGCAATCATATTTTAATTATGAATGTGGAGCTGGAACCTCCTGCCTGCGGCGGAATTTCCGGCACACCTGATAAATCATTTAGGATTGCTCTATATATCAATACTCATACCAATTTGTTTTGATTGTGCTACAAAGTAGAGTTACCCACTTGTGGGTATTTTATTACGCTCGGACGGAGCGGAACGGAAACTGCCTAGTGATTGCGTACTAGCGAGGAACGAAAGTTCTAGCCAAGTGCAACGTAGGAATGCTCTAATGTGAAATAGACAAGCCTACACCAAATCTTCGATTTTGTGCTAGGAGAACGTCACGATGAGGTTGGTTAGTTGCAATTTACCGAATGTGAGTGGCTATAGTTTTACCTGGTTCGATTGGTTTTGCCTGTGGTATCCTCCAGGCTGGCTGATTCTCTTTAACCGTCATTGGCAACATTATCATGCTGATCCTGATGGTTGGAATTGGTTGGAATACGGCTTATTTTTGCTTCCAGGGGGATTTTATTTAGCCCTGCTACTGCGTTGGTTACGCTTGGGCTGCCGTTTACCTAATAGTCAAGAAACGCACTTTGATCCTATTTATCAGCAAGCTTTTCGAGATGAAATTTTAGCGCCAATTGTGAAATATCATTTTCGCGCCCAACTCAGACAAGTTGAGAATTTGCCTCAGACTGAACCTTTGATTGTGGCAATGAATCATGCTGGAATGTCTTTTCCTTGGGATTTCTTGGCACTGGGTTATCTTTTAAGTAAAACACGCGGTTGGAGTGTGCAACCGTTGGCTGGTGTTGCTTTGTTTGACCATCCTTGGGTGATTTGGTGGCTACCTGCTGGATGGTCTAAGGTGCTGGGTGGTGTGAGGGCACAGATAGATGAATTTGAAGCGGCACTAACCCAAAATACCATTTTACTCTATGCTCCCGAAGGGTTAAGGGGTCCAGGGAAGGGTTGGCAACACCGCTACCAGCTGCAAACTTTTGATATAAGCTTTATTAGATTAAGCGATCGCACTTCGATTCCAATTCTCCCAGTTGTTTGCATTGGGAACGAATTTTTGCATCCTTGGGCAATAAATCTGAAAAAATTAGCTAAAAGATTCAGTCTACCTTTCTTGCCTCTTTCTATTTTGATGCCCGTCTTTGTTCTCTTTCCCTCGATGGGAGTTTGGGCAATGAAAACTGATCTGCGTTATTTTATTCAACCTTTATATCAAATCGATTCACAACCAGGGCAAATTCAATCTCAAAATACATCCTCCAAAGGGGATAGATCATCTGCTTACCGACAAGCACAGGCATTAAGAGAAAAGTTGCAAAATGCAATAGATACCTTGCGATCATCAACAAGTTTGTAGAGAGTAAAATATGAATTTATTGGGTGTGGAAATATCAACAAATCGTTTGTTGTTGAAACCTATATCAATGCAATATCAAGAAGAAATTTTTTCGGAATTTACTGATGAAATTACCACCTATATGATACCGCGATCGCCAAAAAAGATTTCGGAAACAGAAGCATTTCTCAACGAATCAATTGCAGGGATAAAAAATAGTAGCAATTTGGGACTCGTTATCTTAAAAAAAGAATCTCAATAATTTTTAGGTTGCGCGGGTATTCATAATATTACTCAGAAAGATCCAGAATTAGGAATTTGGCTCAAAAAGGCAGCACACGGCAATAAATACGGGCTAGAGGCAATTACAGCTATTAAACATTGGGCTGATGAAAACTTAGATTATAAGTATCTTTGTTATCATGTTGACCGAGCAAACATTGCTAGTCGAAAAATCCCAGAAGCATTAGGCGGAGAAATTGTTAAGGAATACGACAAAACAAATATGAGTGGAAATATTCTACACATGGTAGAATACAGAATTTATAAAAATAGAAATAATTAAAAATCAAACCCCTCCTTCCCAGACTCAGCCTGGGAACGAGAAAGGGAAAAAAAACTAAATTAACTACTTTCGCCAAAGCGATAACCTTTGCCGTAAACAGTGTGAACCAAAGGTATTTCACCAGGTGCTTCAATTTTGCGGCGTAGCAACCGAATTAAAGCAGCCAAAACGTTACTACTCGGTTGTTCGTCTTCTTTCCACAAATGTTGATAAATTTGTGTGTGAGTTAATAATTGACTCTTATGGCGCATGAAATATTCTAATAACTGAGATTCTTTTTCTGATAGTTCAATTATGCGCCCAGTGCGGTAGGCTAGCTGATTTTCGCAATCTAGTTCCAAATCTGCTACTTGTAGGCGTTGGGTTGTGGCGGGGTGGATATCACTAGCCGAACGCCTTAACAAGGCGCGGACTCGCGCTAGTAACTCTCGCAGTTCAAAAGGCTTAACTAGATAATCGTCAGCACCAGCATCTAAACCTTGTACGCGATCGTCTATGGTATCTTTGGCTGTAAGGAAGAGGACAGGTGTAGTTTTCTTTGCCTGTCGCACTTGTTGACAAATCTCTAACCCAGTTTTAACTGGTAGCATCCAATCGAGAATCAGCAGGTCATAGCTTCCTTGTTCTGCTAGAAAGCTACCTGCTTCCCCATCATAAGCTACATCAACTTGATAACCTTCACGAGTTAGCACTCGGCTGAGTGGATCAGTTAGTTCAGCTTCATCATCAACTAGGAGTATCCGCATAACTAGGGGCTAGGGGTTAGGGGCTAGGGGCTAGGGGCTAGAAAAGAGCGTTCTTGAGCAGGGGATGCACTTTGAGCGGAGGGAGAAGAAGAAAGCGGGGGGAGAAGAAGAATTAGATATTTTGGATTTTGGATTAGCAATAGTACTTGTTAAACTGAGATTCGACTTGCTTGTAACTTGTAATCCCCCAATCTAAAATCTAAAATCTAAAATCTAAAATCGCTATGATTACTGTTGCATTACCCAAAGGCGCACTGTTAAAGGATAGTATTCGTTTGTTGCAATCGGTGGGGTTGGATTTCAGCGCTTTTCTTGATTCAGCCAATCGACAACTACAAATTCAAGATCCTAATAACATTGCTAAAGCACTTTTGGTCAGGGCGCAAGATGTGCCTGTTTACGTGGAATATGGTCAAGCACAGCTAGGCATTGTTGGTTATGATGTACTGCGAGAAAAAAAGCCCAAAGTAGCACATTTAGTTGACTTGCAGTTTGGTCGCTGTCGGTTGTCAGTAGCAGTGAAAGCATCTAGTTCTTATCGGTCAGCTTTGGAATTACCGCCTCATGGTAGGGTTGCATCTAAGTTTGTTAATTGTGCCTTTGAATATTTCCAAAGTCTAGATCTACCTGTGGAAATTGTACCGCTGTCTGGTTCAGTCGAACTCGGACCAATTACAGGGATGTCTGAGGCAATCGTCGATTTGGTTTCGACGGGGCGAACACTGCAAGAAAATGGCTTAATTGAGATTGAAACACTGTTTGAAAGTACAGCAAGACTTATTGCCCATCCTTTAAGTTATCGGCTCAATATGGATGGTCTTGACGATTTAATTGCAAAATTACGCGCAGAGATATTGTCTTCTATCTAATTGTAGAAATACGAATTTTTGCATCTTTGTTTAGGTAGAAGTTAGGTAAAAATTAATTTCAAAATCTTCTTACTCATATCTTGTGAGGTATAACCTCCCTGATTTTGTTCCCAGGCTGAACGAGTATAGAGGCTTCGGCGAGGTTGGCTACTACTTGCTAGATAGGACATTAATTATTAAATTAACCGAGCTAGTAAGAAGCCATCACCCTTGGTGATTTACTATCTGTACTGATAGGAATTGATTCATGAAAAAGCTACAAAATATGCATTCAAACTAACATAAGGTTAATCGGATAGGAGAAAGAGCGCCATGACTACAGAACTCGTTAAAAAAATTACCTCGGTTAAAGAACAGCGATTTATTCTACCAGGGCGGTACACTTGGCAACAATTCAAGAAGCTACAAGCGGGGATGGAAGAATTCCCAGGTGTACGAATATCTTACCTTGATGGGTGTGTGGAGTTTATGACAGTTAGTGAACAGCATGAAAATATCAAAAGTGTCTTGGCTATATTGCTAGCACTCTACTTTTTTGAAAAGGGGATTAATTTTATCCCTGTAGGCAATACCACGAGGGAAGATAAAACTAAAGATGTTTTATTTGAACCAGATGAATCTTATTATATAGGGGAAAAGAAAGAGCATCCTGACTTAGCTATTGAAGTAGTTATTACTAGCGGTGGTACAGGTAAGCTAGAAAAATACAAGCGATTCAAAATAACTGAAGTATGGTTTTGGGAAAATAACCAGTTGTCTCTCTATAGATTGGAAGAAGATAATTATCAGCCGATTTCCCGTAGTAGCTTGCTTCCCGAATTAAATATAGAATTGCTGGCGCGTTGTGTACTATTGCCTTCAATCCTTGAAGCAAGAACAGAATTTATTAACGGAATACGACTGTAGATGAGAAAATAACAAGGGAAGCGCTCATAGGTTCAAATGGCAACTCCTAAAATTATTGTTCTCGATGACGATCCTACTGGTTCTCAAACCGTTCACAGTTGCCTATTGCTGATGCGGTGGGATGTGGACACTTTAAGGCTGGGATTGCGGGATGAGTCGCCAATTTTCTTTATACTGACAAATACGCGATCGCTTCCCCCAGATCAAGCAGCATCTGTTACCCAAGAAGTCTGCCGCAACCTCAAACCAGCATTGAAAGCTGAAAATATTCAAGATTTCCTGATTGTCAGTCGTTCTGATTCTACCTTACGGGGGCATTACCCGATTGAAACTGATGTAATTGCCTCTGAACTTGGTCCTTTTGATGCCCATTTCCTCGTTCCAGCTTTCTTTGAAGGCGGAAGAGTCACCCGCGACAGCGTACACTATCTAATTATTGACGGTGTTCCTACTCCCGTCCATGAAACTGAGTTTGCCCGTGATTCAGTTTTTGGTTACACCTATAGTTACTTACCTGATTACGTTGAAGAAAAGACTAAAGGGCGTATCCCAGCCAAAGCAGTAGAAAGATTTTTATTAACAGATATTCGCAGCGGTAAAGACGTTACAGGTAAAATCTCTACATTGGAACGGTTAAAAAGTCTCACAGGTAACAAATGTGTAGCTGTTGATGCCGAAACTATAGACGATCTCAACTCTTTTGCTAAGGATATTCTCACAGCAGCAAGCGAGGGTAAACGCTTTTTATTTCGCAGTGCTGCTAGCCTGTTAACCGCCTTAGCTGGATTACCGCCTCAACCAGTTCCAGCCGAGGAAATGTCGCAATATGTGCGAGGTAGTAAACCAGGTGCGATCATTGTCGGTTCCCACGTCAAGAAAACTAGCCAGCAGTTGGATGTGTTGTTACAAGAAAAGAATATAGTCGGCATTGAAGTCGATGTAGCTCAATTACTGGATGATTCATTAGAGCAACCAGGAAAGTTACTTAACTCTACTTTAGAAAAAGTTCATGCGGCACATAATGCTGGCAAAACACCAGTGGTTTATACCAGTCGTAAGGAATTAGTGTTTGCAGATATGCAGACACGCTTGCAGTTTGGCGCAGATGTTTCTGCCTTATTAATGGATATAGTACACGGTTTACCCGCAGATATTGGATTTTTAATCAGCAAAGGTGGTATTACTTCCAACGATGTCTTGAGTAAGGGACTTGCTTTGACTTCAGCACGGCTACTCGGTCAAATTTTAGCAGGATGTTCAATGGTACGCACTGGGGCAGATCACCCTCAGTTTCCCAATCTACCTGTAGTATTGTTTCCAGGCAATGTCGGCGATGACCCTGCTCTAGCTACAGTTTACCGTCGCTTAGTGGGGAAATAAATTTTTATCTAGCACATCTACCTATAAAAATCGCTGGTTTTCTGCCATTTGTGAAAGCTCGTCTAACGGTTGAGATAAGCCGCAGCAAGTAACCTCCGCATCCTCACCAACCATCTCTATTCCGTCCGCTCCTGCGAAGTGTGAGATGGGGGGTTGGACGGAACTTGTATGGATTGGAAAACACGTTCAATATGCTCAAAGACTTCATCCTTGACCCGAGCGCTGATTGCATAATACTGGAGCTTTGCAAAAAATGTGGCAAAGGGAAGCTCTGGACATAATGCAATTACCGATCTAATAAAGGAGACAATATCAACAAAAATGACATTAACGTTTCTCGTGAGCAAAACAGTTTTTGCAACCTGCTCAAGAGATGAACCGATACACGTTCCACTTACTCCAATGACGAACGTGATTGACTTTAAGCTATATTGACTCGCTTTGAAAGCAGCATGATCAACATCCTGCTCACTGAACTGTTTATCCTTAACCTCAATTGCCACAAAGATTTTACCATTCTTCTTGATGTCTATATCTGCCACTTCATTGGAGGAAGCGCCACTTTGATTAACCGGATGGACAATGACCTCAAAGCCTTCAAACTGGTCAAAATATGTGGATAGGATAGTTCCTGCTACGATTGCAGCAACCTGACCCTCAATCGATCTTGTGACAAATGCATCAACAAATTCAATGATTTTTAAGTGGGAGTCTGCCGATTCTGAAAGTTGAGGAAGAAGCCCATTTCGAGCAGTTTGTCTTTCAATGGTATAATGCACGGCAATACAGAGACTATTGAAAGCTTGCTCAGACGTTTCTATCTCGGACAGCACCTTGTGCAGTATAAGCAAAAGCTCTCTATCCCTACCAGCCCTCACAGCATTTGATGGGGATATCGTTGGAAAGCGGGCGGGCTTATTGAGAAATGGCTCATTTGAACCTCCCAGCGAACGGTTCAGCAATTGACGCTCAAGCGGCACAACAATCCCATGACACAAGCTGCGGGCATCATAAGCTCCTTCAAGATCAGCACCTGCTTGAAGAGCAAGGGCATTGATGCTCGGGTTAGTTGCTTTTCCTAAAAGAGCAGTCACGAGAATGTATCTGAAAGTCAGATGTTTTCCTTGAATGATTGTTCTGATCTCGGCATCCCATTGTGTCGCAGGAATTTGTCTGGAGTCATCTTGTGCGATTTCTATTGCTTCCCAAAGAAGTTGCTCGGCTAGTGTGTGATCTACGGTTGGTTTGGAAAGGGTCATGCTCAACTTTTTGAATTAGCAAACTGTGCGAAGAACTCACTAGGGTCAGCACCTGTAGCCCGCACCCATCGTAATGTTTCTAGGATGTCGATTCGACGTTCCCGACGTTCTATTTTGGAAACGTCAGGTTGCGTCAAGCCAATCTCCTGGGCAATTGCTTTCTGAGAGAGTTTCGCTTTTTCTCTTAAGGAAATAAGCGCATCAACGATCCTGTGGTATTCGGGATCATGAATACTAGAGATAGATTGCTTTTGACTTTCCATAATTTTTGATATTGATTTGGAAAGGCAAATATGCCAAAATCGCATACATGAAGAACAAACTGGTTTTATCAGGACTCTCACTTTTCTCAGGCGCAGGAGGTATGGATGTTGGATTCATCCGCGCAGGAGTCGAGGTTGTTGGTGCTAATGACATTGACAAAGATGCTTGTCTCACATATGAGGCAAACCACCCTGGAGGGATTATCAAGTGCGGCGACATAAGTGAAAAGTTGATTGATATACGTCGATTCGAGGGGATCGATCTTGTTTTTGGTGGTCCACCCTGCCAGGGTTTTTCTGTGGCTGGCAAGATGAACCCTGATGATCCGCGTAGCAAATTGTTATGGGTATTCATGAAGGCTGTGGAGTTCACAAAGCCTCGGGTTTTTATCTGTGAGAATGTCAAGGCACTAGCAGTTCTTGACAAGTGGGCTGAGGTTCGCCAACAACTTTTTCGTTTTGCCAGTCAATTGGGATATACGTACAAGTTAGTGATACTCAATTCATCTGATTTCGGCGTACCACAATCCAGAGAACGAATGTTTCTGATTGGGTTTCGGGATATTGTAGACATTAGTGATTTAGAGGCACAGTTCGAGCGATATAAGAAGCAAGCTCCAACAGTTAGAGATATCGTTTCACCTCTAGGTGTGGCAGGTTCCCAGAACAATCAGCGGATATGCAATGCAAAAGTTACTATCGCCGCAAAGCCTGTAATGCGACGATCTCCCTATGCAGGAATGTTGTTCAATGGTCAAGGAAGACCATTAAATCCTGATGGATACTCATGCGCTCTCCATGCTTCTATGGGTGGGAATAAAACACCAATTATTGATGAAGACCATTGCTATTTTGACCAAGATAGCTGGGTTGAATGGTATCACTCTTACTTGATGAAAGGGGGAAAACCACTACCAATAGAAGCTGCACCTAAAAGACTTAGACGATTGACAGTTGACGAAGCACTAAGAATACAAACCTTTCCACATGATTACCAGTTTATCGGCACACAAAGCTCGATCTACAGGCAAATAGGCAATGCTGTCCCCTGCAACCTAGCACAAGTTGTTGCAGAAGTTGTTCGAGATTTTCTTTTGCAAGCCTGAAGTAATCACATCACTGCCTCTCATGGAACGTGAAGCCAAACAGTTACGGCTAACCATCTAACTCGCTATTATACGGAAATTTCCCGTATATATCCTATCTGGCACATGATCTAGAATTTTTCCGTATATTTTTTGGTGATACCCAAAATATTTTTAAAGAGCGTTCCATATCAGTGCATTATTCAGAAATTTTCTCTATATCATTTCTATAAAATAGCATCTAAAAAAATATATAGATAGGTAGCATACACTTTTTTTAGCAAGTATGAATTGTTTTAAAAATAAATAAATTTACTCTATCAACAAAGCTCAATTACTACATTTTTTGGAGCGCTCGCCTGCCCCCCATAAAAATAAATTTTTTAAGTTTTACCACTCATACTTCATTTCCTCTTGTATGCTTGTCCTCCTTATCCTCCTTCCTTTGCCACTTATTCAAAACATCCTTCACTAAAACTTCTTTTAACCAAATCTGAGTGACAATTAGCAAGGGAATGGCGAGAAATAAACCTAAAAATCCAAACAAACTAGCGAAAACTACCACTGCCAAAATGGTAAAGACTGGGAGTAAAGACACTTGTTGTGCCATAACTAAAGGCACTAAAATCAGGCTTTCAAACTGCTGAATCACAACATATAAAACTATCACTGCTATTGCTTTCCACGGCTCATCTGTCAAAGCAAGCAGTGCGGGTGGAATTACACTAAGAGTGGGTCCAACGTTAGGAATAAATTCTAATAATCCTGCTAAAGCAGCATTGACTAACGGCAGTGGCACTTGCAAAAGCAGCAGACCAATATAGCTCAAGACAGCGATGACGAGCATATCAATCAGAGTACCTTTGATCCAACCTACCAAAGATGTTTCGCACTCATCTAATATTTCCTCAACTCGTCGCCGATAGAAAGCAGGAAAGGCAAGGATAAAAACGCGGCGGTATGGGGTGGGATTGACCAATGTCATTATGGTTAAAACTAAAAATAGCAAAAAGTTAACGACAGCGGCAAGCGAGTTATTGATGATGACAAGAAAGTTGCCAAGTAGCCTACCTATCCAAGTTTGTAGGTTTTGAGTCAGAGAATTAATTCCTTGGAAGTTCTCGGCTATTCCTCCTGGGATTCGACTTTGTACCCAGTCAATCCACGATCGCACTCTATCTGTTAGCGTCGGCAAGATCTTGATTAATTGTTGTAATTGATCGAGAAAACTTGGTACGATTCCAGCGAAAAAGCCAACGATTAAGGCTAGTAAAAGCAAAACTGTAATAGCGATCGCAATACCGCGTTTAATTCGGTATCGCTGCAAAAATCGCACGACTCGGTTTAATATTGTTGCCAAAACTACAGCGGCAAAAACCAGTAAAACAATTTGCTGGATTTGCCACAGAATGTAAAGAGAGATAACCAGGGCGAGTAAACCGAGCCATTGCCCTAAACGCACAACGCTGCCTCCATCTTTTGGCTATTTTTGCCTATTTCAAGCGCTTATGCTCAAACTTTAATCTGTTCAACTTTACAGTGTCTTCCTCCTTAGGAAGAGAGCAGGGGGAGCCTCTGGAGCCACGCGATCGCCTCGTGGAGCAAAGGGAGCAGGGAGACAAGGGGACAAGGGGACAAGGGGAAGTATTCAAATCCCCCTCTTTCCCCCTTTTGGTTGTCACCCCCTGCCCCCCATCCTCTTCTAGCCTCTAGTTCCTCTGGTTCCTCTGGTTCCTCTAGTTCCTCTAGCCCCTGGTTCCCCTGGTTCCCCTAGTTCCCCTAAGATCATTGGTAACTTAATGTAGAAGTTTTGAGTTATAGCTAGTGTAAATATGGTATGCAGTTAAATTAGTCGTACTTACTTGTAGCTGCCCCCAGTGCATGACTTCTGATTCTGTCCTCCCAGAAATTGTTTCAACATTTGCCTCGCCCCCATCTGAGGTAAATGGTAATCTGCAAGTTCGCTTGAAAAGTGAGGAGGGACGGCTAATATTAACTTTGCCACCAGAAGCGGAATCGACTGCTGCTGGTAGTAGTTGGTCTGACATTTGGCTACAGTTGAAGCAACGGTTACAGGGTGGCGATCGCTTTTGGCAACCAAATACAACAGTAGAATTGATGGCGGCGGATCGGCTGTTGGATGGACGACAACTTCATGCTTTAGCAGACGCTTTATCTGAAGTCCAACTTCAGCTTAAGCGTGTTTACACTAACCGTCGTCAAACAGCTGTAGCAGCTGCTACGGCTGGCTATTGCGTTGAACAACAAGCTAATTCGGTAAATGCGATCAATTCGCCCGTTCTCACCCCTATACCCCTGAGCGAACCCTTGTATCTCCAAATGACCATACGTTCCGGCGTAGAAATTCGCCATGCGGGTATCGTAGTAGTATTGGGGGATCTCAACCCAGGTGGTATTGTGATAGCAGATGGAGATATTTTAGTCTGGGGACGACTGCGAGGAGTTGCCCATGCAGGTGCTAGCGGTAATTCCAAGTGTCTAATCATGGCACTCCAAATGGAACCAACGCAATTACGAATTGCTGATTTTGTAGCAAGAGCGCCAACAACTATGCCAACTCAGTTTTATCCTGAAATAGCCTACGTGACACCTGAAGGAATCCGCATTACCAAAGCGGCTGATTTTTCTAAATCCCAGTTTTTATCAAAATCATGACTCGCATTATTGTCACTACGTCCGGCAAAGGAGGGGTGGGTAAAACTACCGTTACTGCCAATTTGGGTATGGCACTAGCCCGCCTGGGGCGATCTGTTGCCCTAGTAGATGCAGATTTTGGACTCAGAAATTTGGATCTGCTGCTAGGACTGGAAAACCGAGTAGTTTATACCGCGATCGAAGTAGTCACCGGAGAATGCCGCTTAGAACAAGCCTTGGTAAAAGATAAGCGGGAACCGAAATTGGTGCTACTACCAGCTGCCCAAAATCGCAATAAAGAGGCAATGAGTCCAGATCAGATGAAACAACTGATCGAAGCCTTGACAAAAAGTTATGAATATATTATAATAGACAGTCCGGCGGGGATAGAAATGGGGTTTAAAAATGCGATCGCCCCAGCCTCTGAAGCTTTAATTGTCACTACACCAGAAATTGCAGCAGTACGGGACGCTGACCGAGTAGTCGGTTTGCTAGAAGCGCAAGGAATCAAGCAAATTCAACTAATTGTAAATCGCCTACGTCCCGTAATGGTGCAGGCTAATGACATGATGTCAGTACAGGACGTGCAAGAACTGCTGGCAATTGGGCTAATAGGAGTAGTACCGGAAGACGAGCGCGTGATCGTCTCAACCAATCGAGGCGAACCCTTAGTATTAGCCGAAGATCCTTCTATGGCAGGTAAAGCGTTTGACAACATTGCTCGTAGATTAGAAGGAGAAAAAGTAGAATTTTTGGATCTGCATCCTGTCCACGAAAGCTTTTTATCTCGCCTGCGTAAGTTGTTGTGGCCAAAGATGATTTAAGCAGATTTAAGCAATTAACAAACCTGCATCCAATACCATGATTAGCGAATTTCTAGACCGACTTTTCCCCGGTTCTTCCAAGGAAGACAGCAGTCGCTCTCAAGTTAAACAACGACTGCAATTAGTAATTTCCCACGACCGGACTGACCTTAGCCCGCAGATGATCGATAAAATGCGGCAGGAAATTATAGAAGTCGTCTGTCGCTACGTAGAATTGGACAGCGAAGGATTGGAATTTGCCCTAGAGAATAATCAACGGACAACGGCTTTAATTGCTAACCTACCCATTCGGCGAATAAAAGCGATTAGCGATTAGCGATTAGCTGTTAGCTTAAAACAAGCTGCCCACTGTGGGCGCTCTTACTTACCTCAAGAAAGAGAGGGGGAAAGAGGAAGATGGACAAGATGGGGAGAATTCCGAATGCGCGACTTCTAACTTCCTTACCAAACGACTTCCTCACAAACGCGACTTATGACTGTGTGAAGCCTATCGGTGGTAATCTGGAAAAGGGCAATTTTTATCCTTTAGGCGGGAATACCTCATCCTCAAGGGTGAAGTAACAATCACGTCAGTAGTAAAATATGCCCCAGGAGGGCAGGAAGTGTCGGAATTAACGCCCCATCAGCATATTGCAAGACTAGGATTATCAGTAGTAAGACCCCTTCGGGCAGCTGAGTCTGGGAAGCCGATACCTCTTGTGGGCAAGGTACTTCACATCATGAAAAACTGTCCGCCAGATCACAAACATAGCTAAATTAAAACTTGGGCGAGAGAATGGTTACAACCGCAGAGAAAACAAATATTGGCTACATTACACAAATCATTGGTCCCGTTGTAGACGTGAAGTTTTCTGAAGGCAAAATGCCAGCGATCTACAATGCTGTAATTATCAAAAGCACTAATGAAGCAGGATCGGAAGTATCTGTCACCTGCGAAGTGCAGCAACTACTAGGTGATAACCAGGTGCGAGCAGTGTCCATGCTTTCCACTGACGGTCTGATTCGTGGCATGGAAGTGGTTGATACTGGCGCACCCATTAGCGTACCAGTTGGTAAAGCAACTCTGGGTCGGATTTTCAATGTCCTAGGCGAACCCGTAGACAACAGGGGACCTGTAAATACAGAAGAAAAATTACCCATCCACCGCTCTGCACCCAAATTAACAGAACTGGAAACCAAACCGTCTGTGTTTGAAACTGGGATCAAAGTGGTTGATTTACTCACTCCCTATCGTCGTGGTGGGAAAATAGGTTTGTTCGGCGGTGCAGGTGTCGGCAAAACCGTAATCATGATGGAGCTAATTAATAACATCGCTACCGAACACGGTGGAGTTTCCGTCTTTGGTGGGGTGGGTGAACGCACCCGTGAGGGAAATGACCTCTATAACGAAATGATGGAATCTGGGGTAATCAATAAAGATAACCTCAACGAGTCAAAGATTGCGCTTGTTTATGGTCAGATGAATGAACCACCTGGAGCTAGAATGCGGGTTGGTCTATCGGCGCTGACAATGGCAGAGTACTTCCGAGATGTGAATAAGCAGGACGTACTGCTATTTATCGACAACATTTTCCGATTTGTGCAAGCAGGTTCGGAAGTGTCGGCGCTACTCGGACGGATGCCTTCTGCTGTGGGATATCAGCCAACTCTGGCTACAGACATGGGTGAACTGCAAGAGCGGATCACTTCCACCCATGAAGGTTCGATTACTTCTATTCAAGCTGTATATGTACCTGCGGACGACTTGACTGACCCCGCACCAGCAACTACCTTTGCTCACCTCGACGGAACAACTGTGTTGTCTCGTGGTTTGGCAGCTAAGGGCATTTATCCGGCTGTAGATCCACTCGGTTCTACTTCTACGATGTTACAGCCTAATGTAGTGGGTGATGATCACTACAACACTGCTCGTGCTGTACAATCAACGCTACAGCGCTATAAAGAACTTCAGGATATCATCGCTATTCTGGGTTTGGATGAATTGTCTGAAGATGATAGGTTGACAGTGGCACGGGCGCGGAGGATTGAGCGGTTCTTGTCCCAGCCTTTCTTCGTGGCAGAAGTGTTTACTGGTTCTCCTGGTAAGTATGTGAAGCTGGATGACACAATTAAAGGCTTCAAGATGATTTTGTCTGGTCAATTGGATGACCTGCCAGAGCAGGCTTTCTACATGGTCGGCAATATTGATGAAGCGATCGCCAAAGCCGAAAAGCTCAAAGGTTAGTGGAAGCTCGTGGAAGCTCGTGGAACTAGTGGCTAGAAAAAACTAGTCACTAGTGACTTACTTTATACCCTTCACTACTTACTACTCACTACTTTTCTACTCACTAGATATGACATTGACTGTTCGTGTAATTTCACCAGACAAGACTGTTTGGGATGCTACAGCTGAAGAAGTGATTCTACCCAGTACAACTGGTCAGCTAGGTATTCTAAGTGGACACGCGCCTCTGTTGTCTGCTCTTGATACCGCTGTAATGCGAGTTCGCCCCAGTAGAAACTCTAGCTGGGTAGCGATCGCTCTTATGGGTGGATTTGTCGAAGTGGAAAATAACGAAGTGACGATTCTCGTCAACGGCGCTGAACGCGGCGACGCAATTGATTTAGAAGCTGCCCGCGCTGCTTACAACGAAGCACAAGCTAAGTTGAATCAAACTCAAAATGCTACTCGTCAAGAGCAAATTCAAGCCAATAGCGCTTTTAAACGGGCGAGAGCTAGGTTTCAAGCCGCTGGTGGTATGGTCTAAGTCTAAAAGCAGGTATTTGCGATCAGTAATAACTCCTCTAGTCTTAAGCTGCTAGAGGAGTTTATGTACTATAAATAAAGGAATTTGTCAAGGGTATCATTTTTGGATTTGTAGTTGTTATACCGTTTTAATTTACGCCTGCTACAGTTAAATATCTAAAATCTAAAATGCTGTCAGCCAGTTGTGGCTAGCAAAGTCGGAATCACTCATTTTTGTGCGATCGCTCTAGACTGTAGAAAGCACTTACTCATTTTTTTCTTGCTATGTGCGATCGCCCAAAGCATCTGATCCGAAATTGTGAACCTTGTAAACAACAAATCGCCAGTCGGGGCATTGTTTTACAATGCTCCTAGCCACTCGCCACAAAATAAAACTTGGGATGAATTGGCAAGGAGTATTGCTAGGTGCTTTGGGCTTTTGGCTGCTGCCAAATGCAGTGATGACTAATTCTACTTTGGCAGCCGAAAAAATTTATTTTTCCTACGGCGCTATAGAGCGAACAATTTCTGTTGCGTCGCTCGAAACCTATGCTAAAGAGGGCAAACTTGATGACGACTTAGCTACCTACGCAGAATATGTTAGCCCGCAACGGTTAGCACAATTGCGGCGGGTGTTGTTGTCACGGGTTGAATTAAATCAAGTTGCAGTATCGCAGTTTCTCTACACGCCAATTGGTGAGACATTGTTGGAACGGCTGGGAGAAGTAGTTCAAACCGAAGCCCGTCAACCTGGTTTCTATGCCCTACGCGCAGCACTGATTTTAGCAGCAGCCGATCAAGACGGTTTAACACTGCTCAATGTGCTGGAGAAGTTTCCAACCCGCAGTATACGAATTAATTTAGGACGTAGCCTCCAGATAGCCGATCAGCTAGAATCACTAGTTAACCAAACCCGTCAAGCGATCGCTCTTATATCTAGACAATCAACCGCCGCCACAACTAACCAGCCACCAGTTGATTTTTCCCAAGTATTAGACTTGCGAGGGCGAGGTGTTTTTAGCTGGAACAAGCAAACATTAAAGCTATATGATGCCACAAGGCATCGCACTTTTTTTGCCGATATCTATATTCCCCAACAACTAAGACGAGAGGCACGAGGCACGAGGTACGAGGAGAAATTGCCTAGTGGTAGTAAAAACTCTGAAACTAACATACAATCCAGCCTCTCGCCTCTCGCCTCTCGCCCCTCGCCTTCCTTCCCTGTCATTGTCATTTCTCATGGTTTAGGTTCTGATCGCAATAGCTTTATCTATTTAGCTGAGCAACTAGCAAGTTATGGCTTTGCAGTTGCAGTTCCAGAGCATCCAGGTAGTAACGCTGAACAATTGCGATCGCTATTTTCTGGGCGAGCCAACGAAGTAGCAGAACCAAACGAATTTATCAACCGTCCTTTGGATGTGAAATATTTGCTCGACCAATTGCAGCGTTTGGACGCTTCTAACTCCAACTTTCGGCTCAATCTGCAACAGGTTGGCGTAGTTGGTCAATCTTTGGGCGGCTACACAGCATTAGCTTTAGCTGGTGCTAGGCTAAACTTTAATCAATTGCAAACAGACTGCAAAAATAGCCATGATATTTGGAATGTATCTCTCCTGCTCCAGTGTCGAGCGACTAGCCTACCTTCTACCGAATATAATTTACAAGATCGAAGAGTTAAGGCAGTAATTGCAATTAACCCAATCGCTAGCAGCATCTTTGGTCAAACTGGACTGCGACAAATTCAAATTCCAGTCATGATTGTCAGCGGTAGCTCTGATACGATTGCACCAGCCTTACCAGAACAAATACTGCCCTTTTCTTGGTTAACTACCTTAGAAAAATATTTTGTCTTAATTGAACGTGCAACTCATTTTTCTACCATTGGTGAGACAGAGCGGGACACTCAAGCGATCGCTGTACCTGATAAAGCAATTGGTCCTACTCCTGCGATCGCACGTCGTTACGTCAATGCCTTAAGTGTAGCTTTCTTCCAAACTTATATTGCTAAAAATACCCAATACCGCTTCTACCTTAGCTCCGCCTACGCCCAAGCTATTAGTCAAGCCCCATTAAACCTTAGCCTTGTGCAATCCCTACCCATAAAACAACTGACTGAATCTGTGCGTTAAGGAGTCAAAACAGAGCAGGGGGAGCACTTTAGCAGGGCAGCAGGGTGAGATGAAAGAATTAAATATTCACAACTTCACGACTTCTATCTCCTGACTCCTCACCTGCTGACTTCACAACTCCTGACTTCACAACTTCTGTTTTCTGTCTCCTGTCGTGGGTCTCCAGGCTCCTGACTCCTCACCTCCTGACTACTCACTTTAGCTAGAGGTCAACTCGCTGCCCCACCATATAACCTATGTAGAGAGGTGGATATATTACGTTTCAATTTTATTGAGCGCAAGGATTCCCAGATGAGAAATCCATTACTGATGATTTTGCTGTTGGGCTTGATACTAATTTCATTAATAGCGCCTTTTTCTGGCTTAGCCTTATTAATGATTGTCCTTTTGGGTTCAGCATTTTTATGGACAACCTGGACTTTAGTGCGAACCTTGATTAGCGGTGACGTTAATCAAACCAGTGAAAAAGGCTAATGCACAATTGCTGGAGATAGGAAATAGGAGTTGTGAAGTTGTGAAGTTGTGAATAGTTAATTCCTCAGATCCCCCAGCCTCCCCATCTCCCCTTTGCTCCCTTCTAGCCCCTAGCCCCTAGTTCCTCTAGCCCCTCTTAACAAGCTATCAAGATGGACTAAGGATCGTGGTAATCGTCACCTACTTTGCACTTGCAAGCGCAGTACGCATCGTTGTTTCATCTCTAAACTGCTCTCGCAGTAACCGCCCCTCATACACAAGTTTTACCTGGCTGTCTTGAAAACACCAGGGATAAACTTTTATGTGCGTCATGTCATCATTGGCTGGAGTTATGGTAAGTGTGGTTTCACTGTCAGCTGTAGGTACGCGATCGAAATGCTGCTCCTTACGCAACCCCATACACAAAGCTAGCGAGAGACTGTCCCAAACAGCCACTAGAGAGCGGTTGCGCTCTACTGTTTCCGATGTTGCATACGGTGCATAGTAGGGTTATTCTAGAAGATTGGTAGTGAGCTGTTGCTGAAAAACTTTCTCTTGCGCGAGAAATTCTTGCACCTCCTCCTGAGTTGATTTAGGCGAATTCTGCCATCGTCTGAAGCGCTCATATAACCCAGTACCATGAAGCGAGACTAGCAGCGCCGCATACCTACCAAAGGGTAGAATGAACTGTTTAGCACCAGACCAAATGCCTACGTGTACTTCTGTCGGAACTTCCATAAAGCTATGGGGATAGCCTGTATTTGGGTTTAAAGTGGGCATATTTTCCCACACCAGCCAGCCGATATCGTGCTGTTCTGCTCCCAGACAAACTTCTTTGGGTGCAAACGAACCAAAGGTGTCATTTCCCCACGCTCGTGCCAAACAGCCAGCAACCCAAGCATGAGTCGGCGTAATCACAATTAGTCCTGCTGGATCCCCGCGATGTAGCATGAGTGTCTCCCTAATCGCTAGTGAATCTTATTTCAAACTAGCTTGCTGGGATGGCTTTGGCTTCTTGCTACAGATTTAACCCAAGTTTTTTAGCACTATTCCTTAGTGACAAAATTAATAATTCCACAAGTCAAACTATTTTACCACAAAAGGTGATAAATTTCGCTTTCTAAAGTACCGCTCCAATTACCAAGACGGACTGGTTGCTGCCAATTTTCAATCGTCTCATAGGCTGTAACTCGGATTAATGCTACTAGCTCCGCTTGAGTTTGGTGGATAATCTCTTGCTCTGTTAATGTTGTGCGGAGTCTGTTGGGTTTGTTTGTGGAATCTTGAGAAGGTGATATCATGTTTTTTTTCTCTTTCACCATTCATAGTTTCTAATGATTGTGAGGCTCTAGCAGTTAACTCGTTTACAGTTTTAATAATTCTTAATTTTTTATTTCCATCTGGTACAAATTCTTTGTAAGGTGGGCATGGGTGGCATACTAAAACTTTATTTCAATCAGGCATAACTAAAACTTTATTTCAATCAGGCACAAATTATTTGGATGGTGGGCATGGGTGGCATACTTATAAAATATTTAATTCAACCGCCTTTGCCTGTAACTTTAATTCTATAAAAATATTGGTAAGCTTCCTTAAAGCATAGTTTTGAATAAAGATTTAATGCAGGCTCATTATTTATTTCTACTTGTAAATATGCTTGTTTAGCACAATTGTGTTTACCCCAATCTAAAATCTGCAATATTAGTTTTTTTGCAAATCCTTTCCGGCGTTCATTTTTAGCAGTGATAATCTCAAATAGTCCAATGTAATCGTTTTCCAAAACTCCCAACCCACAGGAGACAACTTGATTTTCATGCAGTAAAACTGCAAAACACTTTTTTACGGCAATGTTATGTAAAATGCCTGCAAGTGAATCTTGTGCCTCAAGCGTTACACCACCCAAGCTAATCAAGCTAGCCAGCCAATCGTGTGAAAATTCTTCCCAGATTTTGATTTCACCTGTTGTCTGAGGTGTAAATGACACCAAATTTAAGACTTGAACACTTACGACATCTTTTTTTTCAAATCCAGCGTCTGCCAGAATTACATCTAGATTTTCTGGATGAGCAAGAGGCGTTATCCTGAAAATAAGCTTGAGGTTTTTATCAGAAAAAATTTGTTCACATCTGGCAATTTTTTCATAAACATCTTTAGTACCTATGTAGACTGGATTGACAGAATTAGCTCTTTTGGTATAACCGTTAGCAAACCTTAAAATCCAGCCATCGTACAATATTTGTTGTAAAGATGACCATGCATTTAGGGAAATCTCTTCAATGGTTTGAATTACAAAGGTGAGATGTTTCAATCATTCCTCACTCCTCACTTTGTAAGGGCGGGTTAACGAGATATTTCCTTTGTCTACAAATATATAGGTGAACCCGCCCCTACACTTCGCGCCTGTGCGCGGTCGCCCGAAGCACTCGACACATAACCTTAACGATATCCCGCCGCTTGCAGTTGGAAAAGTCTAGCATAGCGCCCCCCAGCCTGCAATAATTCCTGATGAGTACCCTGTTCTACCAGTTCTCCGGCTGCTAGAACCGCAATCTTATCTGCCATCCTGACAGTCGAAAAGCGATGAGAAATTAGGATCACCATCTGTTTTTGAGTAAGCGATCGCAAACGATCAAAAATTTGGTACTCAGCCTCTGCATCCATCGCTGCTGTTGGTTCATCCAGCACCAAAATATCAGCTTTGGTACGCATAAAAGCACGGGAAAGAGCAATTTTCTGCCACTGTCCCCCAGATAGTTCCTGTCCGCCTTTAAACCATCGTCCTAGCTGCGTCTGAAAGCCTTCAGGAAGAAGCTCAACGAAAGGTTGCGCCATGCCTTTTTCTGCTGATGTCTGCCATTTGGCTTTATTTTCCAGGTGTTCCACATCTCCCACACCGATATTTTCGCCTACGCTGAATTGGTAGCGCACGAAGTCTTGAAAGATCACACCAATTCGTTTGTGCAATACTTCAATATTCCATTCTTGCAAATCTAACCCATCGAGTAAGATGCGCCCTTCATCTGGTGTATAGAGTCTGGTTAACAGTTTAATCAGAGTAGTTTTCCCAGAACCATTTTCCCCTACAATCGCCAGTTTTTCTCCAGGTTGCAAATGCAGCGAGACATTTTTTAAGGCTGGTTGCAGATTACCTGGATATCTAAACGACACATTTTCAAATCGAATTCCATCCCCAAAAACTAAACCCTTAGTTGCTTTACCTGTTGGTTTGGGAATTTCCTGTTCGAGAAACTCATAAAGGTTAGACAAATACAAGTTGTCTTCATACATTCCCCCAATGGATGTGAGAGTATTTGAGAACGTAGTTTGTCCCTGTCGGAAAACCGTCAGATACATTGTCATGTCTCCCAAGGAGATCCTTCCTGCGATCGCTTCGACTACAATCCAAGCATAGGCAATATAAAATGCAGCCGTACTTAGCAAACTTAGCAGATATCCCCATACTCCCCGCTTGATCGTCAAATCTCTGTCTTCACCAAACAGCCGATTAAAGATCGAATGGTAGCGTTCTAGCAACTTTGAGCCCAATTGATATAGCTGCACCTCCATTGCTGGGGATTCGTTAGCCAGCAGGAATTCTAAATAATTCTGCTCTCGTGTTTCTGGAGTACGCCAGCGGAATAAACGAAAAGCTTCCCCTGCAAACCGTGTTTCAGCTATAAATGCAGGCAAAGCTGACAGTAACAGCACTGCTACTGTCCAAAATGAAAACTGTAGCAGTAGCCAACCATAGGTGACTAGGGAGATAATATTTTGTACTATGCTGAAAGTGCGGCTGACTAGGGACAAAGGACGGCTAGATGCTTCTCGCCGCGCCCGTGTCATCTTGTCGTAAAATTCCGAATCCTCGAAGTGAACTAAATCGAGTGTCAAAGCCTTTTGCAAAATCAGGACGTTTACCTTTTGTCCTAACAGTACCCGCAACAAAGACTGACTTACCGTAAGTCCGCGTTGACTACCTGCAAGTAATGCAACTGCAACCGCTTCTATTGCAAGGTAGCCCAAAGCATAGAGGCGATCGCGTTCTAACCCTGAGTGTGAAGCCGAAACCACCTGATCAACAATCAACTTCCCAACGTATGCGATCGCACCTGGTAATAAACCAGCCACCAAAGTCAGAACCGCAAGGATGATTGTTAGAAGGCGGCTTGTTGTCCATACTAATTCTACAGCCCTACCAGTGTACTGAAAGACGGCAAAAACTTGGCTAAGGTTTTGCCTCAACCGCCGCACAATATTTCGTTTTTTTTGCATCCTCGCTCTTTTCTAACGTTTGATAGCAATAACCCTTTCTTTCATAGTACACGGGTACTAAATATACTGTGGAGCTAGATTGGTAATTGGTATGCCACCCATGCCCACCAAAGAATCAAATTTCACATTTGCGATAGAATTGCTCTAACAGCGTTCTCGCAACAGCGTTCTCGCGTTCTCGCGTTCTCGCAACCGCTAAAAGCTAATCGCTACTTGTCCGTAACGCAGGTCGCCAGCACAAATAAACAAGTGGTCCTAGCAGTGGTACTATTGCTATTAGCCAAAACAGTTGGGAATTGCTGAGATAACCACGACGCGCCATATCATCGCCTAGGACTGTGGGGAATAATAAGCAGAACAGGCAAAATGCCAAACTCATACCATTAATAAAGCGATCGCTTTGAAACTGCGCGATAAAATCTCCCCAATCTCCAGCTATTATGCCATATCCTAGTAACCCAAGGGTAAACAGGGTTACAAAAATACCAGTTGAGCGAGAATCTAGTAGTTTTAAAAAGGCATCTTTTTCTCCTGTAAACTCTTGATTTGCTTCTCGCAATGCTAAATATGGAATCAAACCAATTACACCAGAACCCAAGGATGCTATAGCAAAAGGATAAAAAGGAATCTTTTGCATTCTGCCATCGAAAAATAAAACACTGCTGTAGAGGAATATACAAACGCCAATTAGAGAGAATAAAGATAAGATAATTGGGTTAATATCTGCCCATTGAAATGTCAAAATCTTTCTTAGCAGCGTCAATGTTTCTGCTAAGTGAAGTGGCGGAGCAAAAAACACGACATAAGCAATAAATCCAGCCCATATCAGCCACAATGCAATTTTTCTAGCCATATTAAACTGATTGAAATCGTTTGTGTTTATCTGTGGTTTAAATACTATTCACTTTTTGTTTTTTTTGCTCTCGCTTGGGAACGAGAGATTTAGATCCCCCTTCCCCCTGATAAGGGGGTAACTAAAGGGGAATTACTCTTAATTCGTCGCAGGCTGTTGACTAGCAGATACTTCCCCTCTAGCAGATGCTAGAGGCGATCGCACACATAGATAAATTAGAGGACCAAAAAGCGGTATTAGTGCTGTCAGCCAAAATATCGCTCCTTTTTTCATTCCCCGCCGTGCCATATCATCTCCTAATAGTGCTGGAAATAATAGACAAAGTAGACAGAAATCTAAACTCATGACATGAATGAAACGATCGGTTTGCCACTGCCCAACAAAATTGCTCCAATCGCCGTTTAAACCATAGACAACAAGAGCGATCGCACCTATACTTAAGACAATCCCAGTCAATCTGGAATCTAGTATTTTCAGAAATAAATTCTTTTTTCCTGTAAAATTAGGGTTTGGTTCGCGCAATGCCAAATAAGGTAACAGCGCAAACGCTCCCACTCCAAAAGATAAAGTTGCAAAAGGCGAAGCGGGTATTTTTTGTCCTTTGCCATCAATAAATAGCAAGCAACTGTAGATCATGGGCCAGACACCCATAATATTAAATAGAGACACCACTAGAGGATTAATACCTTCCCACTTACCCGTTGAAAGATTTTTAATTAGCTCAAATGTGTCTGGTTGATTCGGAGGAGCTAGCAAGAATGCATAACTAACAAATCCTAACCAAAGTAACAAAAAACTAACTTTTCTAATCATGATTTTTACCATTCGCTAAATTGAATACCGATAAATTTAATTTTGTAAAAATGCAATTTAAATTCTTGACGCTTTGATTTTAATTGAATTTGATTTCTAATAAAATCAATAGTATTTTTGTAATAATAAGCAAAACATCAATAATCAAAATACTGTCATCAACAGCACGAAAACCTGTATCATTAGTAGTAATTTGATCGCTCGCAGTTAACAGTTAACTGAATGAGTTACAGTCAGTCCCCTGTAAAGCGCGTCATGCTACACTACAACCCCTTAGAGTGTCTGCCTACCTCAGCCGAATTGCCTGATTCTGACGATACCCCTGTGGATAACGAACTGCAAAATTTAATACCAAACCTGTTGGAAGCGATTTTAGCTTTGGTATGGTCAGAGCGTACAGACTGGTTTTTCGGGGTAGATATGGGAATTTATCATACCCCAGGAGAACCGCCGCTAGTACCAGATGGTTTCTTGAGCTTGGGTGTCGAGCGATTTATCGGTGAAGAGGGGCGTTTGAGCTATGTCTTATGGGAAGAGGATAACGTAGTTCCTTTGTGGGCGCTAGAGGTAGTTTCCAAAACCTATAGCGGCGAGTACGAACAGAAAAAGATTGCCTATGCCCAATTAGGCATCTTGTACTATGTAATTTATGCGCCAGGACGTGGAAAGCGGCGAAAACGACAATCTTTTGAGGTTTATCGCTTGGTTGAAGGGCAGTATGTGCTGCAAACTGGGGAACCGATATGGATGCCGGAAATTGGCTTAGGAATTGGAAAAGAGCGAGGGACGTATCTGGGACGGACGCGGGAATGGTTATACTGGTATGACTGGGAAGGCAGAAGGCTAACCACCTCAGAAGAAGTGGCACAGCAAGAAAGCGAACGAGCGACAATAGCCGAACAACGTGCTGAGATTGAACGTCAACGTGCTGAGGTTGAACGTCAACGTGCTGAGGTTGAACGTCAACGTGCTGAACTTCTAGCGGCGCGTTTACGAGAGATGGGCGTAGATACCGATAGTTTTATACCTTAGTTCACCTTGGCTTTGAAGCGGATAAATCCGTAAGAATTAGGTGGAGTACCTGGTGCAGTTGCGAAGGGTAACTGATTAGCTGCACCTGTACCCTTAACTACATCAACCACAACCGCGCCATTTGTATTGGCAGCTGCACCAGATGCCGTTGCATTACCCTGTGTGTCTTTGCAGGTAGAGGGCGTACCAGGGTCATTGGGTGGGTAATAGCGACCGCGATCGCTATCACCTACATTTGTCAAATAAACTGTAGGTAGAGTGGGCAGCGTGTTTGCATCATTAGCTAAAGCAATTCCGGTATCAGTAGGTATTGCACCAGATTCGGTGGGGTAAGGTGAAGCTGTGTTATACCCAGTCAATACCAAAGTTTCATAAGTTGGCACTAAATCGCAAATAGAGACATTTGAGGCTGGTGCTTGATTGTCCAGAAAATAAATGGTGTATTCCACCTCATCACCAGGCTTGACTTTACCGCCATTAATCGCCCCTATAAGATAAGTACTAGGGGTAGGCCAATTCGGGTCATTATCAGCCGTTGAATTTGGATCGTCAACGAACGTATTTAAGGGCGTATTGTCGTTCGGATTTTTAGTTCTGTTGTTGTTGATGGCTGTGATGCGTTTCACTAGCGTCAGTCGAGGGGAAGCAGATATTATTGTTGTTGGATCGTTAGCAGTGTCATTAGTGGTATTAGTTTCGCCGCCACCAGAGACACTTGCTGTGTTGGTGATGCTACTAGCAGCATTCGCCGCAACATTCACAGTAAGGGTAATAGCTGGATAACTGGAATTAGCGTTAAGGACATCATTGCGGCTACAGGTGACAGTCTGACCTGAAATTGGACAACTCCAACCTGTACCGCTTGCTGCTGTAGGAGTCAACCCAGTAGGTAAAGTATCAGTTACTGTCACTTGTCCGCTTGTCGGAGCAGTGCCAGAGTTGGTAGCAGCGAGAGTGTAAGTGCCAGTCGAGCCTCTGATGAAATTACCTGTATGAGTTTTGGTGATCGTTAGGTCGGGCGCTACGATATTAAAGTTGGTTGTTTGGAAAGTACTAGGAAAATAAGTCCAGATGTCAAGTCCTTTAGCATCTCCAAAAGAGCCAGTGCAGGAAGTGTTCGTATTGTTAGCAGGACCAAACGCCCGCTGATTAGTGCCAGTGTCAAAGCCAGTGATAGGGTTAGCAAAGGCAATAGTGGGCGCACCAGAACCGCAGAGTATAGTACCTGGTGTACCGACAGTAGTCCCATTTGTTGTTGTATAACCGCGATCGTCGTAGAATCCTACAGTATTTCCCAGCGAGTTTGTGGCATTCAAAAGAGTAAACTTTGGACCGCCCGAACTTGCTTCTACATCTATGAGCGGGAAGTGATATTCACCACTATAGACTACGATCTGAACTTTGTAATTCGTGCCAACAGGGAAATAATTACCACTATTGTCTTTACCATCCCAGCTAACTGGTTGTGAACCAGAAGCGGTCGTCCCTGTTATATATCGGTTTTGAGCCGCTGTAGGGTCAAAATTGCTGCCATCTCTGCTGATAACTAAATCATATTTACCAGCTACATTACTGGTAAAGTTAAAAGTACCGCCTGAACTGTAATTACTGTTATTAGCTGAGTTTGTACCTGTAAAAGTGGCGTTGGTTACAGCTGGAATAATGGGTGATATGGGTATGCCAAGAGCGGTTAGTACTGTAGTATCAGCTTGAGTGAAGAAAATTGGAAAAGTAGGCAGGGAAAAGTTAGTTCCTCCCTGAAGATTTGTCAGTTGAGCGCCGTCACCCAAAACATCATGGTAGAGTGGCTTGCCATCGCTGTTTAGAAAGCCCTGCTGGTTGCCGTAAACCAGAAACCCGTTCGGATCTAGTCCGTTCAGATCAGTGCGATATCGATAACCATCCGTCGTCACCGGATAGATTGAAGGGTTAATAGGTCTACTGTTACCTCCTGTAAACAGGGATAAGTAGTAGGTAAAAAGCCGCCCATTAATATCAGTTGTGGAAGTTGTTGTACTGCTGCGTACCGTCACATCCCAAGCCGCAATGCTAGTGTTTTGACTGGCATCAAAGTTAGTCGTGCTAGTTAGATCGATCTCTGCGGTAGGCACTCCATCTTGATTACTATTATTTCCACTCGGTCCTAGCATAACCACATCGTAAATCCCATCTTGTGGGGCTTGGTAGTAACAAGGGATATAGCCATTGTTATTGTTGTTACCTGTAATACTTTGGGGTCCAGCTAACTCCATAGCACGGGTGGTAATCCTACCTCGGTTCGCGGTTCTAGTCGATGCTACCTGTGCGTTACAGCTAAAGTCAGCTGTACCTGGAATAGTTTCAGCACCTACCCTACCTGTGACTCGACCTGGCTTGTATACCAAGATATCGGCATTATTCACCCCTACCGCACTAGACCCTAAGAGAATGTATTCCCCAGTCTTGGCATACACTTTCAACAATGTACGACGCAGCAGGGAGTTATTAGGAGTGACACCAGTAGGACCATACACCTTGGTAGACCACTCTGTATTGGCTCTAAATTCATTGGCATTGGCAGTGCTAGGATACAAACTACGACTACCTTCAGCTTGAGCAGGCTGCACCCAATAGCCCAAGGCACAGATTGAAAGGGCAAGACTACTAGCTAGTAAACCTCGACTGTTACGCGAAGGAGCGATCGCTCTCGAATTTTTGAATAAAGATTTCACAGCTTGTTCTATATAAAAAATAATATATGACGCAGTTATATATAAATACCTGCACCAGCTAGTATGCCCAACCAAATAAATATTTCCTTCAGTAGATGCACACAATAAGTTTTCCGTGCATTCCACGAGAAAAAACTTGCGTAAATTTCCGCTTACCCAAAAAGCGATCGCCTGTATTTACACTGAGAATGTCTAACTGGACTGGGCAAATTCCACATGGGCAGTGTGCAGACATGAGGCGCGAACCTTTAGAATTCGGAATTGTCCCTAGTACTTTCAGAGATTTTAAGAATTCTATAAAAGTTGTAATTTTTTTAATTTTCGAGCGAAATTAAAAAAGATAGACTGTAAGGATACAAGAGCGTTGTTGAGTGATTTCTGGCGAAAATACAACTATCGCGTGGAGCCTTGGGGGGCTGACTATGAGCCTCCAATTCAATTTGGGGAAATTTCGCTTTCAGTGAGCGACGTTGATGCTACTGTAGAAACAGACGAATGGGAATGTTTTTCACCTGAATTGCGATCGCTACCCAAGCGCATCATCTTTATCGATGGCTGTCGCCGCATAGATGCGCCCTTGGTGGGTGGGGATGGAAATAACGTTTTTTACGGAGTTTTCGGTACAATTGCCGTAGGTGCTGTCGTTGTAGATCGATCCCTTCCCCAAGCGAACTGCACTCAAATTAAAGTCCGTCGAGTATTGGGTTTTGGCGGCGCACAAGAAGCCGAATTAACTCGTATACCTTGTCCTTTGGGAAGCAAAGCAGAATTAGTCTACGAACCACTCAAACCGAGCCAAAGTAATTCTCCTGATGTACGAGGATTAATTGTGCAAAACGCCATGCTAGCAGCAGAGGAGCAACTAATAGCCCAACAAGCCGCTGACTACACCGATACCTTAGTAATACGAGATGGGCGACTGTCTTATCACTCGCCTCAATTCGTTTTGGGCTATGTTAAGACAATGCACAAAAATTACTTAAGTGAAAAATATGCGGCTTTACTATGGAAATTATCACCATTCCAGCGATCGCCCATCTTCCTAATTAAAGAAAAAAACCGCCCCCGCTTTTCCTGGTACTTAAAATCCGGCAGCCAACATTCACAACAAAACTACCACACCTTACATGGCATTGTCCGCCTAGAAATATCCAGCGAAATTCCCCTAGAAACAGTTCAAGAAATAGCCAATCAAACCACCCACTTAATCCCTCAATACGCCTCCCACCCCTCAAGAGATCCCCGCGCACCCCAAAACCTCACCCCCGTAGGTGCATTAGAACAAGAACTAGGAAGACAAATGGGAGACGCAACACTAATCAAACGAAGAGTACAAAACTTCCTAGCCTCCCAAAATCTCAAACCCTAAATTTAAACTCTGGCTAGAAGAGAGTAGAGGGAGCAAAAGGGAGCAAAAGGAAGCTGAGGGAGCAAAAGGAAGATTCTTCAATCCAAAATCCAAAATCTAAAATCCAAAATGGTATGACTGAACCAATCGGCTTTGTACTCGGTACTCAAGAAGCAACACCCTTAGAATTTTGGGTAGCCGTAGCAGCGCAAAAAGTTTTGCGGCTAGATGACGTTGTAGAAGTACAAACTCAACGCCCAGATGGGATGGGATTTGTTCACTTTTACGGTGTAGTAGACTACGTTCGTACCCAATACGAAGGAACCCAATTTGATACAGACACCTTTTTAGTTAAAGACGGATCTTTACCAGTAAATATATCTTATATTGCTCATGTTCAAGTAACACGAATTGAGCCAGAGGAATATTTACCACCTCAACCAGGCGATCCGGTAAAGCTAGCCTTAAATAAGGAATTGGCGTGTGCTTTGTACTTTGACAGCATGGATACTCCGATTCCGGCTGGAATTATGAATAATGGCAATGCGGCTTATTTCAACTATTCATTTATCAACGGTGAAAAAGGCGCTCATGTAAATATATCAGGGGTTTCAGGAGTTGCTACTAAAACATCTTACGCTTTGTTTTTACTATATTCAATTTTCAATTCTCAAGCTCTTGGTTCTCATCGTGCTAACACCAAGGCATTGATTTTTAACGTCAAGGGTGAAGATTTATTCTTTTTAGATAAGCTGAATAAAAAGTACGGCGATAGCGAAAATGAAAAGGGAATAAATAAATATGGCGTAATGAATTTGCCAATTCAACCTTTTGGTAGTGTAAGTTTTCGGGCAGCACCAAAAAAAGGTATACTGAATATAGATTCCGATTTAGAACAGCGTTCAGAAGGCATATCAATTTATTTGTGGAGTATGCGGGAATTATGCCGCGATCGCCTGTTCCGTTTCCTATTCACGGGAGAAGATTTAGATCGAGGTAATTTATCCTACCTGGTAACAACGGTAGAGGAAAGATTAGCACGAGTAGCTGAAGAAAATGACGATAGCGACCAAGCTCAACGCCGTAAACTACAAGCTCATCTAGAAGTCGAACCATATGGGGAAGAACTAAAAACAGAAATTAAGACATTTAAAGACTTAGTTTCATTTTTAGAAGACAAACTTTTGAACGATACAGATCCTAAATGGTTAGGGCGTAATGCTGTTGCTACGGCTGAAGCAATGATTCGGCGTTTATATGGCATTAGTAGCGAAGTTAGTCACTTAATTCGGGGAGATTTATCACCGGATGAAGTTGCTAAATATCAACTTGAACCGCTTGACTCTCCCACTCAACTTACTGTTACTGATATCCATAAACTCAGCGCCCGCGCTCAAAAATTTGTTGTGGGTGTATTGTTGCAAAAACTATTTATTCAAAAAGAAAAACAGGGACGAGAACCTGTAATTTTCATTGTATTAGATGAGTTGAATAAATATGCGCCCCGCGATGGACGTAGCCCGATTAAAGATTTGTTGGTGGATATTGCTGAAAGGGGGCGATCGCTTGGAATTATTTTGGTTGGCGCACAGCAAACAGCCTCTGAAGTTGAGCGGCGGGTAGTTGGACAAGCTGCGATTCGCATAGTGGGTAGGTTAGACTCGGCTGAGGCTGAACGTCCTGAATACAATTTTCTCACAGGTTCTTGTCGCAAGCGTGTTTTATTTCTCAAATCCGGCACAATGTTTGTTCATCAGCCTGAAGTTCCCGCACCAATTTTGGTTAATTTTCCTTTCCCTGCTTACGCTACTCGTAAGGAGGAGGTGTTTATGAGTGAGGCTGAAACTAGTCGTTTTAAGGCTAAGGTGAAAAGGCTTTAATTAACGAACCGCAAAGGCGCAGAGGGCGCAGAGCAAAGTAGGGTGGGCATTACCCACCATCAATAATGAGGAGATTTTGTGCGTTTAATTCATACTGCTGATTGGCATTTGGGGCGTAATCTGAAGGGTAAGGATCGTACCGAGGAAATTGAATTTGCACTTGATGAGTTGTTAGGTAAAGCTAAGGATTTGGATGTTGATGCGGTTTTGGTGGCGGGAGATATTTTTGAGACGTTTAACCCGACGGTGGAAGCGGAAAGGGTGGCGTATCAGTTTTTTTGTAATCTGCAAGCTGCTAAAATTCCGGCTGTGGCGATCGCAGGAAATCATGATTCAGCTTCACGAATTGATAGTTTGTCGAGTTTACTATCTTTTGTGGGAGTTCACGCCTTGGGAAAACCACGTGTAGCTGACGAGGGTGGTGTGATTACTCTTGATACACCTGGCGGTAAACTATGTGTTGGTGCAATGCCGTTTGCTAATGAGCGGCGAATGTTAGATCCTGATGAATTGTGGAATCTGGATGATTTACAACAAGTTCAAAGCTACCGAGAGATAGTTAGCCTACTTTTAAGGGATTTAACTAGTAGCTTCCGAGATGACAGTGTAAATATCCTGATGTCTCACATTATGATCGACGGTGCTAAGTTAGCCAATTCGGAAAAAGATTTTCATTGCAAAGGTACTTACGCTCTCCCTCGCCAAAGTCTCCCTACCCAAGCTCAGTATATTGCATTGGGACACATTCACAAACGCCAGTCGATTGAAGGATATCCCCATGCTTTCTATTCTGGTTCTCTAATTCAAGTTGATTTTGGTGAAGCTGGGGAAGATAAGGGATTTAACCTAATTACTATTGAACCAGGAATGCCTGCTCAAGTTGATTTTATCCCAATTTCCTGCCAAAAGCCTTTGAAAGTAGTCGAATGTGAATTGAGCAATTACGAGGAGTTAGAATCCCAGCGCGATTATCCAGGCTTCCTCAAGGTAATTATTCACTTGGAAACACCCCAAGTTGGATTAGCTGACAAGATTCGGAAAATTTGTCCCCAAGCTATTCATATTGAACCTCGTTACCTGGAAGCTTCCCACAATCGGAAACAATCTGTATCTAGGGATAAGCTTGATCCTGTGGGGGAATTTCAGCGTTACTACCAACAGCAATTAGGAAACGTACCTACGCGCGCAGTTATAACTAAGTTCGAGGAACTATACCAGGAAATGCACGATGCGACCGCTTGAACTAACTTTAGAAGGTTTTACCAGTTTTCGCAACCGAGTACAGATTGATTTCTCCCAACTAGAATTATTCGCCATTACCGGAAAAACTGGCGCGGGAAAGTCTTCTTTATTGGATGCAATGACTTTGGCGCTTTATGGTAGGGTAGCGCGATTCGATGGCAAAACTTCAGCCAAAGATTTAGTGAGTCAGGGTAGCTTAAAATTGCAAGTGACGTTGCGTTTTTTGGTAGATCAAACTGAGTATCAAGTTTCTCGCTCTTGGTTATTTCGTACTAAAACTGCTCAGTCTACATTTAAGTTAGACAAGCGTGTTAATGATGAGTGGGAAGCATTTGGGGAACAAAAGGAAGCAGAAATTACCGCCTCAATTACTCAAATTTTAGGGATGAATTTTGAAACTTTCACTAAAGTTATCCTGCTTCCTCAAGGTAAGTTTGATGAATTTCTCAAGGGTACAGGTGCTGCACGTCGTAATATTTTGCGACAACTGGCGGGATATACAATATTTGAGCGGATGCGCGAACAGGCGGAGAAGCAAGCCAATTTAATTACGGGTGAATGTAAGGCAATTCTAGATCGATTGGATAAATCGGATTTACCTTCGGCTGAGGAATTCAATCAAAAATTTAATCAATCCGCAAATTTAGATCAAGAATTACCCCATTTATATCAGATATGTGAAAATGCGCGAACTGCTTTGGAAGCTGAGCAAAAATTATTTGAGCGTTTCCAGCGTTTAGCTCTTTTGCAACAGGAAATTGATATTTTAAATCAACAAGCTACAGAAATTATAGCTTTAAAACAGCAGCTAGAACAAGCACGAGTGTGCGATCGCCTCTCTGCTATCTGGACATCAGTACATTCCACTCGTCAGCAGTATCAAAGAGCGCAATCTAATACTGAAACTGCTACTACTAACTTGACTCAGACACAAGCAGCTTTAAATATCCAACAACAGCATTTACAGGAAGTCCAAGCCTATAAAGCTGAAATTGAAACACAACTGCAAGCGCGTGAACAAGCTCTAAATTATGCCAAAATTTATGAAGAGCAACGTTGTCAAGTTAGTGACGAAGTAAAACGCTTAGAGAAAATATTAACTTCAAAAACCAAAGCTTTATCTGAAGCTGAAAAAGCCGTAGAAGTGGCACAGTCTGAATTAAAAGAAAAGCAAAAACAACTTACTACTAATAATGAATATCAATATTCCCCAGGTGGAGTTAGACTAGAGAAGCTGAATTCTGTTGGACCACTGCTGATTCAATGGGAAGGAATTCATAAACAAGTTGAAAGCGATCGCATCAAGTTACAGCAAATTCATCTAGACTTACAACAATCTGCCCAAGATTGTCAAATTGCTATTTTAGATTGGCAAAAATCCGAAGCTGACTTTAATTCTTTTCACGCCCAATTAGAAGCCGCTAGACAACAAAATCATGCTGCTGCTTTACGTATCATGCTACAAGAGGGCGATAATTGTCCGGTTTGCGGTGGAGTTTACCCAGTAGCGCATTTGTTACCACTTATAGCAGATTCACAAATCGATATTAAGACACTTGAAAAGCACGAACAAGCTGCCCAGAAAAAGCGACAAACCGCAGCAGATGCTAAAACTAAAGCTGAAACTACACTCGAAAATCTTCAGCACCAAGTAGATCTATATCGACAATCCTTGGCACAAATAGAAGATGAATTATCTATTATAACACAAGAAATTAGTGCCATATTACAAGAGAAATGGGAATTAAAGGCACTCAAAAGGGAACATAAAGCATTACAAGAAAGTGATGCTAAATACCAAGAAATATTAAGGAAAAAGGAACTCGTCGAGTCAGAAGTTAAAAATAGTGAACTACATTTGAACTTTGCTCAAAATAGATTAATGGAGGTTCGATCGCAGCATCAAAATGCAGTCACGGAAGTAGAACGCCAAAAAACCAAACTAGGGGAAATTGTAGCCAAACTATCTGAAATTACCGCAGGTAAATCTTACGAGCAGTTATTGCAACAACTTGAACAAGATAAACGCACTTTAGCTGAGCGAATTAATCAGGTAAATCAATCTTACCAGGCAGCAAGAGACAAATTCATTCAAGCTCAACAAGAAGATAGCAAAGCTAGAGAATATTTTGCATCGATTGCTACTGAAAAAGCACAAATAGAAGCTAAATGGCAAATGAGTTTAGAAGGTGAAAAACTAACAGAAGAGATATTTTTAGAATCCCAAGCTGAGCCAACCGAGCAAAAAGAATGGCAATATAAAATTGAAATTTATCAAGGAAAGAAACTTGAATTAGAAACTCTGATTAAGCAAGAAAATCAAGAAATAGGTGGTAAAATAACGAGTAGAGACATAATAGAGCAACTTGAAACGGCTGTTAATGCTGCTGATACAAGGCGTAAACAAGCCCAAAATGAATATGAACAGTTGAAAGTGTGGATTGCCAAAGCTGAAGATAAATATCACCAAGTTAAAAAATGGCAAGCTGAATTATCTAACAAACAGCAAGAGTTAGAAACTTATCGTACCTTATCGAGAGAGTTAAAATCCGACCGCTTTCAAGCTTATATTCTCCAACATTTCGAGCATGAATTAGTTGAGCAAGCAACCGTACTACTGCGGGAACTAACAGAACAGCGATATGCTTTGAAATACGACGATAAAGAATACTATGTAGAAGATCACTGGAGTGGAGGCGAGGCGAGAAAAGTGCAAACCCTCTCTGGGGGTGAAACATTTGCTACTTCCCTATCTTTGGCTTTAGCACTTTCAGAAAAGTTGTCTGGGGGAACAAAGCTAGGTAGTTTATTTATCGATGAGGGATTTGGTACACTCGATGCCGAAACATTGGAAAGTGTCTGCAATATCCTACAATCTTTGGGACAACAAGATAGATTAGTTGGCGTAATCACTCATGTTCCAGCTTTAGGAGAACAGCTAGGAACGCAAATCAAAGTTGAGAAATTACCAGAAGGTTCCCGAATTATTGTAAGCTAAGTCGCGGAACTTTTTGCGTCCTTACTTTGCGCCTTTGCGCCTTTGCGCGAAACAAAAAAAAAGACTTTTCAGCTTACAAATGGGTTACAACATCTCTTGGGCAAAAATGGCGGTCGATGATTGGAACGAGAGATTTGCCTCGAATCATTCGAGGCAAACTCTCTCGGATATCTGTTAGTGTCGCGGATCTTTGTTGAAGGCACGCTCGCCGTCGCCAAAATATCTCACACCAGGTACATTTAACTGGACAGGAGGTTCAGACCTAAAAGATGGCAAGCTCTATGTGGGCGATTTCTTCCAAGGTCGCGTCCAGGTGCTAGATGTAAATAAGCAAGAAAGTACCCCAGTTCCTGAGCCTTCTACACTATTAGGTCTAGTGGTGCTTGCCGCTGGGGCTGCTGCTGGTAAACTAAGACATCAGCAGCGAAAAGCTATGAGTTTGGCTAAGTGATAAGCTAGTGTGCATTCATCTTTGCACGTTCTCTAGCAAAAGTAGGGTGGGCAATGCCCACCATCAATAATTTGGTGGGCATTGCCCACCCTACTAAGAAATTTGAATGCAGAGCATCCCCAAAATTTGATGTCTAAATTGTTATTAGCAGTTTTAATGCAATAACTGAATGAATATCTTTCATTTGTTGCATCAATTATTAGCATTTTGTAGCTAAAGTTACCAAACACCAGTAGATATTTTTCTCTGGTGTTATTAGGATAACTGAGACGTTGGCTTTATAAAAAACAATGACAGCCAAAAAGAATCTGATTGTTATCGGCAATGGTATGGTAGGTCACAAGTTCCTAGAACTGATGATCGCTTCTGGTGCTAACGACGAATGGAATTTAATTACATTCTGCGAAGAACCTCGCGTTGCTTATGATCGCGTTAACCTAAGTGGCTATTTTGCAGGTAAAACTGCGGCAGATTTATCTCTAGTTGAACCAGGATTATATCAAGAAAACGGTATTCAAATTCATATTGGTGATAAGGCAGTTGCAATTAATAGAGAAGAAAAAACAGTTACATCTGCCAATGGTTTAACTTTTACTTATGATAAGGTGGTTCTAGCTACAGGTTCTTATCCCTTTGTCCCACCAATTAAGGGCAATGACGCTAAAGGAACGTTTGTATACCGTATTATTGAAGACCTTGAGGCAATATCAGCATACGCTAAAAATTGTCGAGTTGGGGTAGTTGTAGGTGGGGGTTTATTAGGTTTAGAAGCAGCTAATGCCCTCAAAAATATGGGCTTGGATACCCATGTGGTGGAATTTGCCCCGCGACTAATGCCAGTGCAAATTGATGATGCTGGTGGTAGTATTCTCCGCAACAAAATAGAAGAACTTGGTGTTTCGATTCATACAAGTAAATCAACTACCCAAATCGTCAGCGAAGAGGGTAAGGTTGCAAAAATGACCTTTGCTGATGGTGAGGAGTTGGTAACAGATATGATCGTGTTTAGTGCGGGAATTCGCCCCCGTGACGAACTGGCTAAAAATTGTGGTTTAGTAGTAGGCGATCGCGGTGGTATTATTATCAACGACTATTGCCAAACTTCTGATCCTGATATCTATGCAATTGGTGAATGCGCGCTTTATCAAAATCGCATTTATGGCTTAGTTGCTCCTGGCTATAAGATGGCTGGTGTGGTAGCAGATGTTTTTAGTAACACTATTCCTAGCACTTTTGCAGGTGCAGATATGTCTACCAAACTCAAACTTTTGGGTGTAGATGTTGCTAGTTTTGGAGATAACTTTGCTAAGACTCCTGGTGCTAAAGAAATCGCTGTTACTGATGCGGTGAAAGGTGTTTATAAAAAGCTTGTCCTCAATGAGGATGGTAGCAGATTATTAGGCGGAATTTTAGTAGGAGATGCTTCGGCTTACGGCACTTTGTTGCAGTTTGTCCAGAATGCGATCGCCTTACCACCCCATCCCGAAGATTTGCTATTACCACCCCGCGAAGGTAAATCTGCATCTGTAGGAATGGGAGTTACAAGCCTACCCGATACTGCCCAAATTTGTTCTTGCAATAATGTCAGTAAAGAGCAGATTTGTACAGCTATTCGAGAAAACAATTTCACAGATATATCTAGTGTTAAAAAATGCACTAAAGCCGGAACAGGTTGCGGTGGCTGTGTACCATTAGTAACAGATTTGCTGAAAGATGAAATGAAGAAAGCGGGAATAGAGGTGAAAAATCACCTGTGTGAACACTTACCCTATTCTCGCCAAGAAGTGTATCATCTAGTGCGGACTCAGAAAATTACAAACTTTGACGAATTAATTCAAAAACACGGCAAAGGTAAAGGTTGTGAAATTTGCAAACCTGCGGTTGCTTCTATTCTTGCTTCTACTTGGAATGAGCATATTTTAGCTCAGCCTCATGTTGCTTTGCAAGACACCAATGATTACTATTTGGCAAACATTCAGCGGGATGGAACTTATTCGGTAGTACCAAGAATTCCTGGGGGAGAAATTACACCAGATAAACTGATTGTTTTAGGGGAAGTTGCCAAAGAGTTTGGACTTTATACTAAGATTACTGGTGGACAACGAATTGATTTGTTTGGTGCGCGTGTTGAGCAATTACCACAGATTTGGAAGCGGTTGGTAGATTCAGGATTTGAATCAGGACACGCTTATGGAAAGGCACTGCGAACAGTAAAATCTTGTGTAGGTAGTACTTGGTGTCGCTTTGGGGTGCAGGATTCTACAAGTTTAGCAATTCAAGTGGAAGAAAGATATAGAGGTTTGCGATCGCCCCATAAACTCAAGTCTGCTGTCTCTGGTTGTACCCGTGAATGTGCAGAAGCCCAAAGTAAAGATTTTGGCATAATTGCAACAGAGAAAGGTTGGAATTTGTATGTGTGTGGTAATGGTGGAATGAAGCCACAACACGCTGTTTTGTTAGCAGAAGATGTTGATACCCAGACATTGATCAAATATTTAGATCGGTTCCTGATGTTTTATATTCGCACAGCAGATCGGCTTGAGAGAACTGCAACTTGGTTTAATAAGCTTGAAGGGGGAATTGATTACCTCAAGCAGGTAGTTATTCACGATTCTCTTGGCATTTGTGCTGAGCTAGAATCAGAGATGCAGCATCTTGTCAATACCTATCAATGTGAGTGGAAAGCCACAATTGAAAATCCAGAAAAAATGAAGCGTTTCCGTCACTTTGTTAATTCGGAAGAGTCAGATCCAAATATTGTCACAGTAGAGGAACGGGGACAACAACGCCCAGCTTACGAACACGAAAAATCTTTAGTTAGGTAATGGGTAATAGCAGTTACCAGTTACCAGTTATCAGTTACCAGTTACCAATCAACACGAAGTCCCAAAGTAATAATTAGGTTGAAAACATGGTTCAAGCATTACCGATACATCAGGCTACAACAAGATGGGTTGATATTTGTTCGATTTGTGATATCATGCCTAATACTGGGGTTTGTGCTTTGGTTGCAGGCGAACAAGTGGCGATTTTCCGAGTAGGAGAGGCAGATGTGTTTGCTATTAGTAATTACGATCCTTTCAGCAAAGCTTTTGTTTTGTCTAGGGGAATTGTAGGCGATCGCAATGGTATTACTAAAGTAGCTTCCCCAATTTATAAGCAAAATTTCAATTTGGCAACTGGGCAATGTTTGGATGATGAAACTGTCAGCGTACCCACTTTTAAAGTTAGAGTTGTTGACGATAGAGTACAGGTAGCAGCTCCAGAGGCGGCGTAAAATCAAAAAGCAAATAAATATTGCATAGAGTTAATAACCCAGTTTCACTCGTGAAGCTGGGTTTTTTAGATGAATGCGATCGCCTATCCTAAAATATAAGACTAAAAGGAGGAGCGCCATGAATCAAATAGCAACCCAGGGTGTGCGCTGGACTACTACAGACTTAGACCTTTTACCCGACAACGAAGGTACGCGCTATGAGATAATTAATGGAGAATTATTCATGACCAGAGCGCCTCATTGGAGACATCAAGAAACCTGTCTCAATATTGGTATGGAGTTGAAAACCTGGTCAAGAGTAAGTGAATTAGGTGATGTAAGTATTAATCCTGGTATTTTGTTTAGTGAGACAGACAACGTAATCCCAGATGTGATCTGGATTAGCAATGAACGATTAGCCTTATATTTAGACGAAGCTGGATATCTAATAGGCGCACCAGAGTTAGTGATAGAAGTTTTATCATCTGGTGTACACAATGAACGCCGCGATAAAATTGCTAAACTCAAACTTTACGCCTCACGGGGAGTACAAGAGTATTGGATTGCTGATTGGCGTTTGCAAAAACTTGAAGTCTACCGACGCGAAAATGCTACGCTCAAATTGATGGTAACGCTGTTGAGTAATGATGAATTAAATTCGCCTTTGTTACCTGGTTTTACTTGTCCTGTAGCAAGGTTTTTTGGGTAGAAGAGGAAAGGGGCGATCGCACGCTTGCAAGCGATCGCACTGCCGATCAAAACTATCAAGAATTGCTCAACACATCAATCATCCCTGTATTCCTTTGCTTCCCGTTCCAGCTTTTCAATGTCCTGTTGCCAACGTAAAAGCTGCTGTTCTCGATCTCGTAGCTGATCGTTTTCAGGTATTCTCCGAGGATTCAAGCCTGGGTTTGGGTAGATTCCTTTCTCTTGAAGCCACTTTTCACAGAAAAACTGCCAAAGAAACTTGTGCTCGTGAACCTCACCACCAAGGCGGCGTAGCTTTTTCACACAGAGCCTGGAGGAACCGAAAAGTACCTGTTCGATGTAGGCATTCCGAGGAAAAAGGCGAGTTTCACTGCCTGCTCCACGAAAGAACTCTACTACAAACCACTCACCAAAATCAAAGATGCATACCTCTGTAGGAGTGCTACTATCTGTCGCTAAGATTTCAATATCTGCTGTAAACAATCTACGGTTTAGAGCATTTACTGAAGTTTGAGGTAACAAAATACGGATGCGTTCAAAGCGGTTGCTGTAGTACGCCCAGAACTCTTTTCGTCGCCGCCGCTGGTTTTTTTGCCCTTTGTCAATCAGAAGCACCTCTAGGAGCCTGTCTACCAAATTGGCAAAATCGCTGTAGTTAATTGCTCCAATCCAATCCCGCAAAGCCCGTTTTGCTTGTTCCGTGAGTCGATGCCATCGTTCTCCAGTACCTCTTGGACTATAGTATCTTTGTAACCAATCTACTAACTTAGGAAAACTGCCTCCTACCGCTCTTCCATCACTCTAAGCAGAGGAAAATAATAAATCCTCAGAATATAAG
>CAXTYC010000024.1:0-79931 GCA_964248365.1 uncultured Chroococcidiopsis sp. | reverse complement strand
CCCTTTTAGGGCATATCTCTCAGTCTACCGACATCAACGGATTTTTTACAGATCGAGCTATTGTACTATATGCCTGCCCAATCGTTATCGGTTTATTTGCGGCGATCGCCGTGCTAGTATGCTCTATTGTACGTTCTTTTAGCGTCACTGCATCTGGGCGCGACCAAGCCGTATGGTCTCCCGCCAACAATACACGCCCTTGTGTTGGTATCTGCTTGATGTATAAATCCATCAATTTATCTCGATCTGGTTTGGTATCTTATATCGCTTCATAAATACTTGGCCATTTGCGTCTAAACACTGGCGATCAAGATAAGTCTGCCAAACTGTAGACATTACGCCTCAGCAGTATCGCATCTGTCAGTGCAAATGTTGCATCATGGGCTTTCCCTAAATGTCTATAGGCGGCTTGACGAAATTCTTCGAGTCTGGCACGTTTCATATTGGCAGGTGAGAGTAGGTGGTTCTTCTGTGAGCTTCTGCTAATCGGGGGACTGTGTTCAATCACACCTCCTATTTTTTCCTTTGAAGGTGGCTATTTAGTCTAAACTCCAGTCCTTACGCATAAATTAATCTCGAACCACAGAGATTTTATTACTTCAAATATTTTTTGCAACAGAACCTGCGTAAGTCCTGTAGATATAAGCCGTGCTTAATTTTGTGATAAAAACTCGTTTACTACAGCGTAACTGCTAATGTGATAACTTTTACCTGGTAGGGAGACGAGAACAGAGTAAATGAGAGACATCATTCAAAGTAAAGAGTTGCAGATAGCCGAGAATCTTTTAGTTTGGGGTTCTGTTGCAGGAACCCTAATTGCAGTTGTTGCCAAGCAAACGATCTATGCGACTGCTCCTATGTCTTTAGCGCTGTTGTTAAACTTAAGCAACCGACGCCGATTTGAGCAGAAGTTGGAGCGTAATATCACCGCTGTTGTGTCTGAGATGAACAGTAGCGTCGCGCAATTAGATCGGGAACTAGCAGAGCAAATGCGATCGCTGCAAGCCTCGATTCAAGTATCTCTTGCACCCAAACTTGTAAATTTTGATACTATTAAGGAAGAAATTTCCCAGCTGCGAACGCGATTTGACAACCTCGAAGGAGCTATAAGCAGCCTCAAGTTCACGATCACTGACAGCAATTCCCAGAAGGAAACGGCTGAACTTACAACTAGCTTTGACCCGACTTACCTAGAGCAACAGATTGAGGAACTGAAAACCGCACTGCTCAACAAGCAGCAGACTACCTCTGAAACTACGAATAAGCAGGAACTAGAAAAATGCAAACAGGAAATTCAAGAACTACAAAGAAACCTTTCCTTATTAAACTCTGAGTTTCAAGGTCGCCACGAGCAACAGCAAATACAAGAGTTAAGGCAAATCACAAAGTCAATTCAACAGAAACTGTTAGCAGTTGCAACTACAAAAACGCAGTTTGACCCTAGTAATATAGAGCAAGAAATACAGAAACTGCAAGCTTCTGTAGCCTCATTAAATAAGGAAACGGCTGAACTTACAACTAGCTTTGACCCGACTTACCTAGAGCAACAGATTGAGGAACTGAAAACCGCACTGCTCAACAAGCAGCAGACTACCTCTGAAACTACGAATAAGCAGGAACTAGAAAAATGCAAACAGGAAATTCAAGAACTACAAAGAAACCTTTCCTTATTAAACTCTGAGTTTCAAGGTCGCCACGAGCAACAGCAAATACAAGAGTTAAGGCAAATCACAAAGTCAATTCAACAGAAACTGTTAGCAGTTGCAACTACAAAAACGCAGTTTGATCCTAGTAATATAGAGCAAGAAATACAGAAACTGCAAGCTTCTATAGCCTCATTAAATGCAGAGCTTCAAACCCGTAAAGAGCAACAGGAAATAGAAGAGTTAAGGCAAATCGTAGAGTCAATTCAAAAGGTATCTTCTGTTTCTCCCGCACAACTACCATTTAATCCCAGTTATTTAGAGCAAGAAAATCAAAAGCTCAAAGCAGAAATCCAATCTATAAAGCAACAGTTACAAGAGTTACAAGCCTTAAGTTCTCAGGAATTCAATTCTGAAATTGCCAGAATACCACAATTGTTTGAGAATTTTACACAGATGCAGCAGCAGATGAGCGAACTAAAGCAAAAGACTGATGTACTACAAAGTCTGGAGACTGAAATAGCTGCAAATACGTTTGTAGCTCGTTCAAAGAGAACTGAATTGGACAATAGGAAAAGACTGGGTGTAGAAGCGCTAATGGCAATGGCTAAATCTAACGGCATTGGTGAAGAATTTCAGCAGGTGCTGGAAGTAGCCAAGAGATACAACCTTGGCTTGATTCCCATGCCTACTAACCTGATGTTTACGCTCGCAAATAACCTTGTATTTACCTTACCTAGCAATCAGTCTCGCTGCCTGTTTATCGTTTCGGCACAGCCTACGGATGCGGGAAAAGTGCAAATATGGGTGTCGCCGAGGGCGAGCGCTGAATTTTACCCAGCAACGAAAGAAGGTGTCACATCTAGTTTGGGATTTTTTGATGGGTGGCACGAGATGGACAAAGCAGAGGTAGAGGAATTTGTTGCTAGTTTGAATCAATTGTTGGAAATGTTATACATATGTTGATTTATTTTTAAATCGCTTGTTCAAATTCATAGCGATTAATAAATAACCCAATTATAATATCGTGCATAACAATAGATTTAGAAAAACAAATTGAATTCCTACGCAAGTCACTTAATACGAGTTCGGAAATTCAAGTGTTTATTTTCGATTTTTTAAGTATTTTTCTTGCCGACTTCATATTGGTTTGCTTCTAGATGACGTTCAGACGCACCTCAATCATCCGTATAAAAGCGAGTAATTGCCAATGGTTCCAATAGTGTCTTGAGTTGCAAAAATACTTCGTCTTTACGTCTCCCAAAAACGTAAGCTAAAACTTTGCCACTATTACGATCAATTGCGTGCCACAGCCAACGAGGATTCTCTTTATTTCCTACGTAGCTCCACATCTCATCTAAGAGGATGTTTGAGAAGTTATGAGGTAGTCAGTTTTTCTGCCAATCGCCTGACCATGACACGGATATAGGCAAGGTAAATCAACGCTTCCGTCGTTTCGGGTAATTGCTCATACTCTTTGCTTCCGCCGTCGGCACCAGTTCAACCAACCAAAAGTACGCTCTACGACCGAACGCTTTGGGAGTAATACCATTTTACTTTAATCATGCTACAGATAGTAGAGAGTATTAGCTCAAGGTGAAGTGCCATGAAGGCGCGTTGTTAAAATTGAGCTCGTCGAATCTGTTGAAGTGCTCAAAACGTTATTAGCAGCACAAAAAACAGCGAGTGGTAAGGAAAGGGTACAGGCGTTATATCTGCCTCAGACAAAGCAAGTCGAGACAGTACAACATAAGCGCAGGAATTGTGGGACCCAACCCTCGTTACACTCAGAGCGTTGGTTACGCTCTTACCCTAGTGGTGGATGATGCCAATTATTGTCTCAACACAAAAGCCTGGGAATCCGATGTAACCTCTAAAAATAAAGGACCCCCCTCGTAGGGAGATCGTCGGATGTTTAGGGTAATTTGTCACGAAAATTAGCCAGAAAAAATATGGGGAACCTTAAAACATAAGGAAGCGGAATAGATTATTGTGCTACAGTTAGCTTCATGCTGCACCAATTAGAGCTTCCAGGACGGCGTCTTGCCATTGTCCATTCCATTCCTACGAGTTGATCGACTGTTTTATATTTAGCCGTGATGCCTCTGTTTCGTTTGAGCCAATCTACAATGGGAGCCGATGCCAAAAAAATGGGGCTGGAATATGGCAACAAAAAATTGGCGGAAGCTTATTTGAGTTGCTGTTGTGGATAACGAGTTGTCGTGTTGTGTTTACTAAGTGCCAATTTTTCAAGTCTTACCTGTGGGAAGGTTCAAACAAAACAGATTACGAGTAATGCACAACAGATAACTCATAAAACCTTCCCCATTTTTTTCAAGGCAATATTCCAAGTCTCCATGCACACACCAGTAAGCAACCGTTCTGGGTGAACAGCCTAAAAACTGAGCAATCTCGCGCTGAGGTTTGCCATCATTCTGAAGGAGAAGAATCAAAATTCTTTCTCTTACGTGGGGTAGTTTACTATCCTTAAGGGCTTTTTGCAGCTTACTAATCTGCCCAGAGGTTAGGAAATGCTTGCTCGGTGGTGGCATAGGAAATTGCAGAGACTTTTATTTTCTCATTATGCAACTTAAATGCCGATTAGCTTATCAAGTAATCTTTTTATTCCAGCCGCGACGATACACTTGAAGCCACTGCTGTGATGTTGAACGATTTCGACCAAGCATCTGTGCTGCACTCGTTACAGTTTTTGCATATTCAGTTTTGAGCAAGTACAGTAGCTGCACTTTTTCTTTTATACTTGCTACTTTTTCAACATTACATTTAGCGCAAAAAATAAAAGTCTGAGCGTCACACCTACATCGATAGTTCCTAGCCAATAAACTAAACACACGCTCAGACTTTTATTTTCAAGCTGACCTTTAAGAGCATTTGCTTGAGTTCTTGTGCACTTTCGTGAATCTCAAGACGATAGACTCCTGACATTTGAGCTTCCTCTTAAGCATTTATACTTAGCTTATCATCTGTTGTCTTCTTTTGGCGAATTGGTATAACGGACACAGCTGGTGAGATATCTGTTATGCACAACGGATAGTCTACTGGGTTCCCTCGGTCTGTTATTTCTAGGCTTCATTGTAGTCAAGGCAAACCCATCTTGTTGCCCTGACAAGCAGGAGGGGTAAAAACTTGGAATTGTGTTTAATAAAAAAAATCGGGGCAATCTAATAAAATTTCAGAAATACCCCGCTCTTGAGTTGATATTCAATTTTCAATTGATTGGATGCGATCGCACCCTTAGCTGTTGTAAGTTATGCCAGTGCGGCTGTTCTGACATCATTAGTTGCCAACAACTCTTGCAGTTCTTCGGCATCTACTGTTTCTTTCTCAATCAGCATTTGAGCTAGCTGATCTAGAACGGGGCGGTTGTTTACCAAAACTTCTTTCGCCCGACGATATGCAACATCGACTAGTTGACGAACTTCCTCGTCAATGATAGCGGCTGTCTCTTCTGAGAAATCGCGTTCAGCGACAATATCCCGACCGAGGAACATATTGCCTTGCTGACGACCGAGAGCAACTGTACCCAGGCGATCGCTCATACCAAAGCGAGTCACCATTTGCCGTGCTACTCGCGCCACTTGTTGCAGGTCATTTGATGCCCCCGTCGTTACTTCTTCTTCACCAAAGACAATTTCTTCAGTAATTCGACCACCCAAAGCTACAGCCATCTGATTTTCTAGATAAGAGCGGCTGTAAAGCCCTGTATCCATGCGGTCTTCGCTGGGTGTAAACCAAGTTAAACCACCTGCACGACCACGTGGAATGATGCTGATTTTCTGCACAGGGTCATAGTCTGGCATCAAAGCACCAACTAAGGCGTGACCTGCTTCGTGATAGGCGACTAAAGTTTTGCGCTTCTCGCTCATCACGCGGTCTTTCTTCTCTGGACCTGCTAACACGCGGTCAATCGCATCATTGACTTCATCCATCGAGATTTCGGTCAAATTCCGCCGTGCTGCCAAAATTGCTGCCTCATTCAGCAGGTTAGACAAGTCTGCACCTGTAAACCCTGGTGTACGACGAGCAATTTTGTCTAGATCCACATCCTTGGCTAGTGTTTTACCACGAGCGTGAACTTTGAGGATTTCTAGTCTTCCGGCATAGTCTGGGCGATCTACTACTACTTGGCGATCAAAGCGTCCAGGACGCAGCAATGCCGCATCTAGTACATCTGGGCGGTTTGTTGCCGCAATAATGATGATGCCAGTATTGCCTTCAAAACCATCCATTTCCGTCAATAGCTGGTTAAGGGTTTGCTCGCGTTCATCGTTACCACCACCTAAACCAGCACCTCTTTGCCTACCTACCGCATCAATTTCATCGATGAATACGATGCAAGGGGCGTTAGATTTTGCTTGTTCAAATAGGTCGCGCACACGAGATGCACCCACACCTACGAACATTTCGACAAACTCCGAACCAGAGATAGAGAAGAAGGGAACACCCGCTTCACCAGCTACAGCACGAGCAAGTAGGGTTTTACCTGTTCCTGGTGGTCCTACCAATAATACACCTTTGGGAATTTTTGCTCCGACTGCGGTGAAGCGATCAGCATTCTTCAAAAAGTCCACAACTTCGTTCAATTCCAGCTTTGCTTGGTCAATCCCTGCCACATCCCCAAACGTTACTTGGGTTTGTGGTTCCATTTGTACCCTAGCTTTGGATTTGCCAAAGTTCATCGCTTGACTGCCAGGACCACTTTGGGCGCGTCGCAGCAAGAAAAATAAACCAACTAAAAGCAGAACTGGAACAAATAAACTGCTTAATGCTTTAAACCAGAAACCTTCATCGGTTTGTGGCAAAACAGAAATATCAACTTGATTTTGAGTCAAAATGTTAATCAAATCGGGGTCGTCAGGCAAGTTTACGATCACTTGGCTGCCGTCCTGGGGCTTGACTAAAGCTCTTGTACGGTCAGGGCTAAGCCTAACCTGTGCAACTCTACCTTTTTCAACTGCTTGAATAAAATCGCTGTATCGCCATGTTTCTCTGCTTTGGGGTTGCTTGTCAAAGAATGCTGTTCCCAGAGCAATGACAACAATTGCTAGCAGTGCGTACAGCCCCGCGTTTCTCCACCGTTTATTCACCGGGTTCTATCCTCCTAAATCTCAAGTGCGAGGGCTTTTAATTGTGAGAGACTATGTTAATTATTCTTAATCTAACTGAAAATCCTGCTACTTGTCAGGTATGAAGAATAATCACTAATAGATGTTGATCTTTTGATCCAATTGACTTTATTTACTTATTATGTTAATATATAACGCTTTCATCGGTTAATCCTTTTCTTAAGAGTTGGAAACCTGGATGGTAAGGATCGTATTTTAACTGATTTACCGTCGCCCCAGCTTGTTCCCCCCTACTCCCTCCTTGCGCCTCAATTACGGTGTGAATGGGAATAACTTCTACTACGCTATTTGTGTAGGCGATCGCTTCAAATCTTTTGACGATATCGGGCAACCAAGGCTCTTGTTTTACCTGGTAATTATGGCTTTTAAGCCAGTTAATTAGCCTACGACGCACAACTCCTGGTAAAATTCCCGCCTCTAGGGGTGGTGTCCACCAGCAACCATCAAGCCACCCCCAAAGATTGCCTCCACTCGTTTCTAACCAGTTACCGTTTGCATCTACCAATATCGCCTCACCAGTTCCCATCTGTTGGGCTGTATTTTTTGCCATCCAAGCACTCAGGTAGTTGCCTGTTTTATCAGCAGGTAAATATCGCTCAAATTGCTTCCCTGCTGCCAGCAAAACTGCTATACCATTATGTTGTTTTTCTGTCAAATCTACTGGTAACAACCGCCCAGTAATCCACTCTCTACCATCTGGAAAGACAGTAATTCTGAGGATGGGAAAGTGTGTGATTAATATTTCTGCACCCTCGCGTAGTCGATTCGGTTGTGGTTGATGCCAACCAAAGGATTGGATAGTGCTTCGTAGGCGATCGCAGTGCGCCGACCAATTTGTCAAAGCATTGTCAAGCGACTGGTGATAAACTCGCAGCGTTGTAAAGACGGTCGCCCCATATAGTAACCCAGGATCGTCAATTGATAACTTTAGGGTATTTCCCTGTACTAGGTTGCCGTTGTACCAATAAATAATAATTCCCTCATCTTATTTTGGAGTTTGATTTGGTAATTGGTAATTGGTAGGGGCGCTCTTTAAACGAGTTATCTTGCGCCTCACAAGTATATCTGATAAACCCGCGCGTACGGTAGTTGGTAGTTGGTTTTTAATTACGAATTACTTATTAGCTATTCTTTAGTACCTAGGGTTAGCAAGACTTCGGCAGGAGATTGCAGCAACAAACCGTATTCTAATCCCTCGACTACAGCTTGATAGGAAGCTTCTAAAATATTAGTTGAAACCCCTACTGTAGTCCAGCGTTGATGAGCATTTCTGGATTCTACGAGAACGCGAGTTTTTGCTGCCGTACCGCTATTGCCATCCAAAATCCGAACTTTGTAATCAGTCAGTTCAAAAGAGGCAATTTGCGGATAGAAGTTGACTAAGGCTTTTCTCAGCGCTGCATCTAAGGCTGCAACCGGACCATTACCTTCGGCAGCTTCTAGAATGTCTTGATTGTTAACAGCTACCTTAACTGTTGCTAGGGCATTGCTGGTTTGACTTTCTTTTCCTTGCGCCAAGTCACAATGAACTTGAAAGCCTTTGATTTCAAATAACTGTTGTCGCTTGCCTAAAACCTCGCGCATTAGTAAATCAAAACTGGCTTCAGCGGCTTCAAATTGATAGCCTTGACTCTCCAAATCTTTGAGCTTTTGCAAGAGTTGGCGGGCAGCTGGATTTTGCTTATCCAATTCAATTCCGAAAGTACGGGCTTTTGCCAATACATTGCTTATTCCTGCTTGATCGGAAATGACTATTCGGCGGCTGTTACCTATTTGTTCCGGTTGAATATGTTCGTATGTCAGGGGATTGCGTTCAACTGCGGATACGTGCATTCCACCTTTGTGGGCAAAGGCGGAACGTCCGACAAAGGCTGCGTGTTCGTCAGGGGCAAGGTTTACTACTTCACTGATGAAGCGGCTAGCCGAGGTAAGTTGAGTTAACTGTTGCTCCTCAAGACATTTGTAGCCTAGCTTGAGTTGCAGATTAGGAATTAAAGAGCAGAGATTGGCATTTCCGCAGCGTTCTCCATAGCCGTTGATCGTACCTTGCACCATTCTGGCTCCTGCGATGACAGCGGCTAGAGCATTGGCAACAGCTGTATCTGAATCGTTGTGAGTGTGAATACCGATTTGTGGCAAGGCGGTATTGTTGTCGCCTCTTGCCTCGGGCAACTTGCCTACTGTCGTGACAACATCTCTAACAATTTCACCTACTTCATGTGGTAAAGTGCCGCCGTTGGTATCGCACAGAACTAGCCATTGTGCACCGGCTGCGATCGCAGCCTCTAACGTTTTGAGTGCATAATCCCGATTGTGTTTGTAACCATCAAACCAGTGTTCAGCGTCGTATATAACACGTCGTCCTTGGCTTCTCAGGTACTCAATCGTATCCCGAATCATCGCCAGGTTTTCTTCTAACGTGGTTTTCAGCCCTTCGGTAACGTGTAAATCCCAAGATTTGCCAAAAATGGCTACCCAACGAGTTCCAGCAGCGAGAATCGCTTGCAATAGCTGATCTTCTGCCGCTGCCATGTTGGGGCGACGGGTAGAGCAAAAGGCAACCAACTCAGAATTTTGCAGCGGTTGTTCTTTGAGCTGCCAGAAAAATTGTACATCTTTGGGATTTGCCCCAGGCCAGCCGCCCTCGATAAAGGGAATACCTAGCTGATCTAATTGTCTGGCTATTCGCAATTTGTCTTCAATCGACACTGATAACCCTTCCCGTTGTGTACCATCTCGGAGGGTAGTGTCATAAATCCAAAGCCGAGTTGAGGAGTCGTGAGTCATAGTCAGACAAGATTTCGCGGCAAAGAACACCAAAAGAACAACTAGCAAGGCAATTCTTAAGTATAAAACATAAAAGGGGTTAGGGGCTAGGGGCTAGGGGCTAGGGGAAAGAAGACAGAATAGTTAATTCTTCATTTCCCCCACTCTCCCCTCTCCCCTGCTCCTCTACTCCCTACTCTCTTCTTTGTCAATATTATCCAATGTGCAGTTTAAGATTTGTTTACTTGCTTCGAGTCGGCACAAACTTAAATGCTATAAGTGTTAACTAATAGCTAGGGGTGCCTACAACCAGGCTGAGATAGTCCCTTAGAACCTGAGACTGGGTAATGCCAGCGGAGGGAAGCTGTTATTTATTCATTACGTATGACAAATGACATTTTAATTATTGGTGGCGGTGTCATTGGGTTGGCGATCGCCCTCGATTTGAAATTACGCGGGGCATCTGTAACCTTACTCTGCCGAGATTTTCATGGCGGGGCAAGTCATGCCGCCGCAGGTATGTTAGCTCCCCAAGCAGAAAAAATTCCCCCAAGTCCAATGCTGGATTTGTGCTTACGATCGCGATCGCTCTACCTGGAATGGACGCGCAAACTAGAAGAAATTAGCGGTAGGCACACAGGTTATCGAGCTTGTGGCATTTTAGCACCAGTTTATGAAGAGGCTGAAGGCGAGGGGCAAGTTGTCCCAGGCTTTTCTCACCCAGATCCCCCAGCCTCCCCAGCTCCACGCTCCTTTGCTCAACGGGGGGAACAGAGGCACGCAACTGGCTCCCCTGCTCCATCCTACTGGCTAGACAAACAAGCAATTAATTTCTATCAGCCAGGATTGGGTGAAGCCGTTGTCGGCGGCTGGTGGTATCCTGAAGATGCACAGGTAGACAATCGTGCTTTGGCACTGGCACTTTGGTCAGCTGTCGAGTCTGTTGGTGTTGACATCCGTGACGGTGTTGTGGTAGAGGGTATTTTGCAGCAGCAGGGTCAGGTTGTTGGTGTTCAGACATCCGGTGGAGTATTCCACGCCGCACACTATGTTTTAGCAGCTGGTGCTTGGTCACAGGAATTGATACCCATGCCTGTGCGTCCTAAAAAAGGACAAATGCTATCAGTGCGAGTACCTGAGCATAGCTACAATGATTTGGCTCTGCAACGGATTTTATATGCACCAGATATATACATTGTACCGCGTGGCTATGCAGGTTCCCAGCAGGGCGATCGCTTGATCGTAGTCGGCGCAACCAGCGAAGACGTAGGATTTACCCCTTACAATACTCCGGCTGGAGTTCAAACCTTACTACAACGCGCCATCCGCCTAATTCCTCAGCTACAAAACTATCCCATTCACGAATTATGGTGGGGTTTCCGTCCTGCTACACCTGATGAGTTACCCATTTTGGGTTCTAGTTCCTGCCCAAATCTCACCTTGGCTACTGGTCATTATCGTAATGGTATCTTGCTTGCCCCAATCACAGCTAACTTGATTGCAGACTTGATCTGGGAGCAAAAATCTGACCCCCTACTAGAGCATTTCCATTATTCGCGGTTTTACTCAGGTAGAAGAGGGCAGGGGGAGCTGGGGCATCTGGGCAGCTGGGCATCTGAGCAGCTGGGCAGCTGGGGAGAAATCCCCCCATCACCTTATCATCCCATCCCCCCATCCTCTTCTAGCTCCTTACCCCTCACCCCCTCCTGTTCTAGCCCCCAGCCCCTAGCCCCTAGCCCCTCACAACACCTTTCACCCAAAATGCAAACCTTGAATCTTGCCCTAGAGCAATCGCTTGACCGACCTTTAACAATTGCTGGTCGGACTTTCCAATCTCGCTTGATGACTGGTACAGGCAAGTATCGCAACATAGAGCAGATGCAACAAAGCATTGCCGCCAGCGGTTGTCAGATTGTAACTGTGGCAGTGCGAAGAGTGCAAACTCTTGCACCAGGACACGAGGGTTTAGCCGAAGCCCTAGATTGGACAAAAATTTGGATGTTGCCAAATACAGCTGGCTGTCAAACTGCTGATGAGGCGATTCGTGTAGCGCGTTTGGGTCGGGAAATGGCGAAGCTATTAGGGCAGGAAGATAACAATTTTGTCAAGTTAGAGGTGATTCCTGACTCGAAGTATCTACTACCCGATCCGATTGGCACTTTGTCAGCGGCAGAAAAGTTGGTCAAAGAAGGCTTTGCTGTCTTACCATACATCAATGCCGATCCAATTTTGGCTAAAAGGTTGGAAGATGTTGGGTGTGCAACTGTGATGCCTTTAGCCTCGCCGATTGGTTCTGGACAAGGGCTGAAAACGACGGCGAATATTCAAATCATCATTGAAAATGCTGGTGTGCCAGTAGTTGTAGATGCGGGGATTGGCGCGCCTAGTGAAGCTTCCCAAGCAATGGAAATAGGGGCAGATGCTTTGTTAATCAATACAGCGATCGCCCAAGCCAAAAATCCTGCTGCTATGGCTAGTGCTATGAAGCTAGCTACCGTTGCTGGACGGCTTGCCTATCTTGCTGGGCGGATTCCGATTAAAACTCACGCTAGTGCCAGCTCTCCACAGAGCGGTACTATCACCCGTTAGGGGCGATCAAAGAGTGGGACAAGGGGAGAGTGGGGGAAATAAAGAATTAACTATTCTGTCTTCTGTCTCCTTTTCCCTTTTCCCCTTTCCCTAAAAGTGCGCGATCGCGTTTTTCAATCAGATCCCAATGTCAGCAAATCTGCTTTTCTATCTACTACTAGCCGCCGCGTTTCTAGCCAGGGTAAACCTAATAAAATCTCTGTAATTTGTCTCCCACCTAAAACGGGGATAATCAACTGTTGACCATCAAAGTAAACATTACCTTGGTAGAGATTAAACCTTACTTCCCCCGTGCTGTTCGCATATCTTGTTGCCGAACAAATGACCATCCTAAACTTTCCACATCTTGGATATCCATCGCCAGCCAGTTAGTAAATCCAGTGTCTAGCAAGGCGTTTACTGTAACTATTGAACTATCAGCAGCTATTAAGTCAATTTCAAAAAATAGTTCCCCCTTGTTGCCAAAATAGCCTTGAATCATATTCTGCCAACACAGCCTGTTTCATTTAGGCGTTTTTCCATAATTCTGGCATTAGGGTACTTATGACAGATTTTTTGGAAGGCGATTTCTGGGTCGGGGTCAATGCAATAATCTCCACTTTCTGGTTCAATCATAATTGCCCAGTTGTAATGCTCTTTAATTAATTTCGGGTATACTCGCCAAAAAATCTCTCTACACCGTTGGGCAAATGCCTCATCGTCAGCTTCAAGTCTGGCTATCTCTTCTGGGGGAAGAGGGGGGCGCGAGGGGAAAATGGGGCTACCAAGCGGCACTCTTCTATGGTTTTTTTTATTTATAGTCATATTTACAGCTCCCAATAGGCAATTCACGAAACGTCTTTAATACTTATTTTCCCAAGCGATCGCCCTTCTTTATGGAAACTTTAGGGGTAGGAAATCATTGATTTAACGAGCGGTTTTCTGCTATTATTTGTAAAAATAGATTAATTTATATCAAATCTTGTAAAGCTAGCCCTCTTTTGTAGGGGCGCTATTTAACACAGGTATATGAATACCTAAAAATCAAAGAGTCAAACTTCCCTACGTCTGGCAAAACTGGGTATCTCTTCGATACTTGAAAATGTCAAACTAAGTAGATGAGCTTTTAAAGAGCTATCAATCGCTCCTCTTCCATACAGTTAAGTTTAAATTTATGGCTTCGCGCGTTCTCTCTGGAGTTCAACCATCTGGCAATCTACATCTTGGCAACTATTTAGGTGCAATTCGTAACTGGGTGGAAGGGCAGAGTCAGTACGAAAATTTTCTGTTTGTGGCAGATTTACACGCAATTACAGTACCACACAACCGCGCAACACTGGCAGCTGATACCTACACTCTCGCTGCTCTTTATCTAGCTTGCGGTCTTGATTTAAAATATTCTACTATCTTTGTCCAGTCTCATGTTTCTGCCCATAGTGAACTAACATGGTTGCTTAACTGTATCACCCCGCTCAACTGGCTCGAAGATATGATTCAGTTCAAGGAAAAAGCAGTCAAGCAAGGAGAAAATGTTAGTGTTGGCTTGCTTGACTATCCAGTGCTAATGGCATCAGATATCTTGCTCTATCAGCCAGATAAAGTGCCTGTGGGCGAAGATCAAAAGCAACACCTGGAAATTACCCGCGATATTGCAGCACGATTTAACTATTTGTTTGCACGAGAAAACCCAGTCTTAAAATTACCCTCGCCACTCATTCGCAAGGAAGGGGCGCGGGTGATGAGTCTGACTGATGGTACGCGCAAGATGTCTAAGTCCGATCCTTCTGATATGAGTCGGATCAATTTGCTAGATACGCCAGAGCAAATTCAACAAAAGATTAAACGCTGCAAAACTGATCCAATCAAGGGTTTAACTTTTGACGATCCAGAGCGCCCAGAATGCAATAATTTATTAACCCTCTATATGCTGCTGTCTGGTAAGACTAAACCTGACGTGGCCAGTGAGTGTCAGGATATGGGCTGGGGACAATTTAAACCATTACTGACGCAAACTGCGATCGATGCTCTCAAACCGATCCAAGATAAGTATCAAGCAGTTATGGCAGACAAAGGTTATCTGGAGTCTGTGTTGCAAAAAGGCAGGGAAAAAGCAGAAGCGATCGCTAATGATACACTGGGCAAGGTAAAAGCAGCTTTGGGTTATTCAGTACCTCTTTAAGTAAAATGAAATGATTCCTGTCGATATTTATATCTATATGTAGACATAAATTTAAATATAATGTATAATTCAAAACCCTTAACCTCATTCCGTGATGCTGTCAAAGCGGGAGAATTTTTAATTACTGCTGAGGTAGCGCCTCCCAAGGGGGGCGATGCGTCACACATGATCGAAATGGCGCAAACGCTCAAGGGGAGGGTGCATGGTGTTAATATTACCGATGGCAGTCGGGCTGTTCTACGTATGTGTTCGGTAGTAGCTTCGGCAATTTTGCTACAGGAAGGAATAGAACCGATTTGTCAAGTTGCCTGCCGCGATCGCAATCGAATTGGTCTGCAAGCTGATTTGATGGGCGCTCATGCTCTGGGTATCCGTAATATTTTAGCCTTGACTGGCGATCCGGTCAAAGCTGGCGATCATGTCGATGCAAAGAGTGTGTTTGACATGGAATCAGTGCGGCTGCTCAAACTGATCGACAAAATGAATCAAGGTGTTGATTGTAACGATCAACCGCTGACAGATGGTGCAACAGACTTATTTGTTGGTGCGGCGATCGATCCGCAATTAGCTAGCTGGTCAGGTTTGCAAAGCCGATTTGAGCGTAAATTACAGGCGGGAGCGCAGTTTTTCCAAAGTCAGCTAATTACTGATTTTGAGCGCTTAGAAAAGTTTATGGATCAAATTGCTTGCGGCTGCAACAAACCGATTTTGGCAGGAATTTTTCTGCTCAAATCAGCTAAAAATGCTTCCTTTATCAATCGCTGTGTTCCTGGGGTAAATATTCCTCAGCATACTATTGACCGACTGGCGGGAGCAAAAGACCCTCTAGAAGAGGGAATGAAAATTGCAGCTGAGCAAGTGCAGATTGCAAGTCAACTGTGTCAGGGTGTGCATATGATGGCAGTCAAGCGCGAAGATTTGATTGCTCCAATCCTCGATTTGGCTGGAATTCCCCCACTGGCTACTCTCGTGCATCCGAATACCCATTGAGGCAGCAGGGGAGAGGGGGAGAGGGGGAGAAATTATGAATTTCTTTTCCCTTTCCCCTTTCCCTTTTGGTCTTCGTTGATAATAAGTTTTTATTATAAGAAGTAAAACAAATTTCTATCTATGTTAAATGCTTTGGTAGAAGGGTTCTTGGAATACGCAACACTTAGTTGAAGGAAACAAACATAATCTTGAGTAGCCCTAATACCCTAAAGTGGTTTTACACCAATGTTTATAGCTTAGATTAAGCTCTCTAAGTCCTAGCATGATTAAAACTACTTTTGGTTTCCGATACAACGAGGAGGGGTGGAAATGGATGTAAGCCTAATTTTGTCTAACATCCTCAATCCGCCAGTTCTATTTTTCTTTCTAGGAATGGTAGCTGTCTTTGTCAAGTCGGATCTGGAAATTCCTGCACCAGTTCCCAAACTCCTTTCGCTCTACCTGCTATTTGCAATTGGGTTTAAGGGAGGCGTTGAACTGATCAAAAGTGGCATCAATCAGGAAGTGCTACTAACGCTCTTAGCAGCGATCTTGATGGCTTGTATTGTCCCAATCTACACCTTTTTTATTCTCAAACTAAAGCTTGACATCTATGATGCAGCAGCGATCGCGGCAACTTATGGCTCAATCAGTGCTGTCACCTTTATCACAGCTGGAGCATTTTTGACCGAGCTTGGGATTAATTTTGATGGCTACATGGTAGCAGCTCTTGCCTTGATGGAGTCTCCAGCCATTATAGTTGGTCTGATCTTAGTTAATGTATTCACCTCCGATCAGGGGAAGCGAGACTTTTCCTGGTCTGAAGTTCTGCAAGAGGCTTTTCTAAATAGCTCTGTCTTTCTCTTAGTTGGTAGCCTGCTAATCGGAGTACTGACAGGAGAACACGGCTGGCAGGTTCTAGAACCCTTTACCCAAGGAATGTTTTACGGCATCCTCACCTTTTTCTTACTAGATATGGGATTGGTTGCTGCTAGAAGAATTAAAGACTTGCAAAAAACTGGATTTTTCCTAATTTCATTTGCCCTACTAGTTCCAATAGTAAATGCAGGAATTGGGCTACTGATTGCCAAATTTATTGGGATGCCGCAGGGAGATGCGCTGTTATTTGCCGTTTTGTGTGCAAGTGCCTCTTACATTGCTGTTCCCGCTGCTATGAGGATGACTGTTCCAGAAGCAAACCCCAGTCTGTATGTTTCTACTGCCCTGGCAGTAACTTTTCCCTTTAATATTATTGTGGGGATTCCTCTATATTTATACGGGATTAATATGCTGTGGAGATAACATTATGCATCTAGTTAAGAAGATAGAAATTATCGCCAATTCAGTTGAACTTGGCAAAATTCTAGATGGTTTAGAGCGGGGAGGCGTTCATGGACACGCTGTGATTCGGGATGTTGCAGGCAAAGGACTGAGGGGAACAGAAGATTTTGACATGACCATGCTTGATAATGTCTATGTGCTTGCTTTTTGTCATCCAGATAAAATCAAACCAGTCGTAGAAAACATTAGACCTATCCTCAATAAATTTGGGGGTACGTGCTATGTTTCTGATGTGATGGAGATCCGCTCGGTTAGATGTGTTGCGTCAATGTGATAGTGCTGCGATCGCAGCTTTGAAATTTAGCAAGTTATGAACCGAATCAAAAAATTGATTGGTCGTCGCACTCTCCTGAAATTATTTGGTGTCGGAGGTGTTTGTCTAGCTGGTACAGTTACAGGCGGTGGATCTTGCTACGCCCAGCCAGCCCAGACGGGCGTAGAATCACGACCTAAACAAACCCCTGAACCTCCCAACCCTGATGCAGCTCTTCATAGGCTGTTAGATGGAAATCGACGTTTTGCACAGCAACAGGCTCAGCATCCCGACCAATCACGGGCGCGTCTGCAAGAAGTTGCCCAAGCTCAGCATCCGTTTGCAACTCTACTGTGTTGTTCAGATTCACGAGTCCCACCTGAGATTCTGTTTGATGAAGGAATTGGGGACTTGTTTAATATCCGCGTAGCTGGAAATGTTGTTACCCCTGAAGTACTTGGTAGTTTGGAGTATGCTGTAGCAGTATTAGGAACTCCCCTAATTATGGTATTGGGTCACGAGCGGTGTGGCGCAGTTACAGCTGCTGTAGAAGCTAAGCAACTCCCAGATCATATTAGTTCTTTAGTTAAAGCGATCAAACCTGCACTAGGCAAGGTAAAAGGTAAATCAGGCGATTTAATTGAGAGTGCAGTCATTGCCAATGTTCAGTATCAAGTGGCAGATTTGATGCAAACAGAGCTTTTGGCTCAACACATACTAAAGGGTAAGTTAAAAATCGTCGGGGGTTACTATGACCTCGATACTGGAGAGGTAAGCGTTATCGAACAAGCTTAGTCAAGGTTGCTTAGCTTGATAGAAGCAGTTAATCCTTAATAAGGGTGCGCTTTCATGATTAGCTGGTTCATCACCTGGTTGACTGACAAAACTCTTAAAGCCCAATCCTCATATTGCCATCCTGGCTTGGATTCAAATCCAAGGCTCGTAGCACAAGTGGGTTGAAACGGACTACCATCAAGGGTTGTAGTCGGTTTGAACCGAATGCGCGCTATGAGCCTGTCACTTGAGTGACAGGCGTGTGTGAAGGGATCTCAAAAGATTTGTCAGTCAATCAGGGTTGATCACACTTAGATCTTGCACAATTTTCATAGTCCGCCTGCTAATTAATTAGCAGGCTAATAGCCAAAGTCTTCTTAAGAAGACTACATTGGGTTGCAGTCCATTTCAATGGACTTGAGCTATTAGCCCAAAACTTAATACCAATTTTCCTAGATGATGCGACAAATAAGCTCCCCCAACCCCCTTATAAAGGGGGCTAGGGGGATCGTAAAAAGTGCAAGTTTATCGAGAAACGGTATAAGTAAGAGGCAGTTATTGAAACTGGTGCAATATGTGAATCACACGTTTTTCAATTTAGATTGCATAAAATAAATTATGCCCGCAGATGTAGGAGCGGGTTATCTAAAATTATCTGTTCTGCCACAGATATATCTGTGAACCCACCCTACTATAAATTTGTTGGTTTTAATAGCAATTTCCCCAAGGGCGATCGCACTAGTGGACTCAATCCGCTTTTGAGTCATCTAAAGATGACTTTTGCTATCAGCCAGGGGTTTTAACCCCTGGCTGATAAGTCCGTTATGTATTCACCTCAACTAAACGCGAAGTTACAAGCCGATCCATCCATCCTTCTAAATATTTTTGATTAGCTTTTTGCTGTGATGGATCGTTCGTATCTAGGGGATAAGGCATTAATCCCAAAATTGCTGCTGTAGTTACACAAAACATCGACTTTTGGAAACTGATGCAAATCTGTACCCGTAAATCATCTGTTCCTCGCTTGCTGCGACGATAAACCTGACTCATATAATCTGGCAAGTAGTGGCGCATATCTTGCATTGCCAAGGTGGGTGGAATACCAGCACCACCAATTGGTAAAGGATCGGCATAAAGCGCCCCGTAAGCAAATCTAGCTTGATCGGGGGGAACTTGGTGTGCTTGGGCGTTGTATGAAACTGTACCAGCAAACGGCGTTCCTCGGAAGAAAACCGCCTCTACATAAGGTACTGCTGTATCCATTAGGAAAGTTAAACCCACACTGGCGGGAATAATTTCATACACTTTACCTTTGATTTTGACAGCGTAGGTGATAGGTAAATTCGCTGCTGCAACTAAAGCGTTTTTAATGTGTTCTACTACCTGGGGAATTGATTTGATTTCTCCTCGGTCATAGCGATCGCTTAAAGCAATAAACATATCACTCATCACTCGCCAAAATTGACCTAGTGCACTGTAATAAGATTGCTGGCGCACTAGTTCTGGTAGAAAGTCAGGAAATAGCTGGTTCATGCCCAGCATTACAGGATTGTTTTTAAATTTCGCCTCGATAGCACGACGCGATCGCTCAAGAAATTCCTCGCTATCCAAATACTTATCTAAACCGCCGCCACCATGCCAAAACATAGCTTTCATGCAGTATTCGGCATATTCAAAATTAATTCGGTTATGCCACCAATGACGCAGTAATTTTATTAGGGAAATTTCCCCATTAAAATACTTAAAAAAGGGAAAAAATACTAGAAATTGATTTTCAGAAATGTAGATTAAATTGCGAGAGTAGGCATCCAAAACAACACCATAGCTTTTGAGAATGCCGACTACTTCCATGACATTTTCAGGAGAATCAGCGAGTAAGGCTCCGCCTGTTTGCAATCTTTGAATATATTCTGCTAAGGGATGGCTAGAAGGCGATTTAGAGATGCTGACCATTTGTGCTAGTTATCTTTAGATGGTGTTTTGTAGAAATGAGGGGCGAATATGATTCGCCCGTACATAATTAACGCACTTGAGATTAATTGCGAATGGCAAATTGCGAATTGCGAATTGTGGCGATCGCTTCTGCATGACTCGCCATTGCTGTTGTCTTAAGTTCAGTCCAACGCACCATCCAGCTTGGTTGGATGCCCAATAAAACAATTAAGACAGCTAAAACTACGGCAGGAGCGCGATCTGACCAGTACACTTTTGGCAAGTCGATCGCCTGTTGAGAAAGTCTGCCAAAAAAGGTGCGGTTCACCAGCAGTAAGAAATACACAGCAGTCAAGACTGTGCCAATCATACACATGAGGGTTTGAATTGGAAAAACGGCAAAACTGCCCCGAAATACTAAAAATTCGGAAATAAAACCCACCATGCCAGGAGTACCAGCACTAGCCATTGCTCCCAATATCATCAAGCTACCAACTAGGGGTAAGCCTCGTTCTGGGTTGAGTAAACCTTGTAAAACCCCTAAATCGCGGCTACCTGTCTTTTTATAGACAACGCCTACTAACAAAAACATCAGTGGTGAAATCAAACCATGACTGATCATTTGCAGTACGGTTGCCAAAGTACTTAAAGGAGTAGCAGCAGCAGCGGCTAGTAGCACATAGCCCATGTGACCAATTGAGCTATAGGCTACCATTTTTTTCATGTCTGTTTGCGCGATCGCACACGACGAACCATATAACACACTTACCACTGCCCAAGTTGCCAACCCAGGTGCTAAGGTATTCCAAGCCTCTGGCAACAAATCCATGCCAAATCGCAGTAAACCATAAGTTCCCAACTTCAACAACACCCCCGCCAGCAGTACGGAAACTGGTGTTGAAGCCTCAACGTGGGCATCTGGTAGCCAGGTATGAAAGGGAACAAGGGGAATTTTGATTCCAAAACCGATTAATATCCCCAATAGCAGGATGATTTGTGTGGTGAGTGGTAAACCAATGGCTGCACTTCGCAATGGTTCGTAAGCAAATGAACCAGCGCCAGATAGCCACACCATGCCTAAGAAAGCAGCTAAAATCGAAATTCCCGAAATCGCGGTGTAGATCAGAAACTTTGTTGATGCATATCCCCGCCTAGCACCGCCCCAAATCGCAATTAATAGATACAGGGGAATCAGTTCTATTTCATAAAACAGGAAAAACAACAGCACATCTTGGGCTAAAAAGGCTCCTGCTACCCCAGCACTTAATAGCAGTACCAAAGAGTAATAAAAACGCGATCGCTGCACGTTTGTATCAGTGCTATAGATCGCAATGCAAGTTAAAAGGCTATTTAAAACCAATAAAGGAAAAGACAAGCCATCAACACCCAGCCGATAACTTAAGCCTAAAGCTTCAATCCAAGGCACTTCTTCTTGAAACTGCAAGGCGACATCACTGGGGTTAAACCCAATTCCCAGCACAACAGTTAAAATCAAAGTGACAATGGCAACAACTAGGGATATATAGCGCGATCGCATCGGCGAGATAGCTGTGGGCAAAAATCCGATCAGAGCAGCACCTAAGACGGGCAACCAAATTAAAGCACTCAGCATTGATAGAATCTTCTTGTGGCTAGATGGTTTTGAGTAGGGTGGGCAATCCCTCCGTGTGGTGGTAATACCACACTTCGCCCACCATCGCGATCAAATTTCACAATTTTGATAAAAGTAGGGTGGGCAATGCCCACCATCGCGCTCAAATTTCACAATTGGGATAGGATTGCTATAGTTGGTTTTTTAATGACGGCGCGTGTTGGGCGCGATTCCCTTACCCACTACCCTACTTATTCAAAAAAGATATATCCCAACGACCAGCTGATCGCTAAGCCCAGTAAACTTACCCCCAGTAGGATTGTCAGCATATATCCCTGAGACTGACCAGAAATAGTGTACTTCAAGGTTTGACCACTGAAAATTGTTGCTAAACCAACCAAATTAACCAAACCATCTAAGATATAGCGGTCAATCCAAGCTGAAATTTTGGAAACTAAGTTAACTCCAAACACTACAGTCACTTTGTAAAGGTCGGCAACGTAAAAGTCATAGCCCAACAAGTCCTGCACAAATCTCCATTGCAGTTGGATTGGTCTAGACCAAGCTTTATGCAAATATATTGTGCAACCAATGGTTAACCCTAGTAAACCGGAGGCAAACAGTAGGACAAGCAGTGATAAATCAATACTTTCCCAGCTAGGCAACAGTTGCGACTGCTGTAGCATCAAGGGAACTAAAAGATTCATCACAGTTAAAATTACCATTGGCAGTGCCATTGTCCAGCCAACTTCTGGCGATCGCCGTGTTTTCGGCTGCGCCTCCCCCCAAAAAACTAACCGGAATACACGGGTAAGATTTAAGGCAGTCAAGCAATTGACTACTAGCAAAACTCCAACTACCCAAGGGCTAATCACCCAAAAGCCTTCAGCCCATGTCAGCATTGCCCAAAAGCTTCCTAGTGGTAGCAAAAATACCATTCCAGCTGCTCCTACCACAAAGGCAGTAGTAGTGGCTGGCATTCTTGACCACAAACCGCCCATTTCTGTCAAGTCTTGGCTGGTGGTAGTGTAAATGACTGAGCCTGCACTCATGAATAGAAGTGCCTTAGCGATCGCATGAGTAAATAGCAACACTAGGGCGACACCACCTTGCTGCAACCCTACTGCTAGAAACACTAATCCCATGTAAGCACTGGTCGAATGGGATAAGGCTCGTTTGATGTCAATTTGGGCGATCGACACTAAAGAAGCACCCACTGCTGTCATAGTTCCCAATATCACCAAAGCTATCAAAGCGACGGGCGACAGTGCCAAGACTGGCTGAAGTTTAAACAGTATATATCCACCCCCAGATACTACCATTGAGTTCCGTAGAACCGAAGCTGGGTTGGGTCCCTCCATCGCTTCATCTAACCACAGGTGGAGGGGAAATTGAGCGCATTTACCCGCAGGTCCAGCAATTAATGCTAAGCCCAATAAAGCGGATGTCATAGGTGAAAGTTCAGCAGTTTGCGCCCACTCGTTCAAATCTGAAAAGTTCAAACTTCCAGCCATAGTCGAGAGTGTCACTACAGCCATCAGCAACAACAAATCTCCCACCCGTTTGGTTAAAAAAGCATCACGGGCAGCTGTCACGACCAACGGCTGAGCATACCAAAAGCCCACTAGCAGGTAAGTGGAAAGGGTAAGCATTTCCAATAGAGCATAGCTCAGAAACAACGAGTCACTTAGAGCTAAACCCGAAAGCGCCGCTTCAAAAAATCCCATTAAGGCAAAAAATCGAGCTAAAGCCCAATCTTTTTCCATGTAGCCCAGCGCGTAAATTTGTGCCAGTAAACTCAATCCAGTAATTAAAACCGTTGCTCCCACAGTAATTGGGGATACATCCAAAGCAAACGATAAATCTAAATCCGCAGCTTTTAACCAGGTAATTAGAAAACTTTGTGGCTCAGAGTTCCAGATGTCTTTTAAGACAACCAAGCTATGGAAAAAAGCCACAACCGTCATCGCCAAATTTAAGTAGGCGGCTGGTCGTGGTCCCGTACGCCTGACTATTCCCATCGTCCACGGCAAAGTCAAAATCGCACCGATTAAGCCATAGAATGGCACCCACCAACTTGTGAGGAATAAAAACTGCGTCATTGAAAGTTTCCTAAAAAAATGACAATCAAAAACTATTGTTTCATTAACAGCTACAATTGAATTTGTGACTCTTAAATATTATTTCCCTTCAACTCAAACTTTTAGTTTGAATCCTCAAGCTTTCTACTTAGCTAAATAAATTACCCACAACTTGAGTTTCGCTAATGTATGAAGTAAGTAGTCGGGTTATAGTTAAGTAAGCTAATTCAAATTCATCAACCATTGGGACTCATATCGCGTTTAGCTAAGCCTGATCTGACTTTATTCTAAGGAAATTATATCACTTGGTTCTCAAGGTATTGACTGTTTGCAGCTAATACGCAAGTGAGAACTCTTCAATAGCCAAGCGCATGATGGTGAAGTAGTCCTAGATGGCTGTCCTTTGTCCAAAACCAACAACAAATGACAAATGACGACTCCTGGTATTTCATGACTCAAATAGAATTGCTTTATTCATATTTTGCGCTTTTAGGCAATCACTCATTAGTAGCAATTTGATTGGTTATAAGTTTGTTTTATCCCAATGTAATTAAGAAATTATAAAATAAAAGCAGCTGTTCGATAAATCGTTGCAGTTTAGATGAGCTACCTGCCCTCGTTTAGACCGTTAAGTTTTTTTAAACTTTCTTATTCAAAATTATCATAGTGATTTATATTGTCAGGGGGGCAAAGCTTCCCTATGCTTAAATGCAGGATGACTTTTTTCTAAGTTAAATGATGGGTATACCCGTCAAAGATTGCAAAAAACTGATTCCACTAGGTTTTTCAAGACATAATTAAGGAGAAGTTCAAAAATGCCGATCGCAGTTGGAATGATTGAGACTAAAGGTTTTCCTGCTGTTGTGGAAGCAGCTGATGCAATGGTCAAAGCTGCCCGCGTCACACTCGTGGGCTATGAAAAAATCGGAAGCGCAAGGGTAACTGTAATTGTGCGGGGCGATGTTTCGGAAGTACAAGCATCAGTAGCTGCTGGTATTGACGCAGCAAAACGGGTTAATGGTGGTGAAGTTTTGTCTACACACATTATTGCTCGTCCCCACGAAAACCTAGAGTATGTATTGCCGATCCGCTATACCGAAGCAGTTGAACAATTCCGAATGTAAATATTCGGAAGATAAGCTTTCAGTTAACAACCTTACGCGACTTTCAGCAACGGAGTATTAAAATGGCAATTGCAGTTGGAATGATTGAAACCTTGGGCTTTCCCGCAGTCGTGGAAGCCGCCGATGCGATGGTCAAAGCCGCCCGTGTCACATTGGTAGGATATGAAAAAATTGGTAGCGGAAGGGTAACGGTAATTGTGCGGGGCGATGTTTCGGAAGTGCAAGCATCGGTAGCAGCTGGTGTTGATTCAGTCAAGCGTGTAAACGGCGGTCAGGTATTGTCTACCCACATCATCGCCCGTCCCCACGAAAACCTAGAATATGTGCTGCCTATTCGCTACACCGAAGCTGTAGAACAATTCCGTGAGAGTGTTAGCGGCATTCGCCCTTATAACAGACCATAAGCTTAAATGCAAATTGCCCTTGTTCGGGGTACTGTTGTTAGTACCCAGAAAGAACCCTCTTTGAGAGGATCAAAACTGCTGCTATTGCAGTTTGTAGATCTAGAAGGTCAGCTGCTGCCAAAATACGAGGTGGCAGCTGATCAGGTAGGTGCTGGAATAGATGAGTGGGTTTTAGTTAGTCGTGGAAGTGCAGCCCGTCAAGTTGGTGGTAGTGAACGTCCGCTTGATGCAATAGTTGTGGGTATTATTGATACTGTCAGTGTTGATAACCGCAATATCTACAGCAAAAGAGATCAATACCGCTAACAATGTACAATTCGTAATTATGGTCTAAATAATTATCAATTGTACATTAGACTTCGTGGCATTAGTCGGGACGCTGGTTTTAGGTTAAAGGGAAGAGGGTAGAAATTTACCTTTTCCAAGTCCCCCTTTCCCTTTCCCCTACGGGGCAAAAGTAACTTTTGCAAGAGGTCTATTGTTAATTGCGCTTGGGATTAGTGTCCCACTTGTTGGAAGATTAATTGAATGGAAACGCTTTTTCAGTTTAGAGGAATTGTTGTATGGTAGCCCGCAGCTTTGCTGCCCCGCCGACTAGGTCGAAAAATTTGGCAGAGCCAAAAATTCATCAAACCGCCTACGTACATTCCTTAGCTAACATTATTGGGGATGTTCGGATAGGTCCGAATGTGATGATTGCACCAGGGACATCAATTCGCGCCGATGAAGGTAGTCCTTTTTATATTGGTGAAGGCACTAACATACTCGATGGTGTAGTAATTCGAGGTTTGGAGCAAGGTCAAGTAATTGGAGACGACAAAAACCAATACTCAGTGTGGATAGGGAAAAATTCTTCTATTACCCACATGGCTTTAATTTATGGACCTGCTTATATTGGCGACGACTGCTTTATTGGCTTTCGCTCGACAGTATTTAATGCGCGGGTGGGTAATGGCTGTATTGTGATGATGCACGCCCTGATCCAAGATGTAGAAATTCCTCCAGGCAAGTATGTGGCTTCGGGAGCAGTTATTACTAATCAGCAGCAAGCTGACAGTTTACCCAATGTGCAAAAGGTAGACCAAGAAATTGCCCGTCACGTAGTAGGCATGAATGATGCCTTGCGTCATAGTTATCTTTCTGCTAAAGATGAGGCAAGCATTACTACGTTCCGCAATCAGTTAGCAGGCTCTTATACAGGTAATGGATTAAATCGCAGCAATGGAAATGGGGGTACAGTGAGAAGCGATCGCCTAAGTGCCGATGCCCTAGAGCAAGTACGTAATCTTTTGGCAGGTGGATACAAGATTGGGACAGAACACGTAGATCAGCGCCGTTTCCGTACTGGTACATGGCAAAGTTGTAGTCCGATTGATACTCGTTCGCAGTCAGAAGCGATCGCCGCTTTAGAAGCTTGTCTGGCTGAACACGAAGGCGAATATGTCCGCTTATTTGGCATTGACCCCAAGGCGAAAAAACGGGTTTTAGAAACAATTATCCAACGTCCAGACGGCAGTTACCAGCCAACCACTACTAAAACATCTGTTCCTGCCCCAGCAGTAAGTAATTTCAGTAATACTACAAGTACTACAACAGGACTGAGTGCAGATATTGTCGAGCAGGTACGCAATATTCTAGCTTCAGGATACAAGATTGGTATAGAACACGTAGATCAGCGCCGCTTTCGTACTGGGTCTTGGCAAAGCTGCGGTGCGATTGATTCTGGGCAAGCATCGACGGTATTGGCAGCAATTGAGGCAAATCTAGCCGAATACGCTGGCGAGTACGTGCGCCTAATTGGTATCGATCCCAAAGGTAAGCGGCGTGTAATGGAAACAATTATTCAACGCCCAGAAGATCAGGTTTCTGGTTCAGCTAGAACAGCAACAGCATATCCGAATACCAGTAGCCAAAGTACAATGAATAGTACAAGGGCGAGTACAAGGGCGAGTACAAGTTCCCAGCTGAGTCCAGAAATTTTAGAGCAAGTTCGCAATATCTTGGCTGGTGGATACAAGATTGGCACAGAACACGTAGATCAGCGCCGTTTCCGCACTGGTTCATGGCAAAGTTGCAGTCCAATTGATACTCGCTCAGAATCAGAAGCGATCGCCGCTGTGGAGCAGTGCATAGCAAATCACGAAGGCGAATATGTCCGCTTGTTTGGTATTGAACCCAAAGCGAAAAAACGGGTAATGGAAACAATTATCCAACGCCCAGGTCAATAGGATCTACACTTGCTCGTAATGAATGCCTACTATAATGGCTACTGTCTCATCCGATTATTTTCGGAACGTACGAGGTTGCAATCCTAATGTCTGTGTCGCCACTACATCTGATTACCAACTTTAATTCCTACGTAAGTGGCGAGGTAATGATTGATCCAAATGCAGCGATCGCAAGCGGAGTGATGCTCATTGCAACTCCAAACAGTCGGATTAACATCTGTGCTGGAGTGTGTATCGGCATGGGGGCTGTGTTACACGCTCATGACGGTACTCTGGAAATCGAGACAGGGGCAATCCTTGGGGCAGGGGTTTTGGTGGTTGGTGCGGGTAAAATTGGGGCAAATGCTTGCATCGGTTCAGCCACAACAATACTAAATTGTTCAATTGAACGGGGGCAAATTGTAGCACCAGGTTCTCTGCTGGGAGACACTAGTCGCTCCAACGCCCAACCACAATCCACCAACCACACCCAGCCTGAACGGGGGCAACTTGTAGCACCAGGTTCTCGGCAGGAAGATACTAGTGGCTCCAACGCCCAACCACAATCCACCAATACAGAAGCCCTCGACACTGACTCTCCCAGTCAGTCAGAGCTAGAATCTGAACAAATTCAACCCCAACCCGAATCAGCCCCAACTACTGCTACTCCAGTGGTATATGGAAAAGCCTCGTTGTCACAGCTAATATCAACTTTGCTTCCCTACAATCGCTCCCTAAGCCAGCAAGGGCAAGACGGTTCATCTCCACCTGAAAGTACATAAATCAACCGATGCGTAGATTTTAAATTGTCCATTCAAAGATTAAACTAACGCTAGTTGCCCTTTGGAGCTTGAGGATAGGCAAAATTGGTGATGCCCGAATTTATTTCTGTTCATTCTGGGACGTGAACCAAAAAACAAATCTCAAATCTCAAATTCTTAGTTGATAATGGGCGTGTGGGCAGCGAGTAGGTCTAAAATGCAGGCAGAAAATCAAGGGCTTGTCCTCTCTGGACAAGAGAAACATAGAGATAGCTTTCAGGACATGGCTTTGGGTTTAGTATCTACCCGCAGTTTTCCAGCAATCGTTGGGACAGCAGATATGATGCTTAAGACCGCTGGAGTCACCCTGGTAGGTTATGAAAAAATTGGTAGTGGCTACTGTACTGCGATCGTGCGTGGTGGTACTGCTGATGTCCGCCTCGCTGTAAAAATCGGTGCAGAAACGGCTGAAGGCTTTGGTCAGCTAGTTTCCACATTGGTCATTCCCCGTCCTCTACCCAATCTAGAGGCAGTGCTACCGATTGGCAATCGCCTGCATCAATTGACTCAAAGAGGTGGTTATAGTCGTTTGAGTAATCAAGCTGTTGGGCTGTTGGAAACGCGGGGATTTCCAGCAATGGTAGGGGCAGCTGATGCCATGCTTAAGGCTGCTGATGTCCAGCTAGCATCCTATGAAAGGATTGGAGATGGCTTGTGTACAGTTATTATTCGCGGCTCTGTGTCTAATGTCGCCGTAGCAGTTGAGGCAGGAATGTTTGAGGCAGAAAAGATTGGGGAATTAAATGCCGTAATGGTAATTCCCAGACCGTTGGATGATTTGGAACAAACTCTGCCCCTTGCTAGTTGCTGGATCGAGCAGCCACAGCCCTTACAATTGCCAGTCACCATCAAGGAAAAGGAAAAGGAAACTGAAACTGAACTTGTGCAATTGCCAGATCTAACAACTTTGCCCGTACCACTCAAGGAAGAAATTTAAATTAATTCGTAATTCGTAATTCGTAATTCGTAATTAATTATTCTCCCCCAGCTTCCCTGCGCTTCCCCCGCTCTCACGCACGCCCCTAAAACCTAAGAAAAAGCGTTGCACATAATGGGGCGGCATGAGGGCAATTTTCCCTATCTGGAACCAGCCCAAATACAGGATATAAATCAACAAATCCCCTATAATTGTGCAACGCTTTGATGGAAGTCATCTTACGCTCTTTCAGTTGTTTAGATACTAACCTAAAAATTTCATAAATAAAAGTCATTGTTTTTAATAGATGTTATAGAGTTATAATTATATACGAAGTCTGCTGAGTGAATTGCCGTGAAACAGGCGACGCTCCATCAGTTAAAGGTGTTTGAAGCTGCCGCGCGCAATGGTAGCTTTACTCGCGCGGCGGAAGAACTGTTCTTGACTCAACCAACTGTCTCTATGCAGGTGAAGCAGCTAACCAAGGCAGTTGGTTTGCCATTGTTTGAACAAGTAGGTAAACGGCTTTACCTCACCCAAGCGGGACAGGAACTGTTTGCTACCTGTCGGGAAATATTTGAAAGGATTTCCCAGTTTGAAATGACGGTAGCAGACTTAAAAGGGATGAAGCAGGGAAAACTACGCTTAGCAGTGATTACAACTGCTAAATATTTCGTACCGCGTTTATTAGGTCCATTTTGCCAGCTTTACCCAGGAATCGATATTGCTTTACAAGTGACGAACCACTCAGGGATTGTGGAACGTCTGAAAGAGAATCTGGACGACTTGTATATTATGAGTCAACTGCCAGAGCATCTCGATATCACCTGCCAGCCGTTTTTGGAAAACCCATTGATAGTATTAGCACCAATCAATCATCCTCTGGCGAAAGAAAAAAAGATCTCAATCCAACGTTTGAGTGAAGAGCCTTTTATTTTGCGAGAACCAGGTTCAGGTACTCGCACAGCCGTGCAAAAACTGTTTGATGAACACTCAGTTACTCTCAAAGTCAAGCTGGAGTTGGGTAGTAATGAGGCAATTAAGCAGGCAATCGCTGGTGGTTTAGGAATCTCAGTTTTATCTCGCCATACCATATCAACCGAAGGATATCCCAGCCAGTTAGCAATTTTGGATGTAGAATACTTTCCAATTCGCCGTTATTGGTACATGGTATATCCAGCAGGCAAACAATTGTCTGTTGTTGCTCGTACCTATTTTGACTACCTGCTGGGTGTAGCAAGACAAATGCCCGACTATACGCCACCCATGACTTAACTGTAAAAAAGCAGTGGGGTGCTTTTTTAACGCACCCCACTCTAAAACTTTGTTTACGCTTTTAGCGCGATCGCTTGACTTTAACCAACCGTTAACTTATACTAGTAACTCTTGGAGTAACCACGCTGGTTATTTCCTTTCCAGTTACCGCCACCAGACCGACCACCTCTATCACCGCCTCTGTCTTCGCGTGGCTTGGCTTTATTCACTTTCATTACTCGCCCCATCCACTCAGCGCCATCAAGCTCTGCTATAGCTTTATCTTCTTCGGCTTCTGTTTCCATTTCGACGAAACCAAAGCCGCGTGGACGACCACTTTCTCGGTCTGTGGGTAATTGTACTCTTGTAACTGTGCCATATTCGGCAAAAACGCTCATTAGGTCTTCCTGTGTAACTTTAAAGGACAGGTTACCCACATAAATAGACATTCAAACTTCTCCCGAATCTTGATGATGTAGAGACGTCGATTCGAAAGAAGCGTCTGAATTAGCACAACCAAACACAACTGCCGAACTCACTCTCAGTAAATACTCTAACACAAAATATTTTACCGCAATGATTAAACTCTTATGCAGTCACACGTTTAGCCTTGCTTATGTAAGTTTATGCGCTATGAGCGATCGCTCATAGCAAAAGCACACTAGTAGAAGTCGAAAGTCGAATTTCGACTTTCGACATTGATGATTTTCCCCATCTCTTCCAATCCCAGATCCCCTAGCCTCTAGCCTCTAGTCTCCAGCTTCATGAGTGCATATTAGTTTTCCTAGCAGCTTCTATTTAAATACTATATCTACGGGAGCTTGCTGTAACTGTCAGTGTTTGTTACAAAAGTATAAATAACTTCTATAAGCGCGAAACAACAATGTTCGGCGGATTTACTGGTTTAACCAATCCAACTGGCACTGATTGGGGAGAGAAAATGCTCAATACCGTTGCCAGCAAAACGATTCGCCACTTGTTTACTCAAAGCGAATCAGTAGAAGTCTCTGTACGCTGCTATCCTTCCAGTAAACTCTTGCAGGGCAGCATCGATAGCTTCAAAATGAGCGGTCGCGGTTTAGTCATCCGCAAAGACTTCTGGGTAGAAGAAATGTCATTTGAAACAGATGCCGTTGCGATTGACTTTAGTTCGGTTCTCAGTGGCAAATTAGCACTGAAGCAACCCACTCAAGCTGTTGCCTCTGTTACATTATCTGAAACAGGCATTAACCAAGCCTTTAGTGCCGAATTGGTAAAAAAGCGCCTTCAGAACCTTAGTTTACCTGCCTTGACAGACTTGTCTGCAGGTAAGCCAGTTTCATTCGATCAAGTCCAACTGCAACTTTTGCCTGAAAACCAAGTGCAGATTATGGCTATAGCAGACTTATCTGATGATAACCGAGTGCCAATTAGTTTAAGGGCAACTATAGGAATAGAACGGCGGCGGCGGCTTGCCTTCCAAAATCCTCAGTTTGAATTAGACGCTGTACCAGAATCCCAACAGGAAATTTCTCTAGCTCTAGCCAAAGCTATGGCTGACATTTTAAATAATATGGTCGATTTGGATCGCTTTGACCTCGATGGAGTGACCATGCGGCTTAACCGCTTAGAAACTCAAGGCAAAAACCTTGTTTTCAGCGGCTACGCCCAAATTGAGAGGATTCCTGGTAATGGTTAACTAGGGGCTGAGGACTAGGGGCTGGAGGCTGGGGGCTAGAGGCTAGGGGCTAGAAGAGGAGGGGGAAACAAGGAGATGGGGGACAAGGAGAGGACGACTGTTGATTCTTCCCCTTGTCCCCTTGTCCCCTGCGTCTTTTTCCCTAGCCCCTCCTATCGTCCCACTCCGACGTAGTAGAACCCAGCCTGTTGCAGTGCTTCTCGGTCGAGGAAGTTGCGACCATCGATTACGACAGGGTTATTCATTAGAGTCGCCATTTTGCTATAGTCTAGAGTGCGGAACTGCTGCCAGTCAGTTACTAGTACTAAGGCATCACAGCCGTCAGCTAAACGCTCTGGATCGGTTTCCACTAATACGCCAGTTAGTCCATGACGCATACCAGATTGGGCAACAATTGGGTCGTATGCCTTTACTTTGGCTCCCAGACGGTTGAGATGCTCGATTAAGTTGAGAGCGGGTGCATCGCGCATATCATCTGTATCTGGTTTAAAGGTAAGCCCCAGCAGTCCTACGGTTTTACCTTTCAAGATTTTTAGTACTTGCTGAAGTTTTTCGATAGCAATCAGACGTTGGCGCTCGTTAACACTCACAGCAGCCTTGAGAAGATGGGCTTCATAACCATAGTCGTCGGCGGTATGAATTAATGCCGAGACATCTTTGGGGAAACAGGAACCGCCCCAGCCGATGCCTGCTTGCAAAAATTTGTTACCGATGCGAGAGTCTAAACCAATGCCTTTGGCGACTTGAGTAACATCAGCACCGACGCGATCGCAGATATTGGCAACTTCATTGATAAAACTAATCTTGGTTGCTAAAAATGCATTAGCGGCGTACTTAATCATCTCAGCCGAACTGATATCGGTAACTAGCACTGGTACTGGTGGTAAAGCTTTATCTTCCGCATACTGGCGCTCGACAATCGGGGCATAAAGTTCTTTCATCATGGCGATCGCTTTGGGATTGCTTCCTCCCAGTACAATGCGATCGGGATTGAAGGTGTCATACACGGCTGAACCTTCCCGCAAGAACTCAGGGTTACTGACTACATCAAACGCAGGCACTTTTTCCAAAGTTGTGATATCACTTGCGCCACCCGCTCCGACTAGTACCTTCTGGCGTTCGACAATTCCATCAAGTACAATCATTCGCACCCAGTCACCGGAACCAATTGGTACTGTCGATTTGTTTACAATTACCTTGTAGCCACCATCAAGGTTTGCCCCAATGCTACGAGCAACAGCTTCTACATAGCGTGTATCACTTTCCCCATTCGGCAAAGGCGGAGTTCCTACCGCGATAAACAAAATATCCCCATGAGCAACTCCAGCACCAATATCTGTTGTAAACTCAATCCTGCCAGATTGAATTGCCGAGTGCATAATTTCTGACAGCCCTGGTTCAAAAATCGGTGACTGTCCAGCCTTCATCAATTTGACTTTTTCTTCGTTATTGTCCACGCAAATTACGTGATGCCCGATGTGGGCGAGGCTTGCACCAGTTACTAAGCCAACGTAGCCTGTACCAATTACACAAACACGCATATTCGTATATCTCCTCTATTGTTTAGGGTGTAGAAACGCGCTCTATGAGTGCGTCTCTAAAATCTGGGCATCCAATATCTATGGTTCCCAAAATGGTATGAGTTGTAGATCAGCAAGGGCAACTCTTCACTGCACGTTCGCTCTAAGGCACTAATAAGCTTATTTGTCAATGTTTGTTTTGCTTTCTTAGCAATTCCAGACTTCTAAGCTAAAGAAGCTGGCTGCTCACTTTGAATGCGTTGCCTGAAATCTTCTACTGTAAGTTTTAAACCTTGTGACAGCCCAACTGTAGGCTGCCAATTTAACCAAGTTTTCGCCTTAGTAATATCTGGACGGCGACGACGCGGATCGTCTTGAGGTAGGGGAGCAAATTTGATTTGGGCATCAGGATTGATTAGGTTCTGGACGTTTTGAGCCAGTTGTAAAATTGTGTATTCCTCTGGATTTCCCAAGTTGACAGGACCAATGTAGTCGCCATTCATTAGCCGCATTAGTCCTTCTACCAAGTCAGAGACGTAGCAGAAGCTGCGGGTTTGAGAACCGTCGCCATACACTGTTAAAGGAATATTCCTTAAAGCTTGCACTACTAAGTTACTCACTACCCGTCCATCGTTTTCCAACATCCTTGGACCATAGGTATTGAAGATGCGCGCTACCCGAATATCTACATCATTTTGCCGATGATAGTCAAAAGCTAGGGTTTCGGCAATTCGCTTGCCTTCGTCATAGCATGAGCGAATGCCGATAGGATTTACATTTCCTCGGTATTCTTCTGTTTGAGGATGTACTTCGGGATCGCCATACACTTCCGAAGTTGAGGCTAGAAGGAAGCGAGCTTTAACTCGCTTTGCCAGTCCCAGCATATTCATTGTTCCCATCACATTGGTTTTGACGGTTTTGACTGGGTTGTACTGGTAGTGTACTGGAGAAGCAGGACAAGCTAGATGATAGATTTGATCGACTTCTAATCGAATTGGTTCAGTGATGTCGTGGCGGATAAGTTCAAAGTATGGATGATCTAACCATTTAACGATGTTGCGTTTGTGACCAGTATAAAAGTTATCCAAGCAAATAACTTCGTGTCCATTAGCCATCAGCCGATCTATTAGGTGAGAACCAATAAACCCAGCGCCACCAGTGACCAAAATTCTCATAGATTTTCTAGTTTGTTACAAGTGTTTCAATTAGGGTTGGCAATGCATCTCAATAAGTGCGTATGCGTTTGCGAGAATCTTGCCCTACAGCACGGAAAGGCAGTTGTTATATTAGCAACGCCTGACAAGGCGCATTTGTTGTTTATTCAACTAACTGCTTAACTGATTATTCCCTAATTTAAAAAATTTAACAAACAATTATTCCCAAAGTATCTTTTACCGCTCAAAATTTAGTAAATACACACCACCTTAAAGATTTAGCAAAGATTTTAAGTAGAAGGTAGAAGGTAGAAGGTAGAAGGCAGAAGGTAAGTACTTTACCTTTTTATTTCTTAGAATTAAGCATTTTACGTTTAATTATGTCCACCTACTTACTAAGGAGGAGAAAGGCAAAAAAATGGCGCTTGTCAAACTAGATAACTCTTACCGCACAATCCTTTCGCCTTTTGCACAAAAGAGCCATTTTTTTATGTCCTTGTACTTAGGACAATCGGTTGCTCAAAGCAACGTTTTTAGGGGGCGAGTCAGGGCAAAAGCTGCTGTGGCAACAGGTTGCGGTTCTCCTAGCATGACGAGGGAACAGGTAAGTGCACTCACACGTTGGGTTGTCACACCGCCAACTACTAAAGCGCTACTTGTACTGGTGCGAGGGCGAACAGAACGTAAGACCACGTTCATCACATCCTTCGGCTACCTCTAGAATTGCTTGAAATATATTGTCGTGAGGAAGGATTTGAATTTCTAATTGATTTGGCAAAGATAATTTAGCAAATAGTAGCGCCAGTTGCGATCGCATCCAAGCTATTGGGAGGGCAGATGTGTAAGACTGTAACTGATGCTCCAGTTGCAGCGGCTATTCTATGGGCAAACTTGACTTTACGCAGTGCTTGGGAAGTGAGATTTTCCAATGGTACTAAAATGCACCGCATTTGGGTGGGGGAACTCACTAAGCGTGACACCGCAACAGGACAATGAGCCTCAGCCAAAACGCTATCAATTACATTACCAAACAAGCGAGCGCGTAAGCCAGTACGTTGACCCCAGCCTAGAACAATTAAACTTGCTTTTTGCTCTCGACTTGCTCGACAAATTCCCTGTGGGATCGCATCGTCAATTCGCAATACAGGTTCAGCCTCCATGCCTTGTTGTTGGCTAATAGCAGTGGCATTGTCTAGAAGTAACTCTCCTTGTTGGAAAGCAGCTTCTAACTGGGGCGCATCCATATGGGCAGTTGCTTTGGCGATCAGCTAATGGTACTACCTGCCCCCCCCGCCTGACGTGCGAATAAAGCTGCCATTTCAATCAAATACTGCTGTGTCTTGGGGTTTATAGACTGGAACTACTACCTTAAATGGGCTGTCTGCTGGCTGGGTATTCCAATCAGGCGGCGTTGTCTCTGGCTCAAGATTATTTGCCGCTACGACCAAACTTGGGGCTACGCGACTAGTAAATAGGAGTCCTAAAGTTGCCGTTACCAACAATAAAACAATGACGCTGTTTAATATTCTTTGATCTAACAACCCAGCTTCGTAGCCTACCAAGGTTGCTGCCAAAGTTGCTCCTAGCTGTGGTACTGACAATGACCACATGATCAGCTTCCCTTTTCCCAACTACCAATTACCAATCACCAATTACCAATTGCTAAATGCGAGTTCTATTTGTTTGTACTGGTAACACTTGTCGTAACCCAATGGCAGAGGCGCTATTTCAGCACAAGATTGAAGAAAATAGGTTAGACCAGAGCTGCGGTGAAATTCAGGTGCGATCGGCTGGACTTTATCTTTCAACCGATAGAAGACCCCGAAGGATCGGGGGATGAATATCGGGCAGGGGCTTGCGTTCCTACCCGATTATGTTGTATATTTTGGCACACAGGCAAGGTAATTAACCTCTCAAAAAACCTAGTAACCTAAACGGTTAACGCGCTGCACCTTGGTAATTGAATCTAGCTGGTTCTACTTTGTTGTTCCGGTTGCTACAATAGTAGCTCCTGAAAGTAGGTAAAAGATTCACCCACACCAAACGAACAGTACTTAGCTTTGTAGCTAAATCAAGCAAAGTTTTGCAGTAATGCAACTACGGTCGGGCAGACCGAAAGTTAACGCTTCAGGAGAGAACCACCTCTGGTTTAGATACCGCAAGGGGTTTAAACTAAGTGGACTTGTTGAATGAAGAATCCCCCGAAGGCTCGGTGGGAGTGTCAAAAGTTTAAGGGTACTTCCATATCGTCCCACGCTCTAACCGTGTTGGCAGAGCATGGTATTCAATTTGATCGCCAACCTCAAGGGATAAATTCAGAACTGCTCGAATGGGCTGAAAGAGTGCTGACGATGATGAGATATTCTTGCTCCCAGGCTCAGCTTGAGAGCGAGGCAAAGCACTACGTTCTGTATTTGTCTTTAATTAATTTGACTTGCTGTTGCAACTTCGCTCCTTTTTCAGGATTAACCATAGCAACAAAATTAGCAAAGCCTGCAATTGCAGCTATCACATCGGTAGAGTTTCCCCAGCGTTTACCTTCTATTCCGTCTTTTTCAATTTGATATAGGGTGGCGCGGAAGCTATGAAGAGTTTCTTTGGATATGTTGGGATGTGTGTTGACTACAATCCCTGTGACTTCTTGTTGCCGATTTTTGCGTAAGATTCTCGTCTTTTGTTCGTTGATGGTAAATCCTTCGTGAGCCACAATTGACTCGGTGCGTCTGAGGATATTGCAGATATGTCGCAGGCTGTCACCAGAAGCAGAAAATGTCAGGTCGTCTGCATAGCGGGTATAAATAAAGCCTAGTGATTCAGCCATAAGAGTTAAGCGTCGATCTAGGCGGCGACATAGTAGGTTGGTAATGGCTGGTGAAGCTGGGGAACCTTGGGGTAAATGTCGTTGTGTCAATGCTACATAGTAGGTTTTGCCGTCTAGTTCTACTTCTTCGATTTCTGGTTGGGTACATAGCAAGGCGAAAATTGTGGCTGCTGCTTCAGTGTAGCCAAAGGATTGGAATAGCCCTTTAACTCGTTGATAGGAAATTGAGGGAAAGAAGTCTTTGAGGTCAAAGTTGATGATTATGTCACGCCCTACATGGGGTTGAGCATTGCTAACGATAGAGCGATCGCGTCGAAAACCATGTGCCGCATCGTGCAGTTCCAGTTTTTCTAATATATTGACAAGTATCCAATGTTGTGCATTTTTTAAGCGCGGCATGGGGGCTGAGATTAACCGCTCTCCACCTGTTTTTTTGGGAATTTTGAAGCGAATATAGTGGGTTATGGTAGAAGTCTGGCGAGAAAAAGCCAAAAATCTCAGTTGTCCCACACTAATTCCCATCGCAGTGGCAATTTGTTCAGCTGTGGCTAAAACTGGTAAGCCATAGCTATTTAAACGCTCCTGATTGCAATTGGTATGATTGAGTCCACCTGAGACGTTTTCACCGAGATAAAGGATTTGTTGCTGTTTTCTTTGTTGCCAAGCTGCTGCTCTTTCAAGTCTTTCCCGTTCTCTTCGTTCCTTAGTTTCCTGCTGCTTATGCCGCAATTCGGCTAGTCGTTGCTTTAGTAACTGCCTGCGTAGGGCTTTTTCGTTGAAAAGACGGGCATTCTCCTGCCGTAGTTGCTCTAGTTCTCGTCGCAGTTCTCCTATCCGCCGAATTTCATCTGCTGGATCTTCTGGAATTTGACCTTGTGCAGACCAAAATCCCAAGCGAATCATTTCTTCAAGGATAAATTCTTGTTTGGAAGTGGAACGAATGCGATCGTAAAGTTCCTGGCGGGTACGGGGCTGCTCGGACATACTTGATAGGTAAAAGTAGCGAAGCTTTTGGCGTATTATAGTACTAATGTACTAATAAACATTGTTCGCTACAATACCTTAACTCACAAGATAATTGAATGTCAGTAATAGAACTGGTAGTTGGTAGTTGGTAACTGGTAACTGGTAACTGATTCAAACAACCAGTCCCTACTCGTACAGGCGAGCTTTACAAGTAAACTTCTATTCCTCAAATTTTATGATTAAACATCCCCCGTAGGAGAGAAAAATAAAGCAAGAATATATTTGATTTTTAGATAAAATGATATTCATTATCATGGGGTGAGTGGGTGAAAAAACAGCGATGGCGATCGCCAATCAAAGGAGAAATTTGAGCCGCAAGAGTTGGCATCAAGCGGGTAGGCAGAGGATAGCCCTACTGCCAATACTAGTGTTGTCAGCTACCACTGGCTGCAATTCATCAAATTCGTCGCCTACATCTGGGGCGGGGGAAACAGCATCACCATCAAAGCAACTCGAAGTAGTAACTACTTTTTTGCCGATGTATTGGTTTACCAAAGCAGTGGCGGGAGAATCCGCGAAGGTAGAAATTTTAGTGCCACCAGGAACAGAAGTACATGAATACCAAGCGACACCAGCAAATGTGAGTGCGATCGCAACGGCTAATGTATTAGTTAAAAATGGCTTAGGGTTGGAGGAATTTCTCGATGATACTGTCAAAAATGCCGGAAATTCTCAACTCAAACAAATTGATGCAAGTTCGGGAATTCAAGCTTTAGAGGCAATTTCACCCGTTGTAAACACTGCTTTAGAGGCACAACACGAACATAAAGCTGGTAATCCTCACGTTTGGCTTGATCCACTTCTAGCAAAACAGCAGGTGGCAAATATTCGTGACGGCTTGATAGCAGCCGATGGGAAAAACAAAGCAACTTACCAGGCGAATGCAACGGCTTATATCCAGCAGTTGCAGGCTTTAGACAAAGAGTTTAAGCAGAGGCTACAACAGTATCCTAACTGCACTTTCGTTACCTTCCATGACGCTTATCCTTACCTAGCTAAACGCTATCAACTCAAGCAAGTTGCCGTAGTAGAAATTCCAGAAGATCAATTGTCACCCCAAGACGTGCAAAGAGCTATAGCGGCTGTGAAACAGTACAAAGTCAAGGCATTATTTGGAGAACCAGGAGTGGATAATAAGTTGCTTAAAAGTCTTTCCCAAGATTTGAATTTAACCCTACGTCCTTTAGATTCCTTGGAAAAAGGGTCAACCGATCCGCAGCATTACTTCACGGCGATGAAAGCCAATCTGCAAACTTTAGAATCAGCTTGTCGGTAGTCGTGATGCCAAATGAATTATTTAACAGCCAATACCCGATCCTGAAGGTAGAGGGTTTAACAGTTTATCACAACAAATATTTAGCTGTCCGAGATGTTTCGTTTGAATTGTTACCAGGGACAGATACAGCTGTAGTAGGTCCAAATGGAGCGGGGAAAAGTACCCTGGTGCAAGCCCTTTTAGGTATAATACCACACACATCAGGGAGAATTGAAATTTTTGGTCGCCCAATCAAACGGTTGGGGGATTTATCCCATCAAATAGGCTATATGCCGCAAAATTTTATCTTTGACCGCAGCTTTCCTATCTGTGTGGGCGAGTTGGTGGGGCTGGGATATGTGGAGCTTCGAGGGGTAAGAAACAAGCAAGCGGCGATCGCACTGGCATTAGAGCGAGTGAATGCCTACCATCTTAGACATCAAGCAGTCGGTAGCCTCAGCGGAGGCGAATTAAAGCGAGTGTTACTAGCTTACTGCTTGGTAATGCCTCGTCAACTATTGGTATTAGATGAAGCATTTGCAGGTGTAGATATGCAAGGTGCAGCTGATTTTTATGCCTTGCTGCATCAACTTAAAAGCGAGGAAGGTTGGACAGTGTTGCAGATTTCCCATGATGTTGACATGGTTAGCCGCCATTGCGATCGCGTCCTGTGCCTCAACCAAACAGTTGTTTGCACTGGCACACCTGATACTGCTCTTTCTCCCCAAAACCTTCTAGCTACCTATGGTCCAAGCTTCAGCCGCTACCATCATCACCATAACTAGGGGCTGGGGGCTAGGGGCTAGGGGCTAGGGGGAGCTTCAGGGGCTTCAGGGGCTTCAGGGGCAGAGGAGAAATTCTAATCCAAGGCTCCAAAATCTATAGCTCCAAAATCCTCTTTTCCCTTAAACTTTTTCGCGCTTCCTCCAGCCTCTAGCCTCTAGCGCCTAGCCTCCAGCCTCTAGCCTCTAGCCTCTAACCTCTAGCCTCTAGCCCCTAGCCTCTAGCCCCTCTTGCTCATCAAGGTGTTCGGCGACGGATTGATAAAGACTTAAGACATGACTATCTTGGAGGTGATAGAAAACATTGCGTCCCTGCTTGCGGTAGCTGACAAGTCGTATTGCCCGTAATGTCCGCAACTGATGGGAAACAGCTGATTCACTCATGTCCAATGCAGCTGCCAAGTCGCAAACACAAAGTTCCTTTTGTGCCAATACAGAGAGAATTCGTAAGCGGTTGGCATCTCCTAAAAGGCTAAAAAACTCAGCCATCCGCTGAGCTTTTTCGGTATTGAGGATATGACTTTGTATGTGAGAAACCCCATCTACATCAACAGGGTGGGGCGGATTACAATTAAGACGCTCTGCCTTTTGATTTGAATTAGTTTTAGCCTGATTAGCAGCAGAGTAAACTGACATTTGAGAAATCGGTTTTTGAATTTTTGCTTTTGTTGAATCTTCGCAACACCCCAAGTATAGCGTGGGTTGATGATATGACCCAATCAAGTATGAATTTGTTCAATTATTCTTGCAGTACGCTTGCCACGACTGGCATTGATAATCTGGTGAATCTGCTACAGTTTCCCTTTATGCAGCGTGCGATCGCAGGTGCTGTGTTAATGGGATTACTCGGCGGCTTACTTGGCACTTTTGTGACTTTGCGGCAATTATCTTTTTTTAGTCATGCTGTGGGTCATGCTGCTTTAGTGGGGGTGGCTTTGGGGGTTTTGCTTGAGTTAAATCCAACTTGGATGCTGCTACCTTTTACTTTAGTCTTTGGCTTAGTCGTCCTTTACCTAATTGACTCCTCCCATTTGGCAAGTGACAGTGTTCTAAGTGTTGTATTGTCTGGAGCATTGGCATTCGGTGTGATTCTGACTAGTTTAATCCAAGGTTATCGCGGCAACTTGATGGGGGTGCTGTTCGGTGATATTCTAGCGATCGACCAGACCGATCTGATTTTAACTCTGCTTGTGCTTATGGCTGGCAGCGTTTTTTTGCTGTCAACCCTACGCCAGCAAATTTTGCTAACGCTCAATCCATCTGTAGCACTAGTACAAGGCATTCCGGTTGGATTATATCGCTACGTCTTTGTTGTACTACTGTCCCTTGCTGTTGCCGTAGCAATTAAAGCTGTAGGTGTTTTATTGGTAAATGCGTTTTTGGTAATTCCGGCAACTACTGCTAAGCTACTGAGTCATCACTTCAGTCGCTTTCTAGCAACATCAATGATCTTAGGGGTGATAAGTAGTATGGCAGGAATGCTGGTATCTGGTCTTTTCAACTTCGCTTCTGGTCCTAGCATTGTACTTCTACAGTTTTTGCTATTTGTAACTGTTTTTAGCTGGGTTAAACTAACTAACAAAACTGCATGATATATTTTGTTTTTTGTCATTTGTTTAACACCAATGACTCTTGTCCAGTGAACAGTGAACAGTAAACCTCTGACCGAAATTGATAACTGATAACTGATAACTGATAACTGATATGGCGATTTTACGACTTGAAGACGGTACTACTTACACCCAACTTGTTGATATTGCCCGTGAACTTGCTCCCCTGAATATTCAGATCAAGCACTGGTGTATAGGGGATAATACTCGGTTGCATTCTCTACTGGCACAGGAAAACCTCAATGAGGAGGAGAAAGAACAAGTACTTACGGCTTTAGATAATTACTTTGAGGAACTGCAACGCACTCTAGGGTATCAATCCCGTGACTTAATCGTGTTGCATCCATTACTTAACCTTGATGCACTGCTGGCTAAGTTTAATCAAATCCACACTCACGCTGAGGACGAAGTACGTTACATCGTTGACGGTGAGGGAATTTTTGGCTTTGTGCGACCTGATGGAAGCCAAGTGGAATTGACAGTGCAGCCAGAGGAATATATTAATGTACCAGCAGGAACAGAACACTGGTTTTATTTAACTCCAGAAGGGCGAGTTAAAGCAGTACGTTACTTCAGTGGAACTCAAGGCTGGACACCTGAATACATAGGTAAAGAAATTCACTTTCGTCCAGTTGTGGTTGCATAGCAAATGGTAATAGAGGTCGATTACCGCTTTCCTCCAGGTACAGATGCAGGGCGTGGGGCTAAGGCGATCGCTATTGGGCAAACGGCTGGTACTTGGAATGCTCGCTTTGCCCATAGAGAAGATGTTTTGCGCTCCCATCTAGGTGAAGTGCTATCAGTTTACACCCAATCTGATGGATATAGCATTGCTACTATTGGCTTCCCTTTAGCAAATGTAGAGGGCGACAATTCCAGCTTGCTGACGATGATCTTTGGCAAATATTCTATGGCAGGTGCGGCAAAAGTAATAGCGGTGCGACTACCAGAAACTTATGGAATACAACCCAAGTTTGGAATTGGGGGAATTCGCAATATTTTGGGAGTATTTGATCGTCCCCTGGTGATGGCAATATTTAAACCAGCACTGGGATTAACCGCCACCGATCACGCAGCAATTTTACAAGAAGTAACCCAGGCGGGACTTGATATTATCAAAGATGATGAAATTTTGGGCGATCTTGAAGTCGCACCGACTTTAGAACGTCTCCATGCTTGCCGAAAAGTGCTGGAATTGCAGCAGCAAAAAGGTAGAAAGGTATTATATGCGGTTAATGTTACGGGTAGAGCCGACAAGTTACAAGAGCGGGCGCGTCTACTCGTGCGCGAAGGGGCAAATGCACTGCTACTAAATGTACTTTCCTACGGCTTTTCTGTTTTAGAAGCTTTGGCATCTGATCAGGAAATTAATGTACCAATCTTTGCTCATCCTGCGTTAGCAGGGGCGCTGTGTGCAGCACCAGATTACGGTTTTGCATATTCAGTCATTTTGGGTACATTGATGGCGAGGGCTGGGGCGGATGCTGTACTTTATCCGGCGCACTATGGTAGTTTGCCCTTTGAGGCTGCCCAGGAAGCTAAAATTCGGGATGAGTTGCGATCGCGTCATGTCTTTCCCGTTCCTTCAGCTGGCATTCATCCTGGTATAGTTCCCCAAGTACTAGCCGACTACGGTAAAGATGTAATTCTCAACTCTGGCACTGGTATTATGGATCATCCCGATGGTGCAGCAGCAGGTGTCAAGGCGTTCTTTGAAGCATTGGCGCGTTTTAGTGGAACTAGTGGAACCAGATAAATTTGAATGGGAAGTGTCACGCAAAGGCGCAAAGGCGCTAAGAAAAACCAAGGCTAATTTAATATCTAAAGGAAGATTTAAGGAAGATTATTAACATATTGTGCAACGCCGATTTTTAGTACTAAGCTATTGCATATAAAAATTGCCTCTGGACCTCTTGCATATCATCACTACAAATTAAAGGTACATCAGCTTAAAATTACTAATCTACTGAATTTGAGGGCGGAAGTGAAGCGAATTATTTTTTGCGACTTTGATGGCACAATTACAGCAGAAGAAACTTTTGTTGCCGTACTAAAACGATTTGCGCCGGAAATTTCAGCGAGAATAATTCCTCAAATGTATGCGCAGCAATTAACTTTGCGCCAAGGAGTTCGGCAAATTTTAGAGTCGATACCGTCGGCATCATACCCCAAAATGATCGAATTTACAAAATTCCAGCCAATTCGACCAGGATTTATAGAATTGCTAAACTGGCTAGAGTCTGAGCAAGTGCCTATAGTAGTGATTTCTGGCGGATTAAGAGGGATAGTTGAAGTTGTCTTAGCAAGCTTATTGCCAAGAATTCATGCTATCCATGCTGTTGATGTTGATACCAATGGCTCTCATTTACGGGTGGTATCTGAATATGAGGGGGGTACGGAACTGGTTAATAAGGTGCAAGTGATGGCACAATATCGAGCTGATGAGAAAATTGCTATTGGTGACTCAATTACTGATCTTAACATGGCTCTTGAAACACCTGTTGTTTTTGCGCGCGATCGCCTAGCAGAATATCTCGATGAACAACAAAAGCCCTACATTCCTTGGAACGATTTTTTTCAGGTGCGCGATTATTTAAAACAATTATGAATTATGAATTAAAGAAAGCAGATCCACGCTTTGAACTAATTGAAGCCGCCCGTCATTTCTATAAGCATTACTGGATGGTGGGAACTGCGGGGAATCTGTCTGCACGTCAAGCCGACGATAGCTTTTGGATTACAGCCAGTGGTAAATCTAAAGGTGAATTAACAGAAAACGATTTTGTCCGTGTCACTATTGACGGTAAGGTATTAGAGCAAGCATCTGCTGACGTAAAGCCTTCGGCTGAAACTATAATTCATCAAACGATTTACAATCTATTTCCCTCTGCTCAAGCTTGCTATCATGTCCACTCAATAGAAGCAAATTTAGTCTCTCACTTTACGAGTGGGGATGAGCTACCATTGCCTTCTCTAGAAATGCTTAAAGGTTTAGGGGTGTGGGAAGAAAAGCCACAGGTAGGAATGCCTGTGTTTGAGAACCATCTAGAAGTTCCCAGGATTGCAGCCGAAATTAGCGATCGCTTTTGCACTACTCCCCCTAGAATACCAGCTTTGCTCATCCGAGATCACGGCATCACTGTTTGGGGATCTTCACTCCCCGCCGCACGTAATTACATAGAGTTGGTAGAATACATCTTTCGTTACCAGGTAGCAGCTCGTCAGATAAATTCTAAATTCTAAATTATTATGACGTGGGTACGGGCTGGTTTATTGATAATTTTGATGTTCTACAGATACCTCGAATAAACCAGCCCTTACAATGGCAACAGTTTTATTTTATTAATTATTGGGTGAAATGACTAATCAAACCGTTCGCGTCGTTGCTCGTGTTGTCGCTATGCCTGAAAATGTAGAGGAGGTAAGAGCGATCCTCATGGAATTAATCGAGCCAACACGCGCCGAAGATGGCTGCATTCAATATCAACTGTTGCAAAATCATACCGAGCCAACCGATTTTACTTTTGTAGAAGAATGGACTTCTCAGGCTGCTCTCGATACACACCTTGCTTCACCCCACATTGAGGCGGCATCAGACAAATTAGAAGGCTTGATAGCGTCTGAGCCAGATATTCGTTTATACAAGCTTTTGGCTTAAATCAGTTATATTTTGGATTTTTGTCGCGCATAGACGACCGAAGGGAGGCTTCTCGAAGAGTAGACGCGCTCGTCGCTAAGGTGCAAAAGGAGTCTGTCTCTAAAGGACTAAGAAGCTTCAAAAGAAGGCTTGGGCTAATCGGCGTTGCAAAAATTTTAAAAAGCAATATTCATATCTTACACTAACGCTCCTACCAGCAAGCAAATAAATTTCCGTAGCTTAAGCTTAAATTCACATTGGTAGACTAGATGTGTTTGCCAGTCCTCTCGAGAGAGGACTTTCGCTATTGGTTCGTGCAAATTAATTTGCAGGCGGGTCATCGGGTAGGCGCAAGATCTGAAAATATATACAATTTGTAGCAGAAGTCAAGCAGTATTTAAATAATTTTTGGCAACATAAATAGCCAAGATTAGTTACTCGTTTGTAAATCTTGTGTAAATCTTGGGAATACTAGATTTTGTCAGGGATGAACGCTATACATAATGTGCGTTCCACGTTATCCCATGTTTTGGACTAAAACTTTCTAGTTAAATTGTCGAACCCAAAGAGCCTACCCATATCAAAGCAAGTTATGACTCAAAAGTTTAAAGGAAAACACATCCCAACTCCAAAATCTTTTTTGGAAAACCAAACTTCCTCTAACGGTTCACGTCGCCTCAATATCCTCCTGATTCCCTTAACTCTTACTATTTTTCTATGTGCAGGTATGGGGTGGTACGTTTGGGATTTGTACAGCGCTTTTAAAAAGATATCCTCTCAAGATTTGCGAATTCAGGACTTGAGTAATGAAATTACTTATCTAGATGAAGTTTTGACATCTAGCGCTCGTCTTGCCGCCACTACTAGCAACAAGCGATGGGAAGAACGTTATTTCAACTTTGTACCAAAATTAGATGCTGCCCTGTTTGAAGCCCAGAAACTTGTACCTAGTATCTTTAAAAGTGAAGCATTTACTAAGACGAATGCCGCTAACAATAAATTGGTTGAAATGGAGAAACAAGCATTCGACTTAGTACACCAAGGGCATCACGAAGCGGCAACATCTTTGCTACTAAGTTCTGAGTACGAAAAGCAAAAGAAAATTTATTCCCAAGGATTGTCAGAGGCTACAACTGCTTTGAAGAAGTATGTGGAAGCAAATATCAAGGCAAGATCTCAGCAGGCATTTTCAGCGCTCGTGATAATTGGGGTAACTCTGGGAATTTTACTGTTTGCTTGGATAGCTGTACTGCGGATGATGAAACGGTATATTCAGGCAATTAACGATGCTGGAATAGCTATCTCTACAAGTTCCAATGAAATTGCTACTACCCTAGAGGAGCAAGAACGTACAATTACAATGCAAGCTAGTTCAGTCAATCAAACTACTACTACTATGGATGAGCTAGATGCATCTTCGCGTCAATCAGCCCTCCAAGCCGAAGCTTCAGCACAGGGAGCGCGGATGGCATTATCTCTAGCTGAAGAAGGCACTTTTGCCGTCCAAGAAACTATCGAGGGAATGTCCACGCTCAAAGAGAAAGTTGGCGCACTTGCTGAGCAGATTCTACGTCTGAGCGAACAGACCAATCAAATTGGTGGTATTTCTGGATTAGTCGGAGACTTAGCTAACCAAACGAATATGCTAGCACTCAACGCAGCAGTAGAAGCAGTTCGTGCTGGCGAACATGGCAAGGGATTCGGTGTTGTTGCTAGTGAAATTCGTAAACTTGCTGATCAAAGCAAAAAATCGGCTCAGGAAATTAGTGCCTTAGTCGCCGATATTGGGGCGGCAATCAATACCACCGTGATGGTAGCAGATGAAGGTACTAAAACAGTAGACTCTGGAATGAAGTTGACTTACCAGACAGCCGAAAAGTTCTCAGGTGTTGCCGATTCGATCAATAATGTTTATCTCAACACCCAACAAATCGCTCTCAATGCGGATCAACAAGCTTGTGCCATACAACAGGTGGTGACAGCAATGAACGCGCTCAATTTAGGGGCGAGTGAAACTGCTAGTGGTATTACTCAAGTTAAAGTCAGCACTGGGCTACTCAACGAAGCAGCCCAAAAACTTAAATCTGTAATTTGATGCTGTGTTCTTGCTCCCTGGGGATGAAATTATTGTGTTTCTACTAAAAATCTTCAGCCCAACGATGTATAGCTGTTTAATATCAAAATGTTATCAGTGGTTGATTAAAATATAATTTGAGTTGGGAGGGAGTTGCCCCTATGGTGACGGTCGTTGTAGTTATTAACTTAGCCATAGCCTTGATGCTTCTCTATGTAGCGTGGCGGCTTAGGCTTTTGAGGCAGCGACTGGCACGAGTAGCAAATACTTTAAGTGCGATTGAACGTAGTACCCATGCCGTTTTGTGGGGCGCTCCTAATTCTATTTTTTTAGGTCAAGCAGGAATTTATCGACTGCGACAGGGTAATGAACCGTTACAATTACAACTGCAACAAGTACGACAGGTTTTATCTCTCCTTGTTCTCGGACGACAAGCTTGGCAGCGCCTCCGCCCATCCACATTAATCAGAAGCCGCCTTTAACCAAATGATAAAGGTAACTCCGTGCGTGGTATGGTAAGCAAAACGTGGTGCATTAATGGCATCGTCTGACAAGGGGTTAAAACCTGCCTACAATGGGTGTAAGGAGAAAACCCCGCATATGTCTAACAACCGTTCAGGAGTATTTATTGGCGGTGTATTACTAGGTGCTGCCGTTGGGACTCTTACCGGATTGCTCATGGCTCCGCGCTCAGGTCGAGAAACGCGGCAGATCTTAAAAAAATCTGCCGACGCCCTACCAGAATTGGCAGAGGATTTATCGACAAGTGTGCAGCTACAGGCAGATCGCCTTTCAGAATCGGCTCTACGCAGTTGGGATGAGACGCTAGAGCGATTAAGGGAGGCTCTAGCTGCTGGGATAGAAGCTAGTGGGCAAGAACGTCAAGTACTCAAGCGGCAAAGTGCTGAGCTTCCCCCCGAATCTCATCCAACTCTAAGCGATCGCTTATAGGTTCCTTTGTCGTGATTGATCCCCTGTTTTGGCTCGGACTGTCTATTCTACTAGTCGCTGTTAGTCTGACGGCGGTGTTGGTGGCTGCCTTGCCAGCAATACAAGAGTTAGCACGGGCAGCTCGTAGTGCTGAAAAGTTATTTGATACTCTCAGGCGAGATTTACCACCTACTTTAGATGCTATCCGTCTAACTGGCTTGGAAATCACCCAGTTAACTGATGATGTCAGTGAGGGTGTCCAAAGTGCTGGGCAAGTAGTTAAAAAAGTCGATCAAAGCCTGGAACAAGCTAAGCAACAAACTCAAAATATTCAAGTCAACACCAAGAGCATTTTAACTGGGGTGAAAGCAGCCTGGAAAACCTTTACCCGTTCGCCATCCAATCGCCGCAGTATTGATCGTCTTCCACCTAATCAAAGGCAGGCAATGCATCTGTACCCAGGCAATGGGGAAGCAAACACAGAGGCATTAACAAATTTAGAAAAAAATCGTCTCAAATCACCGCCATCTTATTATCTCGATGATACCGAGTATGAGTCAGATTAATTCAAACGCCCAATTAATAATAGATATATAGAAAGTCTCATCTGTTGCAACTTATGGCAAAAGCAATCTGGAATGGAACGGTTATAGCCCAAAGCGATCGCACCGTCGTTGTGGAAGGCAATCATTACTTTCCACCTGAAACTATCAATCAGCAGTATTTCCAAGAATCCTCCACCCACACAACTTGTCCCTGGAAAGGAGTTGCTAGCTACTACAACATCCAAGTCGATGGGCAAGTTAATAAGGATGCTGCTTGGTACTATCCTACAGCTAAGGAGAAAGCCAAAAATATTGAGGGTTATATTGCTTTCTGGCGAGGTGTAAAAGTCGAGTCGTAGGATAAAAGCTTAGGGGCAGGTTTGACCTTGAATTGTGTGACAATCATGGCAGATAACCCGCCCCTACAGTTATCTGGCTAATCAACCCACCCTTACCCCCAATTTCAGAGCGCCGCCGCGCCCAAACTTGTCGCAGTTGTTGCAGCAGGTGGGGAAATGGCGCAAAAAAGGAGTTATTTTTCCTGATTAGCTGTGCTACCGCATCCAGAGATTCTTGATCTCCACACTGTTTAATTATCGGTTTATAAGATTCTGTTAAGGCTTGTGCTTGACGACACGCCGCCGTTTCTATTTCAATCTGTCGAAATCTTTGCGTTACTAGCTGCCGTAATTGCGCGACAACTGGCTCGGAATATATCTGTTGTTGCTTTGAGCGGATGCCTACCCTTAAAAATTCTACTTCCAGGGCAGTTTTGAGTTTTTCTATACTTTCCAAATCGAGGCAAGCTTGAATCGCTTTTTTGATTGCTACTAGCCAAAATGACATTTTCCGAGGACTAACTAACACTCCACCCCTACCACTTACCTTGAACCACAAGGCAAACGCCCAAAACTCACTTTTGAGAATATCCCCAACGCCTACTTTCAGATGTGCCGCCACTTCCTCCAGGTTAATTGATTCGATGTAGGGCTTAATCAGTTCAATTAGGCAAGTGGACATCTGACACCTCTTGATTGCTATTTCAAAATGGTTTATTTCAATATAGCATATAGCATATAATATAACAAGAGTTAGGCAAGCTATTTTTATCCAACGTGTTATACAATAGACATAGAGCCAAGAGATATTATGTCCGTTGAAACAGTTTGCCTGATTACCGACAAAGGCAGAAAAGATTTGGGGCAAGTCCTGAAGCATTTCAGAACAGCTAAAAGCTGGTCGATGGACGATCTGTTTGTAGAGATAAACAGGGTGACGGGCTTCACAGTCAGCCGAGCTACGATTAGTGAATTGGAAAGAGGGAATACTGAACCCAAGTGGAACACGTTGGCTATTCTGGCGGCGACGGGGTACATGATCCATCCAGTTACGGGTAAGCCGCTGGCAACTACAGATTTGTTTGCGATCGCTTGTGAAACTCTCCCTCCCAGTGAAATAATTCAAAAGAGGTAGTAGGTGCTGTATTAAAACATTGAGCGACTCTAATTGTGTATCAGATACAAAAGTAATGCAGCTCGATGTTTATGTGCGAATTGCAAGAGCAGAAATTGCAAGGCGATAGTGAACGCACCCACTATTTTTTATTCCAATTCATCTAGACCATTTGTTATATTACTGTTAATAACAGTATCCTCTTCGTACTCAATTTCGTCTATTTCTTCATTAGAGATACTAAGCTCTTTCTTGGCAAAAACTCTTCTAGCTTTTCTGTCTAGGATTTCAATAATATTAGTTTTATCTTGTTTAATAGCCTCAATATCATCTCTTTGAAGAAGAATCATATAGTAACAAGAAACTTCCATCATACGATAGGCATACTGGTAAGCATCTCTTGTAAATTCTCCAGTAGTAACTACCATAACTACGTCTGCACCAGTAACAAAGGTTAAACCAACTTCTTTTGCCAGAACATCTATGTCAACTTTTTTTGTATTTTTACATTGAATTTGCCATCTATGATAAACAAATCTATCTGAGGCGGCAAGGACATCAACTTCGCCCTTACCATCCTCTCTACTTCTCCATTTTGTAAAACGTAAACTAGTTAAGCGAATCATCCATATTGCTAAAAGCTCTAGTGCCTTACCTTTAATGTGTTTATCTTCATGAGTAAAATCATTAACTACATCACTAAAGCTACGATTAAGTTCAGTTTCAGATATCTGAGCTTGATTTGCTTTGGCTTTGCGCCTCTACCCTCTGTGCTTTTCTCTGTTTCAATCAGATTAGCCTTGACAATTGGTTCTATAATGTCTTTAACAAAAGTTTTAGCGGTAAGTTTAATTTTATATATACTTCGCGTATGCTCAGCAACTTTATTCCAAGGGGTAAACTCTTTTACATCTAGACTTAATAAGCTCAATAAAAAATGCTTTTGGGCGGGTATTAGAGTATAGAGTTCATCTATAAAATCTTTGTTTAATCCAAGAATTTCGTAAACTACATCCCAATTTATTTCATACTCCCCTTCAACCACTCCTGCCAAAGCTAGCTTTGCTTCTCATTGTACTAATATATATAGAATTTGGTGAGATTGAGAAACCCATCTCTTGTAATTCATACGCTATTGTTTCTAGCTGTGGTTTTTCTCGTCTAGTATTGATTGCCTCTATAGCTTTTAAGAGTGACATTCCTGATAAATTAGTTAGTATATAAGCAGCAAAGAGCCGAGAAACTTCATTATTGTCCGTAATCTTGAGAATTTTATCTGCTAAATCAGTAACTCTATACTGGCGTTCTCCTTGTATATCTTCAATAAGCTGGTAGGCTCTTAGAGACAAAAAACAATTCATTGCTAGCTTTCTAATGTTTGCAGATGCCTGCGTATAATCTGTATGTTTTGAATGCCTAGAAAAATATCGTTCTGCTATCCCCGCTTCTAGTGTATTCCTCTCTGGCTCACATTCTTTGCAGAGACGTATTATTTCTTTTAAATAAAAATTTTCAACTTCAAACTAATGACCATAAGTAAATTTTTTCAGATTTCTAGTTTCCATATCCCTATTTGAAGTTTTATTAATCTAAAATCAGCAGCCTAGCTGTTTCATAATTAGTTTTCCCCAGACAGGTGTTGTTTAAGAATTGGTATTTCTGATAAGTCGCTTTCTGCTAAAGGCTCTGAAGTACCTTGACCAGTTAAATCTACAGCGACAACAACAAGAGGGGCATTTTCCTCAAATCTTAATTTTGAAGTTACAATATATTGTTCATCAATTTCAAAAGCTAGCCAACGCCTTTGTAATGTTTCTGCAACTCGACCAGTCATATTAGAACCAGCGAAGGGATCTAAAACCAAATCTCCTATATCAGTACACATATTAATTACAAATTCAGGTAAAGCTTGAGGAAACCTTGCAGGATGTGGCTTCAGACCCTCTTGTTTACATCTTCTCTGATAATAATCATTTGAAGCAGTATTAGAAGCCGAAATAACATTGCCCTGTTGTATCATCTCTTCATTATTTAGGCTTTCTACACTGCACACAATAGGATCGCCTATTTGTGTATTATCTTTATTTTCTCTTGCATCAATAATGTTTGGGGGGATAGCACCTCCTCTATCTTGTTGGAATTTACTAGAAATATCATGCCCAGAGGGTCGCAGTTTTGCTTTATATCCATTTTTTAACAGATTTTTCATTGCATTACTGTAGGGCTTTAATACTTTTCTATTGTTGGCTTTTGGGTGAGGATCTTTAGAAAGCCACCAAACAGTATTGACAGCATCCTTAACTCTTTCTCTTCGCACCGTAACCCATTGGGCAGGAGTAGGTAGTTTGGCAGGATTATACCAATACAATTCTTGAGCTAAATAGAAGCCGAGTCCACCTTTATTTTTGGGTTTACAAAGATTGATAACTAGTTCAAAGTGATAGAGTGAGCGGATTGGATAACCTTTAATCCAGCTTCCACCAATATCAATAACGAGTGAACCAGTTGGCTTTAAAATCCGATAAAAATGTGCAGCAAAATCTTTAAACCATTCTACGTATTGCTCCGCCTCAACGTTGCCATACTCTTTTTTACGTACTAGTGCAAAGGGTGGTGAAGTGCAGATTAGATCAATGCTTTCATCTGGAATTTCTGCCATTAAATCTAAGCTGTTTCCTAAATATGCACTACCAAAAGCAGTTTGGTAGTAAGGTTTTCGATTCAAATCCATAATTCTCTCATGCCACGTTTTTATAATGCAATTATACTACTAAATATCATTTATATGACCAATTTTATTGGCAGAAAGTCATACAATTATAGCATATTAGCTTAACATTTGCTTTTAACTCTCTGCTTATGCTAGACAAGTAATTTAAATATTATACTTCTCAAAATATCTTTATTAAGTTTATTTTAAATAATAGGTTAAATAATAAAAAATATTACAACCTATACTTTAAAATTAAAACCTACTCAATTATGATTGTTGGTAAAAAACGGAATATTAAAAATACAGTTATTCTTAAACTAAAATACATGATAAAAATTATATTTAAAAAATTAAAAATGTTAGATAGATTTTTATATAAAGCGCAGTTCTATAGATATGTACATAAGTTATAAACTCGCTGTCGCACACCTATAATCGCAACATTTCGACAGTTACAGTAATATCAGGAAAAGCTGACAAGGAGAAACTCTGACCACGCTGGAAACTCTGTACATTTCCATAACCATTAGTTGCAGGTTGGGGTAAACTTCTATAGATTGTTCATTAATATTTACTAACCAAACTTCAGAAAGTTGACTTCTAGCCAAAGAGGAATTTTCACCTGGCGGTCAAATTCAACAGTGGTGTCTGCTACTTCTACTAATAACAATATATCGTCTAGCTGAGGATGTCTGGTGGCGTAGAAATCATCGCTATTTTGAAGTAATGTTAAGTCGGGTTGGGGTTGTGAGACGCGCGCTTAATTCAATAGGATGTTGCACACCCACCAAGACGCGATCGCCTAGCAGCAAAAGAAATAGTTTGTTTAAGCGCTTTACTTGTGCTGCATGGAATCTACCAATAGGCGACATTTCAATGATCTCTCCATCTATCAGCACAAGCTCGCTCATCCTCTGTAAGGATACCTGCCTTTGCCATATTGTAGTAGTCTTTTACCGTAAATCGTCGGCGGGGCAGTTGTACAGACATCATAACCTCCATTAAAAATCAAAAAACTTTTTTCCAAACATAGCAATTCTTTCGCTTGTGTCTCTGCTATCATAGTAAAGCCGACAAGCGGATGTGGCGGAATTGGCAGACGCGCTAGATTTAGGTTCTAGTTCCGAGAGGAGTGAAGGTTCAAGTCCTTTCATCCGCATTTTTATTTTCAATTGCTTGCTCAGATTCGGCTAGACTGGGGAGGAAAGCAGCTTTTTAAGAGTCAGTATGGATTTAGACGAACAAATTCAAGTCCTAATTGACAATGCACCCCCAGATCAGGTAACACCGCAAGTAGTAGCAGCGATCGCGCCCCCACTCAAGTTGCTGGCAGCCAAGTTACGTCATTTGCAGTACTATATCCTGCAAAGCCTAGATCAAGACTGGGTTGTTACCACGTTGAGCGAAAGAGCAAACCGCCAAAATACCAAGTGTGTTATTTACGCTTTTCCCACTCTCAAAGATGTCTCAGCCGCAAGGGAAGCTGAAGATCCACAGGTGGTTGCTGTACCTATTCCTATTACTCACATTTTGTTTCAACTATTTGCCTTAGAAAGCGTTGATAGTGTCATCTTCTTTGATACACCTGGGGATTCAAATACTGGAATTGAAATCCGCCGTGTTGATCTGCAAAACTTAATTCAATTGCAGCTACAACAATCGTCTAGACAAAATTCGCCTTTCAACCAAATACCGCCTGATATTGCTTAAAGACTTTACCAAACCTTATTCAAATTCAACTCAAATTGTGGCAGTACATCCTCACCTGATAAAGTTGTAGGATGCTGCAACACCTCTACATCTCGCCCTAGACGGTGAATTTCCACAGTTTTGGTTTTAGAGTCAATCAGCCAGCCTAAACGTACACCGTTGTCGATGTATTCTTGCATTTTTTCTTGCAAGTTTTTGAGCGAGTCACTTTGCTCGCGTAACTCGACTACAAAATCAGGCGCTATAGGGGAAAACTCTTCCTTTTGTTGAGTTTCTGTTAAAGCCTCCCAGCGTTCATTACTCACCCAAGAACCATCGGGCGATCGCACAGCTCTATTAGGTAGTGTAAAGCCTGTGGAGGAATCAAAGACAATACCCAAGCCTATCGAGTCATTCCAAGCCCAAAGTTGACCTATAAGTCCAGAATTTTGCTTACCTGTCCATGAGTATGTTGGAGGCATAACAATGACTTCTCCCGTCGCAGCACGTTCAAGCCGCAAATCTTGGTTAGCATGGCAAAGTTCGTCAAAGCCTTTTGCTGTCAAATGAGGGATTTTCAAAGTGATGGCGTTCATAGACTGCACGGGTATTGCCTACATTACTTAATAAATATGTACTTGGAGTAAACTGCGGCTTGTCCACAGCGTTGATTTTGCTCATCTAGGACGTTCCAGATGATACCGTCTTCGACTTTAAATCGCTTGCCAGTACTAGAAATGCGAACGCCGGAAAAATTGCTAAAGCCTTTGGTTGCAGTTTGTGCTAGGAGGTTCGCGCGTTCCTCCTGCACCACCTGTTCGGCTGTTTTACGAGAAGGCATTCGGGTAAAATCCTCCCAATCAAGCTCCCATAATTCCAGCGCTAGGCGATTACCGTAGTTAAAAATCGGATCTGGTTGAGTGCCGTGAGAGACTAAGACAAAAGGCGCTTCAAATAATGCCTGTGCCGCTTCCATTGGTGAATCACCCTCATCAAGCAGAGAACGCCCAGTCCAATGCTCAAAACTGTGCAGTAGGCGTTGACTGTGATGAATAATTGCTTGTTGTTGCCAAGGAAATAGGCGATCGCTAGTCATAATTAATTGCTGCTGTAAAAATGCGATATATCGCGTCTCTACATAATTAAATAGCGTTGGGGGAGACTGCAACATCTGCCTTCTAAACTACGAGTATCAAGTAGTCACCCCAGCAGCCTAATTACCTCAAGATGGGAGGAATCGTATCGTATGGTACAACAACTAACACCAAACACTGCACCAGACATCATCTATCCCGATAGCGACGGGAAACCAATGTCAGACAATACTAAACAATTTCGATGGATTGTAACTATTAAAGAAAACTTAGAGATTTTGTTTGCATCACAAGATGATGTGTTTGTCGCAGGCGATCTCCTCTGGTATCCTGTCCAGGGAAATAACAAGATTCGCCAAGCTCCTGATGTAATGGTTGTTTTTGGTAGACCAAAAGGAGACAGGGGTTCATACAAGCAGTGGGAAGAAAATAATATTCCTCCACAGGTAGTATTTGAAATCTTATCTCCAGAAAACACAACTAAAGATATGGCAAATAAACTACTCTTTTATCAACGTCATGGAGTGTTGGAATATTACATTTACGATCCAGACGCAGTGGAATTCACTGGTTTGGTGCGTTCCCAAGAGTAGCTAGAAGAGATTGAGGATATCAATGGCTGGGTTAGCCCTCGCTTGGGGGTGCGGTTTGAACTTACAGCAGACACTCTAGAAATTTATCGTCCTGATGGAATACGGTTTCTCACACCTGTAGAACTCGATCAGATAGGAGAACAAGAGCGTCAACGCGCCGAAACTGAGCGTCAACGTGCCGAAGCTGAGCGTCAGTCAAAGGAAGCTGCCCTCCTCCAATTAGAACAAGAACGACAGCGCTATCAAGATTTGTTGGCGCGACTGCAAGAAAAAGGAATCGATCCAGAACAACTGTAGACTTCTTTTTTGAAGATGGGAAAAGGGAAAAGGTAAAGAGAAAAGGGGCAAGAGATCCAGAGGGCAAGAGGTCCAGAGGCTGTTTTCTCCCCCTCGCCCCCTCTCCCTTGGGTGACTTAGTGATGTCCTAGCAATTTATCTCGCAGATGCTTGATGCGATCGCGCAATTTTGCTGCCTCCTCAAATTCTAAACTCTTGGCTGCTTCTTTCATCTGCCCTTCGAGTTGAGTAATTAGCTGCGGGATTGCATCTATTGGTAGCTCATCCGCTTGCTCATAAGCTGTTTCTAGCTGGTTGGCATTTAGCCGCCTGGAGACTTCCAAGAAAGACAGAATCGCGTTACTCGATTTTTTCACGATTTGCTGAGGTATTATACCATGCTTTTCGTTATATTCCAACTGAATTGCTCTACGACGTTCGGTTTCTGCGATCGCTTTTGCCATGCTATCTGTCAGATTATCAGCATACAAAATCGCTTGTCCTCGGACATTTCGCGCCGCCCTACCAATCGTTTGAATGAGCGATCGCTCTGCCCGCAAGAACCCTTCTTTATCAGCATCTAAAATCGCCACTAGTGACACTTCTGGCAGATCCAACCCTTCCCGCAGCAGGTTCACTCCAATCAAGACATCAAACTTCCCATCTCGCAAATCCTGCAAAATCTCAATTCTTTCAATCGAATTAATCTCCGAGTGCAGATAGCGGACGCGAATGCCGTGATCTTGCAAATACTCTGTCAGATCTTCCGCCATCCGCTTAGTCAAAGTTGTGACTAAAACCCGTTCCCGACGATCAACTCGATCCTTAATTTCTCCCAGCAAATCATCAATTTGTCCATCTGTCGGACGAACAAAGATTTCTGGATCGATCACCCCTGTTGGACGAATCACTTGTTCTACTACCCGCCCTTGTGAAAGTTCTAATTCCCAATCTCCAGGGGTAGCAGAAACAAACACACACTGATTTACCTTTCCCCAAAACTCGTCTGCTTTCAACGGACGGTTATCAGCTGCACTAGGTAAACGAAAGCCATGCTCAATCAATACCATTTTTCGAGCGCGATCGCCGTTGTACATAGCGCGAATTTGGGGGACACTGACGTGAGATTCATCCACCACCAGCAGCCAATCTTTGGGAAAATAATCAATTAAACACTCTGGTGGTTCCCCTGCTTTGCGCCCTGCTAAGTGACGAGAATAGTTTTCAACGCCGTTGCAGTATCCCACCTCGCGCAACATTTCCAAGTCATACCGAGTTCGCTGATCTATCCGTTGCGCTTCCAGTAATTTCCCAGCTTGCTCTAACTCGGCTTTGCGCTGCTTTAATTCGTCTTCAATTGCATAACAAGCGCTTTCTAACTGTTCCTCCGGTGTGACAAAGTGACGCGCTGGATATATATTGATCGCTTCTACACTCTTGAGAATTTCCCCTGTTACCGGATCGACATAACGAATCGCGTCAATTTCATCACCGAAAAATTCCACTCGAATAATTCTATCTTCGTAGGCGGGACCAATTTCTAATACGTCACCCCGCACCCGAAAGCGTCCTCGCCCTATTTCGAGATCGTTGCGGCTATACTGTACTGAGGCTAAATCCCGTAGAATCTTCCGTTGATTCACTTCCATACCCATTTGTAGGGGAATAGCAGCTTTGAGATATTCTGATGGGATACCAAGTCCATATATGCAGCTGATCGAAGCAACCACGATTACATCCCGCCGTTCAAATAGCGATCGCGTGGCTGAGTGGCGCAGCATATCAATCTCATCGTTGATTGATGAGCTTTTCTCTATATATGTGTCTGTGACTGGAATATAAGCCTCTGGTTGATAGTAATCGTAGTAGCTGACGAAATATTCTACTGCGTTATGAGGAAAGAATTCTCGCAACTCATTACACAGTTGGGCAGCGAGAGTTTTGTTGTGAGCTAGTACTAAGGTAGGTTTCCCGATTTTTTCAATTGTGGCGGCGACGGTGAATGTTTTACCAGTACCTGTGGCTCCTAGTAAAGTTTGGTAACGATCACCGCTTTTGAGATGATTAACCAGGGAGGCGATCGCTTTTGGTTGATCGCCTGTTGGTGCAAAAGGAGCTTGAAGACTAAATTGCGACATAAAGTTTTCTTAAGCTATCAGCTATTACCTATCAGCTATCAGCCTTCATCTATCAGCCCTGGATAATATTATATTACACATCTGACGCGACTTTCAAAAAGCTGACCGCTAAGCCGAATTTACTTTATATATTGTAACATATTGAAGTTTTTCTATCCAGAGCCAATTAGATATTTATACTTAGAACACCTTGTTTAAAGTTAAACTCAAAACAGAGAAAAAATCCTAACTTCAATACTTGAATTCTTGGCTATTGGTGTCCACAATAGTCTGGATAATAATGTCGCGCAAAGACGCGAAGATGATAAGAGAAAGTCATCACAAGTAAAGTGTAACGCCTAACGGTGATACTCAAGTAAGAGAACTCGCATCTTAATAGTGGTAAAATTGATACACCAAGCGTGTCTCTGTCCAAGTAGAATTACTAAATGCTTATACAGTTAATCAAGCCCCAATTTGTCTGATTGTTGCTAGCGTCTGGAAGTTTTTGATCCACTTAATATAGCTGGGTTACGTCCGCTTGCAGTTCTGCGATGTCAAAGTTTTTGATACTAAGCTAACGTACTTTTGAAAAGCAGTTCTTCTCCTTCAAACGGGTGATTTTTCTCCGCTTTGCTTCCCCAGCCCCCCAGATCTGCCTTTAATTGGCTTTCTCGACTAAGGGAGAAAGATTCAGAATTTTAATAACTTGGGTTCTCTAACAATCCAGGTTTTTTGTTTTTAAATTAAAACCTCTAACTTCAAACTTAGTAGGTTAGATTTACAAGAAATAGCTATCCTTAGATAGACAACTGTTGAAAAACCCAGCCCTCACCCCTTGTTTGTCAGCCTTTTAGTAGAGGAAACTAATATACCTTGTGGCAGAAGGCTAGAGCTAAAGTAACGGTTAAATTGTAAATATAAACACAAATAATCTACAAAGTTGTTTAACACTTTGAGATCAATTTTGCAAAAGTAAGGAGAAAGAAAATGAGTTTAGAAGATAAAGCCAAAGCTGCTGCTAAAAATATTGAAGGTAAAGCCCAAGAAGCTTTGGGAAATGTGACTGGCGATCCTGAAGATCAAGCAGAAGGTAAAGCCAAGCAAGGTGAAGCACAAGTACGTCAAGGCGTTGAAGATGTAAAAGACAATGTTAAAAAGGCGATTGACTAAAGTAATAATTAATTAAGGAGGTAAAAGCAGCCGAAAGGTTGCTTACCTTCCTGAGATAAAAATCAATTAAATCGACCAAAAATCAATTTGAAATTCTGTTACCTATACATCGTTAATGGAGGCACTCAGGTGAGTCTACTGCGGCATTTTCGCAAAATTTTGACTGTCTTTTCGTTGATATTTATCCTAACTACGACTGCTGCTTGTAGCAGTAGTGTTCAAGCAAAGCAGCCCAACACCACCAATGTACCAACAATCAGCCGTGGTGTTGATTATGGGAAAATAGCACTGGGAAACACTAACGCTGGACAAGATTTTGGTAGCTGGGTTGTCCAAACTGGTAAGGGTTTAATTCAAGATGCATATGTGCGTGACAACAATAAGTTAGGTGTTGTCATTACATCTCAAGTGCGTCCCAATGAAGTGAAGCCACTAGCAAAGTCACTAGCTCAGGGCTTTCATAAAAATTTCCCCAATCAAGACTTAAATATCTTGATGTACGCTCCTGACAAAAAATTGATTTTGACTGCTCGGTATGATGTTCAATCAAATCAGATTGAATACAAATAGCTTTTAGCTGTAACTGGTAGTTGGTAGTTGGTAGTTGGTGACTGGTAACAGCTAAATAATAACAGCTTTGAAAAAAGGAGATAAAAAGAATGTCTAGTAGCGATCAGTACAGACACCAGATCATGAATGATCTAGCTCAAGGTAATGTCGAAAAGCTTGATGATGCTCCAGTGAATTTGGAGCAACAATACGAAAACTTTGATGATTTTGCACAGCGCTCATCCCATGAAGAACGCCGTCAATTATTTGGTCGCTCCTTACATCCAGAGCGCATCCCAGCGACTCAAATGGAGCCGGAACTACAAAAAGCGATCGCGCAAATTAAACCAAATGAGCGAGACGACGTAGCCCGTGCATTTTTCCAACACCTGAGCAAAAGAGGACTACGCGATCGCGATCTAGAACAACAGCTTGGTCTTTCTACCCACAATCCTAATCGGATGAATGCTGATGATGTTACCAAATTAGCATCTTTTGTCTATCACAATCACCCCGATATCTTCCAAGAAGTGATGGCTGAGCAACCAGCACTGATCAAGTTCCTCAGCAATCCTCTAGTAGCAGCAGTTTTGGGAATTGCAGCTGCTAAGTGGCTAGGGAACCAGCGCAAATAAATTATAAGTCATCTCAGTTACAGATTTTAGCCTCGATATCGGGGCTAAAATCTTTTTTTTTGGCTTTGCGCAGAGTTTGGTTTTTAGTGTCACGCAAAGCCGCAAAGTCGCTAAGAGAAACGAAGAGAAACGGGTTTGGCTTTTAGTATCTTTATTGGTGCAGAACCAGATAAATGTTACTACATTCAAAATGAGCCTGTTGTACGCGGTAAAACGGTAGATTTGGCTGTTGATCCGCTACCTGACTTGATTTTAGAAGTAGATATTACTCACACAGATATTAATAAAAATCAACTCTATCAAGAAATGAAAGTGCCATAATTTTGGCGTTATAACGGTAAAACTTTGACTATTTATCTATTAAATCAAAATCAATATCAAGAATCTGAAACTAGCGCTACTTTTCCTTTATTAACTAAAACTATGATTTATGAATTTTTAGCGCAGTGCAATACGTTGGGAGAAACCCAAACTAAGCGTAATTTACGTAACAGGCTACGAGAACAGATAATCGGACAAAAAGACAAGTAAGTACCAACTAATTGGGTAGTGTTGCGTTAGGCTATCGCTAACACACTATACATTTAACTGTATCAAGTTCATGTCTACATCTCTTAAAGTCACCAGTGAATATAAATGCTTTGGCGGTACTGTCGGCTTTTATCGCCATCAGTCCCAGTCTTGTAATGGTGAGATGAGATTTGCTGTATACCAACCGCCACAAGCAAGATCAAAACAAGTTCCTGTTCTCTATTTCCTCTCTGGTTTAACTTGTACGGAAGAGAACTTTATAATTAAAGCTGGGGCGCAACGATATGCGGCTGAGTATGGTATAATAATAATAGCCCCAGATACTAGCCCCCGTAACACTGGGATTGAAGATGAAGACAAAGAATCGAACTATGGTAGTGGTGCTAGTTTTTATGTAGATGCGACAGAGGAACCTTGGCGATCGCACTACCAAATGTACAGCTACATTGTCCACGAATTACCCGCTGTGATTGCCGAGCATTTCCCAGTTCTACCAGAACGATCTGGCATTTTTGGTCATTCTATGGGTGGTCATGGGGCGCTTGTGTGTGCGCTACGCAACCCAAATTCTTATAAATCTGTTTCAGCCTTTGCACCCATTGTTGCCCCCCTGCGTTCTTCGTGGGTTGATAAAGCATTTACCAAATACCTTGGATTAGATAGAGACAGCTGGCGAACCTACGATGCAAGTGAATTAGTCCTAGAGGCTAACTATAACCGTCCGATTTTAATTGATCAGGGTAGTGCCGATCAATATTTAGATCAATTACTTCCCCAAGTGTTTGAGCAAGCGTGTGGTAAAGCGAATCAACCTTTGACTTTACGCTTCCATGAGGGTTACGACCACAGTTATTATTTCATCGCCTCGTTCATTGCAGATCACATCCGCCATCATGCCGCTGCTTTGTGTGAGTAAGGTATGGCTTCGTCATAACCCTACTTTTAGCTTGAGCGCGAGAGCGCTAGTAGTAATACAATTGACACGCTCTCGGATTAAAAATACCAAAAAGTTAGAAACTGTGGATTAGCACGCCTGCTAACAGCTTTACCTTTTTGAAGCGCCGGATACAATACTCCTATTTACCAAGCTCTTTATTTGCATGACCAAACTTTCACAGAGTCATACGAGCTTAAGAGTGGTAGTTTACCTTTTGCTGGATCTTCATAGAACGTGTTACCAGAACCACCATCTACTTCATTACTAAGTACCAGGGACAAACTATCTGATGGCGAGCCTTTAGGGGAGCGAAACACTTCTTGTCCATCGATATACCAAACTATCTGATTCGGTTCCCACAATACTCCATAATTACGGTACTTCGAGCCTGAGTCACCATCGCTTAGCGTGTGGTAGTTGTAATTCTCCTGATCTCCCCAGTGGACGTTCTGAACTACCTGTAGTCCTTTCTCACGACCTGAAACTTCAACAATATCTATCTCCTCAGTGGGAGTTTTTGAGAAGTTCATCAGCCAAATCGTAGGAGCAGTACCAAAGGTACTAGGCAGCTTTGCTCTGACCTCAAAGTAGCCGTATTTCTGACTAAACTTACCCTCGGTAGTAAGGATACCACTGGTGTAATTGTAACGCTTATTGTCCAACCAATCTACTATTGTATCTTCACGAGCAGTTCTAATTGCCTGGACGTTACTGTTAGCATCAGGGTCATAGACTGTTTGCACGTTTGAGTCAGGATAATACGCTTGGCGGCGTACGCGACCATCAAGATTAACCTTGCCGTTATAGTATTGTGGCCATACTGTACTCCACTTAGTTCGATCAATTGTGTTGAAATCATCGTTGAACGTTAACTGCCAATTGCAACTATTTTTTGGCGGATCTGCTTTGGCAATGGGCGATCGCACACACATTATCCCAGTTATCACTGAAGCTAAAAATAACGGTGTCAAAATATAGCGCGTACTAAGAGCGTGAACGTAGTAATACACAACTTTGTAGAGAATTTTAGCCATGAAAAAATTACTCCTCAAACCTTTAAAAGAAGCTCGCGTGAGTTAACAACTCTAAGCATCTTACAGTCAGTTAGTGCATAAAGGAAGTACTTTTTTTTACAACTAATACTTTTTACTGCTGCTATCAAATAACCAGAAATTTTTCAATATATTTTTTAAAAAACAATCCAATTTTTAGTCTGATTTTAAATTACTTATTACTCTTTATCACTAAACAACGATACAATTTTAGATTTTGCGAAAAGTCTGCGCCTGTACGTTGCGCCTGTTCCCCCCGTTGTAGCACCCCGCGTGAGCTTTGGAGGGTGCGCCAGTTCCCTCCGTTGAGATGGCTGGCTTAGGTGTCGGTTTCCCTCCGCCAAACTTTTCAAGACGGATTAGCTTTTGATCTTGCAGCAGTCATTATTTTATTGCTAGCTTTATTGAATATCGCATTTGTCATCGCAGCAAACAGTTACCAGGTAACTGATAACTGATAACTGATAACTGGTAACTGACCTAAAGTTCTTCAGTGACTGCACAAAGTTTGGTAAAGGATTCTGCCAAGCCGAGGGATTTTTCTGAAGTCTTGCTGGCGATGCTTGCAGCTTCTAAAATAGCCCCAGTTGCCTCTACGGTAGCAAGATTTTGGTTGGTTGCAGCGTGGGAAATTTCCTCAAACAGCGAAATCATTTGCACACTGAATGAAGCAATTTGATTGAGTTTTTGCTCAGTTTCTTCTATCAATTGAGTTCTCACGATCGCTTGCTGTGTTCCTGATCCGAGTGCGATCGCAGCTTGTTGGGTTTCTGCCTGAATTTTGGCTACCTGAAGTTTAATTTCTGTAATTTCTGCATCCAACTGCCCAGTTGAAGTCAGTACTTTATCAGCTATCGACGTAAATTCTTGACTAAATTCATTATTTGTGGTACGCGATGTTGCCAGCTTGATATTCATCGCGTAGAGCTTTAATTGAGACGTAACATTACTGATAACGTCCAACACTTTGGGGATCTTTTGGGCAGACTGGGAGAGTCGCTTTACCTTCTGGGCAACTTCTCTAATTGCTTCTTTGCTAGCAACAATACCATCTACAGTATGGCTAACGATTTCATGCCCAGTTTTTACTGTTTGCTCGGCTTGCTGAATTTGGGGTTCGGCTTGTTTAATCGCGGCAATTATTGTTTGAGCCGACTGGGCTACCACTTGAATATGATTGTAGGCAGCTGTAATAGACTCCATCTGAGCAATCACCTCATTAGAAAGAGTTTTGACAGATGTTTCGCTATCTGTTAACATTCCTGACACTTGATGCTGGAGCGATTCTTTTTGTTGACGCTGGCTGTGAGAGTCAGCAGAGGCTGCTTGGTAAGCCTGCTCTACCTGTTCCAGAAGCCGCGCATGATCGAGGGCAAATCCTACTTGCGTTGCTAGTTGTGTAAATAAATCAATTTCCGACGGCTGCCAATCACGGGTTTTAGTACACTCATGAGCAATCAACAAGCCAAATAAATGCCCATCTTTGAGAATTGGAGCAACCAAATTTGCCTTCACCCCAAACGGTTCGAGTTGTTTGAGGTGACAATCAGTTAAACCTGCGGCATAAATGTTGCTGGTAGCTTGCACCCGACCATTTTGATACTGTTCTACATACCCTTGGGCAAAACACGGATCTTTGATCTGCGCCCACAATGCCTTGGGTAAACCAGGAACGACCGACTCAGCTACGACTGTGCCATACCATTGGGCATCGAAGCCAAAAACCAACACTCGGTCAGTTCTCATCGCTTTGCGGACTTCCTCAACGGTTGTTTTGAGAATGTCCTCTTCGTTGAGCGATTCCCGAATGCGACGGGTAACGTGTGCCAGTAATTGGGTTCGCACACCTTCAGCATCTATGCGCTCAAGCAGCCTAGCATGATCGAGAGCAAATCCTACTTGCGTTGCTAGTTGTGTAAATAAATCAATTTCCGACGGCTGCCAATCACGGGTTTTAGTACACTCATGAGCAATCAACAAGCCAAATAAATGCCCATCTTTGAGAATTGGAGCAACCAAATTTGCCTTCACCCCAAACGGTTCGAGTTGTTTGAGGTGACAATCAGTTAAACCTGCGGCATAAATGTTGCTGGTAGCTTGCACCCGACCATTTTGATACTGTTCTACATACCCTTGGGCAAAACACGGATCTTTGATCTGCGCCCACAATGCCTTGGGTAAACCAGGAACGACCGACTCAGCTACGACTGTGCCATACCATTGGGCATCGAAGCCAAAAACCAACACTCGGTCAGTTCTCATCGCTTTGCGGACTTCCTCAACGGTTGTTTTGAGAATGTCCTCTTCGTTGAGCGATTCCCGAATGCGGTGGGTAATGTCTATCAATAGCTGGGCTTGCTTTGCTTTCGTATCTACCTGTTCTAGAAGCTGAACGTGCTTAAGGGTAAATCCTACTTGAGCGGCTAAATGACCAAACACATCAATTTCTGGTTGCTGCCAAAAGCGGAAGCCGGAACACTGATGAGCAATGAGTATGCCAAATAGCTGGTTGTCTTTGATAATAGGTGCGCTCAGATGTGCCTTGATTGCAAATCGCTCCCACTGCCCAATTTGAGAATCACTCAGCCCAGCTTGATATATATTATTTATAGCAACAACATGACCATTTCGATACTGCTCTATATCCTTGCCGTTGAAAAAGGGAGCGTCGATGGTTGCCCACAACATTTTTGGCAAACCGGATGCTACCGATTCTTCGATAAAGCTTCCATTGTTGTTAGTGTCGAAGCGGAAAATCACCACGCGGTCAGCTTTGAAAGCTGCGCGAACTGCTTCAACAGTCGTTCTTAGCACATCAGCTTGGGAGAGCGATTCGCCAATTCGGCGGGTAATGTTCATCAATATCCCCGCTCGTTCGGCTTCTGCTTCTTGTTTCCATAGGATATTTGGAAGCTGCTCTTCTATCAGTTGGATGTTTGTTTCCAAAGCAACTAGTTCGTCTTTACCAGCGACGCGATCGCGCCCATATACATCTTCTCGCCGCAGTCTATTCACAACAGTAGTAGAAGCACTAGCAGCATTTTGCACCCGACGAGTGGCACGATTCGCCAAAAAAGCAGCCAAAGCAGCTGCCACAACTGCTGTTATCCCAGTTCCCATCAACACTGAGTGCAGTTGCCTTTCGAGGGCAATTTCTGTTTCTTTTAGTCCATTGTTATCCGTCAGTCTTGTCTGGCTCACCTGCTTATAAATCGACTGGCTGCCCAAATAACTAACTGTACCAACTGCAAGGACGGGCAGCAAGCTCACGCCAAGTGCTAAGGTTATTGCCTTGCTCTTCAAACTCCATTCTTGCCGCTGTCTATGCTGGCGTGGGGCTTGCGAGTGCTGCCTGTCTTGCCCTGCTTCCTTTTGAATCGAAATTAGCTTTTGAAGATGTGGCGAGACTTGCTTGGAGGATATCTTGCCGTTACGATCTGCCTTGCTGGTATCAGGCTGAGGGGATGGCTTTTGAGTCATGGACTTCTCAACTTAAGATGAATGGTTTTTGCCAGTTGGTTAACAAGATTCAGGCAAATAATTTTATGAACGGCAATCTTTAACAATTAATGGTAGTATTTAGTTAATTTCTAACTCTTAAAGCCTAGTAGATATATTTAAGGTACACATAGCATATCGCTCAAATTGACAATTAGCTATCTTGCTGTTTGTCAATTCTTTATCTGTTTGTTGTTAATTCTTTAGCTTTTAACTTTTAGCACTGGTAACTGGTAATTGGTAGTTGGTAGTTGGTAGTGGGTAACTATTCGCTGCGATGACGAATGACAAAGGACTGTCATAGGTAGGATTTATAACTCAAATGGGATTGGTATAGATTAAATCCTCAGCTTTTATTGAAAAAATATTGGTCAGCTGACCGATAGAGGTTAAATTGAAGCAGAAAATGTCAAATCTTAGCTCTAGGTGGTGAAACTAAGGTCTTTTAATTTGCCACAGATCCAGCAGCTGTCTAGGTGGCGATCGCCTCTACCGTTAGGTTTGCAATCCGTTGTGCTAGTGGCAATTTACATCTAAGCTGGTGTGACACTGGACAAAGTTACGGCAGTATTTGCAACATCAGATGAAATCAGTCACGAAGGCAGAAGCCAGGCTGTAACGCCCTGGCGAGTGTTCGTCGTAACCGTTCGCCGCCAAACCTGCTACCAGCGGATTATAATTTCCAGGCGCGCCTTTAGCAATCAGCACTACCCCAGCAGCCAGAATGGCACCCACAACTTGGGCTACAATATAGGCTATGTATACTTTGCTTCCGTCTTCTTGCTGATGATCAAACCCACAGTTACGGCAGGATTAATATGGCAGCCTGAAATCGATCCGATGGCGTAAACCATCGCCAGCACAAACCAAAGGCTAATGACACACCTAAAAAGCCAATTTTCCTCCAGCCACGACAGCGCTACCACAGCCGCCAAACACAAGCGCGTAAGTTCCTAGCAATTCTGCCAAAAAGATTGTGCGCAGCATTTCTCTACCTTTTAAATGGTACGTGTGCGCCAACCGAAGTTTCTCATCCCTAAAAAAGTATTAAAGGAATGCTGCCGAATTATTACCTCAATAGCTTAACTAGATGATTGAGTTGAAAAAACTGTGTCAAGCTTTGGAGGGTGCCTTCACATTTGGTCAAATGTCAACACGATCGCTAATCAAAAAAAAATCTCGTGCTACTCATCCTCTCAAGCGTCTTCTCGACTATAGCCACAACTATCGTCGTCAAATTTGGCTGGCAACGATTTGCTCTATCCTCAACAAAATCTTCGATCTAGCACCACCCGCCTTAATTGGGGTTGCAGTTGACATAATAGTCAAGCAACAAGATTCAATCATTGCTCGTTGGGGGGTAAAAGATGTTTTCCAACAATTCTTGATCCTTTCAGTCCTAACTGTGATTGTCTGGATACTCGAATCGGTATTTGAGTATGCCTTTGCTTGGTTGTGGCGTAACTTAGGTCAGATAATTCAGCACGAATTGCGCCAAGATGCATACAATCATTTACAAGAATTAGAGCTTGCCTATTTTGAAGAACGCAGTACAGGCGGTTTGATGTCAATTCTGAGTGATGATATCAACCAACTGGAAAGATTTCTTGATATCGGTGCAAATGAATTAATTCAAGTCACTACAACCGTCTTGGTGATTGGGGGCGCTTTCTTTATTTTGGCTCCCAGTGTAGCGTGGATGGCGATGCTACCAATGCCATTTATCCTCTGGGGTTCTGTAGCGTTTCAGCGTCTTTTGGCTCCCCGCTATGCAGATGTACGGGAAAAGGTGAGTCTACTTAATGCACGACTAGCAAATAATCTGTCGGGCATGACGACAATCAAAAGCTTTACAGCAGAAGATTATGAATCAGCACGATTAGCAGCTGATAGTGAGGCTTATAGACAAAGTAACCGTCGCGCGATCGCTCTTTCGGCTGCATTTGTTCCTTTAATTCGCATGATCATTCTAGCTGGTTTTACCGCCTTGTTGCTATTTGGGGGGATGGAAGCGATCGCAGGTAGAATGTCTGTAGGTACTTACAGCGTTTTAGTTTTCCTCATCCAGCGCTTACTGTGGCCCTTAACCAGATTAGGAGATACTTTCGATCAATATCAACGAGCGATGGCTTCTACCAATCGAGTCATGAATCTGCTCGATACCCCAATTACTATTCATACAGGAAATATCGGTTTACCTGCTAGTTTAGTACGGGGAGAATTGGAATTCCAGAATGTCACCTTTGCCTATCATGGGCGAATGCCCGTAATTAAAGATCTATCTTTGTATATTCCAGCAGGTAAGACGATCGCAATTGTTGGTTCAACCGGATCGGGTAAGAGTACATTAGTAAAACTATTACTACGCTTGTACGAAATACAATCAGGAACGATTACCCTCGATGGCTATGACTTACGAGATCTTAAACTGAGGGATCTACGCGCCTGCATTGGTTTAGTTAGCCAGGATGTATTCTTATTTCATGGCACTGTAGCGGAAAATATTGCCTACGGTAGTCCTAACGCTACTACAATGGAGGTAGTTGAGGCGGCGAAGATTGCAGAAGCACACGACTTTATCATGCAATTGCCTCAAGGTTATGAGACGATTGTAGGAGAACGAGGGCAAAAGTTATCCGGTGGACAACGTCAAAGAATAGCGATCGCAAGAGCAGTTGTAAAAAATCCCCCGATTCTGATTTTGGATGAAGCAACCTCGGCAGTGGATAATGAAACCGAAGCAGCTATACAGCGATCGCTCGAACGAATTACAGTTAACAGAACGACCATTGCGATCGCTCATCGTCTTTCCACTGTCCGAAATGCCGATTGCATCTACGTCATGGAGGAGGGTAAATTAGTAGAACGAGGAACCCATGAACAACTGTTAAAGCAACAGGGTATCTATACTAGCCTCTGGCGCGTACAATCAGGTTTGAAATAATTACGAATTACGAACTACGAATTACGAACTATGATGATGTTTGGTAGTCCCCAGCCAATTGGGGAAGAAGGAAAATGGCGAGTGCAGCTAAATCAATTTGTGCAGGCAAATCAACAAGAATTAGCAGCGCTGTCATGGGGAATATTTTTAGAAAAGGAAGAAAGCGATGATACCCTAGGCATTGACTTAGAACCATCGCCCCATTTTGTATTTTGTCCCAGAGATGCAATAGAGAAATTAAATAACAATGTCGAGCATCAAATCCAAGAAATATTAGGATTTGTAGATGCTCACAAGCCTGAAAAAGAGGTTTTGATTGTTGGGATTGGTAACGGACAAATTAAGCTAATTCAATTTGAACCCCAACCAGCACCGCCTGATTGTTTTGAATCTTTAGCAGCAGATGTAGATACTTTATTAGAAAGGTTAGAACAGCGTTTGAGTGAGTATATACAGTGATAAAAAAGCTATTATTTATCACCTATCAACTTTTAGCTACCTGCTGAAGCTGGTAAACTAAAGCAATCAATTTGAGCTATAAACCAGTCAGGATGCACCAGCGGAGGGTTTTGTTTGCAAGCCGCAATAGCTACAAGCGTTAAAATTCTTACAGCAGCTCGTCTTATAGATTAGGACAAGTCAATGATCAATTATCAATGATCAATTATCAATTACCACTTGTTCATTGTTCATTGCTTCCTTTTGCTTCCTTTTGCTCCCCTGCTTCCCTGCTCCCCTGCTTTCTTCTACTCCCTACTCCCTGCTATACATATTACAGCCAGTGCTTGGGATAAGTCCTCTCTTCCGCCAGATTATTGAAAACCACAGCGCAGAGTACCAAAATAATAGAACCTTCCAGGGCAGGGGTTAGCAGAAATTGCCAGTCAGCCTTCGTCATCATCACGACTAATGCAACTGCTCCCGAAGGCGGATGCACAGTTCCGGTAAACTGCATCATCGCAATGGCAGTAGCGACAGCCAATCCCATCGCCCAAGGTGACGAACCGAAAAGATGCAAAATAATCAGGCTGACTAGAGCAGCTACAAGATTACCGCCAATCACATTACGGGGTTGAGCCAAAGGACTGTCAGGTACGCCAAAGATTAATACGCTAGTAGCACCAAAGGGAGCCATAAGTAGAGGAGAATTGGTTTTCGCAGACAGGTAAGCCGTTGCTGCTATTGCCAGGAAACTACCGAACCAACTCCAAAAGACGTGTCTGTGATGAGGTCTATCTATAGGACAGGTTATAGGACATGAACGCCACCTCCCGCGTATCTTGAACCAGTAATTCTCCCATTTCACCCGAACGTTTTTGTAATTCAAAGGAGGTAGATAGGTGTAATTAGTCCGCCCTTTGGGTAAATAGCGTTTCATAAGCTCCGCAACAATAAACAAACAGCAACCTTGGAAAAATTATTTGCACAATTGTGCATTCTGCTCTAGCCACCTGTGAAATTCACGAATAAACAAACATAAGCTATTCCAAGTTCATTGGCAAAAGCAATATCTCAAATTTGTCAAGAGGCTAAGAAAGCAACGCAAACTTTTAGCTTGACATCCCCATCTGGTAGACAAGGCATCGGGGCATAAATCAGCATCTTAAGCACAAGATTTACATTCATCAATGCAAACTTAAAAACTTTCTATTAACTCTATGTCATCATTCCTTAACATTTTAACCTGTAAATATCCTTGAAATTCTCAAAAAAACTTATAGTATATATAAATAATTTTAATAAATTAAATTTAATTAACACTGAAAAAACTATCTACCCAAGTAACTGTACTGCGGGCATGGGTGGCATACTAAATCAGCGACTTGTGGTGGGTAGCCGAAATCGAGGCTCTAAATAAATTTGAATATGGGCGATCGCAAGAAGCTATTAGCTATAAAGATTATCGCCAGCCGTAAACACGAATATTATTGAAATTAATTGTATCAATCCCTTCTTTCTGAAGATAAACTGCTAACTTAAGGTCGTCTGTTAAGGCAAGATATTGATATCTTGCTAAATTGAGAATGCCGCAATCAGTAAGTTCAAATTTAGTAAACCTTTCATTTGTAGCAACAATTTTACTCTCAATATAAAATTTTTCCAATTCTGAAATAGCTTGAGCAAATATTGCGGAGCATTTAGAACGTTCTGGTTCACCAAGCTGATTAGCTAGACTATTAACTTCTGTAAGCATATTTGGAGTTGTTACAACTTTTTGAAAATCTTCCAGTATCTGCACTAATAAATCATAATCTTCAAAGGACAAATTGCTCAGTTCGATTAAATCTTGTTATCCGTTCTCGGCGGCACTCACTGCTGTTTTCAGATCAACCATTGACTTTCTTTTAGTAATTTCTAACTTCTAATTTTAGGATAACGTTCTACAATCCATACAAGTATGCCACTCATGCCCACCCCAGGATTATTAATTCACGCATCAGATAATCACAGTTGGTTTTTCCATGCCTGTAAGCGCACGAATTTGCGCTACCTCATCAGGATTACTCAGAAGGTGGGCAATGCCCACCCTACGATTAATTATTCCTAAATCAGGTAATTACAAGCATTGCCCACCCCAGGATTATTAATTCGCGCATTAGGTAATCACAGTTGGTTTTTCCATCCCTGTTAGGTTACGAATTTGCGCTACCTCATCAGCAATACCAATTAAACTAGAAAGTGCTTGTTGTGGATCTTGATCCTGCTTAACAACATTAGGTTCATAGCTTTCGATATAAACTCTGAGAGTTGCTCCTTGAGTTCCTGTACCAGAAAGACGAAATACAATGCGAGAACCATCAGTAAAACCAATGCGGATGCCTTGATTTTTGCTGATACTGCCATCGATGGGATCGGTATAGCTAAAGTCATCCGAATATTCAACTTGATAGTTACCAAATTGCTTGCCTTTGAGATTTGGTATTGCAGATTGCAGATTATGCATTAAAGTAGCTGCGCGATCGCTCTCCACTCCTTCATAATCATGGCGTGAATAGTAATTACGCCCGTAAGTTTCCCAGTGTTCTCTGACAATATGCTCAACAGGTTGCTGACGCACTGCCAATATATTCAACCAAAATAGCACTGCCCACAATCCATCTTTCTCGCGGATGTGATTAGAACCAGTACCAAAGCTTTCCTCACCGCACAAAGTAGCTTTCCCAGCATCAAGCAAATTACCAAAAAACTTCCAACCTGTAGGAGTTTCATAGCAGTCAATTCCCAATCGTGCTGCCACTCGGTCAGGTGCTTGACTTGTGGGCATAGATCGTGCTATACCTGCTAAACCTGATTTGTAACCAGGAGCAAGCTTAGCGTTTGCTGCTAAGATTGCCAAACTATCGCTGGGAGTAACGAAGAATTTGCGCCCCAGGATCATGTTGCGATCGCCATCTCCATCACTCGCCGCCCCAAAATCTGGCGCATCCTTACCATAGAGAATCTCTACCAAATCGTGGGCATATACAAGGTTGGGATCGGGGTGTCCGCCGCCAAAATCCTCCAGTGGCGTACCATTAAGCACAGTTCCCTTAGCTGCGCCCAATCGCCCCTCAAACAAAGCATGGGCATAGGGACCTGTAACCGCGTGCATGGAATCGATACACATCCGAAACCTGCCAGATGTGACGAAAGAGCGAATGCGATCGAAATCAAATAGAGACTGCATGAGTTCGCTATAATCCTCTACCTCGTCAATCACCTCAACCGCCATCTCGCCTAGCTGGAACTCACCCAACGTGTCTAAATCCAAATCAGGTGCATCGAGAATTTTGTATTGGTCAATAACTTTGCTACGTGCATATATCGCCTCCGTCACCTTTTCTGGTGCAGGTCCCCCATTACCAACGTTGTATTTAACTCCGAAGTCCCCGTTTGGTCCCCCTGGATTATGGCTAGCAGAGAGGATAATCCCCCCAAGAGTTTTGTACTTGCGAATGATACAAGATGTCGCAGGAGTAGATAGGATGCACCGATGACCGACCTTAATCCGCCTAAATCCGTTAGCAGCAGCCATTTTTAGGATGATTTGGATGGCTTGACGATTGTAGTAGCGACCATCACCGCCCAGCACTAAAGTTTGTCCTGGGCAATTCTCCAAAATGTCAAAGATTGATTGGACAAAATTTTCTAGGTAATAAGGCTTTTGAAAAACCCCAACTGATTTACGTAAGCCGGAAGTACCTGGTTTTTGGTCGGTGAAAGGAGTTGTGGAAACGGTGCGGATGTTCATAGCAGGTGTGTTGCTAGTGACTTGTGCAATGTATTTTCTCATCGCTCAACACTTAATATCTACCAGCTATTGCACTAATCCTCTAGTAATATCCTCTTGATTGAATACTTCTGGTTTTGATTGCAGGGGGTAAAGAGGAAGTGTCAAAACTGAACACTCATAGAGCAGCGTTGCACGATTTAGGATGATGATGTGCATAAACGCACTCGTCGCAAAGGCGAAGGGAGATAATCATCACTAGTTTTGTGCAATGCTAACTTGGTTCTTCCAGATTGGCTAGTGTGAGTAGCGTTGCAATGCGGATAATTCATCAATGCCAGTTTAACTATTTGTACTGTCTTTACTCAAACTGTCACACAGTTATAACACTTCCACGCATTTAATATAAATTTCTAATAAAATAATTGTTGACAATTAAAAAAATAGTATAAAAATTTACGTTGATTTTGACAAATAAAATACTAACTTCCTAAAAAGCGGTGCTAAGGAAGACAATAATACTCATCGAACTGTTACCCTTTGAGAACTTACTGATTTACGTAGTTTGAATTTATACTATTTTTTAGTGTTAATTAACAAATTTAGTACAGGTTTCTTAAACTCAATAGTATTGGAATTTAGTTTAAGTACTGATAATCTGAAAATTAGCAGTTAATTTTTAGTAGAAACGAAATTTAAGCTTAGGTTGTACAGACCAAATTTCAGCTAGCAGAAAATTTTGTTAGCTGAGATAGATATTTTATAAGGGCAGGAGGTTATACAGCAAAATTTTCATCGTTAGTAAGTTGAAGCCTTCCAAGTTATATCTAACTTGGCGCTCAAGTGGTGTGAAGTAGGAATCAACATTACAAAAAAAGTTGAACAACTTAAACTCAAGTTAATAACAAATTATGTTGCAATCTCACCTTGATCAACAAACCATTGCCGCTACTTATTACACAGAGCAAAGTCAATTATTAACGGCTTTTCAACGCAAGCTGTTGCTAGAGAATATGCAGACAGATTTACGTCCAGAATACCGTCGTCGGATTGAAATTATGTTGCTTGCAGACATGGGCTATTCTCAGACCCAGATCTGTGAAGCACTAGGGTGTTCTCAGGAAATGGCAAGATATTGGATTGCAATGGCACAGACAGGTCAGGCGCAAAACTGGCAGGCTCGTCCAATTGGTCGTCCCAAAACGATAAATGCCGAGTATGTAGAGCGTTTACAAGAACTGGTAAGCCATTGTCCGCGTGAATATGGCTATTGATTTCGTTCTTGGACAGCCCAATGGTTAAGTAAACATTTGGCAAAAGAATTTGGGATTGAGCTTAGCGATCGCCATATTAACCGTCTGCTACAAAAGCTAGGACTTTCCAACCGACACAAACGCTACCACACAACAGAGAAAGTAGCCAAATTTACTCAAATTAAAGACAGCGGAATTACTATTTGCGACCTGCAATCGTCAACAGCGCCAGCTAGCCTGTGGTCATTCAATTTGATTACAACTCGTAGCTAATCCTACGTTAAACCTATGAGAAATTATGGCGCACAATTCATTAGACTTCTCATTAGCTAGGCTAGGTCAACAGATTTGTCAAACCTTGGGTCAGCAGCTGCCAAAACAGGAACTGGAAAGTTGCTTGGATCGAGCGAAAATCCTACAGCCAAACATAGGCAAAGCATTATGGCAGGCAACAGAGGCGAAGGCGGGAATTTACATCATCCTTACAGGTAAAGCCAGACTAATAGATCGGGGCGATCGCCTCATTGCTTCCCTAGAGGCGGGGACATCGTTTGGGGAATTAACTCTGTTTCCAGAGAAGCAGTTTCAGCCTTATGCGGTTAGAGCTTCAGTCAATCTCAAGTGCTATCTGTCGGGCAAGTTATTGCAAGACCTGATTTTCAAATATCCCTCTATCCAAGAGCATCTTTATCACCAGGCATTAGTTCAGGATCTGCTACTTACCTTTCGCTCCAGCCCTCACCTGCGCGATGCTCCTGTCAACTCATTGATGCAGATGCTATCGCTGCTTGAGGCGCAAACTTTGAATGTAGGTCTTCTGCCAAGTTCCCTAGTAAAAGGTCAGCAGCTTTGGCTACTCCATCGAGGGGAATTAGCGCATCCTTCAGGTAAAAAACTCCAGGCTGGGAGTATTTATGCTCATTTAGACTCGGATAACTCTTGGCAGGTAACGCAGCCAAGCAAGTTATACACTCTTAGCAGTAAACATTGGCAGACCGCATTAGATTACTTACCCCAACTAGTAGAGATAATTGGGGCTGACGCAGACAACCAGACAAACGGACACAACATAGCAGCGAGTGCAGAGCAAGCTGGGCGAGAAAATCTAGTCCAACCCGCTACAAAGTCGCGGTGGAGAGCTTCCACCGTCAAGCGAGTGGCGACAAAATTCCAAATCCCAAATTCCCAAGCCCCTACCTTCCCAGGGCAAAAACCTCAGAAAAACAAGATTAATCGGGCGTACTTTCCAAGCCCAACGGTGAAAGTTGGTCAGTGGTGGCAAAAAGTCACGCGGCGCTATCCAATAGACCTCTTGCATGAATCATAAATTAAACAAAATTTGACTTGTACCAGACGCGAAATTTCGCGTCTCTACTGGGAAAAAGAAAATCTACTTGAGTTATTCTTGCAAGAAGTCTAATGATATTGAAAATAATTAAAACATTAAACCCCTTCGGCGCAGATATTTATGCACCAAAGGGTTTTTGAATTGATAGAAAATAGCACCTAAGAAATGCTAGTATTAGTAACTTGTCTCAGCAACAGTTTTTACCCTAACTGTGGCAGCGTAAGGTTTGCCTTGGGTGTAAACAGTAACAGCTTGGACTTGGTTTCCATCAGCTACGACTAATAATGGCTCAACGCCGCCAACGACGAAATTCATTTCCTTCGTGGTTAGCTCATTCAAAAAGGTTTCGGCATCCTGAAACAAATCGTAACCCGTAGGTCGAAGTTCAGAGATTTTGATAGTAGCCATTTGACTTTCTCCAAACAAAAAGTTTGATGTAAATTTGCTAAGCTCACTTTTGTAGATACTCCAGTCGCGCCGTGGAAAAAATTATGACTGTTCCAAAGCCTCGCACTACTGGACAATTGCAAGTTACTTCTTGTAAGCGACAGTTTTTACTGTATATGAAACGCCAACAGTCCTGATAGTTTCACTATAAACTGTCTTGACGTTTTTGTAATTTATATTAGTCTCCAAAGCTTCAAGGGCAAGGTCAAGGGCATCAAGACCAATAAAACCTCCGGCGACACCTTGTAATTCCTGGTCGGTTAGCTCATTTAAGTAGCTTTCGGCATCCTGAAGTAATTCCAAGCCAGCTAGATGTAGATCGGAAACTTTAATAGTAGATATGAGTTTCACCTCGGTAAATTTTGCCTGATTCAAAAGTTACACTATACTTTTGTCATTGGGAATTTCACCACCCCCAAAGCTTGATCTGTAGAACGATAATCTTGAAGCAAAGCCTAATTCTGCTAGACTGAGATTGTTTACCCTTTGAATGTTCCAATGCCAAAGCTCAAAAAGAAGCTTGTTCCTCTCGAATTGCTTTAGCGATTTTCAAAGCTTGTGATAGCTCAGTTACAAGAATCTGAGACAGCGCCACTGCCGATAATTATCACGATTGGTAAGATAATGGCTGTCAACAGCTAATCCGAAAAGATGTTCTTTTAATTTTTTCTCTAGCAGCCTTTCTTTAATTCCTTGTGACCAATCATCTACGTCAATTCGCTGCTCTTCCAGCCAAGCTTCAGTTTCAGCAATTCCTGGTAAATTGTTTTCAAGGCGAAAAGCATCTCCCGCTGCTTGCCATTCATCGTCAGAAACCGTAACCCCTAATCGTTCGCAAGCACTCAAAATCAGTGCTATTCGTTCTGCTTGGGCAGCAATGTCAGCAATTTTTAAGGAATGGCGCAGATAAGTAACGATCTCGGCATCCGTTGCCGGAGTAGCTTGTGGGAGGGTAATTTTTTCTAATTCTAAAGTTTCTGTCATGGCTTTCTATAGCAAAAAAGAGTTAATTAAGCTGGTATTGATTTCTCAGGTTGGTAAAGCAATCGCTCAAGTGGAATATCTTGAATTGCGATTCGTTGACGATGTAAATCACCATACAAGTTGAGATAGTCAAGTTCCGCCCTCGTCAGTTTGCCTTTTTGGACAGATGCGATCGCAGCATCAACCTCTTCTCGGTTTGTCAAACCTGTTAAGCAGACATCTACACAGTTCTGGCTTAAGGAATAACGATATAAATCGGGTACAGAAGGTTGCCAACAAGAGGCAAGCAAACCCGCAGGCGGATGCCAAAGAAGATTGTGCATCCCCGCAGATTTAAATGTCACAATACCTGGTCTGTGCGGATCTTGCGCGTCTAGGTAGGGGAAAACCTTTTTCTGGGCAGTACGGTGAGCGACATTGTGCCGCACCATAGCCACATCCAGCAAGGGACCATCCAACCACTGTTTCGCTAGATCGTGATCGTGGAAAGAAGCACCGATGTAATGCACAGCACCCATTTACTTCAAGCGCTCTGAGATGCCAAAAATTCTTTGTATGTTGCGCTGATGGACTGTATTCTTGCCGCGAATATCGTTAGAAGCCCCCACACACCTTTGAAAATCATTGGCATTATCCGCGTCAATCTAGCCCCAAAAAAACACATCAATATAATCAATTCCTAGCTCTAGGAACTGATTGTATAAATAAGTCATTACTGTATCTGGGCTTCTAACTAGGTAAGACACCGTTGCCAACACTACTTGCTCTCGCACTGAGGATTTGCGCCCACACAACTGACGCAATGCCCCAACCATTGAACTGTAGAGGTAGTGGTGCAGATCGCTAGAGTAGAAAAATAAATTTATCCCTTGGTCGAAAGCATAAAGGGTATCCTCACTGGATATGTGTCTTTTGCCACCTAATCCCAGGCAACTGACTGTCAGATCGGTGCGCCCAAATTTACGATAAAAAAGCAAATCTGACTCTGGAAACTTAACCCTGGGGGGGACGGGTTCACTGGCTGGAACACAGTTGGGTTGTGTGAGATCCTTGAGCTTCATAGAAACAATGGGGTATAGATGTCTTCAGAGGTGGCATTCAGGTAGGAACGATTGAGTTCAATTCCAACCAAGGAGAATTGTTTGAGAATTGCTGCTATCCGGCTGGCTGGGGATTGGTCCCCTGTCTTGCGTGCTTCTAACAAGCCATTGGCAACAATATGACAGCGGTTCGTGCCGAAACTTTCTTGTTCAGAAAATTTTTGGTCTGGTTCTTCTGCTACTGCTAAACCTGGGGCGAGTAACTTTGTGAACAAAGGCACAGACTGATGAAAATGAGATTGGTGTTCGGCGTAGACTTTTTGCAGTACCGATCGCACGGCAATACCTCTCGGTTAAGGCTAGAATCAGATAATGATATTGTTGCCTGAGATAG
>CAXTYC010000023.1:0-81385 GCA_964248365.1 uncultured Chroococcidiopsis sp. | reverse complement strand
CGAGGATTGTAGCTTGTCAACTCAGTGCTGCTGGCTCATTTTGTCATGCCTTAGTCTAAACTCCAGTAATGAAGCTTATACATCAAAAACAGTTAGCTCTCCCTGGTGAAATTGTAGCCAAATTAGGTGGTGCTACAGTCATTAAATCTAAGCTAACTGGGCAGTCCATGAATCGGTATCTTAACGGGGTACGAGGGATTTTCCTTCGCGCAGTGGTTGATCCGCCCTTGAAAGAGTGTATTTGTTAATGAACGTTAGCAAAAAAGTATCGGCATTAAAAGAAAACGATGGATCTATCTTGTCTAAAAGCTTAGTGAAATTATGATACTCATCCTGGGTTTTGTGTTTGATATTGGGAAGCTTATCAGCTAGATATTTATCCCATAATTGCCTCAAGCTGATTTATGGCTTGGATTGTATCGGTGATACAATCTCTAAAACAGTAGATTCTTTACCAGAGCAGTTTAATGTCGGGTCAAAGCGATCAAAAGTGATATCGTCATTGATCCTCCCAGCTTTGGCTCTAGCAGCCGTCAGAGCCTCTCTAGAATCCTTCCCAATGGTGAGTGAATACGTTTAATGCCATCCAACGTCCAACGAAGCCGTATAGAGTCCCTAAATCGCTCGATCGTGACTCTACCTACTCTCTCTCTACAGTAAAGGCCACTTGTCCCATCTTGTATTATTCCGATTAGTCTATTTAGTTGATGATACAAGACAAAAGGTTAGTTTACCAAAGCTTGATACAAAGTTGATACAAGATAAAAAAATAAACGATTATCAAGTTACAAAAAAAAATCTGTCAACTGTTCTATAGTTGATGGATTCGTTGATTTATAATAGATACGGCGTTTCTTCATTTATGGGTCGCCTGGGATTCGAACCCAGAACTATTCGGTTAAAAGCCGAGTACTCTACCGTTGAGTTAGCGACCCGTTCGTTTTTTGCAACTTTCCGATAATAACATAATCATCTTGAAAATTGCAAGAGTGTTTAGAAAAAATTTGCCGTCAAGCGTACAGTTACTGAGCAGCTAGCCCCTGCTTCCAACATAATCAGGTTTTCACCAGTGTTGAGAGCATTACGAGGAGCGCTCCAAGGTTCCAGACAGTAGAAGTCTTTGCTCTTAAGTGTCCAAAACACCAGGGTGGAATAGATATCGTCGTAATCGAGCGTTAGTTTTAAGCGGCGACTGTGGTCGATGACTGTGGCAGAATTACCGCTTAATTGCTTAAACGCCACATCGATTTCATCTTGGTTAAAGTCAAAAGTACCGTTGAAGGACTGAACTTCCCCAGTTTTTTGGTTTTGGTACTCACGGGAGGGAATTTCAAATTCAAGCTGTGTTTTATCGTGGGTGAGGAAGTAAGGATGAAACCCAGATGAAAAAGGCATGGGTTCAGAGGATTTATTTGTGTAATGCTGGTAAATTATTAAACTGTTACCTTTGATTTGATAAGTCAAAACCAGCACAAAGTCAAACGGGTAAACTGCCTGTGTTTGCTCATTGGTGTGGAGATCAGCCTGAAGAGAAACTCCTTGTTCATACACTGAACCAACAGATCTCCAAGGCAAGTCACGGGCGAAGCCGTGTTGCTTGAGTGTATACTGCTGACCTTTGTAAGTGTAGGTATTTTCCGGTAAGTTACCGCAGATGGGAAATAATATTGGAATGCCGCCGCGAACGCTTAATTGGGGATCTTCAAATCGTTCCTGGTCTAAGTAAAGAATTTCTTGACCCTGGACGCGCCAGCGGGTGATGATACCGCCGCGTTCTGGTACTACCTCTAGTCGGGAGGAGCTAGAGGTATCAGAAAGGATGTAGGTTTTGTATTGCTGCTGTTCGAGTGCGATCGCAAACACAAATTTAGTCCTGAGTTTGGTAATTGGTAGTTGGTAATTGGTAATTGGTAGTTGGTAGTTGGTAATTGTCTTCCTTGCGCTTCCTTGCGCTTCCTCCCATTACCCATTACCCATTACCATAGTTTTTACTCGTCTTGGGCGAACACAAAGCGATACAACTCACTTGGATCGGGTTGTGGGCTACTCTCAGCAAAGTGCACTGCTTCGTCTATTACCTGCTCAATCTTGCGCTCAATTGCTTTGAGGTCTTCCTGGTCGGCAAGATTTTGCTCTACCATGTAAGCCGCCAGCTTCTTAATGGGGTCGCGGGAAAACCAGAATTCTTTCTCAGCTTTGTCGCGCAGTTCATCTGGATCTGCTAGGGAATGTCCCCGAAAACGATAGGTGAGGGCTTCAATCAAAGTAGGTCCTTCCCCAGCGCGGGCGCGGGCGACAGCCTCTTTAGCTACTGCCCTTACTGCCAACACATCCATGCCATCTACTTCTACACCTGCCATGCCAAACACACTAGCTTTCTTGTAGATTTCTGGCTGGGAAGTTGCCCGTTCATGAGCCATTCCGATCGCCCACTTATTGTTTTCTACGACGAACAAAATAGGCAGTTTCCATAAAGCCGCCATATTCAACGTTTCATAGAACTGACCGTTATTGCAGGCTCCATCTCCAAAAAAGCAAGCACTCACCTGATCGGCGCTTTCATCACCTAACACTTCGCGGCGATACTTGGATTGAAAAGCGGCTCCCGCTGCTACTGGAATGCCCTCAGCGACGAAAGCATACCCACCCAGCAGACGATGCTGGGATGAGAACATATGCATCGAACCGCCACGCCCTTTACTACAACCAGTCGCCTTGCCGAATAACTCCGCCATTACTTCTTTGGCTGGTACTCCAGCACTTAGGGCATGGACGTGATCGCGGTAGGTACTGCAAACGTAATCCTCACCAGGTCGCATGGCTTGGATCACACCTGTAGAAACGGCTTCCTGACCGTTGTACAGGTGAACAAAACCGAACATTTTGCCCCTGTAGTACATTTCAGCGCATTTGTCTTCAAAAAAGCGCCCTAACACCATGTCCTCGTACAGCCGCAATCCTTCTTCTCTAGTAATCTGGGCTGTAGCAGAGTGAAAATCTGGTAATGTTCGTTCTTGAATCATTACTTTGCAGTACCTTTGTAACAATACCTAAAGTTATTTTTTCTTAAGATAACCTGTCTTGTAATAAATAAATGCAGTTTATGTCACTCCCCAGCGACATCTATGTCCAGGTTAAGTAAAGTTTCAGTTCAAAACCATCAAACATTCTTAGCTCAATCTTGTAAATGAACTAGCTACACAGTTAAATTCCACAGGTTATTATAATGGCACGGTTTACCTGATTGTGGGGAATCGCTACTGTTTTGATATTTTTATTACTCACGGTGCAAGGGATCTAGACTGTGCGAATTCCGCTTGATTACTACCAAATTTTGGGATTGCCAATTCAGACTGGTGCTGAGCATCTGCAACAAGCTTACCGCGATCGCACTGTGCAGCTGCCGCAGCGTGAGTATTCACCAGCAGCGATCGAGGCTCGTAATCAACTCATAAGCCAGGCTTACTCTGTTCTGTCTGATCGGGAGCAACGCCAACGCTATGATGCTAGCTATTTTGCTTTTTCGATTGATCAGGCTAGCAACGACGCGATCGCTACAGCCGCCCCACGTCCAAATGTCTCAACTGCCACATTCGAACCAAACAGTCCCAGTATTGAAATTGCTGACGATCTGTTTGTTGGCGCTCTGTTGATTTTACAAGAACTGGGAGAATACGAACTTGTCTTGGATCTAGGTCTTTCTTTCCTGAGTACAACAAATAGTGGCACTCCCCAGAGGGGACAAAGGAGCGAATTTGACTTCACAGTTCGCTCAGACATTGTTTTAACCCTTGCCCTTGCCTACTTAGAACTAGGGCGGGAGCAATGGCAGCAAGGTAAATACGAAAATGCTGCTTCCTCTTTGGAAAGGGGTCAAAATTTGCTAACACTCGAAGGGCTATTTCCTAGTGTTGCAGGCGAAATAAAAGCTGATCTAGACAAACTGCGCCCCTATCGGATTCTGGAATTACTAGCACAGCCTGAAGCTAATGTTGCCGAAAGACAACAAGGATTGCAATTATTACAAGCTATCTTAGAAGAACGTAAAGGCATTGATGGCACTGGTGACGATGGTTCTGGTCTTAGTGTTGAGGACTTTCTTTGCTTTATTCAACAACTGCGTAGCTATCTGAGTACAGCAGAGCAGCAAACATTATTTGAAGCGGAAAGCCAGCGTCCTTGTGCCGTTGCCAGCTATCTTGCAGTCTATGCTCTGATCGCTCTAGGGTTTGCTCAACGTCAACCTGTATTGATTCGTCAGGCAAAATTAATGCTGGTGCGTTTGGGCAAGCGCCAAGACTTGTATCTGGAACAGGCAATCTGTGCGCTGTTATTGGGTCAGACAGCCCAAGCCAGCGTAGCTTTAGAACTTAGTCAAGAGTATGAAACCCTAGCTTTTATTCGTGAACATTCCCAAGGAGCGCCCGACTTACTACCAGGATTGTGTCTTTATAGTGAAAGCTGGTTGCAAAACGAAGTGTTTCCTAACTTTCGGGATCTGGCAGAGCGGCAAGCTTCCCTCAAGGAGTATTTTGCCGATCAACAGGTGCAGGCTTATTTAGAAACACTGCCAACCCAATTAGAAGCAACTGATGAGTCGAAGGTTGAGTTGGAACACAAATCATTGCATTTGTCAACTGCCTACAACCATGTAGATCAAAGCAGCGACGAGTTTTTAACTTCTCAATCGAGTTATACCAGAAGCCTGGAAGAGCAAAAGGGTGTTGCACGTAGGCAAGAGGCGAGAGGCAAGAGGCAAGAGGAAAAAACGTCTACTGGTAGCATAGATCTGCCTTCAAACGAAAAATCTAACCTCTCGCCTCTAGCCTCTAGCCTCTTGCCTTCAAAGGAACAGATCGCCTCTCACAGAGCACCCCTCACCTCTGGTGTTGCTGTCCTACCTGATACCTCGCGTGTTGCTAGACCAACCACAAACCACAATGAGGCTAACTCTACCCTACCTGGGGTAAAATCGGCAAAACGTTCTAGGAGACGAACAAAAAATCGAGTTACCCAAACTAATGAGCATGAACATGGTAAGCTGTTATTTCATCCCCAGGATAATAGCAATAACACGGCTAGGGGCATCCAGGGTGTGGGGAAAAATCGACTGGTTTTGCTACTGGCTAGCAGTGTACTAGGGATAGTCGTTTTGTGGTTTTTAGCAAGCGGAGTCTATGGTTTATTCAGACACATCTTTGCTAAGCCAGCAGGGGCAGAAGCGCAGCTAATGGTAGAGCTAAATCAACCACCCGTAGCTATACCTATGGTTCAGCCAGAAAGAAAACAAAGCCCAGTAGCACAAGCACTAAATCAGGCAACGGCGCTACAGGTAATTCAAAGTTGGCTGTCTACAAAATCAGCAGCTTTTGGTCAAAATCACGCTGTTGACAAATTAGAGCAAATTTTAGTGCAGCCAGCCCTTTCCCAGTGGCAACAAAGAGTTCAAAATGACAAGGCAAGTAACCGAACAAGGCAGTACAAGCACAGCGTTAAAGTTAATTCAGTGCAAACGAAAGCATCCTTGCCAGATCATGCTCAGGTAGTAGCTACTGTAAATGAAGCGGCACAAGTCTATGATAAAGGTCGGTTGAATCGGGCTACCTCGTACAATGAAACATTGCGGGTTATGTACGATTTGGTTCGCAAAGACGGTCAATGGCGCATTCAGACGATGAAGGTTCAGAAGTAGCGATTAGCTTTTAGCTTTTAGCGATTAGCTTTTAGCATTTGATTTACAAGCAGGAGTATTAAAGAAATAGAAATACAAAAACGCTTGATAAATACTGATACTCACAAAGCTAACAGCTAATACCAATTCACTTTTTGGAAACAACACATTTAATCCCCCCATGCCCCCCTTTTAAAGGGGAGATCAAATGTAGCAATTATTTAACGAAATGGTATAACAGCTAACAGCTAACTGCTACTTGCTATTCATGACAGAAACTTTATTTCATGCTTACACGCCCCTAATTATATGGACGGGTGTGGGGCTATTGCTTTTTCGTTTGTTGCCAGAAACATTGCCTCGGTTTTTAGGGCGTGGTCTTTATTGGGTTGGTATACCGCTGGAACTTTTGGCTTTAGCCCGTCAAACTAATTTTTCCCAGCCTGCTGGACTTGCTCCGGTCGTGACTTTGGCAGCGTTGGGACTAGGCTTTGGTGTTGCTTATTTATGTTTGTTGGGTTTGAAATGGCAAGATGTATCGCCACAATCAAAAAAATCAGAATTGTCCAGTCAATGGCAGAATGCTTCTTATCAGGGAAGTTTTATTTTAGCGGCTGTATTAGGTAATACAGGCTTCGTCGGATTAAGTATAGCCCCTGCTTTAATTAGCAATGATTACTTGAATTGGATTGTGTTTTACAGCATTACCCATAACATCATTGGTGCTTATGGTTTTGGAGTGCTAATTGCTAGCTTTTATGGTCGTTCAAATCAACCACATCACTGGTGGATTCATCTAAGAGACGTTTTGACTGTCCCTGTGCTTTGGGCTTTTGTCATCGGTTATCTAACTCAACCAGTTCATCTACCGCCAATCGTTGAATCAGGACTAGAAGCTTCTATCAATATTGTTATCGCCTGTGCTTTTTTACTGATTGGAATGCGACTGTGCCAAATCCAAGGTTGGAAGAGTTTGAAACAAGCTCTTATTCCAGCTATTTTAAGAGTTTTGGTTATCCCAGGATTAGTTGGTGTGACAACAACGCTATTATTTGGATTATCTGGCGATCGCCGCTTGGCAATGGTTTTGATGTCAGGGGTTCCTACTGCTTTTGCTGGGCTAATTTTTGCTGAAGAATATAACCTCGACCGAAAACTAATCGCTAGCAGTATTTTCTTGTCTACAGTCTTGTATCTTCTAGTGCTACCTTTATGGTTAGCTGTTTTTGACTAACTCCTGACTGTTCTAGAAGCTAGGGTTGACCTTTGAAAGCTATTAGCTAATAGCGGTTAGCGGTTGCGAGAACGCGGTTAGCTGTTAGTTGTTAGCAGCTAACCGCTGGCGCGTAGCTCCATTTAAGCGCGAGTGCAGATCTTTAATACTCATTAGTCAATCAACTGCTAATAGCTAATAGCTAATAGCGGAAAATTGCTGCTGCTGGGGCTTGTTCTGGCACTTGCTCAGGTTCAACCGCGTAAACTGTGCCGCCGTTCAACAGAGTGTGAATTGCGGCAAAATCCAACATATCCTCGTCGTCTGGTAGGGGTTCTGAGTGTAAATCTACATTCATCGTATCTGGATCGAAGTCGCCCCACATCTGCCGCCCTACAGGTACGATCAAAGAATCAATTCGTTGGAAATAAGCAGCTGGGATGATTTCTTTAATATCATTAGAGGCTTTACCTGTATCAGCTCCTGCTAGTTCCTGGTAACGCGCGATCGCCTCCTGCTCTTTCTGATGAAACAAAGGCTCGACAATTTGCCAAGCCCCGTCGTGCAATTCTTCGGGTTTGAGGATTTCTGGATTTCCAGTAATGCCTTGCTCCACCAGATGAGGATAAGTATTCCCCTCTCGATAAATCGGATGGAGATACTCAACACCCGCCACCACTAAAGGCGCTTTTTGATTCTTTAGTTTCTCGTGCAATGCGCTATCAACAGCATGGCAGAATTGCAAAATGCTTTCCTGATGCTTATCCCTATCGGGGCTTCCTTGTCCATGAAACGCACCTGGTTGCGTAGCAGAATTGGAGGTTCCCCCTTTTGATGTAGCGATCCGAAACTGCCCTTCTTTAGCAGTATCGTCATATTGGAGAGCTTCATCTAGACTCTTGGGCATATTTTCTACTTCTACCTGGTTGACGCTGTAGCGTGTTCCTTCAAAGAAGCGAACATCCTTTTGACTCAAAGCCAGGATGTAAAAACGCCCATCGTTATTGATCAAATGCAGCAGTGGCTTGAGGTGGAATTGATCGCTGACTACCACCAATTCTTGAAACTCCATCGGCAGTTGATAGTAGCGAAATACATCTGGAGAAATAAAAATTGCTAATCCGTGATCTTGGTGTTCCCAGAACTCACCTGTATCGAGTTCATGAGCAGATTTTAGAAATTCCACCGCATCGGTGTGGCGTATACCTATTGCATCTAGTCGTTCCTGGGCTTCACGGATGAGATTTTTGAAGCGAATGGGGTTTTGTCTAACTTCTGGTCCTGCCTTTTGTGTAGGCAGATAAATTGAGACACAAGGAGATTTGGGATTTTCTACTAAAGTTTTTAATTCATCAATAGACAATAGTGGCATATAACGCAATTCCTATCCACGTCATGAAACAACAGACCTAGATTCATTTCATGCGTATACTGGTATGCTTTCATCTTTCTTTTGATTAAAAATTGCCTGCACCCTATACCCTCCTTTAGGTGGATACCCGGTGAATATAGACTGGAGGGTTAATAAACGTGGTAGTTGGTAATTGGTAATTGGCAGGTTGTATTCACTACTTACTACTGACTTTAAACATTGCCTCGCGTCTTTGCCAAAATATCCCTAGAGTCAATCGTTTCATTATCCAGTACAAGCCTGCAAGACAGACAAAGGTAATGACGATAATTACTAACGGACGTTTACCTAAAACATCTTCTACTAAGCTAGTTGCTAATGCATCCGGTTGAGTAATAAAATCCCAGCTATTGAACCGCAAGAATCTTCCTAGATATATACCAACTGCACTTAGAGCATGGATGAGTAATTCTGCACCTAAAATCCATCCTGGCTTACCGATGCGCTTTAGGTAGTAGCCCAAGTTAATTAATGATAAAACGTAAGCCTCAAACCCAGACATAATAAATAGCAGGTACATCGGCAACACAACTAAAGTAATCAACCACACCGAGCGAATGACACGAATATCACCTATAAGGTGAATTACATCGGTCAAAACATAGGGTGCGTTGGGTAAGAAAGCCACGAAAACTAAGAATCCTAACCACCAAACTAGAGAGTGCAATCTCCCCCGTAAAAATAGCCAAGCACTCAAACCTAGCGGCAAAACTGCCAGCAGGTGCGCGCTAGTCAAAACATAAAGTGCATTTGGTAATAAAACCAAGAAAATATACAATCGCAGCCACCAAATCCAGCGGTTGATTGTAGTTTGTGCTACTTTGTCTAGGTGTACTCGTCCTCTACAAAACAGCGAAATACTCAAATCCAGAGGCACAAAAGCCAAAAATAGATTCCAACCCATCCAGCGAATATTGGTTTGTAACACCTCCCAAATACTAGCTGTCACAGTAATCACTTCGGCTTTCATGAAAAATTCCTTTGCTGCAATGGTCGATTGTGGATATTGGTGTAGGCTGTTAAACAACCAGTATAGCTACGACGACCGTACAGAAGTAGGGGCGTACTGCTGTTCGCCCCTACAGTTACTCTCGTTTCCAAGCTGCCGCCACTATCGTTCCCAGGCTGAGCCACTCTTGCTCCCAGGCGGCAGCTACTCTCGTTCCCAAGCATCGCTGTGGGAACGAGAGAGGAAAAAAATAGAGACGCGATGAACATCGCGTCTCTACCACATTCTATTTATTAATTTTTATTTGCTTACAAATTTGAAGCAACCGCAAATTAATTGAAATGGTTCATTTCTGCTTCGAGTTGACGGACTAGGTTTTCATCACCTTTGGCTTTGGCAACTTCCAAGCGGTGCTGTATGTTTCTCTGAATACTTTGGCGATGCGCTTGGGCAGCTTGTCTTACATCTTGTTGTCTATTTCTGTTCATAGTGAGCTTTTTTGTGTGTTTTCTGCTTTATGTTCTTTTATCATAACATAGCAATAATTTAGTAACAAGGGCTACAGAATAATTTGTAACTGTTATTAACAAGATCGCTCTTTAGTGGTAGTAGAGAAAATGAGTCAAAAGCGAATCCTCACCCTAATGACTGACTTTGGGTTAAGTGATGTGTATGTGGGTGTAATGAAAGGCGCGATCGCCTGCATCAACTGGGAGGTGAGTGTGGTAGATCTAACCCACCAGATTGAGCCGCAAAACATTGCCGCCGCTAGGTTTTGTTTGATGAATGCCTATCCCTATTTTCCCACAGGAACGGTTCATGTAGCGGTAGTCGATCCAGGGGTAGGCAGCAGCAGACGAGCGATCGCTGTAGAATTTGATTCAGGTTTTCTGGTGGGACCAGACAACGGGTTATTCAGTGGTGTACTGAGTCAAAGTGTAGCTATTGCAGCTGTTGAACTGACAAATTCTGATTATTGGCGCACAAGCAATCCTGCAAGCACATTTCACGGTAGAGATATCTTTGCCTCGGTAGGAGCGCATCTTGCTAGTGGTGTTCCTCTTCTAGCACTGGGAAGAGAAATCGACTCCTCAAGCTTGGTTCAGCTAGATTTCCCCCAGTTAACTTTTACAGATAACGAGATAGTCGGCTGCATTCAATATATTGATCGCTTTGGCAATTTAATTACTAATATCCCAGGTACATTGGTACAAGGAAAAACTTGGTTAGCGATCATAGATGGATTGACTATACCACTCGTTGAAACGTACAGTAACAGTGCTGTTGGCAGTGCGATCGCTCTGATTGGCAGTCATGGTTGGGTAGAAATCGCCGTTAATTGTGGCAATGCACAGATACAGTTAAAGCAGGACTGGGGAGCAAGAGTGGTAATTGGTAGTTGGTAATTGATAATTGATAAAGGAGCTAGCACTACTGTTTTTAAAGCTTGGCACGATTGCCTTTGGGGGTCCTGCTGCTCATATTGCCATGATGGAGGATGAAGTAGTCAGACGCAAAAGCTGGCTGGAACGCGAGAGGTTTATGGATTTGCTGGGAATGACTAACTTTCTACCAGGTCCCAACTCGACCGAAATGGCGATTCATATCGGCTATGTCCAAGCTGGTTTTTTGGGGTTACTTGTTGCAGGTAGCTGCTTCATTTTGCCAGCAGCTTTGATTGTAGGGGCGATCGCTTGGGCTTATGTCAGCTTTGGTACTTTACCCGTAGCTACCCAATTACTATATGGAGTTAAACCTGTTGTCATTGCCGTAGTTTTGCAAGCATTGATCCGGCTTGCTCGTAGTGCTGTCAAAACGAAGTTTTTGGCACTAATCGGCTTAATTGCAATAGTTTTGAGTTTTCTTGGTGTGAATGAGTTAGTCGTTTTGTTTGGTGGTGGTGTTATCGTCGCTATGAGTCAACGGCTGACGCATCGACAACCACCGACAGCATTGTTAGCAGCAACACCGATACTAATGACACTCGTCAAAACAGCACCAGTCAGCTTTAGTTTGTCCCAGTTGTTTCTGTTTTTCCTCAAGGTGGGTTCAGTTCTTTTCGGTAGCGGTTATGTACTTTTGGCATTCTTACGCGCGGATTTAGTGGAACGCTGGCATTGGTTGAGTGATGCTCAACTTTTGGATGCGATCGCTATTGGTCAAGTTACACCAGGTCCTGTCTTCACAACCGCTACCTTCATCGGGTACATACTAGCTGGACCTTTAGGCGCAGTTATTTCTACTTTGGGTATCTTCCTACCTGCTTTCCTATTTGTGGCGCTGAGTAGTCCCCTAGTGCCGTTTCTGCGTAGATCGACTATAGCTGGTGCTTTTCTCGATGGTCTTAATGTGGCTTCTTTGGCGCTGATGGCTGTTGTTACTTGGCAACTTGGGATTGCTGCAATAGTTGACCCGATAACAGTTACCTTAGTTATCGTCAGTACCATTTTGCTAATCCGCTTTGGTGTAAATTCAGTGTGGCTGGTGCTGGGTGGGGGAATTATTGGTTTAGTTGCATTCCGGTAGGGATAGTTTTGAAGTGTCACGCCTCGACGCAAAGGCGCAAAGGTGATAAGAAGAAGTTATTACAAGTACATGGCAGTGTAAAGGTATATAATTGCAATTCATCCCCCACTTTTCCACGTTGCTATCAGGCTAAAGTTAGAAATATAAGGGAGTAGGGTAAAGGCTGAAATTCATACTTTACACTTCATCCTTCATCCTTTTCTCGCCACTTGCCTCTTTTTTTATATGACTCAGCAAATAGTATCTGAACCAACCGTTTATCAAGGTCAATTTGGGGAATTTACGATTACCCAGAGCGATCGCAAAGGTGTAATAGTCTACCGTGCTGGCTTGATGGTAGCTGCGCTTAGTTTTGCCATTGGTAGCACTCTAGTGCTAACGAACAGTAACCCCAATATTTTGCCAGTACTGACTGAGTTATTTGCTTGTTTCTGTTTGGGGTTGGGTGTTAGCTTGTTTACGATTCATATTTACTTAGCCGTCTTGCATCGGGCATTGCAGATTTTTTGGGCAATTGGTACGGCTTGTGCAGCAATGATCGCCCTTTCTAGTAGTGAACCTTTGGCTATTGCTGTATACAATCACCCTACAGCCTTATTTGGCGTTGGCTTCATCTTTGCAGCATTGACAGGAATTTATTTCAAAGAGGCATTTTGCTTTAATCGGTTAGAAACGAAAATTCTCACGCCTCTAGTACCAATTCTACTACTAGGACATTTAATAGGTGACTTACCTGTTCAGGGAGAACAGGTATTGCTGGGTATTTGGGCTATTTTATTTGTTGTGTTTGCCATACGTAAGGCAGTACAACCAATTCCCCCCGATATTGGCGATAAGTCTGTTTTTGCTTATCTTAAAGAGCAAAGAACAGCAAAAGCTTAATAGGATACATGATTGCTAAAAAACGTCAAAAACGAAAAAAACCAAAATTCCATTTAATTCAGCGTCAAGAAATTTGGATGCTGACGATTCAAGGCTGGATAGTTACTATTCTAGTTAGTGCCATTTTGTTGATTTTTGGGATAACTAATGTACAGCCATTTCTTGCTGTAACATCTCCAATTAATGCCGATATATTGGTAGTAGAAGGATGGATACCAGACTATGCGCTCAAAGAGGCAGTCAATGAATTTGAAAGTGGTGCTTATCGTCTAATAATTACAACAGGAATCCCCTTAGAAACAGGGTCTTATTTAGTTGAATATAAGAACTTTGCCCTCCTGGCGGCAGCTAGATTGAAGAAACTTGGTTTGTCACCAGAAAAGGTAATAGCTGTTGCTGCACCTGCAAAAGTTAAGGATCGGACATATGCAGGTGCTGTTGCTGTTCGGGAATGGTTATCGAAGACAAATATAAAGCTAGAATCAATTAATTTATATAGCTATGATGTCCATACCCGTAGAAGCTGGTTACTTTTCAAAAAAGCACTTGCGCCCCACGTTAAAGTAGGTGGGATCGCATCGAAAACACTAGATTACGATCCAAAATCCTGGTGGAAGTCTAGCGCAGGTGTGCGTTCAGTTCTTGATGAATTCATCGCTTATTTGTATGCCCGTTTTGTAAGTTGGAAAGCGTGAATTAGGGGCTAGGGGCTAGGGGCTAGGGGCTAGGGAAAAGACAAGGGGAAAATTAAGAATTACGAATTATAAATGCAGGAATTGGTAGAAGAAAGGGCTTTTTGGCTGGCTTGGTCGCAAATTAATGGTATTGGTCCAGTTTTGCTCAGGCGGCTGCAAGAACATTTTGGTACACTCGCAGCAGCTTGGCAAGCAAGTTCGGAAGCTTTGTTAGAGGTGGAGGGGTTTGGTTTTCAAACAATTGGATTGATAGTAAAAGAGCGATCGCGTCTTCATCCCGAACAACTCCTAATCGCTCACGTACAAGAAAACCCCTGTTTCTGGACACCAGCAGATAGTATTGAATACCCGCGTTTGCTGCTAGAAACTGCTAGTCCACCCCCAGTTTTGTACTATCGCGGTGAAGTGCAACTCGAAGAAAATCAAGGGATTAAACCACTAGTTGGTATTGTTGGTACTCGCCGCCCTTCAGATTATGGCAGGCGGTGGACTCGTAAAATTAGCGCGGCATTGGCTCGAAATGGTTTTACGATTGTTTCTGGTTTAGCAGAAGGAATTGATACCGAAGCTCATCAAGCTTGTTTAGAAGCAGGTGGTAGGACGATCGCTGTTTTAGGTACTGGTGTAGATGTAGTTTATCCCCCACGTAACCGAGATCTTTACAAGCAAATTTTGACTGGGGGCTTAGTTTTGAGTGAGTTTCCGGCAAAAACCCCCCCAGATCGTTCTCATTTTCCCCGCCGCAACCGAATTATTGCCGGAATTAGTCGTGCTGTCTTGGTGATGGAAGCTCCCACAAAATCAGGTGCTTTAATTACAGCACGGTTTGCTAATGAGTTTAATCGAGATGTATATGTGTTACCAGGTTCGTTGGATAACTCGCTTTCGCTCGGTTGTTTAGGATTACTGAGTAAAGGAGCATCGATTATTCTAAGTGAAGGGCATTTGCTGGAAATGTTGGGAGCAATGCCACAATTAGATTCTGTGGAGTCTCAATCATTTGAGCAACTACCTTTACCGAATTTGTCGCCAGAACTTCAGCAGGTGTTGAATGCGATCGCAAGTGAATCTATGCCGTTTGATCTAATTGTGCAATCCTCTGGTTATTCAACTGGAACGGTTTCTAGTGCCTTATTACAGTTGGAATTAATGGGGTTAGTATCTCAATTACCAGGAATGCGTTATCAGCGTTGCTGAGACATTTGTTTCAAGATTTTAGAGCTTTGTGTATTGTCACAACAATATCATCGCTTCTGCTAAGCTGTCTTAAATGCAAAGTGATTTTCCCTATGTACTGACTGAACACGTGCGAAAAAGAATTATTCAACGTGGGATTTCTTTAAACTGGATAATACGTGTTTTAGAGAATCCAGAACACGAAGAGCCTGATGCAGAAGATCCACAGTTATACAAAGCTTGGGGCTATATTGGTGAGGTGGGTGGTCGAGTATTGTGCGTTGTCTATAATGAAACAACAGAACCCTGGCGAATTGTTACTGTTTACTTTGAGCGCGCTTTTCGCGGCAGAATATGAAGATAGATTTTGATCCAGAAGTTGATGCAGCTTATCTGCTAATAAATGAGTCAAAAATTATTGAGTCTGAAGAAGTTACGCCTGGTGTTATATTCGATTTCAATGAGCTTGGCGACGTAGTAGGCGTTGAAATATTAGGGATTAAAAAGAAAGACCCTCGCCATCTGTTGGATCTTCAGATTCCATTTCATAGCCATGAAGACTTTAAAGAGTTTGAAAGCTTTCTAATGGAAAGAGCTTAAGCTAATCGCTTTCATTATTTTAACGCTCGTTCGACCCTACTAACAAATAGCAGGAGGTAGAGCGGGTAAGTCTTTGGGGTAAATATCAAGAGATAGTTTTTGAGGCAGGTAGGTATAATCCGCTTAGGCGCGATCAAATTGACAAAAAATTGAAGACACTGCGGTGTATCTTGTGTTCAATTTGACAGAGAGTTTTCCAATGGTCATTAACTGATTCAACCACTGCTAGCAAAATCTCCTTTTTGGCTGGACTTAATTAAAGTCTCCTTTTTGACTGGACTTAATTTTAGGCGATTTCTAATACATAAAAAATTTACATGGAATATCTCTGTTGAGGGATGCTCTAGCTCCCGCCCAATTGGTTGCATAGCTGTAAATGATAAAGAGCCTGACGCTCAAAGTCGTAGTGAAGGACGATGCTTTTCACAAAAATCGTTTCAAGTTCAAAATTAATAGCGGGGACTCAGCATGGTAAGCCAAACTCGCAATAGCATTGCAGATATTTGGGGAGAAAGGCATCCCTTCGTAGATGATGAATGGTCAGTTCGAGTCGATGAGCGCGTGTCGGAAGAACCAGATCGCTGGGTGCAGTCAGCTTGTGTTCTGTGTTCTAACGGCTGTGGCATGGATATCGGCGTTAAGAACGGGCGGATCGTGGGCGTGCGGGGGCGAGAGGTGGATATTGCCAATCGGGGGCGGCTAGGTCCCAAAGGCTTGCATGGATGGGAAGCGAATAATAGTCCCGATCGCCTGACTCGTCCCCTAATTCGGCGTAACGGCAAGCTTGAGCCTGCAAGCTGGGATGAAGCGATGGATCTAATTGTGCAGCGATCGCGCTCTATCATCGAAGAACATACCAGCGGGGCGATCGGATTCTACACCAGTGGGCAATTATTCATCGAAGAGTACTACACATTAGCCATTATCGGTAAAGCGGGATTGGGTACGCCGCACATGGACGGTAACACTCGGCTGTGTACCGCAACCGCAGGCGCAGCTATGAAAGAATCGTTCGGTGCAGATGGACAAGTAGGCGGCTATCACGATCTCGATACTACAGATGCCATTCTGCACATTGGACACAACATCGCCTCACAGCAAACTGTGTTATGGATGCGAATTTTAGATCGCCGTCGCAGTCCGAATCCGCCCAAACTAGTTGTAATTGACCCGCGCCGTACCTTCACCGCCCAAGAAGCTGATGTCCATCTTGCGCCACAGGTTGGCACGAATGTTCCCGTCATGAATGGATTACTGAATCTAATTATTCAAGCGGGACAGATCGATCTCGGCTTCATCAAAGCGCATACGGTGGGGTTTGAGAAACTCAAAGAAGTTGTTTCCCAGTGGACACCCGAACGAGTCGAACAAGTTGCCAAAGTTCCAGCCGATCGCCTTCGTGCCGCAGCTGAAATTTTAGGAGGAGCGAAAACGCTCGTTTCTACCGTTTTGCAAGGCGTTTATCAATCGATGCAAGCAACGGCAGCAGCAGTTCAAGTCAATAATTTGCATCTAATTCGCGGTATGATTGGTCGTGATGGTTGTGGCATTCTGCAAATGAACGGACAGCCTACGGCACAGAATACGAGAGAAACTGGGGCGGACGGCGATTTATCAGGGTTTCGCAACTGGGCAAACCCGAATCATGTGGCAGAACTAGCGCGGCTTTGGAATGTCTATGTGGATATCATTCCCCATTGGAGTGCGCCCACTCACGCCATGCAAATTTTTCGCTACTGCGAGCAAGGTTCGATTAAGCTGCTATGGATTAGCGCTACCAATCCAGCCGTTTCTATGCCCGATCTGAATCACATTCGCAAGATTTTAGCCAAAGAGGATCTGTTTGTCATCGTTCAAGATGCCTTTCCAACGGAAACTACGGCGTTAGCCGATGTGGTACTACCTGCGGCAATTTGGGGTGAGAAAACAGGCTGCTTCACTAATGCAGGGCGCACCGTCCATATTTCCCATAAAGCCGTCGATCCGCCTGGGGAAGCGCGATCGGACTTTGAAATTTTTCTCGACTATTCCCGCCGCATGGATTTCCGCGATAAAGATGGGGCACCGTTAATAAAATGGAATACGCCAGAAGAAGCCTTTGAAGGCTGGAAAGAATGTACGCGCGGTCGTCCCTGCGACTACACTGGGTTGAGTTATGCTAAGCTGTCTGAAGGATCTGGCATTCAGTGGCCCTGTAACGAGAAATTTCCCAACGGAACGAACAATCTCTACACCGATGGCATCTTTGCCACTGCTGCCGATTATTGCGAAACTTACGGACAAGATCTCGACACGGGTGCAAGCATTTCTGCTGAAGAATATCGTGCCAACGATCCAAACGGTCGAGCGATTATTAAAGCGGCTGACTATATTCCTCCCCACGAACAACCGGATGACGACTATCCGTTCTGGCTCACCACTGGACGACTAGTATATCACTTTCACACGCGCACCAAAACAGGGCGATCGCAAGCGCTTTATGAAGCGGCACCAGATGCCTTTGTGCAAATTTCTAAGGAAGATGCGGCTAAATATGGCATTGCCGACGGCGATCTAGTCGAAGTAGAATCGCGACGCGGTAAAGTAATCGAACCCGCCCGTGTGGGAGATATCATTCAAGGTACACTCTTTATCCCCTTTCACTACGGCTACTGGGACGATCCAGGTCGCACTCGTGCTGCGAATGAGCTAACAGTTACTCAATGGGACCCTGTGAGCAAACAACCGCACTTCAAATATGCTGCGGTTCGCATACGCAAAGTGGAGAAATAATTATGCACGTCGGCAACTATCTACAACTAGCTCAGACCACCCAACAGCAGCTTGCAGATGCGTTGATTAAGGTGGCAAATCATCACGGGGATGAACCTGATGTTGAGGAAACTTGTCAACTGCTAGCGTCATGGTCGCGTCTTGATGTGGAGAAACTCAAACCCCTTGTCGATCGCTACTCTAAAAACAAAAGCGAAGAACCCGAACGCCTGATCCAAATTCGATTCGACGAACCGCGATCGGGAAGTTTAGCCTTGATGCGAGATCTCCAAGATCTGTGGCTAGTTGCTAACGAAGTCCAGCTCTGTTGGATCGTTTTAGATCAAGCATCAAAAGCCTTGCGCGATCGTGACCTAGAATATGTCTGTAGCCAATGCAGCGAACATACCAAACGCCAACTCACTTGGTTACTCCACCGAATTCGGCAAGCCGCTCCGCAAACCTTAGTCGTTGCCGCCTAAATCGATGATCCGCAGATCTTCCCAACCTGCCTCACGCCATGTCAACCCTAAGCGCCCAATTCCCGACTGGATTTGGGTTCCCCTTGTTTCAGGCCGACTCATGCTGCTAGTTGGATCTCTAGGACTTGTTGCCCACCAGCCTTGGATTTTTCCAAGTTTGGGACCAACTGCGTTTTTGCAAGCAGAACAACCCGATGTACCATTTTCGAGGTTCTACAACACGGTTATAGGACATTTCATCGGAGTATGCACGGGATTTCTGGCAGTCTTTGTATTTGGGGCAAACAGCGCTCCTGGCGTACTTGCAACGGGGGAAATAACTGGAGTTCGCGTGGCTGCGGCGGTTTTGGCAGTAACGCTAAATATGTTGTTTGGAATATTGCTCAATGCCTCTCATCCACCAGCAGCAGCCACTACGCTTTTAGTTTCATTAGGAGGTTTTAAGCCAACAATCCACGATGTACTGACGATCGCAATCGGGGTTTTAATTGTGGCAGCGATCAAAGAAGGATTTCGACGGTTGCGAGTGCAACAATTATAAAATCAGGGGCGTTGCACAATAGAAGAATGATGCAATGTCCTAACTGTCAATCTATGATAATGTTTGTAAAAGATTATTACGAAAGTATTGTATTACCTATTCATCAATCAACTGCTTAAACAACGGATTATCCCGAATTAAATCAAAACTAGGGTCAGTTTTTGCCAATTTCTTAACTTTATGCAAGTCAAGATTGATTGCTTCTTTCAGGCTTTCAATTGCTAAATCTACTTTATTTTGTTCTGCGTAGCAGCAAGCTTTGTTGTACCAAGCCAAGGTATTTTTAGGATTGAATTGAATTGCTTTATCAAAAGAGGCGATCGCATCTTCATAGCATTGCATCTTACATAAAGTATAGCCTTTATAATACCAATAATCAATATTTTCAGGCTGAATTTTTATTGCTCTCTCATAGGATTCTAATGCTTCTGTATAGCGCTGTAATTTATCTAATGCAATCCCGCGATTAATCCAAGCTTCATAGTAGTCAGGCTTGTGTTTAATTACTTGGTCGTAGGCTGCGATTGCCTTTTCATATTGCCCTGATTTAGCAAACCCTTGACCTCGCTCTAACCAACCCTCATGCGGTTTTCGCGCCATCCTGCGGATGAGAAAAATAATACCAATGGCTGTTAACAGTAGAATACCTGCTGCTCTATGAAATAAGCTAGAACCCGCCCCAATCATCTCCAGGGGAACGCCAAGAAAAGAGGCAATGGTAGTAGATAAATCACCCAAAAATCTACTTATCGGCTGCACAAACCAAAGCATTCCAAATAGGAAAAGTATTCCATATTTGCTAAATTTCCCTAGCTGTGTTTGTACTTTCTGAGGCAACCAAGGCTCAATTACGCCATAACCATCAAGCGATGGAATTGGCAGAGAATTTATGATAGTGACATAAATTTCTAAATAAATTAGAAATGCTAGAGCCGACCAGATCCACAACGATTCACTATTGGGCAACGCTAAACCTAATTTGAAGGGTAGTGCTAATAATAAAGCCACAATAGCACTAGTAACGGGACCTGCTGCTGATACTGCACTTTGCCACCAGCGATTGCGTAGGCGATTATGATTAATATAAACTGCTGCGCCAGGTAGAGGAATTCCACCCATTAGCACAAAAATGAGCGGCAAAGTTAGGCTTAGGTTAATGTCAGTATATTTGAGCGGATTTAATGTTAGATATCCCTTATCTTTAACTGAAGTATCACCACCCCAATAGGCAACGATCGCATGACCAAATTCATGCAGACAAACTGATATAATCCAGCCAAGGCATACAAAAATTGCTACTGATAACACTAGTATTCACTCCCTACAGGAGTCATTGATAGATTTTTTTAAATTTAATTTAATGATTGATTAATGTCCTGGTGAAATCTACTGATGCTAGTTATTACTCACCAGTGAGAAAAGTTTCTAACTAGAGTACATTTACCCAACTATCCTTTGACTTGATTGTGCAAAATATAGGATATTCAGTTGGAGAGTTTCTAGTGCTTCGTTGCAGTTGGAACTATTGGGGTTAGAGTCTCATTTGGCAGAAATGCGTTACCAGTGGTGTTGAAAACATCATATATCAAACCTTATATTGACCTCCTCTCTCCATTGCTCTGTAAGTAGGTTTGTTACTTGCCTCTTTTGCAACTTTTGTCCAATCTGCTTGTTCCAATACCACATCCAGTACATCTGATAGATTGCAGCGTTCCTCATAAGCAATTCGCCTTAATATGTCGTGATGTTCTGGCTGTACATATACAGGCTTTCTTTGTGTCTGTGCCATTTTGCCTATTTTTGCTGAATAGAGTTAATTCTTAGTATAGCTTAGCTAATTAGCTGTGTTGATTAATAGATATATTTTTGTTTAGTTATATTGACAATTAGCTAATTAGCTGCTCAAATAAGAGAAAGCAGTTCACACACCGCAGTTACTACGGGAGTGCCTCAAGTTTATTAGAAAGATTACTTATACTCGTTAATTATGTATACGCAGCTAGATCTGTTTAAACTTCCAGATATCCCGTACACTGCTCCCCCTGTTCAAGTTTCAACCACAACTACAGCCACTGTTATTGAGCTTTTCGCGGGGGCTGGCGGTCTAGCGCTTGGATTAGAACAGGCTGGATTAAAAGCCAAAGCGCTGATTGAAATTGACAAAGATGCTGTAGCAACGCTTCGACATAATCGCCCAGATTGGAATGTGATTCATGCTGATGTCTCTAAGGTTTCTTTTGATGGCATGAGTGCAGATGTTGTTACTGGGGGGTTTCCTTGCCAAGCTTTCAGCTATGCAGGTAAAGGTTTAGGTTTTGAAGATATTCGTGGTACTTTGTTTTATGAATTTGCACGTTGTGTAAAAGAGGTACAGCCTAAATTATTTCTAGCTGAAAATGTAAGAGGTTTAATTAGTCATCAAAAAGGTAAAACTCTCAAAACAGTTTTATCAGTCCTAGAATCTTTAGGTTATGACGTTCACTATCGTTTGTTGAATGCGGTTAACTATGATGTGCCGCAGAAGCGAGAAAGAGTTATTATCATCGGTATTCGTTCAGGCATTCGCTTTGTGTACCCTGCTCCTTCTGCAAGAATTCTTACGGTAAGAGATGCTCTAAAAAATGTTCCACCTTCTGAAGGAATGAAATACAGCCCTAAAAAAGCTGCTATTTTAGCTTTAGTGCCGCCTGGTGGCTGTTGGCGAGACTTACCAGAAGATATTCAGAAAAGCTATATGATGAAAAGCTATTATCTCTCAGGTGGAAGAACAGGTATGGCACGTCGAATCTCTTGGGACGAGCCGAGTTTAACGCTGACCACTTCACCATCACAAAAACAAACTGAACGCTGTCACCCAGATGAAACCAGACCATTTACAGTAAGGGAATATGCCAGAATTCAAACCTTTCCAGATGACTGGGAATTCATTGGAGGTATTGGTTCAAAATATCAGCAGATTGGCAATGCAGTGCCTGTAAACTTTGCTTATCACTTAGGACGAGCAATAGTCAGTGCTTTATCAAATGCTGAAGATTAATTATTAAGTTAGTAAGCTCTATCGAACAAGCTTCTAAATGTCGCCTTCTGTTGTTCACTAAGTTTTTCTAATCCTGAAACATCACATATCACGTCTGGTAATATATTAAATAGCATACTTAAAGCTTTAGGTTCGCCAGTAGCTAATTTGTAAAATTCTTGCCCACTTATTACTCTGATTTTTTGATTCATAGGTCTTCGCGTCCCAGATTCTCTACTTGAAGGAGTAAAAGGTTTATCGTAGGCTGTTCTGTTTTTAGGAATAATTTCAACATAGTAGGCTGTAAAGTCTTGATACTCTGGTTTGCTTAAACACGATAACAAATAATCATAAATACCAAACTTATCGCTTCCTTTAACTGTGTTGTACTTATTCTTTAATTCCGCTATTATTTTCCTCTCTTGATTACAAACATCTACACCTTCATCTAGAGTTGTCCAGCCAGGAATGCTACCTAAAATCTCTTGGTGAAAATATCCTATTCGGTTTTGTACTGTTTTCTGAACTTGTCTAGATTTTTCTTTTTTAAGCCATGCTTCTAAACTAAAGCCTTGTACTGCACCGTCAAAAATTGCTGAAAAAGGGTCTATAACATTTTTATACATTTCTTCTTCTTGTTTTTGTTCTGTCTCTAAAATACAATCAACTACATTTTGGACTGCATTTTTCAGCTTTTGATCAGAAATAAATGGAAGATAACTCATGAATAGCTAATCAGTTTTATCTTTAGATTGTTGGTTAATCTCTTTAAATACCTTAACCACCAGCCAAAAACGTTTCTAACTGAGGTACATCTACCCAACTGCGCTGTTGATGGGAGGTGTGACTAAGATCCATCAACAACTGAGAGTAAACGCCTTCGCGCAGTGAGGGTGCTGTTGCTTCCCCTTTGTCAATTGCTTGTACCCAGTAATCTACTACTCGAATAAATGCTGCAATGCGCCCATCAGTGTAAGTTTTGCCAAAATTAAGACGCATGGGAATTTCTAACTGGACTAAAGGTTGTCCGGCTTGACTACCTGACAGATGAAACCCGTGAATATAATCTTTTTGATTATTACTGCCTAAAACTAGAGTACCGCGATCGCCATAAACTTCTACACCATGAGTACGAGGCGCATAGACAGCCGCACTAATACAAACCTGACAAGGCGTACCATCTGCTAATTCCAGCATGATCGTACAGGTGTCATCCGCATCCACCCGCTTCAATTCCCCGCTAACTGGATCGGGTCGCATTGGTATGCTAGTACTTAGATGGGCGCACAATTTGCTTACCGAACCAAATAACCAGTTAATATAATCGAAAGCATGAGAACCTAATGCTCCCAACGCTCCACCACCTTGATCTTTACGAGAATACCAATTCCAAGGACGGGATGCATCAGCACGACTGGAAACTAGCCAATCAATTTTAATTAAACGCTTCTTACCTACATAATCTTCAGATAGCAGTTCTGCTAAACACTGCCATGCTGGAACAAAGCGATATTCAAAATCCAGGGTAGCAATTACTCTTTTTTGTTTAGCCAGATGATATAACTCTCGTGCTTCCTCTGCACTCAGAGTTGTAGGTTTTTCTAGTAACAGATGCTTTCCCGCTTGTATGACTTGTTTCGCCATCTCGTAATGTAGAAATGGCGGTGTCGAGATGCTGACTGCTTGCACTTCGGGCAGGGCAAGGATATCGTCAATTGTATGACAAGCGTGGGGGATGTTGTGAGAGGAGGCGATCGCTTTTGCTTTTTCCAAATCCTGATGATAAACAGCAACTACCTGAGTTTGGGGATTAGCATCAAATCCAGGGATGTGGACTTTTTGACCAAATCCAGTCCCCACTACTGCTACACCAATTACTTGCTTTTGGGTAGCTGTACTCTCATAAGCATCAAGTGAACGAGAGGGCATAAACTGACCGAATGCTGCAACTTACTATTTTGCCCTAAAAGGATTCCTCGGTGGTATTATCTCACGCAAAGGCGCAAAGACACAAAGAGCTTCTTAGCGCCTTTGCGTCTTTGCGCGAAACTCACTTAAGCCCTGTACTGGTAAGAGAAATTTTCAAAGTATCCAGATTCCATGTATTCTTCCAGTCAACTCGAAACGCTTGGGAAACTGCTAAAGCGTGCAATCTGTGATACCAACCATAAGCAATCCATTCTTCTGGATCTGTCGATACTTGCAGAAAGTTGGTTCCATACATTCCAGTTGTCTCGCTACCTTTGACAATAAAGTCATCTTCATTTCTTGGATGATAAGGACCTTCAACTGTGTCAGAAACATACCATTATAATGATGAACCGGATTTTCTTCTTTTTCTGGCTCGATCAGCTTCCCACCATGTAGACCTTTAACAAGTATCTTAGCTGGCTCTGTCTCCCAAGGAATATTGTCATAACTGACCTTTTTTCTATTTTCTATGGGTACATAATGGACATAATATGTAATACCAGTTGGTATTTCTCTATTAAAAAAGGAACTCCAGCGAGGACTAAACAAAAAGTACAAGCGCCAGGATTTCAAGTCGTTAGTCTTTCGCCAAAAAACTTGAGGAACTTCAGTAAATAAAAATTTATTGCTGCTGTACAAAATTCGATAAGGTTCGTCTTGCCAATTAGATAAATCCTTAGAAGTGGCATAAGCGATAACACCACCAGCATCGGCAGAAGTATCTTTTGGATGAGCACAGATAAAAGCATAAAACTGCCCATCTATATCGTCTTTAATCACATAAGGATCGCGCCAGTTTATGCCGTCAAATTGACTATCTATACCAGGATTGGGAATAACAGGTTTTTCTAACGAGGTGAGGGTTCTAGTCCAAGTCTTTAAATCCTCCGACACAGCTACACCAATGTTTTGAGGTATACGTCGCTCGTAAGGTGTTTCCACCCACGCTTCGTCTTTGCATCTTGCTGTGTAGAACAGATAATATAAGCCTTCTTTTTCGATAATACTTCCTGTCCAAATTGAAAGATTATTCCAAAAGTTTCCATCTCTGTTTGAAATGACTGGCTGATCGGGATTGATTTCTTGCCAACCAAAATTAGTCAAGACGGCGTGACCAATAGATGCTAAATTATGTCTTCGTTCTGGATTGTAGCTACAAGTGAGTTTATTAGCTTGGAGATAGAAAACATATAAAGTTTCCCCTTGCCAAGCGAACCAGAAATCTCAGCAATACTTGTTGAGAGGCTACCAAGGCATAATTTTTACTCTATAAGTTCACCAATGTTAAAATCTATTCTGATCCAGCCTTTGAGTCTTAATAGATTGTCGAGCAGGAGTAAGGGAATTTGCCAGTGGTGTACCATCAGGAAGGGTAGGGGATCGCTCACCTCAAAAATTGCGTCTTTCCCCCGCAAAATATTTCTTACCCAAGTTTGTAATTGCTTTAACGATCTAACCTCATTAAGTCTCCAGAGTTCGTGGTACAGCCAATAGGTAGGCTTACTATCAGGAAGCGGTTGCAAAGGATAAATTGTAGAGGTTTTGCTTGCAACGTCTTTATCGAGATAGGCATCCGCTACTCCTGGGTGGTTGTAAAACATAGTAATGGCAGAGTGAGTGCGGGGGTTGCACTCGATCGCGTAAGGAGTTCCGTCAGGAGCCTCAATAAAGTCAAAGGAGAGCTGCCCAGTACGTCCCAGTTCTTTGGCAAAATGAGTCGCCCATTCCATAATTTTAGGCTTATCAACGTTTTCGTAGTTGACTTGAAAGGCGGATGACTCACAGCAGCAGTACATTGTTGTCTCTCCGTCTCTTACGGTACTGTGAGTGCAGTATTCCTTGCCGGAAATAAATTCCTGCATAATCCAGGGCTTCTCTGGGCTGATAGGCAGACTATTGACAAATTCTGCTGTTTGCGCTGGGGTATCACAAGGTAACTTGGTGAGATCCAAGCGACGTATTTGGTCGTAGGGAATGCTTTTGAGGATGTACTTATTTTTCTCGTTGGAAAAGTCGAAGTTGAGGACTTGTTCGGGGTTGGTAATTAGGAACGATTTGGGGACTGATAACGAGAAACTTCGCGCCCTTTCGGCAAAGGCGAACTTGTCATCTAGCATTTTTGTGACATCAGCATCGAAGTGGAAAAACTCTACATCGTCTGGTAACGGTGGTTTACCTTGCGAGTCATAGTAGATGACAGCGAAAATGGCTACCGGAATAAAAAAGTCGATCTTTTCTTTGATGGCGATCGCATATAGGGCTTTAGTATAGCCTTCTAAATCTTTGCTTGGATCGGGTACTGTGTAAGAGGCAGCGACAGCGTTGGAAAATTGATTACCAGCTAACCAGTATTTATCGGTATCAACTAAAATGGCTCGATGCCCAGCGGCATGAAACGATCGCGCTAGCTGAAGGGCTTTAGTCATCCTACTGCCAGCGATCAAGATATTTTTGGAATTGGGGTTGAAAACAACTTGCTGCTGGAACGGTCGGCTCAAAAAGTTCCATAGCAGCGATGTTAAGACGACGATGCAGTTAAAGGGAAAAGCGATCGCCAGTAACGCCAGCGTCCCCAAATTTTGGAAGGCGGCGAAAACACGCCCTTGTGTAGATTGTTGTTGCACCATATATAGCCTTAAAAGTGTGGATCAACCTCACCCCTAGAACGTGGATACGGGCGGGTTTATTTGGGTTATCTATTGCCCAATTGATTGTTTGTTAAACCCGCCCCTATGACTACACTCGCCTGATGATCGTCAAGCCGTCTCGCAAAGGCAGTATCACTTGCTCAACACGGGAATCGTTAGCAACGACCTGGTTGAAAGTGGCGATCGCTTCTCCATTGGGGGTTCTTTCTTGTTCGGGAAGGTAAACTTGTCCCTGCAACAAGGTATTGTCTACACAGATAAACCCTTGAGGTGCTAGCAAGTTAGTGTCCAACAAAGTTTGGAAATACTGCACATACTCCTTTTTGTCGGCATCAATAAATACCAAATCGAAGGATTCTTCCTTTTGTGCAAGCTTTTCGAGGGTAGCAAGTGCTGAACCTAATTCGACCTGAATTTTTGCCCCGTGCGGGGAACCTTGGAATAGACCTTGGGCAAAAGAGGCGACATATTGATCCACCTCACAGGCTACTAAACACCCGTCAGCAGGTAAAGCTTCTGCCATCGCAAGAGCTGAGTACCCTGTAAACATCCCAATGTCCAATATGCTTTTGGCACGGGTCATGTAGACGAACATCTTGAGTACCTGCCCTTCCAGGTGTCCCGACAGCATCTCTTGCTCTAATTGACGCACGGTAGCACCATCTGAAAACCGCTTACTCCAATCCTCAGTATGAGTTTTTTGGGCGATCGCGCTCAGGGCTGGAGATTCTTTTGTCGTATACTCTTCGATGTAAGGGTCTAAACCTGCGCCCAGACGCAAGGCTTTTTGTAAGTGCGCTTTTACAGCAGTAGGCACATTTGGTTCTGCCTCGACCATGCTTACCGCAGTTTCGAGATGCTCTACCAAAATACCCAATGGTGTGACGGGACGAGGACTTTCCACGTCAGCAGCACTAGACATTGGCTGTACTCTCCACTAAATTTTGTTGGTAGCTACCTACATAGCCATCGACACCTGCACCAGCACGGGGGTACGAGGCACAGATGCGTTTGTGATCGGCAAGAACTGCATCGAGTTCTTCCCGCGTCATATCGTTGACGAAGAAGCAATGTCCAATTGGTCTTGGCATTGCAGCTCGTTGTAATCCGTCTCGCGTTTGGGTGATCGACTGTGTACTATACCACAATAGGTCGCTATCGAGTAGAGGATGATCCAAGGCTAAACCGATGCGGCTCATTAGTCCCAAAATGCGATCCCGCTCTTCGATTGTAATGTAACCCCGCTTCGCTGCGATCGTTGCTGACAATGCCATATCAATATTTACTGCATGACCGTGCAGCAGTGGTACAGCCGGAGCCAATTCTAATGTAGGACTCCAAGTATGACCGTAGGCGATTACGCGGTCTAGATCTAGCTCGTGGAGATTGGGAGTCTCCAATTCTAGCATCGTTTTGATCGACTCATATTTCACCCGATGAGCGGCTTCCTTCAGTTCGCCCGTACCGCCAAGGTAGCCAAAGTGAGTATTAAGTAAATCTTCCCCATACTCGCACAGCAGCTCGAACACTTGGGCGTTTGAGACAACAGCAATTTTCACCAATTCCGCCATACCATTACGGACTTCTGGCGTGGGGAGTGTCCGCAAGAAGGAGAAGTCCATCAACACTTTTTGTGGTGCGTGGTATGCACCCAAGCGGTTTTTGAGCTTCCCGTGATTGACAGCAACTTTGATTGCTACTCCTGCATCGACTAAACCGATTAGTGTAGTGGGAATGCGGATGTAGTTGGTGCTGCGACGGTAAGCCGCACAAGCGAAGCCTGCAACATCTGTCACCAATCCGCCGCCTACAATTAGCACTGGCTCTTTACGTACCAGACCGAAATCTGCGAAAGCATCTATGATTGATTCAAATGTTTCTATGGTCTTAGTAGGTTCGCTAATTGCAACAGGAAAGACGGTAAGGTCAATGTTGTAGTGCTTGAAATATGCTTCAATTTGCTCTCCGTAGAGCCGATTCACGTTATGGTCAACTACAGCTAGACAACGACCAAATTTTTTGTAGCTGTCTGCTAGTTCTGTGTTCTTTACATCGAAAGCGCCGTTGACAAAGACGAAACTGAACTCAATTTTCTCGTAGCCTTCTACATGAAATGTATTTTCGGTTGCTGAAAATTTTGCCTGGACATTACTCATATTCTTGTGCCTTTACTCAACAGTTAGCAGGAATCAACGCTACGCATCTCACAACTTCGTTTCTATCCTAAATTGGTCAGCCATCGCGTTGCCTGAAACCGCAATCTAATGAATACTAAAAGCCTTCTGAACTTTTCGTCCAGAAATGAAGGGATTATCCCGAAAATCACCTTATTTTGTATCCTTTCTCACTGTCTTAACGATTAGTAGAGTAGTTACTTCGCAGGCAGATCTGGAAGTACCAAAAGAGGTATTTTATGAGAATACCATGACTTTCTGTAAATTTTGTAAATAAATACTATAAATTTAGTATATAATGTAAACTACTGTTTTTATAATCATTTTAAGTAAAAGAGGCGGAATGAACAAACAGCCGCACGAATGTAAACACAGTCCATGCTTGCGTATTCGTGCAATACTGTTAATTAATTCAAAACTGACTACTCAAGGCTGAGCGCTGAGGATGATCGGTACTGGACTTTTGACGCTTGAATGCCTCTGATGGCTGTACACTCGTTGCTTTGAGCATTTCTACATTAAACCGATATCCCACATTACGCACAGTTTGAATTAAACTAGGCTGTCGCGGATCAGTTTCGACTTTTTTGCGTAGAGACAGCACATGAGTATCTATAGTACGAGGATTATCGATTGCATCAGGCCAAGCGCGACGTAGCAATTCCGATCTACTCAAAGGTAAACCACCCGCTTGAGCTAAAACATAGAGCAAGCTGAATTCCTGGGGTGTCAAATCAATGTATTCGCCTTGAAAACACACACGACGCTGCACCAAATCGATTTGTAAAATTCCATAATCCAAATATGCAGGTGCAACTGGTGTACGATTTCGCCGCAATAGTGCTTCTACCCGCGCTAAAAACTCTTGCATCCCAAATGGTTTTGTGAGATAATCATCTGCTCCTGCCTTCAGCCCAGTGACAATATCAGTTTCAGTGTTACGGATAGACAGCATTAAAATTAACGGCTGTTGCTGTCGCTGTAACCAACGGCAAAATTCGAGTCCATCACCATCGGCAAGTTCAGTATCAAGTACGATCAATGTTGGCTGGCGTGTTAAAAACACATCTCGCGCTTGGTAAAGACTGGCGGCTTGATGCACTCGATAGCCTACCTGTTGCAAGTGCCAACACAGCAGCGATCGCAAATGTGGATTCCCCTCTACAATTTCAATACAGACTGAACTCACCCTGGCAAGATCCTTTGCTTACTTGCATCTCAAAGTAACAAAGCTTGCAGTTGGCTTTTGTAGCAGCTGCTACCTCATACCATTTTGGAAACCATATATTTTAGATTTAAAGATTGGGAAAAGCTTACCAGTAGGAAGTTTGGGCAATTCTATTTCTATCTGCCATCAAACCAAATGGTCTTTTGTGCCTACAACCTTTAAACATCAAAAGCAAATTCAAGCATACGTTATTTTTTTCAACTATACTTAATAAATATTGATAATTAATTTATCTTCAAGGGAGAATTAACTGAGTTGTTCTAGGAATAAGTTGATGATTTTCACTCTCAAGACTGATCGCTGGCTGGAATTTTAAACTGATAGGCTGATTAATTAAGGTAGCAGGGACAAAAAGGAATAGTTGACTAAATAGCTATTAAGTGAAACAAGAAACACTATATTGCGGAAAAAATCACAGTATTTTCCTTTAAATACAGATCCAGTCAAGCTCCACCCAGGTATCAGCAAAAATCGCCCATTAGATCCATGCAGGTGGGTATTTAGTTGAAGGTAAGATGAAAGAAAATAACAGGCGATCGCACAGTAGCTAAGTATTTGCCTAACCTAACTGCCACCCGTCCTATATTAAAGATTTCTAATTGAAATCTCAAGCCTAAACTCACGCTAGATACTTCATAATAGAAAACTCACAACTTAAAAAACTCACATTTTATACTTCACGTTTGTGTTATGCTACAGGACACTCAGACCATACGCTACTACCAAAAACTAACCGACTCCCTAGTCGATATGTGGAATCGAGGACATCGCACTGACGATCTGCGACTGTATTTAGACGGTTACTTGGCTGCTCTGCGCCAGGGAAACGCGATCGAACCGTATCTAATCCACCGTTTAGAGGAAGAAGCAACTCGCTTCCTGTACGATCCATTTAACTTTGCTATAGCGCAAACACAACCAGAAACAGACTACTACTAAATCAAGCCCTATTGATTTTTGACCAAAGCATTGAATTAAAATTCAATGCTCTCTTTTATGAAAACTGTAATAATTACATTTATTAGCCATATTATATCACAAAAATCATAAAAATTACCTCATGATATCAAAGGTATCATGTTGAACTTGATAATAACATCATCATAATAAAAATATTCAAAGCTAGAGAGCTAGTTTGTTTAATGAGGTAATATAGTCGCAACTAGGAAGAATAATAGTGGAAAAAATTGTCAACATACACATTGAGAAACTACCAGAAGGAGTTTATTTAGCAACTTCTGAGGAACTTCCAGGGTTAGTCGCACAAGGACGGACGATTGCTGAAACTTTGGAAATTGCTCGTGATGTAGCACCTAAACTATTAGAAGCACGTTCGCCAGCGTAACGAAACCGATTACTTGCAACCAATAGCTGAGCAATTTGAATACCCCTTAGTTGTAGGTCAGTAGTTAACTAATGGGTAGGTTAGCAGGATTTAGTTATCGAGAGATTTCATACTAGTGATATGCCAGGAACATTAGGTGCGATATTAACGCAAGCTGGCATTGATCCAGAAGACTTTATTAACCGTTCTTATTGATTGGGTGCGATCGCATTTGTCAAAATGAAATCTATTTTTGTATGTATCAGTACAACAACGCAATTAAGTTGAAACTGAAAGAATAAATAGGTGGAATTACAGTAAAAATTATCTAATTGCTTAGATACACTAACTAATTGAATAAGGCAGATGGATAAATTTTAGTGGTATATAAATATTCTGAAGTAAGGCAATTAAATCAACTTGAGCAACATACTGATGTTACAGATAAACCTGGTGTATATCTTTTTTTGAAAGCGCTGAACAATCCTGTTCTCTATGTGGGTAGATCTGATAGGAGTTTAAGAAAAAGAATAAAGAATAGAGAATACCCTTATTATATTTTTATTCACTGCGATACAGTTCATGAAGCTTATGGACTTGAGTGCTGGCTTTACCATAAATATTGTCCTACAGATAACAGAATTCACCCCGCAACGCCAAAAGGTTATCGCTGGGTGAGTCCTTGCCCAGTATGTGGGTACAGAGCAAATAAAATTCTCACTAATTCTTAATAAACCCTGCCTCTTCACTTAGCAATTTCCTCCTTCGCGCTCTTTGCGTCTAAACGCTGGCGCTACACGCACGTGTTGGCGGTTCGTAAAAAAAACAGCCGCTCCCACAAAGGAAGCAGCTGATAATTGTAGGGTGGGCATTGCCCACCATACACATAATTAATAATCGAAATCTCCGCCACCCATACCAGCGCCAGCTGAGGCAGCAGCATTATCCTTTGGCTCAGGCTTGTCAACGACAATACACTCGGTCGTCAACACCATACCAGCGATTGAAGCAGCATTTTGCAACGCCGAACGAGTCACCTTAGCAGGATCGACAATACCAGCTTCAAACATATCGACAAACTCATTTGACGCAGCGTTGAAACCGACGTTGAAATCCTTCTCTTTGACGCGCTCAGCAATCACAGCGCCATTTTGTCCAGCATTCTCTGCAATCCGCTTGAGTGGAGCAGCCAGAGCGCGAGAAACAATCATCGCACCGATTAGCTCTTCATTCTTGACGTTGCCATTTGCCCACTCTTCTAGTTGTGGAGCTAGGTGAGCCAGAGTTGTACCACCACCAGGAACGATACCTTCTTCAACAGCAGCCTTAGTAGCGTTAATAGCATCTTCTAGGCGCAGCTTGCGGTCTTTCATTTCCGTCTCAGTAGCAGCACCCACCTTAACGACAGCAACACCACCAGCTAGCTTAGCTAGGCGCTCTTGCAGCTTCTCCTTGTCGTAGGAAGAATCGGTTTCGTCCATCTGACGGCGAATTTGCTCACAACGAGCCTTCACAGCTTGTTCGTTACCTTCCGCAACAATTGTGGTGCTGTCTTTGGTGATTGTGACACGACGGGCTTTTCCTAGCATATCGAGTCTGGTGTTGTCAAGCTTCAGACCAGCATCCTCGGTGATCAATTGTCCACCAGTCAGGACAGCAATGTCTTCGAGCATTGCCTTACGGCGATCGCCAAACCCAGGAGCCTTGACAGCAGCCACATTCAGCACACCACGCAGGCGGTTAACTACCAGAGTTGCCAAAGCTTCTTTCTCGATGTCCTCAGCAATAATTACTAAGGGACGACCAGAACGAGCCACTTGCTCTAGCACTGGCACTAAGTCTTGTACCAAAGCGATTTTCTTGTCAGTCAAAAGCAGGAAAGGCTCATCTAAAATTGCTTCCATCCGCTCTGGATCGGTAGCAAAGTAGGGAGAAATGTAGCCTTTGTCAAAGCGCATCCCCTCGGTGATTTCCAGTTCGGTAGTCATGGACTTACCTTCTTCTAGGGAAATTACACCTTCTTTGCCGACTTTATCCATTGCTTCGGCAATCATCCGACCGACTTCTTCGTCGTTACCAGCAGAGATTGAGCCTACTTGAGCAATTGCCTTGGAATCTTCTACTTGACGAGCGTGTTCGGCAATTTTTCCTACCAGAAAAGTGGTAGCTTTGTCAATACCGCGCTTGAGAGCGATCGCATTCGCACCCGCTGCGACGTTACGTAAACCCTCTTTTACCATTGCGTGAGCTAGAACGGTTGCAGTTGTAGTACCGTCACCAGCTGCGTCGTTGGTCTTAGAAGCAGCTTGACGAATTAGAGACACGCCAGTATTCTCAACGTGGTCTTCTAGTTCGATTTCTTTGGCAATGGTCACACCATCGTTTACAATTTGTGGTGCGCCAAATTTCTTCTCTAGCACTACGTTGCGACCTTTTGGTCCCAAGGTGACAGCCACAGCTTCAGCCAGGATGTCCATGCCCTTTTCTAGGGCGCGACGAGCGTTTTCGTTGTAAATAATGCGTTTTGCCATATTTGCCTAAGATTTTGGTAATTGGTAGTTGGTACTTGGTAGGGGCGACTTTAAACCAGTTATTTGAAGGTTCACAAGTATGTCTGATAAACCCGCCCGTACGGTAGTTGGTAGTTGGTAGTTGGTAACTGCGCGTTCCCCATTACCCATTAGCTAACTACTGCCAGAATGTCTTTTTCCGACAACAGAACGTATTCTTCTGTGCCTAGTTTGATGTCGGTTCCAGCATATTTGGAATAGAGAACTTTGTCTCCGACTTTGATTTCCATTTCCTGACGAGAACCATCATCGTTGCGTCTGCCAGGTCCTAAAGCTACTACTTCACCGACTTGAGGCTTTTCTTTCGCGGTGTCTGGCAAATAAAGACCACCAGCGGTTTTCTCTTCCGAGGCGCTGACTTTTACAAAAACGCGATCGGCTAAAGGTTTAACTGTAGATACGCTTAGAGATACTGCTGCCATACAAAAATTTCTCGCTTGTTAGCACTCTCGACTCCTGAGTGCTAATTTAGCCTCTAGCCAGATGCGATCGCAACAAAAGGGGTTGTACGGGTTTCCGAACTCATGAGGGACTGGGGCTGGGGGCTAGGGGCTAGGAAATGCAGAGGGTGCAAGGGTACAGCTAGGGGTGACAATAGTTTTAGGCAGTTAAATTAGAGAGTAACAATGACGGAAGATACAATCCAATCGAATAAGGAAGAAGTTGAAACTTGTCAGGCAAAAGATACAGATGCAATGTCCGCTTGTGTCCATGCTTTGGGATTACCCCAAATTGAGCGACATATATTTATTTGTGCCGATCCAACCCTACCTCAATGCTGCTCCTCGGCAGCCAGTCTAGAATCTTGGGAATATCTGAAAAAGCGCCTGAAACAGTTAAAACTCGACAAACCAACGAGCGATCGCCCCAGTTGCATTTTTCGCACTAAAGCTAATTGTTTGCGAGTTTGTTCCTCTGGACCAATCTTAGTTGTTTATCCTGATGGCGTTTGGTATCGGATGGCAACGCCTGAAGTAATTGAGCGAATTATTCAAGAACATCTAATCGGCAATCAAGTCGTGCAGTCATACGCATTCTTGATTCATCCTTTGCCCCAACCTGCACCTGGTGCGATCGCTCCTTCTGGCAATGCACAATAAGGCTTCATCCGATACTATTTTTTCAGTCTAATTACCTATGGCAGGTATCAACCCCACAGGTAAGTTTGTCAACCCAAAGCTATAGGTATTGCTGGCGTTAGCTTTTACATCCTCTTGGGTATAAAGTTAGGTATTTTTAAGGTGATTGTATCAGTTTTTAAACCCAATACTTTAAAAATGAATATATAATGATAGCGCCTCAGTTATACTGTCTAAGGTTTACTAAAGGTCTCCGTACTTTGACTGATAATAAACGCGGTTGCCGTATGGAGGGAACAACTCAACATCTTCTACAGAAGATTAAGAATGGCTTCTCTACTAGAAAGAAGTAACAACAAATTCAGTAGAATGCCATTAAACAAAAAAAACCCCGAAAAAACTATTGGAATTGACTGTTTCAAGCGTGACGAATAGCACAGCATGAAAGAAACCAGCGTAAAAGAGCATAAACGACTGCTGTTGATTGATGATGACCCTAACCTCATTTTGCTCGTCAAGGATTACTTAGAATTCCGAGGCTATGAAGTCATCACGGCTGAAAATGGACGGGAAGCTCTAGAAGTCTTAGAGCAGGAAATTCCAGACATGATCATCTGCGACGTGATGATGCCGGAAATGGACGGCTATTCGTTTGTCAATCAAGTTCGGCAAGACGAACGCACTAGTTGGATTCCAATTTTATTCCTTTCCGCCAAGGGTCAAAGCGGGGACAAAATTAAGGGTCTTAACATTGGTGCAGATGTTTATATGGTTAAACCATTTGAGCCAGAAGAATTAGTGGCTCAAGTGGAAGCTTCGCTAAAGCAGGCATACCGTCAAAGACAACAGACAGGAGGTGGCGGCGAAAACGAGACGAAAATTCAGGTTCCTTTCGATGTGCATCTGACGCAAACGGAACTGAAAGTAGTGCAATTTGTGGCAAGAGGTTTGGCTAACCGCGATATTGCTCAAGAACTGAATGTGAGTCAGCGCACGGTAGAAAGTCATGTTTCTAATATGTTAGGTAAAACTGGACTTAATAACCGTACAGAACTAGCACGTTGGGCAATTGAAAACCAAATGGCATAAAAGCTATTAGCTATTAGCTTTTAGCTTTTAGCTTTTAATTAACTGCAAAAACAACATGGCGAACCACAAAAAGAATATAATTTCCAACGCTCCTAAGTACTGTTGTTAACGCCCCCATTACTTCCCAGGCGCATCCGCCACGCCCAAAAGCAGCCACTAACATAATTGGGTAACAAACTTCGCTATGATGAAGCTAAAAACGGTACATCAGTAGTGATGCATAATCTTGACCATTACTACAGAGCGCTTGGGTTAGAGCCAGGAGCTTCCCTTGAGGAAATAAACCAGGCTTACAAGGACTTGGCTTTTATTTGGCATCCCGATCGCATTCCTTCCGATAATCAACGACTCCAGCAGAAGGCTCAGGAAAAACTCAAGGAAATAAATCACGCTCGTGACCACTTGCGGTCAATAAAATCGCGTGTTCATAAGCAACATACCACAACGCCAGCCCAGTCAAAATCAACACCCCCACACCATCAAGAAAAGCCACCCCGACCAAACTATTACTCTGCCTCTGGCTCTGGCTCTCAACAATCTCACCATCAAGCTAAAAAACCCTATTCGGATTTGAGTGGAGCCGATCTCAGAGGAGCGCACCTAAAAGAAAAAGACTTGTCAGGCAGAAACCTCAGCAGTGCTAACTTGAGTAACGCTGACCTGAGTGATGCATTTCTACATAAGGTCAATCTACAAGGCGCGAATCTGTATCGAGCAAATCTATTTAGAGCTAACCTGCTGCAATCAAATCTCAGTGGGGCTAATTTGCAGGAAACAAACTTAATTGGTGCTGATTTAAGTGGAGCCGATTTAAGCGGAGCTGATTTAAGGGGAGCCAAGGTAGGATCGCAAAACCGGATCATGGTTAAACTCACCGGAGCAAAATTGACTGGGGCAATTATGCCCGATGGCACGATTCACGATTAGCGAGAGCTAGAGGCGCTATAGCTAGAGGAAGCGAGAGGATCTAGGGGATTGCAAAAATGCGCCAATTATTACCTTACTAGCCACTTACTACGAGTACGTGGCGTTAGGTGCTTGAGGTATCTTATTAAGATCTGAGGCAAAGAATATACTAAGCCGCAGAACAGCCTACCACTGGGGTTAAAACCCCAAGCTATACTCACTTATAAGAGGCGATCGCACTGAGGGTAATATCGCTCATTCCCCAAGTTTCATACAAGGCACGGAATAATACTTGACTGGCTGCGGTTAAATCTCCATCAGTGTCAATAATTCCACCTTGAATTAACTTACCTCTATCTGTACGCAAGTTTAAGCGTAGTTCACCATTCTCATCTTTTTGGATGAACAAATAGCCATTAGCTAAGACTTGACCAGCACGACTTGAAATAGTACAACGCATTGACGCTTAATGCCTCCTCTTTTACAATTCTTGGCAAGCTGAAATTATCCCTGTTGATATTATGATGGTCAACGGTTCTAATCCGTCAGTTTAAGCGCCCCTTCCCCTTTATTCAATCGGTATCTCTCCTCTGGTGTTGCGCTGTCTGGTCATACAAAGGTTAGCTAGGTGATTTTTATCCGCCTCCAAGTCGTCCAATTCAGTTTCTAAGTTTATATAGCTAACACTTCACTATCGAAGAAGGCAATACTACTTTTTATGCCATACCTGACTCTAATTCCCTCTAGCAGGTAGCACAAACCCCACCCCTTTTTGAATTTTGTCTCAAGCTACCGTAAGAAATCACCCAATTCACTTGACCCAGTTACCGCTATCTTCTCTCAACTAAACCTCAGTCGTCAGACAGAGGTGGTTGAATTAATTTAGTATGTAAACTTTTTATATAGAGATGTAAACTTACCCTAAAAATTAGTAAAAATATTCAAAAAATAGTTATTAGTCAAACGGGTAATTAATTCACAATAATCTACAGGCTCAAATATCAATTCCTTCTAGCGTTTAACAATTTTACTTAGAATCAGGAGAAAGGTAACATGACTCTGAGTAACGAAGAAAAACAAAAAATCATGGAGAAATTGGCTGAGGGTAAGCCAGGATTAATCAATCATGATCAAACCTCCAGCCCCTACCAGGATGACTCCAGCATCGATCCAAAAGACTACGAAAATTTTGAGGACTTTGCTGGGCGACCTGTTGTGTCCGCAAGCTCAAAGGATCAACTCTTTGTAGAGCAAATTAGGGAACAAATCAAATCAGAGCTACAGCAAGCTAAAACAGCAGGGCAGCTAAGATCTGAACGCATCAGAGAGATTGTGCAAAGTGCCATATCTCAAACAAAATCCCAAGTAGCTACAGAATTAAAAGCAGGCTCCAACGACATTCGCACAATTGTTAAAGATACTGTAGGTGCGGTAAGTGAAAGTTTGCAAGAAAAAGGTAGCGAAATCAAAGAAGAAATTACAGCTGCGATTGAGGGTGTGATCGAAGGCTTTAGTAGCATAAGACGGCAAGCTATTGCCAAAAATCAGGCAGAAGTTAAGCAGCTACAGGCACAAATAGACAATGAAGAAGAGGAACTGCAAAAAGAAATTGACAGATTGCTAATTGATGTGGAAGAGGCGGGTAAAGAATCTTCCCCAAATATCAAAGAATCAATTGCATCTGCGATCAATAACTTCAAAAACAGCGAAGAGTTTGCTTTACTCAAAAAACGCTATGCCCAACTGCAAGCACAAGCAGCAATTCTAAGAGCTAACTTGGCTGCAAGATATGGAGGACGATATGAGGAAATTAAGGAAAATCTAGAGGAAGCAAAAAACTGGTATAACCGAACTCGTACCAAAGCTGAAACAGAAGTTGATCAAGCTGAACAAAAGCGATCGCAACTACAATTAGAAGAAAGGCTACGAGAAGCTGGGGAAGCTCTAGGCAAGAAAGAGCGACAACTTCGCAATATCTTAAGCGATTTACTGCGAACCGCAGCCGAACTGTTGCGGGAAAAAGAACCCCCCGCCAAAAAAGACTAATCGACGAATTGAACAGTTCTAAAAGGGGAAGCAAGGGAACTTACCTGCTTCCCCTTTTAAAATAAAACCTTTTTCTTTAAAGCTACTAGCTATTAGCTTTTAATTAAAAGAATACTTGAATCTCAAAGCTCATCAGCTACCATTAAAGCTCAAAATTGTTGCTTTAACCTAGACACTAGACGTATTGCATAAGGAGATCTGCGCGAGACTTTTTGCGTCCGAACGATCGCGTCTAGCCTGCGGCTTGGAGCGAGTGCAGTATACGCGGACACTTTGCCTCCTGTCGGGAAACCCTTCCTGTGCAGTGTCCAAGTCTATTGCGAGAAACAAAAAAAACTATATAATTTCTTAAGAAAGTGAAAGCATTGATCGTGCTTCACCTGGCAATTAGCTTCCATCGCCAACCACAGTATGCAATTGGTGGACGATAAGGGATTAACGTTCCTTCTCTTTATAAAACTAAAAATATTTGTACAAAAATTTATTTGAATTAATACTAATTAATTTAAATCTTACAAGACACTACGATTTTTATTAATAGGATTAAATACAAGATAAGGTCAGATTAAAGACGAGATAATTCTCTACAACATTATCCATCGTCAACTCACAAAGATGCGGGTCCGGCAAAGGAAAACCGCCTAGGAGGTTATATGAACGAAAAAGTGAGAAGCGCGCGCAATGTTGCCATTGTAGGTCCCTATTTAAGTGGCAAAACAACGTTACTCGAAAGTTTGTTGTACGTCACAGGGGCGATTTCTCGCAAAGGTAGTGTCAAAGACGGCAATACCGTAGGAGACAGTGCAACAGAAGCGCGCGATCGCCATATGAGTGTAGAAGTGAGCGCAGCTAGCACCCAGTATGATAGTGTGCGCTTCACATTTATCGACTGCCCAGGCTCAGTCGAATTCGCCCAAGAAACTTATAACGCTTTAATGGGTGTAGATGCAGCGGTTGTCGTCTGCGAACCAGTTAACGATGCCTCGGATGGCGTACTTCGCCAACGAGTTCTCACCCTCGCACCCCTATTTAAATTCCTCGATGACTGGGAAATTCCCCACCTAGTATTTATCAACAAAATGGATCGGGTAAGCAACAACTTTATCGAAATGTTGCACGCCCTCAAGTCTGTTTCTAGTCGTCCTCTAGTACCGCACCAATATCCAATTATTCAGGATGAACAGCTGACTGGTTATATTGACCTAGTGAGTGAACAAGCTTATCAATATCACCCAGGCGCTCCAGCCGATCCGATTGGGTTCCCAGACACCCTAAAGGAACAAGAGCAAGCCGCACGAGCAGAAATGCTGGAAGAATTAGCCAACTTTGACGATCACTTATTGGAAGAACTTTTAGAAGAAATTAATCCACCCCAAGAAGAAATCCTGCAAGATTTGAAACTCGAATTGGGAGCAGATTTGGTTGTTCCTGTCTTCTGTGGTGTAGCAGAACAAGATTTTGGAGTGCGACCACTTTTAGAAGCGCTACTGCGAGAAGCTCCTGAACCAGAAACTACGGCACAGCGGCGGGGAATTGTTCTCCATCCTGATGCACCTTTAGGGCAAGTGCTGAAAACTTATTACACTCCTCAAGGTGGGAAAATCTCCCTGGTACGAGTTTGGCAAGGTAAGTTAACCGACGGAGCTATCCTCAACGGCGTACGCACTGGCGGTATTTATCGCTTAATGGGGCAGCAGCAGTTACCAATAAATGAAGCCCAAACTGGTGAAATTATTGCTTTGAGCCGCTTAGAGGGCATCAAAACAGGTGATACGCTCTCGTCAAATGGGCAATTAAAGACAGAATTACCCAAGGCTGAGCAATTGATGCCAGTTTATGCCTTGGCGATCGCTCCCCAAAAGCGTAACGACGAAGTTAAGCTAAGTGGAGCGCTAACCAAGCTCTTAGAAGAAGATCCATCCCTACATTGGGAGCAACACGGCGACACCCACGAAGTTATCCTTTGGGGTCAAGGGGAGATACATCTGCAAGTCGCCTTAGACCGACTACGGCGGAAATATAACTTGCCGATGACGACTCACCTGCCACAAGTACCTTACAAAGAAACTATTCGCAAACCTGCCGCATCGGTTCACGGGCGTTACAAGCATCAATCTGGAGGACACGGACAGTTTGGGGATGTTTACCTGGAAATTAAGCCGCTTCCTCGTGGATCAGGCTTTAACTTCGGAGAAACGATTGTAGGTGGTGCAGTGCCCAGACAGTATATCCCTGGTGTGGAAATGGGTGTCAGGGAGTCTCTAGCACATGGTCCTTTGGGTTTTCCAGTTGTGGATGTGGCGGTAACTTTGACAAATGGTTCATACCACACGGTAGATAGTTCCGAGCAAGCATTTAAGCAGGCGGCTCGAATTGCTATGCAAACGGGGATGAATCAATGTGAACCCACATTGTTAGAACCAATCGCCGCTATTGAAGTTGCAACACCCAGCGAATTTACTTCTAAGGTGATGCAACTGGTGAGTGGACGACGGGGGCAAATCTTGGGCTATGAGGGTAGAGATGACTGGTCTGGTTGGGACAAACTCACAGCTTATTTACCCCAAGCCGAGATGCAAAGCTTTATTGTAGAGCTGCGCTCGCTTACCCTGGGAGTTGGTTCTTTCCAATGGCAATATCACCATCTGCAAGAAGTGCCTGACAAACTGGCAGAGCGAGTGAAGACAATGGGCAGTAATGGCAACGGCAACGGTCATCATTAAAGATTCATCATGTATTAGGAGCAAAATTTCCCTAGTTATTGGTAAGGCAACACAGTAGGGGCGAGGAAAACCACCATATGGGTGATCTCACAGTTATATCTGTAAAACTCGCCCCAATTTAAATCGGCTAACTATCATCTATCCAATGACAAATACACAAACTTGGTACGTTGTCAAGCGTACAGATGGGCATTGTGATATTATCTCCAGCAATCAAATAACCCTGGAGAATTCAACCATTCAAGAACGCTGGGGACCATTTACTTCTCAAGATGAAGCTTTTGCTCGGCGCATTGGCTTAATCCGAGCAGGTAAATGCCAACCCATTTAGTAGCTAGGGGCTAGGGGCTAGAGGCTGGGGAATTTTGGATTTTGGATGCGTGGATTTTGGATTAGGAATTCTCCCCCAGCTCCCCCATCTCCCCCATCTCTGTTTTCCTAGCCCCTAGCCCCTAGTCCCTAGTCCCTACCTTGGTAGCGACTGGGCTTGAGGGCTACTTTTGGAGGCGATTTGCTTTTGTAAGGTTTCTAGTGCTTTAGCGTACTGGGGATCTGCTGGTGTACCAACTTTATCACGATTGCGTAGGAACAACGCTTGTTTCTGCTGTGTTGTCAGTTTTAGCTCTACATTGGGAGCAATCCCTGCATGGTTAATATCACGACCACTAGGAGTATAGTACTTAGCGATCGTCACTGCTAACCCCGAACCATCTCCCAAACTTCGTACCGATTGCACCAAGCCCTTACCAAACGTCTTTTCCCCTACTAAAACAGCACGTTTGTTATCCTGTAATGCACCAGAGAGAATTTCACTTGCACTAGCTGAGCCATCATTTACCAGCACTACCAAGGGCTTATTCGTTAAAGCGCGGTGATCGGACTTTTCAATGTCTTGTTTCCCCTGACGATTAACTGTTGAAACAATCGTACCGTCATTGAGCCACATCTGGGCAATTTCCACACCTGATAAAAGCAAGCCGCCTGGATTATTACGTAAATCCAAAATATACCCAGCCACTTGTTTTTTTTCTAAATCTCTAATTGCATTACGCATTTCCGCAGCAGCATTCGCACTAAATTGATTCAAGCGAATGTAACCCACGCCGCCTATGGGACTATTTTGATAGCTGTATTTTACTGGATGAATTTCGATCCTTGCTCGTTTAATCTGAAATTCCTTCGGCTGACCGTTCCGCAGTACTGTCAGCCTTACACTCGTTCCTGGCTGTCCCCGAATCAGAGATACTGCTTGGTTGACATCCATCCCCTTAGTGCTTTTACCATCAATCTTGGTAATAACGTCTTTGGCGAGAAGACCAGCAGCAAAGGCGGGTGTATCTTCAATTGGCGAAATTACAGTCAGCTGCTTAGTTTTATCATCCGCACCAATCTGGATGCCAATGCCAATGAGTTCTCCAGAAGTGTCCACTTGCATACTCTTGAACTCTTCTGGGTTCATAAAGCGAGTGTAAGGATCTTTCAGTTTCTCCAACATTTGCCGGATAGCTTTGTAAGCATCCTCGTTGTTAGTGTAAGAACGGCTCAGATAATCCTTACGTACACTCTGCCAATTTACCTTGTTAAAAGTGCCATCCACATACTGGCGGTCAATAATCTGCCAGACTTCATCTACTAATTCTTTCGGGCTTTCACGAAAGAAAGCTTGACTTTGTGAGTGAACACTAAGATTGGTAACGGCAGCTGTTGATAGCATCACCGCTGTTGCACCTAACAAGATTCCACGCTTTTTCATGACCATAATAACTGCTGAGCCGGAGGAAAATGCGAACCGAGTATGCCCAATTTAGCACAGCAAATAGGGACTAGGGGCTAGGGACTAGGGACTAGGGGAAGAAGAGGGGTTAGAGGTTAGAGGAAGCGCGGGGTTAGTATACTTTGACTGGTAGGACTGAGAAATCTTTGTAACTTACACTAATTACTATTTCCCTAGTTCCTAGTCCATTTTTCTTCTCTAGCCCCTAGCCCCTAGCCCCTAGCCCCTCAAGGATCAACCCAGCGATCGTCTGCTTTAATTAAGTTAATCAATTCCTCTACCCCTTGAGATTCAGGTACTCTTTTAATTTCTTCTCTGCCACGATACAGAGAGATGTAACCTGGCTGCTTACCAACATAACCGTAGTCAGCATCTGCCATTTCGCCAGGACCGTTGACGATACAACCCATAACAGCGATATCAAGACCAGTTAGGTGTTTTGTTGCTTCCCGTACTTTGTGCAGCACTTCTTCCAAATTAAACAAAGTGCGTCCACAAGAAGGACAAGCAACATATTCCACCATTGTCTTGCGCAAGCCGAGTGCTTGCAGAATGCTGTAGCAAACAGGAATTTCTTTTTCTGGTGCTTCTGTAAGTGATACTCGGATGGTGTCGCCAATTCCTTCAGCTAAAAGTGTACCAATTCCAGCGGTTGACTTGATACGACCATATTCACCATCCCCAGCTTCTGTTACACCCAGATGCAGAGGATAGTCCATCCCCAGTTCATCCATCCGCTGTACTATCAAGCGATAAGCAGCTAGCATCACAGGAACCCGCGACGCTTTTAAGGAGATAACTAGATTGCGGAAGTCTAAAGATTCACAAATGCGAATAAATTCCAGCGCTGATTCTACCATGCCTTCTGGAGTGTCGCCATAGGAGAACAGCATACGCTCAGCCAAGGAACCGTGATTAACGCCAATCCGCATGGCTTTACCCTGATCCCGCAGGGAAATCACAAGCGGTTCTAAGGTTTCACGGATCTTTTCACCAATCTCATCAAATTCCGCTTGAGTATATTCGGTTCTATCGGCTTTAGGCTTCTCAAATACGTACAACCCTGGATTTATCCGCACTTTATCAACGTGTTTTGCTACTTCCAGGGCAATTTTCATGCCGTTGTGATGTACATCTGCAACTAGTGGTACTGACTGGTAAGTTGCAGACAATTTCTGCTTAATTTCTGCCAAGGCTTTGGCGTGAGCCATACTTGGTACTGTCACTCGGACGATTTCACAGCCAACTTCGTGTAGGCGACGAATGGCTGCAACTGAGCCATTTATGTCCAGAGTGTCTTCATTAATCATCGATTGCACTACGACAGGGTAGCCACCGCCAATGGCGACATTACCAACTTTCACCGCCCTCGTCTGGCGGCGGTGAATGGTGGTGTCAGTCGAGAGTTGACGGTTGGCGGCTTGAGAGGTAGCTGGATTGGGCAGCGTCTGCATAACCTATTAGCTTTATTTTTGTAGCGAGAATATCAGATTTGCTATCTGTTTCTCAGATTGCCACAGTTAAGTCAAGTTTGCTATGTCAACACATTATATAATTGTGGCAGTCTTTCGGTGTACAGCTGCGCCCTTTAAGCAAGCCTCGCCGCCATTAAAGCACCTACTTACCCCAATTTTAGCTTTAAGCTGAGTAACTGCTTTAAAGCTAACCAAATAAAAGGAGGGATAGTAGTTCCGTATCGTTTCCACAGTCTACGCGGCTCTTGAACGAACCTATAAAACCACTCTAATCCTAAATTCCTCATCCATAAGGGAGCGCGTTTCACAATTCCTGCATACACTGGGAAAACTCCCCCCACCCCAATCATCACAGCCTGAATTTTGTCTTTGTGTTGATTCATCCAGTACTCTTGTTTTGGACATCCAAGAGACACTAAAACTATGCCACATCCACTGTTATGAATCTTTTGGATCAGAGCCTCATCCTCTGCTCGTGTAAGTGGACGGAAGGGTAATGGCTCCATCCCTGCTATTTGCAAATTAGGAAACTCACACTTTAATTTCTTGCTCATTTTCTCCAGAATTTCTGGCTGGGAACCCAAGAAGAAAATACTAATGTTTCGCTGGGGAGTGAGCTTACACAAAGACAATAAAATATCCATTCCAGCCACACGATTTTGATCACGCGCTCCCATTAGCTTCAGCATCCAAACTAAGGGCATACCATCAGGTGTCACCATATCTGCATTTTTTAAGACTGAGCTAAACTCTGGATGCCAATAAGCTTCCGTCAGCATATGGACATTTGCTACACAAACCACTTTACTTGCACGGCTACTAGCCCATTCCAACATCATTTCTATTTGGACATCGAAAGGTGCAGCTGTCACAGGTGAGCCTATCACATCAATGTCATGCGTAGTTATTTGAGAATTTGTAGCTTTTAGCTTTGTTAGATCTAAAGCTTGAAATTGATTTGTAAGTACTAATTTGGCTTGATTCTTTATTTGCTTTGTATCAGCTTTCATTAGCATATAAATTAATCCTTAATTTTCCAGAATAAACAAATAATCACTTTCTCAAAAAAGTTGATTATAAAGTTAATAATTGTGTAACCTTACAAATAACTAGTGCTAACTTATTTAAAGTAGCAGTTCTAATTATTAATAATTACTTATGATTTACTAACAAAAAAGTTATGCTAATCTTAGTAACTGTAAGTAAAATTCAATTTTTTGAGGAGTATTAATATAGAATACATCCAAAAAACCTGTTTGAACGGACTAATAGCAGCGCTTTATTAAAAAAATATATAGTTAAAGGTAATAAAAAATACCGTATTTTTAAGATATTTAAAAGATTATTTGTTAGTGTAATTTTGATTTTTATGTAAATTTATAGTTGATGACTTGAAAAAATAAAAAATAAGCATAAGGGTGATAGCGCTCAGCTATAAACTTGTAATCAGCTAGACAAAAATTAGTTATGCCAAATATTGCTTAATAACAGTGCTTTTGTAATGATTTTGACAAAATTGTGATTTACCTACCTTGCTTGAATTGTGGGCAATAGTATTTAGGAGCTAAAAAATTAATCAATTCTAAGTCAACAATCGTGTTTCTTCCAGAAATGGTATTAACAATTTGCTCGTTTTGTAAACTTTGAATTACATTAGGAGAAAGCCCAGACTTCAGACCATTACAAACAGCATGAGCATACCCAAACGCTTCAGGTTGTTGCTCCAGCAAAACATTATTTAAGTTTGGATACTTTTTGATTAGAGCTTGCTTATAATCAGCAAAGAATAAGTCGTCAATATTAGCACTAGTATCAACAATATTATGTCCGAAACTACACAGGGAGTTAGATAAATCTACAGTTTGGCCGGAGGGAGCAATCATGTAGCAAGGGTAATCAGGCTCTCGTGCGATCGCCTCCAATTGAGCGCCAGACAAAAACACAAAAGTGTTAGTAAATAAAGTTGCACTCAAGCCTATTAATTTCAACATTCTGAATCCTTAAGTTGTATTCAGTTGAGAATTTCTCAAGACTGACGAGGGTGCTAAGTAAACGATGCCACTTACCATCTCCCCTCAGAAATGTAGCTTTCACAGATAAGTTCTATATTCCTGAGAGGAACGGAAAGCGCTTCACCTAGTTAATTAAAATAGCAAAGACGTTTAGGCTGGAGGAAGGATGGATGAGGCAGCAGCAATGTTGTCTGTGTTGTTGTCACATTGCATATCGCTCGATGTATTTGCCTCACAAAGCATATGGTGATGCATCTCGTGTTCACCCTGAGAGTCAAATGGATTGTACAAATGACGGTTGTGATCTGACATTAACTCTTCTGGACTACTGGCAACCCTAAATTCAACTGAACGTAGTGAACGGCGAGTTCTAGCTTCAACTGAGGATAGACTGGGTATTAAGGCTTGCAAATCAGCCGCAGCACTCATGCGACCTTGATCCCAGGGCCACATCATGTCATTCAGGTTGTGTCCGAAAGGTTTACCAGTCCTAGTATACCAATCGCTACCCCAATGTCCATCCACTTGCCATTCAGCCCAGATGCGGTCTACATTCGCATGCAACAGCCAAAACGTTGGATCGTTGGGAGAAGTTGAGACATTTGCCGTCGAGCCTCCCATCCACAGGTGGGCTCCAGCATGTGCTGTAGTTTCCAGGGAACCGCGAAACGCATCATAGGAAGTTTGGGCAAGGATTTGATTGACCTGAGTTGTAGTAGGTAATCTATCAGGAGAACGCATATAGCGTGTAAGTGGTTGGGTATCGGTAGATCTCCCTGCCCATGTGTTGCTACTCAAGTCTCTTCTTTGCCGCCATCCATTAGCTGCTGAGAAAAAACCAGACTGTACCGCACCACCGCCTACTCCAGAAGCACCGCCATTAGGTCCGATGAAATTGTTCTGGAAGATAATGTTTCTTGTATTACGATCTGTAAAATCCCAGTAGGGGATTGTTACGGACGGATCTACTACCTGCAAAAGGTGTTCAAATTCATATAGAAATTCACGATGCCATGGTAGAAAGGCAGCATTGCCATGAGCAGGACTTGAAAAACGTCTGCCATCTGGACCTATACGCCCCGCTACGTCTGTGGTTCCTAAATGCGTTGCTACAAACTGATCGTATATACTAATTCGCGTGCCATCACTGCCTGAAGTCATTGTCCGTTTCAAGCTTAAAACGGCATTGACGAACCTGCTGATTTCGCCCGAGTTCAAACTTGCAGCATTTTTTCTGACCTTTAGATTTCTATTGCTGCCTTGGATAGAAAGTGTGTCATATGTGTAACCTAGTGCCTCGTAATCGAGTACATCTGCTGGTCGAACACTGTTGGTTGTAAAACTAATTGCACTAGCTGGTTGAGTAAAAATAGATAGCCCAGTAAAAATAATTAGCCCAGTAAGAAAGAATAAAACACTAATAAATACAATGCGCGTACGAGCAGATATGCCAATACGAGCATAGATGGATTTGAGATTCATAAGAACACTCATCTATAAATACAAAAGCTATAAGTAATAACCTGTCAGACTGGCGAAATTTCTGAATTTTCCAGATTGCTAGTCTAGTACGAATAACAATTGTTTAAAGCAAACAACCCTTAACGAGTCAGCAAAAAAGTTTTACCAATTCTGGGCTATAGCCCAGATTGCCACTCGTTTTCGACTAACATAATTCCTAAAATTCACACAGGTTCAAGGATATGTATTTTTTATACCATGTCTATTTAGCTACTTTGCGTAATTTTACATAAACTTACTGAAAAGTTTATGAAACCTTCACAAGTGTAGGGGGGACAAATTCTGCTGCTGCGGTGTTTTCAATCAAAAACCCCGACAACTGCCCCAGCTTTAATAGAATTCTCCATAAATTAAAGCCACGACTTGCGAGCTTTCGGGAAAGAAGCTTCTTTCCCGAAACGTCGCGCCTCTTGGGTGATTTGTGGGGCTTAACGTATACGCGATTTGTTATTAGGGCTGGCTTTAATTTTTGGAAACGTCCAATACAAATATTCAGATGTCCAATCTTTTAGCAGTGTTTTTGCTTTTTGTATATTTGCGGTATCTATTTAATTTTAAGTTCTTCTGTATCGTTTTTCTTGCCATTGAAGACCGATTATGGTTGCCACAAATAGCATATAACCAGGTTCTTCCATTTGAGAAAAAATCAGACCAAAAACAGATACACACAATAGTAAAAATTTGGAAAAGTCATTCAAGCAAAGCTTATGCCAAACTAAAAACGCGAGATACAGGTATGCTCCTAGCCCTAAAAAACCTAAATCGCCCCAGATACCAGCCCAGCCAAACAGTGGCGAGAACATACTCGATTGGTTTCCGAGCCAACTTGCTGCTGTTGCTGCCCACACAGCATTGCTAGCAGGATGGGTAGTAGAGCCTAAAGGTGTCAATAAAGCTTCATATTCTCTAAGCATCCATCCTCCTAAGCGCCCAACGGTATGACCAGGTCCAAGACCCAGCCAAGGATTTAGGGGTGAATGATAGTATGAAGGAACGATTGAAAATGTCGCCAACTTGAGTTTGGTAGCTTCACCATCAGGACCATAGATTTCTGGTCTGAGCCAAGTCTTGTATGCAGAGAAAGCAGGCACATTTTCTAGACACCAAACTAACAGTAAAACAATTACACTTCCAGCTGAAAGGTACTTTATTGCCTGTCCAATATCCTTGAACTTAGTTAATAATAGAAGTAACCCACCTACCAAAAAAGCTAGCAACACCTGCTTGGCATCAGCAAGTATTATATGCCAAAAAGTAGCAAGTAATACACATGCGCGGAGCCACAGGGGAACAGTCTTAGCATTGAAAAAATAATACAGACCAAAGGTCAATGCAACCGAAGCGCCTATAACGTGACCTGCTCCTTGTGCGATAAATACTCCTTTGATGTTATCTTCTTGCCCAGGGCGGAGGTGCAGCTTGAGAATATAGTGCTGAACAAAGGCAAACAAGGTGTTAATAAAGCCAGAATAAATTAGCAAAGTGCGAATTTGTTCAATTTTGGTTGGAGACATGGGAATGCTTACGAATGCCAGCAACATCATGAACGGTTCGCACAGAAGCAAAAAATCTACGATTACATTGATAAATCCAGCCCTATTTAAAAGGGCGCTAGCAACCATTACTGTAAACAAGATAGTTATGCCAAAAATTAACGCCTTTGAAATGGCAATTTGGCTCTTACTTCTAGTTCGGGTTTTAAGTATTGTAAATAAACAAATACCTGGAATAATTATCAGGTGTAAAAGATTAACAAATGATGGAATTTTTAATAAAGTGAGAACGCGGGGATAAAAAGCCAAGCAAAACGCCAACATTAACAAATGGGAAAGCTGGACATATCCCTTTCTTTTTTTTTGAGATATAGCTTGTAAATTCATTTATTTACCTCTAGGGGCAAGTATCCAAATTATTGCTGTCATTATTTATGCCCAACGTATAAAGGAATGGCACTACCATTACAACGCTGTGGTGTATCACCTCTATTTAATTGTTTCATCACACCATTTCGTGTTTCAGTAACTAAATTAAAGTAGAAATTTCGATTAAAATTACATTCTCCAATAGTCAGGGAAACAGCAGAGTTTTCATTTGTAAACATTGGTGTTGTTTTCCGGTCAGAATTAGAATAAATCAATCCTCCTATTATTTCAGTTTTTGCACCTGCTTTAGTATCTACCAAAATACCATCTCTTTCAGTTTTGAGACCTAGTATCCATAAGTTTCCCGCGTTGTTAGATATGTGTATACCTTGATTTTCAGCGTTGAACTGCCGCGCCCAAATTTTTTGCCGCTCAAATTTCCAAGGTCCTCCTACCACATCTTCAATAAAAAGTTTGCCATTTCCAATATTGGAATAGCTGGCTTTACCACCGCTGGGAGCCAGGCTCATACTGCTGAGAACTAGTGTTCTAGAAGTGGCATGGATAATTCCACTTCCAATTCCGTCAAGACGTTCTATAACTACAACAGGCGCACTACCTTCTACAAAACGAAAAACGCCCTTACCAACAATACCAGCCTCTAGTCCAATAATTCTTTTGACTTTATTTCTGATATAAATAGTATGATTAACTATATACGAACCATTAGGAAAGTACACGGTTGTTTTGCCAGAGTCGATCGCAGCCTGAATTGCCGCACTGTCATCTCTATTGTCATTAGGAACTGCACCAAAATGAGTTGGGCTTTCCCAATTACTTAAGGCATCCCATGATACATCTGGTGTTTCCTCTATCGGCAGATTCAACGATTTGGATGGTGTGGGAAAAACGCTAGAGATTGGATGAGATACAAATTCCGTCACTGACGAACTGGCAACATTCTGCCGACCACTTTTATTCCCAATGGCGATTTGATAGCCTGATATCTTGATGTTACGGGCGAAAAGCGTTGAGTCGTTTTTAATGGCAGGCTGCCCTGATACTTTGTTGGTTGCAGTTAATTTTGAATCAATTAAAGTTAGAATTCCGTCTTTATTATAAATTGCAGGCACAACATTGTTACTCTGCAAGTCTCGGATGCTAATTACTTGACCATAGTTAGCAAAACCGTATTCTTTTTGGTTTTGCAAGGTGATATGTTCAAAGGTTTGGCTATTAACTTTGTTAGCTGTCTTGATGCCGACATTAAAGCCATAGACTTTGAGATTTTTAACTAATAAAGGACCGATTTCATTGGTGTAGGACATATCAAGTCCTACAATACCTTGACCATCACCTGAGCGTATGGTTACATTACGTATTGTGCCTTGGTTATTTGCAATGAACTGGATGGCGATCGCACCTGAATTACCAGTACCTGTATCTACTGTCAAATTACGAATAGCATTCCGAAACCGCTGAGCAGGAGCATTGCCAGTCCAAATCACTGCTTTAGGCAAAAATGGGTTGGTAAAGCCAGGGGCGCTATTTTTTAACTTGATAATTGTCTTTCCTGTGTTCTGACCTTGTAGGATTGTTCTTTTATGTTCTTGTCCACCCCTACCATTGGGCCATTGTAATTGGTTCGAGACTAGATAAGTACCTTTTGGTAAATAAATAATCTTATTTGCATTAGGGTAAGCGCCCAGCGCCCGCCCAATTGCCGCCGTGTCGTCAGTAACACCATCTCCTTTAGCGTTGTATGGAGCATTTTTAACATTAATTACACCCCCATCCTTTGGAAAGATAATATTGTCAGTTGTAACTTCCGCAGCTGGAACGGTTGTTGTGTTATTTGCTAGTACAGCAGAATTACTTGCCAAGGACTGAAACGATATTCGCTGCTGCATCATATTGGCTACGATTAAACAAGAAGATAAAATCGCGCCAGCACTGATTGTAAGTACAGGAATTTTTTTCATCTTTTGTTGCCATCCAATTCAGAACTAATTGTCACAGGTCAATTGGTAAATATCTATCAATCTGCGGTAGTTTTGCTGGGCGGTGTATTTAGCCTCAAACTCAGTTCTAGCCTGGTAGCGCATCTGGGCAAGTTCTCTTGGATGCGTCAAAGCCCACTCTACCTGCGTTGCTAAATCTTCCGAATCGCCTGGACGAAAGTGTAGCCCAGTGCGACGATGCTCAATTAATTCAGCGATCGCTCCAATATTAGCAGCAATCACTGGAGTACCTTTAGCAAAAGCTTCTACTGCCACTCGACCAAAGGTTTCGTACCACTTTGATGGAAAAACCACAAAGGTAGCTTCACCCATCAAGTCATAAACTTCCTGCATCGGTTTGCGTCCCAACCACTCTACACAGCCAAGTTTCTTACTAGCCTCAACTACCTGATCTGTTAGTGGTCCATCCCCAACAATTTTGAGAGGTAGCTGTTTTCCCAATCGCTCCCAAGCGGATAGCAGCGTATCTAATCCTTTTTCTACTGAAAGCCTTCCCACATAGAGGGCATACCCTCCGCGCCCTTCTCCTGGTTTTGGATCGGGGTGAACGAAGTTAGGCTTAACTACAATTTTTTCTGCTGGAAAACCACTTTGAATAAACTTCTGACGCGCGAACTCGGTAAGGGCAATATATACATCTACCATCTCTATCCAAGTTCGCATGGTGCGATGCACAGTCAGCATTGTTGCAACAGCTCCACTTGCCATGCGGCTTTCTCGGTAGCAGCCATGCCATACCCCAGGCAAAGGAACTGCCTTGCCCAGACAATCTTCGCAGACACTTCCGTTGCGAAAAAACAAACCATTAGGACACAAAAGACGATAGTTACGCAAAGTCTGAACTACAGGAACCCCTTGGGACTTTGCTGCGTAGTAAACTGAGGGAGAAATTAGAGGAAAAAAATTTTGAACGTGAACTATATCGTGGGGCTGCTTTTTTAGACGCTGTTTTACTGTTTGATAAGCCTCTTTAGACCAGACTGTCCTCAGAGCCATTTCTACAGAGTTGATAGTTGCTAAGCGATCGTTGTTTTCTTCATATACATCAACGATGTTACCCATTTCCCGTAAAAGTTTTTCCTCTGCTTCCCTAGACTCGTCTTCTCCACCTCGAATTTGATAGCGGTTATGAATACTTAAAACACGCATACTGTAATTTCCTTAAAGTATCAATTCACCATATTCGCTACTAAAACTTATGTAATTAAGACCTGTGTGGTTGAATATTTATTTGAGCCATATAAGTAATTAGATAACCGTGAATAACCAAATTTGTAGCGCTTATGGCTAAAAGTTTTAAGTTTTTTTCAACTTAGAAATTCCTAATGATAAGCCAGCAAAATTAACTACTTGCCAGAATATTTTTGGTGCAATTAACAGTATTGTTGCTGTGTATATCGACGCTCCAAGCGTCACACAAGTTGCTAATAATGCCTGCGAGTTTAGCAAGTTACCCAGGAAGAATTTTGCTCCCAAGATAAAAAATATCATGATTAGCGAACCAACAAGTGGGACGGCAAATTGGCGAAGATAAGTGAAAACCTTGATGCCTGTAAGCTTATAGACGAGGCAAAACAAAACAGGTTGAAGTAGATAATCACGAATTACAAATGATGCTGCCACAGCCACAATGCCCCATCGAACTGCGATCGCAAAACCGATGACGTTAACCACAGTGTTGAGCAAAATCATTTTTAAACCCCAATCAGGCTTGCCGACTGCTACCAAGATAATTCCACCCAGAGAACCGACTATCTGTGTCATGACACTCAGAGCAAGAATCTGCATCACCGGAACGCTTGGTGTCCATTGCTCACCGAACAAAGTCCGCACCACTTCGGGAGCTAGTACCACTAGACCTAAAGCGGCTGGAAAAACAAACAAACTCAAGAACTGTGTGGCACTGAGAAATGCTTGCCTTAGCTGCTCGGTCTGTTGCTGTAGCCTGGAAAATATCGGTAGTGCGACTTGGCGTGTAGTAGCACTTATCATCTGTGTCATAGCTACCAGCAGCCTGTAGGCAACTGTGTAGTAGCCAAGTGCCACAGGACCGAGGAAGTATCCGATTAAAAAATCATCAGAGCGGATACTAAAAAAAGCGAGTATACTACCTGCGAGCATTTTTATCCCGAAGGAGAACAACTCCTTAAAATGTTTGGCAGAAATCCTAAAACCAGGTCGCCAGTCACTAACCCACCATAGAGCTAGAACTGTAACTAACCGACCGACCAACTGCTGACCAACTAGACTCCAGACACCCCAGCCCATACAAGCCATACTTACACCGACGATACCTCCGACAGATAACGCTAAGAGCGATCGCACTGCTAAAGCTCTGAAGGCAAATTGGCGACGCAAAAGTGACTGCTGCACACTACTCAAGCCGCTACTCAAAAAGCTTAGGGATAACCAGCATATAATTGGCATCAACTGCGGCTGATGGAATAAGTTAGACACGGGTTGGGCAGCAGCAATGCTAAATATAGTTAGCAAAGCACTAACGCCAACGTTAGTCCAGAAAGCAGTATCTAAGTGTTCTGGTTCCAGTTCTTGGCGTTGTATGAGCGCATCACTAATTCCTTGATCAGCAAAGACCATCATAAAACTGATCAAAATACCAGCCAAGGAAACCAGCCCGAAGGCTTCTGGTGGTAACAGGCGGGCAAGCACAAGAAATAGGACAAAATAGATTGCCTGATTACCCCAATTTTCGATCGCAGACCAAGCTACACCTTTAGCAGCCTTTTGTCGTAGGTTCATTTCCAGATAAGCTCAAGTAAGTTTAAGTGTTGCTGACAAGTGTTGCTGGCGTTGAATTCGCTTTGACCTCGCTTGCCGCTAAAAGTGTACTGATGGCGTTGATCACATAATTACTTTCTTCAAGAGCGCGATCCGACTCTTGTTTAAAAGCATTGCCGACATTTACAAACTCGCGCATCAGGGCGGAGCGATCTTTTTGTGCCACCAATTTCGCCAAACGGTTATAAGTCTGCGCCAGCCTACCGATTGCCCCAGTGCGTTCCTCGGAAGCTAGTATGATATCTATGTATAAAGACCCATCCTGGGCAAACAGGCGACTAACTATGTTACTTTCAAGGCGATAAATCGGGCTAGCAAACTCTAGGCTACGGGCTATATCAATTTCTTCTTCTGCCAAGAAAACACCAAGACTAAACGTACAGAAATGCCGGATTGCTTGGATAGCTATCATCATGCGATCGTGTTCTTGGGGCGTACAGGTAATCAGCTTGCCGCCATCATTTTTAATAAAGTCTAGAAACCATTGGAACGCCTCATTTTCACGACCTGGGCAAACTACAACTTTTTGTGACAAGAAGGATTTGACCCCTGGACCGAACATGGGATGTAAACCCAATACAGGTCCTTTATGCTGCTCTAGCATAGCTTGCACGAAGGGAGTTTTGATACTGGCAATATCAACTAGTGCAGTGGTTGGACGAAGGTATTTAGCTGCCTTTTGAATTACAGCCAATGTACTTTTGAGGGGAACGCAGACTAATACTAAATCTGCCTGGGATAGTAATTTCTCTGCATTATCCCAGTCATTGTATTCGAGAACATTAACATTATGTCCAGCTGCTTGCAGCCGCTGTGTAAAGAAGCGCCCCATCATACCGCCTCCGCCGATCGCAGTAATGTTGCGCGGCTCAATCTGATTGTGAGACAAGGATGCGCTCTTGAGTGCAGCAACACAACCTGTGACAATATTTTGCCATAGAGATTCTGGCACGCCTGTCTGAGCAAGGTAGGATGAGCAGTCTGACAGTTGCTGCTCTAAAGGAGGAATTCCTGATTCTGCCAAGACTGCTATTCTTTCCCTTAGCAGCCTAATCAAGTCTTGGTCAATTTGTTGAAGCTTTGCTTGTTGCATTGTTAGATTAAGTCCGAAAATAGACTTCACTTGAAAATAGGCATGAGCGAGGAGCGAGGGGAATTAGAATTTACTAACTCCCCTTTGCTTCCCTTAAATACCTGTGCTACTTATTTGTGATCGCTCGATCTAAGCAAGTCTTCAACTGCTTGCCAAGAACTCGAACACTTCGTTCTTCATACAGCAAAGATTCACTGTGATAGCCAGGGATTTGGTAAACCTCAAGTCCTCCAGCCACTAAATTACTCCAGCCCAACTGGGGATCGGGGTAACATCCGGGTGGTTGTTCGCTAGCGCGAAACAGGATTGCCCGACCTTGATAGGCTTGGGCATTGTAAGAAAGCATTGCCTCAACATTGGCTTTTTGAATCTTCTGAAGAGAGTTAGGTAAAGAATTCGCCTCCTCTAAGTAAAACCTCGGCACAAGAAATGCCCAGGGAGTAAATTTCAAAAGCCAGAGGCTGAAATATTCCAATCGATCGCGCAAAGAATTAATTTTTCGAGGTAAGTTTCTATTGCTATTGATCGATACCTCTAATCCCTCGTTCTGTTGAAGATTTTCACTTGTTGCATAGCTTTGACTGACTGCTTGCTGTGATTGTGAACGAGCTTGCGATAGTCTAGATTGGAACAGCTTAGCTATACGAGATGGGCTTCTTTTGGCTAAATGGTAAGCTGCATAAGGTAGCAATGATAATAATCGAGGTACTACAGGCAATAATCTGGGATAACCAGGAGCGTGAGGATCGATTAAGGCAAGCATTGCCACTTGTTGACCCTGAGCTTGAAGGACTTGTGCCATCTCAAAGGCAATTAAGCCACCAGCAGATAAACCAGCCAAGTAGTAGGGTCCTTCAGGTTGCAAGTCACGCATTTCATTGACATAAACACTCGCCATTTCTGAAATCCGGTTAAGGGGTGTCTCATGTCCATCTAGTCCCTTTGGCTGTATTCCATAAATTGGTTGCTCTGAATCTAAGTAAGGTATTAGTTGGCGGTACATGAGAATGTTGCCACCAGCTCCATGAATACAAAACAAAGGTGGCTTAGAACCCCCAGTTTGAATCGGAACCAGCGAAGACCACAATACTGACTCTTCTTGTGTGCTGATAAGAGTGACAAGCTGCGCGACTGTTGGAGCTTCAAAGAGGGTAGCCAAGGGCAGATTTTTGCCAAAGGTTTTTTCAATTTCAGCAAATAAACGCGCGGCTTGTAGTGAACTCCCACCTAACTCAAAGAAGTTGTCATGGATGCCTACTTGGGAAACCCCCAATACCTGCTGCCAGATGCTAGCTAGTTGGCATTCTAGTTCTGTTGTCGGCTTCACCTGATCGGCAGCTCCCGCACGACCAATTGCGGCTAGCTGTGTGCGGTCGATTTCACCTGTATCTGTTAGCGGCATTTGCTGGATCTGCCGAAAGGTGCATTTACTTGGTGTGCCGAAGCGATCGCTCACTAACAATGCTTCTAACCTACCTGAGAGCAATAAATCGGTGTTAGCAGTGAAATAAGCAGATAGTGTCTGAACACGGCGACACAACTGCGGTTCTATATACCGTCGGATATTGCGGTTACTGCCATCCAAACCTACCAGTAGTTGCCCTTGATCGTGGTGCAAACCTATCAGCAGTGAATGCATCCCCTGCTTTAGCGTCACAGCTTGATAACCTTTGGCACGAAGTAAATCCTTTGCTTGAGAATTCCGGCTCATACCGATCGCTTCCCACATCCCCCAAGCAAAGCAATAGCTCTGCAATGAACGATGATATCGCTGATAGTGGGTAAAGCAGTCTAGAAAACTATTAGCAGCAGCATAAGCACCAATCATCGCGCCGCCAAAGAAACTCGCCAACGAACAGAAGCTGATAAAAACGCTGTTTGGCTGGTCTTTAATCAATTGATGCAACGCCCAAGTACCCAAAACCTTGGGACGCAGGGTTGTTGCCAAACTGTCACGAGTTTCGTCAACTAACAAGCGTTCTGGTGCGGTTCCTGCTAGATGAATTACTCCATCTAGTTCACATTGCCAAAGCGACTTAGCTCGATCAACTACCTGTTGCAATTGAATGCGATCGCAAATATCAACAGCCTGATATGCAATCTCTCCTCCCAGTTGTTCTAGAGATAGGTAAGCCTCGATCCGCTCTCGCACAGCATTTTTTTCCTTTAAAGCCGCATCCCATGTGTTTCTTTCTGGTAACGCAGTTCTACCTACCAACAGTAACCGAGCATTGTAATTTTGCAACAGATACTTAGCAATCTCAACACCAATACCACCTAAACCACCGCTCAGCAGATACATTCCACCTTGCTTAAAAGGCAGTTGTTGCTCTGGCTCCTGACTCCAGTCAACTTTCTCCAAGCAGGGAACCAAACGCTGATTTTGGCGGTAAGCTACTTCTGGCGATCGCTGCAAAACTCGTAACTCTCGCAGTATTTGCTCAGCATTGATTTCTACCGTGTCTAGAGATAAATCCACATGGCGACAGTCCAGCCAAGATAATTCCTGAGACACTGCTTTAATCAAACCCAACATCGGCGCTTTTTGAGCCGCAACTTTGTCAGATGCCGAGGTAGGCTGGGTGTGACTAGCTGCAACTAACAAGCGAACTGGATGCTCAGAACTCTGAACTTTAGCCAGCGCCTGCACCAAGAACAGCAAACTGTAGATTCCTCTTTCCTGCGCCTGCTCTAGTTCCTCTGGACTTGAAATTTCGCCAGCATAATTGTCATAATTCCATAAATGCAGAATTTGACCAATTTGTAAAGTGCATTCTGAAACAGACTCAAGTAGTTGCCGATAGTGGTCAGGGTTTTGAGGATTGATTTGATAGCGATCGCTACTCAACTGAACAAAATCTGACCCCACCTCGACGCTGACACATGGCTGGTACTGACGGCTTAGTTCTGCACCGATCAACTCACCCATTCCTAATGAGTCAAGGAACACCAGAGTTTGACCCGTCAGAGGTTGAATATTTAAAGATACAACTTCTTTCGGTCGCCAGCTTTTGCGATAGAACCAGTCTGGCAGTGTATTAGCGTTTTTGAGCAGAATATCTAAGCGTTTGAGAATATGGTCAAATTCACCCGCTTCAAAAAGTTTGCTTAGTTGCGATCGCTGAATTTTACCAATTGCTGTTTTGGGAATAACCTCCTTTTCAACAGGAATTAAGTAATCAGGATTTACCCCCACTTTGCCAACAACTGTTTGCCGGATTTGCTTTAGCAATTCAATTAGATGCTCTTCATCAACACCGCAAGCACTGAAAAAGATTGCTAATTTATCGGTAGTACCCTTAGCATCCCGCACAGCACAGGCAGCAGTATAAGAAACATCAACTCTTTCAATTTCTTCTACTACCGCTTCAATTTCATGGTTGTAATAATTGGCTCCATTAATAATAATGGTTTCTTTAGCCCTACCTGTAACAACCAGATGACCATCGGAAATAAATCCTAAATCTCCGGTATTAAACCAGCCATCCTCTACAAATACTTCTTTATTGACTTCTGGGTTTTTGTAGTAGCCAGCAAATACAGCATCGCCCTTTACTTGTAGACAACCAATTGTATCCTCAGATAACAGTGAGTTTTCCTTGTCTACAATCCGAATCGATACCCCAGGAATCACTGGACCTAAATCTGTAAAAGTTGTGCAATTTGGATGCTCTGCACTTACTCTTTTAATGGAGCCTTTTAAAGAAGATTTGTCAACAGTATGAAAAAGTAGAGGATTTTCTTCTGTTGGCTGATAGTAAGTAATACCAGATCCCATCTCTGCCATGCCAAAAGCTGGACGAATGGCTGTTTTTTTGAAACCATGAACAGCAAGACTTTCAATAAAATCCTTCACAGCAGTGGAAGAAACAGCTTCTCCAGCGGTGAGTAAGGATTTGACGCAGGATAGATCCCATTTGTGTTCAGGTTCTTGTTTGAGGGCATCATAAATCAAGGCATAGGCAAAGTTAGATGCCCAGCTATGAGTAATGCGGTATTTATCAATTAAATCTAACCAGTTTAATGGGTGACCAAGAATATATTCTTTATTTGTATAAATAAGTTTACAGCCTAAGTAAACACAGCGAATATGCCAGTCTGAAATACTACCAATATGATCGAAAGGCAGCCAATTTAGAATTACATCTTCACAGTCGTGGTGAGAGAGGATATTAGTTCCTATAGCGCGAGATATTAGATTCCAGTGAGTCAGACTGATACATTTTGGCATTCCGGTACTGCCAGAAGTCAGGTTGAAAAATGCCGGATCATTTGGTTTACAAGGGTGATATGATTTATCAGCAGTGTTTTTTCTTAATGCTTCAATTGAGCTTACTTGAAAATCTTCAGCGGGTAGCCATTGAGTTAGAGATTGTACTGATTTTTGGAGTGCTTGGGTGGTTAATATTAAAGGCTGATCTAATAACTGCCAAACATTACACAGCTTGTCTACTGCATTATTGGATGAACTGTAAGTCGGTGCTACTCCCATAATTACGGGAATAAAGCCTCCTAAAATACAACCCCAGAACGCTGGGATAATGTCTTGGTTGAGTTCCAGTTGTAAAATTACTTTGTCTTGAGGTTTCAACCCTAGCTTTCTCAGTCCAGCTAGAATTCGCTCTGCCTCCTCCACTAAATCCCCATAAGATTGAAAGATTTCTGTGCCGTCTGGCTGGAGGTAGACAATGCTATCTCCCTGAATTTGACGAGCTGCTCTTTGCAGAACTTCTGGTAGAGTGGTGGGAGCATTAGGTTCTTCAGGCAGAGATCCGCCGTAGCTGATGGCTAGTGCCTTGGATTCGGTTGCTTCTTCAATAGCATCAAAAGAGCTTGCAGTTGTAATTGTGGTTGCAGTACTAGTGCTTGGGGTGGACTTCCAATCGGGCAGCAAATCTGACAGATGTAGCGGGGGAGAAGTTTCTATATACTCTTGAACTACGAGGGCTGCTTGCTCAATTTCTGGCAGGGATTGCAGTTGAGTTTCCCATCTTTGCACCAAGTCAGAATCGACCACCTCTAGAGCAATCAAAGCTTGCTCATCCACTTGTCCTGTAGGAGTAAGGGGCAGTTTAGACACAGGTACATAGGCGATCGCTAAAAGATCTGAAGGCAGACTAGCTTGCAAGTGAGATTGGATCTGCTCTGGAGAGAACTTTCCCCTAGAGACTACGTAAGCAACAAGCTCTCTAGTGGGTTCCTTTGCTCGATTTAGTACAACACACTCATCAATTGAAGGATCGGCAAGTATAGCCGCTTGCACCATCTGCTGATCTGTAACGCTAGATGCTGCAAGTGGTTCCTGTATGAAAGTGGTTGCGATCGCTTGCTGTTGCTCTTGAGATTTCTGCACCTCTTACCTCCTAGAAATATTCATCTAAAAATCAAAAAAAAGACGTAACGTTACTTTTGCCTTCAAACTTCTTGGCGCAAAACAGCTTCATAAATACCTTCTAAAGCTTGATTTTGCTTATGCAAGTCGAATAAATTCCTTACTCGCTGCTGCCCATTGCAGCTAAAACTTTGCCAAAGTATCGGGTCTTTAAGTAGTCGCAAAATATGTTCTGCTAAACTTGTCCAATCCCGCTCAGCCGCCAAGAAACCTGTTTCTCCATGCACTACCGCTTGGGGGATACCAGCATGAACAGAACCTACAACAGGTAAACCCATCGCTTGCGCTTCAACTACAACAGTAGGCAAACCCTCAGAATCTCCCGTTGAAGCCGTGACACTTGGAGCAGCAAGCATTAGCGATCGATTCATCCAACTCTTGACTACCTGCGGTGGTTGTAGTCCCAAAAATTGGTAGCGTTTTAGTGATGAGGCTGCTAAATCTTCTAATTGCAGCCTGAGTGGTCCATCGCCAATGATCACTAGCTCCACATCAGGTATTTCTGCCTGTACCTGAGCCATAGCCTGAATCAAGTATTGGCAGCCTTTCTTCTCAGCTAGCCGCCCAACAAACAGCACAACTGGCTCACGCTGCACAGCCCGATCGGGTTGGAAAACTTCTGTGTCTACGCCGATGTGATGTACTACAATTTTGTCTGGTGGGAAGCCCTGCTCAACCAACTTTGTCTTGATAAACTCCGATACGGCAATAAACAGCCTAGCCTCGCGCTTGAGAGCTTCTCGGCGGCGAAAGTATATCTGATGACTGATGGAAGACCAGGGTACATACTCATCCTTTTTTGTAGCATCAGAGCCGTGAAACGTCACCACCATAGGGAGCTTCAGGATTCGTGCCAAAGGGAGGGCTAGAGATCCATTTAGCCCAAAGTGCGCGTGTATTAAAACAGGGTTTAACTGCTGTACTTGCTTGTACAACCTTGGGGCAGATCCTAATAGCTTGAATAAACCTTCCTGTGCAGCACCTAAAAATCCACCTCGATTGACGACCAAGGTACGCTCAGAAGGCAAGGATAAACCCTTTACTATACGCGAACCTACATAATAGGGAGTGAATTGCTGCAACCCTTCCCCTTGAGCGCGGATGAATGTCTCAGATGGAGGCAGGAGGAGACCACTAAAGAAGACTACATTAGGCTTAAATGTAAAACAATTTGGCATGGGTTAAAAATTAACCTAAATTAAAAGCAATAGTGGGAAAGTACTTTTGCTAAATCTTGAACTAGCTGTGTTCAACTTTAACCGCTAGGCTAAGCGTACCCAAAACTTTAAATAGTAGTAAAAAGCTTTTATAATTATATTTGTCCTCTCAGCTAAAGAGACAGTAAATAAATAATTATTGATAGTTTTTTTATATTGTAATTCAATACTTCCACTTTGAAAATAACTTCCAATTCCTCTTGCTAATAACTTATTAGTAGTCTTAGCAAGTTCTGGGAATTTAACTCGTATCCAGTAGGCTGTTAGGATGTCTATTTTTGCATATATTTTTTGTTTTTCTATTGTGGATTTACAAGTATATGCATTATTACTGTGTATACCTTGAATTGCTAAATTACCATTTATAACACAGCCTTTACTTAAAGCTAATGCTATATATTTCATGTAAAGGTCGCTAATTGATACACCTTCAGCTTCAGGCATTGGAAGAATCTGATTTAAGAGCGATCGTGAGAAGCAAAGCCCAGAAGTTGCAGGAACAAAGTTAGGTAACTTTGCTTTTTTAATTTTCACTCTAAAATCAATGTTTTCTCTAGATAATATATTTACTTTTTCATTTTTTAATCCATCGTTATATTTAGCAAAAGCCTCACTTATATTTACTAAACAAAGATGATGAAAACACCAACCAATATCTTGGCATTCTTTAAACGTTTTCACAACTTCTTCCATTTTTATGGGTGTGAATATATCATCAGAGTCAAGAAAGCAAATAATATCTCCTTTGCTTACTGCAAAACCCTGATTGAAGGCTGAAGCTTGCCCACCATTCTGCTTGAACACTGAGATAACCTGCTTTCCGTAGCTAGCGATGATTTCCTTAGAGTTATCGGTGGAGCCATCATCTACTACTATGACCTCTGTATGAGGATAAGTTTGGTTTAACGCGCTATCTATAGCCTTGCCTAAGTAGCATCCGTAGTTGTAGTTGGTGATGATAATACTGACTAAAGGTGAAGTCATAGGGAAAGAGATACTTCTTTTAGGTGAGGTGAGAACACTGAATTTAATTAACCGAAACAGAACTGGGGTAGGTTTAGTCTAAGTATCTATTGCAGAGCAAGAATTTCTTCGTAAAGTCGAGTCAGGGACTGACCCTTAGCTTCCCAGCTGTATGCATCACTAACCCGCTTTTGACCTGCTTGCCCCATCTTTACTCTTAGCTGGGAATCTTGAGCTAATCGAGTCATTGACGCGGCTAAGTCGCGCACTGCTTGTTCTGGTGTATGTGCTGCCACCTTAAAGCCAGTTTCTGATGTTACCTGGACAGCAGGACCACCCAGATCCAAGCAAAGCACAGGGCGACCTGTAGCCATTGCTTCCAAGCACACCCAGCCACCAGAGTCATGCAAGCTGGGGTGTACCAGCGCTACACATTGACTCAGCTTCTGCAAGGTTTCCTCCCTTGGCAGTCTGTTCCAGAATTTGACACGGTGGGCAATACCCAATTTCTCAGCCAAAGCCTGAAGCCGTTGCCTTTCAGGTCCCTCCCCAAGCAGCCAATACTCAGCATCTTCAGGTAAATCTGCCTCGGCGAAGGCACGTATCCCTAAGTGAAAGCCTTTCCAGTGCAGCAGCCTACCCATGCTAATAAATTTGACTGGCGAAGCTTGGGGCAGTGTATGGTGTGCTAATCGTGCTATTTCTTCGCTGGCTAAAGCTGTTTCGGAAATTATTTGTACATTTGTAGCACCAATTTTGTGCAATCGCTTTGCTGTATCTTCCGTTGTTGACCCAGTTAAGGTACTGTGTTCGACAGTCATACGCACGAATGGATCTTTTTCACCAATCCAGCGAGCCACATCTCGCACGGTTTCGTAAGCTCTTCCCCGCCAGCTAAAATCTCGCCAGAAAGCTTTTGGTGCAGATTCTCCACCGCCGACAGGTCCCCAGATGAAAGGAACAGGCAGAAGTGAAAGAAAACTCGGCGACCAGTATTTTACGTAGGTTACATGATGTATTAGATCAAAGCCAACCTCGCGGTGAAGCTTGCGGACTAAGAAGTAAATTCCAATCTGCCAGAGATAGTAGTGAAATTGTACTCCCCACTGCTGTCCTCGATACCACCAACGTGCCCATTTGGGCAAGTCATAGTAGACAACTTGCAACCCAGGAACTGGATTTTTGGCTAGCTCAGCTTCTATAGACGGACGATTATCTTCTCTAGTAATTACCCATACTTGATGGTTTTTGACCAACTCTCTAGTTACATTCCAGCCTACTCCTGGCTCAGAGCCTTGGTTTGGTCTACAGGCATAAGCTGAGATCAAAACTTTTATACTTTTCATCTTGCTTAATTTCTCACGACAAAAGATGTAACGTTAGCAAGGAACTGGGCTGCTACCTCTGGTGTATGTTGTGTCATCAACTGTTGCGACTTGTAGCCCATTGAGATACTGAGATTTGGCTGCTCGATAAAACGGCGCATCACTTCTGCCAGTTCCTCTGGCTGATGCGGCTCAAAAAGGTATCCATTTTCCCCTTCAATTACCATTTCAGAAGCTCCTGCCCATTTAGAACACAGAACAGGTTTGCCCAAAGCCATTGCTTCGAGTACAACCACTCCCCAAGTGTCTTCTAGTGTGGGAAGGACAAAAACATCGCTGGCGCGAAAATAAGTACCCAGGCTGCCATAATCTACTCTGCCTGACCATTTCACGCATTCTGCTAGCTGATGTTTTTGACTAAAGGCTTCAAGTTCTTTTCGCTGCGCTCCGTCACCGACGACTAGTAATGTATAGTTGCGATATCCTTGTTTCTGAAGAACAACGCAAGCTTCTAACAATAGATGCAGACCTTTTCTGGGGACGATACCACCTACAAATAGAAAAACTGGTTTTTGTAATTGGTCGATATTGCCCCGCTCATCTTTTTGGGTGTATCCCATCAAAGCTGTTGTAGCCGGAACTTCATAAGGTTGATGAAAAACCTTACTCTCTTTAGCCTTGAGGATATCTATTAAATAAGCTTTTCCCCCTCGACTGTTAGTAATTAAGGCATCCGCAGCTTTTACCATTGCCCGTCGCAATGCTAAACGCGGTGCAGAACCTCGATAGTCTACACTTGGTGAGCTACCTTCGTAAGCAATTACAACTTGCCATTTTGCTAATGGCTTTAACAGCAGTGCAAGGATAGTCCAGACTCCGAAAGAACTGGTAAAAATTATATGAGGTTTAAACCGAAGTAATCGGCTAACAATATTCAAAGGTAAGTAAGTGAAGCTATTGCCATAACCTGTCGATGTACGAGTAAGTTGTATAACCTTTCTTTCTAGAACTTCTACCGAGAATGAGTCTTCAAAGCCAGGGGCGAACCCTTGCCAATGTCCCGTAAACACAGTTGTCTGCGGAAACATCTGCGTTAACTTGCTGATGGCAGGTTGCCAGTAAAAAAATGCTGATGGCAGTAGCCAAGCAATGCGGATATCAGTGTGAGTCTTTTTTTTAGATACTTCTAAAGCTGTGCTAGTCATAGTTTAAACAGGACTATAGTCCTGAAGTAAAATTATAATAATTTATACGTACTGTTTTTGGTTTTTAAGCTACAAAATTTGACATTTCATCAAATCAATACAGATAATTATTTTTCAAAAAGAGCGTGTTATTTTATTTCTTATCTTTTGGAAATATATTTAACTAAACTTTCTAGGCTTTGTGAGGAATTTAATTAAGTTACTCCAGCCAGTTTCATCAGCTTTGCTAAAGAGTCTATATTTATTGATATATGTTTCTGAAGGTCAGCCAAAAAATCTTCACGCTGCAAGTAATAGTCAACGTCTTCTGGTAGTTTTGGTGATTGCCCTTCCCCCAAAAGATAATAGTATTCAATACCTAGCTCAGTTGCCAGCGCCCAGTAAATTGGAATTACATAATTTGGAGAGAAAAATTCTATAATTTTTGTTCCTGGTTGACAGAAAACAACATTAGTTAAACCACCTCCGTGGGGCGCTACTATAACTTTAGCAGAAGAAAACAACAATGCTTGTTCAGGCACTGTCATTGACTCTAGTATTAGAGTTTTAAATTCAAGTTTATCTAAAAAATTGATTACCTCTTCTTCATTAATAACTCTACGGTGCTTTGCCTTAGCACGACTTATATAAACACGTTCCCATCCATCTATTTTGATTCCCACCTGGTTATACAAAAACTCTTTTCTAAGAAATTCACAAACCCATTTAGGTACTTGACCAGGTATACTCGGTAACGCAGGTACTACTAATTTTTTTGCTTTTATGTGAAAGTGATTATGACTTTCTATTATTTTTTCCTGGGGAATACCCAAGATAGATAGTGTTTCTTGTTGAAATGGCAGATGAATTTTATTGATAATAAAATTATCTATAGAGTTTATAGGAATTCCACTACAGCGCAGTAAATGAATGCGCGGTAGTAGATCAAACATCCAGTGAAAATATATGTCTTTTCCGCCTCCTACTGATAGTAGAGCTACCGTTTTATCTATACTAGTTAGAGAAGGTAATTTTAATTGACGAAAGATTGAATGATGATTTGCTTTTTCTGGACTTAAAGCTCCTAGTTCTATAGAAACATCTGCTAAAAGCTGATCGTCAGGAGTAATAACTACTCCTTTATCTCCGAAAACACGTCCACCAGGAATTACAGCGACAAATGTGTTAGGAAATTCATAGACCGATTGTAGCCGGAACTGCCAGTGTATATCTTTATCTACAGTTTTAGGTTTTAACCGAGTTACTTGATGGTTTGGATAAATTTCTTCATAGCTTGCTTGACTTTTGCTTTCATCTAAACTATGTCTAGCTATCCAATCTTTGGTTGAAATATAAAATCCTTTAGGAGGACCTATAATTTCAGAACTAATAGGAGAATTATGCAGCAGTTTAACAGTAAACTTATGGATTGGTTTAATTAAGCTCTTTATAAGCTTTATAAATCCTAGAGGTATAAGCTTCTTTACGGTAAGTTGAGCCATTTGAAAATATCCTTTAACTTACTCAAATACAAATCAGGAACTTTTGATAATATTACTTATTAGATATCAACATATCAATTAATTTTGCTAGGAGAATCTTCAGTAATTTTATTGTTTTGAAGTACTTATTTCATACGTATTGAAAAAGTATAGTGGCAAATTCTTCGGCTGAGTTTTTTTCTACAAGCAACTGCATTAGTGTGCGATCGCGCAATTCGTCTGGAGATTTGTCTAAGCAGCGTTGCAATCCCTTAGCAATTTCCTCTGGCAGGGTTGAATCAACTGTTATACCTAGCTGGTAACGCTGCACCATTTCTCCCATCAAGCCATAATTTGAACTTAAAACGGGCTTGTTAGCAGCAGCGGCTAAGAGTAAAATTCCACTCATACCAACATGATGTTGATATGGGGCTAAAACAACATCTGCTAGTTGAAAATATGCTTGAATGTCTTGTTCTGGCACAAACTCATAATGTTCAATAATTTGCACAGGCTGAGCTTGACAAGTAGCTGCTACTTTAGATTTAATTAAGGCTTGATCTGTAGGATTTGCTTCTCCTACAAATACCAAACACATTTGTTCACATAGAGCAGGTGGTAACAACCCAATAGCCTCTAATAGCTGGTAAATTCCTTTGCGCCCATTTAATGCTCCGAATAAAAGAAATACTTTCTTTTCCGAATTAATTCCAAACTTCTGTTTTAAATTTTCTAGCTTGCCTTCATTTTCATTTTGTAACAAAACTGGATCGGGTAAGTGTACTGCGCTTGCTGCCCTATTAAAGTTATTAATATGTTTAACTGCAAAAGGATCGAGACAGAATAATGTTTTAAGCTGTGAATGACGCAAAACACGATTTAAAATAAATTTTTCTCGCCATTGCTGTAATGGATTGCTCCACGATGCCCTGAAATTGCTGAAGCTAGAATAATGAAAGGTTGGTCTAAAGTAAATACCAGAAAACGAGCAGGGTGACTTCATCCCCACAGCTAAAGGTAGCAGGTAAGGATCGAAGTACATGATTAAAGATTGATTTGCTTTCAGGCTCTGTGCATATTTACAAAATAATCTCCATTCTTGAAAGGCACGAATATTCCGATTAATGCCAGAGGTTCTCGTTTTTAAATTTGCTTCTTCTTCTTGAGTAATTGCTATAAAATTAATGCCCTCTTTATTGGAATTAGCAGCTAATACAACATCAGAGTGTTCCTGAATGAACTTCGGGGATACAACAATATCTAAGCTACCTGGTAATTCCTGTTTGCTCCAATAATTGATAAAGTGCTGAATGTAGCTTGGGTGATGCCCATAAATTGATAAGTCAAACAGCATTAGCTTGCGATCGCCCATAAAGTGCATATTTTTACTAATTAAATTCACTGCTTGAGTTGGCATAGTAGATTTAGTTATGTCTATTGACTTATTGGGAAATAATTAGTACCATAGATACATTTAATAAAGAATTTTAAAAATTAAATTGCTGTTTGGTGAGAAAGTGTAAATTAAAATACTAAGGAATCAACAAATATACTTTATTTTGAGAATGTGCTAAATAAATTAAAGCAATAAAAAATCAATGTCGCCATGCTTAGCAGGGAAATTCACAATCGGTTCACAATATCTTTAAACTAATTTAGAAAAATTCGACACAAAAAAGTCCCTAGCTACTGGGAGTCAGGGATTTGATGTAAAGAATATGTAAGTTGTCAAACTTAATTTTTTGAAATTATAAACTCAAGTCTTGTGATGCAGGCGATCGCCTTCATTCATAATTTCGTTAAACAGAGACAAGTAGCGCCATCCTTGTAGTTCTAGGGTAAATTCTTTTTCAGCTTTCTCCCTCGCGCGATCGCACAGTTTTTGATGGCGTTCGTCGTTTTCTAGCACATAGGCAATGCCTTGAGCTAGATCCTCTGGTTCATAGGGTTTAGCCAGGTAGCCGTTTTGCTGATGCTCAACAATATCTTTTAAGCCAGTGGCATTAAATGCTACTACTGGGACACCACAAGCTAATGACTCTGAAGCAGTTTGTCCATACGCTTCTTGAGTGGAGGGAACTATCATCACATCAGCCGTAGAATAGACAAGTGCAAGAGATATATCATCATACAGCCTACCGAGATAGTGAACCTTAAATCCTAAATCAACTGGCTTTTCAGGTTCAGTTGCACCAAAAACGACAAGCTCTATATTGTCTTGCCATTTGGACTGGCTAAGTTTTTGCAAGGCAGATTGCAGCAGATAAAATCCTTTCCTTGGATCGTCAGTAGCTACACCTGCGGCTCCAAAAAGGACAATTTGCTTATCTTGAGGTAGATTGAGTAATGTTCGCGCCACATTTCGAGCAATCGGCTTGTACTTTTCTATATCCAAACCGTATGGAATGACTTCTACTCTCAGATCTTTAAATAGAGAGCTTTCTTTAGCACACTGAGCTAACCAGTTACTCGGACTGACAATGGTTAAATTTAAATTTTTCCAGGCTTGCTGCTTACGTTGCCATACCGATTGAGATAAGTCGCGCTTTTTATTACTTTTAAGTTGTGGGCATACACCACAGGAAGCAGTGTAGCGATCGCACTGTTGAGAGTAATGGCATCCACCTGTAAAAGCCCACATATCGTGGATGGTCCAGACTAGCGGTTTATTGAATTTGGCAAGGGTTTCAATTTGGAGGTATCCATTACAAATCCAATGTAGACTGATTATATCAGGAGCAAGCTGAGCAACTTTAGGAGCGATTCCATCGGGGAACCATTGAGGTGAAAACAAAGCGCTATCGCGCTTTGGGTAAAGCTTTAATGGTAGGCTATTTAAGCTTGGAGCCAGCTTTGCTAGTGTGGTTTTGTGGGCGATCGCTGCTCGATCAACACTAAATTTAGACCGCACTAACATTTGGGAATTTACACCAATTATCCGCAAGCTTTGATGCAGTCTATATGCAGCACGAGCTGCACCACCTTCAATATCAGATGTACTTAGAAGTAGAGTATTCATATTACTATGATTGACACATTTCAAATTTATCTGCTTTAACTAAGCTTTTGGATTTAGCTTAGAAAATATTCTATGCTTGAACAATAATTTCTTAACTTAGACTTTTAACATCCCTTATAAAATTGATTTATTTTTTATCTATATGTGAGTTTCATACGTATGATCGTAAACCTAACACAAGAAAACGTCAAGAGACTAAAAACAGATACTTAAATATCAGATATATCATAATTTTTATTTTCGTTATTCTGAAAAAATTCAATCACCAGTAGATGTATGAGATAAATTCCATAAGAGCAAAACCATAAATTTGCAATGATATGATTTTCCTTGAGGTTAGTTGATAATGAAATTGCAAACAGTAATGTAATATAGCCTCTGCCAATTTCATATAGAGCTTCTGGAATCAATAAATTACCCTAAAAATTTACAATAACAAAAACACAAAATAAAATTTTTGTAGTATGACTATCGAATTGTGATAGTTTTTAAATGATGCTTTGATGATTTAATATCAATGTCATCAAGATATATGGCAAGCATCTAATTAGCAAAGCTAATTTCCCTAAACTAATTTTAATTAGTCGGTTTTGGTTGATTGTAGGAGATTTCGCTGCTAGCAATTTTTGGAAGGCAATGCTTGAACCTATTTGAAATGATTTTACTGAGAATAACAAGATTTAATATATAAATTTGATATATAATAGTGCTATTTAGAAATACCATAATTAAAGTTTGCAGCATAAATTGCTTTTTAATTAAAGGATATGCAAACTTAACTAAGAGTGATCCTGAAAGTAAAAATGGGATAAAATAATGATGAAATGCTGAGCCATCAAAAAAGATAATTTAGACTGGCTCTTGAAACAAATGAACTAATTTGTCATTTTCGTGTTTAACTAAGTACTTTATTTTTGTATTAGATAAACTTAGCTTTAAATTCCATAAGGAATTACCAGGCGTGTTAGTCTTGATTTCCAAGCAAACTGAGAGCGGCTCAGAAATATCTTATTAAGAATTAAATAAAAAGATGTCGCTAATAAAAAGGGAACAGCAAAGCTAGAAAATAGTATAATTGCTGTCCAACCTATAGGCGAAACTAAAATTCCTTATCTGAATGAAGTATGACAACAGCATAGATGGCTAAGCCTCGGAGTAGATCAATACCAATTAGTCTTCGCTTTTTGTCCATTTGTCTTTTAGCTTAAATTAGCTCCTCAATTTTTATACTCTTTCCCACTAAAGTACTTTGTTTTAAAAGAAAGACTGCTTTTATCGTTAAATATAATTTTTATTACTTATGCAGCTTTTACAGTTTGAGATTTTGTTTACACATCTTAGTTTGTATTCAAATTAAAAACTAAGATCCATAGCTGTAACTTTATTCAAATTTCACAATTGACGTAGAATTTATAAAAGTTTTGTGAATTGTCAAATAAAGGTGTAAATTTGTACAATATAGCCAAGCTTTTACAAAATGAGGTATTTAAAAATAGTAGAAGAACGAAGATGGATCAGATATTGAGTTACAGCAAATTCAAGCTAATTACCAAAGTAATAGTTATTTATTGTTATGCCTCATCTTTAAGACAACAATCTAAAATTATATACTGCTTTAACATTTGTGTGTGAGTTGGGATCAAAGCCATCTTCATCAAGTACTTTCTACCAACGTTATCTTGTTCCGTCGAAGCTTAGTCTAGGCTTAATACTTATTTGATGCTATGAGTTTACAAAAAATAAAACCAAAAACTGAAATTAAAAGCTATGCCAGTAAATTATTATCCCAGAGGCTTAGCAAGGAACCTCAGTTACCTGTAATTTATCAAGCTCAGCATGAAGAGGATGATGAAGGTGGCTTAGATATTGGTAAATTTTTCGCGGCTGTGCAGCGAAGAACATTTGTAATTTTAGGTGTAACCGTTGCAGTGGCAGCGGCAGCAGTGACTCAGGCATTAATTAGTGCGCCAACATACCAAGGTAAGTTTGAGCTTTTAATTAAGCCAGTAACTGTTGAAGACAAGTTATCATCATCTCCTCTGAGTGAAGCAAAAGAACCTACAGTTGTGGGTGAAACCGAACTGAGGATATTAAAAAGTCCGAAATTGCTCTCTCCTATTCTCAAGCAGTTTCAGGCTCGGTATCCAGACAGCAAGGCACCTAAGCTAAATTTTAACCTCATCCCAACAACCAACATTGTAGAAGTTAGTTACCAAGATCCAGATCCAGCAAAAGTTGAGATGGTGCTGGATTTATTAGCTAAGTCTTACTTAGTATATAGTTTGGAGGAGCGCCGTTCAGATGTCCGTCAAGGAATTCAATTTGTAGAAGAGCAACTGCCAAAACTGCGACAACAAGTTAAAACACTTCAAGACCAACTACAAAGTTTTCGGCAAAAGTATGATTTGATCAATCCAGCAAGTCAAGGGCAACAGCTTTCTGCTCAACTCGATAGCGTTGTGCAACAGCGACGAGACACCCAGACTCAACTGGCTAAAATGCGCTCCTTGTATACATCCTTGCAAAAGCAGTTGCAGTTGCGTTCGGATGAAGCAACCGCCGCCTCTACTTTGAGTGAGGCTCCCCGCTACCAAAATTTATTAAATCAACTTCAGCAAATACAAACTCAAATTGCAACACAGTCAGCTCGCTTTCGGGAATACAGTCCTACCATCCAGTCTTTACGTAATCAGGAGAAAAATTTGCTGCCTTTGCTGGAGCAAGAAAGACAAAGTATTTTAGGAAAAAACTTGCAAGCTACAGCAGCTAAGTCAACCGCTTTAGCTTCTCCAAGTTCTCTGCGTCAGCAACAGACTGGGCAATTTTTTGATGCTGCTAACCAAATTCAATCATTAGAGGCTCAAGACAAAGCTCTAGCACAGGCTGAGAATGTGTTAAGGCAGCAAGTGAGAGACTTTCCGGCGATTGTACGTCAAAATGATGATTTAGAGCAGCAATTAGCAATTACCAAAGATAACCTGAACCAATTTTTGGCTAAACGAGAAGCACTGCGGATAGATATTGCTCAAAAGCAAGTGCCTTGGCAGCTACTTACTCCTCCTACTGAGCCTCTACCTACTGTAGCCAGTGTAAAGCTGAATTTAATTTTAGGGACGACTTTAGGTTTGCTGTTGGGTGTTGGAGTTGCTTTACTTATAGATAAGTTTAATAATCTCTTGTATACACCGGAGGATGTTAAAGAGACAACTGGACTGCCGCTGGTAGGGGAAATTCCTTTCAAGCATGAACAGGGGCAGTTGCCTGTGATAGCAGCAGGTGTAACCGGATTGATTCAATCGCTTGGTAGTAATCTTAAGCTTGGTAAGCGTAAACAGCAGTCTCAACAGCAAGATACTGCTCATTTTTGGGAATCCTTACGTTCTCTGCACACGAATATCCGCTTTCTTAGCTTTAATGCACCTATTCGTTCTTTAGCAGTCATCTCTGCTTCCTCTGATGATGGTAGAACTACAATTGCTACTCACCTGGCACAGACGGCAGCAGTGATGGGTCAGAAGGTGTTATTAGTGGATGCAGACTTGCGTAATCCCAAAATTCATCAAATGTTGGCCTTACCTAATACAAAAGGTTTAAGCAATGCGATCGCTGCTGAAGTGGATTTCCAAGAAGTGATCCATCGAGTTAATTGTGTGTCTCTGAAAGCTGAAGATAATGCTTCTGCCGAACCATCTATAAATTTAGAGTCTGTTTTGGAGGATAGCTTTTTTGTGTTGACGGCTGGGCAAATTCCGCCAAATCCCACAAATCTACTTTCATCGCAGAAGATGCAAAACTTAGCAAGGCAATTTGAAGCTACTTTTGACTTGATTATCTATGACACTTCGCCCCTACTAGGACTTGCAGATAGTAGTCTTGTAGCTACTCATACAGATGCTAGTATCTTAGTTGTGGGACTGGGTAAAACAGACCATTCGGTGTTGGAAAAAGCATTAGAGGGTTTGAAATTTGCTAAAACTCCTGTTTTAGGTGTGGTAGCCAATGGAGTTACGAGTTATACAAGTGCATAAACCCGTATCAACTGCAACTGGGAACACATTATGCCCCCATGCCCCCCTTTTAAAGGGGGGGGATATGATGTGTTGCGTCCAAAAAGTGAACTGCTATTAACCCTCTTTTGTTACTTTGAACAGATAAAAATAAGAGAGTTGCCTAACTTGCGATGGCATCCTCGATAGGAGAAGCTCGAAAACCATTCATAATTTCCATAAGTCTAAAGAAGCCTCGTTTCAATTTGGGAACTGGGAACACTCGCAACTCTTGTTTAATTAAATACCAGAAAATATAGGGCTGGATAATTAATCTTAAGTTATTTAAGGCGTTCTTCCAATTAGTGCCTTTTTGTATTACAGTTGTATTTAACCAGAGGAAAAACAAGCTCGTTTTTGATAATGCCAGTAACGCGCAGTAGCGCTCTGGGGCGCGTCGCCAATAAGACCAGTGTAAAACGTGTTCGAGACACCAAACTGTAGGAAATAAGAGTCTAGATACCCATCGCTTCATCTCCCAATACTCAGTCAGAAGTTTATACAACCGATGCCGAAGAACAGCCCCCCTATTTAGAACCGTGGATTCAATGGGTCACTGTTCATTCTGGATTACCTTATCGGGATCATCAAATTTTTCGTTTGGATGAGGGACACAAGCTGAAGTCTCGCAACATTTGGGATATTTTATCGGCAGCAGGATACCGGGTTTGGATTTGTGGTAGCATGAATGCCCGCTATGATGTACCGTTAAATGGGTATCTCTTGCCCGACTACTGGACAACGAAACAAGATCCATATCCTGAAGAGCTGTGGCCCTACTTTAACTTTGTCAGACGGTATGTTCAGGAACATACAAATGACTCTGTGCCGCTTGGGTGGGGTGACTATTGGAAGTTTCTAAAATTCATGGCTACTCATGGTCTGTTTTTAGCAACGGTTAGAGAGATCGCTCAACAATTATTAAAAGAGCGGCAGACAGGTCAGTACCGCTGGCAACGAGCAACAATTTTGGACAAGCTCCAGTGGGACGTATTCCGCTGGTACTACCGCAAATTAAAACCTCATTTTTCAACGTTTTTCCTCAACAGCACTGCTCACTTTCAGCATATGTACTGGCGCAATATGGAGCCAAAGCGCTTTCAAGTACAGCCTTCAGCAGACGAGCAAGCAGAGTATAAAAATGCTGTTTTGTATGGCTACCAAGAGATGGACAAGCTCGTCGGTAAATTTTTGCAGCTTGCCGATAGTCAAACCACATTAATTCTCTGTACAGGTTTAAGTCAACAGCCATGTTTCACCTATGAAGATATCGGCGGAAAACATCTCTATCGACCCCGCCGCTTTGAAGATCTACTTACATTTGCGGGTGTCTATAGTTCTTATGTTTGTTCTCCCGTCATGGCAGAAGAATTTTTCATCCGCTTTGATAACGAGCAGGATGCATATGTAGCAGAACAACGTCTTGCATCATTACAAGTAGAGCAGCGCTCTGTGATGCGACTAAAGCGGCAAGGTTCAGAAATCTATGCGAGTTGTGGAATTTTTGATCGGCTAGCTGAAAACGCTGTTTTAAGGGTAGCTCATAGTGGGGTTTCAATTCCATTTTTCAAAGTCTTTTATCAGATAGAGGATATTAAAAGTGGGATGCATCATCCTGATGGAATTCTTTGGATTCGTAAACCCATATTGAATCACGCTGTTCATGCAGATAATGTTTCCTTGCTTTCCATCGCACCAACTATTTTGAACATTTTGGAGGTTCCAACGACAATCGGTAAGGTCAATCGGTTGGTATAAGGCAGCGAGGCAAGCCATTCATGAAATTAGTCTTATTTGGTCGCAAAATTAGTCCTGAGTTCAAGGCTATTGTCAGCAATACAGGTTGGTTGTTTTTTGACTGAGTGCTGCGGATGGGTGTAGGCTTTATTTTGAGTGTCTGGATTGCCCGCTATTTAGGTGTACAGCAGTATGGTCTATTCAGCTGTGCTACTGCGTTTGTTTACCTGTTCAATCCACTCATTACTCTAGGATTAGACAGCGTTGTCGTTCGGGATATTGTTCAAGATCCCTCCAAGAAAGAAGAAACATTAGGCACAGCTTTTTGGTTAAAGGTATTGGGAGGTTGTACCTCCTTGCTATTAGCCGTAGGAACCATCATTGTATTACGTTCTAATCAACCGTTAACAATTGGATTGGTCACAATTTTGGCTGCTGGGGGCATCTTTCAATCCTTTGAAACCATTGATGTGTGGTTCCAGTCTCAGGTGCAGTCGAAGTACACGGTTTTCGCTAAAAATATAGCGTTTATCTGCGTTGTCCTGCTCAAAGTTAAACTCATTACAATGCAGGCTCCCTTAATTGCCTTTGCGTGGGCTAGTTTTGCTGAGATGGGTTTAGGGGCGATCGCGTTAGCCGTTGTCTATCGGTTCAAAGGATACTCATTGAAGTTGTGGCGCTGGAGCTTTCCCCGTGCCAAGTCCTTGTTGAAAGAGAGTTTTCCGTTGCTACTTTCTGGTCTAACCATCATGATATACATGAAGATTGACCAGGTTATGTTAGGAGAAATGGTTGGCGATCGCGCTGTAGGCGTTTACACTGCGGCAACCGTATTTCAGAAGCTTGGTACTTTATTCCCACTGCCATCATCTGCTCCGTAACTCCGTCTATTTATAAAGCAATGGAGCAGTCGAAAACTGCTTACTATCAATACGTTGGACGACTGCTGCGGCTAATGAATCTTATAGCGGTTATGGTTGCAGTGCCTGTTACAGCGCTGGCTCCAAACATTATTCAATTGTTCTACGGTGCAGAATTTCTTCAATCTAGCTCTGTGCTTGTTATACACATTTGGGCGGCAATATTCGTGTTCATGGGTGTAGCCACTTTACCCTGCTTCATTGCGGAAGGACTGACTGACTTGACTCTACGACGTACACTGCTAGGTGCTGTCATCAATGTTGTCCTGAATTTATTGCTGATTCCGCGCTATACGGTAGTTGGTGCGGCAGTTGCTACAGTCATTTCTCAAGCCGTAGCTTCCTATCTGAGTCATGCATTTCATTCTAAAACCAGAAAGCTATTCCAGCTTCAAACTCGTTCATTATTGTTGTTGCGATAGTTATTGAAATAAAAAGTTTTTGTATAAACATATGAGGCTACATGAGAAAATATCATGAATCACTTAATTGTAAAATATTTTTGCATCCAGTAAAAGAATAACTTTACAAGTATCGTGGCAAGCGGGTATTTTTTGATCCTATTCATGGAAATAATGGCGATAAATTAATTGAAATGGGTAGCATTGAAATGCTGCGGGATTTTGGAGTCAATCTGGTGAGTGAGCCGCAACAAGCAGAAATGATTGTTGTTAATGGTGGAGATGGAATGACTGATATCTGGATACACGGTTTTCAAACACTTAAAAAGTATAACTATTGATATGCTCAAACAACTCTTGCAACTAAAAAAATCTTCGAGTAATTACCATTAGTGAACAGTACTATAAATTTGTAATCAGCGGAATCCCACTGCTAGATCTGATTCCAAGAATTTAGGCTCAACCTCATGAAACCGGTGAATTAACTACCACACTGCTTATGCGAATTCTGTTTTTAGCTTCTCGGTTTCCATACCCTCTAACTCAGGGCGATCGCCTGCGTGCCTAACACTTTCTTCAATTACTCTCAAAATGTCATCAGATTGTACTTGTTGCCCCTATTCAAACTCGTGAAGAATATCATGGACTGCCTTTATTGCAGTCTTTTTGCAAGCAAGTAGAAGTGGTTCCAGTGTCAAGGGTTTCACGAGCGCTAAACCTCGTTAAAGCCCCATTTCTTCCATTATCATGGCAGGCCACCTATTACCTAGATCGTCGAATTCAGCAAAAAGTTGAGCAACTTCTAACGCAAACAACATTCGATGTAATTCATGTACAACTAGCTCGGATGGCTTCCTTTGTGAAGCAGTGGAACAAAACGCCAAAAATTCTTGATTTCATCGATGCATTGTCGCTCAATATGGCTCGACGAGCTCAACAAGAATAGAAGTTAGTCTCATGGTTGTTTGCCTCTGAAGCAAAGCGAATGCAACAGTACGAACGAGAATTAACCCGTGAATTTCACCAATTGATGGTTTGTTCTGCCATTGATCGAGATACCATTGGTTCCTTTCCAAATCTTCATATTGTGCCTAATGGAGTCGATCTCGAAAATTTTCCCTTCGTTGCAGCAGCGCGTCACCCCAATACCATCATTTTTACAGGCAACATGCGCTACTTCCCCAACGTTAATGCTGCCCAGTATTTCATTAACGAAGTTCTGCCGCTGATTCGGGCGGTTATTCCTCAAGTTCAATTCACAGTTGTAGGACCAAATCTACCAATAGATCTGCAAAAACAATTTCTGACAGCTGGTGTCACACTGGCTGGATTTGTGTCCAACGTCCATGACTATTTGCAAAGAGCGGCTGTGGCGATTGCCCCTATGTGGGCTGGATCTGGCATCCAAAATAAAGTCTTGGAAGCAATGGCAACAGGGACAGCCGTTGTGGCAACGCCCTTCAGTGTTGGTAGCTTGCCAGCCAAATCGGGCAAGCATCTTCTCATTGCAAATGATGCCGCAGAATTTGCCCAGGCGGTGATTCGACTTGTGAGTGATCGCACACTCAATCAAGAAATCGCCATCAATGCTCGGCAGCTAGTTGAACATCACTTCAGTTGGGGGCAATCAGTTGAAATTCTTGCAACAGTCTATCAGGAGGCGATTCAGCAATATTCTGCTTAAAGCTATTGAAGGTGGTAAGTGCTATAGCAATCCTATGTGATTTATAAATAAGTGGTACATTTATACTCAAAGTTGAATTACCAGATTATACCCGTGAGAAACTTTTTGTTAGAAGACCAGCTTCATGCAGAAAGAATAATTCTGTTGACAGAGTTTATACAAAGCAATCCAGATGCAAGAGAACTGAAACGAGCATTAGCGGTAAAGATGGCGCAAGGGGAGAGCCTTATTCACAAATAAAAAAATTGTTAGGGATACACCCCTCTTGTATTACAACCTGGAAGAACCGATTTTTAGAGCAAGGCTTAAATGGAATTAAGCTAGGTTATCAAGGGTCGAAAGCTTATCTAACACCAGAGTCAAGGGCAGAAGTAATAAATTGGTTAAAGGAAAGAAACTATTGGAATATTGAGCAGTTAGTCGCTTACTTAGATGAACAGTATGGTGTCATTTATCAATCCAAACAGAGTTATTATGAGCTATTATCAGCCGCCTCTATTAGTTGGAAGAAATCACAAAAAGTTAATCCTAAGTCTGACCCAGAATTAGTAAAAAAAAAGCGCGAAGAGATTCAGAATTTCTTGACTCAGAATAAAGGTGAAATCTTCTCACAGAGGTTAGTTGTCTTTTTTGTAGATGAGTGTCATTTGCTCTCTTGGTGATGTTTGTGGATATGTCTGGGGTAAAACTGATATCAGAATTGAAATTCCCATCAAAACTCAAAAAGATAAGCAAACGTATTATGGCGCATTAAACTATCAAACTAAACAATTTATGGTTAGGGAATATTCAGCAGGAAACGGGGAGAATACAGGAAATTTTCTGAAAGATTTACAGTCGCATTATCCTGGAAAAAGAATTGTAGTAATTTGGTCTGGGGCTTCTGATCATAAATCAACCGAAGTTAAAGAGTTTCTTGCAACAGCTAATCATGGTTATGACCGCTCACAGTGGCAATTTACTTGTATTGTATTTGCTCCTAATTCACCCGAACAAAATCCTGTTGAAGATGTTTGGTTACAAGCCAAGAATTTTTTGCGAAAGTTTTGGCATCTCTGTAAATCTTTCTCTGTTGTTAAGTGGTTATTCAAATTCTTTACTAATCACCAAAAATTTGATTTCCCTAAGCTAAAACAATATATGCCTTGTTTGTAACCCATTTAGGATTGCTATATAAATTTGTAAAAGCTGGAAATTTTATCAATAGATATTATAATTTGTACCTACAATAATGCCAAATTGCTAGATCGCGCTCTCACAGCAATTTCATTGCAGAAAGTTCCTAAAAATTATTACTGGAATGTTTTAGTAGTAGACAATAATTGTACAGATGAAACATCAGCAATTGTTGAAAAGCATATTACTTCCAAAAAAATACCTGGCTTACGCAGGATATTAGAGAAAAAACAGGGATTAACTTATGCGCGTATATGTGGAATTAAAAATACTACTAGTGAATGGATAGCTTTTGTAGATGATGATTGTCTTCTGTCAGAAGATTGGGTCGAAAAAGCAATTAATTTCGCCTCATCTCATCCTGGTTGTGGCGCATTTGGTGGGAAAGTAGTTTTAGATTGGGAAATGACTCCTTCCCCTATCCTGATCGAGCATTCAGTTACATTTGCCGCTTGTAATCGCGGCGAAACTGCAAAACAATTATATCGGCAAAATTTCCATATTCCAGGTGCAGGTCTTGTTATTCGCAGAACTGCCCTTGAAAAAAGTGGCTGGTTATACCAATTCACTTTGTATATGATACAAATAGTAGAAAAACAGCTATGAACTATT
>CAXTYC010000022.1:0-81641 GCA_964248365.1 uncultured Chroococcidiopsis sp. | reverse complement strand
CGTTAAATATTATTTTGCCATCTGTTGCTATATTTTGGAGAATTGGTATAACCCACGCGCTTCACGACAGATAACTTAAATAGGGTTCTTGCATAATTTTCAGCCGACGGTTAGCTTGAAAAAATAAGCCAGCCGTCAATCCTAGATCTCTCACTACCCAGCCGTAAACGATAGTACTCGGCTGGCTTATTTTTTTTGCGCCATTGTAACCTTTGCCTCCCGTACCCTAATACAACACAAACACGCGACATGGCAACACAGATTCCTCAAACAGGCAAGTCCAATATTTTTCGAGCATTCCTCCCGTGCCTTCAACTACAATCCCCCCTAATACCAACAGATAACCCTAAAACAAGGACCGCTTTATTTTTTATGTCGTCTTTTCCTGGGAGTTAATTAAGAGTTTTTTAGGTTGGCAGTTATCCAATAATCAAGAATTGAGAGATAAAGTTCGGCGTATCCTGAATTCTTTGACACCAGAAATCGTTATTAGCGCGGGCAGGCTGGAATTATATTCTTCATGCTTTATCTGTAGCAGGCATTTAGTAAAATGGTATAGATTAGTATCTTGCTACAACCGATTATAGTAAAAACTTTTGTAATTCATCTCAATCTCATTGAGCCAGGTGAAATAGTTTATAGTAAATTTCCTGATGGCAGCGAAGTTTAACGGTTGATATTATAGGTTAATGTTTATTGGATGTATATTAATCTGACTAATTCAGAAGTTTCAAAGCCGTTTCCTGTGGATGACAATATTATTGTTAAATTGCCTATAGGCACAGACCTTAGTTTTGATAAAACTATGTTATTTGATACTAAGTCATCTGCTCTTTACATCCCTACAAAGGAACTCGCTGATAAATTAGAAAAATCTGTACATAATGCGTTCTACCCTCAACATATATTTGAACAGGGAGTAAAAGTTGAAATACTTGAACCTGGTAAAGAATGGACATCTGGGAAATTGCGTTGTCGCTTATTTTTTGAATTTATTCCAGATGAACAGGAGAATAATAAAATACCTAGTGAATCTATTTCTCCGTTAGATAATATTCGTAAAATGAATTTATAATAGACTTCTTAAATAAATCAAATTCTGTCAACAGACGTAAGGGCGGGTTTTTCTAGATTTTATAGTAGGGTAGGCATTGCCCACCTTGCGCTAAAATTTCACAATTTAAAATTACTTTCAATCCCTGCCGACACAAATATACTGATAAAGAATGATGGAGGTGGGCAGGGGTGGCAGACTAATTAAATCCTAGCTTGATTAGCAATTCTTGCCATCTTTTTACAGGTAAGCTTCCTCCAGAGGCGCTATCATGTCCGTTACCATAGTTACCTTCGCCTTCTGATAAATTCACATCGCGTAAGAAGTCCAAAACGTTTATTCCTGAATTCGTTCTGACGCTAAAGTTAACTCTACCTGGGATATATCCCTCATTCGCGGCGATGACGATATATTTAGGTAAGCGTGTACGCCAGCTTTGCGCTATGAGAGGATGAATTTGACAAGGTGAATTAATCCGCACTAGAGCAACATTGTTAGCAAAGACAGGTGCAGCTTTCCTTGCTTCTTCCAGGGCGGCTTTTACCTCTTCTCTAGCCTGACGCAGTTGTTTTACTGAGTCTGTATTTGAGTTAACAAGATCTTTTGGTGAAGTGTGGGTTAGTAAAGCTTTGGCTGCAAGTTCTGGGTTATAATCACAAGCCCGTCGCGCCGCATTGATTAGGGCTGTTGCTTCTTTTAAGTATTTGGCAGTATATTTATTTTTAGCGATCGCCAGCATTTCAAAGGGTGCTTTTTCACCTAAGTCGCTCATCGTACCAATCGCCGCAATCCAATCTAAATCGGATACATCTGTCAAATCCTTACACAATTCCCAAACTATCAGTGATGTATTGGGAATCGGATTCCAGGTATAGGCACTAATTAGGGTATCACCTGCTGGCACTCCCGACGGGCGGTGATGATCGATAAAACAGGTACGAACGCCGCTAAGAATTGATTCTGACTGACTACCCAAATCGAGAACAAATAAATAATCGGGGGAAGCTGCTTTGACTTTCTCCTGATTAGCAGGTGTCCAAGCATTGCGTTCCCGATCCGGTACAATTCGTGTTACTTTACTATATCCAGATCTCGACAAAGCTAGCTGCAAAACCACCCCAGCCGTCACCCCATCAGCATCCGAATCATGTAAGATCACCACCTGTTGATCTGGTGCAATACCTGCAACAAAAGCTTTAAAAGCACTGTGCGCGACTTCTAAACTTGGTGTCGTATAATCTTCCCTTACCTCCTTTGCGCCTTTGCGTCTACTCTTCGAGAAGCCTCCCTTCGGTCGTCTATGCGAGAAACTATCATCAACCTGTGCAACACCTTGAGTAGATTGTGCCAAACGGCGCACTGTTTCCAACGTATCAATCTCTTCGGCTGGCTTATCGTGCCGTATCCGCACAATACGAGGAAAGCGTAAGGCATAACCGCTGTTGTGGCGATCGCTCACTTGCACCCGATCAAAAGTTACTTCCAAGACGATGCGCGGTTCTACTATACACACTTTACCATGAGCTAATTCTTGTATTGTATGGTTGCGAAACCAATTACTTAAATCAGTCACTTCGGCATCAGTCAAACCTGAATAAGCTTTACCCAGATTTAAGAGAGTTGGATCGGTTTCGCTCTGGCGTACAGCAAAGGTATAATCAGAAAGAAAACGATGCCTTTTACCACTACCAACTTCAGCGGCTGTAACAACTACATCTAAAGTAGCCAGTGCGCGTTTAATTTTCAGCCACTCACGCCCTCTTCGACCTGGTTTGTAGGTAGAATTAAGATCTTTCACCATCAAACCTTCATTTCCTCGCGCTCTAGCAGCTACAAATTCAGCATCTAAGCCGGAAATATCAGCCATTACAAGGCTTGCGCAAGTGCGTACTTTTGGCGAGTTCAGTTGCAATGATTCTAAAACAGTTCGCCGTTGAGAAAATGTCTCATTAATCAATATACGATTTTGGGCGTACAACACATCATAGGCAATGAAGGCGACAGGTACAGCAGCTTGCAACTCTTCTGAAACTTTCTTGCGTCCAAGTCGCTTTTGTAGTTCTTGAAAGGGAAGAATTTGTTCTCCCATTACTGGTACAATTTCCCCGTCTAGAATTAAGCCGTTTTCTTCACGATCAGCAGACAATGGTAGGATATCTGCAAGCGGTGCAACGAGATCGGGAAAGCTGAGTGTAATTTCGTCTAGTGTGCGGGAGAAAAGAGCGACGCGCCTACGGTTGTGAACAGTGCCATGTATAATCGTGTTAGAATCTGCGTCTGGTGCAATATGAACTTGGGCGCGAATGCCATCATACTTGTCTTCAACTGCAAATCCAGAAGGCATTTGTACAGCTACTTCGGTTAAATCAGCCGCCGGACTTGCTAACATAAATTTAATTGGGTGGAATAGCCGCATTTTTGCCCCGTCAAGTCGTCCCTGACGCGCAAGTAATGCAGTTTCGCCAATATCGCCTGTTAGCATATTGACCCATTGCACACGACTAATATCGGTTTTGTCTAGACGAGCGATCGCATCCTCTACAGCACCTTCTTTTAGTCCAATTCGCAGATCACCTGCTAGCAGCTTGACAATGTATTTTGCCTCTAGGGGAGTTGCTATTTTCAACAACTCGATCGCAAGATCGGTTTTGCGTTTCGTTCCCGTTGTGGTTGCTAGTTGTTCGAGTCGGTTTGATAAGTCTGTGAGTGTAAGTGTATTACCATGAATCGAGTTATCTGTCAAGACGGCGGCGGCTACGTCACCAGGATCGCCTTGTTTGACTAACTTTTCTTGCAAAATTGATTTTTCAACTCCACTCACAGCAGCGATCGCACTCAATAGGGCAGCCCCGCCAATATTGATGGTACGCTGATCTCTCAGGGGAAATATGTAGCCTGCAAAAAACCGTGCAGCATGAACTAGGTCATGATCGGATAATGAGGTGAAATAGCTGCCAAGAAGTGCCGCTTTTTCCAGACGTTTAGTTGTGGCGGCGATTTGTTCGGCAACAGTGGTAAAACGAATTAATGCTCCGGCATCTTTTTCTAAGATGCCATGATTGTTTTCAGATTGAAGGGATGGGTAGCTTGCTTCTACTTGTTTGCTCATTAATCGGACGAGGAGATATCTTAATACTTTAAAAAACTATTCAATAACAGGCATCCATCTTCTTACAGAATCGCTAGTATTCAAGAAGGGATGGGATCGCCCACGTTAATAAACTCGATAATACCCAAACCTACAGGTCATAAGATTCAACTCTAGCTAGATGACTTGAATACTAATTTGGATAAATATTTTCATTATGAAAGAATTAATACGAAGATTATTCCTTCAAAATCGTGTCACCCGTTCAAACAGTTCGTCTGACGGGACAAAATATCTTATATTATTCGACTCATCTTGGGCATCCCAGGAAATTGCTTTTATGCTCAGTGGTGAGTGGGATGGGTGCAATGGTGTTGTATTAACTAAACTTGATCGGGCAGCTGTTAACACTGCTGCTAGCTTAGTGGGGGCTTCGTGGTGTTACAGTGGGGCGCAAAGTCCTGTTTTAACTCGTTTGAGTGTTGAAGAATTGAAACGTCGTTATGCGGCTGGAGAAAGATATTTCATTAATGCTAACTTGAGGTGTGCAGATCTCAATAATCTAAATTTAAGTGGGATAAACTTGGGTTGGGCAAAACTGAATTGGGCTGAAGGGAGTGGGTTAAATCTAAGTGGAGCCGATTTAACGGCGGCAGATTTGAGTAATGCTAATCTGAGTGGAGCCGATTTGAGTGGAGCTAATCTTACGCTTGCAGACTTAAGTGGGGCAAATTTGCATGAGACAAACCTAACTGGTGCGGTCTTGCGGGGGGCTAAGGTGGATCGGTTGTGAAGCTAGAGGGGCTCCAGGGGTTCCAGGGACTCCAGGGGCAATAGAGTAATATTATGAAGTTAGAATCCACTTGCTTTTACATAGGCGACAGCTAAGGGTGTGATCTTTTTTTCTAAGTAGGCGATAATAGAGCGGTCTTTTTGAGTCCATATCCTTGGTTTGCCAAAGATACAGGGTTGCAAAATTCCCCATAAACCACCATCCTGACACAAGTGAGCATGAATTAATGCTCTATGTCCAAAGTTTTCCTGCTCGAAAGCTAAGTTAACTACTTCAGGACTAGCTGTTTCGACATCCTCGACAAAGATAGATGGTTCTGTACGCACTGCTGCTGCGAACATGGGATCTTCCTTGGGCAATGATGTGGGTTCTTTCTTCCAGTCAGGTTCGCTGACATCGGGAAATTCATCACTACGCCGCCAGCAGAAAGCAGCCTTACCATAAAGGGTTTGGGGGTTACGCAGGTAGAGAAAAGTGCGATCGCACTGTAATACCTCACCCACAGTAGGCATCAAGGCGGAAAAAACCGTTTGGGGATCACTACTTGCCGCTAAAATCTGCTCTAAAACTGTGGGTATTTGTTCCATATTTGCTTATCTAATTTGTGTGATTTGCTGGTTTACACGGGGTTTTCCAAAACGTTCCCAAGCATTGCCACCCCGTAAAAATAATTCCATCCATTGCACCTTACCATCGTCATGAGTAGACCAACCGGAACTACCAGGTGCAAACGCTAGAGTTCCTTCAGGAACTTTAAAAGTACCGTCAGAGTATACTGCATCGCTGACTACATCCCCAACCCGAATAATTACTTTGGTTTCAGGTTGAAGATTAATGCTATCAGCCCGAATAGTGGTTTTAATATTACCGTAGCCATCAATCCAAGCTACCCGATCTAGAGGTGGATCAGGAATTTGATCTGGATCTAAGGTGTCTCCCAAAATGCTAAAATCCTCGTTGGCGATCGCTGCGGCGGCGGTTGGAAAGACATCACGCGAGCGAAACTGAGATCCTCCTTTAGACACATTTACAACGTGCATTACTTTGGCATGGTTTTTGATAAACGAGAGTGTGTAACCTGCATTTACCCCCACAACTTTCACACCATTAGCTAGTAGTGCATAAGTGAGTCCTTCTCCTTCATTATTTCGCCGTGCTTCCAGATTATCTTGACGAGGCGCACAATTATGATAAATCAAGCGCTCAGCCGAACCTGGGTTAAGTCCGAGTTGAGCTATCCAGAAGCCAGTTGCCAACGTACTGAACGGAGGGACAGAGATTAAGTTAAGCTGTGCTTGGGGTAACACCATTAGCAAGCGTTGGGCTACTTCAGCAAAGGCAGGATCACCACTACCATAGTCTGCAATCAAGTTGATGAACATTGCACATCCTTAACAATGATCAATTATCAATTATCAATTATCAATGAATAATAAACAATTAAAGGAGTAAGGACTAGGGACAAGGTGGGGTGATAATTGGTAGTTGGTAGTTGGTAACTGATAACTGATAACTGATAACTGATAACTGGTAACTGATAACTGGTAACTGATAACTGGTAATTGCGAACAAATGTTAGCCCAGGATATAGCTGCAATATGAGCAAAACATTGGATGTAACTCTCTCAACAGATATCGCCGAGCGAATTAACTCTCAAGCAGAAACACCGTTTGAAAATGCTTATAAAGCAGCCCAGTTAACCCCAGATTCAATTTACGTACAAGGCTTTTTAGTCTTGCCTGGGGAACCTGGTATACTAATTGAACATGGTTGGATTGAGGTTGGCGATCGCCGGATCGATCCCACGCTACCGCACTTCAACATAGATACCCAAGAACTGTTCTATTTTCCGGCACATCGTCTGAGTGTGGCGCAAATGAAAGCCGCCGTAGAAGAAGCACTAGAAGATTATCCCGAAGACGATCCGCTTCCTATTTATGGCGCTGCGCCTTATGAGTATTACGGTGATGTAATGTTAGGTGGTGCTGACTATGCAGCTGCTTATGCAGCAGCAGAGGCTAAGTACAAGGAACTACTGGATAATTCGTAATTCGTAATTCGTAATTTTAAGGGAGAAGGGAAAAGGTAATTTCTCCCTCAGAGGAGTCAGAGGAGTCAGCTTCCTCAGCTTTCTTCTAGGCGATCGAGGAGTGATGACATTGAGCGTTGTGAATTTCAAATGGAGGTAAGCGGACTCGAACCGCTGACATCCTGCGTGCAAAGCAGGCGCTCTACCAACTGAGCCATACCCCCGCGTAGCTATTAGCTCTTAGCCTTTAGCTGTTAGCTTTTTTACTGTTGCTAACTGCTGTTTTAGCTGCCTTTGCTATTATAACTTTTAAAATTCTATTATGCAAGGGGTTAGTACTCATTTTATAGATCACAAGTTATAAATCATCAGGCTGATAATAGGGGGCTAGGGGCTAGGGGCTAGGGGCTAGAAAGAGGGCAGGGGGGCAGGGGGGCAGAATTGTTAATTTATACTTCGGCTTTACTCTTTACCCTTTTTCCTCTCTTAAAAAGTTGGGGGAAAAGAGGGAGAAACCCCTTTTGTGTCTTGAAAAGCTTGGGGGGGCATGGGGTCCCCTCTGGGGATGGGGGGCAGGCGGTCCGACACCGCCTCTAAAAACCCCCCAACTTTTCGCGCCCCTCACCCCCACTTTCCGCTTTTCCCTTTCACCAACTACCAACTACCAACTACCCCTCTATCAGTAAGATTAAAGGTAGTTATGAGATAACCTCTAATTAAATCTCGACAATTTTCAGTTAAGCACACAAATGACTCAGATTGTTGCAACTTTTTATAAATTTGTTAAGTTGCCAGACTTTACTCAGAAAAGACTACCTTTGCTGTCTTACTGCAAAGAGCAAGGAGTTAAGGGAACGATTCTGCTAGCAGCCGAAGGAATTAACGGTACAATTGCAACTGCTTCGGGCGATAGCATTGACGCAGTTATGTCGTTTTTGCACACTGATCCCCGCTTAGCAGACTTGGAGTATAAACAGTCTTATGCTGATTCGCCGCCGTTCGAGCGTATGAAGGTGCGCCTGAAGCGAGAAATTGTCACTATAGGATTGCCGGAAGTTGATCCAAATGAACGAGTTGGTACTTATGTCAGTCCTAAAAACTGGAATGCCCTAATTAGTGATCCTGAAGTAACTCTGATTGATACCCGCAACGATTATGAGGTGAGTATCGGTACTTTCAAAGGCGCTATAAATCCTCAAACCGACTCGTTTCGAGAATTTCCAGACTACATTCGCCAACACCTAGAACCTACTAAACATAAAAAGGTTGCTATGTTTTGTACTGGTGGTATTCGCTGTGAAAAAGCATCATCTTTTATGATATCACAAGGTTTTCAAGAAGTTTATCACCTCAAAGGCGGCATTCTGAAATATTTAGAGGAAGTCCCAGAGCAAGAGAGTTTGTGGCAAGGGGAATGTTTTGTTTTTGATGAGCGAGTTGCAGTTTCTCAAGGCTTGTCACCAGGAACTCATGAAATGTGTACTAGTTGCGGGCATCCAATTTCTGAGTCAGATCAGGCATCTAGTAAGTATGAGTTAGGCATTTCCTGTCCCCATTGTTTTGATATTCTTACCTGGGAGAAAAGAATTCGTCAGGAGGCAAAGCAAAGACATTGGAAAAAATGAGGATGCACATTCGCGTATACTAGTAACATGGCTCCAGCCAGGTAACGAGTTTAGTTTTTCATTGCTAAGGTCAATCCATCCCCAATTGGCACTAAACTAACAGTTACTCGCAGATCTTGATACAATTTCTGATTTAAGGCACGAATTGTGTTGGTTCTATTGTCTTGCACTTGGGGATCTGCGACTCGCCCTGACCAGAGTACATTATCAATTGCAATCAACCCACCAGGGCGCACTAGTTGTAATGCTTGCTCGTAGTAGTAGTCGTAGTTGCTTTTATCTGCGTCGATGAAGGCAAAATCAAATGTAGCTGCTTGTCCTGCTGCTAATAGCTGATTGAGTGTTTCCGCTGCTGGGGCGATATGTAGGTCAATTTTATCTGCTACACCTGCAAGCTGCCACCAATGACGGGCGATCGCAGCATACTCGGAATTCACTTCACAAGCAACTACTTTGCCATCGCTGGGTAATGCCAATGCTACTACAAGCGAACTGTAGCCTGTAAACACTCCCATATCAAGGGTTTTCTTCGCCCCGATTAATTGCACCAGCAACGCCATGAACTGTCCCTGTTCTGGTGCAATTTGCATTTTACCCATCGGATGCTGTGCTGTCTGTTGGCGCACTTGGGTTAAGATTTCTGGTTCTCGCAAAGAGACTGACAGCAGGTATTCGTAAAGGTGTTTTGCGAGTCCCAGGGTTTGAAAAGTCATCTGAGGTTTATTTTATGGGAATGCGATCCCGCTAATGGTGAATTATAGCGATCGTCCCTCTAATTTCCCTCTTGAAAGAGGTAGAGTTGATTCATTCGCTTTTAAGACCGCGTGGAAATAAATTCCCTGTCTCATAGCTTAAGTGGGTTAAAACTGACTACTGATAGCTCGTTTTAGTGAGTTTAAACTGATATCTTGCACCTACCCCATCTCCCGCCAAGAAATAAATTTCAAAGGACCAAAGCCACTCGTCCACTGAAGTGGACTAAAAACCTTACCTAGTCTTCTTTAGAAGACTTTAGCTATTAGCCTTTTGAATTCATTCAAAAGGCTGTTGTGGGAAGTGGTGCAAGATCTGAGTTTAAACCCACTTGGGCTATTAGCCTTTGAAATTAATTTCAAAGGCTGGTCGTTGCTCGAAGGAAACAGCCCTGCCTTGATAAGCTGGCTAGTGGGAGGATCTCAAGCTACGACTTATTACAACTAGTAGGAGTCAACCAGGGAATATCAGGCGTAACACTAGGAGCATTTGCTGTAAGTATTACTTCACCCTTGTCACTTATCACCCAGCCTTGGGCTTCTACAAGCCGTCTTGAATCAGTAGTGGTCAAATTGCTTGGAATAGCAGCACGGGGGCGATTTTCTTCTCTTTGATCGGGCGTACCTAAATCAGCTAAAGTGGTATCACTTCTGGTAGCTTCTGCTGGAGTTGGTGGTAAGCCGCCGCGTCCTGTGACAACAAATTCACTCCTTCCTCTTGCCAAATTACCTCCACCTGCGGCACATCCAGAGGCAACTAGTCCGCTGACATTTATTATCTGGGCTGGTAAAACAACTAAATCAGCACTGGGATCGATATCCGGTCGATTTATTTCTACAATGCCGTTTATCCCTGTCTCAGAACTGGCATCGATTATACTATCTGGGGAAAGAAATAATCCTTGGGTCGTGATGCGGATATTACCGCCCCTACCCTCAACCGCTCTAGCTGTGATGTTGCTATTTTCAGTAGCAGCTAGTAAGTCTGTATTGATATTGATATTGCCACCATTGCCAGTACCACCCGCGTTGGTAGATATTTCACTGTTGCCACGTAATAGTAATAAGTCTTGGTTGCTTAGCCTGATATTTCCGCCTTCACCTGATGCACTAGTAGCTGTGAGTTTTCCTTGATTTTCCAGACGGACGGAGTTAGCTGTAACTTCTAGGTCGCCTGCATTTCCTGAACCTCGTGACAGAACAAACAAGCCGCTGTTAGGAGGGTCATCATTTTCAACTACTGTATTTAAACCTACTCGGATTAGCCGCCCAACAGAGTTGGGAAGACTGCCAGAAATTTTAATGCTGTCAGTTGTATTGATGTTGATATTACCTGCAAGCCCACTGCTACCTTTAAAAGCACTGGCAACGATTTGTCCACCATTAACCGCTTCAAAGGTATTCGCATTCACCGTAATGTTGCCACCATTCCCCGCAGCTGTAGTACGGGCATCAACAACTGCACCGTCTGCTACTCGGAAAGCACTGGTATCAACCGTGATGTTGCCACCATTCCCCCCGCCAGTGGTGCGCGTAAATAATCCACTGGAGAATCCATTACTACCAACTCCAAAGATATCAATAGAATCAGCAGCATTAACCCGAAGATCCCCGCCCTGTTCCTGACCAAAAGTACTAGCTGCTACCTGTCCTCCATCCCTAACAATCAACTTTCTAGTACTCACCGTCAAGTTTCCAGCAGCGCCAGCACCTCTGGTCTGAGTAAATAAGCCGCTGCCAGAGCCAGTCAGTTCCACAAACTCTGAGGCAGTCACATCCAAATTCCCACCCTTTCCCGCGCCAAAAGTACTAGTTGATATAAATGCTCCGTCCCGTACAATCAACTTTCTAGTAGAAATCTTCAACTCACCAGCAGATCCAGTTGCATTCCTTGCTGTATCAGTCCGGAAGCTAGTGTTATCTGAATTATTTGCTGAGGTTAAAAACCCAAACAGCTCTACGGAGTCAGAGGCGTTTACAGCCACAGTTCCTCCTGAAAGCGCTCCCCTAGTAAAAGACCGAATTGTTGAACCATCGGTGAGCGTAACGCGCCTACCCTGCACTTGGATATCGCCGCTTCCCTCGCCACTGGCATCCACATAAGCCACTTGAGACAATTGGATGTCCCTAAAGTTTTGTACATTTTCGTATCCTAGAGCAAAGCCTTGAGCATTCGCGGTTAAGCTAACTAGACTAGGACTAGCAACGCTACCTAGCTCAATTCGTCCTGCTTCTGCTGTAAGATTACCGCCATCAAGTGTTATATCACCCCCCACGAGCGCTAAAGTCTTCCCAGGCTGAACTTGCAAACCAAAGGGGTTAGCATTTGTATAGGATTGATTGACGATCCTCCCTATGCCCTGCCCAAACTGCAAGCCAATCGGAACACTTACTGTCAACAAGGAAGTAGTTTGAGGTTGTGTAGCACTGAAATCAGTTCCATCGGCGAATTTCAAATTACTTGCTGTACTTGCCACAAACGAACCACCAACATTCAGACTGGCGTTTTGTCCAAAGATGATGCCATTAGGATTAATCAAAAATAAATTGGGACTAGAAACGCCACGAGTGCCAAGGGTTCCTAGAATCTCTGAGGGATTTCTACCTGTTACCCGCGCTAGGATGTTTTGGATATTGGCGTTGGGGCTAAGGAAATAAGCTCCTCGTCCTTCACCTACATTAAATTCTCGAAAACTGTGGAACAGATTTGTACCTCGAATAGCTCCACCCTGGATGTTGTCAACGGTAGAATCTGAAGCAGCAGGTGTAACAGTAGAACTCTCAGCACCTAGAGTGTTATCAGGTACTATTTGGCTTTGAGCAAAACCATAATTCCCTGATAGGACAACGATCACTCCACTAATAATTAGGCTTCTGACGAAAATAGATTTCACAGAATTGGAAAAAGTTAGGAATTTGGAAAGTTTGTAGAGACGCACCTGGGCGCATCTCTACATCTTGGATGTTCTACAAGAAGAGTAACTTATGCAAGCGATCTTTGGCTGTTAATTCTGGGGCGATGGCTCTGCTGTTGGCTGTTGCTGTTGGAGTTCGCGCTGCTGCTGTTGGAGTTCGCGCTGCTGCTGTTGGCGCTGCTGTTCAAGTTCGCGCTGTTGCTGTTGGCGATAGCGCTCATATCTTGGATCTTTACTTAGGTTCTCTCTTGGACTTAACTCAGGATCAGCAACCCTGTTAGTTCCAGGGTGTTCGCAAGGATCTCCAGGTTGACACCGATATCCAGCTATCAGTATGGCTTCAGGCTTTGCATCAATAATTGTGCTTTGAGAACCCGCAAGCGTTGCCGATCGCGCAGGTGAACTTACTCCTATCCCTGTAGCAGATATTAAAGTAAGCAACAGAGGCATCGATAGTCTTTTGTATAGTGTTTGAATCTTCATTGTGTTTTTGTGAGGTAAGATTTCGTGTTTCTTGGAAGTTAAGAATATGCAATGAATTATCAAAGCATTATTACAAATTTTTGCTCTGATGCAGCATCGTATATCTTGGATAAGATTGACACGTTAAGTTTTCTTAGATGATTAACTCATTGACTTTTCTGCTATTTGCTGTTATTTGATTAACCATGTTTTCCATGTCAGCAGGCGCATGAAACAGCCTCCTTATAGCTCACTACATATCGAATTCAAAAAATATGCATTGAATTCCAGAAAAATTTGAAAAAATTTTTGCACCAAATAATATTAAGTGCGATCGCCCCCCTAACATCCGTATTTCAAGGATAAAAATGCTACTTCAACTACTTAGGAAGGCACAGTAGAAATTACCTGTCTGTAGACACAGGAAATTGCGCGTCTATACATTGATCTTAACCGATTACTGATAAGTTTTTCAGTCTGTTTTAATTCTTTTGGGCTTAAGCTAAGGAGTCAAATGAAACACCCCTAGCTCAAAAAGGATGTAAAAAGTTTTCCACTTGTCAAGTGGCTAGGGGCGATCGCAAGTCATTATCACTCATAATTATAAATTATATCCAGTTCTTTATATCCCGTTTGCTCATCTAGGGTTCTAATAAAACTAAATTCTTCACTTGCTCCTATCACAATTTCTGCCGTAGTGTAGATGACACAGCCATTATCTAAATGTCCACCAATAGTTTTACCTGTTTTATCTGCGATCGCTATATGCAGATGAACACCTGTATTTGCTACCGTTCCATTTAGAGAAAGTATTTCAAATTTATCATTTAATACTGTACTAACATCTTGATTTGCAAAGCGAATTGTTGCTTGTTTAAGACTACCAATCGCCGTTAAAATGAACCCTGATCTGAGGTTTTGTACTTGAGCAAATACCTTTAAACTTTGTCTTAAATCTTGATTCGGTTTGAGTCTTAAAGCAAAAACTTTCATTTGTTAGCAAGAGGCTAGAGGAATGGTGTTTTATTCTAACGGTTAGCCTGGAAATAAAGTTCCAGGCTCAAAGTTTAAGTGGGTTAAAACGGACTAGATTTTATGATTTATAGTCGGCTTGAGCCGACTTTAGCTATGAAACTGCGAATTAATTCGCAGGCGTTAGATTATATCAGTAATTTTACTAAACCTTTCATAAGCTAGCCTGAAATAAAATATGCTAAACACTCTATTTTTATTTAAAGGCTAACTAGCTATGAACTCAGTGCCACAGTGCCAGAATTTGCAACAACAAGTTGAGACTATATTACAACTATTAAATCAAGAATCAGCACTACGATCGCAAGACATTACCCCAGTACAATCATCTCTAGGAAAAGCAATTTCCCCTACATTTGAAATTGTCTTTGCTGGTGCGTTCAGTGCTGGGAAATCAATGCTACTTAACGCATTGTTGGAAAGGGAATTGCTGTATAGTGCAGAAGGACACGCTACAGGAACAGAATGCTATATCGCCTATGCACAACCAAACGACGAACGAGTAATTCTCACATTTCTAAGTGAAGCAGAAATTCGAGAACAAGCAACAGCTTTGTGTCAAAAATTGGGATTGCAAGTAACGACTAATATTAACCAACCCGAAGCAAGTAATCTGCTGCGTCAAGGATGTGAAGCAATTATCCAACTCGAAGGTGGGGAAAGTAAATCGGAACGAGCAAAACAGGCGAAGGCGCTGATGTTGTTGCTGGAAGGGTATATTACTAACCGCGATCGCATCCACACACTCAATAATGCCACATACTCGATGGAGCAATTCAATTTCTCCAATCTCAAGGAAGCGGCTGGTTATGCGCGTCGTGGTAGTAATAGCGCTGTCTTGAAGCGAATTGAATATTATTGTAACCATCCCTTATTGCAAGATGGCAACATTTTAATCGATACTCCTGGTATTGATGCACCTGTACAAAAAGATGCCCAACTGACTTATAGCAAAATTGAAAATCCTGATACTTCGGCGGTTGTCTGCGTTCTCAAAGCAGCTGCGGCGGGTGACATGACGAAGGAAGAAACCCAACTACTAGAGACGATGCGGAATAATTCAGGAATACGCGATCGCGTCTTTTATGTCTTCAACCGCATTGATGAAACTTGGTACAACACTCAGTTAAGACAAAGACTGGACGATTTGATTAACTCTCAATTTCAGGATACCACAAGAGTTTATAAAACTAGTGGCTTACTTGGATTTTATGGCAGTCAAATTAAGAATACCAATCAAGGCGATCGCTTTGGTTTAGATTCTGTCTTTGCCCAACCTGTTAAAGGTTTGAATAGCATTGAGGAAACACCACAATTCGTCAATGAATTTAATCGCTACTGTGCCAATTCCGGTAAGCTGTCTCCAAGTAAGTTTCGCATTTCTGTTAATAGCTACGAGACACCTAATGAAAACTATGTGCGAATCCTTGCTGAACAGGGAACACCACTGATTGAGCAGCTAATTTCAGATAGCGGAATTGAAGAATTTCGCACTGCTATCACTCGCTATTTAACCCAAGAAAAGCGCACAGAGTTATTTGCAAATTTGGCAGACGATCTGCAACCAATATGCATTAGTCTACGTAAACATTATATGACTTTGCAGCAAGATTTGGATAGTCAGCCCCGCGAAATTGAGGCGATGAAAGCACGGGAATTAGAAAGACTCAGCCACCAATTACAGCAAGTTGGAAAGGAATATGCAACCCATATTGCTGAGGAAGTAAATCAGTTAATTACAAACGGATGTCTCGCTTTTGAAGAAGATTTTCGTAAACTCCAAGCGAGGATGATCCGCCGTTTAGATGAGTTACTAGATACTTTCTCAGTTCGAGCAGCTTATGAAAGAGCTACACTCAGCCATCCCCGTAATGCTACAGCGCCTTTAATTGCTATTTTAGTCGAGGCGCTTTATTATTTAGCAAATCAGTTAGAAGATATCTTGGTAGAGTCTTGTCAAGAGGTGACGGCTAGCTTTTTTAAAAGTCTAATTGAGCGAGTTCGCAAATCTGAATATTACCGTCATCTGTATCGATTGCTGGGTAATGATAGCGGAATTGAAACCGAATTAAAGGTATTAGAAAAACAGCTTAAGCAAGCTTTAGTAAGTGCTGCTAAAGTAGAGTGCGATCGCATGGTTAGAGAAAGTCCCAGATTCTACGATGAAGGTACATTTTCAATTTACCAATTTCGCCAAACATTACAACAAACTTCCCAAGGCTATGATTGCGAAAGTATGGTAGAAGCCGAACCAGCAATTAGGCAATTGTTGAAGTTAGATTTTGAGCCGAAAGTATCTGCAACCATTCGCAAGAGTTTCCGCCAGACTATTAATATGACTATCAAGTCTCAGTTGTTACCAACGGCGGAAAAACAGGCTGATGAGATTTTGCAGCAATATAATCATGCTCGAACTTATTTAGAGCAAACTTTGGAAAAAGAAGCCGAGGAAAAGATCAAGCGGAATGAGCGATCGCAAGCTGAAATTATGCACAAGATTGCAGCTTATAATCAAGCTGTTGCTAGCATAAATAATTGTTTGCAGGCAATGCAATTATTTGAGCATTTATTACCTGTAATTGGTAATGCTGATTTTCTCCCAGTTTCTACTGATTTAGAATATCACATCGTTTTAAATGATGTTGATATTTCCTACTCAAATGGAAAGGTAGATGCTATAAAAGTTTAGGATATACCAACTCGTTACCAGCCTTTGTCTGGTAACAATTTCTAATATTAGTCCGTTTCAACGGACTTAAGCTTTGAGCCTTGAACTGAAGTTCAAGGCGACTGAATAGTTTGCAGCTAGTTCATTAATTGGAGATAGAGATGAATAACCAATTCGATAACCTAGAACGTGAAGATGTTGTGTCTGTATATTCTGGTGAAATTTTCGTTAATAACCGCACTTTCACGGTAAGTGAATTTATTACAGCTATTATGCAAATGCATAAACAGAAAGTAGGAGAATTGACAGAAGGTAAGGAAAATTGGTTTAGTGAGGGAATAGACTGTAAAATGCTCAAGCCAGGTGCTAAAAGTTGGCAGAGAGGAAAAGTAAGAATCAGTTTAGAGTTTGAACCTGAAGAACTTGAAGTTACAGAAATATCTGAAAATGGTGAATTGCAAGCTACAAAAGTAAGCTCACCCCTTGATGATATCCGTCAGATGATACATAAAGAATAGTTAAGGTGGGCATGGGTGGCATACTATACTATGAATAAAACACCTCGAATTCGGATTCCACCAGAGGTGAGAAAATATGTATTTGAACGCGATTACTATCAGTGTCAAAGCTGTGGTAAAACTTACCTAGAAACTCTTCTCAACGTCGATCACATTATCCCCCTGGCGCGTGGTGGCTCAAATGATATCAGCAATCTGCAAACACTCTGCCACGCTTGTAACCAAAAGAAAAAACACCACTTCGATTCACGCTTTCGACGCAATTTTGATCTTTAAAATTACTTTGTAGTGGGCAATGCCCACTATATTAGATTCAGACAAAATGCTAAAATTAACTTTAATAATATTACGATTACTACTAATTATAATATTCTTGTTATCAATTTTCCCTTGGTTATATGAGATTAAAAGCCGAGTAGGAATTGATGTATTTCCTGAAACACACACAGGCATAATTGTGGAAAAATACACCCACAGTCGTGTCAAGTGTGAATGGCTTTACCCTTATTATTGTCAAGGCGATCGCGGCTAATACAGTAATTCATAATTCGTAACTACCAACAGAGGTACGGGCGGGTTTATTAAACATACTTGTGAACCTCCAGATAACTCGTTTAAAGTGCGCCCCTACCAACTACCATATTAACCAAACAAGCGCTCAAACTCTGATTTTACCAAGGCATAACATTCACAGGCAACTGCTTCTAAACCTGTTCGATCAACTATCTGCATCTGTCCACGACTATAACTGATTAATTCAGCTTTTTGAAGCTTACCAGCTACTTCGGTGACACTGGCGCGGCGCACACCCAGCATCTGAGAAAGGAAATCCTGAGTAATCAGAAAAAAGTCTGATTTAGCAGTATCATGCATCATTAGCAACCATCGGCAGCATCGCTGTTCTACTGTGTGGTAGCTATTGCAGGCTGCTGATTGTGCAATTTCAATTATTAGTGCGTAGGTGTAGCGATGCAACAAACAAGAAAGCGAACTTATCTGATTAACCATCTGTTTAAAGACATCCGCCTTCATCCGCATTGCCTCCCCAGGAATCTGTACAATCGCTCTAAACGGTGTTACATTGCTTTCCAAAAATACAGCTAATCCCAACATTCCTTCATTGCCTATCATACCCACTTCCGCAGCAGTGTTTCCCATTACAGTGAATAAAGAGATTAAGCTATTGAGCGGAAAATAAACATAAACTATCTGTTGTTTGGGTTCGTAGAGAACTTGCTTAAAATCCAATCTAACAATTTCTAAATGGGGTGCGATCCTTGCATAGCCTGACGGTGGCAAAGCAGCTAAAAGCTGATTGAGACTATAATTCTGATTTGATTGAGATCCATACATTGGTAAATTCTTTATACTGTTAATTTTTTTTAATTAAAAATAGTGGCATCAGCAAAGGAAACAAGTTTTAGTTCCTCTTTTTCATGCCAAAAGTGACTTACTTTACAACCACAATACCGATAAAGTCAATATAGCAACCGCTTATGTACGGTATAGTACATATCCCTCTGCAAGTTCGGTGTAGAATGTTGTGACTTAATGGCAAGACTATTGTGCGATCGCGGCAAACGCTCAAATTGCCACTGTCATACAACAGCAGCCATGTCATGTCGTCCAAATGTCAGTCGTCAGAAGTAATCGAGCACCTTATCTCAATTCTCCACCATCTCCCTTGCCTAGTGTAAAAGTGCTAGCTGTCGCTCTATAACCTACTAAGAGTATCTAGCTATATATATTTATGTCGCCTATGTATCTGGATTATAACGATACTCCAGCTCCATAGCTAAGATCTTGATCTGTTGCTTAGCTGCACATAATGAGGAGGCTTCTAGTGTCGGTATCCATTGATTACTCTCTACCAAGGGAAAATCAACTTCTCGCTGCTCTACCTATTGATGATTACCAACGCCTGATACCGCATCTAGAACTCGTTGCGCTCTCAAATCAGCAGCTGCTCTACGATATTGGTGAATTAATTACATATGTCTATTTCCCCCATCAAGCATTAGTTTCTTTTATATCACTGATGGAGGACGGTTCGACGACTGAAGTCGCTTTAGTGGGAAAAGAAGGTATGGTGGGTTTGCCTGTGTGCTGGGGAGGTAACTGTAGCGGGAATATCCAAGCGCTCGTGCAAATGCCTGGTAGTGCCATGCGGATGAAAGCCGAACAGCTGAAAACTGAATTCAGTCGAGGTGGTGCTATGCAAAGTCTTCTACTACTCTATACACAAGCGCTATTTAGCCAAGTTGCACAAACGGCTGCTTGCAACCGTCACCACACAGTAGAACAGCGATTGGCGCGTTGGTTACTGACAGTTCAAGATCAAATTCAGGCTTCGGAACTAGTAATGACTCAAGAATTTATCTCCCAGATGCTGGGTACACGTCGCTCCGGTGTCACAGTCGCAGCTATAGCGCTTCAGCAAGCGGGAATGATTCGCTACTCTCGTGGCAGAATCACTGTCATAGATCGAGAGAAAATGAAATTAGTAGCCTGCGAATGTTATGACGTAATTAATAATGAATTTTCGCGTCTGCTAGGTGGTGGTAGTAGTTAAACGCGGTAATAGCTTGTTGGTAGTATGAGATAATGTACGAAACCGTACAGACATTTTTAGTTTGATTATGTTAAGTGTTTAATACTAATTCTTGGACGTTGTAGGCTTTGAAGTTACTTCAAAGCCTCGTTTCTATATATATCTACTAAGCCTTTTCTCAGATTCATTTATTTTTAATTCAACCACAAAGAAATAGATGAATACAGAGTATTTTGTCAATATGTATTTATCCCTTTGCCTCACTCAAGCAGAAGTTTCATTTATTAAATTATTTAATAAAAATTTTTGCTAGAAGTATAAAGTTATATCGCCATCCTATTTGAGACATGAAATACTATTAGGGAGCGTCGTTAATCAATTAGCAAGTAGCAAGTAGCAAGTAGCAAGTAGCAACTGATAGACTAATGAATATCAAAGATCACCATCTGCAAGGGAACTATGGATCAGCGGTTAGCAGCTAACCGCGTTCTCGCAACAGCTAACCGCGCGCCAGCTAACCGCTAACCGCTATATGTCTTTTCAAAATTCTGACGATAATAACAGCACCAAAATTGCTAACCTTTGGGGTAGTGGTTGGCAAAGGTTGACACCAAAGCAAAAACAATTAGTTTCTGAAACTCTGATGAGCTTAAAACTAACAAATATTTCAGAACAGCTAGAAGACAAAGTTAATAAAATGCCTTTGCCAAATTTTGTTGAAGTAGCACAGTCAAGTAAACTTTTTCTTGTTCATGAATTAAAAATGCAGACTTTAACGATAAATTGGCAATTTGTCTTAGCAAAGTTTAGTCAAGCATTAACTAGTAGAAATCAAAACTTAATTGATATACTATTTCTAGCTCCCGATTATTTACAGCTTAATAGAAATGCTATTAACGATACTTGTAATATTATTAATCAGCCATGTAGCGTTAGCATAGTTAGAGAAATTGAAGTAGAAACTAGTTTAATAAAAGAACATATAAACGCGAGCAAATATAGTAATTTACAGCTTGATTATTTAATTAACAAAAATGGGAATTTGCTCAATAAATTAAAGAGTTTAGAGGTGGTTGGCATTGGCTCTTTTATGCTAGCGGCGACTATGCAATTGCTGCTGCTGCAAGAAAAGGCAAAATCTGATAGCAGAGAGTGGGTTAATGTCAAAAATGGAGCAATAGAATATATCGACTATGCTAAAAGTGTAAATCCCAAAATTTACAGGTTATCTGTTGGTAAAATTGATAAAAATTGTAAGTGTATAAAGTATAAATCTGAGCGAGAGGAAATAACTCAATATGAATGTCGTTATTTTGATGGTAAAGACATTCATGTTTTTCAAGAATTTAGTAATAAAGTGGGATACGAATGTAATAAACACAGATTACAAATGTTTATAAATGTGGTAGAAAGAGTTAATCAAACTATAGTTAAACCATTGCGCTCAACTATCAAAAAATGGCAAGAATTGGCAGTTCAGATCCCCCCTAGCCCCCCCTAATACTAATGGCGCAGCCTCCTATGGAGTCCGCCGATGAATTGGGGGACGGGAGGGGGATCAATGGGGGAATTAAAGAGGCTAGTAGAGCTAGTAGCCATTGCCCATCTGGGAACGAGAAGAATTATTTGGGAGGTAGAACCTCCTTTGTTCGCTCCCAGGTTGAAGGTGGGCATTGTCCACCCTACTTTTAATTGAGTTGATTTAGCCAAAAACTAACATCTATGCCAAGCTGTCGTCCTAATTTGAGTAGATGACGTAGTTGATTGGTATCCCAGATGAATTGATTAGAATTATTATGACAATCAGGCTGGGCAAGTTGGTTTTGCTGATGCAGATACCAAGGCACAATTTGACTGTGCAGGTAGCCAAAATATATTTCCTGCATTCGATCTATTGATAAGCCGAGATTTAGCTGATATGCTACATCAATTAGTCGCTCTAGTCTTTGCAGAGCCGCTTCAACTGTGTCTGGGTTGGTGTTGTGCAACAACTGCCAGAGCGATCGCCCAATTAACTGTTCTAAAGTTTGCTTGCCTTGCGGGATATTTAGCTGACAACGTAAATGCTTAGCTTCTAGTGCGACTGTCTCTAACTCACCCAGATGATCCCAAAATGATTGCCTCACGTCAATTTCTTCACACAGCGATCGCACCAGGTGCAAGCATCGATGACTTAGGGCAATTTGGGCTGCTACTTGCAACTCTTGCGGTACTGGTAGTTGATCCCGATGAAAAGCCATCAATACACCATAATTATCTCGGTAAACCTGAGTGTAAAGCTGATCCAAGCGTGTCAGTGTTTCCTGACTTAGCAGCTGCATAATGCGGTGTCGTTCCTCTGGCAACAGATCTTGTAAACTAAACGACTGATCCCCAAACATCTGCATCATCACCTTGATAGCATGAGCGGCACTTGCCTGCTGCAAAGCCTCAAACACCTTTTCTTTCATTTGACTATAGGTGCGCCGTCCGGTAAACGGTTGAATGCAGCAGTGGAAATCCCACCCTCCCAGATGAAGAACAGCAAATATTAAATGTTCACTTTCCCAGGTAATTTGTGAAACTAGCTTCAGTTGCCCCACAGCTAGCGTCAGCGTTCCTATGCTTTGTAGCTGGTAGTCTAACTGATGGGCACTATAGCAGTAGATGTGTTGTGAGAAGCTAGGGGCTAGAGGCTGGGGACTAGAGACTGGGGAATTTTGGATCAGGGATTTTGGATCAGGGATTAGGAATTCTCCCCTAGCTCCCCCAGCAACGCCTGCTCCCCTACTGACTCCTTTTCTAAACAGCGAAGTAATCGCATACTGTGCGGCAACTTGTTTGATGCTAACTTGGGCTGTTAAGACCAATTGGCGGTAGACTTCTCCACCGTGTTTGAAGAAATCAACGTTGCTGGTAGCTAGGCTAAGGCGGTTAATAAATTCTTTATCTAGCTGTACACCAGCTACATCCCCAGCTAGTTCCATTGCTCTGGCAGCATAGCGCAAAATCTGTGTTCCTTCTGGGCGGGATAGTTCTTCAAAGAACCAACCACAGCTGGTATACATTAGCAGGGCGTGACGCTGCATTTCTAATAGGCGCAGTGCGTCTACTTGTTGGGCTGCTGTAAGTTCATGGGTTTGATGGCGTGATAAGAAGTGACTGACGTTTTCTGGTGAGCGATCGCGTATAACTTGAATATACTCATCTCGCGCCTGCCAGGGATCGCGCAACAACTGCCTACCAACAAACGAGTACACATCAATTAACTGATCCCTGAGCCAATCAAGACTATCGCGCAAGGGACGACGCCATTTTTGATGCCAGCCGCCGCCACCACCGCAACCACAATCATCCTGCCACCGATCTACACCGTGAGCGCAACTCCAAGCTGTCACAGGTTTGAGTTCCACTTCCCAAGTGGGGGGATGCAGACTGAGGTAATGGGCAAAGTTCGTCACTTGCCAACCGAGGGAGGGAAATTCTGCTAAAAAGGCATAAGCCAAGGTCTTTTCTGTCCCTCTTTTATGATGACCGAAGGTTTCGCCATCTGTTGCTACAGAAATTAATTGAGATGCTCGGTGATCCCCGCGCACTGCTTGACCAATTCGTCCGATCAAGTGATGGCAATTGTCCAAGGTATCACTAAAGCCCATATCCCTAGAAATCGGTCCATCGTAGAAAAAGATATCGATGTAGGGCCCCCCCTTGCCCCCCTTATGAAGGGGGGTTGGGGGGATCGTGTCGTGGGTTGGTTTGAGGAAACACCGATAGGGACGAGTGGGATCAATTTGACTACCGCCGACTTCGTGCCACTCGCCTTTGTGTTGGTCATCGGTGGGGAAGGGGCGACAACGCTGAGCCTGAGAAGGAGCCAAAATAATGAAGCGAATGCCTTCTTGCACTAATGCTTTTAAAGTTGCATAGTCGACGGCTGTTTCAGCTAACCACATTCCTTCAGGATTCCGCCCAAAGCGGGAGCGAAAATCTGCTTTTCCCCAGCGGATTTGAGTGTATTTATCTCGTTCGTTTGCCAGAGGCATGATCGCATGGTTATATACTTGCGCGATCGCATTGCCATGACCATCTAGGCGATCGCAACTCTTGCGGTCTGCCTCTAAAATCCGCTGGTAAACTTCTAAGTCGTAGCGTTCTAGCCACGACATCAGCGTCGCACCAATATTAAAGCTCAAATACTCATAGTTATTGACGATCCCCACTACTTCGCCCTGCTCATTCAACACTCTGGCAAAGGCATTGGGGCGATAGCATTCATGGTGAATTCGCTCATTCCAGTCATGGAAAGGTGCAGCACCTGCCTGTCGCTCAACCGCATCCAGATAAGGGTTTTCGCGGGGAGGCTGATAGAAATGACCGTGAACGGTTACGTATACACCTGTAGCTATTTGAGGGGGATCAAGGAAGGTTTCTTTAACATCCTGAAGGTGTGGAAAATTTGATCCAGCAGCAGCTGGCAGTTGGGCAGCAGAAGTCATGCAGTATTATCCAAAAAATTACAATTCTTATACGAGACTGTATATGTAGAGACGTGCCATGCTACATCTCTACACTGGTAGCCAGGTTATTTTTGTGCCTTCAAAGCTAATTGAGGGATTATTGCGTCGCGCCTGATGCCAAGATTTGGGTCGCGCTTCTCACGAATCGGCAAGTGGCTGGTACGCCGAGTGCGTAAAAGACACGAATTCATCACCATGCCTGATCTAAAATCTCAAATCTCAAATCTCAAATTCCTCTATCTGGGGTTACAGACCGCAACTTAATTTAATTAAGCTGCAAGATAGGATTGGGTTAAGATTAGTTTAATATTTTTGCAATTAGACGTGGGCGATCGCTACACAAAAATATAGTTTTAGTTACAAATAGAAGCCAATAGGGGCGTAATCTAGTAACTGATAACTGATAACTGATAACTGATAACTGATAACTGTATTGGATAGTCGTGCATGACAATCAAAAACATTATTACTCTTGGCTTGTTAATCTTCATTCCGATTTCGATTGCAGCTCATTATTTAGAGTGGGGATCGCTGGCTGTTTTTATCACATCTGCGATCGCAATCATTCCCCTGGCAATTTGGTTAAGTACTGCAACTGAAGAAGTAGCCATCGTTACTGGCTCGGCGATTGGTGCTTTGTTAAATGCAGTTTTTGGCAATGCTACTGAGCTAATCATTGCCCTAGTTGCCCTGAAATCAGGGTTAGTCGATATTGTGAAAGCGAGTATTAGTGGCACAATTATCAGCAACTTACTCTTAGTCATGGGGTTTTCCATGCTGTTGGGTGGATTGCGGTATAAGGAACAAGATTTTAAGCCCGTCGTAGCGCGGATAAATGGTTCCTCCATGACTTTGGCAGTGATTGCGATTATTTTGCCTACGTTAGTAATTGAAACCTCAAATGGAGTGAAACCAGAGGCAATTCGCAATCTTTCAATGTGGGTGGCGATCGTATTAATCGTAGTTTATGCCCTGACGCTAGTGTTTTCCTTGAAAACTCACAGCTACCTTTACGATGTGGGATTAGTAGATTTGTCAGATGGAAAATCACAAAATACTACCCTCGAACCAGCACACAAACCTAATTTATATCTGTGGATAGGTGTACTATTAGCAGCTACAGTTGCAGTCGCTTATGAGTCAGAATTATTTGTCGGCGTTGTCGAGGAAGCAACAGAAGGATTAGGGTTGACTCCCCTATTTACAGGCGTGATTCTTTTACCTCTGATTGGTGGTGCAGCAGAATATGTTACTGCCGTAAGGGTAGCAATTAAAAATAATATGGATTTGTCCGTATCAATTGCAATGGGATCTAGCCTGCTAGTGGCGCTATTTATGGCTCCCTTGCTAGTTTTGGTGGGACAAGCGATCGGTCAACCAATGGATCTAGACTTCAATCCGTTTGATGTTGTAGCTGTAGCTATAGCTGTAGTAGTAGCAAATCTGATTAGTTTAGACGGACGTTCTAACTGGTTAGAAGGAACGCTGCTATTAGCAACCTACACAGTTTTAGGATTAGCCTTTTACTTTCATCCCGCCTAAATTTAAGGGGCTAGGGGCTAGGGGCTAGGGGCTAGGAAGAGAGCAAAAGGGGGCTGACTCCTCTGACTCCTCTGAGAGAGAAAGTGCATTCAAATTTCTTGACTTGAAAGCTGGGATATGGTATAATAGAGCGTCAGATTCCCCAGCTTTCCTCTAGCCCCTAGCCCCTAGCCCCTAGCCTCCAGTCCCTAGTTAACTATGCAGATGCTGCTCTAGAAGATTTTGCGCCCTTGGTTTGTAAATTAGGTAGAACAAAGCCTCAAGATAGCGCAACAAATCTTCGCGGTTTTCCTTAGAGTTAAAGTTCCAGAAACCATAAATTCGCGCCAGCGATAGAAGTTTCGTAGTGTGAATTTTCCAAGTGTAAGTACTGTAAACTCGGTCAATACCTCTGGTGGAAATTTCATACCAGTAGTTAGGATTCTGTTCGCACTTGGTAACAAAATCTAGAATCTTTTCTGCTGTTTCGTCTTCGTGAGTCGGGTTAATGTAAAAGCCATTCACCTTGTCCTGAATAATTTCCAAGGGACCACCGAACTGGGTAGCAAAAGTTGGTAATCCTGAAATCATCGCCTCTAGAACCGTCAACCCAAATGCTTCAAACAAAGCTGGTTGAACAAAAATTCCTTGGCGATCGGCAATTACTCGATAAACTTCACCAGATTCACTCTTAGAAAGGCGCACTCCCAGCCAGCGAATTTTGCCGTGCAAATTGTATTCGTCAATGATGTGGTAGAGCTTAACAATTTCGTCGCGTTCTTCGTTGTCGCCTGATTCCTCTACACGCAACTTACCAGCAATCAGAATTAAGTTGCATTGTGACTGCAAAGACGAACTCTTACCAAAGCATTCTGCCAATCCAGTTAAGTTCTTGATTCGGTCAAGCCGCGCAACGGAAAAAATTGGGCGCAAGCTTGGATCGTCAAGTTTGCCAAATACATGAGCGGGATCATCGAGGGTAAATAGCAATTCTTCCACACGTTGGCGATCGCTCTGTATTCGATCTTCTAGACGCGAGTAGGGAAAGTAATAACTCTCATTCACCCCTGGTGGAACTACATTGAATTTGGGACTGAATAACTCAATGCCATTGACAACATGATATAAATCTGGCATCGTGAAACACTTGTAAGACTCATACTGTCCCACGCTGTCAGGCGTACCTACAATCTCCTGGTAGGTACTGCTGATGATGAAATGAGCAGCATTCATCGCAATCAAATCAGCCGTAAACTGCAATGAAAAGTGATATTTATCTTCCAAATCTTGCCAGTAGAGGTTACTAAACAAGTATTTGGACTTTTCCAAGGCATGGGCAATGTTGCACTGAGTTACATTCATGTGCCGTGCTAGCAGGAAAGCTACCAAATTCCCATCGGAATAGTTGCCGATGATTAAGTCAGGTTTGCCTTGCAATTCTGCCAGTAGTTCTTTTTGGGCATCGATCGCAAATGTCTCTAGATAGGGCCACAACTCAAACCTAGAAATCCAGTTTTGAGTTAGCTTAGGATTAAATTCTCGCAAAGGTACGCGCAAAATCCAAGCATTTTCCGTTCCGTGAACCTTCTCTAATCTTTGGTTACAAAGAGTGCCATCACTATTGGGAATCAGACGGCTAAGAATAATCACCTTTGGTTTGACACTCATACCATCCAAACCAGCCAGTGTGGTATCTTCCTGTAACTGTTTTTCTAGGCTCTTTACCTGGTCGAGGATATATACTACCTGACCACCAGTATCAGGTCGCCCCAAAACTCCCTCTTGTCCAAACCAACCGTGAGGAGACACCAGAACGATCTTAAAGACCATCGGGATGCGGGAAATGAAGGCTTCCTGTGTCTGGGGATCGGGAGAGTCAATCAATTCATCGAGTATGCCTAGAGTTTCCTGCACTCGACCTGCGGTATTCCCCCAACCTGGCTCAAAACCCATCATTTGTAGGACAAAAGAGAATCTTTCGTAGGGTTCATCCGTTGGCAAATCGCTCACAAATGTCAAAGCTTTTTTCACCTGATCTGATAGCTGCTTTTGCGATTGAATCCGTCCGTTAATTAGCAGTTGAACGCCATTATATTGGTGCAGTCTTAGGAAAGAAAACAGACTCTCTAGCCATTGCTTGGGATCTTGAAACAGTTTGCTTGATAAATAGCGGTTGAGATACTGCACTCCCTTGCCAATATTTTTGGGATCGCGAATCGTCGGCGTATAGTCGTAAAATGGACCAAAATCCAGTTCTAGAATGCCGCCTTCATTCGGGTGAAAGCGATTGACGAGGCGATCGCGCAAATCCAGCAACTCCTCAACCGTCAGCGACTCAACTGCCATGTCTTCCGTCAGCCTATAGACTTCTTGACTGGCAATTTTCGGTCGGATAATTAGGTATAGGTTGCTGTCCTCCTGAATAATTTCCTGGGTGTAGTAAATTAGTTTGCTTAAATTTGAAGCAGAGAAAAACTCTTCTGGCTTGTGATACTTAGAGCAATACTGGGCATAAGCCGTGAGAATATCGTTTCTTAATAAGTACCGCTTTTCTTGATGGCGTAAGTCACTAACAAAGGCACGCAGATCGCTTCTTTCTTCACTCTCTAACACAGTCTGGAGCAGTTCGGACATAGCACATTTCCTGAAAAATTGACTCGTTAATACTGGAGGGGCGCTCTTACTAGGGGCTAGGGGCTAGGGGCGAGGGAAAAGGGAAAAGGGAAAAGGGACTCGGAGTCAGTAGTCAGTAGTCAGTAGTCAGGAGTTGTGTAGTTCTCCGTGCGAACCCACTCTCCAAGCGATACCCACTCTCCCCCTCTTCCTAGCCCCCAGCCTCTAGCCCCCAGCCCCTAAATTTCATAGAGTTCCCCAAATTTCTGCTTGATGTAAGCGATAAATGGGTCAATACTCAAAGGACTTCCCGTTACGCGCTCAACCAATTCCCCTGCTGTGTACTTGCGACCGTGCTGATAAATGTTTTGTTTCAGCCAGTCGTGTAGTTGACTGAAATTACCTGTCTCGATTTGACTTGGAATTTCGGGATTGGCTTTGAGTGCAGCCATAAAAAATTGGGCGCTCATTAGATTGCCTAAAGTGTAACCTTGGAACATCCCCCCAATCATGCCACCGTACCAATGTACATCCTGTAAAACCCCGTTGCTGTCATTTGGAGGTACAATCCCAAGATCAGATCTGTAGCGTTCATTCCAGGCTTGGGGAAGGTCACGCACTGCTAATTTACCTTCTAGTAGCCCCAGTTCCAGATCAAAGCGAATCATGACGTGCAGGTTGTATGTTACCTCATCAGCATCGGTGCGGATGAGCGATCGCTCGACTTTATTAATCGCTCGGTAAAATGTCTCTAATGACACCTGACTTAGCTGGGTGGGGAATACTCCTTGCAGGTGGGGATAGAAAAACTTCCAAAAATTCCGGCTACGTCCGACAAAGTTTTCCCATAGCCGAGATTGACTCTCATGCACTCCTGAAGATGTTCCCCCAGCCAAGGGCGTTGCTTCATATTCTCGATTAATGCCTTGCTCATACAAGGCGTGTCCGGTTTCATGAATGGTGCTAAATAGCCCTTCATTCAAGTCATTTTCTCTAACGCGGGTGGTAATGCGTACATCCCCCGTCGAGAATTTGGTCATGAATGGATGTAAAGTTTTGTCTTGCCTTCCTCTTTGGAAATCATAACCAACCTGTCTAATTACCTCCAGGCTGAATGCTATTTGTTCGGCTTCGGGGTAATGCTGATGCAAACAAGAAGCATCAGCGCTCGGTTGGGAAGTTATCGCTTCTACAATTGGTACTAGCTCTTTTCGTAAGAGGGCAAATAGCGATCGCACACTTTCTGCCTTCATCCCATAGTCAGCTTCTTCGATTAGCGGATCGGCAATATGCTCATAACCAGGGAAAAAGTTAGCTAATTCGCGGCTGAGTTCCAGAGTTTCTTCTAGATATGGCGCTACCAAAGCAAAATTATTCTCTGCTCTCGCCTTTGCCCAAACTTCATAACAATCAGTAGAATGTTGAGAAAATTTAGCTGTAAAGGAGGCAGGAATTTTTACCGCTCTATCATAATCATGGCGAGTAATCCGAATCAGGCTAGCTTCATCGGAATCATAAGGCAAGCTTTCTTGATATGAGCGTAAATCTTCCAGTAGCTGCCCGATTTTTGCGTCAATAAATTTTGTATGTGCCAGATGTCGCAGGGTAGCCATCTGCCGTCCCCGCGCCGCCACACCACCAGCAGGCATATAAGTTGCCTGATCCCAGTAGAGTAGGGAAGCAGCTGATTCAATATCGTTAATTTCAGCCAGCAGGGTTTTTAATTCTTGAAGTTGGGGGTGAGTCTTTTCCAGCGTCTGCATGAATGGGTGTCGATAGTTCGATGCTAGTTTATCTAGTTTGACGCTGAATGCACCGATCCTGCCAGAAGAGCTAGAGGAATAATCTATCGCTTTTGAATCATCCCTGCAAACAAGCTCGATGCACTCTTCCTACTTGCTGCACCCATGCGATCGCTTCTTGATACGCCGCAAACTGCCGCCTTTGGGTTTTGAAAAGTTGCACAGCTATGTCTAAAGATGGCTCATCAAGACATGATTTAAGTATAGGTTCCCATCCCCGCGCCCACTCCCAAGCTTTGATCAACTGCGATGATTGTGCGAGGAGTTCTTCTAGTCTGGCTTTTTGTTCCTCCAGCACTTTTTGTAACTGCTTTTTGTGCGCTTCTGGATAATTAAAGTGTTGCAGTTCCCACCCAGTTACTTCAATCAATTCTGTTAAAGTTTGGCAGTCCATGCAGCTAGTTAACAAATTAACTACAGCTTCTAGCCAGCAGCGCAGTACACGATAGCTGCAAAACCTTCCCCCAGCGCCCTCAACCACCACTAGAAAGATATTTGCCCACTTCCAGTCCTCAGCCTTTTGTGCTTTTTGTGGAAGGTAAACTTTCTCTACTGGCTGTTCTATCCCTTGTGCAATGTCGGATAGGGTAATGTTCAAAGTTCTGGGATCAAGGAAGTCTGTTAAGCGTTTTGCCATAATTTGATTGCTCGACTTTGCTCGGTAGCTCTAACCTTTTGGCAATATCATCTACTCGGATGACTATTGCTAGTATTATACCATAATGTATTATATAAAAGTCGCAGACTTTATTGAAATTATTTGAATTGGTTGTGCTAGCTTGACAATGGGGAACTCAAAGTTATTTGGCAATGTTGTATCGAAAGCGTAAAAGTGGATTCACTCTTACAGGTAGAGAGCGGCTGGCGAAAATCCTCATTCAAGCTAGAATGCGCCAAGACGAAGGGTGCGGTCTTAGTTTGCGTGACTTTGCCGATGGGGTGAATGAGTATTGGGGATATAAAGTTATCGATAAAGACAAACTGTGCCGTTTGGAAAATGGTGCGACAGTCAAGCCTGATCCTGATGTGCTGACGCATCTAGCTCCATTCACTTGGTCAGAGCCAGCTAGAAGAGCCTATACAGTTGACGAGCTAGTTGCTATTGGTAAGGAAGAGCTAGATCCGGCTGATGTTGGCAAGGTGGTGTCTCCTGAATTAAACCCTGCATTGAATGGAAATAGTTAATTCAAAACTGGAGTATATAGCCAAAAACAATAATTGTGAATTTTCAGAACGGTGTTTTCACTGAAGTCACTATATCCCTAGAGACAGGATGATCTAAGTAATCCTCCAATCAATAGTCTCTAGGTATAACTTATGAAAAATTCCCCTGCTTGGATTCCCTATCCAGGTTCATGGCTAAGTGCGATCTTGTTAACCGTCCTGATGGGCGCGATCGCATTTGGTATAAAGCTCACTAGTAAACCAATAGTTCAATTCTTAGAGCAAAATTTATCATCTCACTTAATGTGGTCTTTGGCAACGTTATCTATCCTCTTGCCTATCTTAGTAATTGCTTTCGCTCACCATTTGCTACATTTGTATTTAGATCGGTATTTCCCAGATCCTCAAGCTTCAGAAAAAACTGAAGGATTCTTCCCTGGACTGATGAGCTGGTGGGAAGGGATGTACGGTTGGCTAGTGATTGTTATATCAACGATACTCGCTATAGCTATTCTTGCTGCTTTCTCTAGTGATTCATCAGGGTATGCTTTCCTATACTATATGCAAACGCTTTTTGCTTGGGACGAGCCAAAACATTTACTATCAGCACCAGTCATCGGGCGAACCATAATTGCAGCTTATTTATATCATGTTGAATATTTGGTTCGCCGTCGTGTGAAGAATGAAGGTGCTAAGGCTCATTTCCGTCGGTAGTTTTTGATATTTAACTGATATTTAGATATTTAATAAACTTCCTGCATGAATCCAATCATGTTCGCGCCAGACGTAGAGGCGGGTTAACTAAAAATCCTTATTTCCATATGAAAATCTCGATAAACCCGCCCTTACCAAACATTCGTGCAGGAGGTCTAATATTTAATCGTCGCACAGTCTATAGTTGGGAATGTCAGTGGATGTAAATAATTTCTATGCACATCTAACTACCAATTAACTCCACTGCATCGCGTCCATCCAAATCTTGTAGGTAAACTTTAACTTTTTCTTCCTTAGAAGTGGGTAGTTGCTTACCGATAAAATCTGGATGAATTGGTAATTCACGATGACCTCTATCCACCAAGACAGCAAGCCTAATAGCTGACGGTCTACCATAATCATTTACTGCATTCAAGGCGGCTCGAATTGTTCTCCCTTGGTAAATGACATCATCTACCAGCAAAACCGTCTTACCAGTCAAATCGAAGGAAATATCAGTTTTAGCAGGCGTTCGTACACCAATAGAATCAAGATCATCCCGATAGAAAGTAATATCCAAAGCCCCTACTGGTACTGAGATTCCTTCTAAAATCTCAATTTGACGAGCCAATAGATGAGCTATAGAAACACCTCTTGTATAAATACCTAGTATGACTAATTCGGATAAATCACGCGACCTTTCGACCACTTGGGAAGCGAGGCGAGTAAGCGTACGACGAATTTCTTCTGATGATAAAATCTCAACGACTTTAGTGGGCATGATTTTTGGGGCTAGAGAAATTTTAGACTTTAGATTTTAGATTCTAGATTTAATCCGACCTTGCATTGTATGAGTTATACCATTTTCAGTTAATTAGTGAGACTTAAACAAAAGTTAAGATTAAAAAAGAATATAATGCTATTTCAGCACAGCTTTCACGTTGAAAAAAGCTCATGAAAGAAACCACCCCTGCTGCCATGCCGCCATGCTTTGAAAAATGGTGTCAAAGATTTCATAATGTGTTTACTTATAAGGCTCAAAAAAGAGAGTTTAGACATTATTTAAGGGGATTATTGGGTGAATGTGAGAGGGAGGCACTCGCTCGAAAAAATGGGGAACCTTCTTTAGGTTGTCTGTTGGTATCAACGCGGATTTGTGTGGTCTCAAGGTTCCCTATTTTTTTGTCGCCAAATTCCAGAGAAAAAACCTGTTTCAAATCGCTTCTAATAAGGAGCGCAATCGTGCAGTAAATTCAGAAAGGTTTTATTCTCATAAAGCTAATTTTACCACTAGAGCGTAGTACCAGCCTGTAAACCAATACATTAGGGTTGTAGGTAGTGTTCGACGGTAATGCCAAGCTCAAAACCATTAGTCTTTAATCAGGAAAATCAGTTCGCACAGCTTTTTTCGCGTTCACCAATCATCATAAGTTTAAAAGTGGGACGCATGGGGCATTTGTCTATGTTATTTCCGTCCGTAGGGGTAATGTTTGAGGCGCTTGGTTGGCGTTTAGTATCAAGTTAAGGCTATATTATTGGCGAAGCGTTGCTTTGAGGTTGTCATTCAGGCAAGCATAGATGTTGAATATGAATGAGACTCAACTCAAATTTTTAATCCGGCAACAGTTCTAGCTTCCACGCCCTAGTCAACAGCGGATTTTACTAGTTAGTTAGGAGCAATTAGGAGATGACCCAGATTCCCGATTCGATTCCCGTCAATCAATTTGGTGAAACTATTCCCCAGACGCTCAATGGATATGACCCTAATGTGTTTCCAGCATTTCATCAAACGCTCTCTACTCACTTTTTAGGAGCCTTACCCATGAGCAAGTACATGAGAAAGACTTTTCAAAGCTTAAGTGCCTACGGTTTTTGTGATGAAAACACGATGGGAATGACAGCAATTTGTCGGGATGAAATTGCCGAGCCTCTATTTGCAGAAGTAATTAGATATTGGGGGAAAAGCTTTAATTGTTGCAGCTTGGCTGGGTTCGTCATGATGGGGAAAACTGGGTTAGCTGCTGCATGCGATCATACCCCTATCGTTGATGGAATCCGTCGTTTTACCTTCTATGCTATGCCCCATATTGCTATTTCTAGATATGGTGATATTGGCAGTGTCTATCGAGATGGTGTTCAGAAAGTTTCCCATGCCTGTGGAGCATTAGAAACAGTTGTCAAAGAGTTGGCATCTGGTCATTTAAAACTAGAAATGGATATGCAGGATATCGAACAAACGATTATTCGGCAGAAAATTCTTTCAACCCTTACCTATGGGGATAAACCTAGTTTAGTAGAAGTGACAAAATTAGCCTGTAGAATTATTTCCAACGATGTCAAAAGCCTATTAAATACTTTGGATTGTTCGGTATTTAAGTATGCCGTCATGACTGGAATTCAAATTCACGGACCTCTAGGTACTCACTGGATCTATCCGCAAGATTTTTATGTCGTCGGCTCTGACTTGATTGACGGGAAGGAAGAAATTAAAGTATTTTAGGATGCGCTCTTTACCATTCTCGCTGGTGCGGGTTTACTCTTGTAAGCAATTGTTGTTATTAAACATACTGCAAAAGAATTCTCCTATAATAGTAAGAGTTTCTTGCCTCAACCCTGCTTTCTTCATAAATAACCTCTTAGGAATTAAAACGAATGGCACGAAGATAAGGGGATAATGAGAGAATTTGCCAATTTTCAACCGATGGAAGGAAAAAGCCGAAACTTGTTCAATAAACTGATTTCGTCGGCGCTCTGGACGCTCCAAAAACAGATAGTGTGTGCCATCGGGAATTGTTACGGTTTCAACACGCGACGCATTTACTAGTTCGCTCTCATTGCACTGCCCAAAACTTTTGATACACCTGTGAAAGCCTCTTGTTGTCTCCTATTGGTAATTTTTCTGATGCCCGATCCTAACGCAATAATCCCCCTAAATAATAGACCTCTTGCAAAAGGGTAGGGGAAGGGGAGATAAGTAGATCAAAAACCATGAGCTACGATGCGGTCAAACACAGTCGCGCCTTCAGAGTTCAAACGCCTATGTGGTGTGCAACCTGAGACTTTTGAAGCAATGATGTCAGTCATAAAACAAGCCCCCGTCACAGAAGCCACCTGGTAGGCCCAGTAAGTTGAAATTGGAAGACCAACTGTTGATGACATTAAGGAAGGCTTGAAAATAAAAATCTTGCCCTGTATTAGGGTTTATAGGTTGAGAGCGAGAGATCTTGAAAGAGAGCAAGATTTTTATTTTTTGCGCCAAATGTAATGGAGTATTGGAGAGAGTACCGCACCTATTTTCATATTGGGCAATCTTGGGGAGTGAATGAGTCAACAGCATATCGTATTATCCGTAAAGTTGAATCCGCTCTGATTCAGTCAAGAACTTTTATTCTTCCAGAAAAAAGCTGAAAAAATATGATGGCAGCATAAAAGTAGTAGTAATTGACGTTACAGATCGTCCTATAGAACGTCCTAAAAAAAACAAAAATAGTTCTACAGTGGCAAGAAAAAACAACATACATTTAAGTCACAGTTAGTGGTTAACCAAGCAAATGGTGAAATCATCTGGATGGCTCATGGCAAGGGTAAAGAGCATGATTTTAAAATATTTAAAAATAGTAATTTTTCGACTCACACAAGATATTAAATGCCTGGGAGATAAAGGATATCAAGGAATATAAAAGCTTCATGTTAACAGTCGGATACCTAAAAAGAAACCAAGAGGAGGTAAGTTAAGTCATGAAGAGAAAAAGAGTAATCAAAATTTAGCAAAAGCTAGAGTTGTAGTTGAACATATTAATCAAAAACTCAAAGTATTTAAAATTTTATCAGACCGTTATATAAATCGTCGAAAAAGATTTAGTTTGCGGTTTAATCTCATCGCTGGTCTCTATAATTATGAGCTACATTTCTCAAGAACAGAGTCTTCCTGACTGACTTTTGCAAGAGGTCTAATGTCTAAACTCTCTTTTTTGAGCCTTATGAGTAAAGACATCATCTTTGCACAACCGCGCAAAAAATAAAAGTTTGACCGTCACCACAGATCCGCATTGCCACTAACAGATAACCCTAAAACACGGTCAAACTTTTAAATTCATCGCTTCCTTAAATCTTTGACACCATCTTTCAAAGCATGGGAGACGGGGTGGTTTCTTTCATGAGCTTTTTTCAACGTGAAAGCTGTGCTGAGATAGCATTATACCCTTTTTTAATCTTAACTTTTGTTTAAGTCCCATTAGGTTACAAATGGGTGTTCGCCCTCGTGTTTCACAGCAAGAGTTTCTCAATCGAAAGTCCCCAAAATCTAAAATCTAAAATGGTATTAGGTGTTGCTGTTTTAACTCATAACGCCAAGGCGGGTTCAAGAGTAGACATTGGCAAAAAACGAGGGCGATCGCCTTGCCTAAAGCAAGCTACCCTTGGGGAAGGCGATCGCCATTACCATAGTTGCTACTCCCAGCCAAATCAAAAAGCAAACCCTTGTCAATTGCAAAGCGCGATCGATCTTTTCTGGAGTAATCGGATCGATTGCGTCTCCCAGTAATGGCTTGTGCTTTGCTACGCCACGATACCAATTTGTACCCCCCACTTGCACACCCAACAGAGCTGCATAAGCGCACTCACTCCAACCAGAATTAGGGCTGGGATCTTTGATTGCATCCCGACGACAAATCAGCCATACCTGGCAAGCATTACCAGATAATAGTGCTAAAGTCAAGACTGTTAACCGACACGGTAGCCAAGTTAAATAATCTTCCAGCCGCGCACTAAACCAACCTAAATCGGTGTATGGTGCTTCTCGGTAGCCAACCATTGAATCTAGGGTACTTGCTGCTTTATATGCCAAAGCTAAGGGAACAGGACCAATATATGGGATAAAAGTACCAGCGATCGCATAAAACAAAGGAGCCATTACTGCATCTGTAGCATTTTCCGTTACCGTCTCTAGCACCGCTCGTAAGATTTCGCTTTTTGATAACTGTTGTGTATCCCGACCAACGTACAAACTTAAAGTAGAACGAGACGAAGCAATATCATCAACATTTAAGTGTTGCAAAACATCCCCAGCTGCTGCTTTTAAGCTGCGACCAGCAAAGCAGCTAGCTAATAATATACTCTCTATAGCAAACCCAAATAGGGGATGTAGCAAACTGGCAGTATGTACAATTACCCAACCAACTACACCACTGCCCGTTACTAATCCGATAGCTAAAAATACTCCACAACAGCGCAGTGTTAGCGGGCTGCTAAAGTGTTTAAAGGCAAAGTGAGTCCAGCCAGAAATTACCCAACCCATTGCTTGCACTGGATGAGGGAAACCCCAAGGATCGCCAATTAGATAATCTAGAACCGCAGCAAGAATTAATACAAAACAAGGACGGAGGATAAAGGATGAAGGGGAATCAAAGAAGGGTAAAGGGAAAAGGGGAAAGGTTGAAGGTTGAGGGTTGAAGGTTGAAAGGATAAAGATTAAATTTTTGACTTCATACTTCATACTTCATACTTTACACTTCATACTTTACACTTCGCGCCTTCTTTCACTGCTCACTTGTATCTGACTTATACTTGACACTTTATACTTCATCCTTTTATCGCCCCTAAACTACAAAACTTGTTGCCTCACCAAGAGAAGCTTGCCAGCTGCGGGCATCGTAATAAAGATCGGCAAGAGTTATACTATACAATGCTTCTTTTAGCTTTTGGTGCAGTCGCTGCCATAGGGTAAAAGTTACCCAGTCTTCTGCTTGTCCTTGAGGATGATGGCGGGGTAAAGGTTCAATTGTTTCGCCTACAGCCTCTAAGATTTCTCCCAAAGAAATTTGGGCTGGCTCGCGCGCCAATTTATAACCGCCTTGTACGCCGCGAATTGATTCAACTAAAGTTGCACGACGCATTTCAATTAGCAGTTTTTCCAGATAGGGAGCTGGAATATCTTGCCTCGTGGCGATCGCTCTGACTGATATTGGTTTATATTTTGGTTGCAAACTCAAATCGAGCAAAGCTTTGACACTATAGTGTCCTCTGGTTGTTAATTTCATTTATCTATAAATAGGTAGATACAAAACTAGACCCATAATTTCTGTGAGCGCCCAATTCTTTCGTTCGCTCCACACCTTGCGCCTACACTTCTAGTCATGCGCTTCCATCCGTTCCTCTATTATTGCTGCATTTTTGTTGTTGTCTGATTGATTGCTGCGCTTGGCTGATTACAAGGGCGAGTGTGACAGATGACAAAGTATAAATAGTTCGATGTTTGCTGATACTATTTTCAACTAATTGCTTCGTAAGAATGATGATTAAATACTTTAAACAATAACTATAATCAGTGTAATATAGTTAGCTAAGCTAATACAAAGCGATCGCCTTCCTAACTTTAAGCTTTAATTAGCTTAAAATACAGATCTGTCAACCACAAAGCTCCATTCGTTTTAGATCATTAAGTTGATGAATAGAAAGAAAAAGATCGAGCCGCTAACCGGAGAAGCACTTCTCAAGAAAGTCAAAGAGCTAGAGAACGTCAGCAAAGAAGAAAAGGCAAAAGAGTGCGGCTACTACACCATTACTAAAAATGGCGTAGAGCGTGTAAATATGATGAAATTTCTGAATGCCCTGATTGATGCTGAAGGAATTGAGTTAGATACCACATCCAATGCAAATGGGCGTGGAGGACGTAGTGCTAGCTATCGAATTAGTGTGCAATCAAACCATAACTTACTTATTGGTTCAGCTTACACAAAACAGATGGGTTTGGAACCTGGGGACGAGTTTGAAATCACTTTAGGAAAGAAACACATTCATCTTAAACAGCTGGATCGTAAAAAAGAAGACCTTGCCGAAGAAAGAGCATAACGCAAAACAATTGGCAATAGGTTAAATATACGATCTTTGGTCGAGGCTTAGCTAATAACTCTATTGTGTGCCTACAGGAGATTTGAACATAAAAGTCTTACTTAAACAGACACTGTTCACTCTTGTAGAGCAAACATTACCAGCTATTTGCCATGCCTTTGGGTGATTTTTAATACTTGCTAGCTCAAACTAATCGAGGAGGAGAATTGGTAGTTGGTAAAGAGTAACTGGTAACTGGTAACTGGTAACTGCTCAGTGCTTTGCGCGTTGCTACGATATTGCAAGTCAAAGCAATGCGATCGCGCTCAAGTAAGCCCAGAACTTGCTCTATTTTATCTCGTTCAACCACTGGTAACTGATGCAAACCTCTTGCTGCCATCCGATCTAGAGCTTCAGATAAAGGTTCATCGGTGTAGGCATATAGAATATCAGTGGTACAAATGTCAATCAGCTTTGATAAAGGTAAAAGATCGGTATCTACTCCTGTTTTTCCTACAAGCGCTCGATTAATATCTTCCAAAGTCACAATTCCCACTAGCAACCCTGCTTGATCGATAACCAAAGCACTGCGGCAGAATGCGTTTGTCATCGCCAAACCTGCTTGCCACACGGACATTGATTCTGGTAGCTTCAAAGCAGCTTCATTCATCACCAACCCTACCAGCATTTGCTGCATAATTTCCTGATTTTCGTCTGGGGCTAAATTCAGATTTAGCTGCTGTAAATTTGAGCAATTAGTGGTTGTTGGCTTGAGGCGATCCACTAGCCAAACACTTAATCCTACAGCTGCCATCAAGGGCAAAACAATCCGGTAGTCTCGCGTCAGTTCAAACAGTAATAAAATTGCTGTCAAAGGAGCCTTAGCACTACCAGCCAGAACTGCTGCCATTCCCACCATCGCATAAGCGGGAGGACCTGCCATATATATACTTAACTGTGGTAGTAGCGCTGCGAGGATTTTACCGTAGGCGGCTCCCAAAGAAGCACCTAGAAACATGGCAGGAGCAAAAACGCCGCCTACCAAACCACTACCCATACTAATCGCTGTCATTATCAGCTTCATCACCAGCAATACCAGCAGTAGCTGCAAAGAAAACTTCACATCCTGAAGCATTGCTTCGATAGTTTCATAACCGATTCCCAGAATTTGCGGTAATTTCAGCGCCACTAATCCAACTACAGCTCCACCAATTACCGGATGAACAGCAAGCGGTATGCGAGCTAACCAACCAAACCCTTGAACTTCTCCCCGAAAGCAAGCTCGTCCTAACCTCAGCAACTGGGTGTAGGCAATAGAAACGACACTGGCTGCTAAACCTAGACCCATATAGAGGGGTAATTCCAGGGGACTGCGGACTTCGTAAACAGGTAGAGTAAACGCTGGCTGTCCTCCCAAACCAATCTGAGCAATTAATGCCGACACGACTGCCGCTAGTAGCACTACGCTGACAGCTGAATTGGCAAAAGTGGTTCCCAGTACTATTTCTAGGGCAAAGAATACACCAGCAATCGGGGCATTGAATCCAGCAGCCAAGCCAGCAGCAGCCCCAGCACCCAAAAGTAAGCGCTGCCGTTCTTGAGACACTTGCAGTACATGAGCCAGCAGCATACCAAAGTTAGCCCCAATTTCCACGCTTGGTCCTTCGGGACCGAGGGAAGCACCACTACCCAAAGAAACTGCTGCGGCTACCATCTTTGTGACTGGTTGTAGCCCAAGAACAGCCCCGCGTGTCGTACCTTTGCTAGCGGCGGCAATTAGAGAGGATAGCCCTGGACCAAAGTCTTGCTTTCCAACCAGCATCAAACCGACAATTAATCCTCCCCAAATGGGAACCAGGGCTAATGTCCAAGCGCCCCAAGTCGAGAGAGCGCCCATTAAATCTACATATGTCCAGTGATGGACTAGCTCAATTAAGTAGTGAAATGTTACTACTCCCATGCCCGTACCACCACCAATTAGAAGGGCTAAGATAAGGACAACGGTTTCAGGGGAGGGCTGGAAACGGTTAAGTAGGTGGGTTAAAGAGTCGGAAGTAGTAGCGATCGCCCCACCTTGTCGCTTACTCACCTCGGTCGGGGAAACAGATGTCATTTAGCAAGGATAAATATGAACACAACTTAAATTTTTATTTCCTATTTTCTCATTTTGAGCGATCATTTAGTATAGAAACAAGCCCGCAGCAAGGTGTTTTAAGAAGCTTTGCCATCCGCCAAATACAAAAGAAAAATTCTTATAAGAATGCTTAAATGGGTAAGAGCAGTGTTTAACTGCGATCGCACCAATGTCCCCTTATTTTCTCTTCTCTCAAGAAAATATGGTTCTGGGGCAACTTGCCTACTTGCTCCTAGTGGGTTGCCAATTGATAATTGTCAATGGCAATAGATTTGCGACAAACACCCTTTTTACATGACTCAATTACTTTGAGCCAATGAATCAAACTTAATGTATAATATCTAACTCAAAATGGGCGAACATCAAGCACAGAAAAACCAAAATCTTCTGGTAACACTGATGTACAAGATTATAGCAAGTAAGTAAATTTCCTAATAACCTTAAAGGTAGGGGCTAATATAGCTGTGTCGGTAGGTAGTTTTACCAGCCAAAACCCAAGTGGTCTTGACATAATCTACCTTATTGGGTGCATAACATATACAACCCCATTGCCTGAAACAGTACGCTTACATTTCTTATTTCTGGTTTTCGTAATGATTTTTTTACTTTTGGGCTAGTAACCTCATCCATCCTCTCTCAAGAGTTAGCACCATTATCCCCACGATTTGATGAACTAGGTTGACGCGCTATGAACACTCATACATTTGGTAATCATTCTGTTACTTGCCCCATTTGTCAACGCACTGATAGACCTAAGCAACTCAAGCTCTATCACGGCTTATATACCTGTCCGTATTGTCAGGAAAAATTAGTCGTTTGCTGGAGTGGTCACTACGTCCGCGATCCTCACAACTGTAAACAACAAGTCGTAGTAGCTCACCTGCTACGCCGTCAAAGCAGACCTTGGGCTAGAATTATGCGCGACCTTGGATTCCTAAAGCGTCCTTCCGTTCTCGTTGCTTTGGGAAGTGCCATTCTCTTGGGTGTGAGCGTCATTAGCCTGGAAACTCTAAATCATCAACAAAATCCCTTGGAAGGAATGGTAGAGGGAGTAACAAAAATTGTCACCCCACCAGAATAATTCGTAATTCTCCCCCTCTCCCTAGCCCCTCTTAATCAGCGTCCAACCTTCAGCTGTACCCAGTTGCTGCACCCATTTGAGCTGCAAATTTTCTAAAGTAGCTTCTTCGAGTAAAAGATAGGGTGGGGGGTTTTGCTGCCAGTATTGTGCAAGCTGACTGGGAGCGACTGCAATCACAGAGCGATCGCTATAAAAATTTAAAGAAGGACGATCGTAAGCAAATGTTGTATAAACTTTTTGCCCAATGGGTGTTTTACTTTGGATCAGGGCGGCGACTGGTTTAACCGGATAGGCTTGTGCTAATTCCCAAACCCAGTGTCCAGAAGTCATAAATAATACCAACGAGATATACATACCCCAAAACAAAATCAAAATGAATTGTCGATCACCTTGTTGTGCCAAAAAAGCAGCCCCCGTCATCGTTAGCGCAACGGCAATTAAAATTAGCTGTACCTCTAGGTCTTTTGCCGCACTCCAAGGGCTAAAGTAAAAGCTACCAACCCAGCCAACGACGGCTAGTAGTGTCAAAAATGCAATGACAAAGCGAGGATAATTTGCTCGATAGGGTTGATGCCAGAAATGGGATAACTTGACTCCTATAGCTAAGGCGATCGCTGGGTAGACGGGCATAATATACCAAGGCAATTTAGTTCCCATCAGTGAAATTGCTAATAGATAACCCCCACCCCAGACTAAAACCAGCTTTGCCCAACTCCAGTTACGATTTTTCCAAGTGTGGATCGCAGCCGCAGGTAAAAACACCAGCCAAGGCGAAGTATATTTGACGATTTCTAGTAGGTAATACCAAGGTGGTTGCCCATGCTGCTCAACAGTTGACCAAATTCTATTCAAGGATTGGTTTACAACTGCCCCTTGTGTGAAAGTGTGTCCATAATGCAACCACTGGGCTGCATACCACAAAGCTACAGGCACACTTCCTAAGACAATTCCTCTCCATAAATACCAGCTAGTCACTAGGCGCGGCGTATCCCAGTAGAGAAATATTAGAGCGATAGATCCTAGTAGTAAACCGATTATTCCCTTTGTCAGACAAATTAATCCTAAGCCGATGCCCACGCCCAGACAGTAGCGCAGATTGCGACGCGATCGCAACAAACAAAAGAGAGTAAATAGAAAAAAACACACTACCGCCCCATCTAACATTGCCAGTCGCCCATGCCGCACGACTGGTAGCATTGTCAGGTAAACTAAGCTGGCGAAAATAGCTGGCGATCTGTGATGAAAAATTTCTCGCCCTATACCATACAGTAGCGGTATGGAGAGCGCTGTTAGCATCGCTCCTGGTAAGCGTGATGTCCACTCATTTACACCGCCAATTGAGTAAGCCAAAGCGATCAGCCAATGCATCAAAGGCGGCTTATTCAGATAAGGAGCGCCGCCCAAGGTTGGATAAAGCCAGCGCGGGGAATTGCCTCCCTGCCAAATTTCCCGCGCAACCCCAGCTACAGTACCTTCATCCCAATCTCGCAACGGTAGTTCGCCCAGATTGATTGTAAAAAGTAGCACCGCCGCCAATAGCAGCACTACTAGCCATAACCTTTCACCCCAGCTATCAATTCGACGAGTCCAGTTTTTGGCATTGCCCCAAGCAAAAGTGCGATCGTGCATATTTCCGAATCTCGATATCCACTGCGTCGAACAGACTTTACTGATTCAGTACCGCCTGTTAGTTTATTGTCCTTCACCTCAAGTCATCTGACTTGAAGTGCAGATGTAGCTAATTGTCTTCTCAAAGAAACTCACAAAAGAATTAACTTGTACGATGCTTCTCACAACAGATCTTGTCATTGAGATGATTTTTTTATTACTTTCAGACATTCATTACTGTTATTACTATTTTTTCAAGATTTTATTACTTTTATCCCATTTGGTACGATTGTCAACCTGAAGATATATTCGATATATTTTTTGTGTACATTTTAAATTAAAAACTTATGTAATATCAAGTATTAGCTGACACTAGTTAACTTTATTGATGCCGGATATAAACAAAATAATATATGTAGATATTTTCTCAAGTTGTCAAAACCATTATAACTATATTATTCTGGAAGAAAGTATCAATTTCTACAAATATTGGAGTAGATTCAAGTGACATTTGCAGCCTCGCAGTGCCTTTGCCAGATAAACTTTTTTTGTTTACCCAGGCAGAGGTAATTTTATTAATTTTTTTTTTAGTTTTATCCAATTTGTCAAGGTGAATTTGGGGCGATCGTCCCAGTAAATATTTAGGTAAGGCAATTGGGTCGAATCAGGAATAACTATCGAGCAATATGACTTTCATCAGATTTTGGCAGAACTTTTATTATATTTTTTATCTTAATTGCGAGGTAGTTTTTTAATATTAAACTATAAAAAAGTTCAGATATTTTCTGATTTTAAGCTGTGTTTAATTACTCGATTACACCTAATAAAAAGTGTTGTAAATACACTCAACCAAATGAATAATCAACAATTGACAATTGATAGAGTTATTTGCCTGTGCTTGGCGGCAAGTTTCTAAGCGCCTATGTAGGTACAAGTAGCCGACAGAGAAATCTAAAGGCAGTCTTCACGTAAAATATGTAAATTAAATGTGTAATAGCTAGGTATGTAAGCCTCAAGACTGGAGTAAAAGTAATAGAAATACAATAACAAAATATTGTTGATGAGATGCCGCACTTATAGCAGGGATTCGTTCATTTTGGATATGTTTGTAGTTGAAAAAGTCTTACAACAATAAAAGTTCTAATAAATTGACTTGTCCTAATCTATCCGCTCACTGCTATATATACGTGAGTGGACTTGTTGCCACTGCCGCATGAGGAGAAGTAAGCCCAAACGAAGGACGCAAGTTCAAGCCTTCGGCATTCTCCCGTGAGTCTAGAAGCTCCTGCACAAGCTTTCGCTCCTCCCAGCCAAAGTAGCAATCAAAATGTTAATAATACCTTCGATAATTGAAAACTTATAAGTTTGATTATTACTTTTATATTGTATTGATAATTACAAGGTTGCTTAAGATAAATATACTTCTTTGGTAAGAAGATTGTTGAAGCGCTAAAAGTTAGTATTACTTATTAATAAGTAAATAGAAAGCTTACTACAGTAATCGAGCATAAATCAAATGAATATGTTTTTGCTGTTAGTACCAAGTGAAAAAGAATAGTCAAAGGTTGAGTTTATTGAATTGAATTTAACCGACCTACTTATCCTATAAAGATTTTGTTGAAAGTTAGAAATCATGGCTATTTCACTCAAACCCCTTCGAGAACAAGTAATTGTCATAACTGGCGCTTCCAGCGGAATTGGCTTGGTGACCGCTAGGATGGCAGCATCGCTTGGTGCGAAACTTGTCCTGGCAGCCCGTAATGAAGATGCCCTGCGTCAACTTGTCGAGGAGATCAATGGCAAAGGTGGTCAGGCGATCTACGTCGTCGCTGATGTAGGGCAAGAAGAAGACGTTAATCGCATCGCTGAGGCGGCGATCGCCTCTTTCGGAAGCTTCGATAGCTGGGTCAACAACGCGGGCGTATCCATCTTCGGTCGCTGTCTAGATGTTTCAATCCCAGACATGAAGCGGATGTTTGACACCGACTTTTGGGGAGTTGTCTACGGCTCACGTGTTGCGGCTAAGCATTTTAAGCAGCGTGGTAGTGCTGGTGCGCTGATCAATGTTGGTAGCTTTCTTGGCGATCGCGCGGTAGCCGTCCAGTCAACCTATTCAGCGGCAAAACACGCTGTTCACGGCTGGACGGATGCCCTGCGGATGGAGCTAGAAGCAGAAAAAGCCCCAGTTTCTGTGACATTGATCCACCCAGGACGAATCGATACTCCATACAACGAACACGCTCGCAGTTATATGCCCAAGCAACCAGCCCATCGCGGTATGATTTACCCACCAGAAGCGGTGGCTGAAGCAATTCTGTATGCGGCAGAACATCCAAAGCGAGATATGTTCGTGGGCTTCCAAGCTAAGATTCTCGCCATACTAGGTGGTCTATCGCCACGACTGACGGACAAGTTGATGGAGATCTGGGCGTTTCCCTCCCAGCAGTCCGATCGCCCCTCTCGAAGCCGAGAGGACAACGCACTTTATCGGGCAGGCTATGGTATGCAGGAGCGGGGAACCCACCAGGGATGGATTTGATCGGGCAGCCTGTACGTAAAAGCCGAGAAGCATCCGGTTCTCACAACTATGGCTGTAGCTGGTATAGGCGTGGCAATCTGGTTGATTAGTGCGTCCGTTGTCCAAACCTACTGAAGTCACAATCAATTATCAATGATCAATTATCAATGAATAAGTGGTAATTGGTGAAAGGGTAAAGGGAAAAGGGAAAGGGTAAAGGGTAAAGGAATTTCGAATGCGCGAATTTCGAGATTAGTAATTTCCCCTCTGCCCCCCTTTGCCCCCCTATCCCCACAACGCGAGTGAAGAGCGAGTCCCCCCTGCTTTCCCCTAGCTATAGCGCCTCTAGCCCCAGCGCCCCTAGCTAAAACTGAGTTTCAAACTCAACGAGCGCTTGGTTTACACCAGAAAAATCAGTTGAAGCACGGACACGAATTTGTGGGTTAACTCGATAGCTAAAACCGAATTGGGTAGGTTGATCGGCTGTGATAAATGTGAGTGCAGAGAAATAAACCTTCCGCGAAATATCAATGCCAGCTTCAGCTGCTAAACCCAAAGTAGAAGAACGCGATCGCTCTTCATCTGTACTCACTGTAGGAAATAAACGCAGTTCCGACAAACCAAAGGCATTGCCAATATTAGTAAAAGTTCCCTGATAAGTGCTAAGTAAAGCCGAACCTGCTATATTAGCTAGTCCTACTGCACTGTCGGCACGCCCCAGAGTTTGCACAAAACCACCACCAATTAGGGCAATGATTTCTGATTGACTGCGAGAAGGAGTGCTGGTTAATTCTAAGTTATCGAATAACTGACTAGCAGGTCCTTTGACTGCGGCTTGTACACGAACCGTTTGCAAGCCTCCCACATTTGTAGAAAGTGTATCATTAATCTCGCTAGATATCGGGGAGGTAGGAATCCTGGTGCTGGTTACTTCTGGTACTGCTGCCACTAGCTGCACATCTAGAGTTGGATCGAGTTCTTGCCTGCTGGTAAAAGTTGCCGTGTTTTCATAATCTCTGTCTAGGTTAAACTGGGTAGTAAATAAATTTACGCTGCCGCGACGTAGGCGGATAGTACCATCAGGGCGCGGGTCATTCAAAGTGCCGTTGACGTTAAGAGTACCAGTTGCATTGAAATTAAGAATTGGTTGAAGCACAACTGCAATATCGTCACCCAGCGTCAGCCGCAGATCTTTAAACTCCACCATAGCACCACTATTTAGGGCAGGGGAGGCAGGGGAGGCAGGGGAGGAAACATCTTTCCCAGCAACGCCAGTTCCCCCAGTTCCCCCAGTTCCCCCAGTTCCCCCTACGGGGGCGTTGGTAGTAGGTAGGAAAACTTGACCTTGTGCTAGTCGCACATCACCACTAATGACGGGGCTAAGAGCTACACCACCAATGACAACATTACCGTTGACACCCCCTTGATACCGTCCTTCCAGATTCAGCGCTAACTTGTCTAGCCTAACTGTAAGGGGATTAGCTACATCTGGGTCATTTGATGCCAAATCGTCAAAGATGGGAATTACACCCTGAGCTATTACCTTACCGTTAGAGAAATTCCCCCTGATGCCTTCGACCGTAATGCGGTCATTATTAAACCGTGCTGTTCCCGTTACGTTTGTCAGGCGATCCGGTACAGCAGATGCGCGAATGGTAGCATTATTTATACTGGCAATTCCATCGGCGATCGGTTGGGTTGTCGTTCCCCGCACTTGCAGTTGTACTCGTCCCTCACCTTTTTCCCAAGCCACTTGGTTGGTAAAAAGGTTTAATAGCGCTAATCCTTGATTTTGTACATTTACATCCAAGCGAATTTGATTGCTATCTGGTTTAACAGCCGCAAACGGTAACTGTAAAGGAATGCTGCCACTGATTGTAATTGGTTGGGGTCCTGCGATCGCCACATTACTGCCAAAGCTAAAACGGGCATTACCATAGCTAAAACTTCCTAATGCTGACTTTACTTCATTCTGATTGAGCGTCCCGTTAACTAGCTGCACATACCCTACTGCTTGCGGATTGTCAATATTGCCAGCTAAAGTTGCACTGCCGTTTAAATTGCCTGTAACAGAAACTGGTAACTGGACAAAATCATTCAGTACACTTACAGGAAAATTTCTCACTCTTAGCTGACCTGATTGTTCTTTACTACCAATTCGACCAGTAAATGCTAATCGAGTTGCGTCAGACTCAATTCGTAAAGGCAATAAAGTTAACGCACCGTTTTCAAAGTTACCTCGGACAATAATTTGATTGGCATCGTATTTACCCCACTGCCAGTTATTCCCCTCTAGGTTAAAGTTTGCTGCTACTCCATTTTGCAACGAACCACTCACACCAATTTCGCCGCTAAAAGTTCCCTGTAACTCGCTCAAAGCAGGGATTGTGAAAGCATTTTGGTTTTGTTGGCGCTCTTGTTGCAGCAAGGCTTCTATTTCGGAAAAGCGACGCAGTTGGGTAAGGAGGGGCGCATTGGTTGGCAAACCTACTTGTAAGGTTCCTAAATCCTTCGACTGGGCAAGGGTAGGGGGCTGGGAATTGAGTTGAAATCTTTGTAAGTCTTTAAAATCAGAAATCCCCAGGGCGGCTAGTATATCTTGAATTTTGCCCCTGGTAATGTTGGCTTTTCCTTGGAATTGTGGACCATTGCTCGTTTGGTTAAAGCTACCTGCTAGGGCGTAGCGACTCTCTCCTTTGATAAATTCACTGCTTGTGAGTGTTCCCCTCCCTCCCGCATAACGGAACTGTGCCACTAGAGAATCGCCTCGCAGCTGCCCCAAGGAGGGAGAGGCGATCGCAGCATTTCCCGCAACTGCTAATCTATCTAAATTAACTTGCAAATCCGCTGATAAAATTCCTCTCACCCGACCAAAACCAAAAATCGGGTTAGGTGGAGTTAAATTCAACAACTGCACGGGGAAATTCTCAACATTTACCTGCAGATTCTCTCCTTGACTTTTCCCTCTGGCTATTGCGTCATCCAGCCGCACTAGGAAAGAATTGGGGCGATAATTTGGGTTAAGATTGACTGCAATGCGATCGCTTTGATTACCTGTTAAATCCAAATTTAAACCCCTGCCTGCAAGTAACTGCACATTACCAGCTAAGGTCGGATCAAAAGCTACATTATTAACTACCAAGTTTTGCAACTGCAAAGAACCCGCCACATTTGGCGTAGGCAATTTGCCTGTAATCTGTCCGGTAAAATTGGCTCTACCAGATACATTAGCGCCATAGGGTAACTGTACGGGTATATCTCGCAAATTGTAATTTTGCGCTCGCACATTAAAATTCAGTCCCTGTATAGACACACCCTGGCTGGTATTTACATCAATCACCCCACTAGCTTGTAAGTTGCGAGATGCGGCTTGTGGTATGATTAACCTTTGCCCATCCCAACGCAGGGAAGCAGTTAAGGGTTGTCCGATTAATTCTGGTGAAAATCGCACATTCCCCGCCCCTCTAATACCAGCTGGGCTGAAAGCATCTACAGTTCCTGCTAGAAGGAGTTGCCCATTGAGTTGCCCCTTGATCTGTTGATTAAATCGATTTAGTTGCACTTGAGAAGCATTGAGTGCTAGCTGCCACTGTCCTTGTGCGAGTTGAATGTTTGATGCCGTAACTGTCCCACCAGCTATATTATTTAAACGTCCCTGTCCTGTTGCACGAATGGTTTGTGGGGTAAAAGCTGTTGTACTTCCTGATACGTTGAGTGTCCCTGTTAAGTCTCCCCGCAGCCCAGATGGCACGGCTGCTAGACGCTGCAACTGTATACCAGATGCTTGCAATTGAGTTTGCCAGCGTCCATTTGCTACTTCAATGTTTGAAGCTGTAACAGTTCCGCCACCAATTCGTGTTAATTGTCCAGAACCACTGGCGCGAATTTGTTGGGGTTGAAAAGAATCTGCACTGCCGGAAAAGTTGAAGAAGCCACTTACAGGAGTTTGTAGAGATGGTAGCACTTGAGTTAAACGTCCTAACCGAATACCAGATGCTTGTAAGTTAGCTTGCCAACGTTGCCCAATTAATTGCCCAGCGGCAGAAACAGTACCACCAGCAACACTCAAAACAGTGTCGCGCAATAATAAGTTTTTGGCATTAAAAACAATTAGCTTGCCTTGCGCCGGATAGGTAGCTTGCGTTGCTTGCCAATTGATATGTGTGCGGGGATTTTCCGGTGTGCCAGAGACTAAAGCGACGGCTGATACAGAACCGATTTTGAAGTTTGGTGTGTTGATACCGTATACCCTGGCGATCGCATCTCCAGCGACATTCTGCGTCACAATATTAAAATTGAGTTGGGTTTTTTGTCCTGGTTTTAGTGCTAGCTTTATGCTGCCATTACCTGTAACTTTACCTCCAACGGTTGGTGTAGCTTGAATATTTTTAAAAGTAATTGTAGAGGCAGCAGTAGCAAGAGTAAAATTAGCGCTGGCATTCTTGAAATTAACTTTGTCGATTCGGACTGGTTTAATATTGGCAGCAGTTCCTGTAAGTACAGGCTGTGCAATTGGTCCAGTTAGCTTCACATCAGAACGGAAAGCGCCAGTTACTGGCACGGGAAGTTGTAATTTTAATGTATCTTTGGCAGCAGCTACAGTGACTGCTTTGACTTTTGCCGAGAGGTTGTAGTCTCCTGCGGTATCCAGCGATCCGTTGGCGATCGCTGGTATTTTACCATAGCTGCTGGAAACATTATCAAGTAGAACGGATGTACCCTGAAAACGTAGCCTGCCTGTGGAATTATAAAACGGTTGTGGTAGTTGCTTTGCCTGGGCTGTAACTGATTTTAAATCAGCACTGCCATACAAACCGATTAGCTTTTGTGGGGTTAATTGGGCTTTTAATAAATTACTATCAATTCGACCACCTTGGAGATTTAGGGGTAATTTAATTAACCGAGTTAAATCGGAGGCCAGAAAGTTTTGGGTTTTGATTTGGATGTCAGAGCGTCCTGTTTTAGGGCGAAAATCTCCTTGTAGTGCTAGAGTACCACCTCTTTTGAATTGACCATCCAAATTGAAGTTAATTAGTTGATAGTTTTCCCGAAAATCAGCTACTGCATCAAAAGAGTTGAGCGCTACGGTATTTTGTGGCGAACTAATAGCGCTATTATTGACATTTGACACCAAAAGTGCATTACCATTACGTACACGCAATTTATCCAAGACAATTTGAAATAGTCCCGACTGTTCTCCCCCGCCGATTTTGGTATTAACCCAGCGTCCCTGTCTGTCTTGCTGAATATAAATATTTGGGTTGACTAGCGTAACATCCAGCTTCAGAGTGCGAGTAAATAGCAGTTGCAACGGGTTAAAAGCAACTTCCACAGATTCAATTGATACCCGATCCGAATCAGTTGGTGTAGCTGGAACAGAACTTGCCCCAAACCGCAACCCGTTGGGATAAAACCGTTCTACTCGCCCGATTTGAACTGGTCTTTTCAGTGTCTGGGTGAGATTTTTTGCTACCAATGGCGCTAACTGTTGATAAACAAACGTCCGCAGCCACCAAGCACCTGCTGCTAATCCCAACAACAGGGGAATGCCTATAGCGATGCTAACGCGACTCAATAATAGGCGCTTCAAACGCCAATTAGAAGTTGTAGCTTGGTTTTCTGGGTGGGGGGAATTAGTCATTTTGCCGCTGCTACTTGACAGAAATAACACACTTAAGTAATGCCAAGTTTAGAATAATTCAACAATTTATTAGATGAGAAAATTGTAGATACATAATTCGTTAACATCTATTTGCAGATGCTACATGGAACTTTAGTATGGAGACAAACAAGGAAAAAGACATGATTACACCTATGCGCGTGTTTGTTTTACTGTTCAATGCTCGAACCCAGAACGAAGGAATTCATACGGTTCAGGAAGGGGATCGCAATAAAATTTTGATGTTCGAGTCCGAAGACGATGCCGAGCGCTTTGCTATTTTATTAGAGGCACAGGATTTCCCAACAGCAACAGTCGAAGCAATGGATGCTGAAGAAATAAAGGAATTTTGTGAAAGTGCTGGATATGATTGGGAAGTTGTTCCAGAAGGTGCTTTGGCAATTCCACCAGAAGTTAATGTAGAACAAACTGACTGGGAGACGCACGAGCAGAAATCGGATGAACCCACATCAACAGAACTTTCTGATTCAGAATTAGACAGCATTCGGCGTAAGCTAGAAGGGCTTTTGTGAGGGGTTAGGGGCTAGGGGCTAGAGGCGAGTGTTAAGAAGCAAGAGGTAAGAGGCATGAAGAATTTGGAGGAGAGGGGGCATTTATTAACAGAACAGGTTAATCCTCATAGTCAGAACTTAGATTCGCTAAGTTCCCTGGAGCTAGTTGAGTTGTTTAACTGTGAGGATGTATGCGCGATCGCGGCTGTAGCGGCGGCTAAAACACAGCTAGCATCTGCAATTGATCGCACAGCCGAAGCTTTACGGCACGGGGGAAGGCTGTTTTATATTGGGGCGGGTACAAGTGGGCGACTAGGCGTATTAGATGCGGCGGAGTGTCCACCCACATTTTGTACGCCGCCGGAGTTGGTACAGGGCATTATTGCAGGTGGGGCTGGCGCTTTGGTGCGTAGTTCGGAAGATTTAGAGGATCGGGCCCAGGATGGAGAGGAGGCGATCGCTTTGAGACATATTACCCAACTCGATGTGGTAGTAGGTATCACCGCAGGCGGAACAACACCCTTTGTTCACGGTGCATTGCAAGCGGCAAAAACAAGGGGTGCAACCACTGTTTTTATTGCTTGTGTGCCAGCCGAACAGGTAAGTTCTCAGGCTGATATCGATATTCGGCTATTGGTAGGAGCAGAAATTTTGGCAGGTTCGACTCGTCTCAAAGCAGGAACAGCAACTAAACTAGCCTTAAATATTCTTTCCACTGGGGTAATGGTACAGCTGGGGAAAGTTTATGGCAATCGCATGGTAGATGTGGCGGTAACGAATAAGAAGCTGCGCGATCGGGCTGTGCGAATTTTACAAGATCTCACCAGTTTAAATCGTCAGTCTGCTGGAGAGTTACTAGAACGCAGTGGCAAATCGGTAAAGCTGGCTTTATTAATGCATTGGACTGATTTGCCACCAGAGGCAGGCGAAAAGCTTTTGGCGGAACACAAAGGTAATCTGAGGGCAGCTGTTGATAGCTATAAAAACTCATAAAATTTATCTGCTGATATAACCCCACTTATTGCCAATTCTCACTGCTGCTAGCTCTTGGGAAAAGTCTAAAGCAAAATCAAACTTAGGCTTAATGACGACATTGCCCTTCTTGTCCATGTAGCCGAATTTATTGCCAAATCTTACTGCTGCTAGCCCAGCGCTAAATCTCCCCAGCCCCTCACTAGAGCCTCCAGTATTATGCTTAATAACTAGCCTACCTGTCTTATCGATGTACCCATCAATTACTAAGCTAAAGCACATTTAACGCAGCATAATTTAAGATTTTAGGGGAAACTCGGAAAACCCTCTCCCCTGCTCCCCTGCTAAAGTGCGGTCGCCACTAGCAACTTAAATGCCTAACAGCTTACTGCCAGCCCTTCAGAGAACTCTCCAGCAAAATCAAACTGCGGTTTGATAACGATCTTGGTCGTGTTATCAATGTAGCCGTACTTATTACCAATCTTGACTACTGCCAACCCTTGGGCAAAGTTGCCAGCCCAAGTAAATTGCGGCTGAATAACAATATTTCCCCTCTTGTCAATGTAGCCCTACCGTTCGCCAATTTTTACCGCTGCTAACCCTTCAGTAAAGGATACAGCGAAATCAAATTGTGGCTTGATAATAAAATTACCCGTCTGGTCGATATAACCCCACTTGCGACCAAATTGTACTGCTGCTAGCCCCGCAGAAAATTTCTCAGTCCAATTAAAAACTGGCTTAATGACAACATTGCCCTTGTTGTTGATGTAGCCCAACTTATTACCTATTGCGATCGCAGCCAATCCTGCGTTAAAGTTTGCTGCAAACTTAAACTGTGGCTTGATTACTACCTTGCCTGTGGTGTCAATATATCCAAACTTGTTGCCAAATTGTACTGCTGCTAGCCCTTTTTGAAAAGTTGAAAGCAAAATCAAACTGCGCCTTGATCGCTATCTTTCCTGTTTTGGCAAGGGTAGCCCACTCCGGTACAGTAGACTTATAGGCTCTTGCTGCTAGCGTGTGAATCAAAAATGTATACGGCATCCGATTTTGCTACTTTTTTGCAATACTGATAAATTTGATGCTGTAGAGGTGGGATTTGCTATCGAGGGCTGAAGTGTCAATTTAATAACGATGACAGTGGTAACTGCTGCAATTCCCAGTATGACTAACTTATTAAAATTCCCTTTTGCCAATCTCAATAGCATTAAATTCCGATCTATATATCGATATTGCTGTATTAATTCTTACATTATAAAACCTGAGATGCGAGTGGCAGGGCGATCGCCTTTTGGCAAGGGTAGCCCACTCCGGTACAGTAGACTTATAGGCTCTTGCTGCTAGCGTGTGAATCAAAAATGTATACGGCATCCGAAACCTCTATCATCTCCCTCACTGTCCTAGTTGCTCTCGGTATCTTGAGTTGGGGCTTCATCCGTGCTAGACCTTTAGGCAAACTGGGAATTTTAGCCTGGTTACAGTCAGTGGTGTTGATATCTCCCTGGCTACTCTTCTTTGGGTTATTTGCAGCCGGAATTTACATCAATCTGGTGGGTGTGCTGTTATTACTAGTAGCTTCTACCGCAGTTTATATTTATTTAGGCAACCGACTCAGAGCAGCTGGTGGTGATGCCTTAGCGCGTTCCAAAGCAACACAAAGGCTAAATAGTTCTAACTCTGACACAGCAGAATCACCAAACGGCGCAATACAGCCAGCCGCAGAGGGGCTAACACCGGAAGTAGCGCCGTCAATTCCAGATGAAGATCTCAATGCAATTCGCGGCATTTTTGGGATTGATACGTTTTTCGCCACAGAAACAATACCCTATCAGCAAGGTGTAATCTTCAAAGGTAATTTGCGCAAAGAGCCAGATACTGTATACGATCGCTTACAAGCTTCTTTGCAAGAAAGATGTGGCGATCGCTATCGGTTGTTTTTGGTAGAAAACCTAGACGGAAAGCCTGTTGTAATCGTTCTTCCCAGCCGTAACGACCCGCAACCTACAGCCCCCGCCCAAAAAATCTTTGCAGTTATCCTGTTGTTATCGACAATTGCCACCAGCTTTGAAACAGGCGGTTTACTCGAAGGCTTTGATTTTTTCACTACTCCAACTCGTTACCTGGAAGCTTTACCGATCGCATCTGGAATTCTAGCAGTTTTAGCGGCACACGAAATTGGTCATCGGTTACTGGCGCAGCGCTATCAAATACGCCTGAGTCCACCCTTTCTTCTCCCCACCCTGCAAATCGGTGCTTTTGGTGCAATTACCCGCTTTGAATCTTTGTTGCCAAATCGTAAAGTATTATTTGATATTGCCTTCGCAGGTCCAGCCGCCGGAGGTATTGTTTCTTTCTTAATGCTGCTCATCGGATTAATACTCTCCCATCCAGGCAGTATGTTTCAAGTTCCATCCGAATTTTTCTCTGGCTCAATATTGGTCGGAACCCTTGCTAGGGTTGTTCTAGGTTCAGCTGTCAACCAACCTCTAGTCGATGTTCATCCCTTAACAGTAGTTGGCTGGCTGGGTTTAGTAATTACAGCCTTGAACTTGATGCCAGCTGGACAATTAGATGGAGGTAGGATCGTACAAGCAATCTACGGACGCAAAACCGCTCAGCGGACAAGCCTAGCAACATTAATTATTCTCGGAATTGTATCTTTGGCTAATCCGCTGGCTTTATATTGGGTAATTGTCATTCTGTTCCTACAACGAGATTTAGAGCGCCCCAGCTTGAATGAACTAACTGAACCTGATGACGCTAGAGCAGCTTATGGTCTTTTGGCTTTGTTTTTGATGGTTGCGACTCTTTTACCCCTCACACCCGCCTTAGCAGGTCGTCTAGGCATCGGCGGATAAAAGGGAAAAGGGAAAAGGGAAACTGAGACAGAATACAGAATACAGGAGACAGAATACAGAATCTTTAATTCTTTCATCTCCCCAGAAAGCCCCCAATGCCCCTCTCCCTAGCCCCTAGCCCCTAGTCCCTAGCCCCTCCTTAATCTTCCTTCGGATGCTTACGTTTTATTAAGTTGTTATAAGAAAATTATCGGGGACGAGTAAAGGAGGATAATCAAAGTGATTGTTAAACAAACCGAGAATGGCTGGGAAGTTATTTACCATCGCGCCCATGCTTTGCTTGCTGCCGAATTAGCAGGACATTGGAGCCGAAAAAACAGCCCGATTCGTTTGATTGAGACAGTGGCGGCGATTTCCCATCATGACGATCTAGAAAAGGAATGGGAAGAAAAAAACATTACCCCAGCTGGCGCACCACTGAATTTTACTTTTGATACAGACACTCATCTGCCCAAGGTCAAGCAACACGTAAAAAATTCTCGCTATCGAGGAAGATGGGTAGCAATGCTAATTTCTATGCATATGAGCTTTCTAAATGAAGGTAAGCGAGGAGAGTCAAAGGAACTAGATAGTTTCTTGGACGAGCAACTACAGATGCAAGAGGAATTTAGGAAGGGGTTGGGGATTAGCAAAAAGCAGGCTGAGCAAGCTTATGCATTTTTTCAGTGGTGCGATCGCCTTTCTTTAATTCTCTGTCAACACGATTTACCAGTCGATCAACGGGCTTTAGAAATTGGTAAAGGTCCAGATGGTCAACGTTATGATGTGACTCTGCTCAATGATGGTACACTCAATGTCACACCCTGGCCTTTTGAAGAGAAAGAGTTTACCGTCAACGTTGAAGCTTCTTGCCTTTCTCAATTGCAATTTGAGAGTAGCGCCGCTCTTACAGCCGCATTGCAAACTGCACCAATCAAAACTTTAGAGTGGACGTTTGCCAAACACTAATAATAACTTAGTATCAGACCTTAATTATTGTAATCAGTGGTAAATGGTAAATGATACTTGGTTAAAGGTTAAAGGTTAAAGGGAAAAGATGGATCGCCATGAATAGCCGCTTCGTTTAAAGCTTTTGATTAAATTCAAAAGAAGCACTCTACCATGCGATCGTCCTACCTTTTACCCTTTCCCTTTCCCCTTTTCCCTTCTTTTAACAATAGGTGTGAAAGTGATAGAGCAACCACAACTACCAAACACTAGTGACAAGCAAAATCTGCCGCGCTTAGCCTTTCAAGACTGGTTTGAATATGCAGTCCGAGTGCAACCGCATCATACTGACTATTCTGGTGTAGTTTGGCATGGTTCTTATATAGCGTGGATGGAAGAAGCACGGGTAGAATGTTTGCGCTCAATTGGCGTGAATTTCGCTGATTTAGTTGCTATAGGGTGTGATTTACCAGTAGTAGAATTGGCGGTACGCTATCACCGCCCAATTCGTATGGGTATGGCAGCTATAGTTAAGACACGTATGGCTGATATTAGCGGTGTGCGGATTAACTGGGACTATCAAATTCAATCTCCAGATGGACAAGAACTTTATGTAACTGCAAGAGTAACATTGGTAGCAGTTGATCGGGAAAAGGGTAAAATTATGCGGCAGTTACCTCCAGATGTCGAGAATGCTTTCGCTCGTCTGGCTGGTATTCCTAGTAATTAAACTAAATGCTAACTCGTCGTCACTTTCTCAAAAATATTACTGCTACTACTGCTACTTCAGCATTCATCCCACCGATAAAATTGGGCAGGGGGGCAGAGGAGAAATCCAAAATCCAAAATCCAAAATCCTCTCGCCCCTTACTAAAACCTGCGCGTCTAAAATCTGGCTCCCACGTCGGAATTGTTAGTCCGGCTGGGGCTACATTTGTGCGGGAAGATATTGATGTTGTCCAAGACGCAGTTCGCTCTTTAGGGCTGGTTCCCAAACTTGCGCCCCATATACTAGATCGATATGGTTATTTAGCAGGTAAAGATCAAGACCGCGCTGCTGATATAAATCAGTTTTTTGCTGACTCCCAAGTTGCCGCTATTCTACCAATTCGTGGTGGTTGGGGTTGTAGTAGAATTTTACCATATCTAGACTACGAATTAATCCGTAAACATCCCAAAATTATAGTTGGTTTTAGTGATGTAACTTCCTTAATTCTAGGAATTACAGCGAATACTAACCTAGTAACTTTTCATGGTCCCAACGGTTTGACTTCATGGAAACCAGCACAAACTGAATATTTCCGCCGAGTTTTGTTTGCTGCTGAACGTTTGCAGTTTCAAAACCTGAAAGATCCAGATGATGCAGATCGCTTAATGCAAGTAAAATACCGCATTCAAACGATTAATCCTGGTCGAGCCAGAGGGCGGCTAATTGGTGGTAATCTAACGGTACTATGTGCGATCGCAGGTTCTCCTTACCTACCTGATATGAAGAACGCGATTTTGTTTTTAGAAGATACCAACGAAAATATTTACCGCCTTGATCGCCTAATGACTCAACTCAAACTTGCTGGTATCTTTGATAAATTAGCTGGCTTCATCTTTGGACAATGTCCAGGTTGTGCGCCCGATGCTGATTATGGTTCTCTCACCTTAGAATCCGTTGTATGGAATCATATTCAACCTTTAGGTATTCCCGCGTGGTACGGAGCTACCATTGGTCATATTGATACCATCCTCACACTGCCAATTGGTCTAGAAGTAGAAATCGATGCTAAGGCAGGAACGATCAGGATGCTCGAACCTGCTGTAGTATAGAGTGGGTGATCGCTCACCCATGTTTTTTTTTCTTCCCTCGGAGTTGTTTTTATTACATTTGTTGAAGTTCCTTCCCAATTTTGCAACGTCCAATTGTTGAGTTGTAGTTCGTACATCTTCTTTAAATTCTGCTCCAGGTATTCCTCGACATCCCGCCAACGTTTTTTTACACTCTCATGAATGTCTGTGTCAAATCCAACAACATCGTGCAATTTTTTCTCGTCAAGATGTAGATCCAGTTTTGATCTTGAGTAAATTTGGTTTTCTAGTCAGAATGAAGCCCTGCTTCAACTTTTGTTGAATCAAACTCAGGCACACATGAACTACTGTCCACCAACTGACTAACCTCATCCATCATCCATTGCGATCGCTGCATTGGACAGCCCAAAATGTTCCTTAGTACCACCGCCAACACAGGTTCTTGCAAAAACTTTTTAGTGTCAAATGCATCTCAATCGAATTGTATTATGCACTCATTTTGAAGAGATTAGCAATAAACTTGACTTGAGATACACTGTTTCCTTGTTCAATCTCATTGACTTGACCTTTGTGAATCATATTCATACATCTTCTATTGTACGACTGTAGTGATAGAAAGCTTTACCACCTAGAAGTTCCATGTAAATCCGAGATAATCACTTTGTTTTTTACAGTCGTCATAAATTATGAATAATAATTATTTTTATTGATTTATGGAAGTTAAAAACCTCCGATGTTTTCTAATTTAGATTTATTATTAGGAACTTAAAAACGAAGATAATTTTCATGGCAAGAGCAACGCTGATAGCATCATTAAGACAAGCTTACAAAATTACTAAGGCATCTCTAGAGACAGGAATTCCTCCAGGCGAAATAATTGATATTCTCGAACAAAAGACTACTCGCCGTCGTTTAATATATGGGGGTTTGGGGTTAGCAAGTGCTATTAGTGCAGTAACGTGGCATGGTGGAAGTGATTCTGCTGCCTATGGCACAATTCCTAAAGTATTAATAGTAGGTGCAGGAATTGCTGGACTTGTAGCTGGTTATCGCCTTACTCAGGCTGGAGTACCTGTAGATATTGTTGAGGCAAGAAACCGTATTGGTGGTCGGATATATACGCTACAAAATGCTGTTGGTACTTCTATACCCGTTGACTTAGGCGGAGAATTTATCGATACAAAACATACTAGCTTACGCTTTCTAGCTATTGAATTAGGTCTAGCTATTGCAGATTTATATACTGCCGATCGAGGTTTAATAGAGGAAACATCATATTTTCAGGGACGAAAAATTTTAGACCAAGAAGTCTTACCATTGTTTATTCCACTGGTGCAGAAGATTAAGCAGGATTTAGCCGCCCTTGGCAATACACCTATAACCTATCGCACACGCAATTCCTTTGCTATTAAATTGGATCGTACCTCTATCGCCCAATACTTACACTCAGCCGAAATTGACCCACTTCTGATTCAGAAACTACAAGTTGCTTACACTGTTTTATATGGTCGAGAAGCTACGGAGCAGTCTAGTTTAAATATGCTACTTTTTCTCGGTACAGATACTAGCAGTATTCAAATTTCTGCCGAAAGCGATGAACGTTTTCAAATTGTAGGTGGCAACGATCAAGTTCCTCGTTTATTAGCGCGATTCTTGGCAAATTCTATTGAAACAGGAACCCAATTAGAAGCTATCAAGACTCAAAGCAATGGCAGCTACCGAGTTACTTTACGTTCGGGCAGCCACTCTATTGAACGGACTTATGAGCGGATTTTACTAGCATTGCCGTTTAGTACTTTGCGTCAAGTCTCGCTCGATGTAGATATACCCAAAGTGAAAAAGAAAGCGATCGCACAATTAGGTTATGGTAACAATGCTAAGCTAATTACTGCCTATCATGAACGCATATGGCGCACACGCTATCACTCAACTGCATTTGCCTCTTCGGATTTAGACTTTCAATCTATCTGGGAAGCTTCTCGTTATCAACCAGGAGTCAATGGCGTACTTACCAATTTTACTGGTGGTCAAAAAAGTTGCCGTTTAGCACAAGGTTCGGCTGAATCTCAAGCTCAAAAACTACTGCCACAATTAGAAAATATCTTCCCAGGAATTAGCAATGTACGCAAGGACAGTCAAGCCGTCCGCGCTTATTGGGCTGGAGAACCGTATACACAAGGCTCTTATGCTTGCTATCTTGTTGGACAGTGGACGACAATTGCCGGATCTGAACAACAACAAGTGGGAAATCTATTTTTTGCTGGCGAACATTGCTCCCAATTATACCAAGGTTATATGGAAGGTGGCTGTAGAACGGGTGAAATTGCTGCTGTTCAGATTCTACGTTCTTTGGGTTTAAATAAAAGCGCTACTCAACAACAAGCTCGAATCACTGCTTATCAAAATTTCTTCAATCCCTTTAATGCATTTTGCACTTAGAGTTAGAGTTAAATACAACTATCGGGATGGTTAGAAACACAGAAATATCTTACTCTTCTCAAGCTACGATGAAAACGAACAGTAAAACACGCAACCGATAATTACTTCCAACGCAAAGCAGCAGGTCAAACCAAGCCAAACGATGAGACAATTTTAGTAGTCACCGATGGGAAGACGCGCGCCTTGGTATTTGAGACAATCATCAATGCCACACGTCAGATGGAACCAGATGAAGAACTAGCTATTTCGATGATTCAAGAGAGTTCAGACGCGCAAGCAACTAAATTCCTCCTCGCCTTAGATGATCAACTCCCAGGTGTGGGCGCTTTCGTTTGATATTTGCGATACCGTTACCCTGGATGACTGATACCGTTTCTCCATAAACTTGCACTTTTTACGATCCCCCAACAGGGTTATAAAGGGGGCTAGGGGGATCTGATTTGTCGCATCATCTAGGAAAATTGGTATGAGAAGATATGAGTCTAGCGGACGTACTAATGAACGCTATTATTGAATAATCAAGTTTTGTCAACTAGGAGACTCTACTAATGTTAGAAAACCGTGACTATACCTTAATTATTGATAAAAGTGGCAGCATGGCTACCCCAGATCAAAAGGGTGGTAGAAGTAGATGGGTAACAGCACAAGAATCCACCCTAGCCTTAGCTAGTAAATGCGAACAGTTTGATCCTGATGGAATCACTATTTATGTGTTTTCAGGGCGATTCAAACGCTACGAAAATGTAACATCAAGTAAAGTTACACAAATTTTTCGAGAAAATGATCCCTCCGGTAGCACCGATTTAGCAGGTGTATTAAAACACGCAACTGATAACTACTTCCAACGCAAAGCAGCAGGTCAAACTAAGCCAAACGGTGAGACAATTTTAGTAGTCACCGATGGGGAACCAGACGATCGCAAAGCTGTAATGAAGGTGATTATTGAAGCTTCTCGCCACATGGATCGAGATGAAGAGTTAGCAATTTCATTCATTCAAGTCGGTACAGATGCACAAGCAACTCGTTTTCTCAAGCTTTTGGATGATGAATTGCAAGGGGCTGGAGCCAAATTCGATATTTGTGACACAATCACAATGGAAGATATGGAAGATTTGAGCTTGTCTGAAGTACTACTCAACGCCATTAATGACTAGGTATAGCAATCTGTGTCCTTTTGGTAGTTGGTAGCGGGTTTATCAGACATACTTGTGAACCTTCAGATAACTCGTTTAAACCCGCCCGTATGGTAGTTGGTAGTTGGTAATTGATAATTGATAATTGATAATTGAAAAATGGACTCGATTGATAAACTGTTGGCTGAAATTAAGGCTGAGTATCAGGAATTAGATAAACCTGAACAACCAAAAAAGCAACCGCTACCCAAAAAAGCGAAAAGTGGGGGGTCTTTTAGAGATGGAGTTCCCCCATCTTCCCCCCAACTTTTCAAGACAGAAACTTCTTTAGATAGTCTCTTGAGTGAGGTTGAAGCTGAGCCAATAGATAAGCAACAATCGTCCCAATTTACTCAGCCGTCAAAAAATTCAGCTTCTCTAGATAGTCTCTTAAATGATATAAAAGCAGATTATGAAGCACAAGAAAGAGCATCAGAGCAACTTAGACTCGAACAATTAAAAGCCCAAGAACAAAGACAGCAACAGCGTCATCAGCAAGAATTGGAATTACGGCAAAATGCGCTCGCTCTTTTAAAACAATTAGATCCTTTATCGAGTGAGGGGCTTTGGTTTGAGACTTTTGCCCAGAAATATGACTCTAAACTAGAGGCGGCGATCGCTTATATACAAGCAGATTAAAAGCAATAGCTAACTAAAATTATTAACACTGTTAGCTGTTTATAAGCTGGGAAATCATTATAAAAATTTGAATTTTTAATATTTATTATAATAAACCTGTTGCACAAATATCTAGTAGGAGGCGATCGCAAAAGCGCTCTGAATTTAAATCTCATATTTAGGTAAAATTAACCTTCTCTACTATCACTTAGCTAGGAAAATTAATTCATGGCACACATCCTGCATATTGATTCTAGTCCGCGTGGCGAAAGCTCGATTTCACGGGCAGTTACAAAAGACTTCATCACAAACTGGAAACAGGCACATCCTGATGATACACTCACCTATCGTGATTTAGGTCATCAGCCAGTACCTCACGTAGACGAACCTTGGATTGCAGCAGCTTTCACGCCCCCACAATTGCGATCGCCCCAACTCAATGAAGCGATCGCCACAAGCGATGCTTTAGTTGATGAATTCTTAGCGGCTGATATGTATGTCTTTGGTGTCCCAATGTACAACTTTGGTGTACCATCAACCTTTAAGGCTTATATCGATCAAATTATCCGTGTTGGTCGCACTTTCGCTGTTAATCAGCAGGGTTTTCAAGGCTTGGTTGACAGCAGCAAGAAAATGCTGGTAATTACAGCTCGCGGTGGCTCTTACCAGCAGGGAACCCCATCCGCTACCTATGACTTACAAGAGCCGTACATTCGTGCCGTGTTTGGGTTCATTGGCATTACAGATCTCAAATTTATCCACGTTGACAACCTCACCGCAGCTCGTGACGAGTCTTTAGAAAGAGCAGATAAAGCCGTTAAGGAGGTATTAGCTAACTGGTAATGAGGGGATTAAATGGCGAGTGCACGGGGCTTGAAACTGCTAGAACCATTCTGAGAATGGCTAATCAGGATGATGTTTCTGCTGTTGTGCATTATTACACCGAAAATAGGATTCATCTTGCCCCGTTTGAGCCGAAAAGAGGTGATGATTTCTATACACAGAGCTATTGGTACAGGGAGGTAAAGGAACGCGCTGCTGCTTTCAAATTTGACTCTTCTCTCAAGCTGTTTGTGTTTAGCAAGGAGAACCCAAAAGCGATCGCAGGATCAATCAACTTTGCAAATTTTATTCGCGGCACGTTTCAATCGTGTACTTTAGGCTACAGCGTGGCAGCAGTATATCAGGGTAAAGGCTATATGACAGAAGCGCTAGAAATAGCCATCAGTTACGTATTTGCCCAACTGAATATGCATCGAATTATGGCGGCGTACTTGCCCCATAACGAGCGTAGTGGCAGACTACTAAAGCGACTCGGCTTTGTGGTGGAAGGTTATGCTCGTGACTATCTGATGATCAACGGTGAGTGGCAAGATCATATCCTGACTAGCTTAATCAACCATAACTGGAATAGTCGATAATCATGGTGGTTTAAGGGCTACCCTAATTTTTTGATCGCCAGATTCCAGATAAGAATTGCTACTCCAGAACTATTGATCAGCATTTCCCAATCCAAAATCTAAAATCTAAAATCTAAAATCGTATTAATCCTGTTGACGGGCGAATAGATTAGCACCCCAAAAGGATAGAGCGATCGCTACCACTAGCAACACTGGTATGGTATACCAAGGAAACTGAGACACTGGCAAATAAGCAGCTGCTCGTAGTCCAATGCTGGTATAAGTTAGCGGTAGCAGATAGACAATTACCTTCAAGCCCAATGGTAGAGTAGCTGGATTGAAGAACGTAGCACCCAAGAAAGACATGGGAACGATGAGAAAGTTATTGAACAAACCAACGCTTTCGAGCGATTGCACACGCAAACCCACTATCACCCCTAACCCAGCAAAGACAGCACTATTTAGCACTAGCAACAGTAAAAATAACGGGTTAAGAAAACTCCAGATTTTGCCTGTAAATAGGACGGCTAGCAAAATTACAGAACCAGCAGTCATTAATCCCCTTACCACACCAGCGATCATTTTGCCAAGGTGTAAAGCTAAAGGATGAATGGGAACTAGTAGCAACTCCTCAAAAGTTTTGCTAAACAAGCGATCGCCACAAATTGAAAACGTCGTACCACCAAAGCTAATCGTCATTGATGACAACGCCACCATTCCAGGCAAGATAAACTCTAAATAATTACTCCCGATAGCTGGCTTAGGTAGTGAGCTACCCAAACCCAAACCAAATGCCAAAATATAAATTAGTGGCGACACCAAACCAGATGCAGCAACTTGGGCAATGCGGACACGCAATTCTAGCCAATCACCCCAAAATATCGTTAAACTGTCTGTCAAAAGTGTTTTGAGCTTAGAGGGTTTGATGCGATCGCCTCTTTCTAACGATCCAGGTTGAGAATTCACGTTCTTCAATTCCAAAAAAATTGTTATGTAACTTACATTGTAAAAAGTAAGATAGGGGCTAGGGGCTAGGGGCGCGCGTGAGGGCAGGGGAGCTTCGGGTGCAGGGGAGCAAGGGGGAAAATCATCAATGTGCGAATTCCGAACTTCGAATTTTTAAGACATTTGGGCAATAATATCGGCATACTAAGAAAGGGATATCTATTGACAAAACTCCCACCTAAGTCTAAAAGATTAATCAAGCTAACATGAGACGTAAATCTACAAGATCTACTACCACTACTAAAGCTCCTACTAATGCTCCTGGCTTCAAATCTCCTTTGAATGTCACCTCTTTATCTATATTTATTTTGGCAGGGGTATTTGTTTTAGGTATTGGCATTGGCATTGCCTTTAGCTCAACAACCACACTAGATACAAGTAACGTCGCCTCTCGTGAATTCATTGACCGCAGTGCGCCAAATGCTGAAGTTTGTGTGCAGTATGGAGCTAGCGCTATGGTGATGGACACTAGGCTGTTTGTGTCGCTCAATCCCTTCAATGTCTATGTTTCTCAACCGAGTTTAAGACCTGGATGCGTGTTGCGAACCAATAACTGGACAATTCTAGAGCAAAGAAACCTGGTGTCATCCGAGCAAGTACGTGAATGCAAGAATCGGATGAATACATTTGGTTTCACGGGAGATTTAAATAATTCACCGGACATTAATTGCATCTACCAGAATGACGAGGCGAAAAACTTCTACCGTAGTCAACCAGGCGCTGTAACTCCCGCTCAAGGAACAAACCAATTTTAAGGGGAAAAGGGAAAAGGGAAAAGGGAAAAGGGGAAAAAAGACAGAAGAAAGAATAGTTAATTCCTAAGCTCCCCTTTGCTCCCCTTTGCTCCCCTTTGCTCTCTTAAACGCCCCTAGCCTTGCGTAAAGCAGTTAGATCTAGGTGGGCTAGTTGCTCATAAGCGAAGACGATCGCTTTTTTTCCCCGTAGAAAGCCAGTATTAGCTGCGGGGCATATATATTGCAGGGTTTCTGGCGTAAAGCGATCGCGCAGTAACTCAATACTTTGTAGCTGTCGGAACCAGTGAAAGGTTTTAGCTGTCCGCAATGGTACTAGTTCACCTTGCCCATTTGGGAGGATGTGTCGCCCAGAAAACAAGATCCCGCCTTGCTGGGGATAATAAAGGCAGGAAGAACCAGGAGAATGTCCAGGTGTCCAAATTACCTGTGCCAAATCACCAAGATTAAAATCGTGTCCAAATGTAGTTACTCTAAGTCCAGGTAATAGATAGGCTTCCTGTTCCTGAATCACAATTTCACACCCCAAGGATTCCTGAATCTCTCGCGCCTTACCAATTGCGCCTCTGTGAGTGAGAAACAGCCAACGGATGCCGCCTAAAGAACCCAGATAATTTTGGTTAACTTCATCCCAAGCTGGACAATCGATCAGGATGTTCGCTTCATTTTCTACAATAAGATAAGCAGTTCCGCCTAAAGTGTCTCGATTGGGTGGAAACGCAAAAATGTTATTCCAAATTGCCTGTGGTAGTTTGGGAGAACGAGTGGATTGATTTTGCAAGGGTGTTTGAGAAAAACAGTAGTGGGGTAGTTGGCTTGCGAGTACAAATCTTGAAATTCTAAAAGTTGAGAAGTTATGGTGGTTGCCTTTGTGTTGCATCAGGTGAAAGATAAGTTTTGCTTTTGTCTTATCTTGAATACCTGGCAGTAATTAGACAAGTGAGGCACACCTGTTGTAAATATCTAAAAATAACATGACATTTTTGTTTCTCCTTCTTCTAGGGTTATTTACATATCTAATTGTGCAGCGTAGTGTCGCCTCTTTGACGCGAACACCAGTCTGGGTTTTATGGTTGGTGCTGATGACACCAGCGTTAATTTGGACTACGTGGATAGCAATTTTTGGTCGTAACGAGCCTCTGCCAACAGCGCTAGCTGTTGGTCCGTTTGTCGTTTGTCCTATTTTATACTGGCTGCTAATTCAGTGGGGAAGGAAAGAAACAAATGCAACCGTCAAAACTACTCAAAATCAAATAGCCGCAGATACCCCCGTACAGCCAAACCCACCACCTACCCCAGTACGTCCAATTGATCCAACACAAGAAGCTCAGCTAAGAAATTGTTTTCCTTGGTCAATTTACTACATCCACAATATCGAATATCGACCACAAGCTGTAATCTGTAGAGGGCAACTGAGGACAACACCCGACGTTGCATATCAAAAAATTCGAGAAAATATTGAGCAATCTTTTGGCGATCGCTTCCTAGTACTATTGCAAGAAGGTGCAAATAACAATCCTTTCTTTGCCCTTGTTCCCAATCCCCAAACCCGCGCAGCAAGACAAGCTGACCAACAAAAGTTAACACGACCTGGGCTAGCTCTGGGATTGCTCGTCGCAACTTTGTTTACTACTACTATAGTTGGGGCGGGACTAAGTAATCATAGTGCCGAAGCTATAGAATCTAACCCAGCATTGCTACTTTCTGGACTGCCCTATAGTTTAGCTCTATTGACCATCCTGGGCATCCACGAAACAGGTCACTACTTAACAGCTAGGTACTACAAAATTCGCTCAACTTTGCCCTACTTTATTCCAGTTCCCTTTTTCTTGGGAACATTTGGGGCATTTATTCAAATGCGTAGTCCTGTACCAAACCGTAAAGCCTTATTTGACATAAGTATTGCAGGTCCTTTATCCGGTTTTGTGGCGACTTTACCAATACTGATTTGGGGACTGGCACATTCTAAGGTCGTTCCCATACCTGCGCAAGCCCAAACCTTAGACCCAAATGCGTTGAATCCTAAATATTCAATACTATTAGCACTGTTAAGTAAATTAGCACTGGGCGCGGGGCTAACAGCTGACAAGGCGCTTGACTTGCATCCAGTAGCACTAGCAGGTTTCCTTGGACTAGTGGTGACTGCTTTGAACTTAATGCCAGTTGGACAACTCGACGGCGGTCACATTGTTCATGCTATGTTTGGGCAACGCGCTGGTGCAGCGATTGGTCAAATTGCGCGCTTCTTGGTGTTGGGATTAGCTTTAGTACAGCCAGGAATTTGGCTATGGGTAATCATCCTCTTCTTTATGCCCGTCTTCGATGAACCAGCCCTGAATGATGTGACGGAACTTGATAATGGGCGCGACCTTTGGGGAATATTGGCACTGGTTCTATTAGTATTAATTATCTTGCCTGCTCCCAGTTTTATTACTAATCTATTGCGGATTTAAGAGGGGCTAGAGGTTAGGGGCTAGAGGCTAGATGAAGTGTGAAGGGTGAAGGATGAAGTGTGAAATTTAATCTTCAACCTTTACCGTTCAACCTTCATCCTTTAACCTTTATCCTTTCCCCTTTTCCCTTTTCCCTTTCCCCTTTTCCCTTAATTAATTGACAATGGACAAACAACCGATTCAAGTTATAGGTGGTGGACTAGCTGGGACAGAAGCGGCGTGGCAAATTGCCTCTTCTGGAGTACCAGTGATTCTGCATGAAATGCGACCACAAAAGTTAAGTCCTGCTCATCATACCCAAGAGTTAGCAGAACTAGTATGTAGTAATTCGTTTGGGGCGCTTTCAAGCGATCGCGCTGCCGGATTATTGCATGAAGAACTACGTCAGCTTGGTTCTATCGTCATCTCCAAGGCTCTGGAACACGCTGTTCCGGCTGGAGGGGCGTTAGCTGTAGATAGAGGACAATTTAGCCACGATTTAACCTCATCTGTCTCTGGTCATCCATTAATTGAACTGCGGCGGGGAGAAATACACGAAATTCCCGCAGGAATTGTTGTTTTAGCAACTGGTCCTTTGACAAGTGCCGATCTAGCAGCAGATTTGCATCGTTTCACTGGTATGGAATACCTCAGCTTTTTCGATGCTGCTAGCCCGATTGTAGTAGGAGAATCGATCAACCGCAATATTGCCTTTCTCGCCTCACGCTACGACAAAGGCGATGCTGCTTATCTCAATTGTCCCATGAATCGAGAGCAATACCTACGATTTTGGCAAGAACTATGTGCAGCACAACAGGCACAATTGAAGGATTTTGAGCGGGAAACAGCTACTTTCTTTGAGGCTTGTTTGCCCATAGAAGAATTGGCACGGCGGGGCGAAGATACAATGCGCTATGGTCCCCTCAAGCCTGTAGGATTGTTTGATGCTCGTAAGGGAGACTTCCGCCTTCCAGAAAATAAATCTGAGCGTCCCTATGCGGTAGTGCAACTGCGACAAGAAGATAAAGCAGGTCAGTTGTGGAATCTGGTAGGATTTCAGACGAATTTGCGCTGGGGTGAGCAAAAACGGGTATTTCAACTGATCCCAGGTTTAGAAAATGCCGAGTTTGTGCGGCTGGGAGTCATGCACCGTAACACTTTTATTAATGCTCCCCAGTTGTTAACTCCAAAGCTGCAATTTAAGCAACGCCCCACTTTATTAGCAGCAGGGCAGCTAATTGGAACTGAAGGCTATACAGCAGCATCTGCTGGCGGTTGGTTAGCTGGAACCAATGCAGCGCGACTAGCTTTGGGTAAAGAACCGTTGACGCTACCGCCTACCACAATGATGGGAGCGCTATTTGAGTTTATCAGTTCTGCCGAGCCGAAGCATTTTCAACCAATGCCGCCGAATTTTGGTATTTTACCAGAATTGGGAGAAAGAATCAAGAATAAACAGCAAAGATATGGAATGTACCGCGATCGCGCTTTAGCAGATCTTGCTAGTTGGAAGGCTGGCTTATCTTTGGGTTTGGTTAGCGTGTAATTGTAAAATGCATCCCTACGATCGCTTTTTCGTGTGCTAACTCCAGTTTTCAAGAGTGCGATCGCCCCTTCCCAAGAGACAATGGAGGTAATGACGAAAATGGCTGGTGCGATTCGGGCATAGTTAATTCAGGGATAAAAAGGCGCAACATGACATCACAACCTATAGAACTAGAAGGCACTTGGGAAGAGATTGTTGCTCACTCAAAAGAACTCGCCTTGGCGAGTACGCTTGATTGTCTTGTGTGAAGTACCACAAACGCCACCTGATAAGAGTCACTCTACTGCCGAATCTCTATTGAAGTATGCCAGAACTTGGGAAGGTGAAGACTTTGAGGAGTGTCTTGGTAGTGTTTATGATACTCGTTCCCCACTGGAGTTTTAAAGTTTGTACCTGGTAGATACTAATCACTGTAGCCGGATTATTCAAGGGGATACTACTGTAATTCATCGCCTTCAGAAGAAAGGTAACGCGCTAGTTGCTACCTACGTCGTAGTTATCGCCTTCATCAGTTCAGTTTTATCAAGAGCGATCGCTCTTGCTTAGGCAACGCTTACGTGCTAAATACTAACGAAAGCTAGTAATTGTGCCAAAATATTAACGCTTACGCATTATAAGCAGTGAATGAGAGGTTAGTAATAAAGATAACGCAATTTGTGATTGTGAAGGTATGGAATTTGAGTGGGATACCAATAAAGTAACTGCTAATCTCCAAAAGCACGGAGTTTCTTTTATTGAGGCTGCCACTGTTTTTGGCGATTTATTGTCTGTTACTTTTCCCGCTCCTAACCATTCAATCAATGAAAGTCGTTTTATTACTATTGGCTTATCCAACACTGGCAAAATAATTATTCTTTCTCATACTGATAGAGGTTCGCGCATCCGAATCATTAGTGCTAGAAAAGCAACTCGTAAGGAACAGAGGTTTTATGAAGAAGGATATTAACCAAGAAATGGATGATGAATTACGTCCTGAATATGATTTAGCTCAACTTCAAGGAGCAGTTAAGGGTAAGTATGCAAAACTTTATCGTCAAGGAACAAATTTGGTATTATTAGAACCTGATGTTGCTGAAGCATTTCCTACTGCTCAATCAGTCAACGAAACATTAAAACTTTTGATGAAATTAGCTAAGTCTCAAGTTGAGGGCTGATCGAGAGCAATAACTACGACGAGCGCAAGGTTAACGCATTGCTCGGAGATGAAGTAAAAGAGCGATCGCGTTAACTTCACTTGACCAAGCGATCGCCTTCATCATTGCAGTTGTGTCAAGAGCGATCGCTTTACCTGGAGATGAAGTAAAAGAGCGATCGCGTTAACTTCAATTATCCAAGTGATCGCCCTCATTATTGCAGTTGTGTCAAGAGCGATCGCCTCCTTTATTCCAGTTTCCTAAAGGGCTGCACTAAGAGCGACGAAATAAAAAGGCGATTCTATTCTTTCCTTAATTTGGCTTAAAATAAGATATTGTTTGCTTTAAAATAATAAACAAAATGTCTCAGTTATCAGTAATTGCAGAACATATTGAAATAACTCCTGATGTTTGTGGCGGTAAACCGCACATTGCTGGACATAGAATCAAAGTACAGGATATTGTCATTTGGCACGAAAGGATCGGAATGTCGCCAGATGAAATTGTGTCTCAATATCCTAGTATTACTTTGTCTGATGTCTATGCCGCCTTAGCTTATTATCACGATCATCTTGAGGAAATCAGACAACAGATACAAGAAGATGAAGCATTAGTTAGAGAGTTAAAAGCCAAAACTCCCTCTCTAGTCAAGCAAAAACTCAAAGATATAGATGGCAGAAAAAGTTAGATTTCACTTAGATGAAAACGTCAGTAATGCCGTAGCTGAGGGATTACGTAGAAGAGGGGTTGATGTAACTACTACACCAGAACTATCTCTAATTGGTGTCTCTGATAAAGCACAACTAGAATTCGCTTTGTCTCAAAAAAGGGTTATTTTTACTCAAGACACAGATTTTCTGAGAATGCATCAGACTGGAACTAATCATGCTGGCATTGTTTTCTGTTCGCAAGGTAACAAGTCTATTGGAGAAATCATCAAAGGTCTAATTTTAATTTGGGAATTATTAGAACCATTAGATATGCTTGGTAAAGTTGAGTTTCTTTGAGAGGCGATCCCCTTGCCTTGAAATCAAACAGCAATCGCGTTAAATATACTCATCTAATAAGTAGGAGGGCGATCGCCTTCATCATTGCAGTTGTGTCAAGAGCGATCGCCTTGCCTGGAGATGAAGTAAAACGCTCGCGTTAACTTCAATTATCCAAGCGATCGCCCTCATTATTGCAGTTGTGTCAAGAGCGATCGCCTTACCTAGAAATGAAGTAAAAGTGCGCTCGCGTTAACTTCAATTATCCAAGCGATCGCCCCTTCAGAGATAATAGAGCCTAACTTTAACCTAAGTATCTCCATTGCATCCCTGATGGATGGGTAGAGCCTCACAAGTCAAGCGATAGTTTTAATACTATTAATTCCGGCGCTTGCCCATTGTGTTAGTAACCACTGACTAGTAGACTTATCCAGTACTGGTAAAATTCGGAAATTGAAAACTTCTTGCCAAACTTCCTCTCCGTATTGAGAAACAAAAGTATTTTCTAGTTCTTGGAATTTAGGATAGTTTTTGTTCCCGATAGCAGCCAGCAGATCGATAAGATTTTTTACAGGGATTTGAGTTGCAGTTATTTGTGCTTCTGTCATTGCTCTTTATCCTTAAAAATACAGATAAACCGAAGTATGCCGCGCTTGGTATCAATTATTTCGACTAAATCTTTATTCTTCATTCTAGCAAGAGCAAAGCAAGCAAGTTCTGTTGCAGCAGCTGACCACTCTCTTGTTTCTGTCAGAGGGTTCCAGCTTTCTCCCTCCGAGTTTTCTTCAATGTCATCTGGGTTGTTTTCTTCGGTCATCGATCTTCTAATTTTACTACTAACTAATAGTGTCCTTCTAATCAAGTACCTTTTGTTACTATTGTCTTAGCTGACACCGACGTTAAAAGGATACAACGCGATCGCCCGAATTATTGCAGTTGTGGAAACGAGCGATCGCGTGTACTTCAATTAGACAATTGATCGCCCAAATCTGAGGTTGTATCAACGATCGCACAGGGGCTAACCTTGCTAGTAATTTTGCCAAAATATTAACTGCGATCGCCATTGCTATTACAGTTGTGTCAAGAGCGATCGCATAACCTGGAGATGAAGTAAAAGAGCGATCGCGTTAACTTTATTTGCCCAATTTATCGCCTTCATCGTTGCAGTTGTGTCAAGAGCGATCACGTTGACTTTACTACACAATTGTTGAACAAATAAAATTGCTTTAATAGGATGAACAATCATATTTAAATATTTTACATTTTTGCAATTCAGTTATTTTATAGCCATTTAATGAAGGAAAATTATATAGTAAATTAGTAAGTATTATACATTTACAAATAAATGGGTTTATCAATGACTGTTCCAAACAGAATTTTGCTGTTAATCTATTCCAAACAGAACTTTTAAATTAATTAAAACCCCAAATACAAAGCCAGGAATTCCTCCTATTAAGCCAAAAATTATTGGAGATAAGATAGATATTACTAAACAAAATTTATCTTTCCGGCTGTATGAAATATAAGAAGGTTGATTTGTAGTATTAGCAGGTGTATTATTTAGCGGGGGTGTAATCTGACTAGAATTTGATAATAAAGTTGTACTCTGAGAAGTTGGAGCCTGCGAGACACTCTGTTGACGATGCTGGGGTGGTACTTGGTGTGGTGGAAAAGACAGCCTTGCCTGAGAGGAATTTGTAGCTGTAGAGTTACCTAAAGGCTGTGAAGCTGATTGTTTTGAAGTCTGGTTTGATGGAGTTGAAGATGGAACACTTTGAGTAGCCTTTGATGGAGTTGTTGTAGTTTTGCCTGTTGTTGAAGAAGCACCAGGAACAGCAGGAAAGATATCAACACCGAGTTTTACTTTTCTTTCGCACCAGTAGCACTTACCGTAAGTCTGGCTGTAGTGATGGCTGTCTACCCTACCACAAACTGTTAGCTCATTGATGGCAACTTGTAAGGCATTGTGCCAGTCTTGGGCAGTGGGGCGTAAATGGGGTGATGTGTGTCCGTCATTAAAGCATTTGAGAAAGCATCGCTGAAGTTCTGGATGAACAACATCAAGGGGAATAGTATTAAGACTTGGGCGAATTAAACTATTTTGACCGCCGTACCAGAAGCCTTTGCGGATCAGTTCTGTTTGTTCTGGAGAATCACCCGAACCTGTCCACTGTCCTGAAAAGGGATGGTAGCCAAATAGTAGATAATGAATCAGTACTGCTAGACGAAAGCGATCGCAAATCTCCGTCTGATCAGTAGTAGAAAAATCCTTTCCTAGCAGTTCAACGGGTGTAAAACCTTCCGAACCCATAGTGCAGCGATATACTTTTCCTGTGTGGGAGTCGCGTACTTGAAACGAATCAGTGTCAATGACTGCAACTAAAGCACGGTCATTAACTAAAATATTCTGCGGCTTAATGTCACCTAAAACATAGCCCTTATCATGAATCGTCTGAATAATCCAAGCAGTATTCAGCGCTGTTGCATGGAGATAATACCAGTTGAAACCAGGTGCTTTCTTTTTCCGTAAGCTGGGATTATAGACTGTGGTAAGTTCTCGGCTATCTCGAATTGCAGGCATCAAAAAGCCGACATAAGCCCCACTTCCATTTTTCAGCAAATCCAGAGGAAAAGCTATGGATACATGATTTTGACTCGCCATCGGATCGACTGGCGGCACCAACATCGCTTTTAGCTTTTCGATCCGCTCAGGGGTGGGATTGTGGTAAATTTTTGCAAGAAAGCCGCTCTCGTTAGTTTCCCAAACTTCTCCTTCACCGCTACTAGCAATTTGATTACCTAGAGAAACAGATTTACCATTACTAGCGCGAGTGAGGACTGTCATATAAGCACAAAAGTAAGGTTTTATCGTCGTCAGTACGGGCATTGAGCCTGTCAGAATCTAGGAAGCTCATCAGATATTCGTCTGACTGTTCTGGGTTGCCCAATTCCCGCATATACTCTTCTAGGGGTTGAAAGAAGGGGGCAAATGGTGTATTATCACTCATACGAATTGCAAGCCTTTCTAGTCCATCAGTTGAGGCACAGATAAACTCTGGCCCGTGGGATCGCACACACACCCGCATCGCATCCAAAGCATTCGCTGACGTGACAAATGTTGTCTCGTTGATGTATTCCCCCTTATCTGGAGAGAAAAGCAATTGCGGCTCTTCTTGAGTTGGGCGCACTACAATAAATCCATCTCCAATCTGCATAGCTGCAACCCAAGCCGGAGTAGCTACAACCACCAACAGCGTACAAGCCAAGTCTTCTATCGAGTAACCGCCGCGTTGGGCTTGTGCTTCCATTGCAGCTACTACTTTATTCACAGTCTGGGTAAAGAGTCTTCTAGCTTCTATCTCAGGTAAAGGTTGCGGGTTTATTTCCCCAACCTTTTTGTGTTTTTGCAGCCATTCTTCAACCCCCGCTAGGTATTGCAACACTGTTTCGACTGCTAAGTTCGCGCCGATATCTGCATATTTAGCACTACCAGCCCCATCTGCTACTGCACCCACAATCACATGATTGAGGATTTTGCAGCCGCCGTAATCTTGACAGGGTAGCTGCTGTTTTAGATGACTTGTTCCGACTGTGGAACGAGCGATCGCTTTCCATCCCATAAAATATACAAAAGCCTCTTAGTAGGTAGACACGAATAAAATTAAGATACTTGATACATATTCCCCCTTTAATTCCCCCTTATGAAGGGGGGTTAGGGGGGATCTACTTAAGTTGCAATTTGACCCCATCCTACAGGTGGTAGGGAAATCATTGTTCCCCCCACTTGGCTACTAGACACTCGTTTCATCGAAGTCGAAAGCCATTGGAACATTGATTTAAAATCCAAACCATTCAACAGCACGGGTGGACGTTCCGACGGGGCAATTTGCCTTAGAGTATTCATATCTGCACCTTCCACACCAACGGCAAAGAACAACAGCCGTTCGTTGCGCTTCAGCTTGTCTCACTCGTTGGGCTGCATCGTACCAGCTATCAGTTGGTGCGCCATCTGTAATTAAGAATACCCAAGGACGATAGTACTGAACGCCGTTGTTTTTATAAGTTTCCTTACGATCTTCTAATAAATCCAAAACGTATTCAATCGCTTGTCCCATCGGAGTGACACCATCCGCTTTCAGCTGGGGCGGGACAAAGTTATCAATCGTCACAAAATCTTGAGCTAACCGCACCGGACCAAATGTTACAAGCGCTACTTCCACCCGCAAAGCCGCTATTTCATCCTTGTATACTTCGTCCCTGAAAGCAGCCAGCCCCGCATTTAAATTATTAATTGGCGCACCTGACATCGAGCCAGACGTATCGCACAACAAAATTACTGGACAACGCGGTTCGGGGTTGTCCACAAATTCAGGTAGTCCTACAGGCATCTTATTTACTCCTACTACGCATTGCCCTCTATGCTTAAGATGCCCAAGTAAACAAGCTAATCTCACAACTACCAGATTAAGTGCGATTTTTGTGACTCAAAGATGCTATAATCTGAAAGTTAAAGGGTATGTAGCTCAGTGGATAGAGCATTAGATTCCGGTTCTAAGGGTCGGGGGTTCGAGTCCCTCCATACTCGTTAGAAATGTCGATTGCCACATTATTTGTCGTCGTTGTCAAATTCATGTCACGATTGACAAATTAATGTCATTGTGAAGAACGCCAAATGTAGATCTACGTTATTGTCTTTTCAGATCATCATAGTAATCATACTGCTTGCAAGCAAACGTACAATAACTGTAATTATTAGGCATTGGTAAAGTTGGAGATCCGGTTTTTAATCGAGAATCTGATGCTCTATCCTTTCAACCCACCTAAAAGTTTTTTGCTACTGAAACTTAAAAGACTTCAAAAATCAGCATTAAGCTTTTGACATAATCTTGTCTAGCGCAAGTTGTTGAAACCCAACAACTTGCTTATGCTTTCAACGATCTAGACAGCTTTCAACCCGCCCCTATCTGGGAGGGTTGTTGAAACAATTTGATGCCTTGGGAAATGTTAAGGGATTATGGGTCTTTCAACCCGCCCCTATCTGGGAGGGTTGTTGAAACACCGCCCGTCTCAAAACCTTAAATAGACACATTTCCAGATACGATTTTGGCAATGGTGTCTAAATCTGCTGTAAAGTTCCCAAAAAAGAGAAGGTTCCCTAAGTTGTAAATAGGTAAAATACAGACTCAATAAGGAATTTGAGGTTTTGGCAGGACTCCCAAGCAAATCGCTCCGCTCAAAGCCTTGCCAAAAATAATTAAGATGGGTTCCTCCTTGCTCGGAGGTGATTGTGTAGCCATCACTGTGGTAAACCCACACCCTTATTGCTGGGAGCGCACCTACCCTATAAGATTGAAGTATCAGTGAACCTCAACTTACAAGTTAATCATTTCTACAGCCGAAATCATAGATATCAGCATCCAAGTGGACAGCTACTAGGGTCAGAAAGCACAACTGTCTGCCGACAGTCAAACTAACCCAAACTTTTCGCAATTGAGAGGTTCAAATGAACATGACTTGCGGCGCGGTTAATAACTCTATTTTATTGTCAAGGTACAGAATTTAAGATTAAGTTTTGGTAATAAAGCGATCGCAATAGGTAGAAATTGCCATATATGAGGCTTTTTCTTGGGGACTTCCTCGAATGGACTGTTGTCCTTCTTCAACAACAATACTTAATTTGGCAGCTTGAGCTTTGATATTATCGATTAATCTGCCGTAGCTCCACTGGTGGACGCTAACCTTATACTGCCCCGCGTATTTTTCCTGTCCTTCAATATAACCTGAAATTTTTTGCTCTGCCCTCGATTGAATCTCGCTCTGGACTAACTCACGCATATCGCCCAGTTTTGGTAAAACAATACTGCCTGCGTGATAAGTTTGAGCAAAAGTGACAATAGCTTTGGAAAGTCGAGCGATCTACATATTCACCTAATTGGTGAATCACCAAATTGATTAGAGCCTGCATTGATTTGAGCTTTGTGGCGTTGGTGAGATTGCTGTTGTTTACGCTCATTCTGTTTGTTTAGCAGTTCGTAATTATAACGTTTTTTAGTCTAGTGGAGTACAATAACAACAATGGGTAAACCAATTATAAATATCATTTAAAGAGACTTGGTTAAAAGCAGTTTCAATTGCATATGCTAAATCTGGATAACTCCTAGCACCGATAGAACGTAGTATGTTCTTAACCGAGGACTAACAATTTTCGCTTGGCGAAAAATCAGGAGAATATGGTGGTAAATAAATTAATTTAGCTCCAGCAGCCTCGATAATTTTTTCAATATCTCCGCCTTTATGAATAGAACCATTGTCCATGACTACATAAGCACCTTTCCAAAGTTTTGTCACTAATTTTTGAGAAATATAAGCCTCAAATGTTAGACCATCAGTTGCTCCTAAGATGCTATATTGGCTAATGACACCTTTGAGACCTGCACCGATTATAGAGACATTTTTACTGCGTTTTTGAGGTCGAGAACCATGCGCTCTTTTGCCTTTTTGGGAACGAGCAGAGTGTCTGAGTAAAGATAAATTAACTCCTGCCTCGTCAAGAAATATTAGGTTATCAGCAGGTATTCCCTGAATTCGGAGCCAGAAATGTACTCTTAATGATTGAACTCTTTCAGTTTCTTTTTCAGCAGCATATAATGTTTTTTTTCAGCTGATTTCCATCTTCTTTAACATTCTATCTACTGTAGAAATACCAATCGTTATCCCTGTCTTCTGTTTGAGTTGCTCACGAATTTCTGATAAAGTAGCATCATTCTTGGCTTCTACTATTTCTTTGAGAAGATCAAGTTGTTGTTCGTTTAGCTTTGGCGGAGTTTGTTGCGCCCTGACTTTAGGAGCAATGCTTCCTGTTTCTCTATATTGTTTAATTAATTTCGAGAATATTGCTTAAAGTTACACGAAATCTTTTTGCTAACTGACGTTGTGATATTCCCCCTTGTAAATATGTATCTAGAATTTTTTGACGTAAATCGAGGGAATATGCTTTCATTTTTACCTTTCACTAAGATATACAACTTTATTTGATTTAGTGTACTTCATTAGATAGATAAACGCTATAGCGATCGCTCTATCAATCCCCTCAAACGCCTCATCCAAAATCGCCACAATCCGCTTTTGTTCGGGGAGGGGTGGAAATGGAATAGCTATTGAGTTTAGTGATTTTTGATTAAATTTTGGTTGAGCCATACCGCTTACATACGGCTCAAGCGAGATAGAGTTTAAATAATATTCAATGAAAGTCTGTGTAATTTTTTCTTTAAATCGGAGTACATGAGCGTGGTTATTTACCCATGTCTTCCCTGTAATTGAGAAAGCTATTGGATAGGTTATTGCTAAAAGATTTGCACCATCTTCAGACACCAAAAGTAAATCTTCATCAAAGATGTAATCAGCAACGTAATCAACAATACCAGAAGCACCATAATAGGAAATGTTGCCAGATTTTCTTGAAGACTTTGTGATAGGTACTCTTTTACTATCTAGGTTTTTACAAAGTTTATCTAAATATTTGATTTCCCATCCCACTGGTAACTGTCCACTATCAACTGTTAACTGCATACCATCTCCTAATTCTCATCATCCCTCTAATCCTCTGCTGGTTCAACTTCATTTGCTGGTTGAGCGGCTTGCACTGAGCGTAGTCAAAGGGAGCCGAAACCAGCATTTTTATAATGTGAACAATTCTGACACTCCGACAAAAAATGAAGGCGCTCCCAATCACTATTCATTAAAGCAATCTTCTTGGCTCGACTCCAACCCTGAACCTGTTTTTCCCGATAAAAAGCATCTGCGACATGATCATAATGCTCTGCATAAACTAACTTTACAGGTAATCGCTTTCTGGTATGATTTGCACCCAAACCATTTTGATGTTGCCATAAACGAAGAGGCAAATGCTTTGTACTTCCTGTGTAGAAAGAACCATCAGCACATTCCAGAATATACATATAGGGCATTATTATGACCTCATGCAAAAAACTCATCTCTAGCTGGTTGAGCGGAGCCGAAACCAGCACCCTTATAACATTCCCGCAATCCCCGCCAAAATCTCAGCACTCTTTGCATCTAAAGCAGCAATTTCATCCAAAATTTCTTGCGGTTCTCGTAACAGCGATTCCTCTGCCTTATTCGGATTCTTCACTGACAGATCGAACGTCACCCGATCCACATCAGCAATATCCACCAGCCAAGACTTTTCCGACACCGCAAACGTAGCCTGTAACTCCACAAACTCGCGCAAATCCTCATCATTCAGCGCATTTGTTTTCCCCAAACTACGCCCTGGATCGAGTTGGTAATACCAAATCTTCTGAGTAGGCGTACCCTTCTCAAAAAACAGCACCACCGTTTTCACCCCCGCCCCGATAAATGTCCCACTCGGACAATCCAAAATCGTGTGCAGATTGCAACTACTCAAAAGCTCTTGACGCAACGCCCGCGAAGCATTATCCGAATTTGATAGAAACGTATTTTTAATAACTACTGCAGCCCTACCGCCCATCTTCAGGATTTTGATGAAATGCTGCAAAAACAGAAACGCCGTCTCCCCAGTCTTAATCGGGAAATTCTGCTGGATTTCCTTGCGTTCCTTTCCCCCAAATGGCGGATTAGCCAAGATGACATCAAAACGATTCTTGTCCTGAAGATCGCTGAGATTTTCCGTCAGCGTGTTGGTGTGGATAATATTTGGCGCATCAATGCCATGCAAAATCATATTCATGATGGCAATCACATAAGCCAAACTTTTCTTTACCCGTAAATGTATTTTTCTGAAGTATCTCAAGCTGTTTTGTCGTCAGATTACCGTTCGGACTTCGGCGTGAGTCTTGGTCGAACGCGCTCGCGCGTGAGGCGAAGCCCCGACGTAAATAGTTGTAACTCTCGCATAAAAACCCAGCCGAACCGCAAGCCCCATCATAAATGCGATCGTCAATCTTCGGCTTCACCACCTGAATCATCGCCCGAATCAACGGACGCGGTGTGTAATACTCACCCCCATTGCGCCCCGCATTCACCCATATTTTTGATTTTGGCTTCATAGAGATGCGATAGCTTGTGTTTCTCCTGTTGCGATCTAAACCGTAGCTCATCAATATATTCCAGCGCATCCCGCAAGCTGTAGCCACTTTGGAACCTGTTCTTAATCTCGCTAAAAATTTCCCCAATCTTGTATTCGATTGTGTCTGGACTAGCAGCCCGTTGCTTGAAACTCTGTAAATATGGGAATAACTTGCGGTTGACATAATCAATCAGATCATCACCAATCAGGGCATTATCATGATCCAACGTCCCATCTGCCTTTTTCGGAGCCGCCCAAGACGACCAGCGATGCGCCTCATCAATAATAAATTCATAGGGCTTGCCGACCAGTTCCGCTAAGAGCGCCCTTTCCCAATACCTCTCGGTTAAGGCTAGAATCAAATAATGATATTGTTGCCTGAGATAGCGCCATAGCAAATGCAGCTAAAAGAATTCT
>CAXTYC010000021.1:0-88411 GCA_964248365.1 uncultured Chroococcidiopsis sp. | reverse complement strand
AAACTGGTTTACAAACTGTTGTTACTGTACCTCATAAACCTTCAATCCGCTGTATTTATCCCACCAATACCATAGGCTAATCCCATTAGCAGCGGTCCCAGTGTTTGTCCTAAGCCAAAGAATGTGCCATTTACAGATATAACTGTTGCTAAATATTCTTTTGGTGCTAACGCTGCTAAAAGAGTCTGAATACTAGGAAAACCAATACCAAGACCAACACCTATAAGCGTAGTAGGAATTAATATTAGCGATAGATTGCGGATAAATGGAATAATTAATAAGGCTACAGCATAGAAAACAAAAGATGCTCTAATCAAAACCGTTTCAGAAAAACGTCTTGCTAGTCTTCCTAACTGTGAAGATGCCAGTGTAATCGCTACAGAAACACTAGAAAGAAACAATCCAATGGTAAAAGGTGAGACTTGAAATGAATTTTTCAGTAGAATTGGTAAATAAGTTACGTGCGCTCCATACAAGAGAATAAAATTAGCACCACTGGCAATGAAAAGTCCTACAATCTGGCGATTTATTAGCACTTTTAAGGCATTTTGTAAATAGGCTTTTAGATTGCGATCGCCTTTGGGTTCGGGATTTTTGAGGAAAAACAACACCAGCAAACCTATAGGAATAGCTACCAACGGCAGCATAAACGGATAATACCAGCCGAGCGTTGCCAATGCACCGCCAATTGTGGGATAAAATGCTGTGCCGATACTAGTAACACTGGCGTTGTAGCCCATCGCTGTAGTACGCCGCCTTTCTGTATACAAATCTCCAATTAGTGTTGTGCTAAGAGAAAGTAAAGAAGCAGCACCAATTCCTTGCAAGAAACGCAACAAAATTAAAAGATTAAAATCACGCACAAAGGCACAAGCTGTGCCTGCAATTCCAAATATAAATAAAGAGGGAACAACTATTTTCTTTCTACCAAATCGATCTGCAACTATCCCAATAATGGGACCTAAAATAACAGTGGGAAATGTAAAAGCCGTGACAAGCAAACCAAGATTTCTCGCAGGTACTTCTAAAGCTTCAGCTAACTGAGGAAAAGCCGGAGTCACAGTAGCAACTCCCAGAACCGCCATCAGCGAAATTGCAAAAATCAGTTGAAGATTTCTATCTCGATAAAGTTGCTGTTGGTTATTCTGTTGATTATTGTCTTGGCTTGGTTGCATAAACTTGATTTTATCAATTATGATTAATATTAATTGTTGCCACCCATGCCCACCTTACCCTCGTTTGGTTTGGTTGCATAAACTTGATTTATTTATCAAATGAAACACTAGTTAATTGTAGGGCATTGCCCACATTACCCTCGCTTGGCTTGGCTGCATAAACTTGATTTATTTATTAATTGTGATTAATGTTAATACGTAAGGTGGGCATTGCCCACCTTACCAAAGCTTTTATGCAACAGATTCCTGTGCAAGAAAAGGATAGTCGATATAGCCTTTCTCATCAGAGCTGTAGAATGTTTTCGGATCTGGATTGTTCAACGGTGCATTCAGTTCAAAGCGCTTTGGTAAATCAGGATTAGCAATGAACAATTTACCAAAGGAGACTAAATCAGCATTACCACTAGCAAGAATACTATCTCCCTTTGAATGGTCATAACCGCCATTTGTGATTAAAGTCCCCTTGAAAATTGGACGAAAATATGGTAAGACGGGACTTAGTACATCGCGGGTGGCTAAATCTGTTTCATTTGGTTCCATTAAATGGAGATAGGCAAGACCAAAGCGATTAAGAGCATCTATTACATAGCTAAAGGTTGCTTGTGGATTTGAGTCGTACATTCCGTAGTAGGTGTTACTGGGTGAAAGCTTGATTCCCACTCTATCAGCACCCCACACACTCGCAACTGCTGCAACAACTTCCAGCAAAAATCTAGCCCTGTTCTCAATGGTTCCACCATATTCATCTGTGCGTTTGTTTGAACCATCTTGGAGAAATTGATCGATGAGGTAGCCGAATGCGCCGTGCAGTTCAACACCATCGAAACCCGCCAACCGTGCATTTTCAGCACCCTTGCGGAACTGCTCGACAATCTCTGGAATTTCGTGGATTTCTAAAGCGCGGGGTGTCTCCATTTGCACCTTGCCTATAGGAGTGTGCAGTTCTCCTGGTGCTGCAATGGCGGAGGGTGCAACTGGTAATTCTCCACCAAGTAGAGATGGATGTGAAAGCCGCCCACAATGCCATAGTTGCAGGAAGATTCGTCCCCCACGCTCATGCACAGCATCAGTTACCAGCCGCCATCCCTCGATTTGTTCTGGTGAGTAAATACCTGGACAGTTCATATAGCCCAAGCTCAGAGGTGAAACCATTGTGCATTCACTAACAATCAACTGGCAGGATGCTCGCTGAGCGTAGTAAGTTGCCATTAACGAGTTTGGTATGCTGTCAATTGCCCGTAAACGAGTCATTGGAGCCATTACTATGCGGTTTGGCAGGGTGTAGGAACCAAGCTGCACTGGTGAAAAAAGATTGATGTCTGCATTCACTGGCTTAATCTCCAATAGATGTGTCAGAATAGTTGTAGCAACGTCAATCCTTTAAATAGTGATGTTGCAAAGAGTCTGAATGATAATGTCGCGCAAAGTCGCAAAGACACAAAGATGATCGATTAGTTCCTGCTGTCGTTCCGGTTCTACTGCAAAGATGATGATTACTGTAATCACATCATTATGCTTGGCAATAGTGGGCATTTTGATACCTCATTTTGTACTAGTTAGCCAGGATTATGAAGCTAGTTAGTTGCACATCAAAATTTCAAGCATCTTAGCATCATTGATGTCAAAGGCAGTACTAGCCATTTTTCTAGGTTTAGTAGAACCTTGATTTAAACTAACAGTCGAACAACAAAGCTGATGTAGGTGGGACTCTGCCCACCTTGATTTATTTGTATAGTCGTGGCTTCTATCACGCCAGATCAAACAGTAAGATTTCTGCACCTGTATCTGTGCTGATTTTGAGTGTCTGTGCTTCACTCAATGCCACTCCATCACCAGCTTTCAGGTTATAACCATTCAAGGAAGCTTCACCACGCGCTACTTGTAGCCAGCCGTAGCGGTTTGCTTGCAATTGATAGGATACGCGATCGCCTTTTTGCAATATACCACTATACAAATCCACGTCAGAATGAATTGTTACAGCACCGTCGCGCCCATCTTTAGCCGCAATCAACCGTAATTTTCCCAGTCTCTGTTCTTGGGAAAAAGCACGTTGTTCGTAACTCGGTTGCAATCCTTGCTGAAGGGGAAGAAGCCAAATTTGCAGAAGATGAACTGGTTCTGTCTTGGAGGGATTAAATTCACTATGCATAATCCCCGTTCCAGCACTCATGCGCTGTACTTCACCTGGGGTAATTACTTGCCCATTCCCCAAGCTGTCTTTGTGTTCTAGTGCGCCTTCGAGGACATAAGTGAGAATCTCCATGTCTCGATGACCATGAGTACCAAAGCCTCTACCTGGCTGTACCCGATCCTCATTTATCACCCGCAGCGCCCGAAAACCCATGTGATTCGGGTCGTAGTAATTGGCAAAAGAGAATGTATGGTAACTGTCTAGCCAGCCATGATTGGCATGACCGCGATCGCTGCTATGTCTTAGTGTAATCATTTATCCTTACCTCTTGCTTGAACTCCTTTTATTTTAACATCAGATAGTTTAATATCGAACTAAATAAGTAAAAAAATAGAGCTTCTACCTATCTATTCCTTTTTCCCTAACCGCCGACACAAACGCCCCAGTTCTTGTTGCTCATTGGGCGTAAGAATGCTCATCTCCTCAACGACTGCTGCTACATGAGAGGGGAAAATCTCGCTAATGAGTTGATGACCTTTGGGTGTCAAGCAAACCTTGATACAGCGACGATCCTCAACTTCCCGTTCGCGTTTAACTAATTCCCGCTTTTCCAGGTTGTCAATTACTAACGTCATATTACCGCCGCTTTTAAGCAGTTTCTCTGCTAAATCCCGTTGGTATAGTGATCCCAGGTGAAGCAGCGCTTCTAGCACACCAAACTGACTAACGGTTAAGTCACTATCAGCTAACTGACGGTGGATTCGATTTGAGACTGTCTCTGCCGCACGGACTAATTTAATATACGTATCCAGGGCTAGGACTTCATCTTGTGTCCCGATGTATCGTGTAGCCATTAATAATTTTACATCAAATTATTTAATATCATTATATATTTTCATCCCCATTTCGTCAATCGGTAGAGACGTAGCAAGCTACGTCTCTACATGACGTGAAATACAACGTTTTTACATCACATCCAGGCGGCGACGTAATTGGCTACTCAAGGCATCTATTGCAGTCACAAATACCAATAGCACTAGTAAGCAGAAACTCTTAAATAAACAGCCCACGTCAAACTAGATAACCCTAGATGCACTAAAGACTCCGACAACACACGGTCTGCTGTTTATTTATGTCGTTGTACTTATCATAGTTGTTGCCTTCGTGTACTCGAAACCACGAATGTAGCTAACCAACTCAAAGCCAATCCCAGCTGCTCCCACTACACCCAATACAGAAGCGGCGCGGATGTTGTATTCAAACATATATAAGGTGTAGCCTAAGCTTTTGTGAATTATCTGTTATACAAGCGTGGGAGTTTGCGCACTTTTTACACAGTCCCTATTTTCTTATCCCCAATGCGTGTAGCGCCTTTACTAGATAACCCTTGTTGCACTAAAGACTCCGACAATACACAAAGAGCCATTTTTTTATGTTTTTGTACTTACCAGCATGGCTCATTTAGTCACCCAAAAGATGAAACAAGGGAAAAGGGTAAACAATTATCAATTGTTCATTATTCATTGATAATTGTTTATTGTTCATTGATAATTGCTCCCCTGCCCCTCAGATCCTCAGATCCTCAACTTCCTTTTGCTCTCCCCAATCCCTACTCCCTTTCTTTGCTAGTAGTAGCTAGACGCTGCTGTTTTAGGTTTCGTAGTTGCTGCAACAGCGATTCTACCTCGGCTTCCAGATGCAGAAACTTTACTTGCACAAGGGCTTGATAGGGCGGCTTCTTCGAATCGTTACAGCCTGGGCTATTAGTCGTAACTGATTCACTTTCTATCTGGCGATCGCCCACCAACAGTTGAGAACGAGACATAGTAATACTAGACGAACTGGTTAACATTTCTAGCTCAGTAGTTATTTTTGCCTACTCACACCACATTCAATTCTATACTCAACTGTCACATGAGTAAAATTATCTGTGTCGCTTTGAAAAGTGGCAGCTTGTAATTTAGCATGGTGGAGCAGCTATCGTCAGGGTAGACTAGTAGTGTGTTGCCTTAAATCTGCCTTGTGCAAGATTGCCTTTTTGTGTAAAAGTTAACGATAATTGTTTACAAAATCCGTGACTCTAAGCCCACCTGCTGTTACATCTAATCAACAAACTTGGTCTGGACTGATAGAAGCCTATCGGCAATATCTGCCTGTTACCCAAACAACACCAGTTGTAACGCTCTTAGAGGGTAATACTCCCCTAATTCCAGTTCCAGCTATTTCCCAGCTGATCGGCAGATCTGTGCGCGTCTTGGTAAAATACGACGGGCTTAACCCGACTGGAAGCTTTAAAGATCGGGGGATGACAATGGCAATCTCTAAGGCAAAAGAAGCGGGAGCTAAGGCGGTAATTTGTGCCAGTACGGGCAATACTTCAGCGGCGGCGGCGGCATATGCTAAACGTGGCTCAATGCGTTGTTTTGTGCTAATACCAGAAGGTTATGTAGCGCTGGGGAAGTTGGCACAAGCTTTGCTGTACGGTGCAGAAATTTTGGCAATTAAAGGTAATTTTGACCGCGCTTTGGAAATTGTGCGCGAGATGGCAACACTTTATCCAGTCACTTTGGTGAATTCAGTTAATCCTTATCGACTGGAAGGGCAGAAAACGGCTGCTTTTGAGATTGTGGAGGCGCTGGGTGATGCACCAGATTGGCTATGTATCCCTGTGGGTAATGCTGGGAATATTACGGCTTATTGGATGGGATTTTGCCAGTACCATACAGCAGGTAAATGCGCTCGCCTACCCCGAATGATGGGGTTTCAAGCTGCTGGGGCATCTCCTTTAATTACGGGTAAGCCTGTAACCAATCCTGACACGATAGCAACGGCAATTCGGATCGGCAATCCGGCTAATTGGGAACGAGCGATCGCTGTGCAATCAGCAAGTCAGGGACAATTCAACGCCGTCACTGATGAGGAAATTTTGTCAGCATATCAAATTTTAGCATCCCAAGAAGGCATTTTCTGTGAACCAGCTAGTGCTGCTTCTGTTGCTGGAATGTTAAAGGTGAAAGACCAAATTCCCAATGGGGCAACAGTGGTTTGTGTTCTGACTGGCAATGGACTCAAAGATCCAGATACAGCGATTAAACACAGTCAGAATTCTTTCAAAGCTGGCATAGAGCCGAGTTTAGCAGCAGTAGCTGGGGCAATGGGGTTTTAGATTGATTTGTCAATTGTCCTTTGTCATTCGTCATTTGTGAATAGCTACTGACTCTTGATCAATGACCAATGACTAATGACCAATTATGTTATCAAATCGCTTTATCCGCTTCTTTCGTCACCTCAATTGGATCACCCTGAAGAAAACAATTGCTCGTGTTGCTAAACGCAGATTGCCAGGGCTATCTGCGGAAATCGCCTACAATGCTATGTTATCGCTGTTTCCTGCCATTATCGCTGTTTTAACGGCGATCGGTCTGTTAGGAGAAGCTCTGCAACCAACTTTCAGAGATATAGCAGATCGACTGGGTAGGGTTGCACCTGAAGAGGCGATGGTTCTGATTCGTGATTTTGCCAAACAAATTACCCACACACAAAACACGGGTTTATTTTCTATCAGTTTTGTACTGGCGATTTGGACTGCTTCTGCGGCGCTCAGTGCAGCAATGACTGCTCTCGATCAAATTCATCAAATTCCACCCAAGCATACTCGCCCATTTTGGAAAGCCAAGCTCGTATCATTAGGGCTAACCATCGGTACAATTGTGCTGCTAATGACAGCTTCTTTTGTAGTGTTTATCAGCGACTTAATTTTGCAATTTTTTGTGCGTGAAAGTGGCTTTTATCTAGTACTGAGGATTTGGCGACTGTTGAGCTGGCCTTTAGCCTTGGCAATTGTTGCTACTGCCTTTGCCTTTGTCTATCGCTATGGACCTAGTCGCTGGGATTCTGGTACACCGATGATGCCAGGAGCGGTATTGGCAGCTATTGCATGGGCGATCGCCAGTGCTCTGTTTCGGCTATATGTAGCTAATTTTGGCAACTTTAACAAAGTTTATGGGGCGGTTGGGGCTGTAATTGTTTTAATGCTGTGGCTTTATATGAGCGCGTTAGTTGTTTTGGTAGGGGATCAGTTGAATGTGTGTGTGGGTGAAGCAATGCGCGAACGCTCCAAGAGAGCTAAAAATCCAAATGCACCACCTAAGTTGTGAAATACGCTTTAGGGGCTAGGGAAATTAATAGTTGATAATTGATAATTGGTAGGGGCGGGTTTAAATGAGTTTTCTGTTGGTTCACAAGTATGTCTGATAAACCCGCCCGTACGGTAATTGGTAATTGATCGTGTCTGAGTTATCTCAACTTTCCTCCCCTGCAATGCACCCCAAGTTAAATACTATACAGCGCCTGGGTAAGCTCAGTCGCTTGCTTGATAATGCGATCGCTATTCCTGGTACAAAATTTCGGGTTGGGCTAGATCCAATTCTCGGTTTGATACCAGGTGCGGGTGATTTAATCGGAACGGCTTTTTCTGCTTATATTGTAATCGAAGCGGCGCGGCTGGGAATACCTAGATCTACTTTGGGAAAAATGGTTTCCAACATTTTGCTGGAAAGTGTAGTAGGTACTATCCCTGTGTTGGGAGACTGGTTTGATTTTGCGTGGAAAGTCAACACTAAAAATATCGAACTGCTAGAAACGCACTTAGGTGTTACCCAGGATAGCAAGACAAATCGGTGGTTTATATTCCTACTAGTGGCTGGGTTATTTGCTGTGAGTATAGGAATTCTTGCCTTGGGTGTGCTACTAATTAGACTGCTGTTGAATGCAGTGAATAGCTAACTAGAAGTACCGACAGAAGAAATGCAGGACTGGTGGCAAGCAACATTTCCTAAAGGGAGACAAACTGTTAAAATTATTGATGCCAATGGGTATCCAGTTTCAATTGCCTATGGCGAGAAAGGATCTGGAAAACCACTGTTCTTAGTTCATGGAGTTGGCAGCTGGAGTTACAATTGGCGTAATAGCGTTGAGCCATTATCAAAATACTTTCGAGTAATTTGTTTTGATGCCAAGGGCTACGGGTTTTCTGAAAAACCTTTGTACCGAGAAAGGCACGATCATCAATTGATTGAGTTAGAGCGGATTATTAGCGCTTTGTGTGATGAGCCTGCTATTGTTGTAGCAGAATCACTAGGGGCGTTGGTTAGCCTTGGGGTGGCTTTAGCTTATCCCAAGTTAATCGAACGGTTGGTGGTGGTAAATGTGCCAATTTTTCCTGAACGGTTGCCCCATTGGGGGATGTGGTTGCTATCTCAAATCCCACTAGATTTGGTGCAAGCAATTGACAATGTTCGTTTGACTTCTTGGTTAGCACCGCTGGTTCGAGAAGTGATGCGGGCAGAGCGGCGAACTGTGCTATACGATCCATCAATCCTTACAGACGAGAATGTCTACTGGATTAGTTACCCGTTTATTGAATTTCCTGGCACTATAGCCAAAGTAGCTGAAGATTTACAAATTGCAGCTTGGGAAATTGAGCAGGCGCAAGAGAAGAAGCCAAATATAATCGGTAAAATTCAACATCATCTAGGTAAAATCAAGTGTCCTACTTTGATTTTGTGGGGTGAACAAGACGGTTGGTATCCACCAAGCGATGGGGAAAGATTGCGATCGCTTATTCCCAATTCTCAATTAAAAATTATCCCCAACTGTGGGCATGATGCTTCATCTGGTGCTTCAGTTGCAGTCAATGCAGCTATTGTTGAGTTTTTGCAAGATACGGGTTGTAAAGATTAGTGCGAATGTTGTTTGAAGGCGATCGCCTTAGCAGCATTGTAGGGTAGGCATGGGTGGCATACGGTTATATCACTACCAATTGTAAATTCTTTCTCAAAGCGGGTGATGGGACTCGAACCCACGACGTTCACCTTGGGAAGGTGACATTCTACCACTGAATTACACCCGCAACTAGGCTTTCAGTAATCATAGCTGATCTGAAAGCTAGTGCATATTACATTATATAACTACTTGCGGATGGGGAATTGGGATTGAGGTGTTTCATCAGGGTTATGGAACCCATTTGTAGGATTACCATTCTCCTCAACTCTATAGCTTGCCTGTTTTTTGCCAAACCTTTGCTGCATGAAGTGGGTAATCCTATGCTGGAAATTATCAATATAGGTAAACAGCACTGGTACGACTAGCAAAGTTAAGAGGGTGGAGGTGGTGAAGCCGCCCATAGTTGCAATTCCCATTGGTTGACGGACTTCAGACCCTGCGCCAATTCCTAATGCTAGTGGTATTGTACCAGCCACTGTTGCTAGGGAAGTCATCAAAATTGGTCGCAGTCGAGACACCCCAGCCTCTATTAAAGCTTGTCGTTGTGTCTTACCTTCTTGTAGGTTGATTAACGTATAGTCAACTAGCAGAATCGAGTTTTTCGTCACAATTCCCATCAACAACACAATTCCAATCAGCGCATATATACCCAAAGCCTTTTGAGCAATCATTAAGCCCAGCAGTGCGCCACCTAGAGAAAAGGGCAATGCCGCCATAATTGTCAAGGGGTGGAGAAAATCGTTATACAGCAGAACAAGGACGGTATAAATACACATTACCCCTAGTGCCAAAGCGCCACCAAAGCGACCAAAAATCTCTTGCATAATCTTGGCATCACCAGCGGATTGCTGTAATACTCCTGGGGGTAAAGGATTCATGGCTGGGAGTTTCTGCGCAGCTTGAAATGCTTCTCCCAAGGAAATTCCTTGCAAATTGGCTTCTACCGAAACTTGACGAGAGCGATCGTAGCGGTCAATCCGCGCCGGACCACTACCAAAACGGATATCTGCTACAGCCTCCAAGGGTACAAGGGTATTATTTTTGCCTGGAACCCGCAGATTTCTGAATGTGTCGATGTTATCTCGCGCTACGGGTTCTATTTGGACGCGAATGGGGATTTGGCGGTCAGTCAGATTAAATTTAGCCAAATTCGCGTCAGTGTCGCCGATGGTGGCAAGAGATGCAGTACGAGCGATCGCTTGCACCGTCACCCCTAAATCTCCGGCACGGGCTGGATCGGGGAGGATCAAAACTTCTGGCTTGGCAAGAGAGGCACTCGAAGCCACTTCCACTAAACCAGGTATCGTTCTCATCTGCTGTTCCAAGGCATTTGCCGCCGCTGTTAGAGCTTGAGGATTTTCACTCTTAAGCACGATGGACAAATCTTTCTTACCCCCACCAGATCCTTGAGTTTGGAAACTGATTCTAGCCCCTGGAATTTGGGCAAAATGTGGACGCAACTGCTGCTCGAACTGTGCCTGAGAGATGGATCGTTCTTGTTTGGGTTTGAGTTTAATAGTGAGTGTGGCTGTATTCACTCCCCCCGTTGCTTGTCCTGTTGCTCCTGCGGTTGCTAATACACTATTGACTGCTGGGTTTTGGCGGATGATTTGAGTTGCTTGTTGAGCAACTTGTTGGGTATCTTGCAACGTCGCACCTGGTGGTAGTTCGATATTAACAGTTGAAATTCCCAAGTCGCCGCTATCAACAAATCCCTTGGGAATCAAGGGAATCAACATGAGACTGCTAATGAAAAAAGCTAGTGCGATCGCTATTGTTGTTAACCTGTGGCGTAATGACCAGGAAAGCAACTGACGATAGGGCTGAAACCTTTTGGAGGAGCGAGTGGTAATTGGTAATTGTCCCTCTTGTCCTTTTTTTACCTCTTGCCTCTTGCCTTTTTCTTTGAGCAAAAACGCCCCCATCAATGGTGTTACCATCCGTGCTACCAAGGTAGAGAAGATAGTAGAGATAGCGACTGTAAAACCAAAGGGTTGAAAAAACTGCCCTGGAACGCCGCCCATAAAAGCTACAGGCAAAAATACGCCGACAATTGTGGCTGAGCAAGCTATCACTGCTAGACCAACTTCTGCCGAAGAATCTATAGCAGCCTGAAAGGGCTTTTTGCCCATTTCTAGGTGGCGCTCCATGTTCTCAATTTCCACGACGGCATCATCCACCAAGTTACCCACCGCTAGTGCCAAAGCTAGCAAAGTCATGTTATTGAGGGTGTACCCTAATAACTTTTGGACGGCAAAGGTGGGAATGATCGACAGTGGCAAAGCGACGGCAGCAATTATGGTAGCTCGCCAGTTCCGCAAAAATAGCAGAATCGTCACTACGGCTAGCACGGAGGCAAGGATCAAATCATCTATGGTGCTATGGTAAGATTCTCGAATAAAGTCAGCGCGGGTGAAAATTAGTTGTAGCTTCACATCTGCTGGCAATATTTTTGGCAACTCATCTACTGCCTTTCTTACTGCCTCTTCGACGGTAACTAGGGTACTACCAGTGCTACGCAAAACTTGAAAAGCTACAACAGGTTTACCATTGAGTAGCGCTGATTGCCGCACGTCAGCAGAGCTATCGCTTACTTCCCCCAAGCTGGACAAAGGCACAAAACCACCGCTTGGCAGGACAATTTGATAGTTTCTTAGCTGCTCCACATTTGCCGCGCTGCCCAAAGTCCGAATGCTTTGTTCGCTGTTACCTATTTCGGCTCTTCCGCCAGGTAAGTTAGTGTTGAAGGCGCGAATTTGGTCGTTTACTTGTGTAGCGGTAATGCCAAGTGCTTGTAATCTATCTGGAGCTAAATTTACCCGAATTTCGCGGTCAACGCCGCCGACACGCCGAATTTGAGCAACTCCAGGCACAGATAACAGGCGGCGGCTAATTGTCTGGTCAACAAGGTTACTTAGCTGTTCTACAGATTGACGCTCTGAAGTTACAGCGTAGGTCATAATTGGACCTCCGGCAAACTCCAGTCGCTGCACAATTGGCTCGTTGATGTCTTGGGGAAGGTTTTGGCGGATTTGGGCAACAGCATTGCGAACATCGTTGGTAGCGCGATCGCTATTTGTCCCTAAAATAAAGTTGACTGTTGTAGTGGAAACTCCGTCAGTTACCGTCGAGATAATATTATCAATATTGCCTAAACCAGCGACGGTATCTTCAATTTCCTTTGTCACCTGAGTTTCCAATTCCGTTGGTCCTGCTCCTGGCTGTGTTACCGTAACTTGTACCGCTGGAATATCAATATTTGGGTTGTTATCAATTCCTAGCTGGGTAAAGGACATCCAACCCAAGACGGTCAAAACTAAGAACAAGACTATTGTTGGAACAGGGCGACGAATCGACCAGGAGGAGAGGTTGAAGGACATAAGTGAGGGGCTAGGGGCTAGGGGTTAGGGGCGTTGGGGTTAGGGGTTAGGGGCTAGGGGCGCTGGGGCTAGAAAGGAGAAAGGGAAAAGGATGTAAAGCAGCAAGTATAAATTAACAATTTTCCCCTCTGCCCCCCTGCCCTCTTCTAGCCTCCAGCCCCTACAATGCGGATGCGATCGCCATCCTTAAGATATCCTGCACCTGCGACAACAACGCGCTCACCAGGTTTTAAACCTTTTCTAATTTCCACTTTGCCATCGATCAGAACGTCTCCCACTTCTACGAGTTTCGCTTGAACTCTATCCTCATTCGTTAGCAGGAAGACAGCTGAACTGCCATCGGGTTGAGGTACAACTGCTTTAGCAGGAACGGCTATCCCTGGCACTGTTGTAGTATTGATTGCGGCACGAGCAAACATTCCAGGTCGTAGCAACTCGGTTTGTGGTATATTAATTTTCACCGTTGCTTGACGGCTTTGCTCATTAATCAGGGGCGCTATTTCTCTCACTTTCCCCTGCAAGCGCACACGCTGATCGGTATCCGAGGTAATTTTAGCGATCGCCCCAATTCGTACTTGTGGCAGTTGGGTGGCGGGAACTTGAGCAAGCAGTTCCAATTGCCCGTTTTGAATAATCGAAAACAGTTGTTGCGTTCCTGCAACATTACCAATTTCAACGTTTTTCTGTGCTACAATTCCCGCACCAGGAGCGCGAATTGTTGTTTGTTCTAGCTGAGTTTGCAGTTGTTGCACACGGGCAATGCTACTGCGGACATCTGCCTCGGCGCTGTTAATATTAGCCTGGGCAACACGGACTGCTTCTCTTGCTGTGGCAACTGTTGTAGTACGAGTATCCAATTCTTGACGACTGATTGCGCCAGCATTTGCTAGCTGCACATTTCGCTCAAACGTGCGTTGTGCGTCTGCCAATGTTGCACGGGCTTGCGCCAAGGCAGCAAGTCTTTGCTTGACAACAGCAGATTTTGATTCTACATCTGCCTTTGCCTGCCCGATTTGAGCTTGTAGGACAGAATTATCTAGCACCGCCATCACTTGTCCGGCTTTAACAAAATCTCCTTCATCGACCAGGATTTGCCTGATCTGTAAGCCTGTTACTTGGGGCAAAACAGCTATTAGATTTTGAGCGGCTACTGTACCTGTTACGTTGAGCTTACGGACTACCAGCGTCCTTTCAACAGGTGCAAGTGTAACGCTCATACTCGGTGCAAGTTGAGCTTGTAGGGGCTTAGTTTGATTCGGATTGGCAACCGGACGAGGTAGCAGACGAGTTCCACCAAGAGCGATCGCTATCCCTAAACCAGTACCAACCAACAAAGGTAGTAACCAGCCAGGTAACTGCTTACCCTTGTGCTGTCTGGGAATTTCCCGCTCAATATCTAGATCTTGATCAGTCTCGAATTTTTCTGATTCTTCCACAAATTTACGCACAGGGGTATGTCTCCACGACCAGCCACAACCTTAGTTAGTTCCTGATTAATAAACTTTACAATTATTTACTATCCTTTATTTTATGATGAAACATTCCGGTTGTGGCTAGCTAAGACTAAAGTAAGAATAAACACATTTTATCTAGGCACAGCTAGTGTAGCCTAGATTACTTAGCCGTTCAAATTCAGAAGTCTTGACTTTTAGGAGCAAATATGAATTGGTGGCAGCGACTCAAAAAGAACCCATTGGCAAAGTTCGGGGCTGTGTTGCTGTTAATCTTTTACCTGGCAGTGATTGCAGCTGATTTTGTTGCCCCTTACGACCCTTATGACTCTCAGCTCAATGGTTCATTGCTACCACCAACGCAAATTTATTGGCGTAACGCAGCAGGAGAGTTTATAGGACCACACGTTTATCCCACCACTCAGGGAAAGACTGACTTAAAAACGGGCGATCGCTTGCTAATTGTAAACCGTCAAAAGCCTGACAAGCTTCGCTTTTTTGTGACTGGTTCCACCTACAATCTATTTGGGCTAACTTTGCCCGTAGGTTCCAACTTTGACGAAGTGGAAATATTCCCAGGCATTCCTTGTAATCTACACTTGTTCGGCACAACTGGAGGGGCTAAATTTAACCTGTTGGGAACCGACGAGCAAGGGCGCGATCAATTTAGTCGCCTGTTACATGGCGGACGCATTAGTCTGAGCATTGGTTTAATCGGAATTGCAATTCAATTTCCCCTTGGTATGCTAATTGGTGGCATCTCAGGCTACTTCGGCGGCTGGATTGATAGCGTTATAATGCGCTTTGTCGAAGTGATCATGACCATTCCCAGTATTTATCTGCTTGTAGCCTTAGCCGCAGTTTTACCACCAGGACTAACCAGCGCCCAACGTTTCGGGCTAATTATTTTGATTACTTCGTTTATTGGTTGGGCAGGACTTGCCAGGGTAATTCGAGGACAAGTTTTATCCATTAAAGAGCGAGAATTTGTGCAAGCAGCTAAAGCAATGGGGGCGAATGCTTTTTACATTATCGTCCGTCACGTTTTACCGCAAACAGCTACATATATAATTATCACGGCGACTCTGGCAATTCCAGGTTTCATCGTGGCAGAATCGGTCTTGAGCCTAATTGGTCTGGGAATCCAACAGCCAGACCCCTCGTGGGGAAATATGCTATCTCTAGCAACGAATGCATCAATTTTAGTGCTGCAACCCTGGCTAGTTTGGCCTCCGGCTTTGTTAATTATCTTGACCGTCCTAGCTTTTAATTTGTTGGGTGATGGTCTACGAGATGCACTCGACCCCCGTAGTGTCCGGCGTTAGGTGTTTAGGTTATAGTTTCACGCAAAGGCGCAAAGACGCTAAGGTGATAAGAAAAATTATTATAAGTTTTGTGCCAACATGAGTTGGGTGAAGTATTTTATTTAATTTAAAGCTTACCTAAAAAAGGTAATAGGATTCGCTAATCATATACCTAGAATTTGAAAATATCAAAAATACTAAAATTGGTCAAGTCCTCAAACAGCGCAAATTCGTCAAATAACTGAGAATTAATTGCAGTTAAGGGTCGTTTTATTGCCTAATATTACAATTTTCGGGTGGTTATAAAGAATTATTGCAATGGCAGTGCTGCTTACATAAGCAAAACCAGAATTCAACTCGAAGTGACAATAAGTGAAACTTATTACCTTAGCGCCTTTGCACCGGACACTTTGCGTGGGCGGGGGAACCCCCGCACGCAAGTGTCCTCGTCTTTGCGTGACACGATCATTTTTGTCTTTTTGCAACACCAGCAAAAATAAGTAATGTTATTTGTGGGACTAACGGATAAATTATATATGCGCTAATTCAATTTTGGTTTTGTCATCTCCTGTGTTAGGAGACAATTTCTTGGTCAATATGCTTGCATTCTTCCGCTCTGCCAAGGCAATTAATCCCGATCGCAGCCTCAAAGCGAGATTAGGATTAGCAATTGGTGGTATCGCCTTGATTTTCTCAATTTTGGCAAGTTCGATTGTCGGCATTGTGGCCAGTTGCCAAATGGAAGCCATCATCGGACAAGATCTGGCTTCTTTAGCTTACCAGATGACTGATAAACTTGATCGGGGAATGTTTGAGCGCTATCGGGATATTCAAATTATCACCACAATCGATTTGATTCAAAATCCAGACGAGCCAGTGTCTGCCAAGCGTTCGTTGCTGGAGAAGCTGCAAAGTACCACTTATCCTGACTATGCCTGGATTGGGTTGACTGACCAACAGGGGAAAGTATTAGTCAGTACGGGTAAAGTGTTGGAAGGCAAAGATGTGCGATCGCGTCCTTGGTTTCAAAAAGGACAAACTGGTAATTATGTGGGTGATGTCCATCCAGCCAAGTTTTTGGCGGTTCTCCCCAATCCTACCCAAGAACCGCTGCGTCTGGTCGATGTGGCTGCACCTGTGAGCGATAGCGGTAAGTTCCAGGGTGTTTTGGGCGCTCATCTCAACTGGACATGGGCGCGGGAGGTGGAAAAATCGCTTCGGCAAGCAACTGGGAATGATTCTGTGGAAGTGCTAGTTCTCAGTCAAGATGGTACTGTATTGTTAGGAGCGCTAGAATCACAAAAGCTGAGTCTAAAGAGCGTTAAGGCAGCCCTAGCTGGTCAAAATCGCTATGTGGTTGAGACTTGGGGCGACGGAAAATCTTATCTAACTGGATTTGCTCGAAGTAAGGGCTACCGTCAATATCCTGGGTTAGGTTGGCTTGTGCTGGTGCGGCAAAAAAGCAATATTGCCTTTGCTCCCGCTAGACAACTCGAACGGCAGATATTCATTCTCACTAACGGATTGGGCGTACTGTTGGCAATCATCGGCTGGATGATTGCCGACCAAATAACTAAGCCTATGCTAGCGATCGCACGGGCAGCAGATTGCATTCAAAAAGGCGATACAACTATCAAGATTCCCCTAGTTCGGGGAAAGGATGAAATCGCCATTCTCTCCCATTCCTTAAGCAAGCTAGTTCGTTCGCTGACTCAAAAAGAGCAAGAGCTATTAGTAAGCAATCAACGTTATCGCTCTTTGGTGTTTGCCTTTGCACAGAATGTTTGGACTACGAACGCTCAAGGCGAAGTTGTCAGTGACATCCCCCTGTGGAGAGCTATTACTGGTCAGACTGAAACAGAAATTCAAGGTCGGGGCTGGTTGTCAGCACTGCATCCAGATGACCGCGAAAAGACAGCAAAACTTTGGATGGATGCAGTTGAAACCAAAAGCGTTTATGAGACTGAATACCGAATACGGCGCTACGATGGCAGCTATGGCTACTTTACAGTACGCGGAGTGCCAGTTCTGAATGCAGATGGTTCTGTTCGAGAATGGGTTGGCATTTGTGACGATATTAGCGATCGCAAGTTTGCACAAACAGCGCTGCAAGAAAGCAATAGTATATTACGGGCTGTGATTGAAGGCACGATGGATGCTATCTTCATGAAGGATCTACAAAGTCGCTATCTGTTCATCAACTCGGCTGGTGCAAATGTGGTTGGAAAGCCCCAAGAGGAAATTGTCGGTAAGGATGACACAGAAATATTTCCCTACGAAATCGGATTGGCGATTATGCAAAACGAACGGGAAATAATTGCTTCTGGAGATAATCAGACCTATGAGGACATTGTTTCAGAGCGAGGCGAATTACGAACTTTTTTAACTGTAAAAACACTCTGTCGCAACGAACGAGGTGAAGCGATAGGTGTTGTCGGCATTGGTCGTGATATTACAGAACGCAAGCAAGCCGAAGAACAAATTAAAGAACTAAATCAAAACTTAGAACGCCGCGTAGAAGAACGTACAGCACAACTCGAAGCAGCAAATAAGGAACTCGAAGCGTTTTCCTATTCAGTGTCTCATGACTTACGCGCCCCACTACGCACTATTGACGGCTTTAGTTTGGCACTACTAGAACGCTATGATTCACAACTTGATGACAAAGGCAAACACTATTTGCAACGAGTGCGTACTGCTAGTCAGCGAATGGGGGAACTGATTGACGATTTGCTTAATCTTTCCAGAGTAACGCGCAGTCAGATGGAATATCAGACTGTGGATTTGAGTCGAATGGTGGAAGCGATCGCACAAAATCTCTCACACACACAACCCGAACGTCAAGTTGAATTTATCATTGCTCCTAACGTAGTGACGCAGGGAGATTCGCGGCTGTTAAAAGTGGTGTTCGAGAATCTACTTAACAATGCTTGGAAATTTACATCAAAAAAATTATATTCAAAGATAGAATTTGGCACTTTTTTACAGCCCGACGGCACAACGGTCTACTTTGTGAGCGACAATGGAGCAGGTTTTGACATGGCATATGCTGACAAATTATTTGGAGCCTTTCAGCGTCTGCATACCGTAGATGAATTTCCAGGTACTGGCATTGGATTGGCAACAGTTAAGCGTATCATCCACCGACATGGTGGTCAATTGTGGGCAGAAAGTGCGGTTGAGCAAGGCGCTACATTTTACTTCACACTATAACTTAGGGGAAAGGGGAAAGGGAAAAGGGCAAAGGGAAAAGGGAAAAGGGAAATTATATATTCATAACTCCTCACTTCCTCACCTTTTTACCTTCACAACTCCTGACTCCTCACCTCCTAACTAACCAATTAAGAGGAATTCAAGGGACTTTAAAAATCTAGTTTTCATCAATAGACGTATTGCATAAGAAGCTTAGCGAGACTTTTTGCGTCCGAACGATCGCGGCTTTGCGCGGACACTTTGCCTCCTGTCGGGAAACCCGCCCACCTGGGTGTCCAAGTCTATTGCGAGAAACAAAAAAACGAGTGCAACAGGTCTAATTTATATGGCTAAAAAATTCATTCTTTTGGTAGAAGACAATCGTGACGATGAAGAACTAACTATAATGGCATTCGAGCAAAAAGGCATTGATAGCGAGATAAAAGTAGTAAGGGATGGTGCGGAAGCGCTAGACTATTTATTTGGCACTGGTATCTACGCTAATCGTGATATTAGTGACAAGCCTGCTGTAATTTTGCTAGATTTAAAACTGCCCAAAATTAGTGGATTAGAGGTATTACGCCGCTTACGTAGTGATGAACGAACTGGGCTGCTTCCCGTCGTTGTTCTGACTACATCAAAGGAGGATCAAGACATTGTTAATAGCTACAAGCTAGGCTGCAATAGCTATGTTCGTAAACCTGTAGACTTTACCGAATTTCTCGAAGCAACAGAGCAACTAGGAGTCTACTGGCTTAGTTTAAATCAAGCTCTACCTGATTGATAATTGATTGGCATGAGTAAACCCCTACGTGTTTTGATAGTTGAAGACTCAGAGGACGATACTGAGTTAATTTTGAACCAGCTAGAACGTGGCGGGTACGCTCCAATATATCAGCGGGTAGACAATGCAGTTACCATGACTACAGCTTTAGAGCAACAACAGTGGGATGTTGTGCTTGCCGATCATTCTCTACCTCGGTTTGACGCTACTACCGCCTTAGCATTGTTGCAGGAAAAAGGGCAGGACTTGCCGTTTATTATTGTTTCAGGCAATATCAACGACGAAATTGCAGTTGGCGCAATGAAAGCAGGGGCGCACGACTATTTAATGAAAGGGAATTTGTCGCGGCTAGTACCTGCAATTGAGCGAGAATTACAAGAAGCAGCAAGCCGACGCGATCGCACTCTGATACAATCAGAACTCAAAGACAGTCAAGACCGTTGGCAATTAGCTTTGTCTGGGACAAATGATGGTATTTGGGACTGGAATGTCAAAACCAATGAAGTTTTCTTCTCAGCTCGATGGAAGGAAATGCTCGGTTACGAAGATCACGAAGTTGCCAATAGATTAGATGCCTGGTCAGACTTAGTATATTCAGATGATTTGGCTTGGGTAAATCAAGCGATTCAAGACCATTTTGCCAAAAAAACCGAGTTTTACAGAGCAGAGTTTCGGATGCAATCTAAGGACGGTGACTATAAATGGATTTTGTCACGGGGTAAGGCACTATGGGACGCAGCCGGAAACCCTACTAGGATGGTAGGTTCCCATACAGATATCACTTCCACCAAGCAAATGGAAGCGACACTGCGCCAACAAGCAGAAAGTTTGCACCAAGCAAACCGCCTGAAAGATGAGTTTTTGGCAGTCCTCTCCCACGAACTTCGCACTCCCCTCAATGCTATCTTAGGTTGGTCTCAGATACTTCGTAGCTCTAAGTTTGAGCAATCTACCATAGATCGCGCCTTGGAGACAATTGAGCGCAATGCTAAAGTGCAAAAGCATTTAGTAGAAGATTTGTTGGATATATCCTCTATGATTCAGGGTAAGTTCAGCATAAATGTGTCCCCAACTAATCTTGTACCCATCATTAAGGAATCGATTGAGACGATACGAGCTGCTGCTGAGGCAAAAGCAATTCACTTAAGGGCTATTGTGGATAATTCGGTAGGATTGGTCAATGGTGATCCTAGCCGCTTACAGCAAGTTGTGTGGAATCTCCTCTCCAATGCTGTCAAGTTCACACCAGCAGGGGGACGAGTCGAAATCAGACTATCAAAGATAGTAAGTAATCAGGTGGAAATTAAAAAAACAACCACCAATTACTCTTTACCAATTACCAGCTACGCGCAAATTCAAGTAATCGACACAGGTATCGGCATTCCTCCTGAGTTTTTACCCTATGTATTTGACCGCTTTCGCCAGCAGAATAGCTCAACCACAAGGGCATATGGTGGTTTAGGGCTGGGACTTGCGATCGCGCGTCACTTGGTAGAATTTCATGGTGGAACGCTTCACGTTGATAGTCCAGGTGAAGGAAAAGGCACGACTTTCACAGTCCATCTGCCACTTGTGCAGGCAAAAGATAAGAAGCAATCTCACACAGGAGCCAATGGGGATGCTTCCCAAGCTTACTCCTTGCCTCTGGACGGTTTACAAATTCTAGTCGTTGATGATGATCCTGACAACCGCGATCTTTTAGTTGTCGCCCTAAGCGCCTCTGGAGCTGATGTGATAGCAGCCCAGTGTGCTGATGAAGCACTCAAAGCATTCAAATATTTCAAACCAGATGTCTTAGTTAGTGATTTAGGAATGCCAGGTGAAGACGGCTATAGTCTGATTCACCAAATCAGAATGCTCGAAGCAGAGCAAGGCAGTAATACCCCTGCCATAGCTTTATCTGGATATGCCAGAGAATCAGACCGCGACAAAGCTATCAGTGCAGGCTTTGGGCTTCATCTGTCCAAACCAGTTGACTTTACCCAATTGGTAGAGGCGATCGCTAACCTTTCCAAACAAACTACTTTTGTCTAATTATACCACTTAAGCTAGGGAAAAGGGAAAAGGGAAAAGGGGAAACAATTATCAATAAATAATTATCAATGAACAATAAAAACAGAGATATTGTGTCGAAAACGCGATAATGGATAACTGATAATTGACTAAACTGGATGTTGACCGTAAAAGGGCAGTGCTTCCGACCAAAAGAGGCGCTTTCCTTGTTGCCAATCTAGGTATGCTAGTTCTAACAAGCTCGTAACTGATCTACCCAGTCCACCTTCGGCTTGAATTAGCTGATATCCAGTAGACCATGAGTTGAGAGTTTGTTGCCACTTCTGGGGTATCATGACTGTATCAGGCAACAACGGATTTAAACCCGCACCTGGGATTACTTGATAGATAGCTGTAAATAGCTGACCGCGTTGGGCAGGCATTTGGACAGCAACGGTTTCCTCTTGACAATTCGACCAAGCTACAGCCGCCAAGGTGGAAACAGTAAACAGAGGAATCTCCAACTGTTGAGCCAGAGTACGGGCAGTGACAACACCGATTCTAGTTCCAGTAAATCCACCAGGTCCCTTTGCAACAGCAATGAAAGCTAGATCTGACCAAGTTTGAGGCTGGATAAATTCAGCTAGATGGTGGTGCAAATGACTAGCAAGCGATCGCCCCAACTCCCAGGTAGAACAGCGCGAGTCACCTGCCTCATTGCTCAGAGCAAGTCCTAGTTCGGGACTAGTAGTGTGGATAGCAAGACCGTATTTCATAATTAGGGGCTAGGGGTTGGGGGCTGGGGGCTGGGGAGAATGGGAGAGGGGAGAGGGGGAATCAGGGGAGAATGATTAATTACGAATTACAAATTACGAATTACCTTTACCCTTTACCTTTTTCCCTTTTCCCTTTTCCCCTTTCTAGCCCCTAGCCCCTCTCAAGTAGGCACTAACTCACCAGGTCGCAGCTTCGCCCATTTGCCCGTCTCACGTTTAAAGCTAAGACAACCCACTACATCCCATTCCATCTCGATTACATCCTCCATAGGGCGGATGTTTACATTAATGCTGGGTTCATTTGGCTCAAAATCTGGTGTTTCAGTTAAGTGGGGCTGTTGATGTTGGTATTCTACTGCATGATAGGTCATGCAACGATCTACATAATGGCAGTTCACGCAAATACACATAGAACCGATTCCAGAGGCTATTGATGCTAATTTAGCTTACCTATGGTAGTTATTAGTTAGCTGCTGGGTTGATTTTTATTGCAATGTCTAACTCTCTAACTGCATTATCTCCTGCAACTTGGTGTTTTAGCCTCGAATGGCTACCACAACCAGCTTACCTGGTAGGTGGTGCAGTGCGCGATGCATTACTGGGCAGAAAATCTGAGTATTTGGATCTAGATTTTGTACTTCTAAGTAATGCAGTAAAGACAGCCCATGCGATCGCTCATCATTATAAAGCTGGTTTTGTCTTGCTTGATGCCCAGCGGCAGATTGCCAGAGTTGTATTCAAACACGCAACCGTTGATTTTGCTCTAGCAGTAGGATCTAGCCTAGAAACTGATTTACAAAGACGAGATTATACAATTAATGCGATCGCTTACAACCCTCACACCGGAGAAATTATCGATCCGCTGCAAGGTTACGCCGATTTGCAACAGGGTTTACTGCGGATGATATCACCTACAAATCTGCAAGATGATCCCTTACGACTATTACGAGCATATCGCCAAGCTGGGCAGTTAAATTTTCTCATCGAACCGGATACACACTCAGTTATTCGCAAGCTTGCGCCTCTTTTGGCAAACGTTGCAGCTGAAAGAGTAAGAGTAGAACTAGGGTATCTCCTGAGTAGTGCTAAGGGAACACCTTGGATACAAGCTGCTTGGGAAGATGGGTTACTTGCAACATGGTTTCCCAGTGCAACGCGATCGCATCTTATTCTACTAGCAGCCGTTGACTGTGCAGCAGCCACACTTACACAAACCTATCCTCAACTAAGTGCAGAACTCTGCCAAGCAGTGCGCGATACCGTCAAAACAACTTGGTTAGCTGTAGCAAAACTTGCAACACTTGTCAACCCAAATCCAGAAATAGCAGAACTTGAGTTAATCAATTTAACCTACAGTCGGGCTGAAATTAAAGGTGTAACTACAACTCTTAAACTTTTACCGCAACTACAAACAGTTGCACCAGAACGGATGACTTTAGCCGAGCAATTTTTCTTCTTTCGTACAGCCGGAGTAGTTTTCTGTGTTGTAGTAGTGCTAGCACTAGCGGCTGGGGTGTCACAATACGCAATTTCCCCTCTGATTAACCGCTATCTAACCCCCAATGATCCAATCGCTCATCCCACACCGCTAATTACTGGTAAATACTTAATGCAAGCCTTGAAATTGCCATCTAGTCCCCTTGTAGGCGAACTTTTGCTGCAAATTCAATTGGCACAAATTGAAGGCAAAATTTCGACAGTAGAGGAAGCGATCGCATTTGCTTCCCAACTACTTGACATTCAATAATACATATACTACATTAATAATACAAAGCAATTCACCAATCACTTCTTCTAGTCTTGCACTAGTAGAGAACCTCGTTTGAGCCTAGCTCTTATAGTTCCCAGGCTCAGCCTGGGAACTAGCTTGGGGAGGTAGAACCTCCCCAAGTACAAGATGTCATGAAGACAAATTATCAGTTTTGTAGACATGATTTACGCAGTTACACCGATGACCAACCAGCCAACAAATAGATATCAAATTTATAGGAAAGCTAACTATTTAATCGGAGTAAATAGCGTAAGTCCTTATAGATTCAACTTGGGTTAAAAAATTATGTGGCAGGTAGTTTAGAGGCTCAGAACACCAAAAACATCCTTGATTCAAACCTTGCCCAAACGGGACGACCCCTAAGGGACGAAGAGTTGAGGGTTATCGCCTATCACGCGGGAGACGCGGGTTCAAATCCCGCCCTGCTACACCAAATTATTTTCAAAACCCTGTCTGTGCGGGTTTTTCGGGTATTGTCTGTGTAACCGCAGATATCCCTATTAAACCCGCCGCGACAAAAGCAATTTATGTGGCGGGTAACTCAGTAGCAAATCCCTTGATCGCTAACTTGTCTGAAAAGGCTGAAGAATTGAGGGTTATCGGTAAGAGTAGTCGGTTTTTACCGAAAAGTCGCAGGTTCAACTCCTGCCCTGCCACACCATAATTCAAAACCCTGTAAGGGTAGGTTTTTCTAAATTTTCTGTGTAACCGCACAGATCCCTATTAAACCCGCCCCTACAAAAACAATCCATGTGGCGAGTGGCTGAGTGGTTGAAAGCGCAACTTCAAAACATCCTTTATTCATACCTTGCCTGCAAAGGACGACGAATTGAGGGTTATCGAAAAGCAGTATCGAGGAAACTTGATCGCGGGTTCGAATCCCGCCTCGCCACACCAAATTCCTTCAACTTACTATTAGGCGATCGCATCGTAGCGAGAAATTCAATCCAAAATCTACACATCCAAAATTGTTATGTGGCGGGTAGCTCAGTTTGGTAGAGCGCTAAAACATCCTTGTTCACCACGCGAGTTTTGCGGGAAGCACAGCTACACCGCAAACTCGCTCCCTAGCCTGCAAAGGACGAAGAATGAGGGTTATCGATTAGGGTTCGAGAGGTCGCGGGTTCAAATCCCGCCCCGCTACACCAAGTTATTTCCAAAACCCTGTAGGGGCGGGTTTGGCTGAATTTTCTGTGTAGCTACAGATATCTCTATTAAACCCACCCCTACACAAAACCATTCATGTGGCAGGTAGGGGCGAGTTTGGCTGAATTTTCTGTGTGGCTACAGATATCTCTATTAAACCCACCCCTATACAAAACCATTCATGTGGCAGGTAGGGGCGGGTTTGGCTGAATTTTCTGTGTGGCTACAAGTATTTTTCTTAAACCCGCCCCTACTAGTTCACAACCTAGCCTGCAAAGGACGAAGAATTGAGGGTTATCGTTAATCCACTGGTCGCGGGTTCAATTCCTGCCCTGCCATCTTTCATTTTTGCCCGAAAGGGACGAGAAAAGCAAATGAATTACAAATTCTTCAATAAAAAAAATACTGGTATGCCCCAAACTCAGCCCATCCCTGGACGGGAAGCTGAAATGATCCAGGGACGTTCTGGCGGTTTCATGTTTGATGCTGGTATATGGCAGATGCTGCGGCGCTGCTTATTGATTGGTACAGCAAAAAGCACATACTACGCTGGTAAACAGGAATTAACAGATGATTTTGTCTCGGTTTTAAGAGAAGCGATCGCTCTCGATCCTGCCCGTGTAGCCCAAGAAATCCTCTATGCTAGCGATGGACGCGCCATTAACAACAGTGCGCCGATATTCGCTTTAGTACTGCTATCGATGGGAGATTCCCCAGCAGCCAAAAAAGCTTTTACCGAAATCTTCTCACAAGTTGTCCGTACTGGTATCCACTTTTACGAATGGCTGAACTACACCAAATCTCTACGCGGATTTGGCAAAATTGTACGGGAGGCGGGTAAAAGTTGGTTATCAAGGGAAGATGTCAAAGGTTTGGCTTATCAGTTGTTGAAATATCAGCAACGTCTAGACTTTTCCCACCGCGATGCTTTGCGCTTGTTCCATGTCAAACCACCTACCTATGATCACCAACAGCTATTTGAGTGGGTAATTAAAGGCTGGGAGGAATTACCCGCCCAAATTCCAAATGAAGCTTTGGCGCAGATTTGGTGGTATGAGTGGCTGAAGCGAAATCCGAATCAAGTGCATGAAGCGATCGCCAAAGGACGCTTAACCCATGAAATGGCTGCACCCGTTGCTAAAATGGACAAGCAGGCTTGGGAGTTGCTATTTCTAGAAATGCCCATTACGGCCATGCTACGAAACCTTGGTTCCTTGACTGAACTAGGTGTATTGCAAGTTGCAAATATGTGTGGCAACTTAGATCGAGTTGAATCTGTCCTCAACAACAGAGAACATCTGCGTAAAGGGCGAATTCACCCTATTGATGTCCTCAAGGCACTCAAGACTTATCAGTCTGGCGGTAAGCTAGGACGTAGCCAGAAAACCTGGACACCAGTACCCCGCATCGTGGACATCCTCGAAAAAGCACTAGAGATGTCTTTCGACGTTGTAGAACCAACAGGCAAAGTGTTTATGCACGCTGTTGATGTCTCTGGTTCAATGTCTTGCGGCGTTGTGCAGTCAGTAGGACTTAGTTGCTGTGAGATTGTTACCACAATGGCACTTGCTACAGCCAAAGCCGAGAAAAACTATATAATTCGTGGTTTTGCTACTGACTTCCGCGACTTGGGCATTACCCGCAAAGATAGTTTCAGTTCAGCTGTGAAGAAAGCTAGTAACCAAAACTTCGGCGGTACAGATGCATCTGTAGCTTACGACTGGATGATTAACAACAAGTTCAAGGCAGATGTCATCTGCTTCTGGACTGATTCTGAAAGCTGGGGAAATAGTTATCAACATCCGTGTCAAGCACTAGCAAAGTACCGCGAAAAAGTGAATCCCAACATCAAGGCGGTGTATGTTACCCTTGCACCTTACCAAATTACCCCCGTAGATCCAAAAGATCCACTTTCTTGGGATTTGGGAGGGTTCGATCCTGGCATACCTCGCATTATCCAGATGCTGGCGACAGACGAACTCTGAAAGAGGGGCTAGGGGCTAGAGGCGTTGGGATTGGGTCACTGGTCAGGAGTTACTGGTCACTGATAACTCTCCCCCAGCTACCCCAGCTCCCCCAGATCCCCCTGCTTTCTTAAAATATGGCGGGTTCCCTGATTCAATCCTTGCCTTTAGGGGACGAAGAATTTAGGGTTATCGGTAACATCTCCACCATCTTGGGGATTGCGGGTTCAAGTCCCGCACCCGCCGTTTTTATGGTATATCATTAATTGCCACTTGCAACTAAACCTTTACTCGTCGTTTGTGCAGCGCTAAGACACCTAAACTTCCTATTGTCAATATACCCAAAGTAGCAGCAGGTTCAGGAACAGCTTTAGACTCTAGAGATGAAAAGGCTAAATCTCCCACTAGTTCATGACTAGCTGTTGTTGGATGAATGCTGTCCCAGAACAAATATTCGTCTGGATTACTACATACACCAGTTTGAGTCAGGCAAGAGTTAGTGACATTGGTGAAACCGAATTGCTGCGGTTGGGCGATCGCCTGCTCAAATAAAGAATTAACATCAACAGGTATAATGTTAACGTTGGATTGTTGGCTCAACAAATTGAAGTTAGCTGCTAAGCCCTGGTTATGCGCCTGTGACAAAGCACTAAGACCACTAGAAACTTGAGTATTACCGCTTGTCCCTGGAAGCTTTCCTAAATCTGGCAAGTTAAGCACCATGATATTTTTAGCGCCCAAGTCTGCCAGCGAATTCACTGCCGTTGATACATTATTAACTGGTACAGCAGGGTTAGTGGTACTACCACTAAGATAATCATTCGCACCAGCCCAGAGTGCATATAGCGCATTCGGATCAGCAGACGTATGTGTTGCTTTGTAACTATCAATTTGCTGCTGCAATCCAGGCAAACCCTGTAACCCAGGAACTAAAGTGTTATCGCTTCCACTATTTGCCCCACCAAAGGCATAATTAGTTTGCTGCTGGGGGGTTAATCCCAGATCATCTGCTAGATATTCTGACCAAACTGGACCATTAGAAGAACGTCCTTGAAAGTAGGGTGGACTAGGGGGAATTCCTGTAGCGTTGAACGAATTACCAGTATCCGAAAGGCTGTCACCAAAAACATAAATCTGACTAAAAGTCGCCGCCGTTGCCTTGAGTGGCAACATGAAAGAAAACAAAACAAATCCTGTAGTGACAATTTGTTTTTTCATATTAATTTTTTCCAAAAAAACTTTGAAACTTATAAGCACTAACTGAATCTTTTAACGTTTAAAGATATCAAATAATTGTCCTATAAGTATGTGAAGCTTCTGTAAAGCCAACGTAGAGGCGGGTTTAACCAACATATTTTGTTGGTGGCATAGATTTTGAGATAAACCCGCCCGTACAGGCGTAGTCCAGCTACGGTGTAGCTGATGGCTGTGGTGAAGCGGCTGGTTGCTCTTGCTGACTCGGTTGCTGTTTTAGCCCAAGAGCCTCCCTAGCAGATATTCCCTCCCCAGCACTACCAAAGTACCAAACAGCTGCTGCTGCTTCTGCCCTTGTAACTGGTTTTTTTGGCTGAAACAACGTTGTATACCCAAACGCTCGGCGAATATTCGACTGTTCACCATTTTGGAAATCTGCCAAGACGGCTCGTAATGCTGTAGGCTCAATTCGAGCTACATCCTGAAAGCCCCAAGATTCTCGTACAGCTTCTACGGAAGCATTTGGTAAGGCTTGACGGGTATCTAAAGGCACTTTCCAGAGAATTAGCTGCTCTCGCGTTAGGGGCGTATCTGGACGAAACAAAACCGCTGTTGCATCTCCCGATAAGCGACTGGGAATTAAGCCTGCTTCAGCTAATCCCTGAATTATTGGAAAATCTGGGTCTGTAGTAGGTACATCCCCAAAAGCTGGCTGAGCTGTTGGTGATGCTGCACGGATTTGTAGGGATGGGCGGTTGGCGTGAATTTGATTATTTGCCGCTACTAGCAAACGGGCAAACTCACGGCGGCTGATAGTTTTACCAGGCTCAAAAGAGTTTACTATGTCAGTTTTGTTACTTTTAGAGCCAGTAGATTCGGGCAAGACACCCAAGGTTGCTAAGTCTATAATGTATTGCCGCAACTCTTGCGGTGCATTGTTTAGATCTGTGATAGGGTTGGTTGTGGTACTCTGTGGGTTCTCAGATGCTGGCGATCGCTCGATTGCTATTTGCGGCGTAGAACCAACAACGCCAGGTTCGGTTGGAGAAGCGGCTGTTTGTGTGTTGCGATTGTACCCAATGGTAAATTCTGTGACTACTCCAGGTTGACGAGTTGCAGTTCCTGTATTTGGCACGATTGATACAGTAACGTGCAAATCATTCAGACGAGCTTGTATAGTGTTTGTTTGTGTTTGGGTGGTTGGTTGATTTAAAATCTCCCACTTATTTGCCTGAAACTGTTGTATATAAAAGCTCTGAATTAAGTTACTAGGATCAGAACTAACCCAACGAGTCTGTTGAGATTGATTCGTTGACGCAGAATTATTATTTTCCGATGGGTTTTGACTTGTTGGTTGTGCTACTTCCTTTAGCTGGGCATTGGGATATCTAGGAATTTCATTAGGGAAATCCGCTGGCAACTGTGCCACCTTCGCTGGCGTTCCTGATGGCGGACTGGCAGGAACTGCTTGTGGTTGCCCACTTGCACCAGAAGTACCAAAAACCTGGTTGTCTTTCAGCTTGGGATCAGCAGCCAGGATTTGCTCAAGATTCTTGCCATTCGGACTGTTGGCACAAGCAGTCAACGCAGTCAGTAAAACGGCTAAACTAATCAATTTAGCACTTTTAGAGGACAGCACAACAATTTAGTAAATATACTATTATTCTTACGCTAACGCAAATTCACATAAGTCTGAGGAATATAGCGTATTAGCAGGTTAGTATAGTATGCAAAATCTAAAATTGATATTAAATTTAAGAGGAAGCTAATTTAAGCGGCATTGACTGTTTTTACTTTTCTTCAAGTGTTACCTGTTGGTTCCCCGTGCTGAAACAAGATTGGATGCAGGTTTTTTCTCAACAGCCAACGTCTTCTGAAGCTAAGCTTCAGCTGTTACTGTTTGTCGATGAACGTCCAAGTTCCCGACAACAAGTTCAGCAAATTCGCCGTTACCTAAATGATTTACAGGCTGACTACCCATTTGAGTTGCAGATTGTCGATGTGGGGGAACAGCCTTATTTAGCGGAACAATTTAAACTGGTGGCTACACCTGCTTTAATCAAAATCTATCCAGAACCCAGGCAAACACTTGCTGGGAGTAATTTAATCGAGCAATTAAAAAATTGGTGGTTCCGCTGGGTACAAGTGGTAGAAGATCAACTGCAATCACCCAACGATGAACTACCAGAAAGCTTGGACGAGCATTGTATCCCTTCTGCAACCAAACCTCCAATTCGTTCTGTTGCTGATTCTGTTGAACTGATTCAACTTTCAGATGAAATTTTTCGCCTCAAACGGGAACAAGAGAAGTTACTTGAACAGCTTCAGTTCAAGGACAAGGTAATCTCGATGTTGGCGCATGATCTACGCAATCCTCTAACCGCTGTTTCGATCGCTATAGAAACCTTAGAGACAAATATAATATCTCCAAAAGGGAAATCACCCCTCACACCAGCTTTAACCGCCCAGTTATTCAAACAAGCCCGCACTCAAGCTAAAACCATTGACCGCATGATCACAGGGCTTTTGCAGGTAGCTCGTGGTTCTAGCGCCCAATTGCAAATTCAACCCCAGAAGCTAGAATTAGTTGCACTCTACCAAGATGTACTTGCTCAGGTGTGCGATCGCGCAATGTCAAAATCTTTGCACATAGAATCAGATATCCCTAACGATCTGCCCTTAGTCTATGCCGATCATGAACGAGTGCGGCAAGTGCTGATCAACCTTCTGGACAATGCAATCAAGTATACCCCCGCAGGTGGCACGATTCGCTTCTCCTGTCTCCACCGTACTACCCAGAAAGTGCAAGTGAGTGTGTGCGATACTGGTCTTGGTATTCCTGAAGAAAACCACGAGCGCATCTTTGAAGAGCGATTTCGGCTAGAACGAGATGAAGCTAAAGATGGTTATGGTATTGGTCTAGCCTTATGCCAAAGGATTATTAGAGCGCACTATGGGCAAATCTGGGTAGATTCTACCTGTGATGGTGGCAGTTGTTTTCACTTCACCTTACCTGTTTATTCACTCTAGGTGCGCTTTTACCCTTCCCTAACTCCAGTCTTCTGCATCTGATTTGCTAGCTCTAGTGGTATAAACTGAGCCATTGGCATGAAGAAGGCGAGTCTGTTCGTAAAGAGTCGTTTCAGTCAAACCCCATGCAAGCATTACTTTATCCAAGTCCGCTTGGATATCTCTAGCACCAGGAAAGCCGTGATAACGAATCCGCAAACGAGCAAGTTCTGCTAAATTGTAATCAGTGATTGCTGCTGCCAATAGGCTATTGACGATCGCGCGATCACTATTGTACTGAGGATGCTGCTGTTCTTTATTTTCTGAACTCGAAGCCATCTAGAGATATTATCTAAACTTTTACTTCTTTTGCTTCTTGCGACTTAAGATACTCAGTATTCACACCCGATTCGCGCGTCAGAGCAATTTTACCAGTTCGGGCAACTTCGCGCAGCCCAAACTTTTGTAATACCTGCACGATCGCTACCATTTTACCAGGATCGCCAACTACTTCCAAGGTAAGCGAATCCTCAGCCACATCTACCACTCGTGCGCGGAATATCCCCGCCAGTTCCACAATTTCTGAACGAGTTGCTCCGGCTGCATTTACCTTCAACAGCATCAATTCCCGCTCTACGCAAGGAATTTCTGTAATGTCCTGTACCTTCAGGACGTTGACTAATTTGTAAAGATGTTTGGTCAGTTGTTCAATTATCCTGTCATCACCAGGCACAACCATCGTAATTCGGGAAACTCCACTTTGCTCCGCTTGACCTACAGCCAGACTTTCAATATTGAAGCCGCGACGGGCAAATAAACCTGCAATACGGGTGAGAACTCCCGCTTCATCTTCCACTAAAACTGAAAGGGTATGTTTCATTGTTGCCAACTGGAGCTAGGGCGCTGTCATTCGTGAGGCGTTTACTACTTAAAGCCTTACTATTTTAGTCTTTTACAGTTACCAGTTACCAGTTATCAGTTATCAGTTATCAGGCGCGCGGTTAGCTGGCGCGTTGTTACTCTTTACCAACCACCAACTACCAACTACCAGTTACCAGTTACCTTTTGTGCAATGGAAGCTTTTCTGTTCTACTTTTCACTGTTTTGAAGACTTAACAAGAATGAAATATTAAAAAATAGCTTTAAAAAGTTAAAAAGAGCTAAATTGACGGTATGCCTAGCAATATATTCAGATAGTTAGTAATTTATCAATATATCTTCTTATAGATAGGTGTTTTCATCGGAAAAACCAGTTTAAAAATAAGAGTTGTTAAAAATAACTGGGAAAAACATTTATGGGTTGGCTAAAAAGACTGTTTGGTTTAGAAAAGCCTGAAGACGCACAAGTAAATCCTGCTCCTGCGAGTGAACCTACCAGCGACGCTCCTGCACCTACTGCCGAGTCAATTCCTCCAGAGCGCGTAGGACTAAATGGCGAATACGACCAGAGTGGATTGGCAAAGCGAGTTGCCTTAGCATTCGATCAAGATTCTAGCTTAGATGATATTGATACGCTATACGTTGCTCAAACAGGTGGTACGGTAGTTTTGAAAGGCTCAGTACCTAGTCAAGACATTCTACAAAGAATGGTTTCTGTGGCGAGAAGCGTCAATGGCGCAACAAGTGTTGAGACTGACCAAGTTGAGGTTGGGTAAATAAGAGAGTAGTTCGTTTTGGAGTAGGGGAATTACCAGTTACCAACTACCAACTACCAACTACCAATTACCACTGAGTCTAGTAAGTCTAGCTAATTACCCCAGTTCGACTATAGAGTGAACTGGGAGTTCAGAAGAATCATTAGAGTTAGCTAGACTTTCCATCCATGCCAAAATAGCCCCATTCACTTCTTCTGGACACTCATCATGGGGACAATGACCAGCATTTTCTAGGGTCAAAAGTTGCACTTTGGGATTATATGCAGCGAACTGACGCGCAAAAGCTGGGGGAACCATTCGGTCTTGTTGTCCCCAAATCAGTAGTACGGGTATCTCCAAACTTGGCAGCAATGTTTTAACTGGCTGACTAAATTGAGAACCAATCATCGCTTTGAGAATGGCAGAAAAGGCTTGCGCCGAACCTCGATCTTGAGCAGGAGTGACTAAAATATCTACCAATTCATCTGTCACAGCATCTTTGTTGGCATAAGCTAGTCCAGCCCAACGTTTTACTACTTTTGGTCGTCGCACAAACCGAAACACAGTTTTGAGTAATAATGGCGAAGCAACGAGATTTTCAATTGTAGCGATCGCCGGACGTAATAATTTAGGTATAGCCTCCTGTCGAACTGACAAATCGGGTAGACTGAGCATAACTATACCCTGCACCATGTCTGGATGTTTCGCAGCAGCTGCGATCGTTACTAGTGAGCCAATCGAATTGCCAACTAATACCACCCGATGCCGGATAAAAGTGCGCCAGAAGTCATAAACTTGTTCTACCCACAAATCCACTTGATAGCTGACAGGAGCTTTCTGTGAAGCGCCAAACCCCAGCATATCTAGGGCATAAACCGTGTGATGCTCACCCAGAACCGATAAATTTTGTCGCCAGTGTCCAATTGACGTACCAAAGCCGTGCAACAAAATCAACGGTGTTGTGTTTTGGTCTGGCTGGACGGGACGAATGTATGTGTAGCGAGTTAGCCAGCCCCGCCAAACCCAGTCTCTTTGATTGCCGACTCGTTGCTGCCAGTGCTGGGAGGTAATCACGCTTGCCTTTAATATAAATCTTTAACAGAATCTCCCATTTATTTTAACAATTTGTGTCAATTACAAGCGTCAGTTTATGATTATGCTGGTAAACAAGACAGTTCACAATTAGCATTACACGATCAATGTTCGCAAATAGAGGAATTTCCCTACCCCAGTTCCGCCAAAAAAAATGCTATCGTGAATTGCAAGTGCAAAGAAAGCCTGCTGTTTGCTATCGATTTAAGACAAAGATACCTATTTCTTCCTAAAAGCTACCCAGCCTGATTGAAGATTATGGTAGTTGATGTCGTCAATTAATCGCTCAAGCTGGTAAAACCAGTTTGTCAACAAACAGTTGCCCTTGATTTATAACGCCTGTGATAGAGAAAAGAAGACCTCCCCGCGACCTACCCCAAATTAACGAACGAATTCGCTTCCCGAAAATTCGGGTAATTGATACTGACGGCGCTCAGTTGGGAATTTTAACCCCCTCCGAAGCGATACGTTTAGCGGAAGAAAAAGAACTAGACTTAGTTCTGCTCAGTGATAAAGCCGACCCGCCTGTTTGCCGCATCATGGACTACGGCAAATATAAGTTTGAGCAAGAAAAGAAAGCGCGGGAAGCCCGTAAAAAGCAGCACACCGCTGACGTTAAAGAAGTCAAGATGCGCTACAAAATTGAAGAGCATGACTACAAAGTGCGAGTCAATCAAGCTGAGCGCTTCCTGAAGGATGGCGACAAGGTAAAAGCAACGGTCATGTTTCGGGGACGAGAGATTCAACACAGTGACTTGGCAGAAACGCTGCTCAACCGCATGGCGACCGATTTACGGGAATTTGGGGAAGTGCAGCAAGCGCCGAAAAAAGAAGGGCGAAATATGATGATGTTGATTTCTCCTAAGAAATGAGCAAATCAATTCGGAAGCGCGCAATTCACAAATTAAAGGTTAATGTCACGCAATAGACTTGGACACAAGCGATAGCGGGTTCCCCGACAGGAGGCAAAGTGTCCGCGCAAAGGCGCAAAGTCAAACAAAGATAATCTTCTCGTGATTATTTAACCCCAACTCTTGAGATCAAGTTATTTATACCTCAAACTACTAATTGCTAGTTTGAGGTGCGCCTGCTATCAAACCTTGCATAAGCTATAAATCCCTGCTAGAGTGTATTTCAAGACTTATGGGTAATGTATTGCCTTTAGAATGAAGCAGGATTGATTTATTTTCTTTTACATCTGTTGCAAGAATAATCTTCCTGTCTGTACAGACAAGGCTTGTTACGTCTCTACCTGGTTAAAACTAACTTGTAGAGGCGTTTTCTCTTGTTCCCTGGCTCTACTTGAAAGGGGGAAGTGGGCTAGATGGTAATTTAGAACTTATGCCCGTTGAGGTCGAGATGTAGATTCTAGCGTTGGGGCTGAGCATATCATGCCCTTACACGCGAACTTATGTTGCGTAAGTCCTGATATATTATTTTTAGGTTATCTATAGCAATCCTAAAACATTCGTGAACAGTATATGACTGCTATACATCTACCTAATTAGCATCATAGCTAATTCTTTTGGCATTGTATCAATTTTATCTTTGTTAATTATACTTTTGATATTTTATTATGTCATAAGTTATATTACTATGGATGTCTACAAGTTCGGTGATTGTAAGATATAAGTATGAATAGGAACATGATTTGTTTTATCTTACGCAACTATGCATTTTACTGAATTTTGAGAGCAAGCAAGTTAATAAACTAAGTTTCACTAGAAATATTAATGTGTTGATTTGTATTCTACATCGTTTGAAGGAATTGCCGTGTTGCAAATAATATATATCCTAATTCAAACCATCCAACCGTTTTTAGTACCAATTTGCTTTTTATCTGCCTGGACGATAATTACGCTTGCTACTTGGAGCATTTATAGCGCCGTTAGAGACAGTGTAGCTACAAGCGAGAAAATGCATAGAATACCCTGTGCCGATTGTCAATATTTTACAGGCGATTACCGTCTTAAATGCACGGTGCGACCAACAATTGCTAACACGGAAGAAGCGGTTAACTGCACTGACTACCAAGCAAAGACTAATCCTATGCTTTACTAGGTAGAAAGGGGCAAGGGGGTAAGATTTAATCAATGGTGGGCATGGGTGGCATAATTGCTAAATAAAATACCACGAATGGTCTACTAAAGTGCCAATGCTAGTGCAAAAGCTCAACGCCTGTGCTGAATTTATTGCTGGAGACAGCACCCGTCTGCGAGAACTACTACACCCAGATAAGCAGCCAATTGCATTACGTTACAGTTTAGCTCATGCGACTTTAGCAGTTGGGGAAACGTCTCAACCTCACTCACTGAAAACTTCAGAGGTTTACTACATTTTGAGTGGTAGGGGAGAAATGCATATTGAAGATGAAACCCAAATAGTAGAACCAGGGGATGCAGTATATATTCCCCCCAATGCGCGACAATTTATTCGTAGCTGTGGTGACGAACCGTTGGTGTTTATCTGTATCGTTGACCCTGCTTGGCGCAAAGAAGATGAAACCGTTTATTAGGCGGTTGACAAATAGGCTAGTGTATGCATTTACGCGCCTACTGATCTTGCTTGCTTGTGTGGGAATTATTCTATTTTGCACTGGCTCGGTTAATGCCCAGAAAATTCCTAGTTCCTGCCGTCCTCAAGTTATTTCGGCAATGGGCTACGAATGCGAAGAGAGTATCACTTGTAAAAATATCTGTACTACTTTGCAAAACGCCTTACAGGAATTAGAATCGGCAAATGTAGTGTATCTGGGAGAAACTCATGACAACCCAGAAGATCACAAAATACAGTTGCAAATTATTCAGGAACTCCAGCAGCGAAATCGTAAAATAGCGATCGCAATGGAAATGTTTCAGCAACCCTACCAAAATATCCTCAATCGCTATCTAGCAGGAAAATTGAGTGAGCAAGAATTGGTAGAACAAAGCAATTATAACCAGTGGGGCTACCCTTGGGAATATTACGCCCCCATCTTGCGATTCGCCCAGGAAAAACAACTGCCTGTCATTGCATTAAATATTCCTATAGAAATCACACGCCGAGTTACCCGTTCTGGCTTAGAAAGTCTTTCGCCGCAGCAGAGAAAATTGATTCCTCCTTTCTGTGAAATTCGCACCGACAATGCTCCATATCGCCAACTTTTAGCAAATACTTTTAAGCTGCATCAACATTCTGGGCATGGTAATAGTGCCAATTTCGAGAAATTTTTTCTAGCTCAGGTACTATGGGATGAAACTATGGCAGCCTCTGTTACTAAATTTCTCAAAGCTAACCCAAATTACCTGGTAGTAGTGCTTGCTGGGCAAGGACATATTATCTACGGGTATGGAATTCCTAGCCGCGTTGCGCGAAGACTGCAAAATAAACGATTAGTTCAACGTTCCGTCTTACTGAATCCAGTCAAAGATAAGTCAGTTGATAGTAAGAACGCGATCGCAGATTTTGTTTGGCAGCAATAAAGCTTGTTAGCTATTAGCTTGTGAGTATCTTTTGTTTGACTCTATGAGTGCGTTTGAACGCACTTGAGCTAACCTGGAACTTAAGTTCCAGGTGGATGAGGCGTAGTGCTTCTCAACCCATTAGGGATTTGCATTTTTAATATCAAAACGGTAAAAGCTGTAATTAATATGCCTAGTAATATATTTTCTACCAGGATGCTTCTACCGCTGTCAGTTGCCAAAATAACTTCTACTATCAAAGAAGGTAATAATATTCCAATATAAAGGAAAGGATAGAAAATAAACCGACCTTGAGCAAGGGTTGTGATAATTCCTAACACAATACTTAAAGGAATAAACAGCAGCCCATAATACATAAATTTGTCAATCTTTGGAATTATTTCAAGGTAGTTGAAATCATGCAAATTTTGTATTTGATCTATATATACCTGAAGCACTGAGCCAGTATAGGTAATAACTATTTGATGGGGAGTATTATCGGTAAACACATCAAAGACATAGTTCATGATGTATGTTGCATTTTCTCCCCCAAGCGGTGTTCTGAGCCGAACAACTAGTTTCGAGTCTCGCTGCTCTAAAGACAAATTGCGCTTGGTGGTACTATTTGAAATTGAAATAATGCGACCAGGGCGTGTCTGATTTGCCCTAGCAGTTGCAATAGTAGCTCCTAGAGTAAACTGATTTGCCATCCGTAGCCGCTGGTTCAAAAATGTGACAGGTTCTGCTGTTTCTAGCCATTGATAAGCATTCAGAAACACAATCCTACCTTGAAAGTTTAAAAATCTTCCTCGCCAGTTTAAATTTGGTAAGTTTCCTGTGCGATCGCCCAAGCCGTCTTCACCATGCAAGGGATAGTAAGCTACAAGAGAATTGCCTAAATTATTTAATAAGTTTTTGTCAGCAAATACCTTTGCTACTTCTTCTTTTGAAATAGCTCTATCAGCAATATAGACATCAGAAATAGCTCCTCGCCAAGGTCTACTACCTGTTCTTTCATTACCCAGTAGCAGGGGATAATCCAAGCTCCAATTGCTAAGATTTGTAGTACTGTGCAACCCAAATGGAATGATAAAAGCTAGGGCAATGTAACCAATAAATATTGCTGTAAGCTGTTTATTAGAAATAACTCCTTTATTTTTTTCTATAACCTGGGCGACGTAACTAATAATTTGCGATTTCCATAAATAAAAACAGATAACTCCTAAAAAACCACTAAAAGTATTATTAATAATATCAGCAATCGTTGGTTCTCTTGAAGGTGTAAATGCTTGTAAAACTTCTACAAATAATGATAAACTAAAACTAAATAACAAAACTATAATAGGTTTTGCTGTTGTTCTTACCCTGGTGTTCTGCAATAAACACATTAGCCCGAACCCTAAAGGTAGGAACAAAAATAAATTTTTTATCTGGTCGCTTAAATGAGTGCTTGTTTGTTTGAATTTACTAATAATCTCTGTAATAGAAATCCCATTTTCAAAGGAAAAATCAAAGGGATATAGTGTAGCTAATAGTACTATTAGAATACTGCAAATAACTATTTGAGGAGCGAATTTGAAAATCAGTTGATTCAAATGGGTTGCAGAGGACTTATTAATAGGCTGGGGGGGACTCATGAATTAATTTTGTCTTTCTTCTGTGCCAACAGGAAACCTAAGCTAAAGCTTGTAAAAACGGTTTAAATACTGACACTAGTTCAGAACGGCTGACGACTAGGGTAGGGAAAGAGCGAGCGCCATAATCAATGCCTGGTATCAAAGGAAACACAGGTTCTGAATCTAGAGATATCCAGCTTCCTCCTGCTGCTTGAATGATCGCCCAAGCAGCAGCCAGATCCCAAATTTTAGGGTTTCTCTCGACACCGCCTAGAGTTGCCCCAGCAGCGACGGCAAGAAAGTTGTAGCTAGCAACTCCTAGCATCCTAACTTTGCAGGGAAACCCAGGCTGGATAACAGCAGTACTACGGGAACAAAGGTTAAAAAAGTGATTATTGCTAGGAGCATCAGCACTGGTATAAATTGGGCGGTGATTGAGAAAAGCTCCTTCTGGCGTTGCTAGCCCAGAATCACCAGCCCAAAAGCCGTGAAAGCTTTGTGCCAGTGGCGGTGCATAGACATAACCAAAGACGGGTGTACCTCGGTAAAGCAATCCCAAAGAAATTGCCCAAATGGGAATCCCGCGTGTAAAATTGGTTGTCCCATCAAGAGGATCGATCACCCAGCACCACTCGGTATTAGGGAAAGAGTGTTCGCCCTCTTCGCTTAAAATGCCATAACCATCAAACGTGGAAGCGATCGCATCTTGAATAACCTGATCTGCCCACTTATCCGCTTGTGTTACTAGACTACCATCAGCCTTTTGGTCAGCTTGCACTTGCCCAAAATCTTTTAATAGCTGGGTTCCCACTCTGATAGTAGTGGTATTGGCAAAATCGAGAATTGATGTCCAAAAATCTGTCATTGATAGGGAGTAGGGAGTAGGGAGTAGGGAGTAGCATTGCTACGTCTGTACGTAAGGAGTAGCTTTTAGAATCTTCGATTATTTTTTAGCGATTAGCAGTCATTAGTCATTAATTATTAATAAAGGACAAAAAGCTAACAGCGCGCTAGCTAACAGCTAATAGCTTTGTTGTCATTAGTCTAGTTCACTTTCAAGCACTGAGGCGATCGCTTGTTGTGCATTTGTCTGAAATTCTGACACATTTACTCGACCCAGCAACAAAACTGCCAAAATCATTCCCACAGCTTGCAGCGCAAACACCAAGCCATAAGCCAACACTGGCGAGGAAAACAGTTGTCTACCCACATCTAGCATAGCTCCACCGCTTACTGTCGCCAAAGCCCTAGCCAATGCTTGAGCTAACCCCCAAGCACCGATAAATGTACCAGCCGTTTGGGCAGCTGTTAGATCTAACATCAAACTAATTGCTCCTGTTGTCGTAACACCAGAAGCTAAACCGAACAACACTAATGCGGACTGTAACATCCGAGGATTAGCACTAAACCCAGATAATATGACAAATCCCAAACTGATAGCAACCGTGACACAACCTAACTGAGCAGTTTTTTGTTTCCCCAAACGAGGCACAATTAAAAAGCCTGTGCTGCTAATTCCAAGTAGTGTCCCCGTACCCCAAAAAGCATTTAACCGGGTGGTATCAGAAACACACATCCCAAATACTTCACCTCCATAGGGTTCCATGACAGCCTCTTGCATAAACAGGCTGATTGTCATCACCAGTAAAAAAGTGAAAAATAACCCAGTTTGGCGGCTAGCAGTCAGGACTTTCAACGCCCCCGATAGAGTAATTTTATCTTCCCTGTCTACCAATGTAGAACGGGAAGCATAACGGGAATATTTTTTTTCCACCCCTATAGTTGACAGCAAACCTAGCCCAAAGACAGCAGCGGGGAGGATTAAAAATAGGCGGTTAATCGAACTTTGCAATGCTGCAAGTTGTTCAGGCTGATTATATAAGGATATTGTGCTTACTGTCGCCTCTTGGCAACTTGTTGCTGCTGGCAGTAATTTAGAGCTAATGATTGCCCCGATCACAATCCCCACCATCAACATCGACCAGACGATACCGACAAGTTTAGAACGATTGTCTTCATCGGAAACATCCACCAGCAAGGCAGCGAAAGGCGTAGAACTAGAACTGAGCGCTAGCCCATATAATGCAAAAATCCCAGCCAGCAGAGCCACCCAGCCGTAAGTTGGAGTCGTCCAACCTTGGCTATATAAAGTGCTACCAAGTCGCCAAGTTACTTGTACAGCTAAAAACGAAGCGATCGCAAATAACGCCGCACCAATCCAAACATAACCAGTACGGTGATAACCCCGAATCGTTTTAGCATCCGACAACTGCCCAAACCACAGCCTTGACGGAGCGACAAACTGATGCATAGCGATCGTTCCTGCTACAAATGTAGCTGGAATCGCAAGCTCCTTAATCATGATCCGGTTCAACACACCCAAAGTCAAAACCGACATTATCCCCAGCCCCATTTGAAACAAACCGAGCCGGAACATAGTTAGTAGATTAATTTTCGGCTTTGGCTTAGAACTAAGCGATTTACCCGCTCCAGAAGTTGGAATACTAGCAGCCATAGTACTTCAAAAGAATATACGATTTAGTCTACGTATTTCTAAAGATAAAACCTACAAACCCCAAATTCCCTTAATCTCTTATTTTCTTCTCTTCTTATCTTCTCTTCTTCGCGCCTTTGCGTCTTTGCGTGACATCAATCCAAAATTCTCTAAGCCACTCCAAAAGATAGACTTTTCTATAAAGCTACACTGTAATAGTAAAGAAATATCAAAATAAATTAACTTCTGTAAAAGTGGAACTCAAACTAGGACACAATGGTCCCTCTGTTACACCCTTATGCATCGGCACATGGGCTTGGGGAGACAAACTTTTTTGGAATTATGGCAGTGACTACGACGACAAGCAGCTAAGAGAAGCCTTTCAAGCCGCACTGGAGACAGGAACCACTTTCTTTGACACTGCCGAAGTTTACGGTTTTGGTCAATCAGAGGAATTTCTAGGGCAATTCATGCAACAAAGCGACACACCCGTGCAAATTGCTACCAAATTTGGTCCTGCGCCCTGGCGTTTTACAAGTCAATCTGTTGCGGATGCTTTAACAGCCAGCTTGAAACGCTTACGATTAGAACGAGTTACTCTCTATCAGGTACATTGGCCTTTCAGTTTCTTCATGAGCCAACAAACACTGATGAATGCTTTAGCTGATGAAGTAAAGCGAGGCAGAATTGAGGCAGTAGGAGTGAGTAACTACTCAGCCGAGCAAATGCGGCAAGCACACCAAATTTTAGCAGATCGTGGCGTAAAGTTGGCAAGTAATCAAGTACGCTACTCCCTGATAACTCGGCAAATCGAATCTAACGGAATATTCGCTACGGCTCGACAATTAGGTGTAACTATTCTGGCTTACAGTCCATTAGCACAAGGGCTACTGACTGGTAAATATACACCAGATAGCTCAGACTCACCCACCGGAGCGCGTCGGTTAGACACTCGCTTTAGTAAAGAAGGATTGCAAAAATACGCCCCAGTAATATCTTTACTGCGACAATTGGGAGAAAAGCACGATCGCACGATCGCTCAAGTCGCCCTCAACTGGTTAATTGCCCAAGGTAACGTAGTGGCGATCGCAGGAGCAAAAACAGCAGCCCAAGTCCGACAGAATGCCGGAGCCTTGGGCTGGAAATTGAGTGATGATGAAATTGCTCAGCTAGAACAAGTTACTCGTCCTTGGCTTAACTAGGGAAGAGGGAAAAGGGAAAAGGCAAAAAGGATGAAGGATGAAGGATGAACGGAAAAGGCAAAGAATTAATATTCTGACTTCTGACTCCTGACTCCTTCATACTTCACACTTTACACTTCATCCTTTCCCTATCCTCTAGCCCCTAGCCCCTAGCCCCTAATTGTTGTTCGACATAGAAGTTTCAGAACGCTTAGCTAGCTTGGGTTTTGAACTATGGTGTCTTTCTTCTTCTTGTGCTACCACGTCTACGGAAGCTTGATTGCGTTTCATCAATTTGTTGGGTTTAGGATTATGCGGTCTTTCTTCTTCGCTAAACGCTGCATCTGATTCGAGCCAAGCTGGACGAGTTTTATCATACGCCATTTGCAAGGCTGCTGCTGCGATCGCATGAGCATCGTACTCTTCACTTAGCTCTCGCACAATTGGCAAGAATGATGCCAAGCGTTCCCCAGCTAAAATTTCTTTTACCTGAACTTGCAGTTTTTCCAGTTGCCGCGCTTCTATTTGCGCTCTGGTGGGAACATAGTTCACTTTCAAACTTAGACGCACATGACGCTCAATTTGCTGCTGCTTGCGCCGCTCAAAAGGCTGCACCAGAGAAATAGCAGTTCCTTCTTTACCCGCTCTACCTGTACGTCCAATTCGGTGAACATAGGTTTCCACACTATCTGGCAAGTCGTAGTTGATCACATGAGTTAAGTGATCTACATCTAAACCCCGCGCCGCGATATCTGTAGCAATTACCCACCGCACTTGCTTATTGCGGAACCTGGATAACAACCGCTCTCTTGCTTGTTGAGTCAAATCACCGTGATACTCGTCAACACTGTAACCAGAGGCTTGTAATTGTCCGGTCAACTCAGCTGCGGTTCGCCGAGTTTTGACAAATATGATAGCTGTTTCTGGATCTTCCAATTCCAATATTGGCTGCAAAGCTTTGGCTTTTGTCCAGTTACGCGGTATTACGTAAGCCACCTGGTTAATTTTTGCAGGTGCGGCTTTAGGCTGCTCAACAGTAACTGTAACAGGCGATCGCAAAAATCTCTTCACCAACAGCCGAATCGATAGCGGCATTGTCGCTGAAAATAAAGCAGTTTGGCGCTCTTTTGGTGCAGATGCGAGAATTTTCTCGACATCATCAATAAAGCCCATGCTCAACATTTCATCGGCTTCATCGAGTACGACAAATCTGACTTGATCTAGCTGCAAGTTACCTCGCTCTAGCAAATCTATTACTCGTCCTGGTGTTCCTACAACAATCTGCACACCGCGATTGAGTTGCATGATCTGACGGTCGATTGATTGACCACCGTAGATTGGCAAAACTCTTAAATCTTGTTTACCAACAAAACTTTTGATCGCTGTACAAACTTGCACCGCTAGCTCACGGGTAGGAGTAAGAACAAGAGCTTGTACTGCCTTTTTCTCAATATCAATTTGCTCTAATATCGGTAACGAAAATGCTGCTGTTTTACCCGTTCCTGTTTGTGATTGTCCTACAACATCTCGTCCCGCCAGTAACTGAGGAATTGCTTGTGCTTGGATGTTTGTCGGTGTGGTAAATCCTAGTTTTTCTAATTGCCCAATCCGAGCTTCTGAAAGACCTAGACTTTCAAATGACAAATTCATTTAATCTCCTAATCTGTTTTTTGTTTGTCTTTTATTGATTAGCGTTTATTGCTTAGCTAATTGCTGCTGACGACTTGACCATACAAATCGTATGGCTGAGCGTGAGTAATCTTAACTGGAACTATTGAACCTAACGTAGCTTCGCCCTCGACATATACTAAACCATCTACTTCGGGTGAAAAACGAGCAGATCTTCCAACTAATTCTCCAGTTTCTGGATTCTCTTGCTCAATCAGAACATCTACTACCTTGCCTACTTCTGCCTGATTTTTCTTGAGAGAAATCGGTTGCTGGATTGCCATTAAAGCATCCCGCCGCGCGTCCATAACCGCTTGTGGAATCTGTTTTGGCAGCGAGTATGCAGGGGTTTCCTCTTCTGGCGAAAACGTAAACACACCTACATGATCGAATTCATGGCGTTTTACAAACTGCATCAGATGCTCAAAATGTTCATCTGTCTCGCCAGGAAACCCAACGATAAAAGTTGTCCGCAAAACTGCCCCAGGTAGCGCCTTCTTAATCCGCTCAATGATACTGTCGTTTACCTGTCCTTGCCAGGGGCGGTTCATTGCCCGCAGAATTTCTGGGTGGGAGTGTTGTAGGGGCAGATCCAAATATGGTAGAACATTGGGCGTTTGTTGAATTGACTGGATAACTTTTGGCGTAAGTCCAGTCGGATAAGCGTAGTGCATCCGAATCCAAGGAACATCTACTTTACCCAAGGCGTGTAGTAGTTCGGCTATCTTCGGTTCACCATATATATCTAGCCCATAGTTGGTTGTGATCTGGGAAATTAGAATAATTTCCTGTACACCCTGGTTGGCTAGTTGTTCAGCTTCGGCGCTGATAGATTCAATTGTGCGCGATCGCTGGTTTCCTCTCAGGTGAGGTATAATGCAAAACGCACAGCGATAATCACATCCTTCAGCAACTCGCAGGTAAGCAACACCTTCGGTCGTGGTACGATAACGCGGTGTAGTTTCGTCCGCGATATATGTTGGTTCTGGGGATACAAGTTTTACTCGTTCTCCCTCTTGTACCCGCGCCATCACATTGGTAATTTTGTGATAATCGCCAGTACCTACTACGGCTACCGCTTCTGGTAGTTCCTCTAGTAATTGCTCCTGAAAGTGCTGCGCCATGCAGCCTGTGATTACAATCTTTTTATTAGCCTCAGCCAGTTCCACCAAAGTACGGACAGATTCTTCCCGTGCTGCTTGGATAAAACTACAGGTATTAACGATAACGTAGTCTGCTAATTCTTCGTTGCTATCTACCTCGTACCCTGCCTGTACGAGCAGTCCTAGCATATGTTCAGTGTCTATTCTGTTTTTTTCGCAACCTAAATGAGAAATAGCAATTGTCGGCTTGTTGCCCATGAAGTAATTGTTCAATAAGGTTCTTTAGTAGAGATAGGGTATGTCGGTCGTGATATTGTAGCGATCGCTCTCGCGTAAGCGGTCTTACCCACTCACTACTACACCCTCATGGCTCTCTGCTTGGGATGCCCTCAAACGCAATCGCTCAATTATAGCGATCTCTATCTTAGCGTAAATTCAAAAATATTACGATAATTTACAAAAATAAATTTTTATTTAGAAACGAATTCGCTCGCAGCACAAGATTGGATCTGGGGAGGCTGGGGGATATTTTAGTTTAATTTGCTCTTAATCCAAACCTTAAAACCTTGGATGAACAATGAAGGATGAAGGGTAATCGTGAAATTATAGAAAATTGGGCAATCCTCAAATGCGGTTAACGTTTGGACGAGGGCAGGAACTAGTCTAGTGGGCAAAAAAGTTGCCATATTTACAATTAATCTGGCTTATTGACAAATTAGCGGTCCACTTTTTTGCGCCCGATTGCCCAATTTTCTTGTGGTTTCCCCCAAGGGTAGCTCGAACGGCATCTTAATATTACCGCAATACCGCAATACCGCAATACCGCTTTCCCCTTGCCCCTAATCCCCACAACGCGAGTGAACCCAAGTTCCCCTTTCCCCTTTCCTGATTAATACAGGCACGGTAAGAAGTTATGATTTTGGTAACGTACTTTTATAGATGCGTCCAAATATTGTTAAAGACGTGGACTTAAATCAGATATTCAAAACCCATAATCCGATCTTAGGAGTTGTACATTTACTGCCTTTGCCTACTTCTCCTCGCTGGGGAGGAAGTTTAAAAGCCGTAGTTGACAGGGCAGAACAGGAAGCTACAGCATTGGCTTGCGGTGGGGTAGATGGTATTATTGTAGAAAATTTTTTTGATGCGCCCTTTGCGAAGGAGCGAGTAGATCCAGCCGTAGTCAGTGCCATGAGTCTAGTTGTGCAGCAACTGATGCAGCTAGTGACACTACCGATTGGGATTAATGTTTTGCGTAATGATGCCCACAGTGCAATAGCGATCGCTAGCTGTGTAAAGGCGCAATTCATCCGCGTCAATGTCCTCACAGGTGTGATGGCAACCGATCAGGGAATCATTGAGGGACAGGCACATAGTTTGCTACGCTATCGACGGGAATTAGGCAGCGATGTCAAAATCTTAGCTGATGTCTTAGTCAAACACGCCCGTCCTCTGGGTTCCCCTAATCTTACCACTGCTGTGCAAGATACAATTGAACGGGGTCTAGCAGACGCTGTGATTTTGTCTGGCTGGTCTACGGGTAGCCCTCCCAACCTAGAAGATCTCGAACTAGCTTCGTCAGCAGCTAACGGAACTCCGGTATTTATTGGCAGTGGGGCAAACTGGGAAAATATTTCTACTCTGATGCAAGCAGCTGATGGGGTTATTGTTTCCAGTTCACTTAAGCGTCACGGTCGCCGCGAACAACCGATCGATCCAATTCGTGTCAGCCAATTTGTCGAAGCAGTACGGCGCAGTAATACCCAGGCAATAAAGGTAACGCCTTCATCATTAGGGGCTAGGGGCTAGAAAAAAGGGAAAAGGGAAAAGGGAAAAGGGAAAAGGATAAAGGATAAAGGTTGAAGGATAAACGGTAAAAGGGTAAAAGGGTAAGAGGGTAAAAGGGTAATTTCCCCCTACCCGTAAACCCTCTACCCCTACCCTTCTTACTTCATACTTCTACCTTCACACTTCACACTTCACACTTTTCTCGCCCCTAGCCTCTCGCAAGAGCGCTTAAGCGCCTCTGGCCCTGTCTTTCGACTTGTGAAAATGCAAACTTGTCATCAAGGATAATTAAATGAATATAACGGATATGCGTGGTTACTCAAGCGTATCAGCAAGCTTCCGTTATTATTGACAAAGCTTTTAGTCCTTTGTCGTGTGTCCAAAACCAATGACAAATGACTACTAAAAGCTAACAGCTAATCGCTAACAGCTAATTGCTTTTAAAGAGCAGGTTAAATCAATGATTCGCCGACGTTCTGTGCCTTGGATATATCGTTGGTCCCGTCCGCTGATTGGTGCGATCGCGGGACTTGGAGCGCTGACAACAGCTTATCTAACCTTTGTCAAATTTACACAAAGTTCTGCTGCTTGTCCTACTAAAAGTTGTGATTTAGTACTTTCGAGCGACTATGCTCAGGTATTCGGACTACCTCTGGCTCTGTTTGGCTTCCTAGCTTACGCAGGTATGGCAGCGTTTGCCTTAGCTCCTTTGGTAGTTAAATCAACTCAAAACAAAGAACTGCGCTCCCAGTTAGAAAATTGGACTTGGTTGCTACTGCTGTGTGGGGCGATCGCCATGTCAGTCTTCAGCGGCTACCTAATTTATCTGCTGTTATTTAAAATTCAAGCACTTTGTCTGTACTGTGTTGCGTCAGCTATATTCTCGGTTAGCCTATTAGTACTGACGCTACTTGGTCGTTCTTGGGAAGATATGGGGCAAATTTTCTTTACCGCCATTGTGGTGGGTATGGTGACGCTGATTGGTACACTTGCTGTCTATGCTGACGTAAATAAACCAACAGGGGTCAGTGGTGGGGCGAATACTGAACAAACAGCTAGTTTGGAGCCATCAGGACAGCCTACACCTGGAGTTGGTTGGGCAATCACTACTACCTCTGGGGAATCAGAAATCGCCCTAGCACGTCATCTCAAACAAATTGGGGCAAAGGAATATGTGGCTTGGTGGTGTCCTCACTGCCACGAACAAAAGCAGCTATTTGGTAAAGAGGCTTATAGTTACATTAATCGCGTTGAGTGCGCTCCTCAAGGCAAAGATCCGCGTCCTGACTTATGCCAAGCGGCAAAGATCCAAAGTTTTCCTACCTGGGAGATTAACGGTAAGCAATATTCCGGTGTTCAGTCTTTGAAGAACCTAGCCCAGATCTCAGGTTACAAAGGTCCTAGCAACTTTAAGAATTTTGCCGATAGGTTTTAGGACTTGATCGTGATCAAGGGGCTAGGGGCTAGGGGCTAGGGACTAGAAGGGAAGAGGGGAATAGGGGGAGAGGGGGAAAATTCCGAATTCCTATGTAATGTAGTTGGATTTGTTTGCTAGTATAAATAGCCGTCATTAATCAATTCCTGTATTGCTGGGGCATTTGGGCAATATAGGAATTTTGGCATACCTCCAATAGAGCGCGATCGCAATGAATGGGCAGCTAGGCACAAGTATTCAAAGGCTATGGTTAAGACTCTCGCAACTCTTATCTCGCAAAAATTGGGCAGTTATTATAGCAGGAGGAGTTGCTGTTTGTCTGCTACTTTTGCGCTCGGTAGGGGTAATGCAGCCTTTAGAGTGGGCGGCTCTGGACTCTTTTTTTCGCCTACTGCCAACAGAACCAACAGACGAGCGAGTCGTCATTGTAGCAATTGATGAAGCTTCTTTATGGAAAGTAGGAAAATGGCCCCTGCCAGATACAGCGCTCGCCCAATTGTTACAAAAATTGTATTCCTCTCAACCTGGTGCTATTGGTCTGGATATCTATCGAGATTTGCCCGTACCGCCTGGTAATAGAGAACTGAGCGAAGCTATAGAATCTATTCCCAATTTGATCGGGATAGAGCAACTGGCAGATCAAAGCAGTTCTGGTGTTTTACCTCCACCTACACTAAGCCGACTTAATCGAGTCGGTTTTAATAATATCGTCCTCGATGCTGATGGCAAGGTACGTCGAGGGATGCTTTATTGGACGACAAAACAGAAAGTGCATGAAAGTTTTGACCTGAAGTTGGCTTTGATTTATCTCCAGGCAAAAGGTATTACCCCTCACGCAGCAAAAGACAATCCGCAATATTTACAGCTAGGAGCGAGTGTGTTTCGCCGCTTTGAACCGAATGATGGTGGTTATGTGCGAGCGGATGCTGGTGGTTATCAAATTTTGGCAAATTTTCGCCGTCCAAGTACTAGCTTTCGCAAAGTGTCGATGGCAGATGTCTTGGCTGATCGTGTACCTGCAAAAGAAATACGTGATCGCATTGTTTTGATTGGTTCTACTGCTCCCAGCCTCAAGGATGTTTTTTACACTTCTGACAGTGGTAGGCAGCTTTTACAGGTAGCGCAACCGCTTAGTGGAGTTGAACTACACGCCAATTTTATCAGTCAGATTATTAGTGCTGCTCTCGAAGGTCGCCCTTTAATTCACATTTGGTCAGACTTTTGGGAAGATTTCTGGATTGTTGGCTGGGCTTTTGTCGGAGCTATTGTGGGTTGGCGAGCGCGATCGCCTTGCCAATCATTCCTCAGTATAATGGTTGCCACCTCTGCCCTGATTGGTGGTTCTTATCTTGCTTTCTTCTATGGTTGGTGGCTGCCCTATGTACCATCGCTGCTAGCTTTGTTCGGTGGCGTAGCTGCGATCAGTGCTTACATTGCCCAGGTGCAAGAAGAGTTTAAACGCTCCAAAGAATTTTTGCAGGGAGTGATTAATACTATTCCAGATCCAATTTTTGTCAAAAACAAAGAATATCGATGGATTGTTTTGAACCAGGCTTATTGTCAATTAATTGGTTATCCGTACCAGATGTTAATTGAAAAGTCGGACTCTGAGTTTTTTTCTAAACAGGAAGCGGATATTTTTCGACAACAAGATGATTTGGTGTTCAGTAGCGGTCTAGCTATGGAACACGAAGAAAAATTTACTGATGCGAGGGGCAAGACTCATCTAATTGCTACTAAGCGATCGCTACACAAAGATGCTGCTGGTAATCTTTTTTTAGTTGGGGTAATTCGAGATATTACTGAACGTAAGCGGAAGGAGGATGAACTTAAGCGTACTACTGCTGAGCTAGTCCGGTCTAACACCGAATTACAAATTTCAGAAAAACGTTTGCGCTATCTTGCCCATCATGACGCACTTACAAGTCTACCCAATCGATATTTGTTCTACGAACATCTCGATCAGTCTCTAGCTTGGGCGCAAAGCAATCAAGTATTAGTAGGTCTATTATTTATCGACTTGGATGGTTTTAAACAAGTTAATGATACTTTGGGACACGACTGGGGCGATCGCTTGCTGATTGCTGTTGCCCAAAGGCTATCTGGCTGCTTACGCCACAGTGATATTATCTCTCGGCTGGGTGGTGATGAATTTACTGTCATCCTCCCAGCAATTCCAGACGTAAAAGTTGCCGTGCAAGTGGCAAACAAGATTTTGGCAACGCTGTCAGAGGCTTTTGTTTTAGAAGGACAGACTTTGTTAATTACTGCCAGTGTTGGTATTAGCGTCTACCCAATTCACAGTGCTTCTAGAGAAAGCCTAGTCAAGCAAGCTGATACAGCTATGTATCAGGCTAAGCAATCGGGAAAAAACTGTTATCAGTTAGCTTAACTACAATTAACTTTAACATTCTTTTCATTATCAAATAGTCTTTTTTACACCTCAATCTTAAGGTATATTTTATTAGACCTCCTGCCCCGAAGGATATCCTGGACAAAAATGGCGCTCCTTCAACAAAGATCCGCGACACTAACAGATATCCGAGAGAGTTTGCCTCGAATCATTCGAGGCAAATCTCTCGTTCCAATCATCAAACCGCCATTTTTGCCCAAGAGATGTTGTAACCCCACTCCGATTTCATTCATTAGGTGTAGCTCAGGGTTTACCAAAAGGAACCTCAATTTTAACTCTATTTCGCAAGGGCGGGTTTACAGATATATTCATGCAGGAGGTCTATTAGTTCTAAGATATGTTAAGTCAATCTAAATTTAACATTAAGCTTGTAAGGGCTTTCTGTAAATATAAAAATATAACTATAGATATAAAAAGATGTCTCTAATTTCACACTAAATTAGACAGGTGAATTAGAAATATTTACTATGTTAAAAGTATTATTACTTAGCTAATTTCAGCTATTACTAGGTGAGAACTTAGTATGGATAGTATTAGTAAAAAATGTGTAAATTTATAATTAAGCTTAAGTAAATATACTGAAAAAACAAATGTGATTTGAAATACTGCTATATATAGCAATTGGGCAATACCTATGTATATTCGCTTAAAACTTATATTTAACGTCACACTTGTTGTGGGAGTGCAGCTAATTGCCTTGGGAATTGTTGGTACAGTAACTGGGTTAGCGGTTTCCTCTAATAGTCAATCCCACTTTAGTACGGCTATAAATCAAGGCTATCAACCACCAAGTACCATCGGCAGTCCTATTAGTAGCCTGGGTTCTGGAACTAGATAAAGGGGAAAAGGAAAAGGGAAAAGGGAAAAGGATAATTCGTAATTATATTTATCTCCCACTCTCCCCTGCTCCTTGCGCCCCCCTGCTGTCTTCTAGTCACTAGTCACCAGTCACTGGTTCCACTAGAATGAGATTTATACCAGTTGTCATGCTGCACTAAGGTATGAACTTGCCAGTTAGGGTTTGGCTGAGGATAGTCTAGTCGGTAATGCCCACCTCGGCTTTCAGTGCGAAAAGCAGCACTTTTGAGAATTAGGTAGGCAATATCAAGCAAGTTGCGGGTTTCTCCCCACAGCCTTAATTGCTGCGTTGTATCGGGTAAGTTGAAAATAGCTGGCTGTGCTGGGGGTAATTCCAGCAAAAATTGCGACAGAGGTAAGGCAGCAAATTCTTGTTGCCAGATTATCACCTGATCTAACGCCGCCTCCAATGCTTTCTGTTCTCGGCAAATACCAGCGCCTTGCCATACTAAACGCGGTAAATCTTCACGGATGGCTTTTATCTTCGCTTGCTGGCTTTCCCAATCACTCTTTGAAAGGATAAAAGATGTAGCTTGCTTCCCCCTTGCCTTCGGCTCAAGGGTGAAGTTAGATTCGGTTTCATCCTTGATACTTCCGACTTCAACCTTTAGATTTGCCATCTGTGCGCCGAATACAATACATTCAAGCAGAGAATTACTAGCTAAACGATTTGCTCCATGTACTCCGGTACTGGCTGTTTCCCCTAATGCATACAAACCAGGGATAGAGGTGCGGTTCATCAAATCTGTGAGAATTCCACCCATCCAGTAATGAGCAGCTGGAGCAACGGGAATCGGTTCAGAGAAGACATCAATACCCCAGTGCTGACAGACTTGAATAATGTTAGGAAACCGCTGACGAATTTTCTGTTGTGGGATGGGTCGCAAATCTAACCAAACATGAGCAGTGGCTGGATCAGTTGTAGTGGTTTGTAAGTAGCTGAAAATAGCTCGACTGACGACATCTCTGGGGGCGAGTTCTCCGGCTGGATGGTAATCAAAGACAAAGCGCCTACCTTGATCGTCAATTAGATGCGCACCTTCACCGCGTACTGCTTCACTAATGAGAAATTTCTCAGCACCTGGTTTTGTGAGGGCGGTGGGATGGAACTGGACAAATTCTAAATCCCTTAGGATGGCTCCAGAACGCCAAGCGATCGCTACTCCGTCGCCTGTACTTAAACTGGGGTTGGTTGTCTGGGCAAAGACTTGACCGCTGCCGCCTGTTGCCAAAACTACTGCCCCAGTTGGTATCCAAATGACTTGTTCTTGATAAACCAGGCTAATTCCTTGGCAATGTCCAGTTTGAGGATGCAGCCACAAACTTAACGCCAAGGCTTGGGGAATTACCTGAATATTTTGGCGTTCCAATACACGGGCTGTCAAGGTTGTGATTACTTTGCGACCAGTAGTATCTTCGGCGTGAAGGACACGGCGACGAGAATGGGCAGCCTCTAGAGTCAAAGCTAAATCATTGTTGTGGCGATCAAAAGCCACCCCCATTTCTACCAACGACTCAATGCAGCTGGGTGCTTGTTTAGCAAGAAATGTGACAGATTCAATATCGCATAAACCAGCGCCTGCTTTGAGGGTATCTTCAATGTGTAACAGGGGTGAATCATCAGGGGCGATCGCCGCCGCAATGCCTCCTTGCGCCCAATCACTGGCGGATAGAGAAAGATTGTCTTTGGTAATCAAACCAACTTGTAAATCAGGTGGAAGACAAAGAGCCGCATAGAGTCCAGCAGCGCCAGCTCCTACAACTAAAACATCAAAATGGCAGAGGTTATCTATCACAGGCAAGGAAGTATCAGGGGTGAGGGGCGCAAGGGGCAAGGGGCGCAAGGGGTAGAGGGGACAACCCGACAAGGGGACAACCCGACAAGGGGAGATGAAAGAATTAAATATTCTGTCTCCTGTCGTGGGTCGTGGGTCTCCTTTACCCTTTCCCCTTTATCCTTTATAATTCAGCCTTTATTTCAACCTTAATAAAAAAAACCCACACTATAACAGGGTGGGTTGAAGACTGAACTAGGGATTCACTTGTGAATTACCTGTAGATGCCGTTGTTATAACGGTCGTCGCCTTCGGTAAAGGCTGATTCAACATCAGTTACAGCGAAGTTATCTAGGTTAGCTTGCAGGATTTCTTTTTGGCGATCGCTTAGTCCCTGAATATTCAATACATCCTCTACATTCTCGTAGGGAGCATTTGCAATAATTTTCCGCGCTAGGGTGGGATACATTCCAGGGTACTTCTGAAAAGCCCTTACATTGGTGTTATTCAAATCGATTTTTTTCCCAAACTCAGTTGCTAGCTTGGCATCTGCTCGGTTTCGCAAAGTCTCTTGTGATTCAACTGCCAAAATCGGCACTGAGCGCCAGGTAACATTGCTTAAATTTGCAGCCAAGACAGGTTGGGACACTCCAAGCCATCCCATAAACCCTACTAACAAACTCAATACTGTTAATAAGCGTATTAATCGTTTCACAGTTTCTTTTCCTCTTTTATCCAACACAAATCAGCACACAGCAGGTATCAGAAACTAATATATAGCTAATTGATCTCTTAGATATCAGGCTTTACTATCAAGACTGAAAAAACACCCTTGCCTAATTCAGATTGCCTCTAAGAAGGGGCTAGGGGCGCACGTGAGGACAAGGGGACAAGGGGAAAATTATCAATTTCGAATGCGCGAATTTCCTTTACCGCAATACCTCTTTACCCTTTTCCTTTTTTTTTAACTGGTAACTGGTAACTGGTAACTGATTTCCCTTTCCCTTTTCCCTTTGGTACTAAGCCACCGCCGCAGCTAGCCAGAATAAGCTATCTACTAAGATTGTGCTTAACACCGCTCCACTAAATGCCCACCAATGGCACTGCCCAGAGCGTAAGGGAAAAATTCCTATTGTTAGCAGCACAGTTGCCAAAATCAGCGCCCAGCTTAGTCCCCAAGGTGTTTGTACTTGCGCTAAAGCATTATGCAAAATTGGTGAAACTCTTTCTGGCTCTACCTGCATGATTTGTCGCCAGTGGGGAATTAAATCAACTAAATAAAAATACACATCTGTGATCGCTGTCCCTAGTAGAGAACCAAGATAGAAAAAGTTTCCTACCTTGCCCCAACCTCGCTTTAAACACACTAGGGCAAATGGTAGACCGATCGCTTCTACTGGTAAATGTAATAAGGGTTCCCACCGTAACCAACCCCAGTAAATCGACCCTGCTAACCAACTGAGGCTAAACCCCAGTAAGATATCTCCCCATAAATAGCTTGATGGGCGAGACATGAGTTTAAAACTTAGCCATATCAAGCCAATTGTCATCGCTAAACTGAGCAGCCTCTGCGATCGCACTAGGGGCGCTTCAATAAACACTGGTACAGATACTAAAAATACAGCTGCTGCAAACACTAACCAGGTTTGCTTTACAGTAACTTTTGAATTCTTTACAGACGTTTGGGGCAACGTCTCTAGCCCCGATAAATGAATAGCCTTCCTTGTCCCAGAAGAGGCTGGGCTGATTGTAGGGGCAGAAGCGGTGTATGAAGACAAGGTATTATTAATCAATTGATTGTTAATATTTGTTACTTAACTTAATCTTATTCAATCTATCATAACAAAGTATCCCCCCTTGGGGCATCCAGAAGGCATATTTATCATATCTAAATTTTTTACAAGCTGGCTAGTAGAGAGCGATCTTGAGCAGGGGGGCGCAAGGGGCGCAAGGGGAAAAGAAAAATTACGAATTACGAATTACGCGCTTATGAATTATGAATTTCTAATCAGGTATGCTGTAGCGAGAATATGGTCGTGTAGGAGCCTATAGCTTTAAAACCCACACAGACTACAGGTATGTTTGCTAAAAGTACCCGTCCAAGAGTAGAAATAATTACGCGCTTACGCGCTTACGCGCTTACGAATTATTAAAATTATGGCTTTATCACAACGTCAAATGTTCAGGCTAGCAGTTGCAGGTGTCGCCGCTTGGTCGGTGATGCCGCTCAAGGTTCTCGCTGCTGTGCCAGACTCGGCAGGATCTGTAACTGGGATGAACCTGTTTCAATCTTTTATTCTTGGCATAGTGCAAGGAGTAACTGAATTTCTGCCTATTAGCAGTACGGCTCATTTAAAAGTTGTGCCAGTAGTGCTGGGTTGGGGCGATCCTGGGGTTGCTTATACGGCTGTGATTCAACTGGGTAGTATTGCTGCGGTTGTGTGGTACTTCTGGCGCGATTTGACACAAATTACGACAGGAGCAGCCCGCGCGATCGCCTCTTCAAATTACCGCTCACACGAATTTCGCCTCGCCGCGGGGATAGTGTTGGGAACAATACCGATAGTTTTTTTTGGGTTGCTGATCAAAATTTTTGTTCCCAACTTTGACAAATCACCGATGCGGAGTTTAGCAGCGATCGCTATCTACTCAATTGTGATGTCTATCTTACTCGGACTAGCAGAGAAACTAGGCAAGCGTAAGCGCAACTTTGAGGATCTAGGTATTGGGGATGGAGTTTTGATGGGTTTGGCTCAGTCGCTAGCTTTATTTCCAGGTGTCTCTCGCTCCGGTTCTACGCTAACGGCTGGGTTGTTTATGGGTATAGAACGGGCTGCTGCTGCTAGATTTTCGTTTTTACTGGGTATCCCATCTATTACCCTGGCAGGGTTGGTAGAGTTAAAGGATGCTTTAAAAGCAGGATTGGCAGGAGCTGGAATATTGTCAATCGTAGTTGGGGTAATTTCATCTGCTGTTTTTTCCTACATTGCGATCGCATGGCTGCTGCGCTACCTCCAAACCAAAAATACCTGGATATTTGTTTGGTATCGACTTGCCTTTGGGGTGGCGATATTGGGAGCGATCGCAGCTGGATTGTTGAAAAATAGCTAATAAGTAAGGAGTAGGAAGTAGGGGAGCAAACGGGAGCTGGGGAGAAATTACCTTTACTCACATATTGCACCTGCCTGTTCACCCGCTTTTGAATTCAAATTCCAAAGCTAATAGCCCAAATCCTCTCAAGAGGATTGCTCGCGGCATCGGGTCCATTTTAATGGACTTGAGTTACTTGCTGTGGAAATTAATTTCCTTGCGGTCGAGAGCGATGGTGCAAGATATAAGTTTACCGCAATACCTCTTTACCGCAATACCTCTTTTTCTAGCCCCTCACCCCTAGCTTGTAATTCACCCAATTGGTGGACAGTAGTTGCTTGGAAGGGCGAAAATTTTAAAAGCAGATAGCTATAGCTCGACTGCCTAAACGCCAACTTATGAGTGAAGCAATTCGTCCTGCGAAAATTTCTAATGTATTGCCTGATTCAATTGCAGCTGAGATTGGATTTGAACCAGGCGATGCGATCGTAGCGATTAACGGCAGCCAACCCCGTGACTTGATAGATTATCAGTTCTTGTGCGCTGATGAAGTGCTGCAACTAGAAGTTTTAGACGCAGCAGGTAAAACTCATCGGCTTGAAATAGAAAAAGACTACGACGAAGATCTAGGGCTAGAATTTGAAACCGCTTTATTTGACGGCTTGATTCAATGTAATAATCGCTGCCCTTTTTGCTTCATTGATCAGCAGCCACCTGGTAAACGACAAAGTTTGTACCTGAAAGACGACGACTATCGTCTGAGCTTTCTTTATGGCTCTTACCTAACTCTGACAAATCTTACCCAACGCGAATGGAAGCGAATTGAGCAGCTGCGGCTATCTCCCTTATACGTTTCTGTTCATGCTACCGAGCCAGAGATACGAACTCGGCTATTGAAAAATCCTCGCGCTGGTGAAATTTTGTCACAAATTAGGTGGTTTGAGGAGCGACGGTTACAAATTCATGCTCAGGTTGTTGTTTGTCCTGGGATTAACGATGGTGTGCATCTCGAACGTACCTTGCTCGATTTAGCGCAATTTCATCGAGGGGAAATACCCGCCCTGTCTTCTGTTGCAGTCGTACCAGTAGGCTTGACAAGATTTCGCCCATCGAAGGATGAATTAACCCCAGTCAACCCAGACAAAGCAGTTGAAGTAATATCCCAAGTTCAAGCTCTCCAAAACAAATTTCGCGTGGCGTTAGGTTCTAATTTTGCTTGGCTAGCGGATGAATGGTTTTTGATTGCAGGCGAGGAATTACCTGCCGAATCTCACTATGAAGACTATCCCCAAATTGACAATGGTGTAGGTTCTATTCGCTCTTTCCTCAAACAATTTGCTGCCGCCGCCTCACGTCTTCCGCAACAAGTTGAGCCGCCACGACAATTTACTTGGGTAGTAGGCAATGCTGTGGAAAAAGCATTTGCGCCCATACTGCACCAGTTGAATCAAGTTAGGGGTCTACGTGTAAATATGGAGGCGCTAAGTAGTAATTACTGGGGTCAGGAGATCAGCGTAACTGGATTGCTGACAGGTTGTGATTTGCTAGAAAAATTACAAGGCAAGGAATTGGGCAATGCTATTTTGTTGCCAGGTGTGATGCTACGCCTTGGGGATTCTTGTTTTCTTGATGACATGACAGTAGAAGAATTAGCTCATAAACTAGATACAACAATTATCCCAGTCCGCTCAGTTGAAGAGCTAATTGAGGCTTGTATATAGTAATGCGTAATAAATTTAATTTTTCATCTCTACTAGCAACACTGGTACAGGCTAAGCCTGGGGTAGGGAAAAGGGACTCGGTAAAGGGGAAAAGGAAGGATTATTCGGTTTCACTTTCCAATTGTCGAGTGTCTTCTCGCGCACACTTGCAAATCGTTTCAAGCCTATTGCCCCTCGCCTCTTGTTTAGTCCTACTCCCAGCACAAGGGGCAGATCCAGCGGTTTTAGGAGTAGTCAAGAGTGAGGAAAATGCCGCGCAATGGACAGAGATTACATCACGCTTACAGACAGCTGGGGTAGCTTATTGTGTGATCGATCTGCCTACTGTGACGAGTGCAACTGATCTAGGCGATCGCCCAGTGGTATTTTTGCCCAATGTAGAGAAAGTCACACCAGCACAAGCGATCGCCCTAGAAGAGTGGATGAGTCGGGGCGGAAGGGTAATTGCCAGTGGTCCGGTGGGCAATATGAGCCAGCCGGGAGTACGTCAGCTGTTAGGCTCTCTTTTGGGAGCTTACTGGGGATTTTCTCTTACGACTCCTACTAACTTACAACCACTACGTACCAATGCTCAGCAATGGGTACGCGGGGCAGGTGGCGGCGCAATGATAGCAGGGGGCGTAATAATTCCAACCGGAATGAATAGTAAACCCGCTGCGGTTTGGCAGCCTACAGAAAACCAAGCGGCAGTCATAACAACCGAAAGGTCAACAGTTTTGGGTTGGCGTTGGGGAATAAATACAGTAGCACCTGTCTCGTTTGATAACGCTTGGTTACGAGCAGCACTCAGTCAGTATATTCAACTGCCAGCAAGCACAACAACTGAATCACCCAAAAACTGTAATGGTATGGCAACTGCTCCCACGTCCCACGCCACAAGTCAGCAGTCAAGAGCCAAAAGTCAGGAGTCAGAAGCCAGAAGCCCCACGTCAGGAGAATTACAAACTAGCAATTCTTCCCCAACTCCCTCAACTCCCCCAGCTCCCTCAGCTCCCCCATCTCCCCCAGCTCCCCCAGCTCCCTCAGCCTCTTCACCTCCCGCCGACGAGCCAATCGAACGCATAGTACCTCCAGGTTTACAAATTGCTCCCAATTCCACAGAACCGCTGGTAGGAGTACAAGCGATCGCCCTCAAACAAGAGCTAGAAAAGCTCATCGGTCGATTAGAAAGCGCCCAACTAGCTGCCTTAGTTAGAGGAGGCGAGGGGGAAAAAGGAACAGAGGGAGAGAAAATTAATGCTTCACTTAGTCCTCAGTTCTCAAGTCTCACTCCAGAACAAGCTGTAGCACAGGCAAAAGAAATTGCTAAAGCTCTGCCCCAGTTGATTGCCCAAAAGGACTATACTTCAGCTCGACAACAGTGGCTCAAAGCACAGCAACTTTTATGGCAACAATATCCAACTGATCGGAATATGGCTCAGCCAGAAATTCGGGCAATGTGGTTAGACCGAGGTAGCATTGTTCGTGCTGGCTCAGAGCAAGGACTAGCAAAGATTTTTGACCGTCTAGCAGCAGCAGGAATTAATACTGTCTTTTTTGAAACAGTTAATGCTGGTTTTCCCATCTATCCTAGTCAAGTAGCAGTACAGCTCAACCCTTTAGTTAGAGGTTGGGACCCGCTGGCTAGCGGCGTAAAGTTAGCTCATGAGCGGGGTATGGAGTTACACGCCTGGGTTTGGACTTTTGCTGTTGGCAATAAGCGTCATAATCCCCTCATAAATGCGCCAGCTGATTACCCAGGACCAGTAATTACTGCTCATCCTGACTGGGCTAGTTATGATAATCGTGGTAGCTTGTTTCCGCCAGGTCAAGGCAAGCCATTTTTAGATCCGGCGAATAGAGCAGCCCGTCAGTATTTACTACAACTATATGAGGAAATTGTCAGTCGCTATCAAGTCGATGGACTGCAATTAGACTATATTCGCTATCCTTTTCAAGATCCTGGGGCTGATCGTACCTACGGTTATGGTATAGCGGCAAGGCAACAGTTTCAACAACTGACAGGAGTAGATCCAACCACTATTAAAGCAAGCGATCGCGATCTGTGGCAAAAGTGGACAGATTTTCGCACTAGCCAAATTGATAGCTTTGTCGCGGAAGCATCCCAAAGGTTACGCCAAAAGCGCCCCAATCTGATTATGTCTGTTGCCGTTTTTCCCCTGTCGGAACACGATCGCATTCAAAAATTGCAACAACACTGGGAAGTTTGGGCAAATCGCGGTGACATCGATTTAGTCGTCCCCATGACTTATGCAAAGGATACCTATCGCTTTCAACGCCTTGCCCAACCTTGGATCACCTCAACTAAATTAGGCTCGGCTTTGATTTTGCCAGGAATTCGCCTGCTCAACTTGCCTACACTAGAGGCTTTCGATCAAATCCAGCTAGTAAGAGATTTGCCTGTCAGCGGTTACTCTTTATTCGCCGTTGAAAATCTCAGCGACGAACTACAAAAGATCTTCCATAACACCCAAAGCACTACTAACAGTAGACCATCTGCGCTCGTTCCTTACCGTCAGCCGTTCCAAACTGCTGCTGTTCGTTACGCTACCTTACAACAGGAATGGAATTTTCTGCTATCAAATAACCAACTTTGGCTTAGGGGGAGAGATCTTTCTGCCTTTAATACCCAGGCAAAAGATCTCGAAAGCGCCTTAAATGGGTTGTCTAAATCACCTTCTCCTGGTAATATGACAGTGGCAAGATCTGCGCTGAATAAATTCCAGTCAGGATTTCAAATTTGGATGCGATCGCAGGCGCTGGAAAATCCCTATCAAGTCCAAATGTGGCAAAATCGGCTTGCTACTCTAGAAAGGCTGTTAAATTACGGCGATCGCGTTGTCTTAAAGCGAGAATCGCCACCAGTGGCTGAACGATGAAAGTTTGCCACCCATGCCCACCATCAATAATTTGGTGGGCATGGGTGGCAAACGCGGCTGATTTAATGTGCTTTAACAGCGAAATGGTATGACACAATCCAAATTCATATAAACTTCATATAGTTTGAATTTTGATGAAGTTTATACGAAAATATACTGATGTGACAGTCACATCCCAAAGGGGTGGGATATTGTTAAGGCAAATTTTAAAATTTTAGCTATAGCTATGAACAAAACTAGCCCACTATATATTTTGGGTGCAGGACCAGCTGGGTTAGCAGCCGCTTATCAACTCACAAAGCAAGGGAAATCAGTTGTAGTTGTAGAAAGAGATTCTAGAGTAGGTGGATTAGCCAAAAGCATTGAGTACCAAGATTTTATCCTCGATTTTGGACCTCACCGCTTTTTCACCAAAATTGCACCTGTACTCAAACTTTGGGATGAAGTACTTGGTGACGATCAAGTCACAGTTAACCGTCTGACACGAATTTACTATGGCGGTAAATACTTCGGCTATCCGCTCAAAGCAACAGAAGTGCTACGCGCTGTAGGTCCAATTGAGAGCGCTAAAATTATAGCTTCTTACATCAAAGCGCAATTATTTCCTCTTCGCAATCCCCGCAACTTTGCCGAGTGGGTAAAAGGTAAATTTGGCAAGCGGTTATTTGAAATATTTTTTGAGGGTTATACAGAAAAGCTGTGGGGCATTCCTTGCACAGAAATTAGTGCAGATTGGGCGGCACAAAGAATTAAAGGCTTGTCATTGTTGAAAGCAGCAAAAAACGCACTTTTGGGTAACGATGGCAAAGTCAAGACACTGATCGATCAATTTCAATTCCCCCGACTTGGTTCAGGGCAATTGTATGAAAAAATCGCTGACTATCTGCACGAACATAATCAGCCAGTTCTGGTGAATACAGAAGTGGTGCAAATACATCACGACAACTTTCAAGTTACTCATGTAACCCTGAGAAATCGCCAAACAGGAGAAGAATATACCGTTAATTGTAGCGGTGTAATTTCTTCAATTCCGATTAGTTTGCTGGTGCAGCAAATTACCTCACCACCGCCTATTCAGGTGATAGAATCTGCTAAATCTTTAAAGTTTCGCAACACCATTTTGGTGTATTTAATCGTCGAAGGAAGAAACTTATTTCCTGATAATTGGCTTTACATTAATGATCCGACTGTGCAGTTCGGGCGAGTCACAAACTTTGCTAACTGGTCGCCAGATCTGCTACCAAACCAACATCAAACGCCTTTGTGTTGTGAATATTGGTGCAACTTCGGTGAACCGATGTGGCAACAGCCAGAAGCCGAACTGATTGCTGGGGCAGAACAAGAACTGCGAAAAATTGGACTACTGCATAACGAAAGGGTTTCTGGAGGATTTGTTGTCCGCTTACCGCGTACCTACCCAATTTATGCAGGTAACTATAAAACTGCTTTAGCAGACATTCAAAGCTATCTAAAGCAATTTGCCAATCTGCAACTAGTAGGGCGATACGGTGCGTTTAAATACAACAACCAGGATCACAGCTTATTAATGGGAATTCTAGCTGCTGAGAATGTGCTTGAACCTGGTAAGCACGATCTATGGACAGTTAATTCTGATAGTGAGTATCACGAAGAAGCCAGTGCTAATGACAAGACTACTGCTGCTAAACCAGCTAGAGTCTCTCGGCGACAACAGACAGCCGCAGCATTTCAACAGTTTGTTAGCTATCTGTTCACAGGTGGCGCTGCTACGATTGTAGATGTTATGGTTTTCTCAATTTTAACGCGATCGGGCTTGTGGTATGTTTCAGCCCTGTGCATCAGCTATTTTATGGGCTTAACTACCAACTTTGTGCTGTCTCGCCGCTTTGTGTTCGGTGTTTACTGGAATAACTGGCTAACTCAATATGCTGTTTTCACAACAGTTGCTCTCAACAGCTTACTTGCTAATTTAGGACTATTGCAACTACTGATCAATGATTTGCACTGGGATGCAACCACTGCCCGTTTAGTGAGTGCTGCTTGTGTTGCTCTGCTCAGTTTCACTGGGCATAAATTGTACTCTTTTGCCTCTAATAATCAAAGTTCACTGAAGCAGAATCTTTGATCTTCAAATGGTTCTCACATAGTTAGAACTTCAATAGACATCTTGCAGTAGGGTGGGCGCCCACCAAATTATTGACGGTGGGCATTGCCCACCCTACTTTGTGTTGCATATTTTTGACAAAATGGTATCACATACTTAAGAGAAAAAATAAGTGAGTAACAAAAAACAAAAAAAGCTTACTTCAATTATCTTTTTAGCAATTCTATTAACATCATTGTGGTCTGCATCGGGCTTATTAGACCTAGTTGATGCCCAAGATAGAGCGCGAGTAGCACATCAACTTGTCACGGAAAGAAGGCTTGTAGTTGAGTCATTTGGTGAAGACGGAAATGGGTCAACTTACCGCGATCAAAAAGGCTCTTATACTTCTAAATTTGGCATTGGTCAAACAATATTCTTTCTTCCTTTTGATGCTATAGCTACTGTACTTACACAAAACCTCCCCCTGAAGTCTGAGTTAAAAGAACGAATTTATTATTTTATCTTGTCTGTTCCAGTATTTTGGCTGAGCCTTGCTATCAATTTTTGGCTATGCTTAAAAATACTTACAAAATTAAAGTTTGATAAATTTACTGCTTATTTTATATCATTTGTTGCTATTTTTGGTAGCACATTCTGGCAAATGGCTAAGCAGGGTCAAGAAGAAATTCAACTTTCAATGCTTCTGCTTTATTCGTTGTATAACTTTTTGTGTTGGAAATCCAATAGAAATAACAAATATGTTTGGATTTCTGCTATTTGTGCCGCTGCTACGCTTATATTTCGACCTACTGCGTTGCCAATTCCTTTGGGAGTAGCAGGTTTGTACATTTACGAAAATTTATCTAAAAAAATTACACAACCGAAACAGGTTAGTTACATACGAATTTTAATTCCTTTTGCTATTACAAATATTTGCGCGATCGCTATTGTTGCAGCTTACAATCTTTTTAGAACAGGGAGTCCTTTCAGAACTGGCTATTTGGCAGAGGAATCTTTTAGTGGCTATTGGGTTAACGGAATTGTTGAACCAATAATTGGAATGGATAAAGGTATAATCTGGACAAATCCTTGGCTGTTACCGTGTTTTATCTTCACTTGTTTTGCTTGGAAGCATTTAAAGCAGGAGTTAAAATTATTCTCAATCTTGGGTTTATTTTTATTTACATCCTCAATTTTAATTTATTGTAAGTGGATTAGTTGGGCAGGCGACGATACTTATGGCGCTCGTTTTCAAGTACATTTAGTACCGCTGTTTTGTTTAACCTTTGGAACGGCAACTTTAATATATATTAAAACCAACTTTTATAAAGGATTATCTACAACGAGATATAAGTTACTTGGCTTGGGATGTGGTTTCATTCTTTTTCTGTTGCAAATTCCATCTATTGCTTTAGTCAACAATTTGGAAAGATATCAGGCTGCAATCAGTAATGCAATAAGTAAATCTCGTAATGGTAGCCCAACAGGAGCTTTAGGTCAAGTTCGGTTACGCTATGCAAATTTTTTCTCCAAACTGGCTACAGGTGAGCCTGTAAAATTTGAGGTAGTCAATACTTCAAAAGGATTACCTAGTGCTTTACAAGACGCAGTTCGTTGGAATTTCTGGGCTTGGCTTGCTGAAAAACGCTTCGGTCAGATTGCTGCTTTGCTAAAATTGTTATGGGTACTGATTGTTTTAGCAAGCATTGTCTGTTGGGTACTTGCATTTCGGATGTTGGTATATAGCAAGTAGCTATGAATAACTACAAGGTATTTGTGTAGTTTGATTAATATTTTTAAAGTGTGATTGAGATTTAAATCTAAAATCGGAATTTAACGACTAGATATACATACAAAACCACGAAAGTTTATTAAATGATGGCGATCGCCTTATATTAAAGCAGAATTGCCATCATTTACGATCTAGTGTATACGAAACACCATGAAAAAAAACTTTATTAAACTTATACTAGCCTTAACATTCCTGCTTCCTATCTTCACAGCATATTCTCAGCCAAGTTACGCACAGGAATTTACTGTTTCAGGCTCTAAAATTAAAGCTCCAAACGGTCGTGATTTTCTCATCAAAGGAACAAATATCGGTATTTGGTCTGACCAGTCTACAGCTAACCACGTCAATTATATAAAAAACATTTGGAAATTTAATGCTGTTCGCTTGGCATTAGTTCTCAAATCTGGGGATAATAATTGGTATGCCTCTGATGCCCTAGTTGATAAATACATCAAGGCTTATACTAGCAATACTAATGGTCCGAAGACAGTTATTATTCTTGAGTGTCACGATCATTCAGGAAGTTTTTATACAGAGACTTCCTCGCCGTCAATAAATGATCTGCGACAGTTTTGGCGTAAGATTGCTTCTCGCTATAAGAAAAATCCTTACGTGTGGTTCAATATCATGAACGAACCAGGCGGCGGAAATACAGTAGAGAAGTATTGGTTAGATATGCACAAGCTTCTTATTCAAGATATAAGAAAACAAGGTGCAAAAAATATCATTGTCGTTGATGGTTATAATTTTGCTAGCGAAGATGGTAACGGCACTACAAAAGCAAATTTGATCGATAAATCAAGCAGTGCTTTTCTAACATACGGACAGCAACTTCTCAAGGCTGATCCACTAAAAAGAACTGTATTTAGCCTTCATACTTATGTAAATTGGACTTGGAATGTAGATAAACTTTATAACTTTGTGGATCGGGTTCGTAAACAAGGTCTAGCAATGATTATCGGTGAATATGCTGCAACTACGGGTAACTCTTTCGGTGACATTGATGTAACTGAAGCGACAAGCAATGTTTTAGAGGTAGGAAAAAAACGCCCAATTGGTAGGTTGGTGTGGCATTATTGGTCATGGGATAATAATGCCCTTACTACTGCTCCTTGGGGTGGCTCTAGTGGTGATGGTGTGAATAAAACCAATGGTAGTCGTCCCACAAACTTAACATGGCTAGGGGAGAAAGTTTGGGATGATACCCACAATCTTCCTGAACCCAAAATGGGAATTCCTCTCAATCGTTTCGCTTGGAATGCAAGTAGTACAAAGGGAAATGCTGCTTTAGCAATTGACAACATTCCAAGCACACAGTTTAACATCCCAAACCCAACTACTTCAGATTGGCTGCGAATCGATCTCGGTTCAAAGCAGTCATTTAATCAGATTTTGATGGATTCCCGCAAGGCGAATAGCAGTTTTCTTCGCAGCTACAAAGTATTTGTATCTGACTCACCTAAATCTCAGGGAAAACAGGTTGCAAACGTAAAAAATAATGCAATGGCTAATATGCGGGTGTCATTCCCGACTCAAAAAGCCAGATACATTACAATTGTACCGCAAAAGTTTGCAAAAGATAAAGATGTTAGTTGGGCGATCGCAGAGTTTTTAGTTTATCGTCCTGGTACTTTCAAAACACCTGTTGACGGTAAAACTCAATTGAATTCTAGCAATTGGACAGCTTCAGCTAGTAAGAAAAGCGGCTGGAATGCGGAATGGGAAGATAAGGCGATTGATCGCGATTCAAAAACACGCTATACCTCTGGAAGCAGCATCAAAAACGGAGATTGGTTTGAGGTAGATATGCGATCGCCGCAGAACTTCAAGACAATCTTAATCAGTGCTGGTTCGTCAGCACAGGATCATCCGCGTCGGTTTGAAGTCTATGTAGGTAATGATCCGAATAAATTTGGCAAACCTGTTTTCCAAGGTTTAGGATCTCCTATTATAAGAGTCAACTTTGCTTCCCCTGTTAGCGGTCGTTACATCCGAGTTGTGAATAAACAGGACGCTGATAATTGGTGGTCGATTCACGATTTTCGAGTGTATAAGTAGGGGCTAGGGGTTAGGGAAAGAAATAGTTAACTGTAGGGTGCGTTAACGAAGTGTAACGCACCATCCCAGATGGAGTCTGAAGGCTCCAAGCTTTGTTACCTGGTTACAGCTTGGTAACGATAATATTGAGGCTATGCCTCAAGTAATATTGGCACATTTGAGCTAAAGATCACTATAAATATATAAGATATTTTGTAGTAGGGTGGGCATTGCCCACTCTTTCTGATAATGGTGGGCATGGGTGGCAAACCCCTTCATCTACTATGAATATATAGGATATTTTGTAGTAGCAATATTAAAAATATGAAGTTAAGTAATCAACCATTTTTCTTAGAATCGGCAACAAATGACCATGTTTGTCTACTCTTGCATGGACTGGGAGGCGGTGTATTTGAAATGCAACTATTAGGAGAATATCTCCACCAACACGGTTTTAGTGTTCAAGGGATAAATTATCCAGGTCATGATACGCCATCTACAAAAATGCCTGCTTCCACTTGGCAGGAATGGTATGCACATATAGAAGAAACTCAACAAAAATTAGCTCAAATATATCAGAATGTTTCGGTTATTGGTTTTTCCACTGGTTGCCCACTAGCTTTATATTTAGCAGCTAAACAATCAGTGCAAAACTTGGTTTTACTCAGCCCTTTTTTAGCAATTAAGCATCAGTGGTATTATTTATTGCGACTAGAAGCTTACTTATTTTCCCTCGGTCATTGGATTCCTGATGTTCCCCGCCTAAAAGGATTGCCAATTGTGGATAAAGCTATGCTGCAATTAGCAACAGAAGCAGCATTTTTCAAAACGTTTAATTTAGCAGCCGTTAGAAGTGCGATTGAATTAATTAATATTGTTAAACCTCTGCTACCACAAATTGAGGAACCAACGTTAATTATTCAATCGGTGAAAGATTCAGTAGTCGATCCAGAAGGTGCAAGGATTATTTATCAACAGTTGGGTTCAAAGAATAAGAAACTTTATTGGTTGCAAGAGTCAGATCATACTATTTCGTTGGATGTTGAGCGTGAAATTGTGTTTGAGCGGATTAAAGAATTTTTGTTGCGATGAAAACTCTATATATTCTAGCTATCCACTGACCCGCCTGCAAATCAATTTGCACGAACCAATAGCGAAAGTCCTCTCAAGAGGACTAAAAGAGAATCGTAGAGACACAAAAGGTGTTCTTTTGAGGTAGGGGCGTAGGAGTCTTTTGCCTGTGCTTGCTGTTTCAAATTTGCAGAAGTGATATCTTATCAACTCCTCTATAGTTAAGCCACCATATAATAAGCTTCCCAATTAAATCAGTAGCAGATCATGTTCACACCACGCCCTGTCCCACATGACCAAGTATTACTAAATCTTGCCAGTCGCTACTCAGCGCTTGATTTGGCTTCAGTAAAAACTTGCTTAGCTTTTCTGAACACCACTGCTGATGTGTACGAAGCTCTGGATACTCACTTTGCGCGTTATGGTTTGTCAATGGGGAAGTTCACCGTGCTGATGCAGCTATTGCAGACAGGTGAGCAAGGACTAACACCATCAGAGTGTGCTGAACGTGCTGGCGTGACGAGGGGTACAATTACTGGGCTGCTTGACGGATTAGAACGTGACGGATGGGTAAAGCGTCAACCGCACCCAGTAGATAGGCGAATGCTAACTGTTCAACTTACACCAAAGGGGCAGCAGTTGCTCGATGAGATGCTCCCAGATCACTTTTGCCGCACTACTAATCTAATGGCTAATCTTACCGCAGATGAAAAGAAGACACTGATTGATCTGCTAGCCAAGTTACGAGATGGAACGTCTGCCATGCGTGAACCGTAAAATAAAGAAATAATAAGGAGCCATACTATATGCCAATTCAGCTTAGACTAGTAAGGAGCCATACTATATAGTGGCATACTAAAGGAGACTCCCATGAATAAACTAAGTGTGAAGCAAAAAAACTGGTTGCTGTCGTCCCACATTATTTTTGCCACCCTTTGGACTGGAACAGTTTTAAGCATGGCTCTGATTGCAATTAATAACAGGAATACTCCGAATGGCGATGAACTTCACGCTCTCAACGCTGTCATTAACCTGTTAGATGATTTTGTTGTTATTCCATCGGCAATTGGTTCACTGTTAACAGGTGCATTGCTTTCCTGGCTAACAGTTTGGGGGTTTATAAAATTTTACTGGGTTATCGTCAAGTGGGTTTCAACACTTGTGCTGATTATCTTCGGTACATTCTGGCTGTACCCTTGGGCAAATGCAGCCACCTCAATTTCTGATATTGAACGGTTGAGAGCATTCGAGAACCCACTCTATATGTTTGACTCAAAAGGGGTAATCATCGGCACAATCATTCAGGTCTTATACCTTTTATTCATCATTGCTATTTCTGTTTTTAAGCCTTGGGGAAGACGGAATATAAAAGGTCAAAGTGAAAGTAAGCTTGTTTCTCCCACTAATTAAGAGATTTTCCCAGGTGGGCAATGCCCACCCTACATTTTTGGTAAGAAATTATTTATATTTAATAGTATTTCAACTGCCTGGTGCGATCGCTATTATCAAAACACCTAATTAAGCAGCTACTTCATAACATTAATCATTTAGAACAGTAACACTCAGGTAGACAAAAAAACAGGGGTTAGAATTTTTTCTTTCCCGTGAGCATTTGAGCCATCTATTTGCCATCCTTATGAGTTACCAGCAGGAGAAGATAAGTTACCTAGTGAGTCGTCTAGCAAGGATAATAAAAAGGAAGAGGAGCAGGAGAAAACATGAGGAGACAGCACTATGTCCACGTATGACACTGACTATGGCGTATGGCTGAGTGAGCAAATCAACCACCTTAAATCGCATGAGTGGGAGCAGCTGGACATAGGCAACCTGATTGATGAGTTAGAAGGATCTCATCTGAGCAACAAGCGCGAACTTTACAGCTATTTGGTTGTAGTCATTTCCCACTTACTGAAGTGGCAATATCAGCCACAAATGCGTAGTGGTAGTTGGCGCGGATCGATCAGCAATGGGAGGAAGCGTATTAGTCGGTTATTCAAGGATCAACCGTCACTCAAACCTTACATAGCAGAAATCTTAGTGGAAGCATATACAGACGCAAGTGGTTGGGCATCTGATGAGACAGAAATACCAGTTTCATTCTTTCCTCCAGAATGCCCTTACACAGTTGATCAAATCCTAGATGCTGATTTCTTTCCAGAACCACCAATAGCAGAAGATTTAGAAGATGCACAATCAAGCTGATCGCCAAGTTATACGGGCTATTTTTAAGATGAAAAAGGTAAAGTAAAAAGCCCTGACCGTATAGCAGCCAGAGCTTTGCCAACTATTGTAAATATAGTAGGTGCGTTAGTTCTTAATCTTTGGTAAAAGTTTTATAAGCTTTATAAGCGCCAAAGGCAAGTAAACCACCAGCAGCTACAACACCTGCTACAGGAAGTGCAACGGTACTTACTGCGGTAGCTGTTGTAGTCAATCCTATAGCACCTAAAATACCTGGTGCAGCAACAGTCGAAACTGTAGTAACTTCAGCTACTACTATTGAACCAGCACCAACTGCGGATGCAGCACTACCAGCAATAGCCGCCAAAACTTTTAAATCCTTATTGTCATCTGATAGAGCAGCAATAGCTTTCGTCATATTTCTCTTCCAAATTCCAAATAATTAAGTGAGTTAGCGATAACAAATATCCTTACCTTGTTAAATGCTATGAAAAAAGTAGAGAAACTTCATAAAGAGTCATTAACAATGCTATGAAAAAAGCATAAAAATTCTACAAAGAGTAAGTGAATAGATTAGGAAGTAATTGTAAAACAAAAATAAGAACGAGCTTGCATTATTATGCTAATAGCATATTTCTAATCAACAGCAACATAGAATAACAAAAAGGTGGGCATGGGTGGCATACATCTAAAGTAGTAACGTTATATAGACATAAAAAAACAGGGGTTAGAATTTCTTCTTTCCCCTGCTTTTTGTTATTTTCGCCTTGATTGCTATCTTTTAGCTTTTTCCGCAGCATCTGCTCTTGCTTCTTCAGTTGTCTCGCTCTGGCAGATCCGCCTCTTCCTTTGTCGTTTCTACCTTCAAGACGGGGTGATTCCCATCTTTTCAGTCGCTGATTCATCTCTACAACGCTCCAGCTAGTAATTCAACCAGTGGGCAGGAGGAGAATCGAACTCCTATGACCGTAAGGTCGCCACATTTTGAGTGTGGTGCGTCTACCAGTTTCGCCACCCGCCCTTGGGTTCAGCTTTACTATTATAACGCATTTGTGGGTTTTGCAACAAGGTTTGATATTCTTTACTGCTAGCCCAGCGATCTATTTCTCTGGCTCGTAGTACTGGTACGGGATGAGTTAGCTGTGATGTGTGGGCTGATTTGAGCATTTCTCCTAACTCAGTGTTACCGATATTGTCGTAGGCACGAGCTTGAGCGAGAAAGGCATCTAGGTTGAGTTGGGGTGCTAAAGTTGGCGATCCACCAGCGAGTTTCATCAATAAGGACATCACTACTTTAGGATCTTGGGTTGCTAGTAGTGCAGCGCGATCGCACGTAAATTCAGCACAGCGTACCCACTCTAACATTTGTGATTGTATCGTACTAGCTAGCATACCGCCTAAATTAGGCAACTGCCCAGCTGCTAAGACAATTAAATTTACCAAAGTTAAATAAACACCATGATCGCATTTGAGATGACCCAGTTCGTGGGCAATTACAGCCTGAATTTCCTCGGTCGTGAGCAAATCAATTAGGGAGGTGTGCATCACAATGAATGGCTGCTTACCCCGCATGGCAAACGTATAAGCGTTGGGAACCGGATGCTGACGTATATATAGTTGTGGCGGTTCTAAATCTAACGTTTGACAAGCATCTAGTAACAGCTTGTGATACCCAGGCAGTTGTTTTTCACCTACTAGCACACTTGAAGCAATATTTTCTACGTAGAAAAATTGCTCGGCTAATTGTCCTAGCAGATTTCGCACCAGCATATCGATGCCAGGTATCTGCTTGAGAGCTTTAGTTGCTTGTAAGTCTAGCGGATGACGAAAAGAATCGGCTTTGAGACCAATTAACTGAGTCGTGAAGGAGGACATGGCTGATCTGTAAACCAAGGATTGGAGCGATCGCACAAGCGTAACAATAGATAACGCCGGTTACTCGCCTCACAGCCAGTATAACGAAACCAAAGGTTCAATGCGCTGGTGAACTAACTGACTTTGGATTACTTAGCTGCAATTTATCCACCGATGGGATAGAACAAGGCGATCGCCGGAGTCTAGCTCCCAACGTCAGCAACTTCGCCTCCAATTTCTCGTATCCTCGGTCAAGATGATGCAATCCTTGGATTGTCGTCTTGCCCTTTGCTGCCAAACCTGCCAATACCAGGGCTGCTGATGCCCGTAAATCCGTTGCTACTACTGGTGCGCCCGATAAAAGTGGCACTCCCCGCACAACTGCAATATTGCCTTTAACGCGAATATCTGCCCCCATGCGATTTAGCTCTGCTACGTGCCGCAATCGGTTCTCAAATACTGTTTCAGCGATCATACTGTCCCCTTCACTCAGAGTCAGTAAAGCCATAAACTGTGCTTGCATATCTGTAGGAAAACCAGGATAAGGCATAGTTTCAATGTCTGTTGCCGTTAACCTGTATCCAGGTAGGATGCGTAAGCAGTCGGGGAAATCCATTACTACTCGCACCCCAATCTCGTGCAGCTTGGTAATAACCGCCGTCAGATGATCTGGTACTACGGGTGATAAACTGATTTCTGAGTGGGTGATTGCCCCTGCTACCAAAAACGTTCCCGCTTCAACTCGATCTGGGATAATTGAGTAGTCTGTCGAGTGCAAGCGCTTAACACCAGAGATGGTAATTGTCGCAGTTCCTGCACCTCGAATCTTCGCCCCCATCGAATTACAGAAATTGGCTAAATCAACTACTTCTGGTTCTTGGGCGGCGTTTTCGATTGTCGTTTCACCCTCTGCCAGAGTCGCCGCCATCATCAATGTTTCAGTAGCGCCAACGCTTGGGTAGTCTAGGTAAATTTTCGCTCCTTTTAACCTGCGATTGCTACCAGTGATATAGGCATTAACCATGCCATGCTCAATCTGAACATCTGCACCCATCGCTTGTAAACCACGAACGTGCAGATCGACAGGTCTAGCTCCAATTGTACAACCCCCAGGCAGCGGAATTTGGGCAGATCCTAATCGTGCTAGTAATGGACCAATGATAAAAAAACTTGCCCGCAGTTGACTAACTAATTCGTAAGGTGCTTGGGATTTTCTAATATCACTGGCGTTGATGTCTAAAACATCCCCATGTTGTTTGATCTGTACTCCCAGTGCTGCTAAAACTTGACTGATCCGCATCACATCCACAAGTGAGGGAACGTTGCGAATTCGACAGTCTTCGGAACATAGTAAAGCTCCACCTATGATTACCAGTGCGGCATTTTTCGCGCCGCTAATTGTCACATCACCTTTTAACGGGTATCCGCCCCATATTTCTAGAAATGAGGATGCCTCTGGTGAGGACTGAGGGTTAATGAAGCCGTGATTCGTAGTAATGGCTCTATCCTCCTATTTAATCAGTAGTTTTACAGTCACAAAGTTGGTCTTGATTCTACATTGACAATTGCAATAATTAAAACTGTTGAATTCTCCTATCTAGCCCAAAATTTTCTGCCTACCCTTCAGTGTTTACACAGTTGTTACATTTGCAAATATTTGTTTTACTGGTAGTATTTTTACTCTTGGTATAAAAGTTTATGCTTCTCTTAGGGAGGATTTGTTGCAGGAATTTGACAAAAGCCACTAGTTTGGTCATAATTAGAAATTGCGCCCTGTGAAGAAAATGCAAGCGGAACTGGCGGAATTGGCAGACGCGCATGATTCAGGTTCATGTGCCGCAAGGCTTCCGGGTTCAAGTCCCGGGTTCCGCACTAAATAGAGACGTTGTAGACAACGTCTGTAAGCTTTCTATCAGTTATATGTGTGAAGTAAAATGAGTAGTCTATTATTACCACAACTATGGCTAATTGTCAGTTAAATTTCTGACAAATGCTAACAAGTTTACAAAATCCTCTAGTTAAGTCCTTTCGCAAATTGCACTCTGCTAAGCAAAGGCGGCAGCAGGGTGTGTTTCTGTTGGAAGGGACACACCTGCTAGAAGAAGCTTGTGCTGTGAATTATCCTTTGGAAACGGTGTGTTGTACTCCCGAATGGCAGTCATTACATCAAAAGCTATGGCAGCAAGCTTGTCAACTAGCTCACAGGGTAGAAAATGTAAGTTCAGAGGTTTTACAGGCGATCGCTACTACCGTCCAGCCAGATGGAGTGGTGGCAACAGCTCGACGCAATGAGCAACAGCAAGCAGTGCCGTATACTGGTATCGGGTTAGCTCTAGAAACATTGCAAGATCCAGGCAATCTGGGTACAATCATTCGCACGGCGGCGGCTGCTGGTACATCTGGTTTGTGGATTAGTGATGATAGTGTGGATTTGGATAACCCGAAGGTGTTACGGGCTTCGGCTGGGCAGTGGTTCCGGCTACCTATGGCGGTGAGTGCAGATTTAAAGGCAACTGTGGGCGAGTGTCAGCAGGCGGGTATGCAAGTGGTGGCAACTGGTCCTACTGCCCAGTTGAGTTATTGGCAGGTAGACTGGCGGTGTCCTAGTTTAATTTTGCTGGGTAATGAGGGGGCTGGGTTGTCAGCCGAGTTGGGGGCGATGGCTGATTTGCAAGTGAAAATTCCTCTGTGTTCTCAGGTGGAGTCTTTGAATGTGGCGATCGCTGCTGCTTTGTTGTTGTATGAGGCTAAAAGGCAAAGCTGGTGTGGATGATTAACGAACCGCAAAGGACGCAAAGGACGCAAAGGTAAGAGGCGAGAGGCGAGAGGAACCAGAGGCGAGGGGTGAGGGTGAAAGGGTGAAATTCTCCCCCTCCCCCAGCTCCCCCTGCTCTCTTACTTTGGGGTCACCACAGCCCCACCTCGAACTGTTTTGTTGAGAATTTGCTCGTAGGCTTTTACCGCGTCTTCGAGCAAGTAAGTTTCAACGGTTTTGGTTAAGGAACCCAGTGCATTCGATTCAAATCCAGGGGTAAGGGCTTCGAGAATGGCAGCACAGGCAGTAACGTCTAGTACCCGACTATCGACACCCAATAATCGCGCTTCTCGATGGTAGAAATCCCGCAGGTCAAAGCTGACTCGGCTGTTGTCAGGAGGGGCGCTAATTTCAAGCAATCGACCTTTATGGCTAAGTACCTCTAGGCAAGTTTCTACCATCTGCCCACCTACTGTATCGAGTATGACGTTTGCTCCTTTGCCGTCTGTAGCAGCTAAAACGGCTTCTCGTAGGTCTTGTTCTGACAAATCGATCGCCACATCTACTCCTGCTTGCTGCGATAACTCAAGATCCGATTTTCGCCGCACTGTTCCTAGTACTCTCGCCCCTTTCCACTTAGCAATTTGCACACCGGCGCTGCCAACTCCTCCGGTTGAGCCAATTACTAACACAGTTTCACCTGCCTTCAACAACGCCGCCTCTACTATGGCTAGCCAAGCGGTAACGTAGGTAACTCCCACCGATCCAGCTTCTATCATTGAGAGGGTGCGGGGTTTTGCTCGTAATGCTTCTTTGGGTAAGACAATGTACTGTGCATGACTACCGTCACGGGTAAAACCAATATCTCCACCTGTTCCCCAAACCTCAGTGCCGATGAGATCTGCACCTTCTACGACTACTCCGGCAAAGTCACGACCAGGAGTGCGAGGAAGTGTAGTTCCTTCCATGTGTCCTGCAATATTTTTGACATCGCTGGGGTTAATTGCTGCCGCGTGAATTTTTACTAGCACTTCGTCGGGCTTCAAGACTGTGGGAAGTTCTTGAAGCTGGAGAACTTTAGGGGAACCGAAGCGATCGAATCGGAGTGCAAGCATCACAGATACCTCGTTTCTATGCGTCTGACTTGAAATCAATGCGGTAGAAATTCGCGTATTTTCTGAAACGACCAACTGCCTAACGTAATTCCTGCTGCCCCAACCAAGCCCATCAGGGGTGGTGCAGGCAATGGCAGTTTTAACCACTCAAACAGAACGCCAACGATCCAACCTGCTAATAGCGACAGCACGAGTTCTTTCATTGTTTAACGCTCCAATGAGTAGTTTGGCATCGTGGTGTTCTAAAGTAGTTGGGCTATTCCAACTTGACTATAAATGATATCTCCAACTCCCAAATGATCTTTAAAGCACATTTTGAAGCGTCGCAACTCAACTTTGCAACAGCTAAAAACTAGCGAGTAAAGTACGCGAGAACAGGTACGCAAAGTCTTTATACTCTGCGTACCTGTTGCAATTGCCTGCGTTTTACCAAGTTTAAACTTCTTTTATGATTTAGTTAGGTGCGGCTTTTCTGCCGTTGTACCATTATTACTTTGGGCGGTTTTCCCGTTCTTGCCGTTGGTTTGTCCGTGTCCGTTGCGCGGTTGAAGTACACCATAGCCGCCATGATTGCGTTCATAAATGACGTTGATTTCCCCAGTTTGGGCATTGCGGAACATATAAAAGTCGTGTCCTACTAGTTGTAGTTGTTCCAATGCTTCTTCGATTGTCATTGGTGGCATGGAGAAGTATTTGGTACGGACAACTTCGGTGGGTAGTTCTGGGGTGCGATCGCCGATCAGATCTGTAACTACGGGAGTTTCTGCTGTTTCGAGGCTTGTCTTATCGTGAGTCTTTTTATCTTGTCGTCTTTCTTTATACTTGCGTAGTTGACGCGCAATTTTATCTGCTACTAAATCTATGCTAGCATATAGGTTTTCGCTACTCTCCTCGGCACGGATCACGCTTCCATTGGCGTAAATCGTCACTTCTGCCGCTTGTCTGGGATTGATTCGGGGATTACGGGCTACTGACAAATGTACATCGACTTCATTTGTCATATTTTGAAAGTGATTAACCGCCTTTTCAATTTTCTGATGCACATACTCCCGAATTGCATCAGTGATTTCGATGTTTTTGCCGTGAATAACAAGCTTCATATTTAATTCTCCCCTTCGATATCATCCAAATCTGTTTTGCCAAAAGAGAAAGCAACGACACTGCTGCCGCTGATTTTAAAGCAACAATCTTGTGTCGGTTTTTACGTACTAAAAAGCAACGCTAGTGGCTTGTTCAGTTGTCCACAATCAAATCGATGTGATTATTTTTTTAACCACGCCCTATTGAAATTTCGCTTCTATCTGCTTGGATTTACCAAATTAATTCCTAAACAAGAGGATTTTCCTACTTGTGATCTTCTTTTGCTATTTCGTACTTGCAGGTATGCGATCGCGTGATTAGAAAAAGCTTCCTCCCTGCTGACCTTGATTTCCTACATTCAAATTAGCATTTTGTAATCTGGAAAACATCGACATTTTCGTTCTCTTCAAAATGTTTTGCATTCCTTGACATTTCTTGATGTCATGATGAAAAGTAGAAATAAAATTTGCCTAAATTTACACTTGATTTTTTAGATGATTACGAGTAAGCAGATATCCAGCATAAATTCAGCCCAGCCGCCTTGCCGCAGATGCTGGTTATATAATCAGCAACTGATACCCTACCCTATTGCCTGGGATTGGCAAAAAAATTTATTGCAAGAACGTGTCAACCATCCCGATTTACACGATGTCCTCATCTTGCTGGAACATCCACCAATTTACACTCTAGGACAGGGTGCTAGTCTAGAATTTATTCTTTTTGAACTTGACAAAAATCAAGAAAAAGTATATAGAGTAGAGCGGGGTGGAGAGGTAACGTATCATTGCCCTGGTCAGCTAGTGGGCTACCCGATACTCAATCTGCAACATTATCGTAAAGATTTGCACTGGTATCTACGGCAGCTTGAAGAAGTTTTAATTCGGGTGTTAGCGATTTATGGCTTGCAGGGTGAGCGCATCCCAGGTATAACTGGAGTTTGGCTAGAAGGGCGCAAGGTGGCGGCGATTGGAATTAAGGTTAGCCGCTGGATTACTATGCACGGCTTTTCTTTAAATGTATGTCCAGATTTGACAGGTTTTGAACAAATTGTTCCTTGCGGTATTTCTGATAAGTCTGTTGGTAGCTTAGCGCAGTGGATTCCAGAAATTAATATACAACAGGTACGCTTACAAGTAGCACAAGCTTTCGCCCAAGTATTTAATGTCGAGTTGGTAGAGAAGGAGGGGTGAGAGGCTGGGGGCTAAGGGCTAGGGAAAGGAAAAATATGGATAATTAAAACGCCAAGCACGATAAATTTACCATTATATTGATTCTTTTATTGCAGGTAAAGCGTTGTTTGTAGAAGAAATTATTTAACGGGCAAAATTTTAAGCAGAAACTCTTAAATAAATAGCCCACGTCAAACTAGATAACCCTAGATGCACTAAAGACTCCGACAACACACGGTCTGCTGTTTATTTATGTCGTTGTACTTAGAATAATTCGTAAGTCAAACGCCAACTACTAATCGCAGCGCCATGCTTGAACAATTAGAAACTAGTAAATTTGATGCGATTATCAATCTCTATGATATTTCTTGGGAGAAATTTGAGGCGATCGCATCAATACTCGAAGATACAAAAGTACGTTTGACTTATCTAGATGGAACCCTGGATATAATGACTCCCTCACGGGAACATATACAATTGAAAAGCACAGTGGGTTTGTTACTAGAAACTTACCTACGTCATATAGGTAGAAGGTTTTATACTACAGGCGGTTACACTTTGGGTAGTCGTGAAGAAGGAGCGAGGGGAGAGCCTGACGAATCATATAACCAAGATTTTGTCAAGCCTATTCCAGATATTGCTATTGAAGTAGTTATCACCAGTGGTGGAGTAAATAAGTTAGAAAAATACAGGCGTTGGGGTGTACCTGAAGTTTGGTTTTACCAAAAGCAGCAAATCTTTATTTATCACTTACACTCTACCAGGTACGAACAGGTAAAAAGATGCGAGTTCCTACCAGAACTAGATTTAAATTTGTTTGTTCCCTGTCTAAACATGAGCGATCAATATGATGCAACGATCGCTTTTTCTACGTCATTAAAACAAAATTAGCTATTAGCTGTTAGCTTTAACATCCTAACCCCTAGTCCCAAGTTCAGTATTTAGGCGACTTAGGAAAGTACGCAGGCGATCGCTACGCGGATGGGTGAGAACTTCACGAGGCGATCCTTGTTCTTCGACATAGCCTTGATGTAAAAACATGACTCGGCTAGCTACTTCTCTAGCAAATTGCATTTCATGGGTAACTACAACCATTGTCATGCCATCTGCGGCTAGCTGTTGCATCACTCGCAGCACTTCTCCGACTAGTTCAGGATCTAAAGCACTGGTTGGTTCGTCAAATAGCATGATCTGTGGGTTCATGCAGAGACTGCGGGCGATCGCTACCCGTTGTTTTTGTCCGCCTGAAAGTTGTTCGGGATAAGCACCCGCTTTGTCAAATAATCCGACTTTCTCTAAGTAATATCCAGCTTGTTGCGCGCTTTCTTTGCTGGTTCTGCCCAGTACTTGGCGTTGAGCTAGGGTTAAGTTCTCTAATACACTTAGATGGGGAAACAAGTTGAATTGCTGAAATACCATTCCCACTTGTGTCCGCAGTTGGCGCAGTTTTTTGTAGCTGAGATTGGGTTTTGATACATCAATACCGTTGACTACTAAGCGTCCTCCGTCAATTGTCTCTAGGCGGTTAAAGCAGCGCAGCAAGGTACTTTTACCACAGCCGGAGGAACCAATTACTGCTACTACTTCTTTTCGGTGAATTTCTCCGCTGATTCCTTTTAGGACTTTTAGGGAACCAAAGTTTTTCTCTACACTCTCAAAGGCGATCGCGCTTGTGGTATCCATACTAAAAGTCAGATTCTGTCAAGTAGTATTGTTAATTGTAGTCTTGTTTACACCTGGTTGAGTTGAAGAAGTTTTAGGGTGTTATACGAACCGCCAAGACGCAAAGGACGCAAAGGGAAGAGGGGAGAAACAGATATATGGCTCAGTTGACTTTTATCCGGTGGTTGCGCCTTAGTTTGGTTGTTGGTTTGGGTTGTTTGCTTTTGCTGGGGGGGTGTAGTTTTAATTCGGGTTCTGCTGCTGGTAAAACTTTGACAATCGCTGTGGAGGGTACTTATCCTCCGTTTGCGCTTCAGACGGAGCAGGGGGAGTTGCAGGGTTTTGATGTTGATTTGATGAATGCGATCGCCGCAGTTGCTGGTTTTAAGATTAGGTATCAAAATCTTCCTTTTGCTGGGATGATTCCTGCTTTACAGGCGCAAACTATTGATGCTGCTGTGGCGGCGATGACGATTACCCCAGAACGGGCTAAGGTGGTTTCTTTTTCGCGTCCTTATTTTAAGTCTGGTTTGGCGATCGCTACTCGTAATAATAATCAAAATATTACTAGTTTTGACAGTCTTAAGAATAAGCGAATTGCTGTACAAATCGGTACGACGGGCGCACAAAAGGCTGCAAGTATTCCTGGGGCTGAAGTTCGTAGTTTTGATGATGCGCCTACAGCTTTTAGAGAATTGCTCAACGGGAATGTAGATGCGTTACTTCACGATCAACCTGTGATTTTGTACGCTATCAATTCAGGTGATGTGCAAGGAGTTAAGGTGGTTGGGGAATTGTTAACCGAGGAGTATTTCGGTTTTCCCACGCCTAAAGGATCGCCAAATTTAACACTGATCAATCAGGGTTTGGCAGCTGTGTTTAAAAATGGCACTTATAACCAACTTTATCAGAAGTGGTTCGGAGTTCAGCCGCCACCACTACCGGAGAAGTCACCTTTTGAAAATCAGTCTACTTCTGGTCTATCTCTGGGCGTTATTTTAACTGCTTTACCATTACTATTACGTGGGGCTTTGGTGACGCTGCAACTTACTGCTATATCTGTAGTTCTTGGTATGATTGCAGGTTCTTTAATTGGTATTGCTCGACTTTCCCAAGTTCTACCTATTCGTTGGGCTGCTAGGGCTTATATAGATTTTTTCCGAGGAACGCCGTTGTTGGTGCAGATTTATATGATTTATTTCGGTATCCCAGCCCTCGTCCAAGAGTTGGGTTTCTCTTTCAGTTTCAACCCTTGGTCGGCAGCAGTAATTGCCTTAAGTCTAAATAGTGCTGCCTACATTGCTGAAATCGTTCGCGCTGGTATCCAATCAATTGAGTCAGGACAAGCTGAAGCAGCCCAATCTTTGGGTATGAGTTCAGTCCAAATTATGCGCTATGTTATCTTTCCCCAAGCTTTTCGCCGAATGCTGCCACCTTTGGGGAATGAGTTTATTAGTATGCTTAAAGATACTAGCTTGGTGGCTGTGATAGGGTTTAGAGAGTTATTCCGCAATGGGCAACTGATTGTGGCAGGAAACTATCGGGCGTTTGAAATTTACGCTGGTGTTGCGGTAATTTATTTATGTTTAACTCTGCTGTCTTCTCAAGTGTTTAGCCGCTTAGAACACTGGATGAATCCTGTAAACCGTCGTCGTCAGCAGGTGAAACCAAGTTAGTTTTTTGGAACATAATTTTGAAAAAATTTTTTTTGACTTCTGGCTAAGAAAAATGCTAAACTTCTAGTAAGTTTACTTAATAATGGAAATATAACCCTTTTCAAAAAAATTGCGCATATTCCCATTATCTTATAAGTATTGTATAATCAAGCGCAGCAAAAGTAAAGTCATCTCAAAAACATTCAATTAGCACACCACAAAAGATAAATTTCTTATGGGTTCTTGTGGTGACTTGTGGAGTAGGCATCTTGCCTGCTCTCACTTATTAAGGAGCTAAATCGCTTACCAGTAGCTTGAGCGGAAAACAGGGAGAAAATATAATCTACGTCTCATTCCAAGGAACCTGGTTCCTTGTCACCACAAGATAGAGGCTCTTGCCTCTTTTAAATACTGGTGCAAGATATGAGAAAAACTAAAGAAATAGCAGAATTTGGTGACTTTCAAACTCCAACTGAATTAGCCGGAAAAGTATGTGAAATTGTGGCACAAGACTTCCATCCTGCATCAATTATCGAACCAACGTGTGGACTTGGCAGCTTTCTTTTTGCTGCTCTCGACTCTTTTCCAAGAGCTACAAAAGCCATTGGTTTGGACATATACCCTGATTATGTGAGATCTGTGGAGTTGAAATTAAGTACCCGTTTAGATAAGAATAAAGTAAAAATAATACAAAATAACTTTTTTTATACAGATTGGTCTGCCCTACTTGAAGATTTACCAATTCCAATACTTTTTATTGGTAATCCTCCTTGGGTTACGAATGCTCAGCTTAGTACTCTTGGTAGCTTTAATGTGCCAGAAAAATCAAATTTTCAAAAGCACAATGGTGTTGATGCCATGACAGGTAAAAGTAATTTTGATATATCAGAGTGGATGCTAATTCGCATCCTACATTTGCTTGATAATCGAAATGCAGTAATGGCAATGCTATGCAAAACTGCCGTTGCTCGTAAGCTATTTATGTATGCCTGGAAAAACAATATTAGCTTATCAAATTCGGCAATTTATCACATTGATGCTGCTACCTACTTTGGTGCATCTGTTGATGCTTGTCTTTTGATTTGCCATTTGTCTCCTTTTGTTCACAATTTTGATAGTCAAATTTATGACAGTATTAAAGATAGTAAGGTAAAGCAAACAATTGGACATCGGGACGGCAAACTTGTTGCTTCAGTAGATATGTACGAGCGTTGGAAACACCTTCAGGGAAACAGCATCAAAAAGTGGCGTTCTGGCATAAAGCATGATTGTGCTAAAGTTATGGAGCTTAAGAAAGAAGGCAATAAGTTTCGTAATGGTTTTGGTGAACTTATTGAACTTGAAGATCAATTTATCTTCCCAATGCTAAAAAGTTCTGAGATTGCTAAGGAATTGGTTGTAGTTCCAATCCGATGGATGCTTGTACCACAAAAGTCTATTCGAGACGATCCTACTTTAATCAAGGATACTGCACCTAAAACTTGGGATTATCTTCAAAAATACGCACATTTGTTAAATAAACGTGGAAGTTCCATATATAAAAACCGACCACAATTTTCGATATTTGGTGTTGGCGACTACTCATTTGCGCCTTGGAAGGTAGCTATATCTGGATTTTATAAAAAGCTCGAATTTAAGATAATTGGTAGCTACAATGGCAAACCAATTGTTCTTGACGATACCTCTAATTTTATTGGGTGCGAAAGTCAAGAGGAAGCACAGCATATTGCAGATATTCTAAATTCTCCTATTGCCAAAGAATTTTTTCAAGCTTTTATTTTTTGGGATGCCAAACGCCCTATTACTATCGAATTGCTTAGTCGTTTAAACTTAGCTGCGTTGGAATATGAATTAAGTGGTGAGTAAAGACAGATAATACTTTGAAAAAAGCGTTGGGGGACAGCTTTATCTTTTAGCACTGCGATACTTCCAGGGTGGGACAAATTTAGGATCGCTCCACACGCCTCGCTGTTCTTGCTGGGCTAGAGCTTGTGCTTGTTGAACCATTGTAGCATCGGGACAATTTTTTAAGTATTGGTTAAAGACTAATACCAATCCCTCCCGCGCCAAAACTTCTTGAACGAGTGTGCGATCGCGCAAGTATACTTCGGCAACTTGACGACCATAGCGATCGCTATCGGTTATGGTTAAGTTTACGCGATCGCCTCCTTGATGAATTAATTGCTGCAAACGCTCTTGAGCTTCAATACCCCATCTAAATTGATTGCGATCCCTTGCTCTGTTACTTTCCCTTTCCTTAGCCGAATGCGGAATTTCTGGCGCATCGACACAAGCAAATCGTACATGAATATCAGATCCTTTCGGATCTACTACCGTCAAAGTATCGCCGTCACTGACTCGCTTGACTGGGTATTTAGCCGAACCATACAAAGTTTGACATCCACTCAAAGTCACAATAAAAACAACTGCTACCAGCCACAGCAGTAATCGGGTTAGTTTCACTGCAATCACCAAATTTCCCACCAATAGATCTAATACCAACGCGGCATTGCTGTAACAACAATAGCAAAAGGAGAATTTAGCAGGAGGGACAAGGAAAGGCAAAAAGGATGAAGGATGTAGCTTGCTTCCCCGAAGGGGTAGGTTAAAGGTTAAAGGATGAAGGATGAAGGTTAAACTTCCTACTTCACACTTCATACTTCACACTTGGTCACTTCACCCTTCACACTTCACAGGTCACTTCATACTTTTCTAGCCCCTAGCCTCTAGCAAGAGCGCCCCTAACGGCTCAATCAGCATCTAACATAGGAGATCGGAACCTACGATAAGTTCTGTAAACTCCTCACAGCAAGCACGAATCCCCATGAATCTTTTGACTTATGTTTTACACCTGGCAGGATCGGGCGCATCGGCTTACATGATGGCAAGTCAAATCCGCAATCCCTTAACCCGCCCTAATCTCTTGGCTGGTTTCCAACTAGCAGAATCTGGATCAGTGCCTTTTCTAACAGCCCTGAGTCAACGTGCAGCCAGAGAAGGTGATGAATGGCTGGCACAGAAACTAGCTAAACACGCAGAGGATGAAATGAGGCACGGTCAAATTTTTGCCCACGCCCTCAAACAGCTTAATAAGCAAGTAATTGATTTCAAGAACTTGCCCAAGACTACACCGGAAGGTAAGTCGAATGAGCGCCGCCGCAGCCCCTTTTTTGAAGCTTTCTTTGAGGGATACTCTCAAGAGCAGATGAAACCTGAAGCGATCGCCTGGAATGTGTTTATGGGTAGCACATACATTTTAGAGCTAGACGCGAGTAAAGATTTTCTGCGGATGGCTAATGTGTTACCAGAGGATGAACTAACCAGCCGCAACCTGAAAAAGGGAATGCTGAGTATTGCCTCTGATGAAACTGGTCATGCTAGCTATCTATATGAGGCGATGATGCGTCGTATGCCTGCGGATGTTGTGCAAAAACTCGTGGATGAGTGGCGCACCCGCAAAGTAAATGCTTTGTTGGCAATGGTCGGCGGTTTGATGCAACGCAGTGGCAATATGCCTTCTTTAGTACAAGATGGTGTCCCAGCAGAAATGGCGGATGAAGTAGCTCAAGCTAGAGAACTGGAGGGGGCTAGAGGCTAGAAGAAAGCAGGGGGCGCAAGGGGCAGGGGGGCGCAAGGGGAGATGAAAGAATTAAATATTCTGTCTTCTGTCTCCTTTACCGCAATACCTCTTTCCCCTTTAGCCTTTCCCTTTTTCCCTTTTCCCAGCTCAAAAACTGCTCCCGCTTCTGGAAAGGGTGGGAGTTGTTCTGTATTAGAAAGTAGAGGCACAAAGGAAGAAACATGATCCGTTTGGATGATTTAGTCAGATTTTTGGATCACTTCTTTGCCATCCATCTTTACTCGCAAGAAGAAAGGGGTGGTGTCTATCTACCATTAACACGCTCCATCAGGCGCTTGGGCTTAGCTTTGGAACCTTGGGCGCAATTACCACAATGGGTTGAGCAACAAAGATTAGATGCGCTATTTTTGCATCGTCCTTGGAAACTTCAACCCCTGCAACTCGGTCAAGAAATCGGTGTAGTATCTTATCATCTAGCTTTTGATGAACGTTTGACTTTGGGCTACAATCCTCGTCTGGCTGAAGTGCTGTGTATGTCAAATTTATCCCCCCTTGGGGAGAAACAAGGACGACACATTGGCATGATTGGTGATATTCCGACTGGGAGTTTCACTAGCTACTGTAGTTATATAAATGAAGTTTTCCGTGGACAGGAGTTAGCCCGTATCGGTAAGCAAACTGAGGTTTCACGCTTAGCAGTAGTTGGGGCTATGAATGAGGCGCTGGTACGGGAGGCAGCAGCACGAGGCGCTGATTTGTATATTACGGGACAGTTAAGACAGCCAGCCGAATACGCCCTCAGGTCGACGGGGATAAGTGTTATTGCGGTTGGGCATCGTCGGAGTGAGGAATGGGGGTTACTCGCTTTCGCCCATGTCTTACGTGAACGCTGGTATGAGCTTGAAGTTGTTTTACCGTCGCTGCATTAGCTGGGCAAAATAACAACAATTTATCCAAAAAAATACGTAATTATTAATGATTAATTTTAGTATTATAATATACTTTTGTTTTAAATAGGTGTAAAAATTTTAACGAAAGAGTATTAGCTAAAAATTTGAATAAATGTTGCTAGCAATCAAGATTTTGCTGAAAAACAACTGTAATTCTACTGAAACAAGTAATATAATGTATAAAAAGATAACAAATTTACAGTAAAATTTCGCTAGGATTTCGCGCCCAGCTAGGGATAATTTGGTAGGGATAAGTTGAATTTGTAATTTTGTTAAATAATGGTATCCTAAAACGTCGGCAAGTTAGGCAATTCATAGTTTTGCTTGAGGCGTTGGCGTGCAATATCTGTCAATGCTCCTACACACATACACAGACTAATCATGCAGGCTAACACAAACATTACTTCCGCTTGGCAACGACTGAAAAATAATGAACTGAGCTGCGAAGAAGCGCTAAAACTCCTGCTGGACGAATCAGGAAATGTTAACTCTTCTCTGCTTGACAAGGATGTCAATAGCAGATTTTTGCGACACTTTCCAGATAAAAGTACATTGCCCCCAGCTATTCCCTTACTCTTGTGGCGTGGTTGCTACTACTTAGGTAGCCCAGTACCACTAACTGACGAAGTGATTCTCGAACTCAAAGCGCGTACTGGCAGCGAGATCAAGGTGTTGGCAATTACCGATAAGAGCTTCCGCACCTGGTTTCACACCCAAAATCTCAACCCTAACCGCATCAGTTCTATTCCCCTAGTAAATCCAATCACTGGTCAGCTAGAGCAAGAAAACATTAGTGAAACGACAGAGTTATACCTGTCGAAAGCAGGAGATCAGATTGATCGGATTAAAACGATCATTTCTGGAGCATTACGCAACCGCGCTAGCGATATCCATCTAGAACCAATGATAGACGGCTTAAGAGTCCGCTATCGTATTGATGGTGTCTTGCGTGATATTACTACCTTGCCAGGGGAAACCAGTCGCCGAGTAATAGTGGCACTCAAGGTGATGTGTAATATGGACATCGCTGAAAACCGTCGCCCTCAAGATGGACGAATTGAGGAGAAATATGCGAATGGGGAAGAGGCAGAACTAGGAATGGATATGCGAGTTAGTACTCTTCCCTGTGTGAACGGGGAAAAGGCTGTGATTCGCTTGCTACCTCGGCAAAATCCCTTTTCTAACATTAACAATTTAGGTTTTGTCTCCAAAACCCTAGAGACATATAAGTCGTGGTTAAATCAACCACAAGGCATGATTATCCTCACAGGTCCAACTGGTTCAGGTAAAACCAGTACCCTGTACACTAGTTTGCAAGTTGTAGCGAAGGATCATGTCAATGTGGTGACAGTAGAAGATCCGGTTGAGTATGTGTTGCCTAGAATTACCCAAACCCAGGTGCATGAACAAGCAGGGATGACTTTTGCAGCGGGTTTACGTGCGATTTTGCGTCAAGACCCTGATATTATCATGGTGGGGGAAATTCGGGATGCTGAAACAGCAGAGACTGCGATCAGAGCAGCCTTGACGGGACACTTGGTATTTACTACACTGCATACGAATGATGCCATCGGTGCGATTCCTCGACTTAAAGATTTAGGTCCAGACCCTGGTTTACTTAGTGATGCGCTGTTAGGTATTGTGGCACAGCGATTAGTACGTCGCGTTTGCCCCCACTGTTCTGAACCTTATACACCTACTGAGACGGATTTGAAGGTGTTAGGTTTAGGGCGCGATCATATTCGTGCCGAAACTTGGCGCAAAGGTCGTGGTTGCGCGATGTGCTTCGGTTCTGGCTATCTGGGTCGAGAGGCGGTTGTCGAGTTGATCGATATTGATGACCGAGTGCGGGAAATCATTTATGAAGGCACGATTACTCAGCTACATCGCTATCTGAGGGATATTAACTTCGCTTCTTTCCGCACGGCGGCAATTGAAAAGGTTTCTAGCGGCTTGACGACTGTGCAAGAAATTTTACGGGTACTCCCCCGTACCGCTTTGTATAACAATTCGTTAAATCAAGAGAGGACAAATCACCTCAAGTCAATGAAAATCAGTTGATTTATGAGGATGGGTGGAGGAGCGGCGATCGCTGCTGCTCCACCAAAACCACAAAGAGTTTTTACCAGAGCAGTTGTTTGATTATCTCCATACAGCATATTGCAGATAAATGGGGTACATTAGTATCAGTGTATCAATGGGTAA
>CAXTYC010000020.1:30489-89245 GCA_964248365.1 uncultured Chroococcidiopsis sp. | reverse complement strand
TAGAAAAATTCTGAACTCATGGAGTTCAAAAACTTTGAAAAATTTGACGGGTTGGCATTACATTCTTCAAGCTCTATCTGTTGTTGGTATTTAACCAAATGGTATGGATGTTTCAATAGACATTTTAGATGAACTCTTTCATATTCATAATTTGTAGGGTGGGTTGTACGAAAACCTCTCATGCAAATAAATATCTTCGTTCAACTCGTCCTTACAGAATATTCTTGCAATTCTAATTTATGGCATAATAGTCAGAAGGGGAAAGGGCGTAGTAGACAACATCACTGTTGTAGTAATGGGCATTCTTTTCGTATTTCATGCCTACTTTTTGCATCACCCGTTGTGAGGCAATGTTTTCAGGTTTAGCGATCGCAACAATCCGCACGGGGCCCTACTTCCTCAAATCCATACTTTAAACTTGCTAAAGATGCTTCTGTAGCTAAACCCATATTCCAAAAAGGCTTATCCAGCGTATAGCCCAGTTCGACTTCTGGAGTATTATCCAAAAAACACAGCCCACAACGACCGATCATTTTATCGCTTTGTTTGTCAACTACTGCCCACATCCCAAAACCATGTTTCCAATGCTTAATCATCGAAACTAATGCGGATTGTGTCTTATCTTTTGTTCTTACACCTTTACCTACATATCTCATGACTTCTAGATCGCTATAGATACGAAATAGGTCATCCAAGTCATCTAGACTAAAATGTCTTAGCCGTAGTCGATTAGTTTCAATCTCAGACATTGTTACCAAATAATTCGTAATTCGGCATTGCACAATAAGATAGAGATTTTCCTTAAATCTTCCTTTAGATACTAAATTATCCTTTGTTTTTCTTAGCGACGAGCGCGTATACTGGAGCGAGAAACCACTTCGTGTCTAGGCGCGACATAAACATAACGATAAGGTGCAACACCCCTAACTGGGTTATTTAATAGAAAGGCGGCGATTCTCTCTCCAAAGATATAACCCCTGCTGCATAGCGCTAAGAATGCTGGTACTAACGCTACATTTAAAAAATGTATCTTGTTTAGTTACAAAAATTACTATTTAGGTAGCATGACTAGCGCACCGCCCGTGAGGGAGCCTTTAAGAAAACGACGTTACCGCACTAACGACTGGCGATTGTTCCTGCGGTTAGTACCTTATGGTCGTCGTCATGGTCGCCTGCTGTTGGTTTCGATGTTGCTGCTTGTGCCAGTCGCATTATCCAATGCTGTACAACCAATCCTAATTGGGCAAGCAATATCACTGATTCGCAAGGAACCAACCACATATGATTTTCTCAAAAATATGCCCTTGTCGCAGGGGCTAAATATTTTAGAAGGTTTGTTGCTGCTAACAGTTGTAATTCGACTAATTTTTACAGGTGTGCAAGGATATCTGGTGCAGAAGGTAGGGCAACAAATTACCGCTGATATTCGCACTGACCTATTTAATCATGTAACTTCCCTGGCAGTGCGTTTTTTTGATCGCACACCAGTAGGAAAATTAATTACTCGCCTGACTGGTGATGTAGAAGCACTAGGAGATGTATTCGCAACTGGGGCGATTGGCATTGTCAGCGATCTGTTTTCAATGCTGGTGATTACCGTTACGATGTTTACCTTGCAATGGCAACTAGCTTTGTTGCTGCTGTTGATGCTTTTGCCAGTAGCAGGGTTGATTATTTACTTCCAGCAACAGTATCGCCTCGCCAATTATAAAGCTAGGGAAGAACTTTCAGCTTTAAATTCCACCCTGCAAGAAAATATTGTGGGGATTAATGTTGTGCAGCTGTTTCGGCGAGAAAAATTCAACGCCCAATTGTTTCGCACCACGAATGAGCAATATATTCGTGAGGTTGATAAAACGATCTATTACGACTCGGCTGTATCGGCAACGCTTGAATGGATTGCCTTGGTAGCGATCGCTGGCGTACTCTGGTTAGGCGGTGTCTTGATTCTCCGCCAGCAAATGGATTTTGGCACTCTCTCCGCCTTCGTTCTGTTTGCTCAGCGTTTATTTGATCCCTTGCGGCAGTTTGCCGAAAAATTCACCGCCATTCAAGCTGGATTCACTGCCGTAGAGCGAGTTAGCGATATTCTAGATGAACCAATTGAAATCCGCGACCCAGAGCAAATTAGGAGTCAGGAGTCAGGAGTCAGGAGTCAGGAGACTGGAGACAAGGTAACAAGGGAGACAATTACCAACTACCAATTACCAACTACCAATTACCAACTACCAATTCACACCTCTTTAGCAGGAGAAATTCGCTTTGAACACGTCTGGTTTGCCTATAAAGACGATGATTACGTAATTAAAGACTTAGATTTTACGATTCATCCTGGTGAAAAAGTTGCCTTAGTAGGTCCTACTGGTGCTGGTAAAAGTTCCATTATTCGGTTGTTGTGCCGTCTATACGACCCAAGCCGAGGGCGGATATTAATAGATGGGAAAGATATTCGAGACGTGCCGCAGTCAGAGCTACGATCTCACATGGGTGTAATTCTGCAAGAGGGCTTTTTGTTTGCCGGAGATGTGAAAAGTAATATTACTTTAGGAGATACTTATTCTCCCGCTCAAATTCAGGCAGCAGCACAAAAAACCAATGTTGCTTCTTTTATTGAACAGTTACCCCAAGGTTACGATACCCAATTACGAGAGCGAGGCACAAACCTTTCTAGCGGTCAAAAGCAACTTTTGGCGTTTGCTCGTGCTGCTATTCGAGATCCAAGCATTTTGGTGTTGGATGAGGCAACAGCTAGTCTAGATGTGGGAACAGAAGCTTTGATTCAGGATGCGCTAGAACACCTACTTGCAGGACGCACAGCGATTATTATTGCTCACCGCTTGTCTACTATCCGCAATGTAGACCGCATTCTAGTATTAAAGCGGGGTCAATTGATAGAATCAGGCACTCATGAGGAGCTGCTAGAGGTAGGGGGACTTTACGCTAGTTTGCACAATTTACAGATGCTGGGTACTTGAGCCTTGCACCTAATTGGTGATGAGTATTTAATTCTAGATATTTCTATTCTAGGAAAAAATTAAGTAACTTTTTGCCTCTAAATTACTACTTGAGAGGGATGTACGCTTAAAGCATAAGCCGAGGAAATTGGTGACATGATATTGGTTGCAGCGAAACAATTCTCACTCACAGCAGTATACAGCAATGATTTACTTAATTAATGCTGCACCTGGCAAATGAGAATAGGAACAAGAGGCGATCCCCCCTTCTCCTAATGAATTTAAAAAACCTTTGATTTAGAAAAACACTATATTAGTATATTTTGCTACAGCAATATTCAATAACCCTATCGTCACAAGGGGCGGTTGTCAGAATTTTTTGACTTCAAAGTTGAGTGTTAAATTCGCTCAACGATATTATCTATCTTGCTCTAGATTCGGCGAGAACTCGATTAGCTTTAGCATAAAACCAGAATAATAGATTATAAGTTTTCCAACTTATTGAGTGGAAGGACTAAAATCAAAACGGATACAGTAACACTCTTACAAAGGAGGATTTACACAAGGTATGTCCGACTTAAATCGTGGAATCATGAAATTTGAGGGAGCCGATAGCCCAAAAGCAGTTACTATATCAACTGTGCTGCTGTTGGGTTCGATCGCTGTTCTGATCATTTGGGCGCTGCGAGCAGCCTACATAGTTAATTAAAGGAACTAGGGGCTAGAGACTAGGGACTAGGGGAAGAATTCGGCAATCACGCAAGCGCGTAATTCTCCCTTTGGCTTCCTTTAGCTTCCTTAGCTCAATTCTTGCCCCTAGCCCCTAGCTCCTCTTCTTAAGTCAAATGCTGCAAGTTTGGGGTGTACTCACTATTTTCATCATCTGCCCTCTTTTGGGCGGGCTACCGCTAATATCCCCGATTACCTACGCACTAAGTGGGCGGAAATTAGAACAGTTGGGTACTGGTAATATCAGTGTCTCAGCCGCTTTTTATCATGGGGGTAAATTAGCGGGAATTCTGGCAGTTGTGTCAGAAGCTTTGAAAGGAATTGCAGCTGTTATGCTTGCGCGTGTATTTTTCCCACCTGGTTCGGCTTGGGAGTTGATTGCCCTGATTGCCTTGGTAATGGGTCGTTATTGGATGGGCAAAGGCGCAGGAACCACTAATGTTGTTTGGGGCTATGTAGTTCATGATTGGCGGGTAGCTGGATTAGTATTTTTGATTGGCTCAATTAGTTTTACTATTCTGCGAGAAAGGGAACTAGGACGAGTCGGAGTTTTAATTTTGTTTCCCTTAATCACAGCATTATTACACGCTGAAGATTCAGCCCGAATTGGAGCGGCGATCGCTCTGGCTGTATTGATTGGCTGGATTTACAAAAAAATTCCCGATGACTTAGATCTTCCACCAAAAGCCGTCGTGGCAGAATCTCAAACAATGTTTCGCTTTTTTCGTGGTGATAAAGCGATCGTCTCTCTTGATCGCCAACTCGATGCAAGTAAAGTTGGTCAAAAGGCTGCAACTCTATCTCGGTTAAAGCAATGGGGCTACCCTGTTCCAATGGGATGGGTACTTCCCCCAGGAGATGACGCAGAACCTTTAATTAACTTTCTGCAACCATCACAAGCAGAACCACTCGTAGTCCGTTCTTCAGCAGTGGGGGAAGATTCGGAACAAGCTTCGGCTGCGGGACAGTACGAAACAGTTTTGAATGTTACTAGTCGAGAGATGTTACGCGGGGCGATCGCCCGTATTCAAGCTTCCTACGACAACCCAACTGTTGTGCTATATCGGCGTGAACGCGGTTTACCCGAAGACGCAATGGCTGTGCTAATTCAAAAACAAGTCCAAGGCGTATTTTCTGGAGTTGCCTTTAGCCGCGATCCGATCGCCCTGCCATCTGATGCTGTTGTAATTGAAGCATTACCAGGAGATGCGAAGCAAGTAGTTTCAGGAGAGGTGACACCTGAACAGTATCGCGTGGTTGTAACATTAACCGACAATAATGTAGAGCCGCAAAATTTTGCCTCTCTACAAATCAAGGGTAACGACACGTCTCTACAAATCGAAGGAGAGGGAGACGTACCACCAGCATTAATTAAGCAAGTTGCGTTACTAGCGCGAAACCTAGAAAATCGCTTTCATGGCGTTCCCCAGGATATTGAGTGGAGCTACGACGGTCAAAATTTATGGCTATTGCAATCCCGTCCGATTACTACCCTACTGCCCATTTGGACGCGCAAAATTGCCGCCGAAGTGATTCCTGGTCTGATTCGCCCCTTAACGTGGTCAATCAATCGCCCTTTGACGTGTGGGGTTTGGGGTGAAATTTTTACCCTCGTTTTGGGCAAACGTGCTGCTAGTTTAGATTTTAATCAAACAGCGACATTACATTACTCCCGTGCTTATTTTAATGCCTCCCTCTTAGGACAGATTTTTAGGCTGATGGGTTTGCCTGCGGAAAGTTTGGAGTTTTTAACTAGGGGAGCCTCATTTAGTAAGCCGCCCTTGAGTTCTACTTTAAGGAATGTGCCTGGGTTGTTGAGATTGCTGGGTAGAGAATTGAGTTTAGAAAGGGATTTTCAGCGAGATGAAAAGCAGCATTTTGCTCCTGGCTTGTCTTTGTTGAGTGAGCAAGCAGTTGAAAATCTCTCAAGCGCACAGTTATTAGCACGGGTGGACTTGATTTTAGAGTTGCTCAAGCGGGCAACTTATTACAGTATTATGGCTCCCTTGAGTGCTTCGTTACGGGGGGCAATTTTTCGGGTAAAGGATACACAAATCGATAATAGTCGAACGCCAGAGGTGGAGGCAATGAATGCGATCGCAACTCTGGCACATCAAGCTCGTCAGGTAGTGTCTCCATCAGGGCAAAATGGGGTGTTTGAGCAGCTGGGCGAAAGTGAGCAAGGTAGGAAGATTATTAGCCAGTTTGAGCAGTTGCTTGAGCTTTATGGGTATTTGAGTGAGGTGGGGACTGATATTGCTGTTCCTACTTGGAAGGAAGAGCCGCAGGTGGTTAGGGAAGTTTTTGTGCATTTGGTTAGGGAGGGAAATCAACCGCATAGCCTGGGGTTTAAACCGCATAGCCTGGGGTTTAAACCCCAGGGAAGCAAAGAGCGCAAAGGTAAGAGGAGGGGAGGAGCTGTTCAGGGGAGAGTGGATTTGAAGGGGCGGGTGACTGAGGTTTATTCTCGTCTGTTGGCGCAGTTGCGGTGGTGTTTTGTGGTGTTGGAGGAGAAATGGTTGCAGGAGCGTCTGTTGTCTGAGACTGGTGATATTTTCTTTTTGGAGGAGGATGAAGTTCGTCGGGTTGTTGATGGATCTGATTTGGAGTTAGTGCATCAGTTGAGGCGAAGGGTGGAAGCAAGCCGATCCCAACTCGAACAAGATCGTCAACTCCTTTCAGTACCCCCCTTAGTCTACGGCAATACTCCCCCAGCTCCCCCAGCCTCCCCAGCCTCCCCAGCTCCCCCAGCTTCCATCTTGCAAGGTATCGGAGCCAGCCTTGGAATAGTAGAGGGACGGGTGAAGGTGCTAACAAGTTGGCAATTGCTGTCAGAAATTGACTCCAAGACGATTTTAGTTGTGCCTTATACCGATTCTGGTTGGGCTCCAATATTGTCAAGGGCGGGGGGATTGATTGCAGAGGTGGGAGGAAGGCTTTCTCACGGTGCGATCGTGGCGCGGGAATATGGTATTCCTGCTGTGATGGATATCCACAACGCTACCCAGTTGTTGCGAGATGGTCAACGGGTGCGGATTAATGGTCAGTTAGGAATTGTTGAGATTCTCTAAATTCTAAAGCGCAGATTACTGTAGAAACTAGCTACAATTATCTATAGATAATCACTAATGGTTACTATAAGTTTAATTTAAATAAATAGAGCTAGCGGAAATAGATATCTATAAAACAAATTTATATATAACATAGATAATTTTCTATATTTAATTGCTTTGTGCAAGTCAAATAGTATTTATACTGAGTTTTATAGAGATAATACTCGATAACTTATATCAAATTTGATTTATAGAATACGCTTATTAAACGGTTTTAGAGACTATCTATAAACTTTTACTTATAAAAACAATTTAATATTTATTTAAGAATAACAGGTACTAAGTTAACAAATTTTACTTCAAAAGCTGTAAGCTTATTTACACAAGAGTAATTTTGGTTGTTCCCGCCACTTCAGTTCATCTAGCTGGAGGAGCATTTTCATCAAAATCGGTCTTTAACAACCACAACTATGTTCATTATAGATTGCCGATAAAAACACACGATTTATAAAGTTGTGTCTGCATTGATATAGCAAGGAACATAGCTGTTCCGTTGCCAATATTCGCATGGTTAAAAAATTGTAATAAGCCAACAGAGGATTTTATGAGCGAAGGTTTAAATCAATTTTCTCGTAGGAGATTTATATTAACTGCTGGTGCATCTGCTGTTGGTTCGGTATTGCTCAAAGGATGTGTGGGAAATCCTCCGACAGGGGGCGGAAACAACGTTACAGCTACGCAGGTTTCTACTAATAACCAGAGTCCCGAGCAAAAACCAGAAACCACTAGGGTGAAGCTGGGATATATTCCTATCGTAGAATCTGCTCCCTTTATTATTGCTAAAGAAAAAGGCTTCTTTGCCAAGTATGGCATGACTGATGTTGAACTTTCCAAGCAAGCTTCTTGGGGTTCAATGCGGGATAATACAGAAATTGGCTCTGCTGGTGGTGGTGTGGATGGCGGTCAATATCAAATGCCAATGCCCCATCTAATTACTGAAGGTATAATCACCAAAGGTAATAAAAAAATTCCCATGTATTTGTTGGCACAGCTAATTACTCACGGTAATGGAATTGCTGTTGCTAACAAGCACCAAGGTAAAGGAATTGATCTTGACTTATCTAAGGGTGGAAAGGGAACTTTCGAGCAGTTGAAATCAACAACAACTCCTTTCACGGCGGCTTATACCTTTGCCCACGTTAACCAAGATTTTTGGATTCGCTATTGGTTAGCAGCAGGCGGTGTTAATCCCGATACTGATGTGAAATTAATTCCCGTACCAGCTGCTCAAACAGTCGCCAACATGAAAACTGGTACTATGGATGCTTTCAGTACTGGCGACCCCTGGCCCTATCGCATTGTCAAAGATAAGATTGGTTTTTTGGCAGTGTTGACAGCTCAATTGTGGAAGCATCACCCCGAAGAATATTTTGCTCTGCGGGGAGATTGGGTTGATAAAAATCCTAAAGCTACTAAAGCGCTGTTAAAAGGAATTATGGAAGCGCAACAGTGGTTAGATAATTTTGATAACCGCGATGCTGCGGCACAAATCCTGGGCGGACGGAATTACTTCAATCTTCCAGCCGAAATTCTAGCAGAACCATTCCAAGGCAAGTACGACATGGGTGATGGTCGTAAGATTGACGATAAATCATTGGCTGCGTACTACTGGAAAGATGAAAAAGGTAGCGTTTCCTATCCTTACAAGAGTCACGATTTGTGGTTCATTACAGAAAGCGTTCGCTGGGGCTTTTTACCCGCCGACTATTTAACAAAAGCTAAGGCATTAATTGATCGCGTCAACCGAGAAGATATTTGGAAAGAAGCGGCGAAAGAAGCAGGTGTTGCTGCCGCTGACATTCCTACAAGTACATCTCGTGGGGTGGAAACATTTTTTGATGGTGTCAAATTCGATCCAGAAAACCCCACTGCCTACTTAAAGAGTCTCAAAATCAAGAAAGTCAATGTCTAGTGGAAATCGGTAACTAGTAATAGGTAATGGGCGAAGACAAAAATTAGCAATTACCAACTATCAGGAAAGACGTAGCTAAAATCGTCTGTGCTAGTACAGACTATCTTAGCTACGTCTACCAACTACCAACTACCAATATTTAGGAGAACAGAGTAAATGACAACATTTTCTGCTAGAAGACGCAATAATGATTTTAGTAATGGCTTTCTAGGACAGCTGCAAAAGCGATTTCCTGACATTTTACCTCCGCTAGTTGCGATCGCTATCTTTCTAGTTATCTGGCAATTGTTTTCAATGACTCCAGGGGCAACCTTACCAGGTCCAGTCAAGGTAATTCAAGACACCTGGATATTGATTTTATGGCCTTTCTATGACCGAGGTGGCACAGATAAAGGTTTGTTTTGGCAAATTCTAGCTAGTTTACAACGGGTAGCAATTAGTTACACCTTAGCGGCAATTGTTGGTATTGCCTTGGGTATTCTAATTGGTACTTCTAAATTAATGTCCAAGGCTTTAGACCCAATCTTTCAGCTATTGCGAACTGTACCCCCCCTGGCTTGGGTTCCTATTTCTTTGGCAGCACTGCGACAAAACGAACCTGCCGCCTTATTTGTGATTTTTATCACTGCGATCTGGCCAATCTTGATTAACACTGCTGTAGGTGTCAAGGAAATTCCTCAAGATTACAACAACGTCTCCAAAGTTCTCCAATTAAGCAAGAAAGAATATTTCTTTAACATCCTCATTCCTGCTGCTTTGCCCTACATTTTTACAGGTTTAAGGATTGCGATCGGTTTGGCTTGGCTAGCAATTATTGCAGCAGAGATTGTAATGTCTGGTATTGTCGGGATTGGCTTTTTCATCTGGGAAGCCTATCAGAACAACAACGTCAGTGAAGTGATTTTGGCTCTGATTTATATCGGTATTGTTGGTCTAGTGCTAGACAAGATGATGGCTTGGCTGCAAAACAAAATTTTACCAGCCGAACAAAAGTAATGCTTCGTCATTCGTCATTCGTCATTGGTCATTAGTTGTAAACCTCGGACAAATGACCAACGACAAAATTATAAATCACAAAGAACAAATGACAAAGGACAAATGACAAATGAGTGTATTCGTTGCTGTTGACCAAATTGATAAGGTTTTTGATTTAGTCGGTGGGGGACAATATATAGCCCTCAAAGGAATTGACCTTCAGATTAAAAAAGGTGAATTTGTTTCTCTGATCGGTCACTCCGGTTGTGGCAAGTCTACCCTACTAAATATGATTGCCGGATTGGATCTGCCAAGTGACGGATTAGTTACTCTGGAAGGCAAAAAAATCACTAAGCCAGGACCAGACCGGATGGTGGTGTTTCAGAATTATTCGCTTCTACCTTGGCGGACAGTACGGGAAAATATTGCCCTGGCTGTAGATTCAGTGATGAAGGGTGCGCCCGCGGCAGAACGCAAAGCAATTGTCGAAAAGCATATTGATATGGTGGGGTTGCGTCCTCATGCTGACAAACCACCAGGGATGTTATCGGGGGGACAAAAACAGCGGGTGGCGATCGCAAGGGCTTTAGCTATTCGTCCGAAATTACTCTTGCTAGATGAACCGTTTGGTGCTTTGGATGCACTGACACGGGGTAATTTGCAAGAGCAACTGATGCAAATCTGCCAGGAAAACCATGTCACGGCGGTGATGGTGACTCACGATGTTGACGAAGCCGTGTTGTTGTCCGATCGCATTGTCATGCTCACCAATGGACCAGAATCAAAAATTGGGGGCATTTTAGAAGTAGACATCCCCAGACCTCGCAAGCGGATGGAAGTGGTAGAACATCCCAGCTACTACAGTTTGCGAAGTGAAATGATTTATTTCCTCAACCAGCAGAAAAGAATCAAGAAAATTAGGGCGCGCAAAACCACTGCGATCGCACGTCATGGTTTAGAAAAAGTTAATCTAGACATCGGCTTTGTTCCCCTTACCGCTTGCGCTCCTTTAGCAGTTGCCCAAGAAAAAGGCTTTTTTGCCAAGCATGGTTTAGATGAAGTCAATTTGGTGCGAGAAGCCAGTTGGCGCGGCATTGTAGATGGTATAAGCGGCGGCTATTTGGATGCTGCTCAAATGCCTTCGGGGATGCCGATGTGGTTAACTCTGGGAGGAAATGAAGACCGACCCTTACCAGTTGTTACCGCCCTCACCATGACCCGTAATGGCAACGCTATCACCTTGTCAAAACGCTTTTACGATCAAGGAATACAATCGCTGCCAGACTTCAAAAATTACCTGCGTCTCACCCGCACCCAAAGGCACACAATGGGGGTGGTACATCCTGCGTCAATGCATAACCTGCTCCTACGTTACTGGTTAGCTGCTGGTGGGGTTGACCCTGACAAGGATGTTGACATTAGAACTATTCCCCCAGCGCAGATGGTGGCAGATCTGAAAGCTGGAAGTATTGACGGTTACTGTGTTGGGGAACCTTGGAACTACCGCGCTGCTGAAGAAGGTATTGGTTTTACCATTGCGACTGATTTAGAAGTCTGGCTGGGACACCCAGGTAAGGTTCTCGGCGTGCGGGAAGATTGGGCATCCGCTTATCCCAACACCCATATTGCTCTAGTCAAAGCTTTGTTAGAAGCTTGCTATTACTGTTCAGTTCCAGAAAATGCCGAAGAAATTCGGGAAATTTTGGCACGGCGGGAGTATGTCAGCACGGATATTTCTTATATCCAGCTTGAAGATCCCTATAGCGATCGCTGTGACTTAAGCTATCCGATGCGCGAGTATGCCCATCACCAGTTTTATGCCGACTCTGCAATCAACCGTCCCAGCCGCACAGAACAAACTTGGCTCATGACTCAATTGGCGCGCTGGGGTCACACTCCCTTTCCTAGAAACTGGGTGGAAATCATCGAACGAGTGTGCAAAGTTGGCGTATACAGTACGGCAGCTAGAGAACTCGGTTTGGATGTGAATTACACTCGTCAGCCGATCAAGATGTTTGATGGTACTGTATTTAATGCTGATGACCCCCTCACCTATCTTAACAGTTTGCCAGTAAAACGCGATTTTTCTGTTGCCGACGTTATTCTCGACTCACACAGAAGAGCAGCCTGAACTAGGGGCTAAAAAAGTATGAAGTATGAAGTATTATGAAGTGTGAAGTATGAAGTGTAAAATTTCAACCTTCAACCTTTAACCTTCAACCTTCATCCTTTTTGCCTTTCCCTGACTCCTCAACTCCAAAATCTAAAATCTAAAATCCAAAATCTAAAATCAATTATGCACAACAACGCTTTTGCTTATACTGGAGTAGCTAGAGACAGAGTTGGAAAGCCTCTGTCAACTTCAACAAGCAGTCGCAAGCCTTTTTTGGAGATCAAAGACGTTTCTAAAGTCTATTCAACTAAGAATGGACCTTTCACCGTACTCGACGGCGTTAATCTCAACGTCTATGAGAGTGAGTTTATTTGCGTTATCGGTCACTCTGGCTGTGGCAAGTCAACTCTTCTAAACATGGTATCGGGTTTTAACTTTCCTACCGATGGACAAGTGTTGCTGGAAGGACAACCGATTGTCAAGCCAGGTCCAGACCGCATGGTAGTGTTCCAAAACTATGCTCTATTGCCTTGGCGGACTGCTTTTGAAAATGTCTACATAGCAGTTAATGCTGTATACCCTGATAAGCCAGAAGCTGAAAAGAAAGCGATCGTGCGGGAACATCTGGCAATGGTGGGACTAGCAGAAGCTGCTGATAAAAAGCCGCCGCAGCTGTCTGGTGGGATGAGACAACGAGTTTCCATTGCCCGTGCTTTGGCAATTCGTCCCAAGGTGATGATTTTAGATGAACCTTTTGGGGCGTTGGATGCAATAACTAAAGAAGAGTTGCAGGAAGAACTGTTGAAAATCTGGAATGATAATCAATGTACGGTTTTGATGATCACCCATGATATCGATGAGGCATTGTTTCTTGCCGATCGCCTAGTTATGATGACCAATGGTCCTCATGCCAAAATTGGCGAAGTGATGGAAATTCCTTTCTCCCGTCCGCGCGATCGCGCCCGCATTATGGAAGATCCCCAATACTACCAACTCCGCAACCAAGCCCTAGACTTTCTCTACAATCGCTTTGCTCACGATGATGACTAAACACAATTAAAGCCAAAATGCCTCCCATTCTAGTTCCCAGGCTCAGCCTGGGAACCAGGGACTAGGCTTAGCGCCTAGTATTTTCTGTTTCCATCCATGAATAATAAAAATGGTAAACTGGCGAAAAATTGCAAAACAGACTTCATTTATAGGCAAAGACGAAAACTTCTTGAGCTTTATCAAAGTAATAGAAAGCCTTGTTTCTAAAACTTTATCTATTGCAATGGTAATAATAATTTTAGTGGCAATTGTTGACCTAATAATCTATTTATCTCAAAATCTATTTGAATCTCCATTAGGCTTTTTTAACAAAATATTAATTCAAGTTTTTGGACTATTTTTAAATATATTAATTGCTCTTGAACTATTAGAAAATATTACAGCATACTTGAAAAAGCACGTAGTTCAAGTCGAGCTAGTTATTGTCACTTCATTAATAGCAGTTGCTAGAAAAATTATTATTTTTGACTTCACTAAAGCTACAGGAATAGATTTAATGGGCTTAGCGCTGGCTATTTTTGCACTTTCAATCAGCTACTGGCTGATTCGTCGCCTCAACACTAAACCTAATGAACATTAGATTTCTTGCAATCCTACATTTTTATTTGAAAAATTCAAAATACAAAATTCAGAAAGAGACAATATAGCAACCCGTTATTAATTAGCGGTTAGCCGACGCACTGATCCATAGTTTCTAACAGATGGTGATCTTTGATATTCATTAGCCTATTAGTTGCTTCTGGCTAAAAGCTAATAGCTAAAAGCTAATTGTTCATTAATTGTGACTTATAACTCCTGGCTTCTGATTTTAAAGCTACAAAATATAAAATTATCAAATCATCTCCTGCTATTGGTTTAATAATTCAAGCATCATATAAGGGGGTAGTGGGAGGAGCGGGAGAAGTTTTTCAGAGTAATTACTTAATTACTAATTTTAAGTAAGTATTTGAATGTGAAAATATCAAATTCAGATTAGATTATAAATCATAATGCCTTTGATTACCTTGACTGCAAGAGGATTAATAATTAAAGGTATAGATTTTTAACATTCAGGCAAGCAATTATGAGTCACCGCGCCCTGTTGCTAGTAAATCGCCACGCCCGACATGGACACAAGCAGCTATCCGCAGCCATTGACCAATTGAAGACATTGGACTTGGAGTTGTTGGAAGAGTCTACAGAAGACCCTAGGCATCTGTCAGAATTAATCCATCGCTACCAGCATCAAGTTGACTTGGTAATTATTGGCGGTGGTGACGGTACTCTCAATGCAGCAGTAGACGCTTTAGTTGAAACTGGGCTTCCTTTGGGTATACTACCTTTGGGAACTGCCAACGACTTGGCGCGTACCTTGGAAATTCCTAACTCTTTACCGAAAGCTTGCGAAATTATTGCCAAGGGTCAAGTACGGCGCATAGATTTAGGGTGGGTAAATGGCAAGCACTTCTTTAATGTTGCCAGTTTGGGGCTGAGTGTACAAATTACCAAACAGCTTACCAAGGAACTCAAGCGCCGTTGGGGAGTATTTGCCTATGCTATCACTGCCTTGCAAGTGATTTTGCAAATCCGACCATTTAGAGCCGAGATTCGGATCAACGGTGAATCAATTCGGGTAAAAACAGTTCAGATTGCTGTAGGTAATGGTCGTTATTACGGTGGCGGCATGGCAGTAGTTCATGATGCCACAATTGACGATCAAAGACTAGATTTGTACAGTTTGGAATTGCCGCACTGGTGGCAAATTGTTGCTTTATTACCTGCGATGCGAGGAGGGCGGCATACTACTTGGCGTGGTGTACGGACTTTGTATGGTCAAGAAATTCAAGTGTATACCAGGAAACCTCGCCCAATTAATACTGATGGTGAAATTACGACTCATACACCAGCCGAATTTCGGGTTATTCCTCATGCTTTAGCAGTTTTAGTGCCGCAATAACTAGACATGGAGCTAATATATCAAATACGTTAGCGATCGCACCTCTTTATTCGTTTGTATGTAATCGATAATGGGTAATAGGTAATAAGTAACCGCGTGTAAAAGATTTTACAATTACCAGGAAAGACGTAGCACTGCTACGTCTACCAATTACCAAACCTGCGTTCCCAAGATATTTAGCTGGATATATATGCGTCTGAGATTTTCTCAAGATATCAAGTCACTACTGGAAAGGTTAGCCCAGCAGCCACTCTCTCTGGGTGATATTTTGGCAGAAACCTCTGAACGGGGGTTTAGCTTAGTCATCGCCTTAGTGGTTTTACCTTTTTTGTTTCCCATTCCACCTGGGTTAACTGGTGTACCTGGTACAGCCTGCTTAATTTTATCCATTCAGATGGCAATGGGGAGGCGATCGCCTTGGCTACCGAAAAAAATTGCCTCTTTTAAATTTCCTCGCTGGTTTGCCCTACAACTGTTGCAAAATCTAAAAAGAGTTACAAGAATACTAGAAAAAATTGTCCGTCCCCGATTGTCGAGACTCGCAGAAAGTCATTATATTTGGCGATTAAATGGTTTATGTATCTCTTGGCTAGCAATTTTATTAATTTCACCCGTTCCCATGACTAACCCTATTCCCACCGTAGCAATTTTGTTACTAGCCGTTGCTACTTTGGAAGCAGATGGGTTATTAATGTGCATCAGCTACGCACTTACTATTTTAATTACCTTGTTGTTTGGATTTATTATCTATGCAATTTGGCAAGGTTCCACTATGCTACCAGCTTTATTTAAATAACTGTTTTTATTCAGTACTAGTTTGCTTTATTGCAGCTTTGCGCTTAGACTCCAATCGAATTCGCCACTTATCGTCTATTTCTGTTGCCAGTTCATATAAATATGCTAGCTTTTTGTTAAAAAATGAAGCAAGTTCAATTAGTTCATCTGTGTGTCTTTTCATCCGGTAATTATTTCATCGCAATTTTGCACCTGTGTTAGTCTAATTTTATCCAAACGTTTTTTATATTTCTGGGCAAACGCTTGTGCCATCTCATACAGTTTTCTGGTTTGGTCTTCAAAGCTTTTGCCTAGTTTAACTAGTTCAGCTAGTGTCTTTTCATCTGGTAATTCTGTCATTGTATGTTTTCCAAGCAAGTGATAATACTTCTGCTATCAACGTATATTTACTCAAACCCAAATTTACTGTATGCCACCCATGCCCACCTTACGCTTATTTACTGATGGTAAATTTGGTATCGACCAAGATTTATCAGCGTAATCTGAGTTGACGAAGAAATAAAACCAGAGCTAAGTTTATTTTGAAAAATCTATAAAAATACATATTAGCTCTGATGAATCACCTTTATTATGGCGATAACTTAGATATATTACGTAAGCATATTAAAGATGAGTCAGTAGATTTGTGCTACATTGACCCGCCTTTCAATTCTAAACGTAATTACAATCAAATATATAATAATATTGGCAAGGAAGATAAAGCACAAGCACAAGCTTTTATTGATACCTGGGGGAACATCCTTGCCGAAGAAGGATTTGCTCAAATTGTAGACAACTATCAAGGTAAATTTACATCTCAAAGTATTGACCTAATTGTAGGTTTATCCAAGGTATTGGGTAAGGGAAGCTTATTAGCTTATTTAGTTAGTATGACTTTGAGATTGGTTGAAATTCATCGAGTATTAAAACCTACGGGTAGTTTTTACCTGCATTGTGACCCTACAGCTAGCCATTATTTAAAGCTGATATTAGATGGCATATTCTGCGTTCAAGATGGTGATTTTAAAAATGAGATTGTTTGGTACTATGGAGCAAAAGCAACTCAAAATGACTCGATTTTTCAAAAAAAACACGACATCATACTTTTTTACTCAAAAAGCAACAAATATATCTTCAATACTCAACTATAAGAATACTCAGATAGTTCACTATCAGAAAGAAATACAAGATATAAACTAGAAGACGAAAATGGGCGCTACAGACTTACAACACGGCGTAATAAAGATGGTAGTAAGTACAGAGCAAAAGTATATTTAAGAGAAGGGGTAGCAATGACAGATGTTTGGTTATTGGGTATTATTAACGCAACATCAAAAGAACGTCTTGGCTACCCTACATAAAAGCCCGAAGCCCTTTTAGAACGAATCATAAAAGCAAGTAGTAATGAAGGGGATGTAACTTTAGATGCTTATTGTGGCTGTGGAACTACTGTAGCTGTAGCACAACGCTTAAACCGTCAATTGATAGGAATTGATATCACTTATCAAAGTATTAGTCTAATTCTGAAAAGACTAGAAGATAATTATGGTAGAGATGTACTCAACCAAATTAAACTTGATGGTATTCCTAAAGATATTAAATCGACTGAAGCATTAGCTAATCGTAAAGACGATCGCACTTGCAAAGAATTTGAAAAATGGGCTGTTCTTACCTACTCAAATAATCGTGCTGTTATTAATCATAAAAAAGGTGCAGATAGAGGTATTGATGGTTTCGCTTACTTTTTAGAAGCTTGTGTTGGACATAGAAAAGTAGTTTTACAAGTCAAGTCAGGTAATGTTTCATCCCGCGATATTCGTGATCTTTATGGTACAATGACCCGCGAGAGTGCAGCAATGGGTATCTTCATTACTTTGAAAGAACCAACTTCTGAAGTGGTTAAGGAAGCAAAAGCTTGCGGCTTTTATCAACATAAAGCGATGGGTAAAAGTTATCCTTGCATTCAAATTGTCACTATTAGAGAAATACTAGAAGCGGGTAAATGTCTTGACATTCCTTTGAGTCTTGAAGTTTTGAAATCTGCTGAAAGAAAAACAACAGGGGAGCAGCTAACTATCGCTATAGATAACCTAGAAGCAGGTTGAGGCTAAACCTGTTTAAACCCAGGCTTTCAAGCTCAGCCTGGTAGCGGCTTCAACAATATATATTTACCAGGCTACAATTTCTTGTAGTGCCACTCATGCCCACCGTACTGTTGCTTAGCCTGGGAACCAATTAATCGAATATCTAAAAAAAAGATTGGTTAGAGGATGTTTGAAAGGTATTGTTTTGAACTTGTATACTCTCTATATCCCTCATACCTTGGGTAACTTTATCCCCCCTTTTTAAGGGGGAAAGGGGGATCGATAAGGACTTAATGTATTACGTAAGACTTTCCAAACATTCTCTTAGCTCGACTTTATCCATTTAAGCAGCGTAAACCAAAGCGTCGGTCAAGCGCTCCAGCAGAGCGCGGGGAATTTTCACTATCTCGGTTGACTCAACTGACATGGAAAAAGTACAAGGCCATAAAGATTGGCGCCCTCGTGCCATCGCATCGACAAATGTCGGCAAGGGGTTACAAAGGATGTAGACAAATATGGTCAGCCCGAATCAACGGTGAGTCTTGGTCGAAGGCGAAGCCAAGAGCGCGCGAGAGCGTTCGACCAAGACTCACGCGACGGTCCTCACGGGTCAATTATCCCTCCCACCAACCGATAGATCCCAATATAGGGCTGACCATATTTGTCAGGAGCCAACCCCGAGGGTTGGTACAATGCTGCATCCAGGCGCAATCTTGTGATCAGATGGACTGGGTTCGTGATCTGACTTACTGCTGCTAACAGTATTTGAATTTGGCGCAAAAAAAAATGATCGGTGCGTGTTTTGAAGTTTATCTGCTGTGTATGAGAGATCTAGGTATGACGGAGCGATCATTTTTTTCAAGCCTACCTCTCCAGTGCAGCAAAACTACTGTCTGCCACCACGAACAACGGGAGTTGGGGCAACCTTAGCAACGCATCTGTAAAATCATCTGCCGTCCCCAATCAGTTAAAGTTTTGTGGCGATGGCATTGTTCTTGGTTATACCGTTCTGACGCTGCCAACGCTGTTAAGAATGGTAAGCCCCACACCCTCTGTGGCCAAGGAATCTCAACTAGCAACATTAGGCTCAACCAACGCAATCCACTGGCTTTGACAAAGTGACCGTGGCTAGAACAAACTGGGTCACGGTAGATGCTGGGCTTGATTTTTTCTCCACGCCTGCGCGAGGGTAGTATCATCCAAACCCATTACCAGCAGCCCTTGTGAGGCAAAAACACGGTCATGCATCTGTAATAGGACTCGACTGACAGCACGACTTGACCAAACCGCTCGGTTGAGGACACGATGGTAGTTCTGAAAATGCTTTTCTTGACTCAAGCCCCGAAGGATATCCTTCGGGGGAGCAAAGGCGAGCATCAAACTGGTAAATTCTCTGGCCACAGTTAGCATCGCAGCGCCTTTGTTGTACTAAAAACTGGATGTTATAAACGAGCTTCGCTTCAATGGCTAGGGAAAAGCGTCACTTTTTACCTGATTAATTAAATAGTCCAGAGCTTTGCCCGCTGCCCTATAGCCTGGTGCCTGCTTGCCTAGTTTCAGTTGGGAAAGGTAGCGTTCGCCTATTGCCGCATAGTCGGGTGCCGTCGGTATCTGGCTGGGTATGCTACTGGTGTGCTGTGGGCTGAGAGATTTGTTTTCCTCTCTCAGGCGACTAATTCCCCCATCGTTTCAGCCATCTGTTGCTCAAGTGCTGCGACGCGCTCCAGAACTCGCTCTAGCGTGCTACTAAGTGTGCTACCTGGGGTGTCAGTAGCAGTGCCAAAAAATTGGCTCAAGATGACATCAATTGCCTTCGATTCAGTCAGCCCATGCTGCTCCACAAATTTTTTTTAACTGAGTGTGGTTTTCTGGGCTAACATACCCCACTATCCGAGGGTTTTTAGTCGCCATAACGGTTTATTGTTTAGGTGTGCTGTAAATAGCATACCTTAGGCGCATGGTGTATTACTCATCAACAATAGTCTGCTAACTCTCCGCTACAGTACCACATCAACACAACACCACCCGCAGTTAGAACCGGATAATCTGGGCTACGCTGCTTAAATGGATAAAGTCGAGCTTATAGCATCTTCTACTTTTGGGCGATCGCGCTCTTAGTCATCCTGCTAATTGTCTCTTTCTAGCTATGGTTATGAAATTGATATGCAGTGATTGCGTTATTACCACTAACAAAACGAGGTAGTAGTCAGCAACAGAATGCACCAGAACCCATACTCGTCTTTTATACCAAGTGCTGATAAAAATTCTCTACTTTTTTAAAGAAACACCAAATTGATTAAATTAGTAGTTGGCTCTGAAATATATCTTAATAATCTCCCACTACATTCGAGATTAATGGGATAATTAAAGAGTAAATGTGATATTCTTCACAACTTCCTCAAATTGCTTGCTGATAACTATAGGTGTGGGAGCTAAAAGTTAAATGTAAGGAATAAAGGGGGATAAATTTTATGTTTCACAAGATTTTGGTTGCTATAGACAAATCAGAAATGAGCCAGCAAGTCTTTGATAAAGCTGTATCTTTGGCAAAAGCCACTGATGCGCGTTTGATGTTGCTGCACGTTTCATCTCCCTTCGACGAATACTATCTCAAACCAGGGTTTGCTAGTGTAGAGTGTGCTTACCCAAATTTGTACTCTGGATCTGTGAGTAGGTACATGAACGAGTGGGAAGAATATGAACGGGAGGGATTAGACTGGTTAAGATCATTAGCTCAGGAGGCGATCGCCCAAGGTGTCAAAACTGAATTTACTCAGAACCTTGGCGATCCAGGTCAAATGATTTGCGCTCTAGCTCGTACTTGGCACTCTGACGTAATTATTATGGGTCGTAGGGGTCGGACTGGCTTGAGTGAGTTATTCTTAGGTAGTGTCAGCAATTACGTCCTTCATCATGCTCCTTGTGCGGTTTTGGTAGTGCAGCATGGCGTTAATGTGAACAATATTGAAGCACAACCAAAAGCACTCGATTATCTCAACACTTGATTGCTTACAGACATAGCCTAATCTCAAAGGCAGTACTAATTTAACTGGATAACAGTAGGGGTGTGAGAATGGAAACATTATCGATTGAGGAGTCACAGAAGATTTTAGCCCAGTAGTATGGGCAAAAAGAAATTAGAAGCGAAAGGGGCGATCGCCCAAGGGAAATTTCTTTTACAGAAGATTTGTCCCACAATGCGCTACCAGAAATGCTGACATTGGGTATAGTTACCCTCGCCGCCCCCTCAACAGCCCACGTCGTTGCTAAAGGTAGTACAGCCATATTGCATGATATTGCAAACTCGGTTGGACTAGGGTAGAGTGTGTAAAAGCAGCGATCGTGCACTTCCCTATCATGATTATTTGGTGCTGCTTGGGCAAAGTATATTGCGATCGCCTTTACTCTCAGATGCATCCCCAACCTACCTACAAGTACCTTACGCCTTGACAATTCCGTAAACTCCTCGTTCTCAAGCTGAACCAGGAAAAGAGCCTAGATTTGTTTGACTCCAGGGCGGTGGGATAACTACAGCTAAAATTGAGCGAAGATATCTCAATCAAAACTCACTCTTTTTGTATTTATAAAAACAAAATTAATTAACGCTAACTGAGCTTGTGTATATATAATAATTTAACTTGTGTATATATAATAATTTAAGTTCTAAACACAATTTATCAACAATAACTTCTCCCAAAACGTCAAAATGATTTAAATCATAAGTTATTTTAGCAAAATTTCCCGCCCTAATAAGCAGTTTATAAATAAAACAATAGAATATCTAAATAAATTAAAAATATTTTAAGCAGAAATTTTACTTAAAGATAGCCCATGACCATTATTAGAATTATCTTGAAGTTCTTCAGCATCAAAAAGTGCTATCTAATTTGTTTGAGAGGGGTACTTATCTATTAGTCCCGTAAAAGAATTATAATTGAAAGGTTTTATAACTTGTTATTATATCATATATTTTTGTTACTTTTCTGAAAGTTCAAATTAACTTGCTAAATAAAGTATAATTTTTGCTCAAGAAAATACTAAGCAGTATAAATTATCACGCTCTTATTTAATCAAAATTATTTCGTTCGGTACATGAGATAAGTTTTTTTGCGAACTAAGTTGGCATTAGTCAAACACGAGCATATTTCTTTTTACTTCAGTGTTGCGGCTACTATTTCTTGCTTCCTGTTATAGCCTCCTAACTCTAGTAATCTCCTTTTCCCACTAGAAAAAACCCACTCGTGCTGCTCAAAAGTAGCTCACTCTATTTGTGCAAGATGTCATTTGCTAAACTAGTAGAGAAAAATTTACAAGTCGCAACCGCACAACCAGAGCATTGTAGTAAAGCACAGAGGACATTTACTCAGCACCTGGACTGCAAGCATTACAGAGGCAATAGGAGTGATTTACACCACCCATCGCAGCCAGAGGATCGCATCGATGACAAGAGACAGGCGGCACAACCAGGATAGACAAGTAGCCCAAAAGGGACGCATCCAAGCGCGACCAGGGCAACCGACGGGAGCGGCAACACTAGGTTTACAATCGCTAGGACTGGACACCAAGCGCGACTGCCTCCTTTACGTATCCACAAGCTACCAAGCGAACCGACCCGCACCACTGGTGCTGATGCTGCACGGCGCGGGTGGCAACGCACGTCAAGGACTTGCCCCGTTCCTACACCTAGCTGATGCTGCTGGGTTTATCCTGCTTGCGCCTTCTTCGCGTCTCCAGACGTGGGATGTGCTGTTCGGTGAGTACGGACCGGATATCACCTTCATTGATCGGGCGATCGCGCAGACATTTAGCCGCTATGCCATAGACCCGACACACATTGCGGTTGAGGGCTTCTCCGACGGAGCTTCCTACGCGCTAAGTATCGGTATCACTAACGGCGACCTGTTCACCCATATCATCGCGTTCTCGCCAGGATTTATGGCTCCAGCAGGGCAGCAAGGTTCACCGCGCCTCTTCATCTCGCACGGTACGCAAGACCAAGTTCTACCAATTGACAGATGCAGCCGTCGGGTCGTGCCGCCGTTACAACGTGCAGGCTACGACGTGCTTTATCAGGAGTTTAATGGTTCCCACACGGTTCCAACAGCTATCGCTCACTCGGCACTTACCTGGTTTAGTGCAAAGTAGGAATGAATTGTAGAATGGAAGGTCAATGGCAATAAGTTAAGGGGCGATCGCTTATCACCACCACTAGTCAATCAAACTGTCTAGAATGCTTTACCTGTTAAGTAGAAACTTCCACTATTAATTGGAGAACAATTAAGGGTTATGAAATGATGAATGCAATTAGGAAAGGACGCTCTTCAAGAATTGGTAAAAGGTGACATTTTGGGTCAAGTGCAATTGATTGCTAAAGTTTTTGGAGTTGCTGCATAAATTGTCTCCTTTCCAAAAACCTTTATCACCTCAACAAGTTTTTGCAACACAATCATACTAAACGTCTAACACCAGCACTAACAGCACTACTTTCGTTTCAATTGAGACGAAAGGAGTTTTGGTAGCTTCTGCTGACGCGATACGGCTTGTTTCCACTGTGGTTTTCCCAGTTTGTTGCGCCAGGTTTCCATGTAGGTGTAAACCACAGGTGTGAGATAAAGGGTCAAAATCTGGGAGAATAACAAACCACCAACAATCGCAATTCCCAAAGGACGACGTGCTTCAGATCCCGAACCTGCCGAGAGCGCGATCGGCAATGTGCCAATTAGCGCAGCCATCGTCGTCATCATAATTGGGCGGAAGCGCACGAGGCAAGCTTCGTAAATAGCATCAAACGGAAGTTTGCCTTCATGTCGCTGCTTTTCAATTGCAAAATCTACTAGCATGATGCCGTTTTTCTTGACAATACCCACTAGCAGGATAATGCCAATGAAAGAGTAGAGATTTAGATCGACCTGAAAAATTAGTAGCGTTAGTAGTGCGCCAAAACCCGCTGAAGGCAACCCCGAAAGAATCGTCAGCGGATGCATGAAATCTTCGTAGAGAATGCCCAAAATCAGGTAAATAACTACAATCGAGACGAGCAACAGCCAACCTAGATCGTTAAAAGACTGCTGAAAAACCTGCGTTGAACCTTGAAAGCTTGCTGTAACCGTTGAAGGCAAAACTTCCTGTGCCACTTTTTGGATCGCTGCTGTCGCCCCGCTCAAAGACATACCAGGAGTTGTATCAAACGAAATTGTCGCCGCTGGCAATGCTCCAAGGTGGTTGACGGTGAGCGGACTAACTCCCTCAACCAGTGTGGCGATCGCACTCAAAGGAATAGATTGTCCTTGGCTCGACTGCACGTAGAGCATTGATAAGGCACTAGGATCGCGTTGATACTCTGGCTTCACTTCTAAAACCACGAAGAACTGATCGTTCGGTGTATAGATTGTGGAAATTTGTCCAGAGCCATAGGCATCGCCTAGGGTTTTCTCAACTTGTTGTGCCGTAATGCCAAACGTTTTCGCTTTATCTTGGTTAACCTGGACTTGCACCTGGGGGGTACTCAGTTGCAAATCGCTGTCTACGCCTCGCAGTCCTGGGATTGCTTTGACTTTTGCTAATAGTGGCGGGATCGCTTGGCGCAGATCTTGAATGTTGAGACTCTGTAATGTGAATTGATATTGTGAATTCGTTTGTTGACCGCCGATTGGAATAGCGGGGGGAGAGCGCAGAAACACTTGAATTCCAGGTGTGCGCCGCAATTTCGGCGTGAGTTCTTGAATGATTTCGTCTGCACTCAGACGACGTTGAGAACGCGGCTTCAATCGGATATTAATCCGTCCGCTATTGACCGAGGCGTTTGGTCCACTCGCTCCTACTGTTGAATTAATCGCTACGATATTGGGGTCTTGGCGAATGATATCCACGATCGCTTGTTGGTGACGCAGCATATCATCAAATGAGATATCTTGTGCTGCCTTCGTATTACCCATCAATTGTCCAGTATCTTCTGTGGGAATGAAACCTTTGGGAACGAGGGTGAATAGGTAGAAGGTTAGCAGTATGATGATGAAAGACCCAATTAGCGTTAGGCGGCGATATTTTAAAACTGGAAGGAGCGTCAACTCATAGCCGCGTAAGAGTAGATCGAATGCTTGTTCCCAAACGCGGTAAAGACGGTTCTGCCGCTGCTGATGCGATGTCAGAAATCGACTGCACAACATGGGCGTTAGACTCAGGGAAATAAAACCTGAAACCAGAATTGCAACCGTAATCGTGACAGCAAATTCATGAAATAATCGACCAATTAATCCGCCCATGAACATAATTGGAATAAATACTGCCACCAACGATAGTGTCATCGACACTATCGTGAAGCTAATTTCTCGCGATCCCTTCAATGCAGCTTCGAGTGGGGAATCGCCCATTTCTCGGTGACGAACGATGTTTTCAAGTACGACGATCGCATCATCCACTACAAAGCCAACCGAGAGCGTTAACGCCATCAGCGACAAGTTATCCAGCGAGTAGCCCAACAAATACATTGCGGCAAACGTGCCAATAATAGCGATCGGCAGTGCCAAACTTGGAATTAAGGTAGCAGGCAGATTTCGCAAGAATAAAAAGATGACTAAGATTACCAAGCCAATCGAGAGAACCAGCGTGAACTTTACATCGTTAACCGAAGCTCGAATTGATTGAGAGCGATCGTACAAAATGCCCATCTCAATCGCCTTGGGTACTTGCGCCCGTAGCGTCGGCATCATTTTCTGGATAGTATCGACAATATTGACTGTATTTGCGCCTGGTTGTGGCTGTACGGCAAGCACGATCGACGGTTGATTGGCAACTCTTTTGTCGTAATAGCGGTTTGTAACTTTGTTGTTCTGCACGTCGTCCAGCACTTGTGCTACATCCCCCAATCGTACCGCCGCTCCATTTTTGTAGGAGATAATCAGCGATCGATAGCCTGCTGCATCAGTTAGTTGACCATTTGCCCCAATCAGATAGCTTTTGTCCCGTCCAGACAAACTTCCTGTTGGTAACTCTACATTACCCTGTGCGATCGCCCCTCTGACTTGATCTAGTCCAATTCCCCTGGTTGCCAATGCTTGCGGATCGAGTTGGACGCGCACCGCATATTGTTTTTGACCGAAAACCTGCACTTGTGCCACGCCATTAATCATTGAAATTGGCTGACTGATTGCGATTTCGGCGTATTCGTCTACAGTTGAAATTGGCAGTGTTTGGGAGTAGAGATAAAGGAAAAGAATCGGGGAAACCGAGGGGTTAACTTTGCGGTAGGTGGGTGGTTTGGGCATACCAGCGGGTAATTCCCCAGCGGCGGCTGAGATGGCGGCTTGCACGTCTTTGGCAGCGTCATCTACATTACGGCTGAAGTCGAATTGTAGGGAAATGTTGGTATTGCCCGTTGAACTGGTGGAGTTAAACGAATTGAGTCCGGCGATTTCTGTAAACTGTCGCTCTAGTGGTGCAGCCACCGCAGAAGCCATTGTTTCGGGTGTTGCTCCAGGTAGACTTGCCGAGACACTAATGAAGGGATAGTCAACGTTGGGCAGCGCACTAATCGGTAACAGGGTATAACTCATGAAGCCGAAGATGAGAATTCCCGCCATGACCAAGGTAGTCATGACAGGGCGACGGATGAAGAGTTCTGAAAGGTTCATGAGTTTCGTTCTCCCAGAAATGTGTAGCGTGGGGGCGATCGCGCCTAGAGGATACCAACAAACATTCGAGCGAAGATAGTTAGATTGCACTAAGGGGAGTTGCTAGGATTTTCAATCACCAATCCCTCACCACTCGCTGCTGCATTCAACTCCTTGTCTGCAAACACAAAACTGATGGCAGGTAACCCATTAGCGATGCAGAGCGTGTTGACTGCATGACCAGCTGCTAGTTGAATTGCGTCATAACCTCGCAATCCATGTTTTTCGGCAAATGACATTCCAGAATTGATGATACTTTCTGTAATTTCAATAATTTGGTAATCTTTCTGTAAATAGCTTTTCAACTGATTAAATATTCCAGTTGCATCGGCAACGCTGATACTTCCACCGCGCGATCGCCGTGCAATCGCAGCGATTATTTCTACACCTGTAATTGCGGCAATAAATACTTCATTTTTCAACGCTGGGTCAAACAGTTTCAAAACCCAATTTGACCCAGCTTCGCTGATATAACGCTTGACTAATGCGCTACTATCTAAGAAGTAAATTGCCATCTAACGGCGTTCCTCAATAATTGTTTCAGAAACAGGTTTTCCTTTGACTTGAATGAGTCGTCGCTCAGCAATTAAATCATGAGCGGGAGGCTTAATTTTTTTGACCAAGCCAGAATTAATTAAAGCTTGGTGAAATGCTGCTTGCTTATCAGTTATTTCTTTCTGGACAATATGGTTTTTAATTGTTTGCTGAAGCTGCTGAAGTTCTTCCATCTCGAGGCTTACAAGTTGATTTAGTATTTGATTGAGGATTGTCTTTGCCATAATTTTTTCCTTACAACTGCATTTTTACGGAAAATATTTCTTAACAGTATCCGCAACTATCGCCCTCCAGTAAAAGAAAATTTTTGACGACGCAACTTAACTCGACTCAGCTTTTTCCGCCACGATTCCATGTAGATGTAAAATACGGGTGTTAAATATAAAGTCAAGATTTGCGAGAATACTAACCCACCCACAACCGCAATCCCTAAAGGACGGCGGGATTCCGAACCTGCACCGAATCCCAGCGCGATCGGCAGTGTTCCCATTAATGCCGCCATTGTTGTCATCATAATTGGACGGAAGCGTACTAGACACGCTTGATAAATCGCTTCAGAAGGCTTTTTGCCTTCATCGCGCTGAGCTTCGATCGCAAAGTCCACCATCATAATGCCGTTTTTCTTCACAATGCCCACCAGCAACATCACGCCAATGAACGAGTAAACATTGAGTTCGACATGAAAGAATAACAGCGTTAACAATGCACCAAATCCAGCCGAAGGCAATCCTGAAAGAATCGTAATCGGGTGAATAAAATCCTCGTACAAGATACCGAGAATTAGATAAATCACCAGAATTGCAATTAGTAGTAAGAGCAATAAATTCGGCAATGAACTTTGAAATACTTGGCTTGCACCTTGGAAATTTGTTGTAATGCTGGCGGGAATTGTTGTCTGAATTAGATTCTCAATCGCTTGATTCGCTTCTCCCAGCGATGCACCAGGGGCAAGGTTAAAGGAAATCGTCGCAGCATTCATCCGACCCACATGATTGATAATTAATGGGGTGACTCCCTGAGAAATTTTGGCAAACGTACTCAGAGGAACTGCTGCACCATTAGAATTACTTACAACCGTCGTGGCCCCAGCAGTAGCACCATTGTTGCTAGTGTTACTGGCAGTACCACCAGTATTGGTAGAATTATTCGCAGGATTACCATTACTAGAGCTACCACTTGCAGTGACGTAAAGCTGCATCAGAGCATTGGGATCTTGTTGATACTGGGGTTCTAATTCCAGAATCACTTGATATTCGTTACTTGGTGCATAAATTGTTGACACTTGGTAGCCGCCATAGGCATTTCTCAGAGTATCTTCGATTTGCTGGGCTGTAATTCCCAGAGCTGATGCTTTGTCGCGATCGATATCCAATTTAACCTGAGAAGTCATTTGTAAATCGCTGTTGACATCCTGAAGTTGGGGCAAGTTCTTCATTTTGTCAACCAGCTGCGGTACATACTGCTGCAAGGGTTGAATATCGGAACTCTGGAGTCCGAGTTGATACAGTCCGGTAGTTTGTTGCGTGCCGATGGGGATGGCGGGAGGATTTTGAAGAAAGACTTGAATGCCTGGAATTGTGGCAAGTTTTGGTCGCAGATTTTGAATAATCTCGTCAGCGCTCAGGTGACGTTGAGCGCGTGGCTTCAAACGAATAAACAGACTGCCAGAATTGCTAGCAACAGCTGCGCCGTTACCTGTCGCACTAGAACCAGCGCCAATATTGGAGTTTACCGCATCCACGTTTGGGTCTTGACGCAGCACGTCAACCACTGCCTGTTGGTGACGCACCAAGGCATCAAAAGATGCATCCTGCGCCGCTTGAGTAATGCCCGCGATTTGTCCGGTATCTTCGCTGGGAATAAAGCCTTTGGGAACGACAACCACCAGCCCAACAGTGGCAAACAGTATCACGACTGACAAAATCATTGTAGTGCGGTGATATTTTAGGGCTTTCTTGAGACTCCAATCGTATAAGGCAAGGAAGCGATCGAACACGTACTCAGAAGCGCGATACAATCGGCTTTGCTGTCTATGCTTGACAGGACGCAAAAAGCGACTGCACAACATCGGCGTTAGCGTCAGGGAAACAAAGCCCGATACTAAAATCGAAACTGCAATGGTAACAGCAAATTCATGAAATAATCGTCCCAGTAGCCCGCTCATGAACAACATGGGAATGAATACGGCAACTAATGAGAGCGTCATCGATAAAATCGTGAAACTGATTTCCTTCGATCCATTCAATGCAGCTTCTAGCGGACGTTCGCCCATCTCGATGTGACGGACGATATTTTCTAACATGACGATCGCATCATCTACCACAAAACCAACTGAAAGCGTTAACGCCATCAACGATAGGTTATCTAATGAGTAATTCAGTTGGTGCATGACTGCAAACGTACCAATCAGCGACACAGGTAGCGCCAAACTGGGAATCACCGTTGCCGAAAGGTTTCGCAAAAACAGAAAAATAACTAAAATAACTAGGCAAATCGTCAGAAACAACGTAAATCGGACATCATCGACCGAATCTCGAATTGTTTGCGATGCGTCATAGAGAATGCCAATCTCAACAGAATTAGGAATTTGGTTTCTGAGAGTTGGTAACAATTTCTTAATCGTATCGACAACTTGTACTGTATTAGTTCCAGGCTGTCTTTGAATACTTAAAATAATCGCGCGGGTATTGTTGTACCAACTGGCAATTTTGTCATTCTCCACGCTGTCAATGATTCGTCCTAGCTGCTGAAGATAGACTGGTGAGCCATCTTTGTAAGCTACGATCAATTGGCGATAAGCCGCCGCGTCTTGGAGTTGCCCGTTGGTTTGTACTGTAAAGTTCTTGTGGTTTCCCGAAAGGCTTCCAGTCGGTAAGTTTACGTTTCCTTGCCCGATCGCAGCCTGCACCTGGTCTAGCCCAATTTGGCGGCTGGCTAACTGCTGTGGATTGAGTTGAATTCGAGCTGCATACTTTTGAGAGCCGTAAACCTGTACCTGTGCGACTCCGTTAATCGTTGACAGCTTTTGTGCCAAGTATGTCTCAGCATAGTTGTCTACCTCAGACAAGGGTAATGTGGGAGAATGAAGATATAGGTAGAGAATTGGCTGCTCTGCTGGGTTAACTTTGCTGTATGATGGAGGATTGGGTAAGTCGTTGGGAATTTGCCCTGCGGCGGCAGAAATCGCAGCTTCTACATCCTGTGCGGCATTGTCAATGTTTCGGCTAAGGTCAAACTGTAGCGTAATTTGCGTTGCACCCAGGGTACTTGTTGAGTTGAGCGAATCGAGTCCAGCAATGCTAGAAAACTGCTTCTCCAAAGGACGGGCAACCGAGGCTGCCATTGTTGCGGGGCTGGCTCCTGGTCGGGCAGCACTCACCTGAATCGTGGGATAATCAACACTGGGTAAATCGCTAATCGGCAGCAAGCGATAGCTCATGAAGCCGAAGATGAGAATTCCCGCCATCACCAAAGTCGTCATGACTGGGCGGCGAATGAAGAGTTCTGAAAGATTCATGAATTCCCTCCAGCCGATTGTGAGGAATTATCTTGTTGATGGTGTCTTCCCGATTTCGGGCGATCGCTTGCTGCATCATTACCAGCAGTTTTGATGCGAATTTTGCTACCTGAAACCAGATTTGCTTGTCCGTCAGTTACAACTTTGTCCCCTGGTTGGACTCCTTTTTGCACCACATCTAGCCCATCAACGGTACTGCTGGCGACCACTGGCACGTTTTCCACAGTATTGTCAGGTTTAACCACAAACACAAATTGTCCATTGGGTCCATTCTGCACGGCTTGAGCCGGAACTACGGTTGCATTTGGTTCTTGCGTTAGCGTCAGCGTGGTATTTACGAATTGACCTGGAAACAGTTGTCCCTGAGTATTGTCAAAATTACCCATCAGTTGAATCGTTCCCGTGCTGGTATCGACTGTGTTATTCACAAACGATAAAACCCCAGTTATGGGAACATTATTGCCAGGAAACGTGACCGCTACCTTCAACTTGCCATTTTCCATGTGCTTTTGGATTTCGGGTAGATTTGATTCGGGAACAGAAAACGCCACCTGAATTGGACGAATCTGAGCGATCGTCACTAAGGGATTGGTGCTGTTTGCCTGCACCACATTACCTTCAGTTACCAGAATATTTCCTGCCCGACCGTCGATGGGTGCATAGATTTTGCTGTATGTCAACTGCACTTGGGCATTTTTTAATACTCCCTCGTCTGCACTAACTACGGCTTGCGCGTTCACAATCGCCGCTTGATCGCCCTTCACAACCTCCTGAGCATTGGCGATCGCTTCTCGATCTGCCTGAAGCGTTGCCGCTGAAACTTTATTATTGGCTGAGTATTGCTGTGCCTGATCCAAGCTAATAGCGCCCTGGCTGTATAAGTTGCTGTAGCGTTTGTTTTGTGCCTGGGCGAATTGCGCCTGTGCTTCATCTTTTGCTAAGGTTGCTTGGGCTTGTCTTACCGCTCCTAAGTCCCTGCCAAGCGTCGCTCTTGCTTGTTGCACCTGTGCTTGATCTTTTGCCACCGTCCCTCTTGCTTGTTGAATTGCGGCAAGTTGAGTGCGATCGTCGAGTGTAAACAGAAGTTGCCCTTTACGCACGTCCTGACCTTTCTGGAAATACACTCCGGTAATGCGTCCGCTTGCTTGGGGCGTTATCGATACTGTAGAGGCAGCTTGCACGTTGCCGATCGCTTGTAATTGCACGGGAACCGTTTTTTGCATTACGGTGGCAACAGTTACAGGGGTAATTTGCTCTCTACTATTTCTTTGGGCTTTGTCAGGCTTGCCTTCTCTCACACGTATTCCCACGAAACCCAGCGTACCAAGCAACAGCACGCCCAACACGATCAGTCCAATTCGCCGTTTAGACAAGCTGCGGGATACTGGTTGCAGCTCGCTCCCAGTCAAATTCCGAGTGGGAATTTCATTTGGAATTTCAGTCGGAATTTCCTGAGTCATAGCAAACCTCCAAGCAATGCCATAAACACTACTCAATCTTATAAACTTGCAATTGCGCTTTGCACCTGGCAGAACTCCTGACTTGAGCGGTCAAAAATGACTAAATAAATTATGACTTTTTTCCTAGTTCCAACAGCATCAATTAGTCGAAATAGCTCTATCGACATAGAAGAAAAATTCGTTATAGAAGAAAGTGGGATAGCTGTGAAGATTGTTTGATTTGGTTGGAATTTAAGCGTTCAAAGGGGGCTAATGTGTTGTTTGACTCCTTCCCCTATAAGATCGAGAAAATGTGGCTGGTTTCGTTACTCCAGCGCTCGATCTGGAATAGTACTATGGGTCGCCCGACTTACCAATCGTTTCGCTTGTTGCTCTACTTGGAGTGGCTGCTACTCGGCACGGTCGTAGTTATGGAACTGCTGCTGCCGTTCCAATTGTCCTGGTCGTTACTGTTGCGAGTATTGGTGATCGCGGCTTTCGGTTTAATGAGCTTTCGGCTCCCAACGGGTGGACGGGTGACAAAATGGCTGTATACCGCTTTGGAATTCGGCTTAATTTTGTTGTTAGCCAGTCAAGACAATTTATCGACTCGCTCGGTTTTCCTGCTATCGCTCGTGCTAGTGATGCGAAATTGTCTAGTGTTTCGCCAAACTGGACAATGGATCATTCTTGGCTTGACCCTACTTTTGTTTGGCACGCTGTTCTTAACTAGACCGATTGTATCTGGACATTCGATCGCCTCAGCCTGGAATTGGCGATTGAATTCTGTATTAATGTTTGCGCTGACACTCGTATTTGCTTTGCTGCTGATTAATACGTTACTTTCTGAACGGCAAAGTCGAGAGCAGTTAGAAATAGCGCATCAGGAATTAGCGATCGCCCACCAGCAGCTCAGAGAGTATGCACTGCGAATTGAAGACCAGGCGACTTTACAAGAGCGTAACCGAATTGCTCGTGAAATTCATGATGGACTCGGACATACCCTAGCGGCTCAGACGATTCAAATTAATAACGCTTTGCTATTTTGGCAATCGAGTCATGATAAAGCCTTGACGTTCCTCAAACAGGCAAAACAATTAGGTGCTGAGGCATTACTTGAAGTGCGGCGCTCGGTTGCCGTATTGCGATCGAATCCTTTACAGGGACACTCCCTTGAATCTGCAATTCAAAAGTTGCTAACAGATTTTCAGCAAACGACCGGAATTCAACCCAATTGCGCGATCGCACTTGGGTTCTCTCTATCCCCAGAAGTCAACACAACTCTATTTCGCATCGTGCAAGAATCGCTGACCAATATCTACAAACACGCTCAGGCTACAGCAGTTTCCGTAGAGCTTCAACAACACGCAGGCACAATTTATTTGTCGATTGAGGATAATGGCAAAGGGTTTCATCCCGATCGAAATACAACTGGGTTTGGACTTCAGGGAATGCGGGAACGCTCAGCCGCGTTGGGAGGAAATTTCCATCTTGACAGTCAACCAGGTACAGGTTGTCGCATCTCGGTTACATTTCCACTTGCAAAACTATTGTCATGATTCGGATTTTATTAGTTGACGATCAATATCTTATTCGTCAGGGACTCAAGAGTATGCTGGAGTCCAACGATGATATGCAAGTGATCGGTGAGGCAGAAAATGGGCAACGAGCGCTCGACCAGATTCCGACGCTACAACCCGATATCGTGCTGATGGATATCCGAATGCCTGTGATGGATGGTGTGGCGGCGACAGGGGCTATTGCTCAGCAGTATCCCAACGTTAAGGTTTTAGTACTGACCACTTTCGATGATGATGAGTATGTTTCGCAGGCAATGCGCTTAGGTGCGAAAGGTTATTTGCTCAAAGATACCGAACCCGATGAACTCGCACTGGCAATTCGAGCAGTCTACAAAGGACATACTCAACTCGGTCCTGGATTGTTTGAAAAAGCGCTGATGACAACTCCAACACTGACTCCACCAGTTCAACCACCACCAGAATTAGCGCAACTTACGCCAAGAGAATTAGAAGTGTTACATTTACTTGCTAGAGGCGCAAATAATCGTGAGATTGCTCAAGCACTGTTCCTTGCCGAAAATACGGTGAAAAACTATATTACAAATATTCTGAGTCGCTTAAATTTGCGCGATCGCACTCAAGCGGCTCTATTCGCTCAGTCATTGCGATCTCATTTGAAAAATTGACCGGAAGAAGGTTGTGTTGTCTCTGGTAGTGTTCTACACCTGTTGAAATCTGGAAAGAAGATCTGCTGTTATTAGAGTAGTTGATTGACAGCAGGTGAGGAGATAGTTTTAGAGCTTTGTGTGTTGTCCTGATTGTGGCAGTGAGAATGTCGTGAACAATGGCAAATCCAATGAAGGCTTTTGGGCGCTCCTTGTGTCGGCATCAGGATTGCCCTCGCCGCCGCTTCATTTCTTGACTATTCCTAAGATTTTCCGTCTTAAAAATAATGTCAGCCACCTGGTAAATCTCTGCAACGCCCAGTTGTACCCTATGCTTGAAGATCTCTCGCCGCCATCGGCAGTTGGAAAACCCGTACTCATCCACAGCCCCGAAGAGATGTAAGTTTTGAATAGCCATTCGCTGATTTTTTGATCGCTATAAAAGCCACTGGAGGTTCTGATTTTCCAGCAACCCACCCTAGAGCTTTGTATAATTAATTCCTTGACAAAAACTCTAATCAATGGTAGGAATTTGTAATCCTGGCAGATCAAGCTTACTGTTCTCTCTAGTGCTACTTATAAAGATGAATACTTGTTTTCAAACATAGGTGTTGCACTAGATAAGATAAACCCACAACCTTAAGGCAAGTTAATCCCTGGGTTAATAGTGAATAGTGATTAGAGTCGAGGGGGACGTTACTGTCCCACCCCTCTGCTTCAGAACGTGGCGTGAAAGTTTCCCCTCACCACGCTCCTAGTGTGTCATCTACTCGGTCAGGATTATCCTGCCTTTCGGACTCTCGGTGTAATACCTCTTTCTTCACCCATCTAATCAATGCTACTGCTAGCTCAAGCAGAAGGATATACTCTTCATCAAAGAAAATATTTTCTCTTAAAGTAATTGTTAAGTTTCCTTCAACATCAGCAAGCATTTTCCATCCTCCAGTTTTTAGGCGGACTGTCACATTACTAAACGACATTTCTAGTTATCGTTTAGGGGAAATACATTCCATATTTTTCCATCATGAGCCACAGTTACCCATAACTTAGCGCGATCGCAAGATTTTGTATGTTGGGTTTCGCTAATTCTCAACCCAACATATCCCTGTGGTAAAACTTAGTTAAAGTTACAGCAGCTGGTGCAATTTCTTCAGGAACCCTGAGCGTGAAATTCAACCACGTCTCGCCTAATAATCACATCATATCCGCCAAAGAAATTTTGTCCTAAGAGTGGAGTTGCACCGATTGACACCTGAGCTTCGTTGACTGTAGCAGTGCCTACTCGAATAGAAGCTACACTTCCCACTGGGGATTCTATCACATCTCCACTAGCAACACTAAATTTTTGTGTACCAGCTCGAACCACTCCCAGTGCATTTGCCATCTCCTGAGTAATCATTGTTTGACTAGCGCCAGTATCTAACAGCATCTCGAATTTCTGTTTACCGTTAAAAGTCACATCAATAACTGGTACGCCACCGTCGCGGCGTTTGATTTTAGCTTGAAATACTTTTGGGTTTGTTGATGCTTTTTTAGCTTTACCGCCGCAAAGAGTAGATAAATCGACCATTTGATTGGAGGAATTAACCATAAAGCATCCCCCAGCTTCCTGCGCGATCGCCGCTTGTTGGGCGAAAATAATCCCAGCAGTATGAAATAAGGTAACTCCGGCAAGTGGAATAAGTAGCTTTAGCAATTTTTTCATAAAATTTCCTTAAAGATTGTTAATTGTTATAGTTAATAGCAATTAACCATGAATGATAATTTGCAATACCAATACAATTTCTTGTATTAAATTACTCTTGGTTCAATTACAACTGCTTCAGTAATTTTACTATTTATTCTGTAAAATCTTATTTAAGTTAATAAAACATTGAATTACACATATTGAACCTCATTGGTAGTAAAAGATTTTGAACGAACGAAAAATTGAAAGCGAGGCTGTTGTCAAATCCCTCGTTAGAGATGAAAAAATGAGAAGTATCAAAACAGAAATTATATAAATTGCTAATCAAATAATTAATGAGAAAATAGATGTGTTAGATGGATGTCGGAAATTAGTGTATTTTCAACATAAATTAGAAAAGCCACCATTAGCATTTCTTGTACTAAGAGGAATAGTGTCCGAAACAGATGTTTTTCCTATTGCCCAAGCAGAAAGAGAACAATGGAATCCAGAAGTTTTATCCAGACTAGACAAGGAAAAAAATCAATATATTTCTTTAGTAAAAGAGCAAATGGTAGAAGCTTGTAGAGAAATAATAAATACTCTGCTCGAATGAAAACTAAATTCGTTATTCTCCCCCCGCTCTCCCAGCTTCCCCTGCTCCCCCATCTCTCTTATCGGGGGCGAAATTCAACTACATCACGTTTAATTGTCACATCGTAATTGCCAAAGAAGTCGTGTCCGAGTAGTCCAGTTTCTAGGACTGAAGCAGGAGCGATCGCTACTGGTACATTTTTAACTAATGCTCCACCAACTTGGATAGAATCAACAATGCCAATGGGAAATTCTACGGCTTTGGCACTTGCAGTATTTGCTTTTGCCTTGGCTACTGGCACTAATCCCATAGCATTAGCACTTTCTTGAGTCAAGACAGTTCCACTTGCGCCAGTATCGACAATCATCTCACATTTTTGAGTGCCATTGAAAGTTACATCAATCACAGGTGTGCCGCCAATTCGCCGTTTGATCGCGGCTTGAAACACCAATTGATCTGGTGGTGGTACTTCTAAGTCCACTGCTGGAGATTCTTGATCTGATGCTTGGATTTGTGAAGCAGGATCGCCAATAGGAGCGGCGGTGCTATCAGGGTTTGACTCGATGGTATGATTTGCTTGCTGCTGGGCATGGAGGAGATATCGTTGGTACTGGGCAATTTTTGTTTTGGCGATCGCTTTGTAGGGGCTATTATTTGGTAGTGTTTGCATCAAGGCGATCGCTTCAGCCCACTGACTTGCCACTAGCTGCCAATCGTATGACGATTGAGCTGACTGACTGATGCTAAGCGCACCATCAGCCTTGTCTAAGGCGCGGTCGTAAGAACTCGGTTGAGGCGACGCTGATACTGATTTGGGGGCGGGAGCAACTCTTGCCTTCGGCTGCTTGGGCTGCGCCGTAGCACCAGGAGCAGTGTTTAGCGAGTATGGTTGAGCTTTTTGGCTAAGTCTTGTCTGTTTGTCGCTGCTACAGGCAACTCCAATCAGTGCCAGTGTACCTGAGAGAAAAATTAGTGCTACAAGAGAAGTCGAACGCTTGAGCATAGGTCCTGGGTACCAGCCAGCACACGCTTGAGTTGTTTTTGCTACTTATTTCAATTTAAACACAATGTATAGTAGCTAGAACTAGTAGCTAGTGGCTACGGTAGAATTACGAATTACCAGTTACGAAGTACGAATTACTATGCCCTCTGTTGATGCTAAACCAGCTTTACTCGTCCTTGCTGATGGAACTACTTATCGTGGATGGTCTTTTGGTGCTACCGGAACCACGATCGGGGAAGTGGTGTTTAACACTGGGATGACGGGTTATCAAGAAGTATTGACAGATCCCAGTTATTGCGGTCAGATAGTTACTTTTACTTATCCAGAACTGGGTAATACAGGTGTGAATTTAGAGGATGAAGAATCCAACCGCCCCCAAGTGCGGGGAGCGATCGCGCGAAACATCTGCTATCGTCCTAGTAACTGGCGATCAACTGCTAGCTTGCCCGACTATCTCAAACAGCACAATATCCCAGGAATTTACGGCATTGATACCCGCTCCCTTACCCGAAAAATCCGTGCTTTGGGTGCGATGAACGGTGGCATTTCTACCGAAATTCTTGATGAAACCGAGTTGCTAGAGCAAGTTTTAGCAGCTCCTGGTATGGCAGGGTTAAATCTCGTCTCTGAAGTCACAACCACAAACGTTTACGAATGGTCTGATCCCACTACATCGATTTGGGAATTCAACCCATCTGACCAAACAAATGGTAATCCTAGCCTTACCGTTGTTGCGATTGACTTTGGCATCAAACGCAATATTCTGCGCCGCCTAGCAAGTTACGGTTGCCGAGTGATTGTCGTTCCTGCTCACACCCCACCAGAAGAAATTCTTAAATACAATCCTGATGGGATCTTTCTTTCCAATGGTCCTGGCGATCCAGCTGCCGTCAGCGAAGGCGTTGCGACAACAAAGGCATTGCTAAGCAGCGAAAAACCAATTTTCGGCATCTGTATGGGGCATCAAATTCTGGGTAGAGCTTTAGGTGCAGAAACTTTCAAGCTCAAGTTTGGACATCGCGGTTTAAATCAACCAGCGGGTTTGAGACAAAGAGTGGAAATCACCAGCCAGAATCATGGTTTTGCGATCGATCCTGACTCCCTACCAGGTGCTGAAGTAGAAATTACTCACCTCAACTTAAACGATCGCACAGTTGCTGGATTAAGGCATAAATCTCTGCCTTTTTTCTCAGTGCAATATCACCCAGAAGCCAGTCCTGGTCCCCACGATGCTGATTACCTGTTTGAGCAGTTTGTCCAAGCAATGCGAGGGGCTAGAGGCTAGAGGCTTGGGACTAGAAGAGGAGGGGGGACTCTTGTGATGAGGGGAGGGGGTGACAACCAAAAGGGGGGGGAAAAGGGGGTTTGAATACTTCCCCTTGTCCCCTGGTCGGGTTGTCCCCTGGTCGGGTTGTCCTCCCCTAGCCCCCAGCCCCAAGCCCCTAGTCCCTCATTTTCTGAGGAGCTAGAGGCTAGAGGCTTGGGACTAGAAGAGGAGGGGGGACTCTTGTGATGAGGGGAGGGGGTGACAACCAAAAGGAGGGGAAAAAGGGGGTTTGAATACTTCCCCTTGTCCCCTGGTCGGGTTGTCCTCCCCTAGCCCCCAGCCCCAAGCCCCTAGTCCCTCATTTTCTACCGCTTGACTGTAGACAATGTAACAAAAAAGCATTTATACTTTAGCCTCAACTCAAAGAACGATATAGCAATAATGCAGCGAGGAGGGAATTATCGCTGAGCCACTGAATCTAACCGTTAGCTTAAGAGGAACTCGTGAAGTTCGGGACAACTACCAAATATTCCGGCTTACGGGTTTACTAGATGCCTTTTCTGAACCAACCTTTCGGAAGGTAATTGGCAAGTGTATTGAAGAGGGACCACATCACGTTATCCTAGATCTCTCCCAGATTGACTTTGTCGATAGCTCTGGTTTAGGCGCTCTAGTGCAACTGGCAAAACAGGCTCAAAGCGCTGGGGGAACATCACAAATTGTTACCAATGCCAGGGTAACTCAAACAGTCAAGCTGGTTCGTTTAGAGCAGTTTCTATCCTTACGATCTTCGATGGAAGAAGCTCTAGAGAAAATTCCAAAGTCCTGAGTGTTGAAAGAAAAATTTGCATAAGCTATCCGGTTTTGCCATCTGGATAGCTTAATTTTTTGAATTTTTTGATTTATTGGCAAACTTGTCTACGGAAAACCATTTAGATAAATGGGGATCGATCATAATAGTGAAATAATTAGTAGGGGCGCAGGGGCTAGGGGCTAGGACAAAAAGACAATTACGAATTACGAATTATGAATTACAATGCCTAGTTTTTTGTCGGTAACACAGGGGGAACTGCAACAGATTTCGCCATTGGCATTGGCGTATTTAGGAGACGCAGTGTATGAACTTTATGTCAGGAGTCGTTATCTACTGCCGCCCAAGCGATCGCATACATACCATAGCCTAGTAGTGTCGCAGGTGCGAGCAGAAACACAAGCTTTGCACTTACGCTCCCTCACTCCTCACCTCAATAGCATAGAGTTAGAAATCGTACGGCGGGGTCGCAATGCCCCTACAAAACATCCCAAGCGAGTTGAACCAGAAATTTATCAACAGGCAACGAGCTTAGAAACCTTAATGGGCTACCTCTACCTAACTGATGCAGAGCGCTTGTACCAACTATTGCAACAGCTACAGCTAGATATCACTCCAGAGGAATAGTCGAAATTAATCTTAAGCTACCACAATTCAATTCATTTGTTGGCTAGATTCAATTTGTTAGGGATGCCAAGACGCACAACACGGAAATTTTATGGCTGAGCAACCACGAAAAATTAAAGCGAATGGTGAACCAAATCGGGGTAAACCAGTGAGAATCAAGGGCAAACGCGTCCTTTCTACGCCTAATCTCAAAAATTCTGGAGTTAGTAACTCTCCTAGACTACGCAAACGTTTACCTGATCCCACTCCAGATTTGCCGTCTGTCAAAGAGCAAGGGGCACAAAGGACAGAGGGGCAAAGGAGCAGAGGGGCAGAGGGGCAAAGGAGCAGAGGGGCAGAGGGGCAAAGGGGAAGAAAACCACTCGAAGATCGCCGCTCGAAGATCGCTACTCACGACTCGCCGCTCAATGGGGAAGCAGACAGTGATTTGATTTACGGTCGCTATCCTGTTTTAAGTGCTTTAGAAAATCAGCGACAGCTCAACCGGATTTGGATTACTCCCCGACTGCGCTACGATCCCCGCTTTCACTCCCTGGTGTTGCAAGCCAAGGAGAACGGTACAGTCATTGACGAAGTTGAACCGAGACGTTTAGACCAAATCACCCATCAAGCTAATCATCAGGGTGTAGCCGCTCAAGTTGCTCCCTACGCTTACTTAGAGCTAGGCGAGTTGATTTCACGGGCAAAATCAGTATCTGACCAGCCCGTAATTATTGCAGCTGATAGTATTAATGACCCGCATAACCTGGGTGCAATTATCCGCACAGCAGAAGCGATTGGCGCTCAGGGATTGGTAATACCTCAAAGAAGGGCAGTTGGGATTACTTCAAGTGTGATGAAAGTCGCAGCGGGAGCTTTAGAAAATTTTCCGGTCGCTAGGGTGGTAAATCTCAGCCGCGCTCTGGAAGAATTGAAAGCAGCTGGCTTTTGGATTTATGGTACGGCTGCAACGGCTAGTCAACCACTGCATACAGTGCAATTGAAGGGTTCGATTGTTTTAGTCATTGGCTCTGAAGGCGAAGGTCTAAGTTTGTTGACACAACGCTGCTGCGATGTTTTGGTGTCGATTCCGCTACTGGGAAAAACTCCTAGCCTGAATGCCTCAGTAGCAGCAGGAATGGCTCTTTATGAGATTTTTCGTCAAAAGTGGCAAAATACACTGCATTTAGATAAATGACAAATAGATAATTTGAAAAAATAAGAGTTACAGAGTATAACAAAGTGTGAAATATTACTACAGCACTTATTGACCAATAGTACCTCACACCACATCACTCAACAGGAAATAAAACCATGCAGACATTTTGGAACTATATCAAAGAAAACTTGACTAACCTTTTATACAGCTTCGGCTGTGCCTGGTGGGTAGAGATTGTAACGCACAATCCCCGCTGTACTTACTACTTTGGTCCATTTCTTAGCTCGAAGGAAGCCGATGCTGCGTCATCTGGGTATGTAGAAGACTTGGAGCAAGAAGGAGCGATCGGAATTGTTGTTAAAATCAAGCGCTGCAAACCTGAATATCTAACGATCGCCGAAGATACAAGCGATAAAATTGAACACCAGGTTAAGCCAATTTTTAGTGGACAGATGTAGTAAAAACTTGACAAATTAACTAATAACTGATATGAAAATACCTTGTTACCAGGCTGAGCCTGGTAACGAGTGGAGAAAAAACCCGCTAAATATCAAGGATTACCATAGCTGTCCAGCCGTCATCAGTTTTTTCTAGCTCGAAGCGGTGTAAAGTTACAGCTTTAACATCTACCCGTTGCTGGTGACGATGAGGATCGAGTTTTTCTCCTTGAGTAAATGCGGTTAGTTCGTGCTGGCTATTTTTCTTTTCCACCTGCACCTGAGAAGCCCGTAGAAGGAGTTGTTCACTGTCCTTGTAGTAAATAAATTCCTGAAGAAAATTGAACAGCAACATATCTAAAGCATCATTTTCTAAGCTGAAGCCTCGCTGCTCTTTAAATTCTATTGTGTCCAAATCTTCGATCATGACATTGATTGTAGCGTCGCCAGCCGCTTGGAAAAGTTCTGGTAAATCCTTTCCCCAAGCTCGAAAGGCAATGTCAGCAGTAGCAATATCTTCTAGAAATTCATAAGGCATAATACAATTTTAGATTTTAGATTTTAGATTTTAGATTAATAATTGATAATTGATTCTATTGCTCACATGACTTTAAGCGGTCAATAATTTCTGCTTTGTGTGTATTTACCTGTTTGCCGATAAAAACTAGTTCAGTTCCCTCTTGTTCAAATGGTTCTAGTTCCCAGCGTCCGGCTACGAAATTAAATAGATAAGTTCCTGACTGAAATTGGATAAAACCTTTTGCTCGATATACATTTGTTGTAAGGCTGTCGGCGAATTCTTCAAAACAGTGGCGATCGCAACTAGCATTTGTTTTATAGCTGAATGATTCAAATTCGGGGTGATGAACGTGATCGGGAGGTGCTTGTACTCGTTCTCTACCGATTCCAAACAGCAATTGTGGATCTACTTTGCCTCTTTGAGTGCGAATAATTGTTGCTACTTGATTGAGACTTCGCAATTTCTCTTCTATCGCCATTAAATCGCTGTCGGAAACTAAATCAACTTTATTGAGCAAGATAGTATCTGCTGCTTCGATTTGCATCCGAGTTGTATGACCTAGCGAGGGATATTTCACCATAGCATCCGCATCGACAAGGGTAACAACTCCATCTAGACGCACTATAGTTAAACTCTCTTGAATATCAAATACAAGGGCATCCGGTTCAGCGACTCCGGTTGTTTCTACTACAATATTGTCTGGATCAACAGTATCAATAATTTCATTGACAGCGGCTTCAAACTCGCCCAGCAGGGAACAGCAAACACAACCACCACCAAGATCAGCCATTTGAACATTTTTACCCCCAATAATTTTGGAGTCGATCGCAATCTCACCAAATTCATTCATTAGAATGGCGATTTTTCTGGGAAAAGTATCGAGGATGTGTCGCAACAGCGTTGTTTTGCCACTTCCCAGCGGTCCCGTGATTACTGTTAGTGGTGTGCGTACTACCATAACTTATTTGTTCTCTATTGAAGTTTCCTTGTACAAATTACTTCCCAGTTTTCTACATCCTCTCGTTTTTGTACTTTCTCTGGAGTCGATATAGCTCTTACTTCATCAAAAACAACTTCGGATTTTGGTAGTTTAATCGAAGTAATTATATTTTTCTTTATTTCCTCGTTTAGATATTGATAAATCAAACTTAAATGGGGATTAAGTGCAAATTCAGATGGGCTTTTTGAACTGCGTTGTATTATTTCTGATATATTACTAAGAATTGGATTTGATTGAAATTGTACGAATAAAGTTTTAGTAAAAGAGTCTGTATATAGAATCTTATCAATTTTTAAACTAAAGCTTTGAACTGAGTGTACCGCTTTTTCTATAATTTCAGCGGGAGATTCATCAGGTTCGTATTCGCCTGAGTATATAGTTACATGAGGGGTAAAAGTTGGAGCATTATATTCTTGAGCAAGATTGTCTATAATTTTCTGGAAAAATGTTTTGTCATCTTCTGAAGGAATCAGCCAGAAAGATACTTTGGATTTCACGCAGCACCTCCATAAATTCCTACTTGCTATTCACTAGGCAATTAATGTATCTGCCTATTGTCTTAATTGCTCCAACTTCTGAGAATAAACTATCCCTTTATGTTCCCAATTGGAGTAAGTCGCACTACTCGTTTACTAATTCCGGCTAATTCAGCCGCTTCAATTACATCATCGATATTTTTGTATGCTCCGCCTGCTTCTTCTGCAAGTCCTGACCATGAGGTACTACGGACATAAATACCTCGACTTTCCATGTCCTTTTGGAGTTTTTCGCCGCTATAGATTTTACGAGCCTTCGCTCGGCTCATTGTGCGTCCGCTACCATGCGCTGTGCTGAAGAAAGTTTGATCGCCACCAGGTACACCAACTAGCAGATAAGATCCGGTTTCCATACTGCCGCCAATGATAATTGGTTGTCCAGTCTCCTTGTAACGATCTGGTAGATCCGCCATACCTGGAGCAAAAGCCCTCGTTGCACCTTTACGATGAACAAGAAGACTTCGCTCTTGACCATCAACTGTATGGCGCTCTAGCTTTGCTGTATTATGCGCTACATCGTAAACCATATGCATACCCATATCTTCCGCTGAACGCTTGAAGATTGATGAAAATACCTCTCGGATACGATGCAAAATTACTTGACGATTGGCAAAAGACATATTGATGCCGCATTTCATCGCCGCAAAGTAATCCTGACCTTCAGGAGAATTAAAAGGCGCACAGGCTAATTCTCGATCTAAAATCTTGATGCCATACTTGCTTTCCATCACTTTCAGGAAGACTTGCAGATAGTCGGTTGCTACCTGATGACCAAATCCCCTACTACCGCAGTGGAACATCACCACTACCTGATTTGGCATGGTAATTCCTAAACTTTCGGCTAATTCTTGATCGAATACATTTTCTGGTCGAGCAACTTGAATTTCTAGATAATGATTGCCAGAACCCAAAGTACCGATTTGATTAAAGCCTCTATCAATAGCCTTCTCACTGATCTTGGCAGCATCAGCACCTTTAATACATCCCTGTTCTTCAATCAGTTCTAAATCCTCTTCCCAGCCATAGCCATTACGGACGCACCACTGTGCGCCTTGTTCAACAACTTGACGAAAATCTTGCCTGGATAGCTTGACAAATCCACTACTTCCTACTCCAGCCGGAACCCTTTCGTAGAGTTTGTCTACAATCTTTTTGAGTCGGGGTTTGACTTCATCGTAGGTTAAGTTTGTAACCATCAGGCGCATTCCACAATTGATATCGAAACCGATACCGCCAGGAGAAATCACGCCTCCCTGTTCCACATCCATCGCCGCCACCCCACCAATGGGAAACCCATAGCCAAAGTGACCGTCAGGCATACACAAGGCATATTTTGTAATCCCTGGAAGTGTGGCTACATTGGTAACTTGGTCATAGACGGCTTCGTCTAAATCAGCAATTAACTTTTCTGTGCCATAAATCCGAGCGGGTACACGCATCCCATCTTTATAAGAAACAGGGATTTCCCAGATTGTGTCAGAAATTTTTTCTAAAAAGTCCGAAATCGCCATATTTTACGCTTCTGTTGTGCTACCGAGGGGCTAGGGGCTGGAGGCTAGGGGCTAGGGTATTTTGGATTTTAGATTTTGGATTTTAGATTTTTGGATTATTGAATTTTCTCCTCTGCCCCCCTGCCCCCCTGCTCCCCTGCCCCTGAAGCTTTCCCTGCTCCCCTGCGGTCAACACTAGATAATTAACTTACTCCTGTTGTTTCCCAGACTCTGATTCTTCACCTGGGCGTTGGTAAGCGGGAGGATAATCGACAAATTCGTCGGTTCTGAGTGTCTCTGTATTAGTAAGATTTTCCGGCAGAAGATCTTCTGGGTTTACCCCTGTATCCGCAGCATCATCGATTATACCAGGAGCGTTTATATTGGGTTTGTTAGAAGAGCCTTTATGACTAGCATGACCACTTGGCATAAGTGTATCCTCAACACTAGTAATGTGAACACTCCCAGCCTAGACTCGTTGGTTGTGAGAAAACCCTATCCGTAGGCTTAGATCCAAATCTAATTATGTGAGAACTTGAATTAGTAGCGATCGCACAATAACTAAAAAGGAAAAGGGAAAAGAATTTTACTGCCCAGTTTTCACTCTTGAGCGCATCTTACATTTAATTATGTCCACCTACTTACATAGCGATGATTTCCTTTGTTTACCTTAGCGCCTTTGCGCCTTTGCGTGACACTCTCATTATGACGAGGTGCGATCGTCCGATACTACTATCATATTTATCTTAAAATTAACCGGATGACACTAAATATTAATTTGAGAGAGGCAAGCTGGGAGGAAGATTCGCGAATTGCTCAACATTTTTATCAATTGTGGCGAGACAACGATGTTCCGGCTGACTGTATTAAATCTGACTGGCAAGAAATTATACTCCAGTTCATTAATCATGCTCGTCAAGAATTGTTATTTAAAGCGTTTGTGGCGGAGGTTGACAATAAAGTAGTCGGTTCTGCGAGTTGTCAACTATTTGCAGGTCTATATCCGCTAGCTTTGACAGAAAATTATCGTAAATATGGGTATATTTGGGGTGTATATGTTGAGCCGCCTTACCGAAAACAAGGAATTGCCAAAAAACTCACTAGCATGACGTTAGATTACCTAAAAGCCCTTGGTTGTACGCGAGTTATCCTCCACGCTTCACCGTCAGGTAAACCAGTTTACTCCGGTTTGGGCTTTTCAGATAGCAATGAAATGCGGTTGGATTTGAGATGAATTATTGGTTGATGAAATCTGAACCTGGAGTTTATAGTATTGCAGATTTGGAGCGCGATCGCTCGACAATTTGGGATGGAGTACGCAACTATCAAGCGCGTAACTTTCTACGCCAAATGCAATTAGAAGACAGAGCTTTTTTCTACCACTCCAATACCATTCCCCCAGGCATTGTGGGATTAATGCGCGTGGTAACTTCTAATATTATCGATCCCACCCAATTCGATCCTAATAGTAAATACTATGACCCCAAATCAAAGCCTGATTCCCCTCGATGGCATACAGTTAAGGTGGAATTCGTCAGGGCTTTTCCTAATATCATATCTTTGGCAACACTTAGGCAAGAATTTAGTCAAGAACTTTGGGTGACAAGAACAGGAAATCGATTGTCAGTGATGCCAGTTGAGGAAACAATAGCTAATACGTTGTTGATAATGGGTAATGGGTAACAAGTAAGTTGGAATTACTCTATGGAAGGTTGAAAGATGACTGAAGTTACTCGCAAGGCTGTTTTTCTAATTTGCTTTATCGCTGTATGTGCGATTCGCCTTTACTTCGCGCGGCTGGTAAAACAAAATAAGATTGTAGACGAACGTAGAAATGCCCAAGAGAAATTGCTGCTATTTTTAACATGGCTAGGAATGTTTATCCTGCCTTTAGTTGGTGTATTTACGTCTTGGTTTGATTTTGCTGCGTACTATCTACCCAATTGGACTGGTTGGCTTGGTACAGTTTTTTTCCTATTGGCTATCTGGCTATTTTGGCGTTCCCATGCAGACTTGGGATTGAATTGGTCAGGATCTTTAGAAGTTCGGGAGAACCATACACTAGTTGATAATGGAGTATACCAATACATTCGCCATCCAATGTATGCATCTTGTTGCCTGTGGGGGATTGCCCAAGCTCTTTTGTTGCACAATTGGATTTACGGACTGTCTTATATACTATCGTTTTTACCAATGTATCTTTTGCGAGTACCCCAAGAAGAACAGATGATGGTTGATACGTTTGGGGAACAGTATCGAGAATACATGACTCTTACAGGGCGGGTGATTCCAAAAATTTCACACTGGGTAGTTTCATCTAGCGATTAGAAGCGCGATTCTACCTGCTTTTCAATACTAGCGGCTCCAGGTTGTGCTTCTGGTTTTTTTGTATACCAATATGCCCAGGCGATTAAAACTGCCTGAAAAGGTAGCCTTGCCCAATATAGCCAAGGAATATGAGGAATACCCTCAATGGGAATGCTATTTACAGCCATATTAATATTTGCTGGAAAAACTGCAATAAATAAAGCAATTAGTCCCCAAGCAGCAGCAACACTCACGTATGGAATGGCTAAGCCAATTCCCCCTAAAATCTCAAAGAAGCCACTAATATAAACCAGTTCAAACGGGTAAGGCAGTTGAGGAGGCACAATCCTAGCATATTGTTCTGGTCTGATAAAATGGGTAATTCCTACTATGATGATGCACACAGAAAAGATAGTGCGGAGAATTTCTTTACGCCGATTAGGATTGCTGTTACCTGAAGTCATAGGATCACAATCGAAAGACTCATTGACATTCTTAGCAACCTTGGTTCATGTTGACTTCTACCCACAGCTAGTTATTTGCTTTTCTTTCTCAAGATAGTGGTCGTTTTAATCAATCTTTAGTTATATTTAAATAGCTGTAGTATTCTGCGCTTTTGTGCTGATCTAACTATAGTTTGAATCCAATAGTAAATTTATTCAGCCACTTACTTTACTAGGTAAACATAACTAAAAATCATGGCAACGACACCCGACCGTCAGAAGCGAATTATGGAGCATATAGCCCGCAGCACTGGGGATTTTATTAAGCCATCGTCCACCTTAAACGATCAGCGCAAGCAACAGATTATGGATCACATTCGCTTAACCAGACGCTAATTTATAATTAAGGGTGGGCATTGCCCACCTTAAATTTTATTTTGATTGCTTACTCACCTGTAATTTGGCAAAAAATAGTTCTTTTTCTAAAACCATCTAGTTCAAAAAATAAGATAGATTGCCAGGTTCCCAAAAATAGTTTACCGTCTACAATTGGAATCACTTCACTAGTATTTAGCATCAGCGCCATCAGATGAGAGTGAGCATTGATTGGTTCATCTTCAGGCACGTCTCTTAAGTGTAAATCGTTGTGTAAGTAGCGATCGCCTTCTGGTGCTAATTTTCTTAAAAAGACTTTGATATCTTCTAGTAATCTTGGTTCATCTTCATTGATTGCTAAGGCGGTTGTTGTGTGCCGAGAAAATACCATAACTTGACCGTTGGTAATCGATGTTGATGCAATTAATTTTTCGATTTCTGGTGTGATGTTATAAATGTTAATTCCTGGCTCGGTTTCTAGTTCAATTACTTTGTTGATAATCTGCATGGGTTTTAAGGTTATATTTTTGTCACGCAAAGACGCGCTCGTCGCTAAGAAGATAAGGGAAGGTGCTTTAAGTTGGGTAAGGTAGTTTAGGATAAGATGGATTTTAAGCCTTGTACTAGTCTTTCGATGCCTTCTGCTGCTGTCTGTTGTTGCAATGCAGCGTAGGCGAGGCGAAAGTAGCATCCGTTATTCATACCAAAGGTAGTGCCTGGAATTACTGCTACTCTATGTTCACGGATTAGTCTTTGTGCTAAGTCAAATGCATCTAAATGGGTATTGACTTTCAGCAGAAAATAAAATGCTCCATCAGCAGGTGCAATTGTACATATATCTTGTAGATCGTTGAGCGCATTAAGAACTAGCTGTCGGACAGAGGCGATCGCATTAATATGAGGAAGGCAGTAGTTATATCCTGCGAGCATGGCTCCTAATGCTGCATACTGGGAAATTACTGGGGGACAAATCAAAATCGTATCTTGGATTTTTTGGACTAGGACAAATAGGTGTGCTGGAATTACCATATAGCCAATGCGCCAGCTAGCAAAACCATAAGCCTTGGAAAGGCTATAGAGGGAAATTGTGTGAGAACTACTGCTAGGAAATGCTGCGGGGGAAATGTGTTTTACGCCGTTGTAGGTAAAGTATTCGTAAGCTTCATCACTAATATGGTAGATGCCGCGATCGCCACAAATATGATTAACTTCTCGTAATGTCGCTTCTGAATAAACTACTCCCGTAGGATTATTGGGTGAAATCGTTACTACTGCTCGTGTTTTAGAAGTAATAGCATTTGCGATCGCATCTGGACGTAGTTGATAATTTTCATCCGTCGCTACTATGACAGGAGTGCAACCCGCAATTGTAACAGCCATTTCATGGTTGAAATAGTAGGGCGAAAGGAGAATAATTTCATCGCCTGGGGAGGTAATCGCTAGAATCGCGTTCATAAACGCCATGTTACTGCCTGCTGTCACGACAATGCAGTTATTTTCGTTGATTTCAATTGAGTTGAAGGCTTGTAGTTTTTGGGCGATCGCATTCACTAAGGGAGCGATCCCCTCAACTGGTTTATAATGATTATTACTCGGACTGGCAAAGAATTGAGTTAGCAGATCCTTTGCTTCAGGTGGTGGTGGATAATAAACAATACCTTGCCCCAAAGAGATAGTTCCTGGACAACTGCGAATCAGTTCCCCAAGGATTGGTATAATTGGCGACTGCACCGCCTGCATACGAGATTTTATGGTTTCCATGCGATCAGAGGGGCTAGGGGCTAGGGGCTAGGGGCTAGGGAAAGAGAAAAGGGTAAAGGGTAAAGAGGTATTGCGGTAAAAGGAATCAATGATCAATTGTTTATTGTTCATTGTTCATTGTTTATTGTTCATTGTTCATTGTTCATTACGAACTTGCTCCCCCTCTCCCTAGCCCCTAGCCCCTCCTGCTTATTATGGCGCACAGATAGCACCGAGCTAAGTCCAGTAAAGAATCTGCGCTTGGGAAAAGCGCTCTTGAATTTGGCGTTCGAAAAAGCGACGCAGTTGCTTCATGGTGTCGGAGTCATAGACATATTTAGTTCCGCCAAACTTGTTACGCTTGACGCTGCGCTTCTGTTCGTCCAAATCTAGCTTTGTTTGCGGATACCAAGACAGCAAAACTTCTTTGGAACCTAGGGTAAAACGGTGTGAGATTAACTCGAAGGTCAAATCGCAATCAAAATCGATCGCTTCGCTAATTTCATCAAAGAGTTTAGTATAATGCAATTCCCAATCATCCATCAACATGATCGGTGCAATGACTAATCCTACTGGATATCCACCACCACCTTGTTGTTTCGGTAGTGCTAGTCGGCGCAATGCTTGCAAGCGTGACTTAACTGGTGCTGTACCACCCTCGAAGCGACCGGAAACTGGAGCAGCATTAACGCTGAAACGGCAGCGTGTATGACCATTGTGGGGTAAATCGAGCAGATTGTCTACGGCATCGAATTTGGAAACCCAGCGCAAATATCCATCCTCACGAGTACCGAAGTAGCGGATGCATTCAGCCAAGCTGCCTGTTAAATGCTCAATGCCTAAAGGATCTGTGTAGCAGCTGACTTCATAAGTTGTAGCATTACCTGGGCAATCGTAGTTTGGCAGGTTGTGCAAAATTTGCGGTAAGTTGGCAAAGGTGCGGATGATGGGTGGACCTTGCAAGCTACCTGCTAAATAACAATATTGACAGTGAGCGGGGCAGCCTTCAGCGATGTGAAACTGCCAATCAGCAGAAGGTGGGATAGGGCTAAGTTTGAATGCGCTTGGTGGTGCAGTGACAACGGCAAGGGTACGCTTACTTTTGTTGTATGTGTCGCGCTCATCCTCGCCGCGCAAACCAGTCAGGCGGTTTTTGGGTAGTTCTTCAATTGGTAAGTTGAGAGATTGTAAACGCGATAAAATTTGTTGTCCCCAAGGCTCATCTAGTGCGGCGGGTGTAAACAGGACACGCTCAGGCATCCACAAGCGAGGGGAACGGGTTTGTTGTGGTTGGAGTGACAGGCTATTTGCCATTCTCAAGCTTGGTGTCGTATATGTGACATACTTCGATTTTAATTTTTCTTAAGCCAAGTTGTAAGGCAGTAGCACCAGCGGGTTTTACTCCATTTAATGTAGTGATAGTAGGTTTGCCAAGAGGCAAGGGGTGAGTAGTGAGTTGTCACCTTGTCACGTCCGCTTGTCCCCTCTCCCTTTGATCCTTTGATTGAGGTAATCATGCAACTTTGCTTTAAAGCTAATGGTAAACCAGATTTAGACACTATCCCTGATTGGCTGTCGGTTGAATTCTCTTTTGAAGCAAAACAGCCTCGCTTTTACACTATCTGCGTTGTACCTTGGATAGCCGAACCTGCAATGATTTTAGGCACACCGGAGTTAGATGGAAGTCCAGAAGGATGGATCATCCATCTTGAAAGTTTGGGCTTTGAGGATGTCGTGCAGGTGTCTTGCACTCAGTTGTTTGGAGCAAGAGCAGACCGCGATCGCTAGTTTATCTCATTCGTCCTCTTCTATCTAACATTCGTCATAATATTCGTCTTCTTCATAGCAGCTATCCGAGTCATCAATTACAATCGCTGTTGTTTCAATTCCATCATCTACGCGATCGCATTGATATTTGCCTTTAATCTGGCTATTGTAAAATTTCCCCGTTGAGTGTGCCGTTTGTAGCGATTTCCAAGTCTCCTGCTCTACACCTGCATACTGGTATACTGACCCATTGTTAAATTCTACTTGCAAGGTTTGATGAGTGCGATCGTATCCTATTGCTTTCGCCATCGATGAGTTGACTGACTGCATGGCTGGCGGTTGGGCTGGCTCTCGTGCGGCGAAATCTGGTGCTGCTAGAGAGTTAACTTGTTGCAGTCCCTGATATGCAGCATTTGGGGCAGGAATTTCTATGTATTCTACCTCTTCACCTCGGTCAATTAATAACCCCAAATAACCCTCAGAATGACCAACAGCTACAATCTTGCTCAAGTCAATCTTAGATAGCCTCATAAAGATTCTACTCTCCTGTTCTATATAGGACTTATACAAATCTCATTGCGCTACCCTGAATTTATAGTGCAAATGTACTATAAAGACAGCTTGTAGTCAAGTTATTTCGCTGTTCAATCTGTAGGATTCGGTCGCAACGCACCGTACAACTAATAACGGCAATTTTACCTAGAGTAGTGCTGGTTTAATCTGTCGTTAGGCAACGCTTGAACCGTCTTGAATAGAGTTAACAAAAGCAGCAATTTCGGCAAAAGCAGGCTTCGCGCCTCGACAGAAGCCAGGGAAGCTTATACCAATTACCGATTACCACCCGTTCATTGATAAATAATTATAGTTAGCTTTTATCGAGTTTACCGAAGCGGAAATATTCAGTTAACCGTACTCTTTATCTTACTAATATTACTGTTCGGTATTCATCCAAAATTAAGTGTTAGAAACCGACAGCACAAAGCTGATTACCAAAATAATATAAAAACAAGAGCAAACAACAAACAAATTAAATCATTAATTAAGGTCACAATTATGGCATTAGTACGTTGGAATCCTTGGCAAGAAGTTGACACAATGCAACGTCAAATCAATAGCCTGTTCGAGCAAGCCTTAGTACCAACCACATCTATGACAAGAAGCTTATCAAGAGTTCCAGCAGCTGAAATAAAAGACACAGCAGATGCTATCCATCTGAAACTAGAAGTTCCAGGCATGGAAGCTAAAGACATTAATGTGCAAGTCACAGAAAAAGCTGTTTACATCAGTGGTGAGCGTAAAACTGAAAACAAAACCGAAGAAAAAGGTGTTACTCGCAGCGAATTTCATTATGGTAAATTCCAGCGCCTAATTCCTTTACCTGCTCGGATTCAAAACACCAATGTAACAGCCCAGTACAAAGACGGCATTTTGAATCTAACACTGCCCAAAACTGAGCAAGAAAAGAACAAAGTCGTTAAAGTTAACCTAGAAGCTGCTGCCTAATTTGTTGGAGGCAACTTACTCCTCAAAGCTAGCTTAACTTAATGATGAAACCCGATCGCATGACGCGCGATCGGGTTTTTAGTAGCATTTATCACTATCCATTCCACCCAAAGTGATAGGGCTACTTTCCACAAGTTCCTCTTGAGAAAGATGTTTTTACTTCTTTTTGATTTGATAATTTATATATCAAAATTTTGGACAGACTTAATATATTTGTTAAGTCTTTCAACTTTTGCTAATAATTATCCATAAAACAGGTCTAATCAACAGAGGTAAAAAAATGAAAATCTTCTTTTGGGTAAGTTTATCCTTTGTGATTGTGGGAGCAATCATGCTTCTTCTCCAACCTGTAATTGATTTTCATTGAAGCTGGTTGCCTTGTATTACACACAAAATACAAACAAATAAATAACTAAAATCAACTCTTTTTATTCGTATGAATTACCTAGTTGCAGTCTTACCAGACCGATTACAAGCAGAAGCAGCATACACTGCTCTTGAAAAAGAAGGCTTACCAACCGAGCAAATTGATATTTTGGGAAGGGGCTACAAAAGTGCTGACGAGTTTGGATTGATTGACCCCAATGTGCAAGCGCGTAAAGGAGCCTGGCGATTGTTATACTGGCTAGTGCCTTTTGGTTTTCTAGCTGGTTATGCCTTCAACTATCTAACTGGCATTGAAATTCTTCCGATTGGTGCTGTGGGTAATCACATCATCGGAGGCATTCTAGGAGCTGCTTCGGGTGGTTTGGGTGCTTTTTTCGTCGGTGGTGGAGTTGGTTTAGCTGTTGGTAGTGGGGATGCTTTACCCTATCGAAATCGCCTGGATGCTGGGAAATACTTAATCGTGGTGAAGGGAACGGAGGAATTAACTCGTCAGGCTACCCGTGTGCTACGTCAGTTTGAGCCTGAAAATATTCAGGGCTATGCAGAGCCAACAGGTGCATAAAAACTGGCGGTTGAGCGGGGACAAGCGTGAGCTTGGCGTTGGGAGCTAATAATCTATCTCCAAAGCTACACAAACCGTTGAGATATCGCTGTATCGCCTTTTCAAGGGGGACAAGAAACACTTAATTTTCCCCCTTTTTAAAGGGAGAGGCTCGTGGGGATATTCCCAGGGCTAAAAGAGTGAGAGATAGTTACTAAGATAGTGTTGCCTCTCCCATTGCATCAGGTTTGTGCACTCCGGTCAACCGATGCCAGAGCTGATAATCTATTTCAGTTTTGGGTACGTATTTGTTATCCGGTCCAGCTTCCATATTACCCATTGCGGTAAACTCTTTGCGCTCCTGATCCATTAAGTCGATGTACTTTGCTCCTTGTTGCAAGCGAGTGCCTGGGGGTAATATCTTAATCTGCTTGAGTTCGTCGTTTGTATAATCTTCTAATAAGCTATGCATCTCCTTGATGTCATAAGCAGTAGGGGCATCTTTCTCTGGTTGTGAGCTTGCAACACCAGAATTTTGCCCAGCTATCGAGTTGGGATGTAGATCTTGCTCCCACTCATCTTGCTTTCCATCGTTTGGTTGTCCTTGTTTTTGAGTTTGAGCCATTGTACATTTCTCCTTGAGGTATCAGTTGAGCTACATAGAACTCAATAGGTTGCTGTTGTGTTGAATTAACGTTCTATAACAACAATCATCCTAACGAGGCGATCGCAAGCTCAAATTCTATCCAATTGCAGAGATTGTCTTTGAGTTGGGCTTACTTTTAGCTGGCGCGCTTTTAGCGAGTAGTAATACAATTGACACGCTCTCGTATTAAAGATCCAAAAAAGCTAGCTCTAAAGAAGATCTACGCGCTTTGCGTTCTCGCAACCGCTATCCGATGCTGGAAATTTTCAACAACTTTTTTAATTCAGAACAATTTATTCCTCACGGGCATTGTTATTTATGGAATCAGATTTGGTATGGCTCCTAATCATGTCTAACTCTTTAATCGCGCTTGCTTATTACTCAATTTCCATTACACTAGTTTATTTTGTCCGCGGGGGGCAAGATCTGCCCTTCAATGGATGTTTCTGCTGTTCGGCTCTTTCATTGTCGCCCCCGCACTACTCCATCTAATGGAGATTTGGACGCTTTGGCATCCAACATATTGGCTGTCAGGGTGTATTAAAGCGGCAACCGCACTCGTTTTAGTTTATACAGTGCTGGAGCTAGTGTCATTAGTACCCAAGGCACTTGCTCTGCCTAGTCCGGCACAATTAGAAGCTGCTAACGAGCAACTGCTGTATCAAATCAATGAACGCAAACGAGGTGCAATGTTCTTTTTTACCCTTGAAAGTTATATCCTCCATGACACAGAAGGTGGTAGAAATCTTGTTAGTAGAAGACAATCCTAGCAATGTGGAATTGACACTCCAGTGTTTAAGAAGCAATAACCTGTCCAATCACGTTGAGGTTGTACGCGACGAGGCTGAAGTGCTGGACTTTATCTTCTGCACTGGATATGCATACCGCAATATTGAAAACGCTCCTAAAGTAGTTCTGCTTGACTTGATGCCGAAAGTGGACGGGCTGGAAGTGCTACAGCGTGTCAAGTCCGACCTCGCACTCGAAGAATTTCCGTAGTAGTACTTACCTAGTCGGGTCAAGAACGCGATATTATAGAAAGCTATCAACCCCGCGTTAATAGTTACATTGTCAAGCCAGTGGATTTTGAACAGTTCACTATGGCTGTACGGCAGCTAGGTTTCTATTGGCTATTGCTTAATCAATCTTCATTGTAATAAAAGTGTTATCTCAAAAGCATTAATGTTCACCCTTTTGCGGATTTTGATTCTCGAAAACTCGCTAGCTGACGTTGAACTAATGCTGTACGAGCTGCGTTCCTCTGGGCTTAGATTCGAGTGGCAGTGTGTAGAAACTGAACAAGACTATCTTGCCTGTTTGGATGCAGGTTGCGATGTGATTCTGGCAGATTTTTATATGCCTCAGTTTGAAGCAATGCGGGCGCTGCAACTTTTGCAGGAGCGTGGCTTGGACATTCCTTTCATTATTGTCACGGGCAGCATTAGTGAAGAAGTAGCGGTTAAGTGTATGAAGCTGGGCGCAGCTGATTACCTGCTTAAAGATCGACTGGTGCGACTAGGGCAAGCAGTGATGCAAGCTGTGTATCAAAAACAACTACGCAACGAGAAGCGGCAAGCGGAGGCTGCTTTACAAGCAAGTGAGGAGCGCTTTCGACGGCTGGCTGACAACGCCCCAGATATTATTTACCGCTATCAGGTTTCCCCCACGAGGCGCGGCTTTGAATATATTAGCCCAGCAGTAACGACTATCACTGGCTACACACCAACAGAGCATTACGCCGATCCCCAATTGTGGCTCAAGCTTGTCCATGAAGATGACCGAGCCGTCTTGCAGCAATTGTTAGGGGGGGAAGCTTCCGGTTCGATAGTTATGCGTTTTATCCGCAAAGATGGTGCAATTGTCTGGACAGAACATAGCAATGTTGCGATTTATGATTCCGTTGGGAACTTGATTGCGATCGAGGGAATTGCCCGTAACATCAATGAGCGCAAACGGGCGGAAGAAACGCTGCAATGGCAAACTGGGCGTGAGCAACTGATTGTAGAGATTGTCCAGCGGATTCATCAGTCGTTAGACCTAGAGGAGATTCTGAATACGACGGTGGAGGAAGTGCGGCAATTTCTCCAAACAGACCGAGTGGTTATTTACCGCTTCCAGCCAGAGGGAGGCGCAGTTGTGGCTATGGAGTCTGTAGCTACAGGTTGGATGCCTATGTTAGGAAGGGTAATTGAAGATTCCTACTTTAGGGAGTCTTATATCTCGAAGTACAAACAAGGTCGTGTCAGTGCGATAGAGGATATTTACACGGCGGGTTTGAGCCAGTGTCATATTGATTTACTAGCGCAGTTTCAGATCAGAGCTAATTTGGTAGTACCTATTGTGCAAAAAGATCAATTGTGGGGGCTGCTGATTGCCCAACAGTGTAGCAGTGCGCGGCACTGGAAACCGCTGGAAATTAGCTTGCTAAATCAACTAGCAACTGGAGCGGCGATCGCAATTATGCAGGCACAACTATTTACTCAAGTCCAACAACACGCACGGCGGGAGGAATTACTCAATCAAATTAGTCAAGCACTTAACTCTAGCCTCGATCCAAAGCATATCTTGCAAGAAATTGTCAACCTAATAGGGGAAGCTTTTGGCGTTGACCGAGTGAATATTTTCTCTATAGCTGGCGAACGTATTCAGATTCTGAATGAGTGGCGCGTTAGCCAAGGAGTTATTTCCTTGCTTAATTGCTATATTCCCATATCGGAACATCTCGATTTATTAGACCCTAACTCTAATTTTTCCATACATCGGGCTTTCCATGCTCCCCTCTTCACAGACTCAGACACACCCATTCGACTTACACTCAGCCAGCAGGCTCAAGTTCTTTCATTGCTAAGAGTGCCAATTTTTATTCGCAATCAGTTGTTTGGTGGCATATCGTTGCACACAACAAGCACAAAACGGACATTCACGCAAGAAGAAATTCACTTATTAGAACGGATTGCCGACAAAGCTGCGATCGCCTTGTACAATGCTCACAGTTACGAACATTTAGAGCAGCTAGTCAAAGAACGCACCCAAGAATTAGAGCAGGAGAAACTAATATCAGAAGCGGCTAATCGTGCTAAAACCGAATTTCTGACTAACATGAGTCACGAACTTCGCACACCATTAACTAGCATTTTAGGATTTTCTGGTGTCCTGCTCGATCAAATTTTCGGTCAATTGAACGAAAAACAGCAACAATATATTGCCGCGATTTCTTCCTCTGGATGGCATCTATTGAGTCTAATTAATGATCTGCTCGATTTATCGAAAATTGAAGCTGGTAAAGAAGAATTGACCCTAGAAACAATATTAGTCGAAGAAGTTTGTCAGGCGTGTTTATCCACGACTCAAGAACGGGCAAATCAACGTGGTCTACAGATGTCAATGGAGATATCATCTGAGGTAACAACTTGTATCGCCGACAAGCGCCGATTACAACAAATCTTATTCAACCTGCTTTCAAACGCGATTAAATTTACTCCAGCAGGCTCAGTTACACTCAAAGTTGAGTCCTGTAAAGATACAATCAAGTTCTGTGTGATTGACACTGGAATAGGCATTTCACAAGCAGATCAAGCAAGACTTTTTCAACCGTTCCAGCAATTGGATAGCGGTCTTAACCGCAAGCATGAAGGTACGGGACTTGGCTTAGTACTGTCTCGCCGCCTAGCACGTCTACATAACGGGGATATTACAGTCACTTCAGAACTAGGGCGAGGTAGTTGCTTTACTCTCCACTTACCTAAAGAGGGGCTAGGGGCTGGAGGCTAGGGGCTAGGAAGAGAGCAGGGGGAGCTGGGGTAGCAGGGGGAGCTGGGGGGGAAATTATGAATAACCTTTTCCCTCTTCCCTTTCCCCTTTTCCCTTTCCCTAGCCCCTAGCCCCTAGCCCCTAAAAGCTAGGAAGAGAGCAGGGGGAGCTGGGGTAGCAGGGGGAGCTGGGGGGGAAATTA
>CAXTYC010000020.1:0-30389 GCA_964248365.1 uncultured Chroococcidiopsis sp. | reverse complement strand
TTTCCCTCTTCCCTTTCCCCTTTTCCCTTTCCCTAGCCCCTAGCCCCTAGCCCCTCATTTAGACAGTAGCCAATTCAGGAGCTGGACGCTTACTGTTGCGAATGCCTTCAATCGCCTCTGCATAGTCCTTAGCCTTAAACACTGCCGAACCAGCGACAATGGCATTAGCTCCAGCTTCTATCACTTGCCAGGTATTATTTGCTTTTAACCCGCCATCTACTTCAATCCAGGGATCAAGACCGCGCTCATCACACATTTGACGTAATTTGCGAATTTTAGGCAACACAGCGGGAATGAAGCTCTGACCGCCAAAGCCTGGGTTCACACTCATAATCAGTACTAGGTCACACAGTTCCAGTACGTACTCAAGAAAATCTAATGGTGTGGAAGGATTGAGTACAGCACCAGCCTTTTTCCCTAGTTCCTTAATTTGACCAAGGGTGCGGTGGAGGTGGGGCGAGGCGTTATGTTCTACATGAACATAAATATGATCTGCACCCGCTTTGGCAAAATCCTCTACATACTTTTCTGGTTCCACAATCATTAGGTGGACATCTAGAGGCTTTTGAGTAACCGGACGAATTGCCTCTACAATCAGTGGACCAATCGTAATATTAGGTACGAATCGACCGTCCATGACATCAACGTGAATCCAGTCGGCTCCAGCTGCATCAACAGCCTTAATTTCTTCCCCTAAACGGCTAAAATCCGCTGATAATATAGATGGAGCGATAACAATGGGTTTTTGGGATGACGTGTGTGTCATGATTAGTGATTCTCCTGGTCGGGCGTGCTGTAAGCATTTTAACAAAATGTTTACATTCACCCAAGCAATTTTTAAGAGCAGGGGGAGAGGGGGAACTCGATTTTCCCCTCTGGGGATAAGGGGGCAAGGGGGAAAAAGAGAGAGAGACAGGGGGAGAATAATTAATTACGAATTACCTTTTCCCTCGTCCCTTTTCCCTTTCCCTAGCCACTGGTTCCACTGGTTCCACTAGTTCCACTAACTGGAGGAAGTTGGTGAAAAAATTGGTATGGATAACGGGGGGATTAATAACTTTTGGGTTGATTCCTCCGAGTTTGGCGCAAGAAACTACATCAGTGGGAGCAGCAGGAATTGACGCTATACGGCTACACGTCTTGTATAACTTAATTGGTCGCAAGATTGCTATCGGTCAGGTAGAGATTGGGCGACCTGGACAGTTTGGGTTAGATAAGTCATCCAAGAATGGATCGCTCGCTCTGGCTGGTGTGTTTTTACGCAATGGTCCGGCTAAGCCAAATACAAATGTTGACACTCACGCCCAAAATGTTGCTAGCGTGATGATCAATAACAGCAAAGGCTTTCACGGCGTTGCTCCAGGTGCTAGGCTTTATTCTGCTGCTGTTGGTTCGCTCAAAACTGGCGGTCAACCAGAAGAGTGTTTATCAGCGCAGCACGTAGCGATGCAAAATGGTGGGGATGTGCGGGCAATTAACTTCAGCTTTGGCGAAACCCTCAAACGCGATCCCAGACCGAATGCTCGTTTAGATGGTGAGTCTTTGTTGACGCGGTGTATAGATTGGTCTGCGCGGGTGCATAATGTGCTTTATGTGATCGCAGGCAATCAGGGTAAAGGTGGTATTCCCATCCCCACAGACAATTACAACGGTGTAAATGTAGCTTTTACCACTCGCTGGCAAGGCATTTTTCGCAAGATTGATGTTACTAATTTGAGCGATGCGACAGGAGGTGTAGGGGGTTTGCTCAAGGGACGAGAAATGAATCTTGGTTCTCGCCGTTCTATTAGTATTGTTGCCCCTGGTTCACACATTACTTTGACAAGTTCAGATGGCAAAGAGAATAAAGTCACGGGTACGAGTTTTGCTGCACCTCACGTCACAGCAACAGTTGCTTTGCTACAAGAATACGGCGATCGCCGATTAAGCAGGGCAGCGCTTAGGCAAACAAGAATAGAATCTAACTGGAGTTTGGATGCTCGTCGTCACCAGGTAATGAAAGCTGTCCTACTCAACTCGGCTGATAAAGTGCAAGATAGGGGTGATGGAAGGCGGCTGGGTATGAGCAAAACAATCATCGATAAACAAAACCTGGACTGGACTAACTCGGATGCCTACCGCTCTCCCCAAATACCACTAAACGCCCAAATGGGTGCAGGTGGGCTAAATGCGTTCCGCGCTTACCAGCAATTCAAGGCAGGTGAGTGGAAACCATCAGCTACTATACCAGCTATAGGTTGGGATTACAATAAAATCAACGCTGACTCGGCTCAGGATTATGTATTAGCCTCACCATTACAACAAGGCAGTTTTGTCGCCATTACCTTGGCTTGGGATCGGTTAGTAGAACTGAGAGATACTAATAAAAATGGACAGTTTGATGTAGGGGAAAGTTTTCGCGATCGCGGTTTGAATAACCTCGATCTCTACCTGCTCAACACTGAAACTAACCAACCAGCCAGCGCTATGTGCACCTCAATTAGTCAAGTAGATAGTGTCGAACATATATTCTGCCCTGTTCCCACACCAGGTAACTACAAAATCCGCGTACAATTTCGTCAACAAATAAATGAGCCAATTCAGCCCTACGCGATCGCATGGTGGACTCTACCTGTCGTAGCCCCACGCGAGGAGCACAAGAGCAAAAAGGCAGAGGCGCACAGGGGCAGGGGGGAAAATTACCAATTACCCATTACCAACTACCCACTACCAACTACCCATTAGCCAGTTGTTAATAAGGAAAACTAGGTGTTTTAGATTCAGATGCTTGGCGGTTTAGCCCCGACTGTAATTGCTCAAAAGTATTATTCTTAGGAGCCACAATCAAAGACAGCAACTTAGGCAGGGTGATGCAAATCGCCATGTTAGCAAGTGTCAGCAACAGACAATCGATAAAGTTCATATTTATATTTGCCTCTTAAAAAATCTAAGATCGTTGCTCGTGCTTTTTGTATATTTATTTAGTTTGAAGCAAAATTAATTAAATGGACTAGTTTTATAGTTTTGAGTTACTTTTGGCTTACATAAGCTAAATTAATTAATTTGAATTTTATTAAAAATTGTTAAAAGTATTATACTTTTGTTAACCTCATTTTTTGTTCATAGACTGAGCCTGGGAACGAGGAGGGTAATTAAATTTTTTGAAACATATATGTGAGGTGGGCATTGCCCACCCTACGCTATCAAGAAGACCTCCTACATATCTTCTAACTCAATGCCTTTGGTTTCCTTGAGCAAAAAGAGGACGAAAAAGAACGAGATAGCTGCGGCAGTTGTATAAATACCGTAGGCTTCCCCCAATCCGAAATATTGAAGTAGGGGAGGAAATGAGGTGGATACAATAAAATTCGCAATCCATTGCACCGCAGCAGCGATCGCAAGTGCAGCAGCGCGAATTCTATTATTGAACATTTCTCCCAACATCACCCATACCACTGGACCCCAGGAGAAACCGAAGCAAAATACATACAGATTGGCTGCTACAAGAGCCACAATGCCACTAGAGCCGCTCAGCGTAGGATTGCCAGCAGCATCTAGCGGAGCACTGCCAAAAATAGCAGCCAGCGTCCCTAATGTTACGGTCATGCCGATTGACCCTAAAACAAGCAGAGGCTTGCGTCCAAACTTATCCACAAAGGCGATCGCAATCAGCGTGGTAATAATGTTTACGCCACCCGTAATCACAGTAATCCATAGCGAGTTTTGTTCCGAGAATCCAACTGCCCGCCACAAAATGCTGCTGTAGTAAAAGATTACATTAATACCAACAAATTGCTGCAATACAGATAAGCCCATTCCTATCCAAACAATGGGGAGGAGTCCGCCACTTCTGGCGTATAGGTCAGAAAATCTGGGTTCGCGCTCTTGAAGCACTGTTTGCCGAATTTCTTCAATTTTTGCCAGTACATTACCACCCAAAACCTTGGTCAGAACCTTAGCAGCTTCTGCCTCCCGTTTTTGGGCAACTAAGTACCGGGGTGATTCGGGAATCATTAAAGCTGACATCCCGTAGAGTACAGCTGGAGGAATTTCTGTCCAAAACATCCAGCGCCAAGCAGCAATTCCAAACAAAAACGGCGACTCGGCTGAACCCGCTGACACAGCGATAAAGTAATCGCATAGCAGTGCAATGAAAATACCAACTACAATCGCTAGTTGCTGGAGAGAGCCTAGCCTTCCCCGTAAATGAGCGGGAGAACACTCGGCAATGTAAGCAGGCGCAATCACGCTAGCAACGCCGACTGCAATCCCACCTAATACCCGCCAAAAGATAAAATCCCAGATAGTGAAGGCAATTCCTGAGCCAATACCACTGATGGTAAACAAAACGGAAGCTGCCACCATTGCCTTGACTCGACCATAACGGTCTGCGATCTTCCCTGCATAGAAGGCTCCTAGCGCAGATCCCAGCAATGCCAAGGACACTGCAAGCCCAGTCAGTACGCTGTTGGCGTTAAAGGCTTTCGAAAGAGCTGCAACCGCGCCGTTGATTACTGCAGTGTCAAAACCGAATAAAAAGCCGCCCAATGCAGCAGCACCAGCAATCAGGATGACATAGAAAGTGTTGGTTTTACGACGAGTAGTGGTGGTCATGATTATATTTGTTTGTCGGAAAAAAACGTTTTAGTTAAAGGTCCATTTGTAATTTTTAGTTGTCCCTATACCCGCCCGTGATTTACCAAACATACTTATATTCAAATAAGTACTTGTTCGGCTAAACCGACTTTATTGCTAACCACTACTCTCAAATAAATAGGTAAGTGTCCTTTTTTCCTATTTTTATCGTTGAGACTAGTGCTTATATCTACCAGGCGGCACTAGGTTCTATTTATAAGTGAAAACCAAAAATAATCCTATTTTTATCACTCTTAAGTTAGAAGTTTGGTATTTCTTATTTTTTGAACCTAGAGACAAAAATGCTAGTTAAATTATTAAGTTTTATCAAGTTAACTTCACTCTTTTGACATATATATATTACCAGTTTTGATTTTTTATATTAAAAGTATCTCAAATAGATGAATTTAGTTGTGGAAAGAGAAAAACTTATAAATCGACACAAAGTTATTCAATAATAATTTCGTATTCAATATTTTTTAACACAAGTATAAAATAGAGTTGAGCGGTGGACGAATGGCAAAATTTTTGTGGTGTGTGAAGCTATTTATTTCAGTCAGTTTGGTAGCTAATTTAATTCAATTTCTCCCAGCCCCTGCTGACGGATATGAGAAATTAGAGCGGGGGGCGGAAGATAAGGTTTGGAATAATTCAGAACAAAAATTAAATCCAATTCTAGAATCATCTGAAAAATTGTTGGCAGATAATTATGCTACAACTACAAATTCAGAAACGCCAGTAAGTAGCATGGCACAAGTCACTTCGGTTTCCCAGTTATCAGACGTGCAGCCAACTGATTGGGCTTTTCTTGCATTACAGTCTTTGGTAGAGCGATCTGGTGTAATTGCTGGTTATCCTGATGGGACATTTCGTGGTAATAGGGCAATTACTCGCTATGAATTTGCGGCTGGCTTGAATGCTGCTTTAAACCGAATTAACGAATTAGTGGCAGCAGGAAATGCGAATGTAATTGCAAAAGAAGACTTAGCTGTTTTGCAAAGATTGCAAGATGAATTTGCCTCTGAACTTTCTACATTACGCGGGAGGGTTGATAGCTTGTCAGCTCAGAGTGCCGAATTAGAAGCAAATCAATTCTCTACCACTACCAAGCTCAATGCTCAGATGATTACAGCAGTTACAGATACATTTGGCTCACGGGTGGGGGGAAATGCCGACGAATCAAACGCCATATTCGCTTACCGTACTCGTCTCAATTTTGAAACAAGTTTTACAGGTAAAGACTTGCTCAGAACTCGTTTGGAAACAGGGAATTTTGGTGTAACTAGGGATGTGACAGGCACAGATATGACGCGGCTGAACTTTGAAATCAACACCAACAGCAGTGTGCAAGTGCCGCACATACTATATCGCTTCCCAGTAAGTCCCGCCGTCACCTTTACTGTAGGTCCAGTAGGGCTTGGATATACTGATATTACAGATACACTTACACCCCCAACTGTGGCGGATGATAGTAGAGGTATTCCGTCTCTGTTTGGCGAATATAGTCCTTTGTATCGGCGGGGTGGTGGAGGTGCTGCGGTTAATTGGAATATTCAAGAAAACCTGATTCTGACATTAGGTTATCTGGCAGGTAGACCTTATGACATAACCGAAGGCAATGGTTTGTTTAATGGTTTATATAATGCTTTAGCTCAGCTTGCCTATTATGGCGATTGGGGGGCGATCGGTGTAGCATATTCTCGCGGTTATGCACCCAAAGATCAGACTAATCTGACGGGGAGTACGGGCAGTATTCTAGCTATCCAGCCTTTTGGTGATAATATCGCCACATCCAGTGATTTGTATGCGATACAAGGTTATTATCGGGTGAGTGAGCATTTTAACATTCACGGCTGGGCAGGATATATCAACGCCAATGCTCACGGTTCTCGAACAAGTCTAATTTCTGATGGCAGAGGTGGAACCATTGCTAGCAATGTGAGTGATGGTAGCAGTGCAGATATATGGTACGCTGCGTTAGGTCTAACTTTTCCTGATGTGGGGGGGAAAGGGAATTTACCAGGAATTTTGGTAGGTTTACCACCAAAAGTAACTAGCAGCGATGTGCGCGAGGATCGCAATACCTCATATCATGTTGAGACTTTCTACCGCTTCCAAGTAAATGACAATATTTCTATTACTCCTGGTTTTTGGGTAGTGTTTAATCCAGAGAATGATGCTAGGAACGACACTCAATATGTAGGAGTTCTCCGCACTAGCTTTGATTTTTAATTAGGGCGTTTAAAAGAGCAGGGGAGGCCCGTGAGTCCCGTGAGAAAAGCCTCTTACCCCCTCAGCTTCCTTTTGCCTCCTTTTGCCTCCTCAGCTTTCTTCTAGCCCCCAGCCTCTAGCCTCTAGCCTCTTATAAGCGGTAAGTTGTAAACAAGAGCCAGTAGACTTTATCTGGCAATTGAGTTATGTTGCAAAACCGCCCTCACTTCAATATGATCAACTTCACCCAGCAAGAGCGCCTGAAATTGCAGCGCTTGGTAGATTATACCGCAGTGCAATCTATACCAGAAATCTGGGCGATCGCCTCTTCAAGATTCGGAGAAACTGTTGCCCTGAAAGATCCTCACGCCCAGCCAGACTCCGTTTTAACTTATACCCAGCTATATGACTCGATTCAAATCTTTGCTGCTTCTTTGCAGGCGTTAGGAGTTAAAAGGGGAGATCGCGTTGCCCTATTTGCTGATAATAGCCCCCGATGGCTAATTGCAGATCAGGGCATTATGACGGCTGGCTCAGTTGATGTTGTACGTAGCGCCTCAGCAGAGCGAGAAGAACTGCTGTTTATCTTGGAAAATAGCGGTAGTACAGCCTTGGTGATAGAAGATAGCAAGAGTCTGAATAAACTGGGCGATCGCCTCAAATCTCTACCAATTCGGCTGGTAATATTATTGTCGGATGAAGATATACCACAAAGCGAAAACCTAAAAATCCTTAACTTCCATCAGCTAATGACGATGGGAGAAAACCAAATACAACCAGTGACTCAAAACCAGGAAACACTGGCAACGTTGATGTACACTTCTGGGACAACTGGTAAACCCAAAGGAGTGATGTTGAGTCATGGGAACTTGCTACACCAAGTTCGGACTTTGGGTGCGATCGTCCAACCACAAAAGAGCGATCGCGTTCTGAGTATCCTACCAATTTGGCACAGTTACGAACGTAGCATCGAGTATTTCCTTCTCTCTCAAGGTTGCACTCAGATTTATACCAACATCCGCTACGTTAAGCCAGATCTGAAAGAATTTAAACCGAACTACATGATCGGTGTACCTCGACTGTGGGAATCAATTTACGAAGGAGTGCAAAAGCAGTTCCGCGAACAGCCACCCAACAAGCAGCGTTTAATTAAATCCTTATTAGCTACTAGTCAACGCTACATTGAAGCGCGTCGGATTGTCCAAGGATTGGCTTTGAATAATCTGTATCCTTCCCTACCCCAACGTCTAATAGCCCAAATCAAAACAGCAGCCCTAGCACCTATTCATACTTTGGCAGACAAATTGGTATATAAACAAGTGCGGGAAGCGACTGGTGGTGAAATAAAGCAAGTTATTAGCGGTGGCGGATCTCTGAGTATGCATCTAGAAGACTTCTTTGAGATCGTGGGCGTTCAAATCCTAGTGGGATATGGTTTAACAGAGACTTCACCCGTGACAAATGCTCGTCGAATTGAACGCAATGTGCGTGGTTCGTCTGGACTACCGCTTGCTGGTACAGAAATTCAAATTGTTGATCCAGAAACTCGAAAGCCTTTACCTACTATGCAGCGAGGTCTAGTTTTAATACGAGGACCACAGGTAATGCAGGGATATTATCAAAACCCTGAAGCTACGGCTAAAGCAATTGATGCCGAAGGCTGGTTTGATTCAGGTGATTTAGGTTTGGTGACACCTGAAAATGATTTAGTGCTGACAGGACGAGCGAAAGATACAATTGTGCTGAGCAATGGGGAAAATATCGAGCCACAGCCAATTGAAGATGCCTGTTTACGTAGTCCATATATTGACCAAATTATGCTGGTAGGACAAGATCAGCGATCGCTTGGTGCTTTGATCGTCCCCAATCTGGAGGAACTGGAAAAATGGGCAGCCTCTCTCGATTTGCGTTTAAGTATACCCGAAGAGGGAGGCTATGGTGCAGGGGAGCAGGGGAGCAGAGGAGAAATCATACCTACCCCTCACCCCTCTAAGCTCACCCCTCATCCCTCAATTGACCTTGATAGTTCAGTGGTTCAAGATTTATTTCGGCAAGAATTGACAAGGGAAGTCAAAAATCGTCCAGGTTATCGTCCTGACGATCGCATTGGTCCATTTAAATTGATTTTAGAGCCGTTTTCCATTGAAAATGCCATGCTGACACAGACGCTGAAAATTCGGCGACCCGTTGTGATGGAACGCTATCACGATATGATCGACGGGATGTTTGACTAATTCCATCCTCAATCTCAAATTCAACAAAGCGAACTTCGAGCATATTTATGGATATCTCCAACAATCAAATGCTGTTAAAGCGACCCGTTAACGTTAAAGCAATTGTTACTCCCCGCTGGAAAGACGAGGTTCAGCAGCAACTCCAAGCTCAAATCAATGCTATTGATAGTCAATTGCAACAATTGGAAATTCAAGGGCAAAGAGCGATCGCAGAAATTCAAAAACAAAGTCTGCAACCCCCAGGACCTCAAACCCGCGAACAAATTGAAAGTATTCAAATTCAGGTAAATCAAAAGAAAAGTGAACTGCTAGAACAAAAAAATCAAAATCTGCAAAACCTCCAGCAAGTACAGCTATTAGAGTTTAACCAGGAAGTCACTCAATTTCAGCTAGAAGGCATTTTTACAGTCCAACCAGGCGACAACCTGATTGAAAAACTACAAGTTGAAATTCTGCTGCGCGATGGCATCGTCGAAGAAATTCGCGGCGACATTTAGAGAGGCGGTCGGCAAAGGCGCAGGGGCTAGATTAACACTAACCAGTGACCAGTAATCAGCGATCAGGTAACAGATGATAGTTGATAGATTAACAGATAACTGATTAACTGTTAACTTCTTAACTGGTAACTGGTAACTGGTAACTGGTAACTGATTTCCCTACTCCTTATTCCCCACATCAGGATAAAATATCAAATTGGCTTGATGCTAAAAATTGATCGATCGCTGCTACAGGACACCACGAGATGATTCACGAAGTCTTCATGCCCGCTCTTAGTTCCACAATGACCGAAGGCAAGATTGTGTCTTGGGTTAAGTCGCCTGGTGACAAAGTTGAAAAAGGCGAAACAGTAGTAGTGGTCGAATCTGATAAAGCCGACATGGATGTGGAATCATTTTATGAGGGTTACATTGCCACTATCCTCGTGCCAGCAGGTGAAACCGCCCCTGTAGGAAGTGCGATCGCTTTGGTAGCAGAAACAGAAGCCGAAATCGCGGAGGCGGAGGCTAAAGCTAATACTGATGGATCTACCCAGCCTACAGCTACAAATGCTACAACATCCCCAGGACAAATGGCAGATGTGGCAGCTACAGTTCCTATATCTACCTCAACCACAACGGCGCTACCCGAATCACAAACTACAGTCGAATCACAAAATGGCTCAAATGGCAATGGGCGAGTTATGGTTTCACCCCGCGCCCGTAAGCTAGCCAAGGAACTCAAAGTCGATTTAAGTTCCCTCTCTGGCAGTGGTCCTCACGGTCGCATTGTGGCAGAAGATGTAGAAGCAGCGGCTTCGGGTAAGCAACCCCAAACCCCAACTATGCCAGCACCCCAGCCATATGTAATGATGCCCGTCGCACCTCCACCATCCGCCCCAGCACCCAAAATTGCCCCAGCCCCCGTCGCCACCCATCCAGGTCAAACTGTACCGCTGAACACGCTGCAAAATGCCGTCGTGCGGAATATGGTAGCCAGCTTACAAGTGCCAACCTATCATGTAGGTTACACGATTACTACGGATGCGCTGGATAAGCTTTATAAGCAGATTAAGTCGAAGGGCGTGACGATGACGGCGCTATTGGCGAAAGCCGTAGCTGTAACCTTACAGAAGCATCCCTTACTCAATGCCAGCTACTCCGAGCAGGGAATTGTGTATCATACTGGTATTAATATTGCTGTAGCGGTGGCAATGGATGATGGTGGACTGATTACGCCAGTCCTGCAAAATGCCGACTCTGTAGATATTTATTCACTCTCTCGCAATTGGAAATCTTTAGTAGATCGTGCCAGAGCTAAGCAGCTGCAACCAGAAGAGTACAATAGCGGCACGTTTACACTGTCGAATTTGGGAATGTTTGGCGTAGATCGCTTTGATGCGATTTTACCACCAGGACAAGGATCGATCCTAGCGATCGGGGCAGCCCGTCTTCAAGTCGTAGCCACAGCTGACGGTATGCTAGGTGTAAGGCAGCAGATGCAAGTAAATATTACCTGCGATCACCGGATTATTTACGGCGTTCATGCTGCTGCCTTTTTACAAGATTTGGCTAAGTTGATTGAGACGAACGCCCAATCTTTAACTATGTAATGGGTAATAAGTAATGGGTAATGGGTGTTACCAACTACCAATTACCAATTACCAACTACCGTACGCGCGGGTTTATCAGACATACTTGTGAACAAGCGGAAAGTGGGGGTGTTTTTAGATAGGGGGTTTCCCCTCTTTTCCCCCAACTTTTCAAGAGAACAAATAACTGGTTTAAAGTGCGCCCCTACCAACTACTCATTTGATCCTTTATCTTTTATGCTGCTTGCTGCGAAGCAGGAAGAGACAATACCCACGATCGCAGCAACTGGTTAACTTGTTCGGGAACTTCATCATGGGGACAATGCCCAGCACGGAGGAAGTATTCTTGTAGCCCAGGATTGTACTTCCGAAAAAGGGGCGATCGTTCTCTTGCATTCATCCAAGGATCGCCTTCCCCCCACAGCAGTAACAGCGGACAAGTTAACTGTTTAAGCAGTACATCAACTTTTTCTCCCTGGGGAGTGCTAAACACCGAGGCAAAAACCTCTGCTGCACCTGGATCGCAAGAAGGGCGATAAATTTCTTCAACTAACTGATCTGTAATTGCACTTTTGTCAAGATAAACTTTTTCCAGAGTTTGCCGAATCACCCAAGGTTGGCGAACATATTGGAATAAAAGAAAACGCGCCAAAGGCTGCTGAAAAATCCACTTAGCAGAGTCACCCATAAATTTTTGCCACTGATCGGGCTGTTTTGCTGGCTGAACTTCTGATTGTAAGGGATCGGTTTCAACCGACGGCTGATCTTGGCTAAAAGGACCAGCACTATTGAGTAATACCACACCTGCTGCTGCATCAGGACGCTGGGAAGCAACACACAAACACGCATATCCTCCCAACGAGTTACCCGCCAAGATGGCTGGCTGACCAATCACTTGGGTGATAAATTCATAAAGCTGATCTCGCCACAAATCACTACCATACTCCAACTTCGGTTTGGCTGATCGTCCAAATCCCAACAGATCAATCGCAAAGACTTGAAAATCTTCACATAGTCCAGAAATATTCTTACGCCAATGGTCTGTGGAAGCACCAAAACCATGCACCAATAGCAGAGGGGGACGTTGTGGGTGCGCCTCTCCTGCTTGTACGTAGTAGATGGAATGCCCACGCCACTGCCAATATTTGCCAGGAATAGGAGCTGTAGAGAAGGCTTTTGTTGCCTGCATGATTGGATTAATGTTAAGAAGAATGTTAAGTTACATTAATAATTCTAGGTTAGTAGTTATTAATTAGTGGTCAGTCGAAAGTGATGAGTGGTAATTGGTAAAAGGGGAAAGGGTAAAGGGGAAAGGTAATTCGTAAGAGCGTAATTGATGATCCTCCCCCTGCTCCCTTGCTCCCCTGCTAAAGTGCTCCCTACTCCCTACTCCCTCATATGATTACAGGCAAAACTAAACTTTTAGGGGTAATTGGGCATCCGGTGGAACATTCTCTGTCGCCAGTGATGCACAATGCCGCGTTAGCGAGTTTGGGACTTGATTATGTTTATCTCCCCCTACCTGTTAAACCAGAAGATTTAGACGAGGCACTCAAAGGCTTCGCCGCCATTGGATTAACAGGCTTTAACATCACAATTCCCCACAAACAAGCAATCTTGCCTTTTTTATCGACGATTTCACCCGTCGCTAGTGCTGTGGGAGCCGTTAATACTGTGTGGCGTACCGATGAAGGTTGGGTAGGTACAAACACCGATGTGGAAGGATTTATCGCCCCCCTGCTTACTTATAACCGAGACTGGAGCGGGGCAGTAGCTGTAATTTTAGGTAACGGTGGTGCAGCTAGAGCCGTAGTAGCAGGCACACGTCAGCTAGGCTTTAGGGAAATTTATGTAGTTGGGCGCAATGCTTTAAAATTACAGGAATTTCGAGACAGTTGGAGCAATTCATCTTTTAAAGTTAATTTACGTATCCAAACCTGGGAGAAGCTGCCCCAGTTGATTGCTTCTTCAGATTTGCTAGTGAACACAACTCCCGTAGGGATGTATCCGCATGGGGAACACTCGCCCCTAAGTTTAGATGAAATATCTCTGCTCCCAAAAGGAGCGATCGCCTATGACTTAATTTATACTCCCAGACCAACACGATTTCTGCAACAAGCCCACCAACAAGGAGCATCCGCTATTGATGGACTAGAAATGTTAGTCCAACAAGGTGCAGCAGCATTAAAAATCTGGTTACAGCAGCCAGCCCCAGTAGACATCATGCGCTCTTCTTTGCTACAACACCTGAGTCATTAATGAGGCGAGCTTAGAGGGTCCAGTGGTGATCCCTTTGCTCCACGAGGCTCCCCTTTGCCCTCTCACTCCCCCGCCCAGCGCCAATTGTAGCGATTCCACTGATACACCCCTTGAATTTCGTATTCCGCACCGTTATTGAAACGGATGATGCAATTAGTGGCAATGGCTTCACCACTGCTAGTTTCTTCAACTTGAATCACAGTGCAAGGGAACCATTCACGGCTGCAAGGACCATCTTCTTGCACCCATTCCCACAGACCATTCGATACTTCAATGCGATCGCCTACTTTAAGTTTTAAGGGTTCGTCGAAGTCAAGTTGTGCATACTTAGCAAAATGACTTGACTTGATTCGGTTAAGCCATGACAAACCAAAGCGATCGCGGATAAATTGTACTGCTCCAGAGTCTCGCTCCTGTAGCCAATCATTCATTAATTGAATTTTCCAGGGGCGATTTTGTTGCTCTTGTTCCTTGACAAACTGTAAAAAGCTTTGACGTTGTTCTGGTGTAAGTTCGTCTAGAGGATTAATCGGAGCTGAGTTCACATCGCTCTTATCTAGCAATTGTGCTGAAGGGGGCATCAGTTCCAAGACCACTTGCAGCAGCATTTGTTTTTGCTGCTCACTCAGAGGGCAGCTAGCTGCATCACAGCGGTTAAAAGCGGATTGCAGGGCTGCTTCGATCTCGGCTGGGTTCATAGGCGCTATTCGCTTCAAGCCTATCCTATTTTCTTAATTATTACAAATTTTATATCGATTCTAAGATTCGTATCTATGGAAGGGGCTAGGGGCTAGGGGCTAGGGGCTAGAAAGAGGGCTGGGGGAGCCTCGTGGAGCAAAGGGAAGCAGAGGGGCAGGGGGGCAAAGGGGGGCAGAGGAGAGAAAAGCTACTGGACTCGGGCAACTAGCCTCTGGTTCCTCTAGTTCCTCTTGCCCCTCTAAGCTCGCCCCTCACCTCTGGACTCTGGTTCCTCTAGCCCCTTGCCCCTCGCCCCTCACCTCTCGCCTCTTGCCTTCCAAATTACCAATTACGAATTATACTTATGTTGCCCTGACTTTATTTTTTGGGTGAATTTATGCGGTTTCGGGTTCTTTCTGTCCTCTTATCCTGCTTGCTGGGGATAATCGCTTGGCTATATACTCCCCCTGCTTTAGCATTGACCCAAATTAAATTAACCAACCTTTCTTATCACGAGTGTCCACCCGAACTTGCCAAAGGAGCTGTTACGAGCGGTGGAACCACAAGGGCAGCAAACTGCTTTATTGTCACAGGCAAAGCCGGAAATTCTTCTAACAAGCCAGTCTATGACGCTGATATTTTTGGGCGAATTTACGATGCAAACAATGACTCAGTAATGCAAAATCGAACCCGTATAGGCTCGATTGCAGAAATCCCACCAGGGATTAGTGATTTTGAATTGCGAATATCTGTTCCAGCTAATCAACCTTTACCTTTGCAACTTAAGCAGTTTAAAGCTGCTGGTTTTGCTGCTCAAATCCGACGGTAAGAATTTGCCCCACTATATGTTCTATTTTGCTCAATTGCAACTATCGATGGTTGTATTACCATAAATCGAGCTTCCCATGATTAATAGCTATACCCTGGTAGAGCGCTGCCAATTACATTCCCTACCAACTGAAGCACCAGGATAGCCAACATGGGAGAAAGATCAATGCCGCCTAGTGGTGGAATAATTGAACGGAACAGGTTTAAGTAAGGATCTGTGATCTGGCTCAAAGCCGCAAATGGTTGGCTATAAAAATCAATATTGGGAAACCAGGTCAACAGAATCCGAATAATCAGCAACACCACATAAATTTGGATAAAAGTATTTAGTGTAGTAGAAAGCAAAGCGATTGAATTCATGGAGATGTAATTTTCCAGCTTAATGACAATAGCAGTATAGCAATCTTATTTGATCATAAATACTGCTTTGAATGTCGTCATTTGTCCTTGGTGTTACAAATGACGCAAAGGCAAAGGACATTCGTACAGCCACAATCAAAGATTTCACAAATCTAAGTAGGTTGCTATATAGATTTGATATTAATCTAACGGATATTAGCTTGTTTGGGATCGGCACAAAGCGATAAATTGACCAAAACAATTCGGGTCGAAAGGCTAGATCATCACTTACTAGTCGAGAATTGAGTGGGGATAGACTCGGATTGTTTTTTAAGCGTTAGCGTAGCTCCTCGCGGCGCTCTTTTCGCTCTGGGTTCTCCCCTAGCTGATTACCATTTACTTCCCCCAAAGTCATGCGTACTTCGTCAATCGTCTCATTTAGCTGAGCGATTTTATCTTCCAAGCTGCGCCGTGCTATTTCAATACTTTGATCAGAATTAGCTGCTCGTAATCGCCGTTGCCGCTTAATATTATTTCCTTCTGACAGGTTGTTATTGCGTCGAGATTCTGCCTCTAGTGCCAATTCTGTTGCCCGTCCAGAAGCAAGCAAAGCGCCAATTACGCCACCTACTACACTACCTACAATTGTGCCTGCAATAAATCCGCCTGTAAATCCATCACGCTGATTCATGGTAATACCGTCTTGAGGAATGCCTAATTTTTTCGGTAAGTGCTTTAGCCCCCAGCTGCATATTAGCTTATGTGCCAAACGCGCGATCGCCTGCATCCCCTAATCCTGGTACAATAAATCCTTGACTATTTAACCCTTCGTCAATAGTTGCACTATAAATCACTAAACCAGGATATGCTGCACTGAGTTTTTGCAAAGCTGGGGGAGCCGCCACAACGGAAATAATCCGCGTCAAAGCAGGATCAATGCCACGTTGCATCAATTCTGCCATTGCCATCATAATTGACCCTCCTGTTGCCAGCATTGGTTCTGTAATTAAAATTCTGGTACTAGAGTCAAACTGCCCAGGTAATTTATTTAGGTAACAACTAGCTTCGAGTGTTTCTTCATTTCGCACTAGACCGAGATGATATATTGATGCCAAAGGCAGTACTGTCGTAGCTCCATCTAACAAGGCAAGTCCTGCTCGGAGAATTGGTACGATAGCGATCGCTCCTTCTGGATTAATCATAGTAGCAGGTGCGCTCGCCAAAGGAGTTTGCACCATCAAGTCGAAGGTGGGCAACCAGTCTCGCACTGCTTCATAAGTCAGCCAACGCCCCAGTTCTGTCATAGCACTTTTGAATAGAACCGAAGGTGTAGCAGCATCACGGGCAACGCCCAGCCAATGCTTAATTAGAGGATGGGGTGGAACATAGACGCGCAGTTGCAATGTCATCGACTTATACCATTTTGGATGTTAAATTTTGGCTTGTAAAAGTCTTACCATAAAGTACTTTCAGGAATTTTGTTTGTTGCATCGATAAAACAAAATGGTATTAGGTTGGCAAGATGATTAATCTGAATCATCATACTTTGAACAGGGACTAGGAGCTAGGGCGTTTTTAGATTTTAGATTTTAGATTTTAGATTGAAAGCATTCTCTTTATCTCCCAAGCCCTCAACTGACTTTTGACTCGTGACTTGTGTCTTTTGCCTCCTGTTTTCTGAGCTTGTTGCAAATTATTCTCAATACTATTGACATTCATTCTCAATCAGGTTTATATTGGTTTTCAGTGTTCTCCTCTCTTTAAGGATCGGCAGACGGGATTGGTCGGCGTAATCCGGCTAGTCCCAATTTTTCTAGGGGCGCTGGGGCTAGAGGAAGAGGACGCAGGGGACAAGGGGAGAATTACGAATTAGGAATTATGGCTCCTGCTTTCTGACATTGCCCGCGCTAAAGTGTACATTCAAAGATAAGTTCTAAATCTTTAACTCCATGCCTGTTACTTCCCTTTCAACCTCTAGCCCCCAGCCTCTGCGCCAAAGCCCTTCTTTTGATGTCATTGTGATTGGCTCTGGGATAGGGGGACTGGTAACAGCTACCCAACTAGCAGCTAAGGGCGCCCTTGTGCTGGTGCTGGAAAGCTATTTGATTCCAGGTGGTAGTGCGGGATATTTTGAGCGGGAAGGATATCGATTTGATGTTGGAGCGTCGATGATTTTTGGGTTTGGGACTCAAGGCACTACCAACCTACTGACTAGAGCGCTTGATGCCGTAAATGTGAGCTTGGAAACGATTCCCGATCCAGTCCAAATTCACTATCATTTACCTAGCGGTTTAGACTTGAAAGTTTACCGCGATTATGAGAAATTTTTGCAAGAAATGACAGCATATTTTCCCCACGAACGGCAGGGAATTCGGAAATTTTATGACGAGTGCTGGAAAGTCTTCAACTGCTTGAACCGAATGGAATTGTTATCGCTGGAAGAACCTGGGTATCTGACGCGGGTATTTTTTCAGCATCCTTTAGCTTGTCTCGGTTTAGCTAAGTACCTGCCTCAGAATACTGGAGATATGGCGCGACGCTATATCAAAGATCCTCAGCTATTGAAGTTTATTGATATGGAGTGTTATTGCTGGTCGGTTGTGCCAGCTGATATGACACCGATGATTAATGCGGGGATGGTGTTTAGCGATCGCCACTATGGTGGGATAAACTACCCGAAAGGCGGTGTAGGTCAAATTGCTCAGAAACTAGTAGAAGGATTAGAAAAGGCAGGCGGGAAAATTCAATACTCTTCCAGGGTGACAAAAATTCTTACAGAAAAAGGCAAAGCAGTCGGTGTGCAGCTAGCCTCTGGGGAAGTATACCGCGCTAAGCGAATTGTTTCTAATTCTACTCGTTGGGATACGTTTGAGAAGTTATTGCCAGCAGAAGAAATGCCACAAGCTGAAAAGAAATGGCAGCAACGGTATAAGAAATCGCCTAGCTTCCTCAATTTGCATTTGGGCGTGAAGGCAGAAGTATTACCCAAGGGTACTGAGTGTCATCACATCTTGCTAGAAAATTGGGACAAGATGGAGGCGGCGGAGGGGACTATTTTTGTGTCAATTCCCACGCTGCTAGATCCAGATTTAGCACCAGCGGGTTATCATATTATTCATACGTTTACGCCGAGTTGGGTGGAAGATTGGCAGGGGTTGTCTGCGAGTGATTATGAACAAAAGAAAGAGGATGCAGCCGGAAGGATAATTGAGCGTTTGGAGAAGATTTTCCCTGGTTTGGATGCTGGTTTGGATTATATGGAAGTGGGAACGCCTCGCACACATCGGCGCTTTTTGGGGCGTGAGGATGGGACTTATGGACCTATACCGCGTCGGAAGTTGATGGGGTTGTTGGGGATGCCGTTTAATCGTACTGCCCTTCCTGGGTTGTATTGTGTGGGGGATAGTACGTTTCCAGGTCAGGGGTTGAATGCGGTGGCGTTTTCGGGGTTTGCTTGCGCGCATCGGGTGGCGGTGGATTTGGGGATTTAAGAAATACGAACCGCAAAGGCGCAAAGGGCGCAGAGGGAAGAGAGGGAGGAAAGGAGAGATCGCGCTGCTATAAGTGAGACTCGCCAATAACAATTACCGTGTTAGATTGTTCGAGTCAGGACTACAAGAAGTTGTATATGAGCTTTAGTGATTTAGTTGAGGCGCTCAAAAGTCTTTCTATGGAAGAAAAACAAGAAATTCAACTGCAACTTCGCCAATATCTTCGAGAAGAGCAAAGCGGTCTACTTAGATTTTCCTCTAATATCAACGAACTAAGACAGTTGATAGAAGAGTAATGGTAAAAATTAGTTTCAGCTCTTCATTCAAACGTGCCTACAAAAAGCGAATTAAGGGAAACTTAGATAAAGACAGCAAGGTTTTGGCAATCATGTTGAGCAGTTTGCACTAGACCCTTTTGATAAAAGTTTGAAAACTCACAAATTGTCAGGTAAGCTCAAGGATTTATGGAGTTTTAGTGTGGAATACGATGAAAGAGTTTTGTTTTACTTCACTGATGACGGAAAGGTTGTGTTTGTTGACATTGGCAATCATGATCAAGTGTATTGAAAATGTCAGTGAATACTTTTAAAACATATCTCTGTTCTACAATGCAAGGTATGCAACGCCTGGAGGAACAAGCTATGATTTGGCGCTACATTCTGGCATGGATTCCAATGATATTTATCGGTATCATCAACGGTACAATTAGGGAAGTCACCTACGGGAAATATCTCAGTGAGTTGCGTGCCCATCAAGTTTCAACAATTACTGGAGTCTTACTATTCGGTTTTTACATCTGGGCGCTGATACACTTTTGGAGTTTTGAGTCACCCAAACAGGCACTCGTTATTGGCTTCATTTGGCTGGGGCTAACTGTTACCTTTGAATTCCTTTTTGGTCACTACATTGCAGGGCATTCATGGAGTAAGTTATTAAGCGACTACAATATATTTGCAGGACGAGTTTGGATAGGAGTTCTTATCTGGATCGCAATAGCTCCATTGCTCTTTTACCGTTTTCTTGAAAGATAATGTGTTGATAGCGCAACCTAACAGTCGGCGTTGCAGCGGATGGTTGAGAGATATTGGCAGTAATGCAAAGGTTACTCGCCGCCGCTCAATTTGGTAGTTATGCTGCAAGGCGTTTTATGAAGGGTAATTTCAAGTCGTCGCTAAGGCAATCTACGTCAAGCATTTGTCAAGTGTAGCTTGACAATCAACCTGCTCGTAATTCACCCCGTCTTCGCAAAGCTATAATCTGCTTGAGGTTAGAGAGGTAGAAACTGATATGTCAACTCTTGAGCAAATTGAAGCAGCAATTCTTACACTTGCATCAGACGAATTTCAGCGCCTTGTGACAATGGTTTTTTGACGTGGATTATCAGCGTTGGGATGAACAGCTACAAGACATCGCAGACGGTAAGCTGGACGCTTTGGCTTCTGAGGCGATCGCCGAGTTCGACGCAGGACACTGCCGAGAAATTTAATACATAACACAACACGGCGATTTTGGCAAGGCTATTTACCCTACTGACCATTATTAGTCCCCATCTTGCAAGTAATTTCGTAGTTCTCGAATGACTGCGTTCTGATTCTTTGCTTGTTTGCCTTGTTCAACCAATGCTGTTAGAAATTGGGCTGAAATTTTAGGAAACGTCAAACTACTTTCGCACTCTACATACTCCCCTTCGCTTAGCTGCAAAATGGCGAAGCCCTGTCGATTGTAGCGCCAGATTTCAGGGACTCCCATGATTTTGTAAATGTTCAAACGCGATCGCGATGAACTTGTGATGTCAACTTCGACAACGAGATCGGGTGGTAAATCTAAAGGTGGTTCGTTATCTTCAAGATTGACGCGATCGCTATTTTGGATGTAAAAACATGAATCAGGCTCAACTCCTTGTGCTTGCTCTCGATTGAAGGTTGTAGAGCCAAGTGGTAAGACATTCATACCCAATTCTTCAGTCAGAGTGGTAATGATGCGCTCCAAAAGTCGATTAATGAGTTCATGTAGTTTTGACGGCATCTTGATTTCAAGAATTCCGCGATCATAGGCTAGTCGAGTCGCTCGGTGTTCGCCCATGTCGGCTAACAAGGCTTGATAAGTCTGCCAGCTAACATTGTGCAAAACAACAAACCCAACTTCGAGTACACTCACACCATCTGATGGCGTATTATTACTTTTTTGAATTGCACTAACCATCAGCTATTACCCATAGCATGACATGATGTTTTTTAAGCAGTAATGTTTTCTAGTTTAAGTTAAGCTGGCGGGTAGAGGCGTTTTAGGACGAGTGGGTTGCAAAAATTGTCTGTCACTGATGCGCGATCGCACTTGAAAAAACAAAGGGCGATCGTGGAGGAGCATAAGCACTATCCTAGATCGATTGTCCGTTCCAAGTGCTGATCGTCCCATGATGTGGGATCTTCCAACGGCTCTAAATGAGTCATGACGTGGGTATCAGGTAACGCTTTGGCGATCGCTAACTCTATCTCTTCGCACAGGTCATGACCGCGCTGAACCGTCCATTCTCCAGGTACTAAAATATGAAAAGTGACGAATCGACGCGATCCGGCTACCCGTGTTCGCAAGGCGTGAAACTGAATGCCTTGGTTGTCGTAATCGGATAATATAGCAGTAACGATTTGCTGCTCAGCCGCCGGAAGTGCCGAATCTAACAGCCCAGATCCCGTCTCTTTTAGAAGTTTTACCCCTGTCCACACGATGTTAACTGCGACAAGCAGGGCAATCACAGGGTCAAGCACTAAAGCGCCTGTCAATTTAACCAACAACAAACCCAAAACCACCCCAACCGAAGTCCACACGTCCGTTAGAAGATGGTGGGCATCTGCTCGCAAGGTGATTGACCGCAAGCGTCGTCCTGCTCGTAATAGCACTAAGGCAACACCTGCATTCACTGCGGTTGCTACTAGCGAAAGCCCAAGCCCAAGTCCAAGCCCATTCAACGGGGCGGGATGAAATAAACGTTCCCAGGCTGTCACACTAATACTGACGGCTGCAACCAAAATCAATGCACCTTCCAGACCACTAGAGAAATACTCAGCCTTAGAATGTCCGAAAGCGTGTGTTGCATCAGGGGGTTTAGCAGCAAAGCCAAGCGCCCAAAATGCAACCAGAGCAGCAGCTAAATTAACCCCAGATTCCAGAGCATCCGATAGTAACCCAACTGATCCCGTCAGCAGGTAAGCGCCAAACTTCAGGGCAATTGTCAGAACTGCCGCGCCGATTGAGAGGATTGCATAGGAACGGGCTGATTTAGTACTCATAGCAATTTCTTAACAGGCAGACCGTGCAGCTATCAGAATATCTAACGATAGATAGTTTACAGCTTTTGGGTATATTTTAAGTTTATGCTAATTTATTTTTCATATTGCTTTCTAACGGAACCTTTAGAAAAAATAAGTTACTAAGTACAAGGACATAAAAAAATGGCAGCCCCTCAAACTCGATAACTCATGATACACAACAGATCCGCCAATACACGGGCTGCCATTTTTTTCAGAGTTCCTCCTTATAGCAATCCTATTTGATTCATGAAATACACAAGACTTGATCGTCTTTGGTCATTTGTCCCGCGTCATTTGTAGTTACACTCAGACAAAGGACAAATAACAAAGGACAACCATGATGAAAGATTTCACAAATCATTTAGGGTTGCTATATCTTTAGAGTTAAACTTTAAAAATGTATCTTTTCTTACTATTTATTTTAAAAATAAAAAACAATATTATACTATTTTGAATCAGGATAAAATAAATAACTAAAATAAAAATAATACAAAAATTAGAAAATTAAATTCATGAAAGAGTCATCAATCAATTCATTATTAGAGGACTTGAAAAGCCCTTTGGAAATGGTTCGTCAGCAGGCAACAGAGGAATTGTGGCGGCGTTGGTTTTACCAAAAGGGGGCATATGGTTGGGAGATTTTGCAGCACACTCAGGTTTTGCTAATAGCGGGAAAAATCACAGAAGCTGAAGCACTGCTGACAGAACTCATCAACGACCAACCAGATTTTGTAGAAGCCTGGAATAGACGAGCTGTACTTTACTACGTAATAGGAGAGTATCAAAAGTCTTTGGATGACTGCGAAATAGTTGTCAAACTCAATCCGATTCATTTCGGGGCGTTGCATGGTATAGGTTTATGCCATGCAGCACTGGAAAACTATACAGATGCTATCCATGCTTTCCGAAAAGCTTTGGAAATTCAACCTTATGCATTGGAGAATCAAAGGTTGATTTTGGAATGTACAGCACGGTTGAGCTAGTGGGGCGAGGGTAAAGGGAAAAGGGAAAAGGGAAAGGGGAAAGGGGATTTTAGATTTCGGAGCCTTGGATTAGATTTTCTTCTGGATCTCCTCTGCCCCTTGCGCCCCTCTGCTGTTCAAACAGCGGTTGTTGACTGTTGTTACAGTGGCAAACATGGGCTTTTTATATCGTGTTAAAATCAAACTGTTCATATATTCCTCATAATACCGACGGATTTACTGGGGATTATTCAGCCGCTGGGGTGTTACTGATTTACCAGGCGGCAGTGATAAATATATATCTGGTGGAAATTTCTTTAAACTGAAATGGTTAAATCTTCGACTCCTCCCACTCCCGCAACTCGCAAGCCTTCCAAGGTAGAAGGACTCAAGGAACGCAGTAATTTTTTACGTGAGCCTGTCGCTACAGAGATCCTTCAAGATACAACATATTTTACCGAAGACGCAATTCAAATTCTCAAGTTTCACGGCTCCTATCAGCAGGATAACCGAGACAATCGGGTGAAGGGGCAGGAGAAAGACTACCAATTCATGCTGCGAACTAGAAATCCAGGTGGATTTGTGCCGCCCCAGTTGTATCTGACGTTGGATAAGTTGTCTGGGGAATATGGCAATCAGACGTTACGAGCCACCACGAGACAGGGCTTTCAGCTGCATGGGATTTTGAAGAAAAATCTAAAAAGCGCGATCGCATCTATCATCAATAGCATGGGTTCGACGTTGGGAGCGTGTGGTGATGTAAACCGCAATGTTATGGCTCCCCCAGCTCCATTCAAAAATAAACGTGAGTATCAGTACGCGTGGGAATACGCTGATAATATTGCCCAGTTGCTAACGCCGCAAACTGGTGCTTACTACGAAATTTGGCTAGATGGGGAAAAAGCAATTAGCGCCCAAGAAAACCCCGACGTAGTCGCAGCAAGACAGAAAAACGGTACTGGCACAATCATTCATGACAGCCCAGAACCAATTTACGGCACTTACTATATGCCGCGTAAGTTCAAGGTCTGTGTAACAGTACCTGGAGATAACTCGATTGATTTGTATTCCCAAGATCTTACACTGGTTGTGATTACCAACGATCAGCAAGAACTAGAAGGCTTTGATGTCTTTGCTGGCGGCGGTTTGGGACGGACACACAACAAAGAGGAAACTTTTGCACGGCTAGCTGATCCGATTTGCTATGTTGCAAAAGATGATGTTTATGACTTAATTAAAGCAATTGTAGCAACCCAACGGGATTATGGCGATCGCACAGACCGCCGTCACGCTCGGTTGAAATACCTAATCCATGACTGGGGTGTTGACAAATTCCGCTCCATAGTAGAAAAATACTTTGGTAAACCCCTAGAACCCTTCAAACCGTTGCCCGAATGGAAGTATGAAGACTTTCTAGGTTGGCACGAACAGGGAGACGGCAAACTTTTCTTGGGGATATCAGTAGAAAATGGTCGAGTCAAAGATGAAGGATCATTCCAACTAAGAACGGCACTGCGAGAAATTGTCCAACAGTTTAACTTACCAATCCGCCTAACACCTCACCACAATGTCATTTTCTACGACATAGAACCAGAAAAGCAACAAGCGATCGCGCAGATTCTAACTAGCAACGGCGTTCAAATCGACCCAAATGCCATCAACCCCTTAGTACGCTATTCTATGGCTTGCCCAGCCTTACCAACCTGTGGCTTGGCAACTACCGAATCAGAACGAGCAATGCCAGGTGTCCTGAAGCGAATTGAAGCATTGCTAGATAAAGTAGGCTTAGAGCAAGAACATTTTGTCGTGAGAATGACTGGTTGCCCGAACGGTTGTGCTAGACCTTACATGGCAGAATTAGGCTTTGTAGGCAGCGCCCCTGATTCTTACCAAGTATGGCTAGGAGGTTCAGCCAATCAAACTAGACTGGCATTACCATACATGGAGCGGATGCATATTAACGACCTAGAAACCCAACTAGAACCGATATTTGTCTATTTTAAGCGATCGCGCGACGCTGGGGAAACTTTTGGTGACTTTTGCACGAGGATAGGCTTCGATGCAATTCGTGATTTCGCCGCTAACTATGAATCCGAAATCACTGAGGCGGCAGAGATCACAGACGACAGTGACGGTCTAATAGAAGCAATGGCAGACTCTACTACCGCAGAGATTACAGACGAAAGTAACGGTCAAGTAGTAGCGATCGCCAACACAACCACAGCCGCTAGTAAGAACCGCCGCCGTGTTACCCTTCAAGACCGAGTTTATCAACGACTAAAAGAAACCGCCGCTAGCCAAGGCAAATCTATGACACAATTAGTTAACGAGGCAATAGAAACCTACCTAAAAAACCTCTCATAACCACCCCTTTTATATCTTTGCACCTTTGCACCGGACACTTTGCGTGGGCGGGGGAACCCCCGCACGCAAGTGTCCTCGTCTTTGCGTGACACAAATCCAAAATCATGCCTCAGCTGCAAAGACTAGCGATCGCCCCCTCTCAAATCCAAGACCAACAGATATTACTAACGACTGGGCAACACCATTACCTAAGCCGAGTGTTACGGTTGCGGGAGGGTGATCGCTTTATTGCTATGGATGGTCTTGGGCATTGGTGGTTAGCCCAAATGGGAGAAAAAGCACAAATCTTAGAACCAATTTCGATTCAAACCGAGTTACCCGTATCAATTACGCTAATTGCTGCCTTGCCCAGAGGCAATGGATTTGATGAAGTAGTACGCGGATGTACTGAGTTAGGGGTAAGTTGTATTGCCCCAGTGATGAGCGATCGCACTTTACTCAATCCTAGTTTGCAGAAATTGGAACGTTGGCGGCGCATTGCAACCGAAGCAGCTGAACAATCTGAACGTCAAATCGTACCAACAATTTTAGAACCAGTTCCTTTTATCACCCGTTTGTCATCTGTCATTAGTAATACTTCTGACATCAACCAGCAATATATCTGTGTTGCGAGGGGTGACTCTCCCCATTTAAGAGATTGCTTAAAAGAGCTAGGACAAACAATTGTAATTGCCACTGGTCCAGAAGGTGGATGGACTGAAACTGAAGTTAAGGAAGCGATCGCCATAGGATTCCAACCTGTTTCTCTCGGTCGCCGCATCTTAAGAGCAGTCACAGCCCCAATTGTTGCAGTGTCCGTTGCAGCTACTGCATTTGAAGACTAAATATGTTAGGTTATTATACGTAAATTGGTCAATTTTTACCAGCCACTTAAGTTGATTAATTGGTAATTATCTTCGCTTGTCTCCTTAACCCCCAAGCTCGAACACCCCTAAGTTACAGCCATGCTAAGCCGCGTTGCTGCTGCCTTTGAATGCCAAGACTATGAAACCGCTGCAAAAGTTTTGCAACAGCTACTAAAAGATTCACCCCAAGACCCTTGGGTACAATTTTACTGCGGACAACTGCATGAAGTATCTGGCAATCTCGAAGCAGCAGCAAATATTTATCAGCAACTGCTACGTCATACAATTAATAACAAGATTGTGGCTCAAGCGCGTCAGGGTTGGCAGCGAGTAGAAGTTCTGCTTAAACAGCAGCGACAACAAGCCCTTGCTCAAGCTACAGCTGATCCTATCGATACCCAAATCGGCGTATTAGTCTTAGAACCTGTCGCCAGTGAAATTAAGACAGTAGCTGCTCAAAAGTTTGCCCAAATTATGCAGATAGATTCCTATACAGCCCGACTTGTGCTACCAAGTCGCAGCTGGCGGCTGTATCGAACTGGGGCGATTGGAGAACTGCGTTTTTTGGGTCAGCATCTATGCAAATCGGGTGTTCCTTGTTTTTGGGCAACCCTCGCCCAAATTCAGAAAATCCGTGTTTTTCAAGTTAAGTATTTTCAGTCAGCCACCCCAGAAGCCACTGTTATTTGCCAAAATGAACAAGGTCAAAAGGGTTCTCTTACATTCAACTGGTCAGAAGTCTCGCAACGTGTAACTGGACTATTGCCAATTTTTGAGCAAGTAGTAGATCTTAATGTGCGAGGCAGGTTAGAGCGTAAAACCCAAACCCAAGACTATGCTCAATTTTGCGATCTACACCTGACTAATAGGAATTGTATACTCAGGTGCGATCGCTCATATCAATTTCATCATGGCATGATGCTTTCTGACCAGCAGAACCTACCAAGCAGCCAGATGACGACGAGAATTAACTGGAATCATTTAATCGGTTTTCTTGACAAACATCACCCTGGGGCAATTTGGTCAGATTTCACACCGTTTGCCCAGACAGCGTTAGAGCAAATTGATTCCCTTGGTGATTTCCAGTCTCACATTCACCTGCTTCGCACAGATGAGACTCCTGGGGACTGGGCTTTTCATCTCTATAGTGGGCTAGCCTTCTTAAAAGTGATAAGTGACTAGTGGAACCAGTGACTAGTTTTTTTCTAGCCACTGGTTCCACCAGCCACCAGCCACTAGTTCTAGCCAGGAGTTTTAACTTGACGTGCCATATCCAGAAAAGTGTTCATATTTGGTCCTGGACGACGACGACCGTTAGTACTGGCAGAAGGCGCGAGATATTTGGGAGCAAACGTTGTTTCAGTTTGACTGTTAGCACTTGCTGATGATGCTTTTGTCGATTTGGCAGGTTCAGCCTTGACTCCTTCGGCTGTTTGCACTAGCTCAACTTTGGCTGCTGGATTGTTTGCAGTTGCTTCAGTTTTGGCTGGTTGACTATTTGCAGTGCTTTTGGTTGTAGAGGCAGGTTCTGGTTTAGCTTTGGCAGATTCTGGTTTAGCTGGCTGTGATGTCGCTTTGGCAGACTCTGCTTTGACTGGTTTAGTTGCTGCTGCTACTAATTCTTTTGTCTTATCAACTGCTTCTTTTGTCTTATCAGCTGCCTGATTAAGTTCGGCTTTGACTGCTTGCTTACCTTTGGCTAGCGGATTTTCGTCATCTTCATTCAACTCCATGAAGAAGCCTTTGCTTTTCTTCCCTTTGGCATTGCTGGGCGCAAGTTGTGCCTCAGATTTCCTGCCTGCAAACAACCCAAACAAAAAAGATAGAATCCCACTAAATAACTTTTTGATAAAACCGATCATTTCAATTGCTCCTGGCTTTTATGCAACAAATTTTACCGCAACTGCTGAAAACTACGGCAGAATATTATTAATTTCTCACTCCTCCCCGCTCTGCCCAATTATTACCAGGCAGCACCCTCTATTAACAGCACTACTTTGCTTTCCATTAGTTACTAGCGATCGTCATATCTATCGGCTAAACGCCCTAAAACCCTCTTTGGCAGGCAACTAAAACCTGTATTCTACCAGGGTTAATTATGAAATTTTCTGCTCAGCAGATGCAAGATATATATATATTTCTTAATAAGAATTTACTGTAGCTAGTATAAACATAGGCTAATTGTATTTCCATGTTAAAACTAGGCTCGTTTGGTGAAGACAGATAGCAAAGCCCTTGACAAAAAGTTACAAAGATTTAAGGCAAGGGGCTAGAGGCTAGGGGCAAGAATTGGACAAGGGGAGGGGAAGACTTGGAGAGAGGGGGAAGCTTAAAGTAATTACTCACCTTGTCCCTGTCCCTATCCCCTTGTCCTCACGCGCGCCCCTCACCCCTACTCACCGCGCCCATTGCTGCAAAATATAAGTGTAAAAGCTCGACTTATCTACCTGATCCATTGCTTGAATTTTACGACCGACCGTTTCTATTTTGGTACGTCCTTGGCTAAGACCAGTTGTAACGATCGCCGTTTCCCACTGGGTTAGCTGATAGAATTCTGGGTGTGCCAGATAAGCCGTTGCCAGCACATCCCAAAAATAATAATCTTGCGGAATGGCAAGTGCATAACACTGCCCTGCTAAATCTGATAAAGGATACTTGCGCTGTTTGCCCATCTGGTATACAATGTCTGAAGTAACAGGGACGTTGTTAGTTAGATCCAAAGGACACATCACGATCGCTATTTGCGATCGCCACACCCGTGCAGCTGCCAAAGGGTCCCAATATACATTCCACTCGGCTGAACCATCTTGTCCCGCCTCGAGGCTTTTTTCCACATTACCAGGAACATTCAGCGCACCCCCCATCCACACAATTCGTGAAATCTTCGCTTCAATCTCCGGTGCTATATCCAAAGCAGTTGCTACCGTCGTCAATGGTCCAGTTACCATCAGTGTCACTTGTTGGGGAGCATCACGCAACACCTGTACCATAAACTCTTGACCAGTTTGGGCAACCAAAGGTGTGCGAATCGTGTCATTCTGATTGAGAATGGGGAGATGATCGACAATAAACGAATCACGACGGTAGAGACGAGGAAAAGGATTAATACCACGCACCGTACTTTCGGCAACTCGAATATGAGAACAACCCATCAAATCCAAAATTTTGCGTGTGGCGCTAAGTGCAGGCTGAATATAACAATCAGCCGGAGTGACGACGACACCTAAACATTCAATATGATCCATCGTCATCAGCAACATAGTTGCCAGGTAATCATCAACACCGCCATCGTGATCCATCAGCACGAGTTGTTTAGACATAGTAAGGAAGTCAAAAGTCAAAAATTAGGAGTCGTAGCAAGGGTTCACCTAAAATATTTGTTGGAGTCAGGGATGGCTGGTGAACCCGCCCGTACTTTTTAGATATTAGATGGGAGAATTATATATGGATGAGTTTATGGCAGCTGCGATCGCCCAGGCTAAACAAGGATATCAAGAAGGCGGAATTCCCATCGGTTCGGTTTTGGTCAAAGATGGCAATATTCTTGGTAGAGGACATAACAAGCGTGTACAAGATGGCGATCCTGTCACCCATGCAGAAATTGATTGCCTCCGTAATGCTGGTAGAATTGGCAATTACAAAGATACAACCCTCTATTCTACATTAATGCCTTGTTATCTCTGCGCTGGGGCAGTAGTTCAGTTTGGCATCAAAAAAGTGATCGCAGGTGAATCTCAAACCTTCCCAGGTGCAAAAGAATTTATGGAATCTCACGGCGTTGAAGTAGTTGATTTAAACCTGGATGAATGCAAACAGCTAATGAGCGATTTTATTCAAAAAAATCCTCAGTTGTGGAATGAAGACATCGGCAAATAAGGAATTATCTTGGTAGCTTTATCAGCTGATGTACATTTAATTTTTAGTGATGATAGGGCAAGAGGCAAGAGGCAAGAGGCAATTTTTATATGCAATAGCTTATCAGTCAACTGATTTTTGTTTAAACCTCAGTATTTCTGCTATCCTTCAAAAGTTCGTAATAAGCAGTGGCTACATCTTTCATCGTGTTATATTCTTCTTGAATTCGCTGGGGTAGTCCTCAAAAGGAAAGGATAAGATGAGAATAGTGAACTATAATTGGCGCGTTGACTCATGCCGGAAGCTCTGCCATCTTGCCCAACCTGCCACTGT